>JARHVB010000083.1:0-112600 GCA_029222685.1 Terripilifer ovatus | reverse complement strand
CCCAGTGTGTCATGCAAGCTTGCGGACGGCTTGGTACGCGGATGCGCGAACAGGATATCGACTGCGACATCGGGGCCGGTATCGATCTTGATGGTGGCACCATGGCTCCCGTGACGGGCGATCTCGGTGATCCGGCCATCAACGAGAGGTACCCGGCGGCCCGCCAGATCGGCCCGGATTTCGGGCGTGATGTCGTGACCATCGGCGAAGACCGTCAGCCTGTCGGTCCAATCGTGAAACAGCCTGACCTGATTCATCGACTGCGGACCCGACCAGACAAGGCCCCAATGCTGGCCGGCGACTTCAAAGCCGTCGCAATAGGGGCACGGGATGACGGATGTGCCCCAGTTTTCAGCATAGCCCGAAACATCAGGCATCTGGTCAACAACGCCGTAGCTCAGGATCACGCGGCGCGCACTTCGGATTTCGCCGTCGCCAGTGAGGACGGAGAAATTGTCGATGGTACCGGAGATGTTGTCGGCGCGGGCATTGACCATTTTGATCGCAGGATAGCGCGCGAGTTGCTGCCGCGCCTCGGTCAGGATGGCCGATGGTGGCTTGTCATCGTGGCCGAGCACACCGTGCGAGCGGCCGGCGAAGCGATTGCGCTGCAGGCCAGTATCGAGAACGGTGACTTTGCGGCGGGCACGGCCGAGTTGCAGCGCGCCGGCGAGACCGGCAAAGCTGCCGCCGATGATGATGACGTCATCCATGGTGATGGGCTCCTTGTTGTGGATGGAGGGGGATGGGCTGGCCTGGGCCCGGCCGATGCCGATGGCGGAAAGCGTCGCGGCCAGCTTCAGCAGGGTTCGTCGTTGCATGGACTCTCGTGTTTCAGGTCGGCGATCGTCCGACGAATGCGCTTGCGAATTTTAGATACTCCATGGTATCGTAATGTAAGAATTAGGATACTGTCAAGGACTGGAATTATCGTGACCGAAATTAGCCAGGTCCGGCGCGGCCGGCCCGCCAACGAGGCGCTTGGCCAAACGATCATCGATGCCGCGCGCGAACTCTTTTTGGAGTTGGGTTTTCAAGCGACGACATTGGACAAGGTCGCCCAGCGCGCGAAGATATCCAAGCTCAGCATCTATCGGCACTTCGAGAACAAGGAGGCGCTGTTCAGCGCGGCCATGGCGGCCGGCTGCCATCAGTTGTTTGCACCACTGGCCCTTCTTGAAGGCGTCTACGGTTCGGTCGAAGATCAGCTCATGGCGGTGGGAACATTACTGCTTCGCACGTTGTTGAGATCAGACGTCCGCAGTGTCGAAGCCATGGTCATGGCCGACAAGACGAGTCAAAACTCGTTAAGCAAGCTCCATTTCGAAGCCGGCCCCGCCTATGTCGTCGCCCAGATCGAGACCCTGTTGCGTCAGTTGCACGCGAAGGCGCTTCTGAACGTGCCCGATCCTCTCCGGTCCGCCCGCTTGTTTGCCGCGCTTTTCAAAGGCTCCGATCTTCTGATGATCGCACGCTTCGATCAGGCGAGAGCAGAGGACGACAACGAAATCGAATCCTATTGCCGGTCGGCCGTCGCCATGTTCATGGCCGCGCACGGTGGCAACGACTACGCGGGCGGATAGCCTAGAGCTCGGTTCTGATGGAATCAGAACCGAGCTCTAGGTTTTTGTTTTGACGCATTTTCTTCACGCGAACCGGCAGCCACTTCGCTCGAAAATGCTCTAGTTAAGAACGGATCAGAACAAGGAAGGATATGAGCCCGGCTCGATGCCATGATGGTGCTGTTCGGCCAGGCCGCAATCGATGCCGCTACGGGCGAGCGCGTGCCGGACATCGGCTGCGTTGCAGATGCCGGGCCTTCAATTATTCATGATGGCCTTGGCCCGTTCGATCACCTTCGGCGGCGAGTTCACGATCGCGTCCGAAATGGCTTGCGTCTCTTCGCCCGTCAGCGGACTGATGTCCATATTCTGCCTGGAGGCCTCGGCCAGCAGTTCAGGCGACGAGATGGTGGCGTCAAAGGCGCGCCGCAGCGCAGACACGCGTTCCGCCGGGACACCGGGTGTCGCCACGACCGCCCGCGCGATGGAGACGCTGGCGGAGAGAAATTCCAGCAGCTGGCGGTCTTCCGCGTTGGTCGCCAGTTCGTGCAGTAGCGGCAGCTGCGGCAGCTCCGGATGGCGCTTATGGCCGACCTGTACGAGATGGACCACCAGGCCATCGGCGAGCCATTGCGGCTTCGTCGACTTCCAGGACGCATAGGTGATCGATGCCCGGCCGTCGATCTCGCCGCGCTCCATGGCAAGGTTGATCTCGTTGCCGCCCGGATAGCCGGAGATCAGCTTGAACTTGGTGCCGATCATCTGGTTGAGCGCCCGAGCGTAATAGATGCCGGTGTTACCAGGGGTAGCGCCAAGCACCACTTCCTTATGTTTGGCGTCCTCGATCGTCTTCACGCCGCTCGTATGCCAGGTGCTCATGACGTTCTGGCTGTCTGTTGTATTGCCGATGAAATAGAATTGCCGCACGTCGAAGGCGATACCGGGCTCGTCCGTGGCCTGCAGCGGTCCCATGTTCGGGAACATCATATGCAGCGTCGTGCCGTCGCGGGCCGCCCGCGTGGCCATGTGATTCATGGCGACGATGCCGCCCCCGCCCGGCATGTTGCGCACGATGATGTTAGGATGGCCGGGAATGTGCTGACCCATGTAACGGGCCAGCATGCGGCCGCGCATGTCGAAGTCGTTGCCCGTCGTGGCGCCGATCAACAGTTCTATGGGGTGGTTCTTGTAGAAGTCGGCAACGGGATCGGCCTTCGCGGGCGCGCCTCCCCACATGCCGATTGCCGCGCAAGCCAGCAAGCGAATGCGTCCGCCCATAGTCTCCTCCCCCGTCTGTTGCGGTCATCAGAGATGGCCGCAACGGGAAAGTCAACTTGACCGCTTGCTTACCCGCCTACTGCAGCCGCTCCAGCGCCGCCGTCAGCTTGCCGATGCGCGACAGCGCATCTTCACGCCGCTCGCGATTTTCCTCGACCACCTCTTCAGGCGCACGGCGGACGAAATCGGCGTTGTTGAGTTTGGCGTCGACCTTGCGGACCTCGCCTTCCTCCTTGGCGATCTCCTTCATCAGCCGTGTCTTCTCGGCGGCGATGTCGACCACGCCGGCGAGCGGCAAGGCCGCGACGGTGCCGCGCACGATCATCTGCGCCGATTCCGGCGGCGCCACGTCGGCGAAGGAAATATCGGAGGCCCGCGCCAGCCGCTTGATCGTCGCATCCCATAAGCCCGCCCTGCGGCGGACGTCCGCATCGACGCCGACAAGCACGAGCGGCATCTGCGCGCCGGCAGGCACGTTCATCTCCGAACGCACGGATCTGATTTCCGAGATAAGGTCGACGACGAAGCCAAGTTCCGCTTCTGCCGCAGGGTTTTCCAGCCCGCTAAAATCCGGCCAGGGCGCCAGCGCCAGAATGCTCTCGCGCTGCGGCCCGTCCTCACCCTTGATCGCCCAGAGTTCCTCCGTGATGAATGGCATGAACGGATGCAGCAGTTTGGCGATCTCGTCGATCAGGAACGCGGTGGTGGCGCGCGTCTCGGCTTTCGCCGGACCGTCCTCATCGCCCTGCAGGACGGGCTTGCTCAGCTCCACGTACCAGTCACAGAAAATGTTCCAGACGAAGCGATAAGCCGCCGCCGCCGCCTCATTGAACTTATAGGCTTCGATGGCAGCGGTGACCTCGGCCGATGCCTGCGCCAACTCGCCGACGATCCACTTGTTCAGCGTTTCTTTAACATCCGCCGGATCGAAGCCTGCCGTGCGCACGCAGCCATTCATCTCGGCGAAACGCGAGGCGTTCCACAGCTTGGTCGCGAAATTGCGATAGCCTTCGACTCTCTGGGTCGACAGTTTGATGTCGCGTCCCTGGACCGCCATCGCCGCCAGGGTGAAGCGCAGGGCATCGGCGCCATAGGTGTCGATCAGGTTCAGCGGATCGATGACATTGCCCTTCGACTTCGACATCTTGGCGCCCTTCTCGTCACGGACGAGGGCGTGCATGTAGATGTCGTGAAAAGGAATTTCGCCCATGAAGTGCAGGCCCATCATCATCATCCGGGCAACCCAGAAGAAGATGATGTCGAAGCCGGTGACAAGCACGCTGGTCGGATAGAAACGCTTCAGCGCCGGATCCTTGTCTTCCGGCCAGCCCAAGGTGGAGAACGGCCACAGCGCTGAGGAGAACCAGGTGTCGAGCACGTCTTCGTCGCGGGTGAGCAGCAGCTTCCACTGGTCGGGATCCTGGGCGATGCGACCGGCCTCGACATCGTCATAGACCTCGCGCGTCACCGCATCGGCGAGCGCGGCGGCGACCGCCTCTTCCTCGCTCTCTTCCACATAGACGCCGCCCCAGGCCGAATACCAGGCCGGGATCTGATGGCCCCACCACAATTGTCGTGAGATGCACCAGGGCTGGATGTTCTCCAGCCAGTCGAAATAGGTCTTCTCGTAATTCTTCGGCACGAACCTGGTGCGGCCGTCGCGCACGGCGGCAAGCGCGGGCTGCGCCAATGTCTTGGCGTCGACATACCACTGATCGGTGAGCCAGGGCTCGATGACGACGCCGGAGCGGTCGCCATGGGGGACGGTGTGAACGTTGGGCTCGATCTTTGGGCAGAGATTGCGCGCTTCCATCATCGCGACGATCTGCTTGCGTGCGGCAAAGCGCTCGGCGCCGTCCATCGCCAGCACGGCATCGAGATCGGCGCCGGCAGCGGCGCCCTCGAGGAAATCGGCGTTGCCCTGGAGGAGAAGCTTTGCCTCCTGGTCGAGAATATTGATCGGCAGCAGGTTATGCCGCCGCCCGACCTCGAAATCGTTGAAGTCGTGAGCCGGGGTGATCTTCACCGCGCCCGTGCCCTTCTCGGGATCGGCATAGTCGTCGCCGACGATCGGGATGATGCGCCCGACCAGCGGCAGCACCGCATTGCGGCCAATGAGATGTTTCAGCCGCTCGTTCTCCGGATGCACGGCAACGGCCACATCGCCCAGCATGGTTTCCGGCCGCGTCGTGGCGACCGTGATGAACGTATCGGCGTTTTCCGGATCGTAGATCTCGCCTTGCAGCGGATAATTGAAATACCAGAGATGGCCCTTCACCTCGATCTGCTGCACCTCGATGTCGGAAATCGCGGTCAGCAATTGCGGGTCCCAGTTGACCAGCCGCTTGTCCTTGTAGATGAGCCCCTGGCGGTGCAGTTCAACGAAGACCTTCAGCACCGCCTTGGACAGGCCCTCGTCCATCGTGAAGCGCTCGCGGCTCCAGTCGCAGGAGGCGCCGATACGCTTCAACTGGTTGACGATCGTGCCGCCGGATTCAGCCTTCCACTCCCAGACGCGCGCGAGAAATGCCTCGCGCCCCATCTCGCGGCGGCCGGGCTGCTGGCGCTCCGCCAACTGGCGCTCGACCACCATCTGCGTGGCGATACCCGCATGGTCGGTGCCCGGCTGCCACAGCACGTCCTTGCCGCGCATCCGCTCGAAGCGCGCCAGAATGTCCTGCAGCGTGTTGTTGAACGCATGGCCCATGTGCAGCGACCCGGTGACATTGGGCGGCGGAATGACGATGGAATAAGGCGGCGCGTCCACGCGTTCGGGGCGCCCCGCCCGGAAGGCCTGGGCATCGTCCCAGAGTTTCGCGATACGGCTTTCGACTGCAGCGGGGTCGAAGGTCTTTTCCATCATCGGAACGTCTTTTCCATCATCTTCAAGAGCACGTCGGCCGAAACAAATGCCAATCAGCGTGAAGAAACCCGCCTATCCGATTCAAATGAATCGGAAAACGTGCCTCACACGCGACCGCACGGACGAGCCGCCAGAAAACCGGCGCACGCCAGAATGTCAACAGAAAGAGCCGGTTCGAAGGCACCGGAAGGCCCAGGCCTTCCTATTTGGCGCCCTCGGTTTGGCGCGCCCGGTCAGCGCCCGCCGCGGGCGACGCGCTCGATTTCGGCACGCACCAGCCGCTCGACCATGGTCGGCAGATTGTCGTCGAGCCATTGCTTGAGCATCGGCCGCAGCATGTCGCGGGCCATATCCTCCATCACGTCCTTGTCCTTGAACAGCATGGTCTGCGCCAGCGACTGGAAGGAAGAGGCAATGCTGGCATTGGCCGATGCCGACAGCAGAGCCGACGGTTCTTCGGCAGCTTTGCGGGGTTCGACCGGCCGCGTCTCGACCGCACAGGTTTCGACGGGGCGGGTTGCGGGGGCGCGGGTTTCAACGGCCCGGGCCTCGGAGGATGGCCTGGGGCGCGGCGGCTCGGCAATGGTTTCGCGCGGCGGCGGAAATTTCGGCGCCACGAAGGCGCTTTCGACCAGCGAGGGACGCAAGGCCGATTCGGGCTTTCCTTCCATCCACGCCGGCGCAGCTTCCGCCGCGGGCTCGGCGGCCGCAGCCGCCCGCGCAGCATTCACCGGCTCCGCCTCGACCGCCGGCTCGGCCTTCGGCGGGTTCGCCTCGACAAGGGTCGGCCGCACCGGACGCGGCGTCAAAGGCAGAACCTGGTCGTCGGCGATGATTCGGCGGATCGACGCCAGGATTTCCTCCATCGAGGGATCGCTGGACTTGGAGACCGGAGATGTGGAAGCGCCCTGCGGGGCGGGAATCGCATTCATGGCCTATGCCGCTTTCATTGCTGTCGACTGCTTGGCAAGCATTACTACATGGTCTGCACGCCGAAGCGCAGTTCAAACCGCAGCGCGCCGCGCGCGACTCACAGATGATTCGCTTCTGCGACAGATTGAGCCGCGGAATGACTCTCGGCAAGTGGTCAAGATATACGGCGAGAGCTCTTGCTTCCGAACTCCCGGAAGCCCTCATCCCGAGGAGCGATGCTTGCGTCGCGTCTCGAAGGACGGGACGTGTGAAGAACGGTTGCGGCCTGACGCCAGGATGAGGGCTCTTCTTTGGTCTACCGTCCGTCCGGCGTCTGCAGTCCGATCCACTTATCCTTCACCTGGTCGTAGTGAATGGTGGGATCGTAGCGGTCGACCCTCAGGCCCAGGGTAGAGGCCGACAGCCGTCCGACAGCCGCAACCAGGGCATAGGAATTGACGACGCGGTCGCGCTGGGCGGAGACGAGATCGACGCGTGTCTGCAACAGCAATTGCTGCTGATTGAGCACTTCGACCGTGGTGCGCTGCCCGACCTTGGCTTCTTCGCGCACGCCGTTGAGCGCGATTTCGGCGGCGCGAACCGCAACCTGTTGCGCATCGATGACGCGCCGCGAATTTTCCCAAAGCCCCCACGCTGAGACGACGCCGGCGCGAATCTGGTCGCGCTGCAGATCGGCCTGCAAGCGTGCCTGGCCGAGCAATTCTTTCGACTGGCGGATGGTCGCATAATTGGCGCCGCCGTCATAGATCGGCACATTGAGTGAACCGATGATCGAAGCGGTGATGGCGCGGGTGCCGGGCGCGTTCGCAGCATCATAGCTGCGCACGACCGAACCGGTGACGCCGAGTGTCGGATACAGCGTGCCTTCGTTCAGCTTCACCGCCAGCGCTGCGACATCGACGTTGTGCAGCGCCGCCTGAATGGCCGGATGCTCGGTCTGCGATTCCATCAGCGCTGCATTCAGGCTGCGCGGCGACAGTTTCTCGAGCGGCCGCGCCGGATCGAGGCTCTTGGCATCAACGCCGATGAACTGGCGATAGGCGGCAAGGCTCGTCTGCAAAGTGGATTGCGCCACGAACGCATCCGACTGGCCCTTGGCCAGCGCCGATTCCGCCTGCGCCACGTCGGTGCGCGTCACTTCGCCGACCTTGAAACGGTCCTGGGTCAGCCGCAACTGCTCTTTCAGCACGTCGACATTGTTGTTGCGAAGATTGAGAATCGCGGTGTCGCGCAGCACATTCATATAAGCTGCCGCGGCATTGGCGAGCAGCGTTTGCTCGTTCAGGCGCAATTGCTCGCGTGCCTGCAGGACTTGCGAATCCGCCTGCCGCACGCCGTTGATCGTGCGGTTGCCGTTCCACAGGTTCTGAGTGACGCTGAGACCAAAATTACCCGGAATGGTGCTGGCGTAAGTGTTGGCGGGACGTAGCAGAAGCGTACCGGCGTTGTTCAGTTGCTGGGCGCGCTCCGTATTGCGCGAGCGATTTTCCTGATAACCGATACTGCCCGTAGCCGTAATTTGCGGCCTGTAACCCGACGTGGCCTTGGGAACGTTCTCGTCGATCGAGCGGGCCAGAGCCCGCTGGGCGTTGAGGTCCGGACTGCTGCCATAGGCGCGCGCCAGCGCGCCGGAAATGCTTTCTGCCTGGGCGCCGCCAGCGGCAAGCATGCCGGCGGCGAGAGTCACGACTGCAACCAGACCGGCATTGCGTGCCAGTGGATCTGCGGGGCACTGACGCAACTTCGACGCGCCATCGAAACGTTGAACCGACGCAACCAAACGACTGACCTCTTCAAATACCGACAGGCAGAATGACCTGCGCTTACGGACTTGTTAATTATTCCTACCGATTCAATACCAGATTGGCGCGCCAGGAAGGCAAGTTTTGAACACCTGCCCCACTCCTGTCCCGGTTTTTTTAAAGGTGACGCAAAAATGCGACACTCCAGCAAATAACTAGAAGCTGAATTCGGGCTTTCTTTCAAATCCTTCGAGCAAATCCCCCGCGGCGTCGAAGAGCACGCGATTGCCGATATGACCTGAGTTCTTTTCGAACAGCGTGGCTTTGCCGCGGCGTCCCGCCGCGGCGGCGGGATGCACGACCGCCGTCAGGCGGCCGCCCTCGCGCAACTGCGTCAGCAGCGAATCGGGATGCACCTCGATCGCACCGTCGATGACGATGAGATCGAACGGCGCATGCTGCGGCAGACCGGCCGCGAGAGGCCCCGTCACAACCTCGATGTTGGCGGCGCCGATGCGGGCGAAATTCTCCGCCGCAAGGCGGCTCAACTCGGCATCGCTGTCGAGCGCATAGACCTGCGCCGCGAGGCGGCCGATCAGCGCCGCCGTATAGCCGGTCCCTGCCCCGACCACGAGCACGCGGTCGGTCGAGGTCAAGGCCGCCGCCTGGATGAGCCGCGCGACGACCATCGGCGCCAGCATCGAGCGTTTGTGCCCGCTGGCTGTACCGATCTGCAGAATACGGTCGCTGTAGACCACGGCGGCCGGCAGGCCGGGCAGAAAGATCTCACGGGGGATATCGAGAGCGGCGTCCAGGACCGCGCGGTCGGTGATATCGAACGTCCGCAACTGACAGTCGACCATGGTTTGCCGCAAGGCGGCACAGGACGAGGCGGCCGCAGTCTGAACGGCCGTAGCTGGAACAGGCATCTGATTATCCTGCATTTATTGTGCAAACGGAAGGATTTCGGCACATGGCCGCACGCGCAGGCTGACTCGCTTGCGCATGTGGCCATTTATAGAACTTCCCACCCATCCCTGTCCATGCAGCCGGACCGGGAAAGCAGGTTGCGTTCAGGCGCCCTTCAGGCGGGCGTTGCACTGGCTGTAGTAACCGCCGCCCTTCTGGATCCATTTCAGGCCGCCGTTGGAGTTGGTTTCCTTGTTGGCGTTGTACTGTTCGAGGCAGGTCTGCTGGCGCTGCTTGCCGGCCGAGAGCGTCGAGAACTTCGGCGAGATCGCGGTCGGGAACACCGCGTTGCCGGCGGCGGCGGGAGCCGCGGGAGCCATGGCCGGTTTCGCCGGAGCTGCGGCAGGCGCTGCGGAAGCGGCGGCGGGCGTCGCCGCCGCCATATCCTTGCGGCAGGCCGCGAGGTACTGATTCCATGTCTGGGTGCCGAGGGTCTTGTCGGCCTTGGCGGCCTGGTATTTCTCACCGCAGGCTTTCATCACATTCGCCTGGGCGCTGGCGGGCGATGCCGCTCCCAACAGCGAGCAGCCGACGACAAATGCGCCCGAAAGGGCGAGGAACTGTTTGGACATTGAAGCCTCCATCATATCTGCACGCGAAAGCCGACTGCGTCCGGCTCGCCACAGTCGAGGTTCCTCCTTTTCCTCGTCATCGTCAACGCTCGGAAATCAACCGGAAATAACTTAGTGCGAGCCAAGTTGGAGACGTCCGCCGATCTTGCCCGCATGCGCATCCAACGAAAAAGGCCGGGCTCTCGCCCGGCCGTGAAAGTTGCCTCGATTGCGAGGATCAGCGTGAGACCACAAGGGGAGCGGATGTCTCTTCGCCGATATCGACCCACAGGTTCGGATCGCTCTGCGATTGACGTTTCACGAACTTGTAAGGGACTCTCGACCACGGCTTCACTTCTTCGACGAGATTGTCGAGGATGAATTCACCCTGGTTTGTCTTCACCGTCAGCACGGCATGTCCGTCGCCGCGCTCATCCTTCACCACCGTGACCAGCAGGCCCTGGCGGGGAAATCCTTCTTCCATCAGCAGGCGGCGCTTCAGCAGCACGAAGTCTTCGCAATCGCCGTAGCCGTCTGTCGGATAATCCCAGCGGTCGACCATGCCCCAGTGATCGTTGTCCGCCTTCGCCTTGATGTTGCTGTTGACCCAGGCGTTGATGCGCTTGATGACCTTGAACGATTGCGGCGTGAAGTTCACGTCGAGCGCCGGCATCGGCTTGGTGGCGCATTCGCCCGCATAGCGGTTGCAGAAGTCCACCCATCCGTAAGGCACCAGCGCCGAGGCGCCGACGGCGATGTAGGACGCTTTCAACGACTGCGCTTCGGTCGGCGATTGCCCAACCAGATACCCGCCCGTCACAATTCCAAGAACCACGGCCAATTTGGCCACCGACTTAAACATACGACCGCCCCTGTTTTCTTATGGGGACAGTCTCGCAAGCCGGTTTTGCTGTCGGTCTAAGGTAATTGCGCGCTTTTTACGCGAATACGTTTACAATTGGCGAGATGAGCGTCAAGTATAATGCAAGCTTAGAAAATTCGATCAAATTGTATGTATCCGCGACAAATTACTGATATAATTTAATAAAATACCGCGTCAACGCGCTGCATAAAATGTTTCTAAAATTTATTGAAAATCATAGTATTAACGCCTCCGCCCAAAACCAGCCAGATCGTGGTTAATTTGGCCGCCGGCAACAGGTTAAATTCATGAATTAGGCCGCGCGGAGGCAGGGAAAGCAGCGTCTCCATGCGGTTGATGACACACCTCACGGCCAGGCCGCTTGCTCAAGCACCACCCGGTAACCATCGGCATCTGCAAACGTGCGCCCCCGCTCCGCCCAGTACGGATTGAACGAACGAACTTCGGCAAATCCGGCTTGCAGCATTCTGGCGCAACTCTCCTGCCAGACCAGCAGTTGCGGCAGGTAGAAAACCGCCAGATCCTCCGCAGTGGGCGTCGGCACCACCGCGTGCGTCCTGCAAAAGGTGAGTTCAAAATGATAGTTCGCTTCGCGCCTGCCCAGCATGACGCCGTCGAATCCAGCGTGATTTTCAAAGCGTCCGATTTCTTCCAGATCGAGTCCTGCCCGATACATGGCGGCGGACCGCTCCAGATCGCGCACGGGGCGGGCGATGCGTAGCTGAGGGTTCATTGGCTCAAGCTGCTCCGGGATAATGGACTTCCGCGATAGCCAACTGGACGCCGGTAGAAAAGTCACTTTTGATGGCTTCCTGCAGTTTGAAGCTCGTATCGCCGTCGCCGTACTTGATTGGGAAGCAAATGCCAGTTGACCGCAAGACGCTGCTTTTCACTTTAACCGTGATCGATCGACAAGGAAGGCGTTCAATATCATTGACTGGGTGTAGGTGAGCGGCAGCCGCAACATGAAAACACTTCATATCGCGCCGGGCGACTCGGCTGGAGGCTCGCTGCAGCAGGCAGTCATCGACGCAGGCACAGATGACGAAGTGCTGCCGTGGCGCGACGATCTGAGCTGCGGACCGATCAGTCCCGGGCGGCGGCTCAATTCGATGGTCGCTGAGACAATGTGGCTAAACTCCGAACCCTATTATCAGGTCGGCGATGTCATGCTGTTGATGCGGGCGGTTGCGCCTGTTGAACAAGGGAAGCTGATTGCTGATGGCGATCCTTGGGATATGCGCTCATGTCGCGTGCGATTGCCTGACTCCACGAACACCGCGCCCGCGAGCCCCTAGCCTTTACCTTTCAGTTCGCCAAAAGCCGCAAAGCGCATCCACACATTCTCAGGCGGTTGGCTTAGCTTGTTGAGCCAATTGTGTGGATGTAGCGTCTAGAACTGTCTTGGCGATTGTCTTGGCGATTGTCCTGGCGACCGTTTTGCCCCCCGCTAGTGGTGCCGGTCATGGAGGCGAACCTTGAGTTCGGAACACGCGCAGGATCCCAGCAGGATCATTGCCTATGGCGGCGGCAAGACCGTGTTCAAATTCATCGCCTTCTCGGTGCTTGTTCTCGCCGTTGGGCTCGTTGTCGGCTTCGGCAAGGAAAACTGGCTGTTGGGTGGTCCAGTGGCGGCTTTGGCGGCCGTTGTGATTGTCTGGCAAATCAACGGACTGCTCTCCAGCGAGCCGTTTTTGCTGCTATCGCCAGCCGGATTGCGCCTCAATCTTGACGGCTATGTCTTTGTCGACATCCCCTGGGGGGAAGTGGAGAGCATTTCCTCGCTCGACCTCACGTTCCTGGTGGTTCGGAAGCGATGGGCAGTATATTCCCTCGCGAAAGACCAGTATCGCGATGTGACAGCGCTGCAGGTTTCCGAAGCGTTCTCGGATGAGACGATCCGGCCTCTATGGAGGGCAGTCGAGCGAAACAGCGGGCTAAAACGGCTGGCGCGCATCGGTCTGGCGACTTTCACGCTCGGCCCGAATGCCATGAGCTCGCGCCTGAGCAACATTTTCCCTGCCCGGGATGGCAAACGGTTCGTCGCACTGCCCCATAGCGTGCTGTCCACCAACCGCTATCGGCTTCGCTCCGAAGTCGAAGCACGCTGGCGCGCTTTCGGCAAAAGGACGGCCACGAGCGTCACCCCCACATGATGACCAGGAAGCGTCAGCCCTGGCCTTGCAAATCGTCAATGGGGCGCCACATCTTGTGGGCTTCCGCCGGATCGTCGGACGGAGACCGACTGCAACACCAGATGGTGAGACAGCCCCATGTCCGACACGAAGCGCGACACGGAAACCGCTACCCCGCCCGCCAAGAGCATCGATCCCGATCCGGAGCAGATCTACAGCCCGCTGGAGACAGAGGACGAACAGGCTTTGGTCGAGGCGGTGCGACTGCTCGAATATACCTCGCTGGCCGCGCGCCTCAGCCATGTGCTTGGCAAACAGCTGACCAGCGCCACGTCGCTGCTGCCGGAAAAGATCAGGTCGATGGCCTCCAGGGCTGCGTCGATGGCGCTGCGAAGCGCCATGAAGATGGCGCTCAGGAGCCTCGATCAGAAACCGGGCGCCTCCAACACCATCTATCACAAGACGATGGCCGTGGCCTCGGGTGCCGCCGGCGGCGCCCTGGGCGTCGCTGCCCTGCCCGTCGAGCTGCCGGTTTCGACGACGATCATCCTGCGCGCCATCGCCGACATCGCCCGCAGCGAAGGCGAGGACCTGAAAGACCCGGCGACCGCGATCGCCTGTATGGAAGTATTCGCGCTCGGCGGCAAGTCGCAGGTCGACGACGAGATGGAGAGCAGCTATTTCGCTGCCCGCGCCTTCCTCGCCAAATCCGTGTCGGACGCCACCAAGTTTCTGGCCTCCCAGGGCGCCGCGAGCGAAAGCGCGCCGGTGATCGTCAAGCTGATCTCGCAGATCGCCGCGCGCTTCGGCGTCGTCGTCAGCCAGAAGGTCGCGGCGCAAGCCGTGCCGGTGCTCGGCGCCATCGCCGGGGCCAGCGTCAACTACGCCTTCGTCGATCACTTCCAGGGTTTGGCGCGCGGCCATTTCACCGTTCGCCGGCTCGAACGCAAATACGGCGCCGATCACATCAAGCTCGAATATGGCCGCCTGGCGCAGATCTGGCGCGACAATCGTGACGGATCATAGCTTGTCTTACCTCGCCACACGCATGCTATAGCTCGCGCAAGCATCATGAGGATGCGCGGAGTGAAGCATCATGGTGAGCAGCAAGGCCAATCCCGTTATCGCATTGGAAGAACACTACTGGGACGCCGAACTGGTGGCGCAATTGAGCGGAGCCGAAGGCACGCGCTCGAAGGATCTGCTGGCGAAGCTGCATGATCTGAGCGAAATCCGCCTGCGCGAGATGGACGAGGCCGGCATCGACATCCAGGTGCTGTCGCACGGCGCGCCGTCAGGCCAGAAACTCCCGCCCGACATCGCCGCCGACCTGACGCGGCGCGTCAACGACCGTCTCGCCGAGGCCATTGCCCGCCATCCGACGCGCTTTGCCGGCTTCGCCGCCCTGCCGACGGTGGTGCCCGATGCGGCCGCCGACGAACTCGAGCGCTGCGTGCGCGATCTCAAGTTCAAGGGCGCGATGATCCACGGGCTCACCAACGGCAAGTTCATCGACGAAAAGCAGTTCTGGCCGATCTTCGAGCGCGCAGCGGCCCTCAACGTGCCGATCTACCTGCATCCCTCGTTTCCGCATCCGCAGGTGATGGAGGCCTATTACAACGATTACGCCAAGGACTTCCCCATGGTCATCCGCGCCGCATGGGGCTACACCGTCGAAGCAGCGACGCAGGCGATCCGGCTCATCCTCTCGGGCGTGTTCCAGGCGCATCCGAAACTGCAGATCGTGCTCGGTCACATGGGCGAGACCCTGCCCTTCGCGCTGTGGCGCATCAACCAGGCGCTGGCGCGTCCCGGCCATCAGACCCTGAATTTCCGCCAGACCTTCTGCGACCATTTCCACGTGACGACCAGCGGCAATTTCTCGACGCCGGCGCTCGTCTGCACGATGATGGAACTCGGCGCCGACCGCATCATGTTCTCGGTCGACTGGCCCTTCGTCGCCAATCCGCCGGCGATGGAATGGATGCGCACCCTGCAGATTTCAGAGACCGACAAGCAGAAGATTTTCGGCGGCAATGCGAGGAACCTGCTGCGTCTCTGAGGCAGTGTTGATCCCCTTCTCCTGCTGCGCGGGAGAAGGGTGTCGTTGCGCGGCAAGCATCAGATGAGAGCCTGTCACTCCGTCCGTCGCACTCGCTTCGATCTCGCAGAATGTTCCAACGCTAGGAACCGCCGCTTCAATTCGTTGAACCACCTCGGCGGCAAAAAGCCATAGGCAACAGAACTGTCATCACGGTCGCCGACACGGCGCAGATCAGGCCCAGGCCAATCGAATAGATTGCTTTCTGAGACGACAACCCAAGAGCGGGCACCATCAAGACCAAGGTGCTGTTTAATCGCAGGTGGCAACTCCAGCGCCGCATTGCCATCAACTGGTGGGCTGTGCGTCACCGGAACAACCAGCACCTGCGTTTCACCATCGTGATCGCGCGCTGCCAGAACGATCGCGCAAGGACGATCCTTCGTCCCCTCTTCACGACCTTCCTGATGTTCCCGCAACCAAAGGTAGGAATACCGGATGACGAGACCGGGCTCAGGTCGGGGCAGGTTCACGGCTTCCAGTCTTTGATCAGATCATCCAGGGGCGCATGGCGGGCGCCCATCTCGGAGCGGCCAACAGCCTCCGCAATCTCGTCAGGGAGTTCGCCGGCAACGAACACCTGCCGGTCGCGGCGCTTGAGGCGCTGATATTCTTCGGCCGAAATCATCACCGTCCGGTCGCGTCCATTGCGCGTAACGACGACAGGTTGGCTCAGGGCGGCATCCTGATAGCGCCCGACTTCCTTGCCAAATTCAGTAGAGGAAACGCGGATCATCTGGCTCATCTCAATTCCGGATGTTCCGGATTATAGCTGAAACACGGATAAAATCCAGAGTCTCTTTCCCGTGCGCCAACGCACCTCGAGTATTCCACCCAAGCCTACAATCGTCGGCAATCGAAATGGAGCCCGCCATGAAATCCCTGCTCGCTCTCGCCGCCTTTGCCGTTGCCAGCTCGACAATCGCTTTGCCGGCAGTCGCTGCCGAAAGCCGGTACAGCTCATTGGGCGATAAGTCCTGCCGCCTCGACAAGGCGGCATCGCGCAAGATTCAGCGGCACGAAGACTTCGATCCGATGCTGTACCGCTGCAGCGGCGGCGGCGGACACACGGTTTCGATCACCTATCATGGGCTCTACGTCCGCGTGTCGATCGGCAGCAAGGGCAAGTTGCTCGACGTGTTCACGCCCTACGACGCCGGCCCCAAAATCGAATGGCGCGGACCAAAAGGGGCGGCAACCGCCGCGATCCTGCGGCTCAGCGCGCGAGGCAATCGCCCCGTGCCGGATTCGGTTCTGGCCGTCCTCAAACTGACGCCGGAGCGGGACTGCCTGGTCGCGATCATCGACACCGCGGCCAATCCGGAACCGAACGAACTGGCCAGACAGACGGCCGACAATATTGACGCGGCATCCTGCGAGAAGCCGGAAGTTGTCGGAAAATCCAGCGAAGCGGCAACGGAGATCCTCAGTTTCAACGTCGCTCGGTGACTATAAGCCTTTTTAAAAACTGCAGAATCTGATTTCCAGATGGTGGGTAGAAGAATCCTGTTGATTTTTAAGACGACCGGTCATATTGTACGATCATGGCTAGACCGAACACCCGTGACCAGATCCTAGACGCTGGACTGAAGACTCTTCTGGAGAAGGGCTTCAACGGTGCTGGCGTGCAGGACATCACCACCCTGGCCGGCGTGCCCAAGGGCTCCTTCTACAACCATTTCGAGAGCAAGGAGGCGCTCGGTGCCGAAATCGTCCAGTGCTACGCCCAGCGCGGCAGCGCCCGGCGCGCCATCCTCCGCGATCGCTCCATTCCGCCGCTGGAGCGGCTGCGCCAGCACTACACCGCCACGATCGCGAGTTTCGCCGCCACCAATTTCGAGCGCGGTTGCCTGCTCGGCAACTTCAGCGCTGAACTGTCCGACCAGAGCCCGCTCATTCGCGAGAGCCTGCAGGGCCTGTTCGCGCAATGGACGGAGGATCTCGAGGTCGCCATCAAGGACGCCCAGGACCAGGGCGCCATCGCCAACAAGGCGGACGCCGCCGATCTCGCCGCCTTTCTTCTCGATTCCTACGAGGGCGCGATCCTGCGCGCCCGCGTTGAGAAATCCCGCCGGCCGTTCGACCGGTTCATGGATCTGATCTTCACCAAAATCCTGGTCTGAACCGACCGGCAAGCAAAACCATCAAGACCGCCCTATGCGCTCCGCTTCAAAGCGGCCGGAACGACTTGTTTTAACGTCCAGCAAGATGACCGACCATCTTAACGGCATCTCAGCATTCAACTTTGAAATCGAGACCGCCATGAATACCGCATCGCTCAAGACCGCAAACAAGACCTCGCGCTTCCAGCTTTCGCCCCACGCGATGGCGCTCTACGCCGTCCTCACCGCCATCACCTTCTCGGCCAGCGGCGGCGCGCCGACGCCGCTCTACCGCCACTATCAGGAAGCGCTGGGGCTGACGCCCGGCATGCTCACGGTCATTTTTGCCGCCTATGTCATCAGCCTGCTGATTGCCCTGCTCACCGTCGGTTCGCTGTCGGACTATGTCGGGCGCCGCCCCGTCATCTTCGCTGCGCTACTGCTGAACGCGGCCGCGATGGTGGTCTTCATCGACGCGGACAGCGCCGCCCTGCTCACCACCGCGCGCGTCATCCAGGGCTTTGCCAACGGCGCTGCTCTGACGACGCTCGGCGCAACCATCCTCGACACCAATCGCACGCAAGGCCCGCTGCTCAACAGCATCACCGCCTTCATCGGCCTCGCTGTCGGCGTTCTCGGCTCCAGCGCGCTCGTTGCCTTCGCGCCGGCTCCGACGCAGTTGATCTATGTGGTCCTGCTGACCTTATCGCTCATCGAAGTGGTGCTGCTCCTGCAGATGCCAGAGACGGCCGCCAGAAAGCCCGGCGCGCTGGCCTCGCTGCGTCCCGTCGTTCGCGTGCCGCAGCAGGCGCGGCTGATGCTCGCCCAGGTAACGCCGGTCAACGTCGCCGCCTGGGCGCTCGGCGGCTTCTACTTCTCGCTGATGCCCTCGCTGATCCGCATCGCCACCGGCCTGACCTCGCCCTTCGTCGGCGGCGCCATCGTCGCGGCTCTCCCCTTCGCCGGCACCCTTGCGGTGCTAGCCATGCGCCGGCAGCGGGCCAGCCGGATGCTCGGCATCGGCACGCCGGCGCTGGTGGTGGGCGTCGTCGTCACGCTGCTCGGCGTGCACGAGCATCTGTTTCCGCTGATACTGCTGGGCACCATGGTCGCCGGTTTCGGCTTCGGCTCCGCCTTCTCCGGCATTGTCCGTGCGGTGATGCCGCTGGCTGCGGCCAACGAGCGGGCCGGCCTGCTCTCGGCTTTCTACATCGAGAGCTATCTCGCCTTCAGCCTGCCGGCGATCGCCATCGGCCTGTTCTCGCCCATGCTCGGCCTGTCGCTGTCGACCTACATCTACGGAACGGTGATCGTCCTGCTGGCGCTGACCTCGCTGATCGTGTTGCGCATCGCGCCGATGGCCCTGCCCGTCACACGGCGCTTTTAGCTTCGCCTGCAGCTGGAACGGCACATTGTTGCGACTTACGAAGTCCTGAATCTTGCAGCCGCCCGGTTTCTGAGTAATGCTTTTCGCCAAGCTTGGGGGAAAGCTATGAGAATGATTGCCATGATCGCCGCCGCGGTCTTGTTCTGCGGCTGCGCAATCGCAAGCGCCGTGCTTGCGCCGATCGGTTATGCCAACGCGGCCGACGCTCTGGCCGTCGACCTCTCCAATGCGCTTGTCATGGACGGCGACACGATCCGGGTGCAAGGCGTGAAGGCCTCTATCCGTCTCATGGGTTACACCAGCCCGGCAACCAAGGCAGTCTGTCCGAACGAACGCGCTCTCGGCCTGAAGGCCAAGGCCCGCCTGTATGACATGATCGAGACCGGCCCGGCGACGCTGCAACTCGTCCCCTGCGCCTGTCCTCCGAAGACGGAGGGGACCGGCCTGTGCAACTACGGCCGAGCCTGCGGCATCCTCTCCGTCAACGGGGTCGACGTCGGCAAAACGCTGATTGCCGAACAACTGGCGGTTCCCTATGTCTGCGGCGCGACAAGCTGTCCTCCCATACAGACGCCCTGGTGCAAATGAGCTGACAGACCCAGGAACCGGACAAAAAAAGCCCCTGCCGGCGAGCGGGGGGCAAGAGCGGCAGGGGCTTAGAGATGGTCGGCGACAACCATCCGCATCCATAATGCGCAAGTCGCAATCCGGTTCCATCGACACGACGCGATAACACGATCTCCGTCCCATTTGCCTGTAAGCGACGGAAATCGCAGGCTCTCAACGCTGATCCGCGCGGAAATGGAACGATCCGGGCCATTGCACACTTGAATGAGGTCGCCTGATCGAGAGTGCCCGATGCCCGTTGCCAAGCGTTCCATCGCCGTCGTCAAGAAAACCGATGCTCCGCCGCGCCGACGCGCCAGCCCCGTCCCGCCTAAGTTCATTGAACCGCAACTCTGCCTGCTCGCCAAGCAAGCCCCGTCGGGGCCGGACTGGGTGCACGAGCTCAAGCTCGACGGCTTCCGGATGGCGGCGCGCATCAACGCCGGCAAGGTGCAGTTGCTGACACGGACCGGGCTGGACTGGAGTGAAAAATATCCGGCAACCGTCGCGGCCCTGAAAAAGCTGAAAGTGGAATCCGCCTATCTCGACGGCGAACTTTGCGGCATCGGGCCTGACGGAATGCCCGATTTCGGCTTGACGCAACAGGCAACCGACGGGGCCAAGGCGATCAGGCTTATGTATTACGTCTTCGATCTCCTGTATCTGAACGGTGAACCACTCGCTTTTCTGCCGCTCGGTGACCGCAAGGCGCGCCTCCGGCCGCTTCTCAAAGGCATCGCCGGCTGTCGCTACAACGCGCATGAGGCGGGCGACGGAGAAGCTATCCGGCTCCGGCAATGCGACCTTGGCGCGGAAGGCATCGTGTCGAAGAAGATCGATGCACCCTACACGCCCGGCAATCGCGGCATATGGATCAAGTCGAAATGCCTCAACCGACAGGAATTCATCATCGTCGGCTGGACTGATCCAGAGGGAGCGCGGTCCGCGCTGGGCGCGCTGCTGCTCGGCTATTACGATGACGCCGGCGGGCTGGTCTACGCCGGTCGGGTCGGCACCGGCTTTTCCGACAAGCTGCTCGTCGACCTCCTCAAGAAGCTGCAGCCGCTCGAGATCGACCACATGCCGCTGGCGGCGCCGCCGCCAAAGAGAGGTCGCGGCAAGCCGCTGCGGCCGGCGACGACCCATTGGGTGAAACCAAAGCTGGTTGCCGAGATCAGTTACATGACATGGGCCTCGGACGGACTGCTGCGGCACAGCGTCTTCGTCGGCCTTCGCGCCGACAAGCCGGCGCGGCAGGTGCGGCGGGAGGGGTAACGCCCAATTCCTTTTCACCGGTCCGTCAGGATGCACACGAGATCGCCGGCACGCAATGTCTGCCCCGCCCGGACGGCAATGGAGCGGACGGTGCCTGGGCCCGTCGCCGCAACGACGATCTCCATCTTCATCGACTCCACAATGATCAACGGGTCGCCGATCTCGACCTGGGCGCCTGCCTCGACCATCACTTTCCAGACGTTGCCGGGAGCCTCAGTGTACAAGCCGACATGACCGTCGGGAACGTCACCGGCCGCATCCGGGGTGGCGGTATGTTCTTCGATCAGCCCATCGTCGATCTTGTCGTCGCGCCAGCGCTGGCGTTCGGCTTCGAAAGCAGCCTGCTGGCGCTGTTTGAAGGCGGTGATGCCCTCGTGTTCGCGCACGAGAAACGCCTTGTAATCGGCGAATGAGAAGTCGGTCGCCTCGATGGAGAGCGGATAGGCCCCTTGCGGAAAGGCTTCCCGCGCCTCCATCAGCTCGGCCGGGCTGACGGGGAAGAACTGGATCTGGTCGAAGAAGCGCAGCAGCCAGGGCTTGCCCGGCTCGAATTCTTTCGTGCTGCGCCAGCTGTTCCACATCTGGATCGTGCGGCCGAAGAGCTGATAGCCGCCCGGCCCTTCCATGCCGTACACGCACATATAGGCGCCGCCGATGCCGACCGCGTTTTCCGGCGTCCAGGTGCGCGCCGGGTTGTATTTCGTCGTCACCAGTCGATGGCGCGGATCGACCGGCGTCGCCACGGGGGCTCCAAGATAGACGTCGCCCAGACCGAGCACCAGGTAGCGCGCGTCGAAAATCACCTGCTTGACGGCGTCCTCGTCCTTCAGCCCGTTCATGCGGCGGATGAATTCGATGTTCGACGGGCACCACGGCGCATTCGGGCGAACGAGTTCCTGATATTTTCGCATTGCCAGTTCGGCCTGGGGATCGTTCCACGACAGCGGCAGCCGGACGATGCGGCTCGGAACCACCATTTCGTCGACCGACGGCAGCGCGGCTTCGATCTCCCGCAACACGTCGAGCAGTCTTATGCGCGGCAGCTTGGCGCCATCGTAGTGGATTTGCAGCGAGCGGATTCCCGGCGTCAGCTCGATGAGGCCGGAAAGCCTGGCGTCCGTGATGGCCTTCGCCAGCAGATGCACGCGCATGCGAAGCCCGATATCGAGCGTCATCGGGCCGTATTCGACGAGCAGGTTGTCGTCGCCCGAGCGGCGATAGATCACCGGGATGGAACCGGATTCATCGCGCGCGACGATCGGCGAGCCAAAGCGCTGCGGCGAGCCAAGCCGCTGCGGCGCTCCCGCAACGATCGGCCCCGCAACCGGATCATCCGGCCGCAGCACCGGCACGAAGCGCAGCTTGTCGCCGGGCTTGAGCTGGCCGAGCTTCCACATCTCGTTGCGGGCCGTCACCGCCGGACAGACGAAACCGCCGAGGCTTGGACCGTCCGGACCCAGAATGATCGGCATGTCGCCGGTGAAGTCGATGGAGCCGATCGCATAGGCATTGTCGTGGATATTGGAGGGGTGAAGTCCGGCCTCGCCGCCGTCCGGTCGCGCCCATGCGGGCCTGGGTCCGATCAGCCGGACACCGGTCCGCGCCGAATTGAAATGCACCTCATATTCCGCGGCAAACAATGTCGCGATATCGGCATCGACGAAGAAATCCGGCGCCCCATGCGGTCCGTAGATCACGCCCAGCCGCCAGTCGCGCGTCAACTGCGGAGCCTCGTCTGCCAACAAGGCGCGCGGCGCATAGGTCTCTGCAGTGCCCAGATGCAGGACGTCCCCCACCTTGAGCGCGCCGGTGGCGTGACCGCCGAAACCGCCCAGCGCGAACGTGGCGCGCGACCCCAGATACTCCGGCACGTCGAAGCCGCCTCGCACGGCAAGATAGGTGCGCAGCCCCGGCCCCTCGATCCCACCGATGGCGAGCGTCTGCCCTGCCCGCGCCTCGACCGGCACGTTGTTCGCAACGTCCGAACCGTCGAGCGTCGCTGTCATGCGCGCGCCGACAAGCGCGAACGTCCGGTCGACATTGAAGCGCAAGGTGGCGCCCCTCGCCGTCATCTCCAGCGCCGTGGTCGTTTCGGGATTTCCGACGACCCTGTTGGCAAGCCGGAACGACCTCTCGTCCATCGGCCCGCTCGGCGGCACGCCAACATCCCAGAGGCCGATGCGTCCCGGCAATTCCTGGATCGTCGATTGCGCGCCGGCCGCCAGCACATCCAGCGTGCGCGGCGCAAAGGCGAAATTCGCCAGAACATTCGTTGCGACGCGGCCGCTGCGGAAGGCATCCGAGCCGGCGATCGTACGCAGGTAGCCGAGATTGGTTTCGATGCCCGCGATCGTGGTGGCGTCCAGGGCCGTTTCGAGTTTCGCGATCGCGGCATCGCGCGTGTCCGCGGCAACGATCACCTTCGCCAGCATCGGATCATAGAACGGCGTCACTTCTACGCCGGTCTCGATCCAACCGTCGACGCGGACATCTTTCGGAAACACGACCGAGGTCAGCCGGCCGGCGCTCGGCCGAAAGCCGGCGCTGGGATTTTCAGCGTAAACGCGCGCCTCGATCGCCGCGCCCTGCGGCTTCAGTCGCGTCAGATCAGCCAGCACGTCCTCGCCGGCAGCCTGCCGGACCATGCACTCGACCAGGTCGATCCCGAAGACAGCTTCCGTCACCGGATGCTCGACCTGCAGCCGCGTGTTGACCTCGAGGAAATAGAAATCCTCCCGTTCCACATCGTAGATGAACTCGACAGTGCCGGCGGATTCGTACTGCACGCTCTTTCCGAGCGCCACCGCCGCCTCGTGGAGGCGCGTGCGCATGGCGTCGCCGATGCCCGGCGCCGGTGTTTCCTCGACGACCTTCTGGTTGCGGCGCTGGAGCGAACAATCACGCTCGCCGAGTACGACGACGCCGCCCCTGCCGTCGCCGAAAATCTGCACCTCGATATGCCGGGCTTCCGCCACGAACCGCTCGAGATAGACCCGCGCATCGCCGAAGCTCGCCCGCGCCGTCCTCTGCACCGCTTCGAAACGCTCACGCAAGGTCGCAGCGTCATGGCACAACTGCATGCCGATGCCGCCGCCACCGGCGGTGCTCTTCAGCATGAGCGGGAAACCGATGCGCCCGGCTTCCGCCATCGCTTCGTCGGCGCTCTCCAGCAAGTCCGATCCCGGCAGCAAGGCCACCTGGCTCCGCCGCGCGAGTTCGCGCGCCCTGTGCTTCAGTCCGAACGCTTCGAGATGCTCCGGCCGCGGCCCGATGAAACGGATTCCAAGCGCCGCGAGCCTTTCCGCGAAACCTTTGTTTTCGGACAGAAACCCGTAACCGGGATGGACCGCCTGCGCGCCGGTCTGCAGGCAGGCCTGCACGATGGCATCGACATTCAGATAGCTTTCCGCCGCCGGCGACGGACCAATGTGGACCGCCTCGTCCGCATCCCGCACCGGCGTGGTGAAACGATCCGTATCCGAATAGACGGCGACCGATGCAATCCCCATCCGCCGCAAAGTCTTGCCGATCCGACCGGCGATTTCGCCCCGGTTGGCAATCAGAACTTTCGTGAACATGCGACTACCCCTCCGCCGCTTGGTAGATCACGACCTGGATCGGCGTCGGGAAAAAGCCGTTGCAGGGATTGTTGATCTGCGGGCAGTTCGAGATCAGGCACAGCACATCCATTTCCGCCGTGAGCTCGACATAGTCGCCGGGCCTGGAGACGCCGTCGACCACGGTGAAATTGCCCGACGGATCGATCGGTACGTTCATGAAGAAATTCAGGTTGGGAACGATGTCGCGTTTCGACAGGCCGTGCCTGGCAGCTTCGATCAGGAAATTCTCGCGGCAGGCATGAAGGTACTTGGTGGCGTGCCCGAATCTCACAGTGTTGCTTTCGCAGGAACACGCGCCTGCCGACGTGTCGTGCAGGCCGCAGGTGTCGGCCACCACGCGCAGCATGATCCTCCCCTCGTTGGAGATGATGGCGCTGCCCGTGCTGATATAGGCGGCGCCCTGGGCGCGGAGCGTATCCTGCCCGCTGTAGCGCTCCTGCAGGTCGTCGGCGCAATAGAACAGCGTATCGACCGCCTGCTGGCCGTGGCTGTCGACGATGCGGATGCTCTGGCCTTTGCGGACAATGGCGGACCAGGGCGTGGTGGCGGCGATCTCGCAATCGAGCACGATGCGGGCATTGGCGGGGATGGATGGCATGGTCATCGCGCTCACCTCGCCGCACGGTTGGAAAGACGTGCATTGTTCTCGAAGGCGCGGATCGCCTCCGCGCTTGCCGTGCGGCAGAGATCGTCGGCGCCCGCCGGCTCCGGCGCGTAGCAAATGACATCCACCGGCTGCGGCGCATAGACGGTCGCCGGATCGAGCGGATGCGGACAGTTCGACAGCGCCACGAGAACATCCATTTCGGCGCGCAGATCGATGAAATCGCCGGCGCTGCAGCGGCCGGCGTCCCAGGCGAAGCGGCCGGCCGCATCGACGCTGACCGGCGCGAAGAAGCTGATGCAGGGCATCACGTCGCGCCGGTCGAGCCCGAGTTTACCCGCCGCGAGAATGAAATTGTCACGCGTATTGCGGGTCGCCACGCTTCCATAGCGCGCTTTGTTGGTGGCGGCGTTGGAGCCGCCCGCGAGCGTATCGTGGGCGCCGCTGGTGTCTTCGATCATGCTGAACAGCACACGCCCCATGTCGGAGAGGATCACCCGCCCCTTGCGCAGGCTTGCCGTCCATTGCACCTTGATGGTGTCGGCATGGTTGAGCCGCTCGCTGGGATCGGCGCTGCTCCAGGCCAGCAGGCTGACGCTGGAGTGCCCGCTGCGATTGACGATCCGCAGGGCGTCGCCCCGCGCCAGCCGGATCGTCCAGTACCAGCCGCCGGGAATCGTTTCCCGCGCAAGGATGGCTCTTTCCGCGATCGGCGCGCCGTCCCGCGCTGTCGGCCCCGGCAATGCGCGGGGCGCCTGCCCCTGGCCCGCGGCCTTCAACTCTTCATATCGCTTTTTGTTGGCCTCGATTTCGGCCCGCTGCTCTGTCGTCGGGATCATGACTTGCCCTTTCCAGACAATGCCGGGCCGTCCCGGCGCATGCTCCATGTTCGGCCGGGTCGTCCCGGCCGGAGCGGATGCGGTTACCTCGCCGCCGCGATGCGGCGAGGAAAGATTTCAAGATCGCGCGAGATGGTCGCGCCGTAACGTTCGCGTTCTTCGGGGCGGTTGCGGCTGCGCTCGAACGCAATCACCCGTGTCGCAAGCCGAAACGCCTCGCTGAGATCGTGCGTGACCATGACGACGGTCAGCTCGGTCTCGTTCCATAGCCGCTTCATCAGCACATGAATGTCGGCACGGATGCCTGGATCGAGTGCGCCGAACGGCTCATCGAGCAGCAGGATTTTCGGCCCGCGCATGATAGCCTGCGCCAGCGCAAGCCGCTGCTGCATGCCGCCCGACAGCGCTGCCGGATATTTGTCTTCGTGACCGGACAGGCCGACCTCCGCGAGCAGCGCCATCGCCTCATCGACTGCCTTACGCTTCGAGGCGCCGAGCAAACGACCGATAATCTTCGAATGCTGCAATTCGCGCCCGAGCAGTACGTTCTGCAGCACGGTCAGATGCGGGAAAACCGAATAGCGCTGGAACACCACGCCGCGATCCGCATCGGGCTCCGGCTTCAGCGGGACACCGTCGACGAGGATTTGCCCGCGCGTCGGCCTTTCTTCTCCCAGCAGCATGCGAAGGAACGTGGTCTTGCCGCATCCCGAAGGACCGACAAGCGCGATGAAAGCGCGCGACGCAACGTCGAGCGAAATGCGCTCGAGGACGATATGGTCGCCGTATTCTTTCCAGACATTGTCGAAACGGATCGCGCTCATTCCGCCCTCACCGAGGCAAACCATGGAAACAGCTTGCGTTGCAGCAGGCGAAGGCCGGCATCCATCAGGAAGGCGAGGAAGGTGATCCAGATGACATAGGGAATAATGACGTCCATCGCGAGATAGCGCCGCACGAGGAAGATGCGATAGCCGAGCCCCGAATCGGACGCGATCGCCTCCGCGGCGATCAGGAACAGCCAGGCCGGCCCAAGCTGGAGTCGCAAGGAGTCGATCAATCGCGGCAGGATCTGCGGCAGCACGACGCGCAGCGCCACCTGCCAGGTCGAAGCGCCGAGCGTCTGCGCCTTGATCAACTGCTCGCGTGGCAGCTCCAGCACCCTCATCGTCAGATCGCGGATGATGCACGGCAAGGTGCCGATCACGATCAATGCGACCTTTGAATTTTCGCCAAGTCCCATCACGATGAACAGGATCGGCAGCAGCGCCAGCGGCGGCACCATGGAGGCCACGCCGACGAACGGCGCCAGCAGCGCATTCGCGCCGGGCAGCAGGCCGATGGCAATGCCCAGCACCAGCGCCGCAGAGGTGGAAATGGCCAGTGCCCACAACAATCTGCCGAGACTTGCGAGCGTGTCCGACAGCATCAGGATGCTGCCGGTGCGAACGTCAGTCTCGAACGCCATATGCTTCACCGCCTGCGCCATACTGGACAGCGCAGGCAGCAGTTTGTCGTTGGGATTCTCCGCCAGTCTCATGCCCGAGCCAATGAAATAGGCTGCCACGAGCAACACGAACGGCAGTCCGGCAAGGACGAAGCGCGCCTGCCGGCCCGGTTTAAGATTCATGAGACGCATGACGATCCGATCGCCCTAATGGTAATTGACGATCAGAGTTTACCGGCTGCGGCGGCATCCATATAAGTCGCATCGAAACGCAGTTTCACATTGCCCTTGTTGCCGAGGACAGACTTGTCCGCCAGCTCGATGCCGACGACATCCGCCGATTTGGCGTCCTTTCCGAGCAATGCCTTCTCGAACAGGAATTTGCGCACGTGATCCATCGTCGACTTGATCGCCGCGCTCTTCGTAAAGGTTACGGCGTCGGGAGCCTTGTCGAAAAGCTTGGTCGATGCGAGCTGGCTTTCGAACCCGGCGAGATCCGTGCCGGACGCTTTCGCCATGGCTTCCTTGGCGGCGGTCCCTTCTGCGCCCGCAGCGTTCATCTTGGCGATCGTCTCGTACCAGATGCCGACCAGCGCCTTGCCGAAATCCGGGTTGTCCTTGAGAACCGCGGTGTTGGCGACCATCAGGTCCATGATCTCGCCGGGAATCTGCGAGGAATCGAAGACCTTCTTGGCATCCGGCGACGCGAGTATTTCCGATACGATCGGATTCCATGTTACGACCGCGGTGACTTCCGGCGTCTTGTAGGCGGCGGCGAGGTCCGCGTCCGACGTATTGACGACTTTGATGTCCTTTTCCGCGAGCTTCTTGCTCTCCAGCGCCCGCGCCAACAGGTAATGCGAGACCGAGAACTCGACGAGATTGATCTTCTGTCCCTTGATGGCGGCGAGGTCGGACTTGTTTTTCAGGATGACGGCATCATTGCCGTTCGAGAAGTCCCCCATGATGACGGCCGTCGTATCGACACCACCTGCGGCGGGGATCGACAGCGCATCCATGTTGGTGATCGTGACCGCGTCAAAGCTGCCTGCGGTATATTGGTTCACCGATTCAACATAGTCGTTGAACTGTTTCACCTCGATGGTGAGGCCGTATTTGTCGGCCCACTTTTTGACGATGCCGGTATCGGCGGCATAGCCCCACGGCATCCAGCCGACATAGATCGACCAGGCGACCTTGAAGTCCTTCTTCGGGGCGGCATGCGCGGGTGCGATGGTCGCAAGAGCGAGCAGCGAAGCGCCGACGAGAGAACGTAAGACTGGAGAGCGAAAAATAGGGAAACGGAGTGCTGAAAAAGTCAGAGTGCTCATGTGACATCCCTTTTGTAAATTTACAAAAAGGGATTGGCGATAGACCGCGCTGCCAATCCCTTGGCTCACGAGGTCTCCCGGGTTTTTATCCCGCCGTGCACCTGCGGGGATTTCTCCCCCGCAAGCGGCTGCTCTCGGACCAGCACTCTGCAACAGCAAAGCCGGAACCCTAGCAACCAACTCAGACTAGAAGAAGCAGGAGACGTGCCAAGGACGATATGCCTGATTTATAAAAGATATTTGCCGCCGCCCTATTCTCCGCACACTACAATTGCCTATAAATTACGCAATTGCGCACTACACAGGCTCCTTTGCGAAGATCAGCGTTGTCCGAACATCAGAATAAGCACCGAGCTGCACGAGATGCACGCGGCGATGGTCGCCACGGGAATAAGTCCGATCGTGATCAGCGGCGCGGCAATCGCGGTTCCCAAAGCGGTGATCAGCAGAATGGCGAGAATGACGAGCGCAGCACCGCGCGAATCATCACCATTCGAAGCAAGAACCGCATGCAGAAATCCTGGCGGACCGCGAAATCCCAGCCCGAGATTCATCGGAATGAACAGCAGCGCCAGCGCCACGGGATTGCCGCCGCCGACGAGCGCGTAGGCTAGGATGCCGCAGCCGCCGAACGCCGACAGGATCGAGCCGCCCAAAATCGTGCGCTCGGCGCCGTAGCGCGTCACCAGCCGGTGCGAAGCATTCGCGCCGATGATGAAGAAGACGACGCCTGTCACCTGCATGATGATGAAGTCGACCAAGCTACCTTTCATGACGGAGACGATGATGGCCGGCGCGCCGAATACGACGACGAGGAGCCCGCCCAATGTGCAGGCCTGGCTCAGGGCCAGGCGTAGGAAGGCGGCGTTGGTCAATAGTGCGAGATAACTCCCGTGCGCTGTCGGACGAACGATCGACGGCAGGCTGCGGCGCACGCAGATCAAGATAATGGCGAGAAGCAGCGCCAGCGCTCCCACCACGACGAAGGAAGCCTTCCAGTCGGACACGCTCAGCAGCCATGCGCCGGCGACCGGCGCCAGTGCAGGCACCAGCGCTTCGATGCTGCCGAGGCGGCCAAGCGCGCCGACGGCCCGCGTGCCGGGATAAAGCGCCCTTATGATGCCGGGCGCGAACACTGCAGCGGCCGAACCGGCGGCGCCCTGCACAAGCCTGATCGCGATCAGCGCATTTATCGACGGCGCCAGCACAGCCGCAAACGACGTAGCGGCGAAGAGCAGCAATGAAGCGAACAGCAGCCGGCGCTGGCTCATCCGCGCGCCGAGTTCGCCGAACGCGAGAAGCCCGGCGCCAGTGCCCGCGACATAGGCGGCGAGCACAAATTGGGCCTGCGCTGGCGTACCGTGCAAGGTCTGAGGCAGGCTCGGTATCGCCGGCAGGACGAGATCCGTCGCGGCGATGCCGAGCACCGTGCCGCAGACGATCAGGCCGAACGCCAGTGTCCGCTGCGCTGATGACACGTCGCGCTCATTCATCTGACATGGATTCGATCTCGGACTCTGATCTGGTTTGAATGGGCCAAAGCCAATAGGCCAACTTGCGCGCAAGTTGCTCCAGATTCGCCAAACTTCCTGAGATTTTGCACAGAAACGACGCCGGGACGCCTTGAGGGTGCGGTTCCGCTCTCCATTGCCAGCGGCTCCCGCATGCGCCATCATCGGCTTCAGAACGCCAAGACAACACCAAGAACGCTGGCCGGGAGAGAACGATGAAAGTGCTCTGGTTTCACCTGATGCCCTATCAGGATCTGCCGGAAGACTTCAAGGACAAGCACAATTCCGTCTGGGTCGATATCGATCCGGCCCTGTTCGATCCATTGCGCGGCCACGAGCATTATCACGAATATATGGATCAGCTCGAATATGCCGCCACCGCCGGCTTCGACGGTATCTGCGTCAACGAGCATCATTCGAACGCCTATGGGCTGATGCCCTCGCCCAATCTCATCGCCTCGACGCTGGCACGCAATACCAGGGAATCGGCGATCTGTGTGCTCGGCAATTCGGTGGCGCTGTACAACCCGCCGACGCGCGTGGCCGAGGAAATGGCGATGCTCGATTGCATCTCCGGCGGCCGGCTCATCGCCGGCTTTCCAGTCGGCACGCCGATGGACACCTGTTACGCCTACGGCCAGAACCCGTCGAACCTGCGCGAGCGCTATTACGAGGGCATCGACTTCGTGCTGCAGGCCTGGCACGCCGACAAGCCGTTCGCGTTCAACGGCCGCTACAATCAGCAGCGCTATGTGAACTGCTGGCCGCGGCCGATCCAGAAACCCAATCCGCCGGTCTGGATTCCCGGCGGCGGCTCGGTGGAGACCTGGCAGATGTGCGCGCAGCGCAGCTTCGTCTACGCCAATCTCTCCTATTTCGGCCACCAGGCCAGCATGACCCATATCAAGGGCTTCTGGGGCGAGATGCAGCGTCTCGGCAAACAGCCCAATCCCTATCAGGCAGCCTTCCTGCAATTCGTCGGCGTCGCCGAGACCCGCGCCGAGGCCGAGAAACTCTATGGCGGGCCGGCCGACTATTTCTACAATCGTTGCCTCCACACCGACCCCAGCTACGCCAATCCGCCGGGCTATACGTCGGAGGCGACGGTGCGCGCCAGGGTCACCTCGCAGGTGCTGCGCGCCGCCGAGGAATCGCGCAAGGCGACGCGCTCGGGCGGCGGCGCGAAATTCTTCGACGAGGGGCATGTGGTCATCGGCAGCCCCGACGAAGTCGCAGAGAAGCTGTTGTCGGTCTGCAAGGAGATGCACGTGGGCCATCTCCTGCTGCTGCTCCAGTTCGGCAACATGAGCCGCGACCTGACCAGATATAACACCGACCTTTTCGCCCAGAAGGTGCTGCCGCAGATCAGGCATCTCTACGAGGACGAATGGGAAGACCATTGGTGGCCGACCGGCATGCCCAAGAACTTGCCGAAAACGCAAACGCAATCTCGAACGACAGTTGGAGCAGCGGCCGAATGAGTTCCTACAAGGAAAGATTTGTCGAGACGCCGCTGGGTCAAACACGCATCTGGGAAAAAGGCAGGGGCAGGAAGGTCGGTTACTTCGGCGGCCTCTACGGTGTGCCGCAATGGACGCCGTTTCTGGAGAAGCTGTCGGAAACGCGTCGCGTTATCGTGCCGTCCCTGCCCGGCTTTCCCGGCGGCCCCTCGTCCGAACCGCTCGACGGCCTGCTCGACTGGATCATCGCCGCCCATGACGCTTTCGTCGCCGCCGGTCTCGAGCGCGCCGACCTGATCGGCGCCTCGGTCGGCGGCGCGCTGGCGGCGGAATGCGCGGCGCTGTGGCCGGACACAGTGCGCAAGCTCGTGCTGATTGCGCCTTTCGGCCTCTACGACCAGAACGAGCCGGTCGCCGACGTGTTTGCCCAGCGTCCCGGCCAGGCCGCGGCGCTGGTGTCGCAGAAACCGACCGAACTTGCCTCCTATCTGTCGGTGCCGAAGGACGGCGATGCCGGCGAATGGGAAGTGCAGGCGCTGCGCGCCAGCATCGCCTCGGCGGCGGTGATCTGGCCGCTCGGCAATACGCGCCTGATCAAGCGCATCCCGCGCATCGGTGCGCCGACCCTGCTGGTCTGGGGCGAGAACGACCGCGTCATTCCGGCCTCCTATGCCAAACGCTTCGCCGACGCGATCACGGGCAAAACGCGCGTCCGCCTCGTCAAGAAGGCCGGTCACATGGCCGATTTCGACGATCCCAAGGGCGTCGTGCGCTCCATCGACAGCTTTTTGGCCGCCTGAGCAGCTGCGCACTGGACGCCGTGCCGGCGGCCTGCTTCGCTGCCGGTTTCATTATTCGTGGAATCTCATCACCATGTCCGCCTTCGAAGCACAAGAAAACAGTCGCGCCACCTATGCCCCCCTGAGCCCGGTTCCCCAGGAAAAGCGCGCCTTCGCCATGCGCGACGCCTTTGCCTTGTGGTTCAGCCTCGGCATCGGCCTTCTGGTGCTGCAGGCGGGCGCGCTGCTGGTGCCGGGCCTCAGCCTCGGCATGGCGCTCGCCGCCATCGTCGCGGGCTCGCTGCTCGGCGTGTTGCTGCTGGCGGCAGCGGGCGTCGTCGGCGCCGACACCGGCCTTTCGTCTATGGCCAATCTGCGTCCCGCGCTGGGCGTGCGCGGCGCGTCGATCGCCGCCATTCTCAACGCCGTGCAGCTTGCCGGCTGGGGCGCCTTCGAGATCGTCGCCATGCGCGATGCCGCCGATGCCCTGGCGCAGCAGAACTTCGGTGTCTCCAACGCCATCGTCTGGACCGTGCTGTTCGGCGCGCTGGCGACCGGGCTCGCGGTCATGGGACCGCTGTCTTTCGTCAAAAAATTTCTACGCGACTGGGGCCTGCTGCTGCTGCTGGCGGGCGCTGCCTGGCTGACCTGGCGGCTAATGGCGAACTACGACCTGAAGGCCTTGTTCGCCAAGGCCGGCAGCGGCGAGATGACCGTTGCCGGCGGCGTCGATCTCGTCATCTCCATGCCGCTGAGCTGGCTGCCGCTGATCGCCGATTACACCCGTTTCGGCAAGACGCCCGGCGCCATGTTCCGCGGCAGCTTCTTCGGCTATCTCATCGCCAACATCTGGTTCTTCTCGCTCGGCGCAGCCTATGCGCTGGCTTCGGGCGGCGAAGGCCTTCTGCTCTCGGCTCTTGCGGCGACCGGCGGCGGCATCGCTTTGCTGCTGATCCTGATCGACGAAACCGACAATGCCTTCGCCGATATTTTTTCGGCTGCGATGTCGACCAGCACGCTCATCGGCGGTGGCGTTACCAGGCTCTCGATCGTCTACGGCGTGCTGTGCACGGCCATCGCCATTGCGGTGCCGCTGGCGAGCTACGAAACCTTCCTGCTCATGATCGGCTCGGTCTTCGCGCCGCTGTTCGGCATCCTGCTGACCGATCATTTCATCGTCCGCCGCCGCCAGATCGACGCATCGGCCATCGCGGCAGCAGGTGGACGCTACTGGTTCAACGGCGGCTGGCATGTGCGCGGCCTCCTCGCCTGGGCGCTCGGCATCGCCGCCTATCAGCTCGTCGCAATCTACATGCCGGCCTGGGGCGCGACCCTTCCCGCCTTCGCGCTCGCGGGGATATTCTATGCTGCCTTGATGGCGCCGGGCCGCGAATGGAAGACGGTGTAAGACCGCAAAAGCTGCCGATCCAGACGAATTCGTTCATGTTGCGTTCACGCGTCCGGCAATAGCTTTCCTGTGCCGGGCGAAGTGCCCGTTAGGAGGAAGCTATGAAAACAGTTCTGATGGGTCTTGCAGGCTTGGGCATGCTGGTTTTCGGCGCCGGCGCCAATGCGTCACCGCTCTCGACCGGCACGAACCTGGCGGCACCGGACACCGGCGCATCCGGCTTCGTCGAACAGGTCCGCTGGCATCACCGCAGCTATCACCGGCATTACCGGTCGCATCGGCATTACTACCGGCACCACAGGCGCTGGCGCTGACGGCTTCCGGCGCAGAGCGCGCCTAGCCTACCAGCCTGGCCGGATATTTCGGCCAGGTTTTTGAGCCTGATTTTGGAACAAACCTGCCGCGAACCTGTTCAATCCAACGGGGTATCGTACTCCAGAGGAGAAGCAACGATGAAAAAAGTCTTGATGGGCCTCGCCGGCCTGGGAATGCTGGCATTCGGCGCCGGCGCCACTGCCTCGCCGTTGTCGACAGGCACGAATCTGGCCACGCCCGACAGCGGCGCGAGCAGCCTCGTCGATCACGTCCAATATCGCCACAGGCACTGGGACCGCGGCCGGCATCTTGGCTGGAATCGCGGCCGCCATCTCGGCTGGTACGGCAATCCGGGCCGTCACAGAGGCTGGGGCCGCGGCCATGGCTGGGGTCACGGCCATGGCTGGGGTCACGGGCGCGGCCACGGAGGCTGGCGCTGAGACACTGGCAGAGCGGACAAAACAAGGCCGGCCCGTGCGCAACGGGCCGGCTTTTTTTATCGGACGCCATAGGCAACCCCTATTGAAAATCGTGGCTGGCGCTATCGAGTTTCTGCTTGAAAATGGGGCTGGCTCGCTCAATGATCGTGCCAGACGATTGGCAATCCAACCAGCTACAACAGTAGTCTCTGGAATTACGTCATCAGTTGTTCACATTGCCTGATGACGATGCTTAAGCGCTACCCGACTTAACTCATCTTCGAACGGGAACGACGCCAATGCTCCGCCAGCCAATGAAACCCGACAGGCGCACTGTGCCGTAACGTTCTCGTCCAGCTTTGCCGTAATTTCGCACAAGGAGGGACGAACATGGATACGAAAGTCGAAGACAAAAGCGCCGGCGGTTGCCCGGTCGCGCACGGTGCCGGTGGTCGCGCCAACCGGGACTGGTGGCCCGACAGGTTGCGCCTCGAGGCGCTGAACCAGCATGCGCCCCGCTCCAATCCGCTGGGCGAAACGTTCGACTACGCCGCGGAATTCAAGACCCTCGACCTGAAGGCGGTGATCGCCGACCTCACAGCCCTGATGACGGACTCCCAGGAGTGGTGGCCAGCCGATTTCGGCCACTACGGCGGCCTGTTCATCCGCCTCGCCTGGCATAGCGCCGGCACCTATCGCATCTCCGACGGTCGCGGCGGCGCCGGCGGCGGACAGCAGCGCTTCGCCCCGCTCAACAGTTGGCCGGATAACGCGAACCTCGACAAGGCCCGCCGGCTGCTGTGGCCGATCAAGCAGAAGTATGGCCGCAAGCTCTCCTGGGCCGATCTGTACGTGCTGGTCGGCAACGTGGCGCTGGAATCCATGGGCTTCAAGACCTTCGGCTTCGCCGGCGGCCGCGCCGATACCTGGGAGCCGGAAGAGCTTTACTGGGGCCCGGAGGGAAGCTGGCTGGGCGACGAACGCTACAGCGGCGAACGGGAGCTGGCGAAGCCGCTGGGCGCCGTGCAGATGGGCCTCGTCTACGTCAATCCGGAAGGTCCCAACGGCAATCCTGACCCTGTCGCCGCCGCGCGCGATATCCGCGAAACCTTCGCGCGCATGGCCATGAACGACGAGGAAACCGTCGCGCTGATCGCCGGCGGCCACACCTTCGGCAAGACCCATGGCGCCGGCGACCCATCCCTCGTGGGTCACGAGCCGGAAGGCGGCGCGATCGAGGACCAGGGCCTGGGCTGGAAGTCCAAATTCGGCACCGGCATCGGTGCAGACGCCATCACCGGCGGCCCGGAAGTGATCTGGAGCCAGACGCCGACCAAGTGGAGCAACCACTTCCTCGACAACCTGTTCAAGTTTGAATGGGAGCTGACCCAGAGCCCAGCCGGTGCCAAGCAATGGAAAGCCAAGGGCGCCGATGCGTCGATCCCGGACCCGTTCGATCCGTCCAAGAAGCGCGTGCCCACCATGCTGACGACGGATCTCTCCCTGCGCTTCGATCCCGCCTACGAGAAGATCTCCCGGCGCTTTTACGAACATCCGGATCAGTTCGCCGATGCCTTTGCGCGCGCCTGGTACAAGCTGACCCACCGCGACATGGGCCCGATCCAGCGCTACCTCGGCCCCCTGGTGCCGAAGGAGATCCTGATCTGGCAGGACCCGATCCCGGCCGTCAATCATCCGCTGGTCGACGCCAGCGACATCGCGGCCCTGAAGAGCAAGATCCTGGCTTCAGGCCTCACCGTTCCCCAACTCGTCTCGACGGCCTGGGCCTCGGCCTCGACCTTCCGCGGCACCGATAAGCGCGGCGGCGCCAACGGCGCCCGCATCCGCCTGGCGCCGCAGAAGGACTGGGAGGTCAACAACCCGGCCGATCTCGCCAAGGTGTTGAAAACGCTCGAAGGCATCCAGGCCGAATTCAACGGTTCCGCCACGGGCGGCAAAAAGATCTCCATGGCCGACCTGATCGTGCTCGGCGGCTCCGCCGCCGTCGAGAAGGCGGCCAAGGACGGCGGCCACGCCGTGGAGGTTCCCTTCACCCCAGGCCGCATGGACGCCTCGCAGGAGCAGACGGATGCCGACTCCTTCGAGCCCCTGGAGCCGTTGTCCGACGGCTTCCGCAACTACCGCAAGAGCGGCACGCAGTTCATGTCTCCCGAAGAGGCCCTGGTCGACCGCGCCCAACTGCTGCGGCTGAGCGGGCCGGAACTGACGGTGCTGGTCGGCGGCCTGCGTGTGCTCGGCGCCAACTGCGGCGGCTCGCAGCACGGCGTGTTCACCAAGCGGCCGGGCCAGTTGACGAACGACTTCTTCGTCAACCTGCTCGACATGGGCATCGAATGGACTGCGACCGGCCAGAACTCGTTCGAAGGCAAGGACCGCAAGACCAAGGCGAAGAAGTGGACCGGCACCCGTGTCGACCTGATCTTCGGCTCGCACTCGGAACTGCGCGCCCTCGCCGAAGCCTATGGATGTGCCGATTCCGGCCCCGCTTTCGTCAAGGACTTCGCGGCGGCGTGGGTGAAGGTGATGAACGCGGATCGGTATGATCTGAAGGCGTAAAGAACGCAAACAGGACGGCGTTGGAAGCCAACGCCGTCCTCATGCTTCAGCCGAACTGTCCGATGTTTGCTTGAACGCCTCATTCGGGATAGAGGCGGTCATCGGCTGCTGCGACAAGCCGGACACAGGACAGACATGAACGGCGAGAACGACGACTACATCTATGACGAGGCGACCGGAGAATGGCGGCCCGCGTCCGAAATCGCCGCGGAGAAAGCCAGGGCGGCCGAGGTTCACGACGCATCCGGCAACGTTCTCGCAGATGGAGATTCCGTCATCCTGATCAAAGACCTCAAGGTCAAGGGCGCCGGCCAGACGCTCAAGCAGGGAACGGTCATCAGGTCGATTCGGCTTACAGACAATCCGGAAGAGATCGACTGCCGACACGAGACGATCAAAGGTCTGGTCTTGCGGACCGAGTTCGTACGCAAGCGCTGAGTCGAGTGTCCGGCAAACCGGACACTCTCCGCGATTTCAACGACCTTGCCTCACGGACGAACGCGGATGACCGTCTTCCCTGCGCGTCGCTCGGTCGCGTTGAAGGTGGCGACGGCATCGTCGAGGGCCGAGATGCTGCCGATGTTCGTCCGCAGCCGTCCGTCCCGCACCCGCTGGACGATCTCACTCAATTGGGCACGGTCGGATTCGACAACGAAGTCGATCGCCAGGCCGTCCGCGGGACGCGCCTCGGCCGGTCCGACGATGGTCACCAGCGTTCCGCCGGCTCGTATCAGGCCTGCGGACCGCTTCTGGATGTCGCCGCCGATGACATCGAACACCAGGTCGACGCCGCCGATATCTTCCAGCGCATCCTTCTCGAGGTCGACGAACTCCTTCGCGCCGAAGTCGAGCACCTTCTGGCGGTCGGCGGCGCGTCCGGTGCCGATGACATAGGCGCCGGACGCGCGGGCGAGCTGCGTCACCATCGACCCGACCGCACCGGCCGCGCCGTGCGCGAGGACGCTCTGCCCCGCCTGAAGACGGCCGTGCTGAAACAGTCCCTGCCAAGCGGTCAGGCCCGAGATCGGCAGGCTTGCGCCTACCGTGAAGTCGACGTCGCCCGGCAGCGGCGCGAGGTTGCGGGCCTCCATGGCCACATACTCGGCCAGGGTGCCGTCGCGATGCCAGTCGGCCAGGCCGAAGACCCGCTGTCCCACCGACAAACCCGTCGTGCCATAGCCGAGGGCGGTGATCACGCCGGCCAGCTCGTGCCCGGGGATCGACGGTGTTCGGTCACGGTCGCGGCGATCGGTCCAGGTCGAGGGCCATGCCAGTTCCGTCGGGACGAATCCCGACGCATGAATCTGCACGACGACGTCGTTGATCGCTGCCTGCGGCTGCGGCCGCTCCACCAGCTTCATCCCGGCCGTTCCCGCGGCCTGGTCCGTCACCACGATGGCTTTCATGATCATTTCTCCTCGGTCAAATGTTGCGGGTTGGAACCCGTGCGACATCTCATGCCGGGGGGCTTTGGTCAGCTTCCGAAAGCGAAGCTGGAACTGAGTTGCCAGTGGTCGGCTCGACCTTGCGAACCGCTTGGCGCAGAGCACAGGCTAATACACATGCCCTTTTCCCCACGACATTGAGTGATGCCCGTCCCCGCCTGCCCTCGGCATACCCGATGAGATCAGCGACAACGCCCGTCGGTTGTCGCATCGCGGTCCGAAGTTTTCCAATGCACTGTGACTATAGTTTTCATAGCGGCGGCGAATGCCGGAGGCTGAACGCCGCTCAGGCGCGCGAGCGGCCGATGTGCCTGGACGAGGCCCTCGCATCGAGCCGCAACGCGGCCATCGGGCGCAATCACGAAGGACAAGGGCCGCAGGACCAAGGCGAAGAAATGGACCGGCACCCGTGTCGACCTGATCTTCGTATCGCACTCGCAACTGCGTGCGCTCGCCGAGGCCTTTGGACGTACCGATTCCGGCGGCACTTTCATCAAGGACTTCGCGGCGGCGTGGGTGAAGGTGATGAACGCCGACCGGCATGATCTGAAGGCGCATAAAGCGAAACGGACAGGAGGGCGCCGCCAAGCATAACGCCGTCCTCGTTTTTAGTCATAGGTTCCCGCAGCTTTAACAAGCGGCGGGCACAACATCACAGCATTTTGCGAAAAAACGGATGGCTCCCCGAGCAGGCATCATAAAGAAAGCTCAAGCATTTGATATAATTCGCATTTATTTTATGAGCTAAACCACAGATGCCATCATAGATGCCATCTTTTCACAGCGTGTTCTTCCATAATCATGGGCGTTTCCACGCATCCGTACATGTGCGCGGATGAGTCAATTTGACGCGCGAATTTCGAACACGCGCACGGCTCTACGCACACGCGCAACGCCGCCAAATGTCGGCGACACCTTGACGCGAACGTCGGTTGGCCTCATCCTTACTACAGCCGGTCTAACGGCTGTTGGAGAATTCACCCCCTTTCGTCCATTTGGGCGATCGGCGTGCTCTTCAACGGCGCGATCCGGTCGTCCAGCACACTTTGAGGCTGTTATGACGACCGCTATTGATGATCTGGCATTGATCCCGCTCCGCTCTCCCGAGCGCCAGCAAATCCTTCCGCTCTCAATCACCAAGCTCTACTCCGAAATCCGTGAAGGCCGCCTCACGGCGGTACGGATCGGCGCGAGAACTTATATCGCTCGGGGAGAACTCCGCCGCTACGTTCAGGAATTGCCGCGCCTCGGCCAGCGCGGCGCAGCGTGATCAGAGAGCGTTGGCGAGTGATCCGCTTCCCGGTCGATATCGTCGAGCGGCCTTCGGGCCGCTCACGCGGCGCAGTGTCAGGCTTCGTGCCCAACGGCCTCACCGTCCTGTACGGCGAGGCAGGGGCACGTAAGACGACGCTGGCGCTCGGCTTGGCTATTCATGTCGCCTCCGGCCTGCCGTTCGGCCCGTTCGACACAAAGGCCGGGCTCGTCATCTACATCGCCGCTGAAGACCACAGCGGCGTGGAGGATCGCATCGCCGTTGCGGTCAAGCACATTGGTCTTGGGGATGACGTTCGGCTGGGGGTGATGCCGTTGCCTCGCCGCGCCGATGATCAACGGTTCGTGGCTGATGTGGTCGAGGCCGTCCGGGCCGCAACCGACAACGAACCTGTGGTTCTAGTGATCCTCGATACCCTCGCCGCCTCAGTCGATGGCGCGACCCTCAATGACGATGCGGTCGCCGGAGCCGTCATGGCGAACATGCTCCGCATCGGCCGGGAATTGGACTGCTCAACGCTGGTCATCCACCATCCGGGCAAGGGCGCGCGGGGCGAACGCGGTTCGCAGGTCATCCGCGACCGCGCCGACGCGACGATCCGCGTCGAGGCTCGTGGCGAGACATCCGTCGCCGTTGTCGAGAAGATGAGGAACGGCCGCGCTGGCGCGTCATTCACGTTCAATTTCCAAATCGCGTCCCGGATGATCGCAGGCGAAAACGTCAATGCCTTGGTTCTCTCCGGCATCAATAGCGAGGTTGCGCGGCCGGCAGAGCCGAAGCCGTCGCGTCGGATCGGCGGCGACGCCGCCGCGCTGCTCGGCATCTTACGTAACAAAGGACCGGGCTGGATCAATCTGGAGACGTTGCGGCCCGCCTTCTATGCGACCCTTGGAGATCGCTCTCAGGACGCGCGGAAGAAGGCCTTTCAGCGCGCCGTAGCGGCGCTTGTCGAAGCCGCCGAAGCCGAAGCGGGACACGGGACGCTGCGGGACATTGCCGGAACATCTTACAATATGTCCCCCGAGCAAAGCGGCGACGGTCAGGGGGACATGGGACAGGGACAAACACACCCCTTTAGGGGTGTTGTCCCGTCCCGTCCCGCCCGTCCCGATACTGTGGGCGGTATAGGTGCTGCGCCACTATGATCTCGGCATTGCCTCTCATCTTCGCAGGTCCGACTAGTCGCTTCGGGTTCATCGCCGCGCCCCTGAGGGGGCGCGATACGGCCGACGCCCTACTCCGGGTCCCTATTCAGCGCCCTGACGCGGGTAACACAGCCCGCTTGGCCTTAATCGCTTTACATATTTTTGAGGGGGTTCTTCCTTGCCAGCGGACGCACTGACGACCAATGAACTCGCCGGCCTGATCGGTGTTTCGGCCCGTGCAATCCATGACCTCGCGGCTCGCGGCATCGTCGAGAAGATCGCGCCGGGCCGCTATGGAACCGACAGTGTGGCGCGGTACTGCTCGCACATCCGGGAACAGGCGGCCGGCCGGACGGGCGGCAATGAATTGCAGAACGAGCGCCTTCGGGAAGCTCGCGAGCGCGCGGACAAGATCGCTTTGGCGAATGGAAAGGCGCGCCGCGAGCTTGTTCCGGCGGCTGATGTCGAGCGCGCATGGTCGGAAATCCTTCGGGACGTTCGCGCGCGCATGCTGGCAGTTCCGGCGCGAGTGACCGCGCGGCTGGGCCACTTGACGCGGGCGGATACCGTCATCGTTGAGCAGGAAATCCGTGACGCATTGGAGGGCGCGGCCGATGCTCGTTGAGTTGGAACGACGTGCGCGGGCGGCGTTGAGGCCGCCGCCCGTCTTGCCCTTGTCGAAATGGATCGAGGGCAACGTCGTGTTGCCCTCCGACCTGTCGGCGCTTCCCGGCCCAGTCCGGCTCTATCCCTTTCAACGCGGGATTGCCGACGCCATGGGCGACCCTTCGATCGAGCGGGTGACGATCGTCAAGAGCGTTCGCGTCGGCTTCACTACGCTGTTGAGTGGGACGCTGGCGTCGTTCGTCGCCAATGAGCCAAGCCCAATTCTGGCTCTGCTGCCGACCGAGGGCGATGCACGCGATTACGTAGTCTCGGACTTGGAACCGATCTTCGATGCCAGCCCGGCGCTTGCCGGGCTTCTCTCCCCGGACGGCGACCGCAACACGCTTTTAAGCCGCCGGTTCCCCGGCGGATCGCTGAAGATTGTCGCGGCAAAATCGCCCCGGAATTTGCGGCGCCACAACGTCCGCGTCCTGCTGATTGACGAAGCCGACGCCATGATGCCGGGGCCGGAAGGCTCGCCAATCCTGCTTGGCGAGAAGCGGACATTGAGCTTCGGCAACCGAAAAATAATCATCGGATCGACGCCCTTGCACGAAGAGACGAGCAACGTCTTGCGATCCTATGCAGCAAGCGACAAGGGCGTGTTTGAGGTGGCGTGCCCGCACTGCCAGCACGCCTTTGAGCTTCGGTGGAAGGATATCCAGTGGCCGGAGGGTGCGCCCGCCAGGGCGCATGCGGTGTGCCCGGAGAACGGGTGTGTAATCGAAGAGCGGGAGAAACCCGCCATGGTCGCAGCGGGAACGTGGCGGGCGACCGCGCCCCACGTGCTTGGACATGCCGGGTTCCGCCTCAACGCCCTCGTGAGCCTCCTCCCCAATGCGTCTTGGGGAAAGCTGGCGGCGGAATTTATCGCAGCCAAGGGCGACCCAGAGCAATTGCAAGTCTTCGTGAACACCATCCTTGCCGAAGGGTGGAAGGACGGTGGCGACGAAGTGGACGAGGCCGCATTGACGGCGCGCGCGGAGCCTTTCGGCCTCGAAGCAATTCCCCCGGACGTTCTCGCAATCACGGCCGGCTGTGACGTGCAAGACGACCGCATCGAAGTAACTTTGTGCGGCTGGAGCCGCACCGATCTTTTCATCCTGGGCCATGTCGTGATTTGGGGCAGCCCCGACGATGACACAACATGGTTTGAACTCGACGAACTCCTCAAATCGCACTGGCGTCACCCGGCAGGCGGCAAGCTGAAGGTAGATGCCGCTTTGGTCGATGCCGGCGACGGCGATTGGACCGACCGCGTGTATTCGTTCTGTCATCCGCGCGCGTCTCGCCGGATCATGGCCGGCAAGGGCGTGAGCGGGGCGCGACCGGCAATTCAGGTGAGCAAGAGCAAGGTGAAGGGCGGTCGTCTTTGGATCGTTGGAGTAGATGCGATCAAGACGACGATCGCCAACCGGTTGGCGCGCGGGACCTCTATCCGCTTTTCGGCGGACCTTGAGCCGGCATGGTTCGAACAACTGACTTCGGAGCGTAAAACGGTTCGCTACTTCAAAGGCCAGCCGATCCGGCGCTTTGAGCGCATCCCCGGCCGCCGCGCCGAAGGTCTCGATTGCGTCGTCTACGGCTTCGCAGCACGACACGCGCTCACGCTAAACTGGGCGATGCTCGAAGAGGCAATGAAAGGCGCGCCGCCGATCGCGGCGCGCAATGTCGTCCGATCGCGGTGGATGAATGGCAGTTAGAGAATGGATTGGCGGTCATGGAAAAACTTGATCAGCACTGCCGCTAGGCGCTGCAATCAAAGGCCGAGACTTGCCCGATACTGTGCAAATGAGGATTGGAATTCGTATGGATCATTGGGCAAATAAATCCTTGCCACCTCGCTTTGCTTGTCCAGCAGCAACAAATCGAGGGAGCGTGCGACCTTCAAAGTCGACAGGTAATGTTGAACTGCTACTTTGTCCGCGAAGTTCATTATTGTTCCTCCGCCACTCATGGGGGTTGCTAGAACGGTGCAAAGTGGAGACTGCATTAGCGCTGCTTCATCTCGTATCGATCCGATCAACCACGTATCATTTTTGACGAATTGAACAGAAGCGATCACGTGGATGAAAACATAATCGTCTCGATCCACAATGCATCTGAGCTGCCACCACATCTCTTCATTGGCCCCGCCAAAAAAGCCGTATTGTTGAATGAGATGACCGTCCTGCACCTGCCAGCCAGAAAGTTTCAACTTTTGGCCGTTTGGCGAAGCTGGGGCAGCTTGCTTTACGGGACTTGGCCTGCGGGTCTTGAACAAATTCCACATGACGCGCTCCGAGCAATGAGGTGTTAACCGACCTACGATCTTCAGGAACGAACAACGGCGGCGCACCCCTTGGCGGTCTCGCGCGCTATTTTCAACCTTATCAAAATGAAGGTTATGCTCTCGCATACCAGTAGGGCAGTTTTCCGCCCCTCAGAAGGTGGATGCAGAATTCGTCCGCCGCATCAGCGGCATCCATATCAGCGGGAATTAGCGTAGCTGCCCTAACCGCCTCTCGCATGAAAATACGAGAGAATTGTTCGTCTTGATCAGCGTTGATTGCCTCGCCTTTCTTGTAAGTCTCCATAAAGGAAAGTCGGATCGAATTCTGAAGCAAAGCAGTCTGCACGGTCCACAAAAACCGATCTTCTTTGGTCAACTTTCTCTCCTGATCCATATGGCTCAACATTGTGGAATTAAGACGTAACTCGAGGCGTTTGCAAGATTTACTGAACCCGCCTTGATCAAGTGATACTCTCACGGTATATATCGTGTGATTTTCACACGATAAGGCCTCGCTATGACCCTCTCGCCTTCCGAAGTTGCCACCCTGGTTGGGTTCTCTCCTGACGTTTTGCGGGATTGGCGGCGACGCGGCTTTCTGAATGATTTGGGCAAGCTGCTCCTGCCGAACGGCAAGACGACTGACGATCCGAACCATCCCGACCTTGCGAATGTCGGCCGCCAGACCTGGGTCTACTCGAAAGGCGACCTATTGGCGTTCGCCATCGCAAAGCATGCGATCGAGCTTGGCGTTGGGATCGAAATCGCGATCGAGATTTCGGACCATGTAGTTCCGCACGTGGACGCATGGCTCGATCCAAAAGGCCGTAAGAACTATCGCGAGCCCCGGTGGTTTGCCGCATGGCCTTCTACCGAAGGGCTCAATCCGACCGGCGCCGACCACGACCACTTCGCAGTCGCCCGGGTTTCCTCGCTGGAACGCCTTGCCGAGGTCATGGGATCCAAGGCGATCATCCTCGACACGAAAAAGCTCGCCGAAGCGATGCCGGCTGCCTTGGTCGAAAAGCTGGGCTATCGCTGATGCTTTCCGTATTTCGCCGTATCATGGGGCTCGGCAAGCGCAGTCTCGACGCCGCCGCTGGCGGCCGTCGCTGGGCCGATGATCGGCGCTTGCCTTCGGCTACCTCCCTCCAGGCTAGTGCCGCCACGGTCGGCGCTCGCGCCGCGTATTTCGCGGCAAATAATCCGATTGGCTCGCGGATCGTTGAGAGCTTGGTTTCGAACATTATCGGCACGGGCATCAAGCCGCGCTCGCTTGTCGAGACTGAAGTCATCCGCACTCGGCTGCATCGCCGCTGGCGCGCGTGGACAGATGCTGCCGACGCAGACGGCGCGGCCGATCTGTACGGCCTTCAGGCGCTACTCGTTCGCGATATGGTTGTCTATGGCGAAGGGCTGGCGGCGTTTCTGGCTGCGCCTTCCGGTGCTCCTCAGCTTCGTCGGCTTCACCCCGAACAACTCGATAGGTCTATTACGCGACCCGCCGGAGACGGTGGCATAATCCATATGGGAATTGAACTCGACCGGTCAGGCCGGCGGGTCGCGTACTGGATCAGGCAATCGCCTCCCGGCGATCCTTTCGGCTTCAGCGTCGCGCCGATCCGCGTGCCGGCTGCCGATGTTGTCCATATTTTTCGGCCACTCGTTGCGGGGCAGTTGCGCGGCGTCTCGTGGCTTGCTCCGGTCCTGTTGCCCGCAAAGGAACTCGACGCGCTCGCCGACGCGATGCTCGTTCGCGCGAAGGTCGCGGCATTGTTCGCTGGCGTCGTCGTCGATGCTGACGGAACCGGCGCTCTGCCGACCGATGGCGCGGGCGACCCATCGATTGCAAGCCTTGAACCGGGAGCCATGATCAACCTGCCTCCCGGCAAGTCGATCGAATTTCCGGACATGCCGGACCAAGGCGGCGCTGCGCATTTGTTGACCGCAACCATGCGATTGATCGCAGCGGGTGCGGGCGTCACGGCTGAACAGGCATCCGGCGATTACTCGCAGATCAACTATAGCTCCGCTCGTGCGGCGTTGATCGAGTTCCGCAAGTTCATCGAAAGCGTTCAACATCACGTCATCGCATTCCAGCTTTTGCGCCCCGTGTGGTCGCGGTTCATCCGCTGGCAGGTTTTGCAAGGCGGCGTGAGCGCCGCCACCTACAGCGCCGACCGCTCGGCCGTGGAAGCCGTTGACTGGCTGCCGCCGCGCTGGGATCAGGTTGATCCGCTGAAGGACACTCAGGCGGCCGTCCTGCAAATCGAGAACGGCCTGAAGAGCCGTAGCGAATTCATCGCAGAACGCGGGCTCGACGCGGAAGATGTTGACCGGGCGATCGCTGCCGATGCGGCGCGCTTGGCGCGCCTGAGCGTCGCGCTCCGGCCCGCAAGCAACATAATTCCCGTGAAGGAAGAACAGCAATGAACGCCATCGTTCGCGCCGCTCACGCGTTCCGTCCGAAGTCGATCGACGATGAGGCGCGCTCCGTCGAACTGATCGCTTCGACCGGAGCCGGCGTTATTCGTCAGGACTTCGATGGCCCATTTACCGAAGTTTTGCAGGTTTCCGCAGCGGCTATCGACTTGTCGCGGGCGGAAGGGATGCCGCTTCTCGACAGCCACCGGCAGGACGGTCTCGACCGTATCCTTGGCGTCGTGCGCAGCGTTCGTCTTGAAGGCGGCAATCTCATTGTCAAAGTCGAATTCTCCCCGCGCGCCAATGCTGTTTGGCAGGACGTGCGCGCGGGCATCATCACCAACGTCTCGGTTGGGTATCGTCCGATCGAATGGCGAGACAGCGAAGGGCCGCAGGGTCGCATTCGCACACTGACACGTTGGGAACTTCATGAAGTCAGCCTTGTCGCGGTCGGCGCCGACCCGCAGGCGAAAACGAGGAACCTCCCGATGCCTAATCCTACCCCGGTCACGCCGGAAACCACGACCGTGCCCGTGATTGTGAGCCGCGCTGCCGTGAATGCCGAAATCCGTGCCTTGGCCGAAACGTTCAATCTCGGCACGGCTTGGGCAAACGAATTGATCGACGCCAGCGCGACCGAAGAACAGGCTCGCGCCCGTGCCGTCGAAGCCGTCCGCGCCTCGAATACCCAGCCGGCACCACGCGTTGCGATAATGACGCAGCACGAGGGCGATCCGTCCGCGTTCACGCGTAATGCGGTGTCGGCTCTCTACGTCTCGCGGGTGAACCCGCGCGCCGAAATGCCGGAGCCCGCTCGCCGCTTCGCTCATATGACGACGCTCGATCTGGCGCGTGAAGCGTTGGCCTTGCGCGGCATCGCCACCACGGGCTTGTCGGCAGCCGATACGATCGGCCGCGCCCTGACGACCTCGGACTTCCCGGCCGTCCTGGGCGGCGTCGGCGAGCGCGTCCTGCGCGAAGCCTATGCGCAGGTGCCGGCCGCGCTGAAGAGCGTTGCCCGCCAGACGACGGCGAAAGACTTCAAGGCGAAAAGCTCGATCCAGCTTGGAGACGCGCCGATGCTCGAAAAGGTGAACGAGCACGGTGAATTCAAATATGGCGCCCTTGCGGATGCGAAGGAGAGCTATGCGATCGACACCTTCGGCAAGATCGTGTCGCTCACCCGGAAAGCGATCGTGAACGACGATCTGGGCGCGTTCACCGATTTAAGCGGCGCGATGGGCCGCGCCGCGCAGGACTTCGAAGCGCAGTTCTTGGTCAATCTGCTGATCATGGCTTCCGGGGCCGGCCCGACGATGGACGATGGCGTTGCGCTCTTCCACGCGAACCACAACAACCTCGGCACGCCAGTTGCGCTCTATCCGTCGTCGGGTTCTGTCTGGACCTCGCTGTCGGCTGCTCGCCTCGCCATGCGTAAGCAGACGAGCCTTGGCGGCCGTCCGGTGTCGCCGGAGCCGAAGTTCCTGCTCGTGCCGCCGGAGCTTGAGACCAAGGCGGAGGCGCTGCTGGCGGCCCTGACGCCGGCCTCCGCGGGCGATGTGAACCCGTTCGCGGGCAAGCTCACGCCGCTGGTCGAACCTCGCCTGACAAGCGCTACCGCTTGGTATGTGATCGCCGATCCGGCGAGCGTGCCCGGCCTCGAATACGCATACCTTCAGGGCTTCGAAGGTCCGCAGATCGAGACCCGCGCCGGGTTCGAAGTCGATGGCGTCGAGACGAAGGTCCGCTTGGACTTCGGCGCGGGCTTCGTCGATTGGCGGGGCTGGCAGCGCAACGCGGGCGCCTGACCATGACGACGCCGGCTGAGCTTCAGACCCAGCTTGATGCCCTCCAGGAAGCGCGCGCCTCTGGCGCGCGCCGCGTCCTGACGCATACCAACGGCGTCAAGAAGGAGATTGAGTTTCGAACCGACGCGGAACTCGCCGCCGCAATCGCGGACCTTGAGAGGCGTTTGGGCGGCACGGCCGCACGCGTCACTTACGTGCAAAGCTCGAAGGGTTTTTGAAAAGCGCGGGAGAGTGGTCTCCTAAATCCCGCAGCTAGGCGGGGCGGAACGCAGAGCCCGCCCCGCCACTCTCATGCGAACATCCCGCCACGACCGCTCAAATACAAGCCGATCCGAAGGAAATTATAGCCAACGGAAAGGTCGAAAGGTGCCTCAAGCGGGGCACAGGAGCCGGTTCCCTTCAACGGTATCCACTAAAGACTTTAGACCACATCCACACTGCGCATCCAGTCAGCCCAAGGTTGATTGCTAGCACAACCGCCATCACCAACCAGACCCTAGACTGGGGCTCGAAAGTGTCCATTACGTCTCGGCATAGGTAAAACAGCGCGATCGTGGACAAAAGAGAGGTGGCGGCAAGGGAAGTGACTATGCTCAGCCCGACGGAAACGGCAATTTCGTCCGGCAAGCTGTCGCCGGCAATTAAGGGCAAAAAGACGCTCACAATGGTCAAAACTACCCGAAATCCAACGATGACTGCTATGGCAAAAATTAGCCAGCCGACGTTTGCTAAGGTCCAAGCCACAATCAGATCATTGACCGCCTGCATCTTATTTCCTTTCGACCGTGCAGAGGTACGGCTTTCGGTCTCTATTCGCCGCGTCTAAGCGCAGTTCATCTAAATAGTCGGCCCACCATTGGACCATCATCACGCGCTCATCCCAATGCTCGCCGCGCGTGTAAGCTCTCCGGATAGCATTTTGCTCGACGTGAGCTAGCTGCCTTTCGATTGCGTCAGGATGCCATCGACGGCTCTCATTTGCCAAGGTCGCGAAAGCGGCCCTAAAGCCATGCGAGGTCATCTCCTCCGCAGAAAAACCTAGCCGCCGGATTGCGACGTTGCAGGTATTCTCGCTGATCGGACGCTTTACCGATGTTGTCGCGGGGAAAATCAATGAAGCGGCGCCGCGATCAGTGATGGGGCGAAGCGCATCCAGAATTTCGATGGCCTGTCTTGGAAGCGGCGTCCGATGAACTCGGCGCATCTTACTGCGGGCGGCGGGCACAGTCCAAATAGCACGGTCGATGTCGATCTCGCTCCATGTGGCGGCCCGGACCTCTCCCGGGCGCAAGGCTAGGATCGCGAGCAGCTTGAGGGCGGCGACCGTCGTCGGCAGGCCACGCTCCCAAGCATAGATCGCCGCCATCAGGCGGCCGAGTTCCTTTGGATCGGTAATGGGCTGCGCGATGCTGGACGACTGGAGCAGTTAACGCCCCTCGCAGGTCAGCCGCAATATCCCGCTCGGCTCGCCCGGTAGCAATCGCGTAGCGGAAGACCTGTCCGACCATGGTCCGCGCCCGGCGAGCGGCCTCGTGGTTGCCTGCGGCCTCTACAGGCCGCAAGACGGCCAAAAGCTGGACGGGCGTTATCTCCGCGATCTGCCGCTTGGCGATCGGTGCCGCAATCGTCTGGAGCAGCCATTTTGCCTTTTGAAGGGTCGCCTCCGCGCGCCCCTCGCGTGTGATCTTGGCAATGAACTCGCTTGCTATCGCCCCGAATGTAGCAGCCTTGGCGGCCTCGTTAGCTTCCTCCACGGCCTTGGCTGTTTTCTTGGCCTCGCCTGGATCGATGCCGGCGGCAAGCTGGCGCTTCGCCTCAGTGCGTCGGTCACGCGCATCCTTTAGGGAGACGTACTCGTAAGAACCGAGAGCAAGTTGCTTCTGCTTTCCCCCAAACCGGTATGCCAGCCTCCACAATTTGCCGCCGGCAGGCGTGACAAGGAGGTGAAGGCCTTCGGCGTCTGAAAGCTTGAACGGCTTCTGGCGTGGCTTAGCAGCCTTTACGGCGGTATCGGTCAGCGACATTGAAAGCATTCCGGAGTTGCTGGCTTTGCAGATGCCAACAAAATGCCAACATTTTCCGCCGCTGCCAACGTGTGCCGGCGAATGCCGGCGCACATGGCAGCGCCAAAAACTCTGTCTTTTCAGAAGAAAAAGTCCACCACGGACACCTGAGATCGGTGAAATGGCTCCCCGAGCAGGACTCGAACCTGCGACCATTCGATTAACAGTCGAATGCTCTACCAGCTGAGCTATCGGGGAACAGTCCCTGGCGGACGGGCGTCGTATAACAAGCTCGTCGCAGAATGCAAACCCCAAATGCGGCTGTGGATGAAGGTTATCCAATTCGTTGCACTATTTGTCGCAATCGCTTGCCGCCGGGCCGGTTCCTTTGTATGAGCGGCGGGCTTGCTGCTGAATTCCATCGATTCAGCGCTCCCGAGGCCTCGTGGCGGAGTGGCTACGCAGAGGACTGCAAATCCTTGCACCCCGGTTCGATTCCGGGCGAGGCCTCCAATCTCACTTTTCCGCCAGAATCGCTGTATTTTCGCAGGATCCCTCCCGCTTCTGTGGGCCTGCAGGGAACCGGCGGGAATCGCTTTTGCGCCGGCCCTTGAACCTTTCGAGCCCTGAAAAGTTCGAAATGCGACGATCCCGCGTGGATCACCCGGACAGGAGGTCTGAATGCCAACGCCGACCCGCGAGCCGGATGAAGCCGGCCAGGATGCCGCCAACACCTCGACCCCGGCGGCCGACGCCGCGACCTGGAGTTCCACCCTGCTTGAACCCGGGACGATCGGGATGGTTGTCGTCGCGCTGGTGCTGATCGCCGGGCTTGCGTATTATTTCGCCCGTTAGAGCCGCCGGCGCGAACGGCGTTGCAGCGATGAACGGAAATGCCGATGCATCGAACCGTGGCCGCAATACTGCTGCTTTCGGGCCTCGCCCTGAACGGCCCGGTCCGGGCGCAAAGCCCGCCGATCGTCGGCAACGATCGCGACCGGCACGGTTGCATCGCCTCGGCCGGCTACGCCTGGTGCCGCTATACGGCCAAATGCGAGCGCCCCTGGGAGCTCGCGAGCCAGCGCGGTTTCGCCAATGAGCCCAAGGCCTTCGGCCGGTTCTGCAACCGTAGGCCTCCGCAGCGCCACCGCTAGAGCGTTTTCGAGCGAAGTGGTCACCGGTTCGCGTGAAGAAAACGCGTCAAAACAGAAACTAGAGCTTCGGTTCCGATTCCATCGGAACCGAAAATGCTCTAGCCGAAACCGAGGGCTTCGGCTCGCGGCCGAAGCCCTCACCTGCCTCAGACCTGCGCCAGGCCGCCGTCGACGAACACCTCGCCGCCCGTCATGAAGCTGCTGTCGCCCGAGGCGAGGAAGGCAGCGACGGCCGCCGTCTCCGCCGGATCGGCCATGCGGCCGAGCGGTGTCGTAGCGCCCAATGCCTCAAGCGTCTCCTCGCCCACCACTTCGATCGCAAGTTCGGTCCTCGTTGGCCCGGGCGAAAGCACGTTGATGCGGATGCCGGTGCCCTTCAGGTCGAGCGCCCAGCTGCGCGCCAGGTTGCGGATCGCCGCCTTGGAGGCGCTGTAGATGCTGAACTGCGGCGTCCCCATCACCCCTGTCGTAGAGCCGGTCAGGATGATCGATCCTCCCGCCGACAGCAGCGGCAGAGCCTTCTGCACCGTGAACAGGGTGCCCTTCACGTTGATGTCGAATGTATCGGCATAATGTTCGGGGGTGATCGCCCCGAGCGCGGCGACCGCGCCGGTGCCGGCATTGGCGAAGACGATATCGAGCGCACCACGCTCCGCCTTCACCGCCGCGTAAAGCCGGTCCAGGTCCGCAGGATCGGTCACCGAACCGCGCACGGCGCGGGCATTCGGCCCCAACTCCTTCAGGGCGGCATCAAGGGGCTCCTGCCGCCGTCCGAAAATATAGACGAACGCTCCCTCCTCGATGAACCGTTTCGCCGTCGCCCGGCCGATACCGGTTCCCCCGCCCGTGACCACTGCCGTCTTGTTTTCCAACCGTCTCATGATGTGCTCCTTCATTGAGGTTGCACATAGCTGGCGGCCTACCTACCTAGAGACAAGTATGCACCTTTTGGTAAGTGCCCAAAAATGTCAGACCCCTCCGATTTGATTTCGAACCAGCCCCCGCCTCCGGTTCCGGCCTGCACCCCGACTTTGCCGGGCTTTACTTGCGGCCTCGACGCGACCCTGCGCGTTATCGCCGGCAAGTGGAAGCCGCTGATCCACTATTTCCTCGCCCAGGGCGGTCCGACCCGCTACGGCGAGCTGCGCCGCGCCATCCGCGACGTCAGCGACAAGATGCTGATCCAGCAGCTCAAGGAGCTGGAGGCCGACGGCCTGGTGAAGCGCACCGACTACAAGGAGATCCCGCCGCGGGTCGATTACAGCCTCACCCCGCTGGGCGTCAGCTTGGCCCAGGCCCTGGTGCCGCTCTGCACCTGGGGCACAGAAAACATGGCCGAGGTCACCCGGGTCTTCGCGCAGCGGGAGGCATGGAACAGCATGAGGAAGCAGCAGGTTGATTAGTGTATTTTCAAGCAAAGTGGCCGCCGGTTCGCGTGAAGAAAATGGGCTCCTTCAATAGACGAGACGCGCCTTTCCAATTCCAAGGAATCGGAAAACGCTACAGGCCGTGAACCCATAGATCTGCTCGGCGGGCGGGCCAGAGTCCGCTATGCCCTGACAGCCGCCATTTTGCTATGTGGCAGCCTTGGCGCGATTGCTAGATCGCGTCGATAACCCGCTGAAGCTTGCTGGTGACGGATTCAGCAATCGTTCGCAGTGCCGGATTTCCGACCTGCTGCATGGATATCGCAGGGTCGATGGCAGCAACTTCGATCTTTCCGCCTCCAATATCCTGCACGATCACATTGCACGGCAGCATCGTTCCAATCTTGTCATCGGCTGTCAGCGCTTGGTGTGCTAGCGGAGGGTTGCATGCGCCGAGGATTCGATAATCCTGGAAATCGATATTGAGCTTTTTCTTCATCGTTTCTTTGACGTCAATATCGGTCAACACGCCAAATCCTTCGGCTTTGAGCGCCTCGATAACGCGTTCGACAACGGCAGCAAAGTCACGCGTCAAGGTTTTGGAAATGTAATATTTCATCTGAATGCCTCTATTCGAGCTTGGAGTGCTGCGAAAGACGCGCCTCGTGAATTGCGACGGCGATACCTGATCTGCGATGCAAGATATCAGCCTGCGATGTCTTTTTTCTTTTGCAGATATTCATCGCGATTGATCTCGCCGCGGGCGTAACGCTCTTCCAATACGTCGAGCCCGGTTGAACGCCGCGGCGGCAACTGGAGGCCGTTATGCGCTCCGGCCGAACGCATCAGCCAGAACACAAGGGCAACGATGGCGATCAGGGCAGCGATCCAGAAGATCATATGAAATGCCCCATATCCATAACCGTAACCCCAATTGCCCATCATGCCCCATTGCGGTCCATATCCATAACCCATGATCATTGCTCCGGTTGGACGTAGCCGTTGTGACGATTGAAATCGAGCCGCTGGACCAGCGAATTGCCCTGCCTGGTGACGACATCAGCGACAATCGTGTCCGCATCCTTTTGCTTGATGTCACCGAGGGTCAAATTCGGGTTGCGGATCATTTGCTCGAGATATTGCTTGACCTGATCTGTCGTCAGATTCAGGTCTCCCTGGTTGCCGAGCCTATTGCTGTACATCATGCCGGGTCCATAGCCGCCGCCATATCCTGGACCGTAACCGCCCATCATCGGACCAGGACCATAGCCACCTCCGTAACCGTACATCATCCAACCTGGCCCATAGGCGCCACCGTAACCACCGCCCATCATGTAGCCCGGTCCATAGCCACCGCCATTTCCGGGGCCGTAGCCGCCCATCATTCCCGGGCCATAGGGTTGAGCTTCGACCAGCACCGCCCCGGCAACAATCGCAGCCCCAGCCGCCATCGCAGCGACCAATAACCTATCCATGGACTGCCTCCTCCTCGTGAAGTACGGCCTCCTCATGCATCTTTATAGGAGCCGCAGTGCGCGCTTGGAATTGATCAGGATCAAATAGCCGTCGCGCACAGAGCGCCGCGTATCGTGCCGATAAGTAACGGATCAGCATGGACCTGCCTTAGGGTCGAGTCGTGACACAAGTTCCGAAATCGGAGCCTCGAACCACGCGCCACGCGCGCCATTAGCACCAAGCATCTCGGCGATGCGGTGCGCACCGCTATGCAGCCATCTCCCCGCGCGCCAACAGATCGAGCAGCAGCGCCACGATGAGGGCCACGGCTCCGCACATGAAGATCAGCGCGTAATTCTCACCCGAATGGCTGAACAGAAAGGCGTAGCCATAGCCGGCGAGCGCCTGGAACAGCGCGAAAGCGCTGGTCGCCCAGCTCCAGGCGACCCTTTGAGCGTGGTGGCGGTGCGGCAGGATTTCATTGATGCGGCCCAGCGCGACGGGCACGACGCCGGGGGTAAACATGCCGAGCACGACCGTCGCAAGGCCGATGACGACCGGGTTTCCGCTGGCGGCAAGAGCGGCCGTCGCGACCGCCTGCGCCAGCAGGGCGGCGCGATAGGTCTGGCGGAAGCCGATGATGTCGCCGATGCGGCCGGCAACCAGCGGGCCGCCGATGGCCGACACGCCGTAGAGGATCCAGTACAGAGCCCCGACATGGGCGCCGCGCCCCAGCCCGCGCGCGACATAATCGGCGAGAAGGATCATCACCGGCACGAGACCGAGGGCGTTCACCGCATACTGCGCGTAGAGAACCCGCAGCGCGGTTTTCTGGGCGGGCGACTGATGGTCACCGATGGTGCCGGACGCCGTGACGGATGGCGCCGGCGGCACGGCGTCCGGCCAGCCGAACCAGCTGACGGCGGTCAGCACTAGCGAAACGGTGCCGAGGCCCATCCAGGTTTCCCACAGTCCGAAGCGAAGCAGTTCCGGGATGATCGTGCCGGATGCCGCAACGCCGAGTCCGAGGCCGAGAAAGATCATGCCGCTGACAAACCCGCGCCTGGCGGCGGGAACATGCGGCAGGATGGTCGTCGCCACCAGCACCATGATGGCGCCACCCGAAACGCCAGACAAAAACCGCCAGACGAAGAACCACGAGACCGAGAGCGGATAGGCGCAGGCGAAGAAGGCGAGGCTCGCCACCACCATCAGGATCCTCAGCGCCTGGCGGTTCGACAGCGCCGCGGCCATCGGCCGGCCGAGAAGAGCGCCGGCGAAATAGCCGGCATAGTTGGCGGCGCCCAGGGTCACCGTATCGGCCGCCGAAAACCAGTGCGCCTCGATGAGCGGCGGGATCAGCGGCGTATAGGCGAAGCGGGCAAAGCCAATCGAGACGAGACTCGCGCAGAGCCCGGCGATGGTCGCGAACCAGGCAGCCCGACCGAGCGCCGTCGCCGGAACCTCCACCGGCTGTGCAGAAGACGTGGACATGGAGCCGGGCTTTCTAAATCGGATGATTGGGCGAATGGGTGTCGGCAGGCTGGCCGGATCGGTCACGACGCGGCGCGTCATCACCGGCAAGATCGAGCCAGCCGAGATCGGGCCACACAAGACCGAGGGTCGCCAGGGCCGGGCTGACGAGGCCGGTGAGCAATGCGGCATCGGGACGAACCCGCACCAGCACGCGAAGGCCGAGCAGAACGGCAAGCAGATGCCGGGCGCCGTCGGCGGCTGACCGGTCCGCCGGAAATTCGCCGCTGGCCTGGCCGGCAGCGATGCATCGCTTGAAGAAATCCTCGATCATGACCGTCTCCTGCGCGACGTAGCGCTGCAGCTCCGGGTCGTCGGGCGTCGCCTCGAGCGCTGTATTGACCAGCATGCAGCCGCGATGACGGGGATCGGCCAGCGACCGCTCGATGACCTCGGTGAAGAAATCCCCGATGGCCTGCCCTGGCCGCAGCACCTCCAGCCGCGCGATGCGCTCGTGCAGGACGCGATCGAAATAATGCTTGAGCGCGCGGAGGAAGAGCCCGCGCTTGTCGCCGAAGGCCGCATAGATGCTGCTCTGCGTCAGCCCCGTGCACTCCGTCAGGTCGCGGGTGGAGGTGGCCTCGAAACCCTTCGTCCAGAAGGCCTCGGCCGCCATGTCCAGCACATCGGCTTCGTCGAATTTTCGGGGTCGCGCCATGGGTCCGCCTGCAGAGAATTTCAATTATGGATCGATTGCTACACAACGAATTAGAGCAATCGATCCATAACGTCAAGCGGCCTTGGCTTAGAGCCAGCCGGCGCGACGGAGATCCGGCGCCGCGCTGCGGCTGACCGGCACGACGAGGCCGTTTTTCAGCTCCACCTCGCCGCTGCCGCGCCGCCACCGCGCCGTCCTGATCGCCTCCGCCGAGACCCACCAGGAGCGATGCACTCGAAATCCATGGGCGCCGGCAAGCTCCGTAACGGCATCGGAAAAGCGCAGGCCGATCAGCTCCGCCCCGGCTTCCGTATGAACCTGCACGTAATGATCCTGCGCCTCGATGGCGAGGAGCCGCGCCGCGCGCCGCTTCGCCGACAGGCGGCTGCGCAGTTTCGCCTCCGCGTCGGGAAGCGGCGGCGCCACAACCGTGCGGGTTTCAACAATACGCTCGGGCTGCCGCCAGACCAGGGCCCGCACCGCCATCACGGCCAGGCTGATGGCGAACACCTGCCAGAGCAGATGCAGGAAAACCGCCGAAAACAGATGATGCTCGTGCCCCAGAACCAGGATCATGGCGCCGAACACCAGCAGCGCCACCGGCAGCGTGATCGCCGCCGCCGTGGCGACCACGCGCAGCCACTCATGCGCGATCCAGCGCCGCAGGCCGGTCTCCACTGCATAGCCGATGAGCCCGCCCCCGAGGATGCTGACGAGCCAGAAGACATATTTCGCCAACGCCGGCTCCTGCACCGTCCCGTAAGGCCCGAGGACGCCGAGAAAGACGCCGATTGCGAGAAGCAGGCCGAGTTCGGCAGCCGTTCGCATGAATGCTCTCTTGTTAGCTCTGCTGTCAGTCTCTCGCGCGAGCCGTTAAATCGGCGGCCGATTTCAGCCGATCCGACACCGTTCGCGCAGCGATCGCACCACTCGCGAAGCGAATCTAGCCGATCCATCGACAAACGACCAATCTCGTCCTTCGCCGCCGATTGGCGCAAATGGAGAGACGTGTGGCTGAAGTTATCGAGCGGAACGCGGATGAAAGAGCACTGCCGGGATGGCTGTGGATCCTCGCCGCCGTCGCCAGCACCGGGCTCGCCCTGGCGTCGTTCCGCTATTTCCTCGACGCCGGGCCGATGCCGCCGAAGATCGTCGCCAATGCGCTGGCGGTGCCCTGGCTGAAAATCCACATCGCCGGCGCCGCGACCGCTCTGCTCGTCGGCTCGTTCCAATTCATCCACCGGCTGCGCCGGTATTGCCCGCCGCTGCATCGCTGGACGGGCCGGCTCTATGTCTCGGCCTGCCTCGTCGGCGGCGCCACCGGCTTCGTCCTGGCGCTCGGCACCACCATGGGGCCGGTCGCCACGGCCGGATTTGGCACGCTCGCCGTGGCCTGGCTGGTCGTCACCGCGCGCGGCTGGCTGCTCGCCCGCCAGCGCCGTTTCAGCGAACACCGGCGCTGGATGATCCGGTCCTGGGCGCTGACCATCGCCGCCGTCAACCTGCGAATCTACATCCTCGTCGCCTTCCTGATCGGCCTGCCCTTCGATGCCAGCTATCCGGTGATCTCCTTCCTGGCCTGGGTCCCCAACCTGATCGCCGCGGAGATTTACCTGCGGTCGACCGCCGGGGCTTCGCCATGAAGGTCATCATCGCCGGAGGCGGCATCGGCGGCCTGACGGCGGCGCTGGCTTTGCACGAGGCCGGCGTGGAAGCCGAGATCTGTGAGCAGGCACACGAGCTGCACGAACTGGGCGTCGGCATCAACATGCTGCCCCACGCCGTCAGGGAGTTGGCGTCGCTCGGTCTGCTGCCGGCGCTCGATAGCGCCGGCATCCGCACACGCGAACTCTTCTACGCCAACCGGCTCGGCCAGACCGTCTGGCGGGAATTACGCGGCATCGAGGCCGGCTATGCGATGCCGCAATTCAGCATTCATCGCGGCAAGCTGCATGGCGTGCTGCTGCGCGCCGTGTTGCAGCGCCTTGGCGCGGCGCGGCTTCATACGGATTGCCGGCTCGTCGATTTTCACCAACAGAAAGACCGCGTGATCGGAACGTTCGCGCACCGCGATACCGGCGAGCGCATCGAAGCTGTGGGCGACGCCCTGATCGGCGCCGACGGCATCCACTCGCGCGTGCGTTCGATCCTCTATCCCGACGAGGGTCCGCCGGCGTGGAGCGGCATCATGCTCTGGCGCGGCGCCACTGAATGGCCGGTTTATGCCGATGGACGCACCATGATGATCGCCGGCGGCAATGCCGCGAAATTCGTCATCTATCCCATCCATGCGGAGCCGTCGCAGCCCACGACCAGACTGACCAACTGGGCCGTCATGGCGCGCCTCGGTGACGGCAGCACGCCGCCGCCGCGGCGCGAGGACTGGAACCGTGCGGGACGTCTCGAAGAGGCGCTGCCCTTCGTGCGCGACAGTTTTCGTCTCGGCTTCGTCGATCCCGCCCGCCTGATCGAGGCGACCGGCACGTTCTACGAATATCCCGCCTGCGACCGTGAACCGCTGCCGCGCTGGTCTTTCGGTCGCATAACCCTGCTCGGCGACGCGGCGCATCCGATGTATCCGGTCGGCAGCAACGGCGCCAGCCAGGCCATTCTCGACGCGCGCGCCCTCGCCCGCCACCTAGCTTCAAGAGCGCCGGTGCCTGAAGCCTTGGCCGCCTACGATGCCGAGCGACGGCCGCCGACGGCCGAGATCGTCCTCACCAATCGCAAGGGCGGCCCCGAAGGCGTGATCGATATGGTGGAAGCGCGTGCGCCGCACGGCTTCGATGATATCGAAATGGTCGCCAGCCATGCCGAGCGCGAAGCGATCGTGCGCGGCTATGCCTCGATGGCCGGCTATGCGCGCCAGCAGGTGAATCGAAAATGAGCCCGTCTAACGATCGCTGAAGACGGCATAATCGACGCCGTCGAGACCAAACCGCGCCACCTCGTGCATGCCGAGGCGCGCATGCGCGCGCAGCGATGCGGCGTTGTCGCGGCGGATGAACAGGATGGCTTCGCGGCCGGGATAATGCCGCTGCAGCGCCGCGTAGAGCTGCGCCAGCAGGCCCTGCCCGCGTTCGCTATCGGCGATGCAGACAGGGCCATAGGTGTAGGCGTCGGGTTGTCCCGGCCAAGCCGCCAGCATCGCGTGCACGACCGGCGGCGCATCATCCTCCTTCGCAGCGCTGAACAGCACACCGACGACGCGTCGGTCGCGATGTGCAACCATCACCACGCCGCCAGCAACCATATCGGCCACCTTGTCGCGTGGAAACGCGCCGGTCAGAGAGCCGCCCTGCGAAGGCGAGTTGGCTTGCAGCAGCGCGGTGATGCCGTCGATGTCGGCGCTGCCGGCAAGAGTGATCTCGTACACGGTGTGTTTCCTGATTGATGGACGGCGTTAACTGCTTTTAAGCCCCGGCGATACCGCGTCGCTTCAATGTTTGAAACAGTTTTCGCGATGCCATTGCAGAAAACGCGGATGCGGACGTTCCGCTGCTCGCTGAGGCGCAAAAGCTCGACCGGCCTTGTTGATAAAGGACCAGACACCATCAGGATCGTTGACGTGTCGCGAAACAAGAATCTCGAGATCATCTGCGAGGCTGATGAGACCCCTATCGAACATCCAGTGCGCTGTACCAGATAAAGCTATGCCATTACTAAGGATATCGGGACCATTCGCTTCCACTGGCCGGACATGCGCAGCGGCAACTTCCGCGCGACCATCGCCATTTATAAGCTTGAGCCCGGTTATGGCACAGCGCGCATCATAGGCGCGCAAAACGTTGCGGCGAAAAATGCGATCTCGCACGATGCGAGACGAGATGTAACTGATCCGATCGCGGCTCTGCTCAAACACAAATGGAACCTGCTCTTCCTCAAAGCCAAAGGCAGGAATGGTTTCACCGACACGCGGTAGCAACGGCTCGCCTTCGTTGAACCCTAACGCTGTGATGCGAGAGAAATCACCGGGTGAAAGTGGTCTGACTGACCATTGCGCGCGACCAGAAATGTCGCGCTCGGCTAAGCCGTCTCTGCCGTTAAACGCTACGGGATTTGTGAAATCAAGATAGCTACCTGGTTCAATTAAGGCGAGGAACATGCCTGTCGCCTTAGGATCTGAAATTACATTTTCAACCTTTGCCACGGCAAAGTAACCACGCGTCTCCGCCACCTTGCTCGGCTCATAGTAGATGATCCAGTCACCCACGCATGCTTCGGCGCGACTAAGATATTGCCTGGGGAACTGATATCGTTCAGCCGGGCTGTCGTCGTAGATCGAATCTGAGCGATGGATGAAGACCCCGAATCCCATATATTCTTATAACGCGTGCTGTTTCGATTTTACACGTCCGAAAGTTTCGCCGCTGCGCGATGATGTCCTCAACACCAGGCAGTCGGGCACTCGCATTGTCCCTGCCTCAATCGCCCCGATAAGGTCCGCCGGTGGCGCCCCAGTCCCAGCACGGCATCGGCGTGCCCGGCGGCGGCGCAGTGACGCCGTCGCGCGAGTTGATCACCGCGATACGCGTGCCCCATTCGAGATAGCCGACCAGCGCGGAACGAAACTCCGGATCGTCCGGCAGTCCGACCTCGTCGGCCGTCTCCAGCATCAGCGCCAGCCAGCGCCGGCGCTGCGCTTCGGTGAGGTGACGCCCGAGATGGTGAGAGACCATGTCGGCGTGGGAGCCGCCGTTCTCGCTGTAGCTCTTGGCGCCGCCGAACACTTCCGCCACGAACTGCGACACATGATGGGCATGGTCCGGGTTCATATTCCTGAACACCGGCTCAAGCACCGGATCATCCGGAACTTTTTCGTAGAAGCGCTTGGTCAGTTTCCCGAAAACTGCATCGCCGCCTGCCCATTCCGCCAAGGTGGGGACATCGCCTTTAGGCGCACTCATTTGATCACCTGTCTCGTGCATCCATGCTACGGCAATTGTAGGAGTGCCCTGTGCTGGCAGCAAGACAAGCTTCAGGCGCAAAACAGATTTGCACGAAAGTCTCTGGCCCTGGCCTTCGATCCGCCATCTCCTTCTGCTATTGATCGCATTCGGTTTTCGCGTCCGAGGTTTCCATGACGATCACTGTCGCCGAGAAGAGACAAGCGTTCATCCGCCTGCATCAGAGCGGTTGCTTCACCCTGCCCAACCCGTGGGATCTCGGCAGCCTCAAACGGCTTGAAAAGCTCGGTTTCTCCGCGCTCGCCAGCACCAGCGCCGGCTTCGCCTGGTCGCTTGGCCGCACCGATTACAAGGTCGCCCTCGACGAGAAGCTGGCGCACCTTCGCCAGCTTTGCGCGGCGACCGACCTGCCGATCAATGCCGACTTCGAAAACGGCTTTGCACATGAACCCGAAGCCGTCGCCCGCAATGTCAACCTGGCGGCCGACACCGGGATTGCCGGCGTTTCCGTCGAGGACTGGAGCGGGTCGGAACTCTACGACACCACGCTCGCGGTCGCGCGACTGCGCGCTGCGCGAGCGGCCCTCAACGACCATGCGCCCGACGTGATCCTCGTCGGCAGATGCGAATTGATGCTGCACGGCGAGAAAGAGATCGCACCTGTCATCGAACGGCTTCTGGCCTATTCCGCCGCAGGCGCCGACTGCCTCTATGCGCCCGGCGTCCGGCGGCCCGAGCATATCGAAGCCATCGTCCGCGCCGTCGCGCCAAAGCCAGTCAACGTGCTGGTCATGGAACCGGAAATGACCGTGCCCTCCCTGGCGGCGCTCGGCGTGCGCCGGGTCAGCGTCGGCGGCCGGCTCGCGGCGGCTGCGTGGCAGGGCTTTGACGCCGCGGCGAAGGAACTCGCGGACCAGGGCTCGCTGCCGGCGGGTCTGTTCAAGCGGGCTTGAAGCTGTCGGGCAAGCCAGCGTCGCCATAGAAGGAGATCCTGGCCGCGTGCAGCGGTCGGGCCGATGGTCGAACCGTGGGAAAGAGCTTGATCTATAGTCTTGGAGACTACAATCTTGCTCGAGCCGCACGAAATTAACCCTGGTCGGTTGAAAGACCAGAAGGAAGCGGCAGAACAAGGGAGGGACTGATGCTTCGTGCATCCGTTTCAGCGCTGGGATGCTGGCTTGCGAGCGCCGTCTTGCTGGGTGGATCGGCTGCCGTACGCGCCGACGTGATCTCCGACTTCTACACGGGGCAGACGATCAGCATTCTGGTCGGCTTCGGCCCCGGAGGAGGATATGACGCCTACGCCCGCACCCTCGGCCGGCATTACGGCAAGCACGTGCCGGGAAATCCAAACGTTGTCGTCAAGAATGTTCCTGGGGCGGCCGGCATGACGCTCGTGAACATGCTTTATAACATATCGCCAAAGGACGGCACGGAGTTCGGGACATTCGATCGGACAATTCCGCTGGAACCTCTTCTGGATGGCTCGAAGTCTCGCTTCGATCCTCTGAAATTTGGTTGGATCGGCAGTCCCTCGTCAGAAGTCTCGACTTGCGTGGGATGGCACTCTGCCAGAGCGAAAACAGCCGACGACCTTCGTCAGACTGAAATGATCATGGCCGGTACAGGGGCCGCAGCCGACGCGACTATTTATCCCAAAATCTTCAGGGACATTCTTGGCCTGAAGTTCCGGGTGATCGGTGGCTATCAAGGTGCAGCCGATTCGATCCTGGCTATGGAGAAGGGAGAAGTTGAAGGCTTCTGCCCGTGGGGTTGGGTGTCGATCCAATCGACCCGGCCGGACTGGCTTCGGGACAGGAAGATCAACATCTTGATGCAGCTTGGGTTGCGAAAAGACCCTGCGCATCCGGACGTGCCCTTGGTGTTGGACCTTGCCAAAACAGACGCGGACCGCCGGGCGCTGGAACTTGTTCTTTCACCGCTCCTGTTTGCAAGACCCTATGCCGCCCCTCCAGGGCTGGCGCGGGAGCGTTTAGATGCATTGAGGAAAGCCTTCCGCGAGACAGTCCAGGATGACGCCTTCGTCACTGAGGCCAAGAAGATCGGTCTCCAGGTCGACTACGTCAGTGATGAAGACATTACCTCTGTCCTCAAACGGATGTATTCGACCCCTCAAGAGATCGTCGATCGCGTGAAGCGCTCTATCCACTGAGCTAAAGGACAGCCCTTATGAGCAAGGTCGGTCGCCTGGCCGTCGCGCCCCCGATGATTGCCCGCCATCCCCGCATGCGCGCCGAAATGCTGGCGGCCTTCCCGGAAGCCGTGCTCTACGAAGGCAGTACCTATATGACCGAAGACAAGCTGATCGCGTTCTTGGAGGATTGCGATTCAGCGGTCATCGGCTTCGAACCGCTGACTGAAAGGGTCCTTTCCGCGCTGCCAAAACTGCGGGTCGTCAGCAAGTACGGAGCCGGCTGCGAACACATCGATTTCCATGCCATGCAGCGTCATGGCGTTCGCTTCGGATATACGTGGGGGGTCAACAAGCTGTCCGTTGCTGAACTGACCCTGTGCTTCATGATCGCGGCCCAGCGCTGGATCATGCCCTTGAACCTCTCCATGCGAGGTGGCGAGCGTCCCACCTATAGAAATGGCCGGCTGCTCACGGGACGTACGGTCGGAATCCATGGATGTGGGAATATCGGCAAAGAGGTGATCCGGCTGTTGCAGCCCTTTGGGTGCGAAATACTGGCCTGCGATATTCAGGACCATGCCGACTTCTATCGCCAGTACAACGTCAGCTCCGTCAGCATGGATGAACTGATCGCCCGCTCCGAGGTTCTTTCCTTGCATTTGCCCCGAACACCAAAGACTCTGGGTCTCTACTCGAAAGACATCGTCTTCCGGATCCGGGATCAGTGTGCCCTTATCAATACGTGTCGTGGCGGCATCGTCGATGAGGACGCCCTGCTTGAGCGGCTCGACGCCAACACGCTGATGGCCGCGGCATTTGATGTCTTTGCGATCGAACCTGCGGAGAACGATAGACTGATACGCCACCCGAATATGCTGGCGACGCCCCATATCGGCGCGAGTACCGAGGAGACGCGCCTTGCCATCGTGCGAGCCGCCATCAGGGGATTGACGGAACACGAAGAGGTCGACCCCTCGCGTTTCTACGCGACGTGAACCGAAGATGCCGATTAACGGCCGGGCATGCGAGGCATGAAATAACAAGCCTCCTGCACCCACAGACCTTGGCGCTTGTCGGCCACGAGCCGGCAGATGCGAACTGATGCTGCATGGCGACATCGAGATCACGCCCGTCATCGAACGGCTCCAGGCTTATGCGTCCGCCGGCGCCGATTGCCTCTATGCGCCCGGCGTCCGCAAGCCCGGACACATCAGGGCGATCGTCGACGCCGTCGCGCCGAAGCCCGTCAACGTGCTGGTCGTGGAACCGGAAATGACCGTGCCAGCCCTTGCCGCGCTCGGCGTCCGCCGCGTCAGCATTGGCGGCCGGCTGCGGCTGCGTGTGCGGGTTTTGATGCGGCGGCGAAGGAGCTAGCAGACCAAGGCACATTGCCTGCTACAGTGTTCAAGCGAGCTTGAGAATATGTTCATCAGATGGCGCGTTGAATGTCCGTCTGAGCAAAGTCCTGGCCTACGTAGAGGAGCCGGCACTCACGTTCTTTTGCGATCTCGTAAGCGAAACAGTCACCGAAGTTCAGAGCGGCGGCATGGACACCCTTACCCCAACGCTCGTAGGCTTGCGCAACACGACGCGCCGCCGTTGGCGTTACGCTTACGATTTCGAATCCGAGTCCGCTGATCAGCCGCTCCATTTCTTCCCCGACGTTCCGCCGGCCGGCAACGATCAATGCCTCGGCCATGGTGCCAGCGGAGATCAAGAGATCGTCCTCGGCTTCGAGCACGCTGATGCACGCATCGGCTTCCGGCTCGTTCAGAACGATGGCCATAAGCGCCGACGTATCAACGGCGATCATTTGGGCAGACCGTCATCGCCGTAGAGAAAATCCTGACTGCGAGCGGCGCTTTCGCCGGCGATCACTTTCGCGCCGGCGGACGCCCGAACCGCTTCGAGCAGCATCCGGCGGGACTGTCTGCTCCTCGCCGCGGCAACGGGCACAAGCCGTACAGCAGCGTGGCCATGCCGAGTGAGAATGACTTCATCACCAGCCTCCGCGCGCCGGACCAATTCGGTCAGTTGTCCCTTTGCTTCCGTTACAGACACACGCATCATCGCCCCAATCTGAACTATTAACAAGTCTAATATTTTAGACCATTTACAAGCCCAAAACAACTACCTCTTGATGAAATCCACAAACGCCCGCAACGGCGCCGGCAGGTGGCGGCGGCCGGGATAGTACAGGAACGGTCCCGAAAAACTTTGCCACCACGGCTCCAGCACCGGCTCCAGCTCGCCGCTGTCGAAGTGCGGGCGAAGCCAGTCCTCGAACAGGGAGACGATGCCGACCCCGCCGATGGCGGCGCTGACCGAGAGATCGGCGGCCCCGCCCAGCCGCACGACGAGCGGCCCTGTCGGATCGACTCTCACCACTTCGCCGTCGCGCTCGAACTCCCAGATCGCCACCCTCCCGCTGGCGAACTGGCCGCGGATGCAGGCATGGTTCAGGAGATCGCGCGGATGCTGCGGCCGGCCGTGGGCATTGAGGTAAGCGGGCGAAGCGGCGGTGGCGAAGCGCTGCACGCGCGGGCCGATCGGCACGGCGATCATGTCCTGTTCGAGCCGCTCCTCGTAGCGCACGCCGGCATCGCAGCCGGCGGCCAGCACATCGACGAAGCCCTCCTCGACGATCACCTCGAGCCGGATGTCCGGATAGGCCTTGAGGAACGGCGGCACGATAGCGGGCAGCACCAGCCGCGCCACGGTCATCGGCACATTAAGCCGCAAGGTTCCGGTCGGCCGGCCGCGAAACGCATTCACCACATCGAGCGCCGTAGTGACCTCGCCAAGCGCCGGCACCAGCCGTTCCAGCAACCGCGCGCCGGCCTCCGTGGGGGCGATGCTTCGCGTGGTGCGGTTGAGCAGTCGAAGGCCGAGCTGGGTTTCGAGCCGCCGCACCGCCTCGCTCAGGCGCGACGCCGAGACGCCGCTAAGACGCGCTCCTTCGCGAAAGCCGCCGGCCTGCGCCACTGCGACGAAGGCCGAAAGGTCATTCAATTCCATCGCCATCGTGAGATCCCGGACGCTCGCAAAGATAAAATGGATTTCGACGCATAGATCGTACGGAAATCGGCTCCTATTCTACGGGCAGCCCTATGATTGTCCAGAATACCGCACAGCCCGTGCCCATTATAGGGGATTATAGCGCAGACCGGCCGGCTCTATATCAGCCGCGCACCCAGATACGGAGATTCCCCATGACCAACATCAGCACGGCCGGCACATTCCATCTCGGCGACCGCAAGGTGAACCGCCTCGGCTACGGCGCCATGCAGCTCGCCGGCCCCGGCGTCTTCGGCCCGCCGAAAGACCGCAAGGAGGCCATCGCCGTCCTGCGCGAGGCGGTGGCAAGCGGCGTCAACCACATCGACACCAGCGATTTCTATGGCCCGCACGTCACCAATGAGATCATCAAGGAAGCGCTGTATCCCTATAAGGACAACCTGACCATCGTGACCAAGATTGGCGCGGTGCGCGGCAGCGACGCCTCGTGGAACCCGGCGCAGACGCCAGCTGACCTCACTAAAGCGGTGCACGACAACCTGCGCAATCTCGGCCTCGAGGCGATGGATGTCGTCAACATGCGGATCATGGGTGAGGGCCACGGTCCCAGCGAGGGATCGATCGCGCCGCAGGTTTCCGTGCTGGCGGAACTCCAGCGCCAGGGTCTGATCAAACATATCGGCCTGAGCAATGTCACGGCAAAGCAGATCGCAGAGGCGCAGGGCATCGCCAAAATCGTCTGCGTGCAGAATCTGTACAATCTGGCGCACCGCGAAGACGATGCGCTGGTGGATGATCTCGCCAGCAAGGGCATCGCCTATGTGCCGTTCTTCCCGCTCGGCGGCTTCACGCCACTGCAGTCCTCGACCTTGTCCGATGAAGCAGGCAAGCTCGGCGTCACGCCGCTGCAACTGGCGCTCGCCTGGCTGCTGCACCGCGCCCCCAACATCCTGCTCATTCCGGGCACCTCGTCGGTGGCGCATCTGCGCGAGAATCTCGCGGTGGCTGACATCAAACTGTCGGAGGCCGTGCTCAAGAAGCTCGACGGGATCGGCAGAAAGCACGCTGCCTGAAGCCTCTGCGGCCGGGCGGACTTGACAGTCCGTCCGGCCGCCACGTGTCGTTTCGCACGTCGCCCAGCAGGACCGGCTCTATCCTTGCGATCGCGGCCGTCGGAGTATGCGGCGCCTGCGGTTCGAATTCAGAGGTGCGCCATGCTGAGGATCATCGTCATTGCATCAGGCCTGATGGCTCTGGGCCAGGCAGCTGTTGGAGCGGCCAGCGCCGAACCGAAATATGGCGCGCGCACGAAAACCCTGCCGAGCATCGAGATCCGCTCGGACGAACCGGAGGTCGACGCCTTCCTCAACATGACCTGCGTCGCGCCGCTGACGCTCGATGTGCGCATCGGCGGCGAAATCCCGAAAGGCAAAGGCGAGCTCGATCCGGACAGCCTGACATTGAGCGACGGCACGCTGACGACCAAAATCATCGGCGCCTCGGTCAAAAGCCCGGACATCGAAATGACGGGCGGCACCATGGTGCTGAGCTCGCTGCAGGCGAAAGGCCGCGCTATCGCTATTCTCACCTCAGGCAAGACGATCGAGATCAAACCCGCAACGGGCGCATCATCCAAGGTGACGCTCGGCAAGCCCGCGACCGATGCGTTGAAGGCCTTCATCGCCAAGTGTTCTTGAGCGCTACACCGGCAATCCGTCGATGAGCTTGTCAAGCGTGATCGGATAGTCGCGAACACGCACGCCCGTTGCATTGTAGACCGCGTTGGCGACGGCAGCGCCGACGCCGCACAGTCCCAGTTCGGCGATGCCCTTGGCTTTCATTGGCGACGACATCGGATCGGTCTCGTCGAGGAAAATGACCTCCTGGTCGTGGATGTCGGCATGAACCGGCACTTCGTAGCCGGCCAGATCGTGGTTGACGAAGAAGCCGCTGCGCTTGTCGACCACCAGTTCTTCCATCAATGCGGCGCCGACGCCCATGGTCATCGCGCCGATCACCTGGCTGCGCGCCGACTTCGGGTTGAGAATGCGGCCGGCGGCGCAGACGGCGAGCATCCTGCGGACGCGCACCTCGCCCGTATCGGCATCGACGGCCGCCTCGACGAAATGTCCGGCGAAGGTCGATTGCTGAAAACGGTTGCTGAGATCGCCGAATTCGATCGAATCCTCGGCCGACAATCCGCCGCTGCCGGCAGCTTCCGCCAGCGAGACGCGGCGATTGCCCTGCTGAACGGTGCCGTCGCTGAAGACGGCATCGTTCGAATTGAAACCGACCTTTTGCGCCACGGCCTCGCGCAGCTTCACGCAGGCGGCATAGACGCCGGACGTGGCGCTGTTGGCGCCGAACTGCCCGCCGGAGCCGGCCGAAACCGGAAAGCGTGAATCGCCCAGATGAACGACAACCTTGTCGATGGAAACGCCCATCATCTCGGCCGCCGTCTGCGCCATGATCGTATAGCTGCCGGTGCCGATGTCGGTCATGTCGGATTCCACCGTCACGACACCGCGCCCGTCGAGCCTGACGCGCGCGCCGGATTTCACCGTCAGGTTGTTGCGAAATCCCGCGGCAACGCCATGGCCGATGAGCCACTGGCCGTCGCGAACCTGAGCGGGTTTCGGATTGCGCTTCGCCCAGCCGAAACGCTCCGCCCCCAGCCGCAGGCATTCGATCAACTGGCGCTGCGAGAACGGTCGCCGCGGATGTTCGGGATCGACCTGAGTGTCGTTGAGGATGCGGAATTCCACCGGATCCATGCCGAGCTTTTCCGCCATTTCGTCGATGGCGATCTCCAGCGCCATCAGGCCCGGCGCCTCGCCCGGCGCGCGCATGGCATTGCCCTCCGGCAGGTCGAGCACGGCCAGGCGCGTCGCGGTGAGCCTGTTGGCGCCGGCATACAGCAGGCGTGTCTGCTGGATGGCATTCTCAGGCCCGCCGCCCCGCACATTGCCCGACCAGCTTTCATGGCCGATGGCCGTGATCCTGCCGTCCGCCGAAGCGCCGATGCGGATGCGCTGGATGGTGGCGGGGCGATGCGTCGAATTGTTGAACATGAGCGGCCGTGTCAGGGCAACCTTCACCGGCCGTCCGGCCGCGCGGGCGCCGAGCGCCGCCAGCAAGGCATCGCTGCGCAGGAACAGCTTGCCGCCGAAGCCGCCGCCGACGAAGGAGGACACCATGCGGATTTTTTCCTTCGGCATGTCCAAGGTCTTCGCCAGGTCGAGCAGGCCCCAGTTGACCATCTGGTTCGAGGTCCACACCGTCAGGTTGTCGCCCTCCCAGGCGGCGATCGTGGCGAACGGCTCCATCATCGCATGGGCTTCGTCGGGCGTCGTATAGGTCGCGTCATGCTGGACGGTCGCCGCAGCGAACGCACCGTCGAAGTCGCCGACAGACGACACGGAGGGGCCGAACGGACCATCCTTCGGCACCGTCGCGCCGGGCCGCGCGGCTTCGAGATCGAACGCGCCGGCCTCCTTCACATAATTGACCTTGATGAGGTTGCCGGCCGCGCGCGCCCGCTCGAACGTGTCTGCCACGACAAGCGCGACGGCCTGATGGTAATGCTCGACGTCGGGGCCAGCGAGAAGCCTGGCGGCATTTCTCTCGCCCTTACCGAGCTTGCCGGCATTCTCCGCCGTGACCACGGCAAGGACGCCGGGCGCTGCTTTCGCGGCGGCCAGATCCATCGATGCGATGCGGCCCCTGGCGATGGCGGCGCCGACCACATGGCCATAGGCCTGGTTCGGCGCCACATCGTGCCGCTCGTAGGCATAGGGCGCGGTGCCGGTCGTCTTCAGCGGGCCGTCGATGCGATCGAGCGCATGGCCGACGACTTTCAATTGATCGATCGGGTTGGTTCCGGAGGGAGTGTCGAAGCGCATGTCATGCTCTCGCTTGTGTCAGCACCGCGGCGAGCGTGCGCTCGACCAGCGGCCGTTTGAATGCATTTTCCCTGGAAGGCCTGGCGTCGGCGAGCAGCTGCTCCGTCACCGCCCTGGCGCCGCGCGGCAAAGCGGTCTCGGCCTCCTCGATGCGCCAGGGCTTGTGCGCGACGCCGCCCAGGGCCACATGTCCGCTGCCATCCTTCTGAACGATGGCGCCGACCGAAATCAGCGCGAAGGCATAGGAAGACCGGTCGCGAACCTTGCGATAGACCTGCACGCCGCCGACCGGCCTGGGCAGCACCACCGCCGTGATGAGTTCACCCGGCGACAGCACGTTTTCCAGATGCGGTGTGTCGCCAGGCGCCCGATAGAAATCGGCAATCGGAATCTGCCGGGCCTCGCCATCGGCGCGCACCGTCTCGACGACCGCATCGAGCGTCCGCATCGCCACCGCCATATCGCTGGGATGCGTCGCAATGCAGGCGTCGCTGGCCCCGACAATGGCATGTCCGCGGCTGAAGCCGCCGATCGCCGAACAACCGCTGCCCGGCTCACGCTTGTTACACGGCTGATTGGTGTCATAGAAATAGGGACAGCGGGTGCGTTGCAGCAGGTTGCCGGCCGTCGTCGCCTTGTTGCGCAACTGGCCGGAGGCGCCGGCCAGCAGGGCGCGCGACAGCAAGCCATAGTCACGCCGCACGCGCTGGTCCGCGGCGAGATCGGTATTGCGCACCAGCGCGCCGATGCGCAATCCGCCCTCTTCCGTCGCCTCGATCCTGTCGAGCGCCAGGCCGTTGACGTCGACGAGATGCACCGGCGTTTCGATTTCGAGCTTCATCAGGTCGAGCAGGTTGGTGCCGCCGGCAATGAACTTCGCGCCCTGGCGCTCGGCTGCCGCTGCCGCCTCCTGCGGCGTGCGGGCGCGTTCGTATGTGAAAGACTTCATGCCTTCCTCCCCGCGACTTCGGTGATGGCGTCGATGATGTTGCAATAGGCGCCGCAGCGGCAGATGTTGCCGCTCATTCGCTCGCGCAGCTCTTCGGGCGAGATCTGCGGCGCGGCCATCAGGTCGGCGCTCACATGGCTTGGAACGCCGGCCCTGATCTCGGCGAGAACGCCCACGGCGGAGCAGATCTGCCCGGGCGTACAGTAGCCGCATTGATAGCCGTCATGCTTGACAAAGGCGGATTGCAGGTCGTGCAGATGGTCCGGCCTGCCCAGCCCTTCGATCGTGGTGACGCTGTCGCCCTCATGCATGACGGCCAGCGTCAGGCAGGAATTGATCCGGCGCCCGTCGAGAAGCACGGTGCAGGCGCCGCATTGCCCATGGTCGCAGCCCTTCTTGGTGCCGGTGAGAAGCGCATGCTCGCGCAAGGCGTCGAGCAATGTGGTGCGCGTGTCGAGTTCGAAGTCACGCCGGCTGCCGTTGATCGTCATCGAGACTTTGGAGAGCGCGCCGTCGCCCGAAGCTGCCGGCACCGCCGGTTTGGAAACCGAAGGGGCCGGAACCTGCGCCTTGGCGTTGGACGTTGCGCCTGTCGCAACCACCGTCATGGCGCCCGCGACGAGCACGTCTCGCCGTGTCGCTTCAACATTGCCGGATCGGGACATTGAAAACTCCAGTTCAATTGCATGCATTCGTGCCGTTGCACTCGCCGGCCCCAATCACGATCTGCACGATCAGCATTTGTTCGAAGGGTAGCCGTGTGGCCCCGCCGGCTCATCCGCTGGAAACGACAAGCAGCCAGAACGGTTCCGGTGAAATTTGCAGCGGTTCAGCGCTCAAAGTGCGAATGATCGCGGAGAATTTACCGCGGCAACCGCTGCGTCCGTCTGGCGGCCATCGGCGGTCAAGCCCGTTGACAGCGCGCGGCTTTTTCATCGGAGTAGCCTGAGGCGGCAGGTGATTTCTTGCAGGTGATTTTTTAAGGACGGCCATGCCATCGGAGGATAATTATCGCGGCATTTCCCGCGCGCTTCAGGTGCTTACGGCCCTCAATCGCGCCAACGGCTCCTCCGTCAGCGATTTGAGCCGGCGCACGGGCATATCGCGCTCCGCGCTTTACCGGATTTTGAACGTGCTGGTCGATAGCGGCTATCTGACGCGACGCGACGATGACCGAGCCTACAGGCTCACCAGCAAGGTCAAGATGCTGAGCGACGGCTTTCGCGACGAAGCCTGGATCTCGGAGATTGGCGGGCCGATCCTGGATCGCCTGCAGCAGAAAGTCGTCTGGCCCACCGACCTCGCCACGTTTCGCGGCGACCGGCTGCAGCTCGTGGAAACCACGCGCCGCAACAGTCCGCTGGTGATCGATCGCGGCCTCGCCGGCGGGCAGATTTCATCAGCCCTGCGAACCGCGCTGGGACTGGCCTATCTCGCCTTTGCCGAGACCGCCGAGCAGGCAGCGATCCTCGACAGCTGTGCCTCGAAGCCCGAGTCACCCGATGCCCTCCTGGCCGCAGACACCGCCACCGTAGCGCGCCTGATCGCGGCGGTCAGAAAGGACGGCTATGCCTCGCGCCATCGCGGCACGGTTCTTGAAACCGGCACGATCGCGGTGCCGGTGAAGCGCAACAGCTATTCCATCGCCGCGATCGGCATCACATTCATCGCCTCAGTGCTGACCGTCGAGGAGGCCGCTCTGCGCTATCTGCCCGATCTGATGGAAGCCGCCAAAAGCATGGAGGCGAAAATGGCGCTGCCCGCCTAGCCTTCACGCAGCCGCGGCCTGCAGCCGCTTGTACCGCTCGGCGCGCTCCTGCAACAGGTCGCCACAGCCCACCGTGATGGCTTCGTATTCCCAGCCGCGCATGGTCGAAGGAGCCATGTCGTCATTGCCGACCGTCGCATCTCGCGCCGCCAGCTCGCCGGGTGTCATTTCCTTCACCGGGCCAAGGCGCAGCGCGTCGAGATACATTTCCGCATTGGTGAGCAAAGACTTCGCCACCCGCACCAGTTTCATCGCCGATCGCGCGGCGCCGACCATGCCGTGGCCGCGCAGAAGCACCACACTGTTGCCGCCTAGCGCCGCTGCCATCTCGCGGCCGTGATCCTCAGTAATGACGAGCACATTGGTATCGCCGAACTTGTCGCGAATGTCCCAGACCGGAATATCGGCGCCGCATTCGTTGGCGCCGAAATACACCGGACGCAGCCTCGTTTCGGAGACGGTGAACGGCAATATCTGCCTGGGATGGCCATGCACCACGGCGTTGACGTCGGGCCGCGCCCTGTAGACCTCCGAGTGGATGACGAGTTCGCGATAGGCCGGCCGGTTGTCGGAATTGACAGTCTTGCGGTCCAGAGTGAATTCCATGATGTCGTCGCGCTCGACGAGCTCGGGGCTGAGCGAGCGCGAAATCAAAAGCCGGTCATGAATGAGCGGATGCCGCACGCTGACATGTCCGTAGGCATCGACGGCGCCGCATTTCGCCATCACCCGGTTGGCGATCACAAGATCGATCTTGGCGATTTCCAGAGCGTCGTTCATTTTATCTCCCGAATATGTTGGCTTTCCTTAAGTCATTCCTTGACGTCGGCGATCTTCTTGAGACGTTGCAGTACAGGTGCCGGCGTCGCGAATGCCGTCTGAATGATCGATGTGACGCGGTCTGCCGGCACCGGATTGATCGCCGTCTGGCGCGTGGCTGCGTCGCGCAGGAATTCGGGATCCTCGAATATCTTCATCATCGCGGACCGCATGGCCTCAACACGATCCTTCGGCACCCCCGGCCCCATCATATAGGGAAAGGTGATCTGTCCGCTGGCATTGATCAGGCCGATCAGCTTCTTGTCATCGTCCGTCCGGGCCAGCTCCAGGGTCGTCGGAATATCCGGCAACTCGTCGAGCCTCTTCTCGCCGGACTGCGCGATGATCCGCAGCTTGCCGGCTTTCCACTGCGTGCCATAGGCCCTTTGCAGCGTATCGAAGGGCACCGTCGAATAGCCGTCGACCTCTCCGCGCTCCATGGCGAGCATCACCGCGGGCAGGCCCTCATAACCCAGAACCGCTTTCACCTTTGCGCCAAGCACATATTTGTACATGCCGATCGCGATGGTCGGCCCGGATCCCGGCGCCAGGGTTCCAAGCAGCGTTTCATGCGTCATAAGGTCATCAAAGGTCTTCACCGGAGACCCGGCGCGCACCAGCAGCAGGTTCGTCGTTCCTGTCGGGCACGGCAGCCAGTTGATTTTCATCGGATCGTATTTGACGGCGCTATCGTCAACGAGTTGTTGCAGCGGCACGTTGGACGACATCGCGCCGACGGCCGTGCCGTCCTGCGGCGCAACGTTGTAGACATAGTTCGCGGCACGCAGCGATCCACCACCCGGCATGTTCTGGATGATGATCGTCGGATTACCCGGCAGGTGTTTGGGCAGGTAGGCTCCGATCAAGCGGGCGTAGGTGTCATAGCTGCCGCCCGCCGGCAGCCCGACATAAATGGACACCACGCGGCCCTTGTAGAAATCGGCCACAGTGTTCTGCGTGCCGTTTTGTGCGGAAACGAATTGCGTTTGCGATGCAACGGCCAGAACCATGGCCGCCGTCCTGATCCAGATCCTCATGGCATCGCATCTCTTCTTGGGAGGTGTTCACTCGTCGCGATGGTTCATCGCCCGGCCGGTCGTGTCAACATCCCATCACCCGGGTGGCCGCCTGGCGGTCAGATGCAATGTCCCAGGCCAGACGCCGAAAGATGACCGGCAGGCGGTCGGGCCGGCTTCCGCGCGTTGACCGGACCGATCGCCCGCTCCAGCGTGGACCGACATTCAGACGCCATTCGGGGGAGCAAAGCATGTTGACGTTCGGCAATTTCGATCATGTCGACGCGGACGACCAGCCGCTTGCGACATTCTACGAGGAGCGTTTGAAACTCGTCGAGCAGCTGGATCGGCTGGGCTTCCACGGCTATCACACCGCCGAGCATCATTTCACGCCGCTTGGCCTCGCCGCCTCGCCGGGGATCTATCTCTCGGCCGTGGCGCAACGCACACGCAGGCTTCGCTTCGGCCCGCTGGTCTACACGCTGCCCCTCTATCATCCGCTGCGGCTTGCCGAAGAGATCTGCATGCTCGACCAGATGAGCGGCGGCCGGCTCGATGTCGGAATCGGCCGCGGCATTTCGCCTATCGAGGCCGCGCTTTACGGCGAACCCTCCGACGTCACGACGTCGCGCCAGGTGCATCAGGAAACCCTGGAGATCATCCAGCAGGCGCTGCAGAACGAGCAGGTCAACTTCAACGGCACATTCAGGCAAGCATCGGACGTGCAGATGCAACTCACGCCGCTGCAGAAGCCACATCCGCCGTTCTGGATGGGCGTAGCAACGGAAGAGAGTGCAGAAACAGCGGCCAGGGCCGGATACAGCTTCATCGCTTCGGCGCCGGCGGCCGACGTCGGTTCGTTCAACCGGCGCTATGTCGAAACCTGGGATGCGGTTCATCCTGAAAAGCCAATGACGACCAAGAGAGGCCTGGCATTATTTGTGGTCGTCGCCGATACGGATGCGGAGGCGCAGGCCATCGCGGCGCGCGCCTATCGGGTCTGGTATCGCAGTTTCAACTACCTCTACCGCCAGCACGGCCGCTCTCCCGTCAAGGGCGAACGCGCGACCGAATTCAGCGAGGTCATCGCCGAAACACGGGGCATTGCGGGATCGCCGGCGACGGTCAGACACTACCTGCAGGAGCGTATCGACGAGGCCCAATGCAATTATCTCGTCGGCCACTTCTTCTTCGGCAATCTGACCTTTGCGGAATCGAGCCGCTCCATCGACCTGTTTGCAAGCGAGGTGATGCCGGCGCTGGTTGAACCGAGAGAGATGCAGGCTCTTAGCATTTGATGGCCAAGAGGGAGCATTGCCTTCGCCCGCTTGCGGGAGAAGGTGGCCCTTGCGCAGCCTGCCTGCGCGGAGCCAAGCGGAGCTTGTCTCCGCTTCGGCGAAGGCAGGCAAGGGTCGGATGAGGGTGTCATTCCCGAAGAGAGACCCTCTTTACTGCTTCTCGATTCCCGCAGCCGCCACACCGGCCGCGAAGGCGGCGCGATCACGATCGAAGGTGGCCTTCACCTCCTCCCTGGATTGGCCGCCTGGAATGATGCCGAGTTTGAAGAGCTTTTCCTTCATCGCGGGCTCGGCATCCATCTCGGCAATGGCCGAACGGATGACCTGAAGAATCTCTTCCGGCGTGCCCTTCGGCGCAAAGAAGCCGTTCCACGACGACATCTGGAAGCCGGGCACCGTTTCAGCAACGGTGGGAAGGTCCGGCGCAGCTGGTATTCTTTCCCCAGTTCCCACGGCCAGCAGGCGCATGGACGCATGGTCGGCGTATTGCAGCAGGATGGATGCGTTGCCGAAGTAAAAATCCGAGAAGCCCGACGTCACGCTCGTAATCGCATCCGTCTCGCCCCGCGTCGGCACCATCACCACATTCACGTTGGCCTTCTTGAACAACATGATGGGCACGATATGGCTCAGGTTATTGGCGCCGGCGATGACAAAATTCAGCTTGCCGGGGTTGGCCCTGGCATACTCGAAGAATTCGTTCAGCGTTTTCACCGGCAGGCTGCGCTTGATGGCGATGACCTGCGCGCCGGTGCCGACATTGGTGATGGGCACAAGCACCTGTTCGGGATCGACCGGAAGTTTCTGCACCAGTGGCGACAGCAACGCCACGGCGGCTGGCGCAAACATCAGCGTATATCCGTCGGGCGCGGCAGCCCCGACCTGGGTCGTGGTGATCACGCCGCCGGCGCTTGGCCGGTTCTCGACCACGAACGACTTACCGGTCTTCTTCGTCAGGTAGTCGGCGCCCATCCGTGCCATCAGGTCGGTATTGCCGCCGGCCGCGGTCGCAACAAGAACCGTGACCGTCTTTGTCGGCCATTCGATTGGCGACGGCTGGGCCATCAACGGCTGCGCCAGAGAAGCAAGTGTGAAAAAGCCCGCGATTGCCTGTTTCGTCAGAAACATATCCACTCTCCGGTCCAGCTCTCGACAATGCAGCTAGCGCGTCAGCGCGAGGCAACGTCTCGGCATATTTGTCTGGACATTTAAGCGTGTCAATCAGCGGATTGTCATGAATAAGTTATGGGCAGGCAAAAGCCGGAAATGCCCGTGGGCGGGGCAACGTGCCAGTCCTGCAGCCAACAGCAACTGTTACCCATCATCCCGGTCGGTTTCCTTGCTACCTCGCAGACCGGAGATCGCCGTCATGGAGCGAGAGTCCCGATAAGGACCATTAAGGGCCATGTCGCAGCAGGAGTCATCAGCCTTGCGGCGGGTTTCGGGGGGCTCCATCACCGCCAGTCAGGCAATACTTAGTAGAAGAGTTACGTTTTCAACCACAACAAGCAGAAGGCGGGCGCGTGAACGCTCGCCTCCTGCTCGGTAAAGATAACTGGCGACCCGGACAGATCAGGCCGACGCCGGCACCAGCCTGTCGACCCCGCGCCAGCTATCGACGCTGAAGCCGCCTGCCCCGAAGGCAACGACCTGCAGCAGCCCGCCGGCCATTGCGATGTTCTTCAGGAAATGGATCATCATGTTCTGATCGGCGAAGTCGTTGTGAAAGATCACCGCCGTCGCCACGGAGAACAGGGCCAGCACCAGCGCCACGAGGCGCGTCTGATAGCCGATGAGCAGCAGCACGCCGCCACCCGCTTCGACCAGCACGGCAAGCAGATAGCCGAGCAGCGGAAACGGCAGGCCCGTCGAGGCGATGTAGCCCTGCGTCGCAACAGGTGCAGCGATCTTGCCGAAGCCGGCGAAGATGAAAATAACGGCGATGAGCAGCCGGCCGAGCGCCGGCAGATAGCGTGTTTGCGCGTTCATGATCGTGCTCCTAGCCAAACAGCTTCGCGGCCGTCCTGGCGATCAGCTCGCCCTGGTGACGGGCGCCCGCCAGTTCGGTTTCGCTCGGCTGGCGCGAGCCGTCGCCGCCGGCGACCGTCGTTGCGCCATAGGGACTGCCGCCTACGACCTCATCGATGCGCATCTGGCCCTGGTGGCTATAGGGCAGACCGACGATCGTCATGCCGAAGTGCAGCAGGTTGGTGATGATCGAGAACAGCGTCGTTTCCTGGCCGCCATGCTGGGTCGCCGTCGAGGTGAATGCACCGCCGAGCTTGCCGTTCAGAGCGCCCTTCACCCACAGGCCGCCGGCCTGGTCGAGGAAGCTCGCCATCTGCGAGGAGATGCGGCCAAAGCGCGTGCCGGCGCCGACGATGATCGCATCGTAATTGGCAAGCTCGTCGATGATGGCGATCGGCGCGGCCTGATCGAGCTTGAAATGCGCCGCCTTGGCCACCGCTTCCGGGGCGGTCTCGGGCACGCGCTTGATGTCGACGCTGGCGCCGGCCGAGCGGGCGCCTTCGGCCACGGCCTGGGCCATCGTTTCGATATGGCCGTAGGTGGAATAATAGAGAACGAGAACCTTCGCCATGACGGCGCTCCTGGGGTTGAATCGGGGGGAATTTGGCTTTTCCCCTGCCGGGCTGCGGCAGAGGTGCCTGATGGCGGCTAGATAGCGCTTCCCGGTGATATAAAATACCCGTAAACGACCGGATATAACGTTCAAGAATTTAGATATGTCAGGGATTTAAATGTCAGGCCCCGGCACCCCCAGCCTCGACCAGTTGCGAGTGTTCCTCACCGTCGTCGAAACCGGCAGCTTCGCCGCCGCCGGCCGCAAGCTGCGGCGCGCCACCTCGGCCGTCAGCTATGCGATCGCGACGCTCGAACAGCAGCTCGGCGTGCAATTGTTCGACCGCGACCGCACCCGCAAGCCGACGCTCACCGAAGTCGGGGCCTCGGTGCTGGCGGAGGCGCGCACCGTGTCCATGGGCGTCGACAGCCTGCGCGCCAAGGTGAAGGGCATGCTCGCCGGGCTCGAAGCCGAGGTCGCCCTCGTCGTCGACGTGATGCTGCCGACCGCGCGGGTGGTCGATGCCATGCGCGCCTTCGAGCGCGAGTTTCCGACGGTCGCCCTGCGCCTGCATGTCGAGGCTTTGGGCGCCGTGACCCAGCTTGTCGTCTCGGGCGTCGCCCATGTCGGCATCAGCGGGCCTCTGCATGTCGACACGCCCGGTCTCGAGCAGATCAAGATCGGCGGCGTCGAGCTTGTGCCCGTCGCGGCCCCAGGCCATCCACTGGCAAGCGGACCGAATGCGCCGGGCGCGGCGCGAAACCATGTGCAGCTGGTTCTTTCGGACCGGTCGACGCTGACGGAAGGGCGCGATTTCGGCGTCATCGGCGTGCGCTCCTGGCGGCTTGCCGACCTCGGATCGAAACACGCTCTGCTGCTCGCCGGGATCGGCTGGGGCAACATGCCCGAGCCGATGGTGAGGGACGATCTGGCGGCGGGCCGGCTGCAGCGGCTCGAGTTGCCGGAATGGAGCGGCAGCGTCTACGCGATGCAGGCGATCCACCGCACCGACACGCCGCCCGGCCCTGCCGCGGCCTGGATGATCCGGCACTTTTCCAACCAGGCGGCTTCGCCCTAAATCTGGCGTGAAGATCGAAAGGAGCCGATCATGAACGAGAAGCAAACGGTAGCGCCGGAGAGCACGGCAGCGCGCGTCGCCCTGTGGCGCGCCATCCATGTCCGGGTCGATGCGCCGCCGCATGTGCTCGAAGACGAGATCGGCCTCAGGCTGGTGGCGCCCGACGAGGGCTGGCGCAAGCGGCCCGACATGGACCCGGAGTTCACCAAACTCTTTCGCGCCTCCATCCTCGCCCGCGCCCGCTTCATCGAGGATCTGGCGGTGGAACAGGCGGCGCTCGGCGTCGATCAATATGTCATCCTCGGCGCCGGCCTCGACACGTTCGCGCAGCGCCGGCCGGAGGTTGCCTCGGGCCTAAAAGTGTTCGAGGTCGACACGCCCGGCCCACAGGCCTGGAAGCGCCGGCGCCTCGTCGAACTCGGCTTCGGCATCCCCGACTGGCTGCGGCTGGTGCCGGTCGATTTCGAGGCAGGCGACGCATGGCTGCAGAAAGTGGAGGCGGCGGGCTTCGACCCGGCGCGGCCGGCGCTGGTGGTTTCCACCGGCGTCAGCATGTATCTCACCCGCGAGGCCATCGCCCAGACCTTGCGCCAGATCGCGGCGTTGGCGGCGGGATCGACTCTTGCCATGTCCTTCCTGCTGCCGCTCGAACTCGCCGATCCCGACGTGCGTCCCGGACTGGAGATGGCGGCGAAGGGCGCCCGCAACAGCGGCACGCCGTTCATCAGCTTCTTCACGCCGGCCGACATGCTGGCGCTGGCCCGCGAGAACGGCTTCAGGGAAGCCAGGCATGTCTCAGCCGCGGCGCTGGGCGAACGCTATTTCGCCGACAGGACGGACGGCCTGCGCCCGCCCAACAATGCGGAAGAGCTGGTAGTGGCGACGACATAAGCCGCAACCTGCTGTTGTCTTGAGCCCTGCGCCCATAGGCCGAAGTCCTTGTCAGACATCAATTTAGGTGAAACCTTTCCTGACCTGCCTCATCGATTGCGCCGAAAGCCTGGTCGGCTGATCGCTCACGCCGCCGTTCTTTCAAGCTGTCTTGCTCTGTCTTGAAAGCGCCCGCACGCGTTTCATATCCGCGACGAAATCCTCGTAAGCCTGTTGCCGCCCCTCCTCCTCGGGGATGCGCAGCAACGCTGACGGATGCACGGTGATATAGCCGCGGCGGCCGTCGAATACGCTCTCGCCGCGCGAACGCATGATCGGGATGGCCTTGCCTGCAAGCGCCAGAACGGCTGTCGCACCCAGCGCAACGACAATCGCCGGATCGACGAAATCGAGTTCCTTCTGCAGCCACCAGCGATAATGCCGGACTTCGCCCGCGGTCGGCTTCTGGTGGATGCGGCGCTTGCCGCGCTGCTCGAACTTGAAATGTTTCACCGCATTGGTGACATAGACGCGATGCCGGTCGATGCCGGCGTCCTTCATCGCCCGGTCGAGAAGCAGTCCGGCCGGACCGACGAAGGGCCGGCCCTGCCGGTCTTCCTGATCGCCCGGCTGTTCGCCGACGAAAGCGATCGCGGCGCCTTCCGGCCCTTCTCCGAGCACCGCCTGCGTGGCGCCGGGCACCAGCGGTTTCATCGCGGCGATCGCGGCATTGAGGTCTTCAAGGCTGTCGAACTCTTCCGCGGGTTCCGCAGCGGCTTTGCGTTTGACCGGCATCAGCCATCTCCATTCGAAGGTCTGATCATAACGCACGGAATGCTTAAGGGCTCCCGGAACCTCCCCGCCGCTGGGGAATTCACAAAGGCAGTGCGCAAGGACGCTTCCATGCAGAAGGGTGACATCAGGATCGGCGTCTCAGGCTGGACCTATGCGCCCTGGCGTGGTGCCTTCTATCCCAAGGGCCTGCCGCAGAAGCGCGAACTGGCCTATGCGAGTTCGGCGTTCCGCACCATCGAGATCAACGGCACCTTCTACGGCATGCAGACGCCGGATGCCTTCGCGCGCTGGGCGGAAGAGACGCCCGACGACTTCGTCTTCGCCGTCAAGGGATCGCGCTACATCACCCATATGCGCCGCCTCAAGGATTGCATGGTCCCGCTGGCGAACTTCTTCGCCTCGGGCGTGCTGCGGCTCGGCCCCAAGCTGGGACCGATCCTCTGGCAGTTCCCGCCCAACTTCCATTTCAAGGAAGACCGTCTGGCGGAATTCCTGACCATGTTGCCCCACGATGGCGAGGCCGCGAGCGCGCTCGCCAGAAAACACGACGACCGACTGAAGGCCCGCGCCTGGCTCCGCGCCAGGGACTGTCCGCCGCTCCGCCACGCCATCGAGATCAGGCACGAAAGTTTCATCGACCCGGCTTTCACCGCGCTGCTACGCAAGCACGACGTCGCCCTCGTCTGCGCCGACACGGTCGAATGGCCGCTGTTGATGGATATGACGTCCGACTTCGTCTATTGCCGCCTGCATGGCTCCGAAAAACTCTACCACAGCGCTTATGACGCTGCCGCGCTCGATCGCTGGAGCCGGCGCGTCACCGCCTGGTCGCAAGGCAAGCCGATGACCGACGGCCGCTTCATCGAGAGCCGGCAGAGCAGCCGCAGGCCGCGCGATGTCTTCGTTTATTTCGACAACACCGACAAGCTGCATGCGCCTGACGATGCGCGGTCGCTGATGGAAAGGCTCGGGCAGACGCCAAGACAGGTTGCAGCCGCCTGAGCTGCATCGTCAACCGCCGTCGGAAAGTCCTTCGGCCAGTTGCGTCTCGGCGCCGTCATCGCGCAGATCGATCAAGGCGATGCCGAGGTCGGCGCGCTTCTTGCGGCGCAGATGCGGCGGCGCTTCCACGACCATCACTTCCAGGGTCGGGCGAACCATGCCTTTCAGCAGATGACCGCCCCGCGTCGATCCATCGCTCAGGCCGAGCACGGCATGGGCATGCAGGCTCGGCTTCCCGTCATCGCCGATCGCCACGTCGCCGATGAGGCTCAGAACCTCGCACTGCTCGCTGACAGGAATCTTGCGGTAGTTTTTGCTGGCGAAGTCGAACCATCCGACAGTCGCGGCCTCGAAAGCACCCAGCGCCGTCAACGAGGCAGCGCCGATCGCTTCCTCAGCGGCGAATTTGCTCAGGGTGGCGAAGGCCTCCTCACCCTGATCCAGAACGACCACAAAGGTTCTCATGCCGTCTCGATCGGCGAGAAGTTTCGATTTCATGCTTCGCTCCTCGCCGCGGACGATCGTTCAACGCGCCCGTGCGGCATTGCGCTTGCGGGTGGCGGCGGCCTTCTTCGCGGCAGCGGAACGGCTCGCCGCCGGTCGCGCGGCTGAAGCCCGGCCGCCGAGCCGCCCGCCCTTGTGGGCTGCAGGATGACCGGTGGATTTGCCGCGGCCGGAACCGCCCTCTTTCTTGCCGCCCCCGTCGTCCTTGTTGACGGTCGCCCAGGCCCTGCGTTCCGCCTCCTTGTCAGAGACGCCGCGTTCTTCGTAACTCTCGGCGATATGTTCGGCCTTGCGGTCCTGCTTCTCGGTATATTTCGATTTATCTCCACGAGGCATGATTGTCCTCCTCTGCTATCCAGCAGAACGAAAAGGCTTCCGAGGAGTTCCGACACTGCGTTTCACAGGATGGGCTTGCCGCCGGTGACCGCGATCGTCGCGCCTGAAACGTAGCTCGACAGCGGATCGGCCAGCATCACATAGGCTGTCGCCAGTTCGGCTGGCTGGCCCGGACGCTGCATCGGCACCTGCTTGCCGAAGTTCTTCACCGCATCCTCGGGCATCGTCGAGGGGATCAGCGGAGTCCAGATCGGCCCCGGCGCGACGGCATTGGCGCGGATGCCCTTTCCGGCCAGAAGCTGCGCCAGCCCGGCGGTGAAGTTCTGGATCGCGCCCTTCGACGTCGCATAGGCGAGCAGGTGCGGGCTCGGCGCATCGGAATTGATCGAGGCGGTGTTGATGATGCAACTGCCGGGTTTCATGTGGGCAACGGCGGCTTTGGTCAGATAGAACATGGCATGCAGGTTGACCTTGAAGGTCAGTTCCCATTCCTCATCGGAGATGTCGGCGATATCCTTGAAGCTGGCCTGATGCGCCGCATTGTTGACGAGGATGTCGATGCCGCCGAGCTCGGATACCGCCTTGTCGACGATCTTCCGGCAATGCGCCGAAGCCTGAATGTCGCCGGGCACCAGCACCGCCTTCCGGCCCGCCTCCTTGACAAGCCGTTCGGTCTCGCGCGCGTCCTCGTCTTCGTTGAGATAGGCCACCAGGACATCGGCGCCCTCGCGCGCGAAGGCCAGCGCCACGGCGCGGCCGATGCCGCTGTCGCCGCCGGTGATGATCGCCTTCCTGCCGGCCAGCCTGCCGGACCCTTTGTAGGACGTTTCGCCGTGATCGGGCCGCGGCTGCATTTTCGCCGTCGCCCCCGGCATGCTCTGCTGTTGCGAGGGAAACGGCGGCTTGGGATAGTCTGTCATGAACGGTGCTCCTGCGGATCGCTGTTCAACACCAACGCGACGCGGAGGTTCCCTCGTGAAACCGCCCGGATTCATGGCTAGTTGCAGGGCCGAGAGGTCTTGCAGCCCGGTCTCTTCGTCGCGCCGGACAAGATACGGCAATCGCATGTCGGAAGAGCGCATGTCGAAATAGCGATTGTCTGTTCGTCTAGTTGGCGGGAGGCGATCATGCGCTCCGCGAACTGAAGGAAGAATCTCATGCGTTTCATGATGTTGATGATCCCCAAGGGATATGAAAGCGCCGCTCCCGGCACCGTGCCGGACGCTGACGCCGTCAGCGCGATGATGAAATACAACAAGCAGCTTCAGGACGCCGGCGTCCTGCTGGCGCTGGATGGCCTGCATCCGCCCTCGATGGGCGCGCGCGTCACCTTCTCGCGCGGCAAGCCGACCGTCATCGACGGCCCCTTTGCCGAAGCCAAGGAAGTGCTTGGGGGCTATTGGATGATCCAGGCGGCCTCGCGTGAGGAAGCCATCGAATGGGCCAAACGCTGCCCTGCCGGCGACAATGAAACGATCGAGATTCGCCAGGTGCAGGAGATGTCGGACTTTCCAGAGGACGTGCAGCGCGCCGCCAGCGGCTTCGATGCCATGAAAAGCTGACCGCAGCAAAAAGTTTCAAAAATGCTTCAAAGCCGTGTCGAACTGGCTCGGGTCCGTTCGTTGAAATGATAACGCGGCAATTCTGCCGCGCCCCGCAAAGGAGAATGCCATGCGTTTCATGTATCTGGTCAAGTCTGCCCATAACGGTCCGCCGCCGCAGCGGCTGATGGAAGAGATGAACAAGCTCGCCGACCGGGAGATCAAGGCGGGCCGCATGGTCGATTCAGGCGGCCTGATGCCGATCCAGATGGATGGCGCGCGCGTGCGTCTGACCGCCGGCAAGCTCGACGTGATGGACGGGCCGTTCGCCGAATCCAAGGAAGTCATCGGCGGCTATGCAATCTTCGATTACCCAACCCGCGACGAAGCAATCGCCGGCGCCGTCGAATTCATGGAGTTGCACCGGAAGTTCGGCGAGGGCTGGGAAGGCGAGTGCGAAATGCGCCAGATGATGACCATGATCCAGGACGGGAGCCTGGACCAGACTTGCGAACTCATTCCCGCGGGTCATAATCCGGCGCGTTGAGCGACACGGACACCCATCGCGCCATTCTCGCCATCTGGCGAATAGAGCAGGCCCGGCTGATCGCCGTGCTGGCGCGGATGATGCGCGACGTGGGCCTTGCCGAAGATCTGGCGCAGGAGACGCTTGTCACTGCGCTGGAACGCTGGCCCGCAGCAGGCGTGCCGGAGAATCCCGGCGCCTGGCTCATGATGACCGCCAAGAATCGCGCCATCGACCACCTCCGCCGCGACAAGATGCGCGGCCGCAAGCATGCGGAAATTGTGCAGGAACTGGAAGCGGAGCAGTTCACCGTGCCCGATTTCGATGCGGCAATGGATGACGATATCGGCGATGATCTGCTGCGGCTGATCTTCACCGCCTGCCACCCGATCTTGTCGCGCGAGGCGCGCGCGGCGCTGACCTTGCGGATGATCGGCGGCCTGACGACGGAGGAGATCGCCCGCGCCTTTCTCTCGACCGAGACGACGGTCGGCCAGCGCATCGTGCGCGCCAAGCGCACGTTGTCGGAATCGGGCCTCGCGTATGAGACGCCGCGGGGCGAGGCACTGGCGCAGCGTCTCGCCTCGGTTCTGGAAGTGATCTATCTCATCTTCAACGAGGGCTATGCCGCAACCGCGGGCGAAGACTGGATGCGCCCGCAGCTCTGCGAGGAAGCGTTGCGGCTGGGGCGCATTCTGTCGACTTTGGCGCCGCTCGAGCCGGAAGTGCACGGCCTTGTCGGCCTGATGGAACTGCATGCCTCGCGCGCCGCCGCGCGTACCAATGCAACCGGCGAGCCGGTGCTGCTGCTGGAGCAGAACCGCACCCGCTGGGATCGCCTGCTGATCCAGCGCGGGCTCGCCGCACTGGAACGCGCCGAAGCGCTCGACCCGAAACGCGGGGTCTACACCTTGCAGGCGGCGATGGTTGCCTGTCATGCCCGCGCGCCGACCGCGGCGGTGACCGATTGGACGCGGATCGCCGCGCTCTATGCGGAACTGGCGCTGCTGATGCCCTCGCCTGTCGTCGAACTCAACCGTGCGGTCGCGGTGGCGATGGCAGAAGGGCCCCAGGCGGGGCTCGACATCGTCGACCGGCTGACTGGCGAGCCCGCGTTGAAGCGCTATCACCTCCTGCCCAGCGTCCGCGGCGACTTTCTTGTCAAACTCGGCCGCCATGAAGAGGCCCGCGCCGAGTTCGAACGGGCCGCCGCCCTGGCGACAAACCAGCGCGAGCGCGACCTGATGCTGAAACGCTCGCGGGAAGCGACAGGTCTGTAGGTCTCTGAGAATACTCAGATTACGCGAAAATAGCGAAGCGCCAATATCCGTTTGACGCAATATAATATATTAGTTATATAACGCATATATTATTTAAAGGCCTGCCGAATGCAAACCCTCGACTCCTCCTTCGCCGCCCTCGCCGATCCCACCCGCCGGGCGATTTTGGCCCGCCTCGCCTTGGGCGAAACCACGGTGATGGAGCTCGCCAAGCCATTCGAGATGACGCAGCCGGCCATCTCGCGACACCTGAAAGTGCTGGAAGGTGCCGGGCTGATCGTCCGCCGGGTCGAAGGCACCAAGCGTCCCTGCCGGCTGGCGCCGGCCGGCATCAAGGAAATCGACCAGTGGCTGGCGATGCTGCGCGACGCCATGGCGAAGAACTACGACCGGCTCGACGTGCTTCTGGCCACCATGAAACCCGAAGACGAACCTCAACCGTGAAAGGACTCCCATGAGCAAGCTGACGCTGAAGACCGAAGGCGACACCCATGTCGTCGTCACCCGCCGCTTTGCCGCGCCGCCGCAGGCCGTCTATCGCGCCCATACCGACGCATCCCTGGTCAAGCAATGGCTGCTCGGCCCGGAAGGCTGGACGATGCCCGTCTGCATCAACGAACCGAAGCCCGGCGGCAGGATCCGCTACGAATGGTCGAACGGCAAAGGCGGCGGCTTTTATCTGACCGGCGAATTTCTCGAGCTGACACCCTACAGCCGCATCGTCCATGTCGAGCGCATGCACCTGCCCGATCCGACGCCGGACAATCATATCGAGACGACGTTCGAGCCCGACGGCGCCGGCACCCTGATGACCATGCGCATGACCCTGCCCAATGCCGAAACCCGCGCGGCGATGCTGTCGAGCGGCATGGAGCACGGCATGGAGGCGAGCTACGTGCGCCTCGAGAACTTGATCTAGCGACAGTGAGGAGACAAAAACATGACGAAAACCGACATAACAATCTCGCCGCCGCAGATCATCGAAACCAAGGCGCGGCACACCGCCGTCATTCACCTCACCATTCCGCGATCGGAGATGATGCACGTGTTCGGGCCTGCGACTCAGGAGCTGGTGGCAGAGCTAACAGCGCAAGGCATGCCGCCAGCAGGCTCCGCCTTCGCACATCACCTGCAGATGAGCCCCGGCACGTTCGACTTCGAACTCGGTTTCATCACCGCCTCGCCCGTCGCGGTGTCAGGCCGGGTCAAACCCGGACATTGGCCGAAGCAGAAGGCGGCGCACACTGTTTACGCCGGTTCCTATGAAGGTCTGCCGGCGGCCTGGGAGGCATTCGTCACATGGATGAAGGCGAACGACGTCGTGCAGGCGCAAGACCTCTGGGAACACTATGTGGTCGGCCCCCATTCGAGCCCCAACCCTGCCGATTGGCGCACCGAACTCTATCGGCCGCTGATGGCCTGATGTGCGTAGTTGAAGCGGGTTTCCAGCCATTTCACCGCAAAGGCGGTGATGGCGTTTGCATCGACAAGAACGCTCGCCGCATCGCCGATCGTGCCCCGCGAGCCGGCACCGCCGGCTAGAAACGCTTCGACGATGGTCGCGAAATAGTCGTCGTCCAATCCTGCGACGACCGGCAGTGACGTTTCGAACTCCTCCACCATGCGCCATTGGACGCCGGTATTGGCGGCGAACGGCACCTCATAGCGGCGGACACGCCAGATGTTCGGCATGATGCAGCAGCGTCATCGTGTCGAGCGGCGCCCCGGCCATGAGCACCCTCCCCTTTGCGGCCACCAGCTTGGCGAAGGGCGAGCCCTCGCCATAGCCGTAATCGAGCGGATGATCGGCGGTGATCCAATCCGCCCGCGCACCGACGGCCGCGACCGAGGCGCCCGGATTGCCGCTGCGACGCGCACCACGCGTGGTGCGCAGGAATTCCGCAAAGATCCCATGATCACGGATGGCGCGGGAGAACTGCCGGTCGAACGCCGGAATGTGCGGACGCCATTCGATCGGCAGGGTGCCGCCTTCCGACAATAGTTCGTCGTAACGCGCATCCCAGTCGGTATAGGCGAGGATCGTTCCCTCCGGGCCGACCACATCCAGAAGCGCATGAATGAAAACATCGGGACCGTTCAGCAAACGGCCGACACGGCTCATCGCCGCGTGAACCATCACCGTGTCCCCGGCGCCCAGGCCCAGCCGCCGCAAATCGTCGGCCAGGGAGGATTGCGTCCGAAAGCAGGCTGAAGACACATCGATGCTCGCGCTTCAGTCCTTCATCAGCACGAGCCGGTGCAAGGTGGCGATGCCGAAATCGAAGAAGCCCCAGGAGGCGGCGAAAAAGCCGAGGTATTTGTTGGTGGTCTGGATGCCGACCAGCGCATGCGCCTTGTCACGATTTTCCACCAGACGATCGAACCAGGCTCTCAGGGTCGGCCGGTAATCGTGCTTGGAATCATGGGTGAGCCGGAATCCCGCCTGCCGCGCCCAGTCGAGATGATCGCTGTGCAACGCCAGCAGGGAGCCTGGAAAGATGAGCTGCGAACTGACCATCGACGGCGGCCACCGGTCGGTGCCGTTCAGGGAAAAGAAATGCAGCACGACGCGGCCGCCGGGCTTCAGCGCCGCGTGCAGCCGCTTATAGAGCGGCAGCACATCGTTGGGGCGCACATGTTCCATGGCGCCGATCGAATAGAACTTGTCATAGGTCTCGACGCCGTAGTCCATGCGGATGAAGTCATCCAGTTGAACATTGAAGCCGAATTTCTCGCGGATATAGCCCAACTGATCTTTCGACAGGGTGACGCCGCTCAGATTGTCCTTGTCCCCCGTATGGGCATGGACATGGCGCATCATCGACCCCCAGCCGCAGCCGAGTTCCATGATCTTTTCCCCCGCCTTTGGTTCGAGCAGGCCGAGAATGTAATCGGCCTTGTTGAGCTGGGCCTGTTCCAGCGTGTCCTCGGGGGTGAGGAAATCGGCGCAGGAATAGAACATGAAGCGCCGGTCGAGAAACAACTCGTAGAAGGCGTTCGACACATCATAGTGATATTCGATACCTTCGGCGCTCGTCTTGTGGAAGACGTCTTCGATAATGCGCCGGCGCTGCGCCGGAAACGGATAGCTGTCGATGATCGCCTGCATGGGCGCCGGCCACGCGCGGGTGAAATTATGCCATATCCGCTCGGGTTCGATCGGCGTCGGCGAGGCCGTCACATAGTTCATGCCGGCGGTGGGCAGGCCGAACCGGACGCTGTCGGCGACGAAGCGACCCAGGCGCACAGGCAGTGAGGCTGCCTGCAAATTCAACTGCGGACGACCGTTCGCTCCGGCATGGTCCTGAATGTCTCGGATGTTTTGAACACTGCTCAAGGCTGCGCCCTCCGTATGATTGACGGGGTACGCTTATCTGCTTCCGGCGTCGGCCGATCCGCGGCTGCGAATGGCCGGCCGCCGTTTATCCAGCGTGCCCGGCAATTGCTAAACTGCCACATATGTTGCGACAGCCAGCCGGTTCCGGCAAGTTGCGAATAACGACGACCAGTCCCGCGCGGGGAGCAAACCTCGCGCGGGTGGTAAACCTCGAAAAATAAGCCCTATTCCGCCGGATGCGGATGCAATCCGGGCACCACACCGGGCGTTGGGTGCGAGGCGGCACGGTGGCGGCGCGTCCAGCCGAACTGGCCGCCGAGCTTGTCTAGGTAGAGATAGATGATCGGCGTCGTGAACAGGGTCAGCACCTGGCTCAGCAGCAGGCCGCCGACCATCGTATAGCCGAGCGGCTGGCGCAGTTCCGAGCCGGTGCCGTGCCCCAGCATCAGCGGCAAGGCGCCGAGCAGCGCCGCCATCGTCGTCATCATGATCGGCCGGAAGCGCATCAGGCAGGCCTTGCGGATTGACTCAACCGGCGTCAGCCCCTCGTCGCGCTCGGCATGGATGGCGAAGTCGACGATCATGATGCCGTTCTTCTTCACGATGCCAATGAGCAGGATGATGCCGATCATGGCGATCACCGACAGGTCGAAATGAAACAGCATCAGCATCAGCAGCGCGCCGACACCCGCCGACGGCAGGGTCGAGAGGATGGTGAGCGGATGGATGTAGCTTTCGTAGAGCACGCCCAAAATGATGTAGACGGTGATCAGGGCCGCCAGCACCAAGTAGGGCTGGCTTGCCAGCGAAGCCTGGAACGCCTGCGCCGTGCCCTGGAAACTGCCCGTGACGGAGGCCGGCATGCCGATCTCGGCCGCCGCTTTCTCGACCGCGGTCGTGGCATCGCCCAGCGCTACGCCCGGTGCCAGGTTGAAGGAGAGAGTGACGGCCGGGAACTGGCCCTGGTGGTTGACCACCACGTAGTTCACGCCGCTGGTATCGAACTTTGCCACGGCCGACAGCGGCACCTGCTCACCCGTCGTCGGCGATTTGACATAGATCTTGTCCAGCACATTCGGATCGCTCTTCAATTTCGGATCGACCTCGAGGACCACATGATAGGCGTTGAGCTGGGTGAAAAATTGGGTCACCTGGCGCTGGCCGAAAGCATCGTAGAGCGTCTGGTCGATGAGCGCCGGCTGGATGCCGAAGCGCGCCGCCTGATCGCGATCGATCTTCACCGCTATCATCGTTGCGTTGGTCTGTTGATCCGACGCAAGGTCGCGCAATTCCGGCAGGGTTTTCAATTTCGCCAGAAGACGTGGCGCCCACTGATTGAGTTCGTCGAGGCTGACGTCGCTAAGCGTGTACTGAAACTGGGTCCGCGCCAGCCGGCCCCCGACATTGAGATCCTGCCGGGCCTGCATGAACAGTGCCGCGCCCTCCACCTTCGCCAGCTTCGGCCGCAAGCGCGCGATGATCTGGTCGGCAGTAGCGGTACGTTCATCGCGCGGCTTCAAACTGATGAAGACAAAGCCGGCATTGGTGCCGCGTTGACCGCCGGTCGAGGCCGACCAGCTTTCGACGTCGGGATCACTGGCGATGACATCGGTGAGGGCATGGGTCAAACGCGACATTTCAGTCGAGGAGACGTCCTGCCCGCCTTCCGGCAGCGCCTGGATGACGCCGGTATCCTGTTGCGGAAAAAACCCCTTCGGGATGACGACGTAGAGCCCGGCCGTGGCGACGACGGTGGCGACGAACACGGCGAAGGTCAGCCTCTGGTGACGCAATACAAGGTCGAGCCCCGCCGCATAGCGGCCCAGCACCCAGTCGAAGCCTCGCTCCGTCAGCCGATAGAGGCGTCCGTGATGGGCCTCCTCGTCCGCATGGCTGCGCAGGAAGCGCGAACACATCATCGGCGTCAGCGTCAACGCCACGATGCCGGAGACCATGATCGTCATGGTGACGACAATGGCGAACTCACGGAAGAGACGCCCTACGATGCCGCCCATCAGCAGCAGCGGAATGAACACGGCGACGAGAGAAATACTGATCGACAGAATGGTGAAACCGATTTCGGCCGATCCCTTATAGGCCGCCTCCATCGGCGACATCCCATCCTCGATGTGACGATGGATATTCTCGAGCATGACGATGGCGTCGTCGACCACGAAACCGACGGCGATCGACAGCCCCATCAGAGACAGATTGTCGAGGCTATAACCCAGAATATACATCAGGCCCGTCGTCCCGAGCAGGGCCAGAGGCACGGTCACCGCCGGGATGATCGTGGCCCACAGGCTGCGCAGGAACAGGAAGATCACCATCACCACCAGGGTGGTGGTCAGCAGCAGGGTGAACTGCACATCCTTGACGGACGCCTGAATCGTCCGCGTCAGATCGACCACGGTATCGACCTGGAGAGCCGGCGGCATGGCCGCCTTGATCTGCGGCAGCGATCTTTGCACGCGCTGCACCGTGTCGACCACATTGGCGCCGGGCTGTTTGTAGACCTGCAGCTGAATGCCAGGCTTGCCGTTCTGCCAGGCTGACAGCGTCGTGTCTTCTGGACCGTCGATCGCCGTCCCGATGTCACGTATCCGGACAGGGCTGCCATTGCGATAGGCGATGATGACATCGTTCCAGGGTTTGGCGGCCAGGAGCTGATCATTGTCGTAAATGGTGAAATTGCGGGTGATGCCGTTCAAGGATCCCTTCGGCGCATTCACAGTCGCGGTGCTGATCGTGCTGGCGACATCCTCGAGGCCGAGACCCAGCGCAGCCAGCTTGCCCGGATCGACCTGGACGCGAACGGCGGGCTTGCGCTGGCCGCCCAGCGTCACATAGCCGACACCCGATATCTGCGAGATCCGCTGCGCCAGCACGTTCTCCACATAATCGTCCACGACCGTAATCGGCATTGTGTCGGAATGAGCGGCCAAGACCAGGACAGGCGCGTCGGCCGGGTTGAACTTGCGGACCGTCGGATTGCTCGGCAGGTTTTTGGGCAGCTGCGCACCGGCGGCGGAGATTGCCGTTTGCACGTCAAGAGCCGCGCCATCGATATTGCGACTGAGATCGAACTGTAGGGCTACCTGCGCCGTGCCCAGAGCGCTTGTCGACGTCATCTGGGTCACGCCGGCAATCTGTGCGAATTGTCGCTCAAGCGGAGCGGCGACGGAAGACGCCATGGTTTCCGGACTGGCCCCCGGCAGGGAAGCCGACACCAGGAGGGTCGGGTAATCGACTTGCGGCAAGGGCGCCACCGGCAGGAACGGATAGGCCACGAGCCCGGCCAACAGAAGACCGGCCATAAGCAGCGATGTGGCGATCGGCCGTGAGATGAATGGAGAAGAGATGCTCATTGCGTCACTTTCTCCGCAGTGGACGCCATCGCGGCCGCCGCCGTGGCAGCGGTGACGGACTTCGGCGGATCGACGGCCACATGCGCCCCGGGCTGCAGCCGGTATTGGCCGCCTGTCACGACCCGCTCGCCGGCAGCAAGCCCTTCCTCGATGACGGTAATGTCGTTGATGTCCTGGCCGACCTTGATCCCGCGCATATCGACCGTGGAATCAGGTTTGACCACATAGGCATAGAAACCGGCCGGACCGCGGTTTACCGCCGCCGACGGGATGGTCAGAACATTCTGTTGCGTCTTCAGGAGCAGCCGCATGTTGACGAACTGGCCGGGCCAGAGCGTGTTCTTCGCATTGGGGAACGTCGCCTTGAGGCGCATCGTGCCCGCACCCTGATCGATCTGATTGTCGATCAGCAGAACATTGCCGCGATCGAGTTCGGTCGTGCCATCGCGCGCCAGTGCCGTGACTGTGACCGGCCCCGCGGCCATGGCGTCGGCGACCTGCTGGCGTTCTTCTTCCGGCAAAGTGAAGACGATCGAAATCGGCTGCAATTGCGTGACGACGACGATGCCGGTTGCGTCGGACGCGTGGACGATATTGCCGATGTCGACCTGGCGGATGCCGGCGACGCCATCGATCGGCGAAACGATGGAGGTGTAGTCGAGCTGGATTTTGGCAGCATCGATGGCGCCGGTATCGGCGCGGATGGCTGCCGTAAGCTGCGCCACCAGCGCGGTCTGCGTATCGAGTTGCTGGCGCGTGCCGAAATTGCTTTTGGCGAGTTGCGTATAGCGGTCCAGGTCGAGTTTGGCGTTGCCGAGTTGCGCCTCATCCTGGGCTTTCTTGGCGACCGCCTGATCATAGGTCGCCTTGTAGGGCCGCGGGTCGATCTGCACGAGCAGATCGCCGCGCTTGACCTTCTGGCCTTCTGTGAAAGCGATCGTCTGGATCTGGCCGTCGACGCGGGTCTTGACGTTGACCGTGTTGAAGGCCTGCACCGTGCCGAGGCCACCGTAATAAACCGGAACGTCCGCATTGGCGGCGATCGCCGCCTCGACCGGAATGACCGGCGCTGCCGCCGAGACGTGCGCCGTCGGCGCGCCGCTCTGCGACCAGTACTTGTAGCCGCCGACGGCCGCAGCCGCGATGATGATCAGGACCAGGCCACGTGAAACCCAGCCGGCTTTACGCCCGGAAGCCGATCCACGCGCCGCAACCGCCGAACCATCCCGATTGCCGCCCTCCTCGCGCGCATCGACGAAGGACTGCGAGCCCTCGTGCGCAAGGACGCCGCCATTGACCATCATGAGATCGAGATCAGGATCAGACAGAAGATCTGGTTTCTGCGGACCACGGGATAATGCCATGACTGGTGTGCCTCTTTCTTGTTCTTGGGGATTGGCTTTCGCCATAAATTTACGCCCCTTTCTGCGCGTCAAAATCCTGTGCCCGCGAGGATCGCCGCGGACAGAGCGCGCCAAATTGAGGGGGAGGAGCGCACAAGCGCCAGCCGGCATGGAGAGAAATACAACCCGGCGACATGCGTCGGGTTCATATCCTGCTTGAAGTATCTCGGACGCATCGGAGCCGGCTCTGAATCACCTGCGGTGTGTGCGCCGCAACAGAAACTGATTAAGGCCGATATCACCTGTCGGAATCATGGCCTCAACCTTACGAAAAGGACATAATTGATCAACTGTTCGAGAGCTTTCCCGGACCGCTAAAAAGAGTTTGAATTTTCAAGCACACCGGCTTGTACTTATCGTTCGACGACCGTCCAATCCCGAGACGCGGCGAGGCCGCCAATTTGAAAATGCCATTTCACGCGTCATGATCCTGCTGCTCAATCAGGCAAGGCAAAGGAATCAGGCAGAGCGAAGCGCATTGAGACAAGTGGATAGCCAACACAGGCCGTAATGCACCGGCTGCGGATATAGAATGGAACGGCCAGACATCATGACCTCGAAACAGAATTCGGCCGTTGCGAGCCATTTCGCGCTCGACGTAGTGAAACCCGAACAGTTTTTCAGCTTCGATCCCTCTCCCTTCCACGAACACAGTCTCCGCCCCCGGATCAGCGAATACCTGGTTTCCGCAGCCTGGGACGAGCCGCGCTCGAATCGATTCGTCGTCGATCTGGCGCTGAAGGGACAGCCTGCCAGTGCGGAGGCGGTCGCGGAGTTTCAGAAAACGTTGACCTCGCACTTCGAATATCTGGCCGATATAGAAGCCCGAAGTTTTCGCACGACGATGCGCGAAGGCGTCATCTCTCTTGGCATCGGCCTGGTCATTCTGACGGTCTGTACGACGCTGGCGCAATACGTGGATGCCTTGCCGTTCCGCGACGGCGTGCGCGAAGGTTTGCGCGATGGCCTTTCTGTTTTCGGATGGGTCGCCAACTGGCGGCCGGCGGAACTCCTGCTGTATGACTGGTGGCCGATCCGCCGCGCGCGCAATCTCTACCGCAGGCTGGCGACGGCGGAAGTTCGCCCAGCCGCTGCTCAGAGGCCCTCGCAGATACCGAAGCCCGATGATGTAAAGCAGAGAACAGAAGCCAAAGGCGATGTAAGATAAGGCGCCAAATCAGGAGGATTTCATGCGCGGCCGCTTTTTTTCGATTTCTTTTTCCATTGCTCTTGCCGGAGCTGCAACCTTTTTGCCCGCCTCCCCATTTATCGCCGAAGCGCAAGCGCAGTCCTGCGGCCAGCTCTGGTATCAACGCAATGCCATCTATGCCCGGGCCGGCTATTGCTTCCAGACGGCGCGCGCCAGGGCCACCTTCGGCGAGAATTGTTTTCCGCCCTATGGCCGGCTATCGCCCAACCAGCAGGCCAGGGTCAACGCGCTCCAATACCAGGAAGACATGCGCGGCTGCCCGCGCTGACCATCCTTGAATCCATCTCCGTTCACGGGAGAAGGTGGCCCTCGCATCGCGAGGGTCGAATGAGGGCGTGAAGCATATCAATGTCACGAATCAGACTCTGCGGAGGACACATGCCGACGGCGCATAACACCGAACTCGTCAGCCACATCGATTGCGCCGGCGGCGGCCAGGTCTGGGTCGACGGCAATCGCCTCTACGTGGCGCATATGAAGGCGCCGTCGGGCACCAGCATCTACGACATTGCCGATCCCAGGGCGCCACGGCTTCTCTCGAAGCTCGAATTGCCGGAGGGATGGCATTCCCACAAGGTGCGGGCGCGCGGCGACGTGATGATCGTCAACCACGAGGAGAACGGACAAAGCACCGTCAGCAATTTCAGCGGCGGCCTCACGATATACAACGTCGCCGATCCGACGGCGCCGCGCCAGATCGCCAAATGGGAAACCGGCGGCAAGGGCGTCCATCGCTATGACTTCGACGGGCGTTACGCCTATGTGTCGGCGACCATGGAAGGCTATGTCGGCTATATCGTCGTCATCCTCGATCTTGCCGATCCGGCGCGGCCGCGCGAAGTGTCACGCTGGTGGATTCCCGGCCAATGGCAGGCCGGCAACGAGCCCTACCCCTGGGACGATTTCGTCGAACCGAAATGCCATCATCCGTTGCGACAGGGAGATCGTCTCTATGTCAGCTACTGGCATCACGGTCTCTATATTCTCGACATCTCCGATCTCAGCCAACCGAAGATGGTCGGCCATCATCGCCGCAGCCCCGCCTTCCCGCATCCGACGCACACCTGCCTCGTCATGCCGCAGAAGCTGAAAGGCCGAAAGGTGATGATCGTCTCCGATGAAGACGTAGCGAAGCTGCGCCCGGCGGCGCCCGCCTTCGCCTGGGTCTATGACATCAGCGAGGAAAGCCTGCCGACACCGATCGCCACCATCAATGTGCCCGGCCTCGATATCGATGGCTCGGCAAAGCCCGCCATGACCGGCTGCCATCAACCGTCCGAGCGTTTCACCGGCACGATCATTCCCTTCGCATGGTTCGCGCAGGGCTTGCGAATCTTCGATGTCGCCGATCCGTTCGCGCCCAGGCAAGTCGGCTACTACGTGCCCGATGCGCCGCAAGGACAGACGCGCGCTTCCTCGAACGATGTGACGATGGACGATCGCGGCCTCGTCTATCTTGTCGACCGCATCCGTGGCGTCGACGTGATCGAGATGCAGATCTGAGACGAGAACATCTGAGCAAGCCGCATAGGCGGCAGAACCCGCTCTTGCAACTGCGAAGGAGCTGTCCACTACCTTCGCCGCAGCAATTAATCTGATTTGACAAGCGGTTCACGGATTTTCACCCACTCTCACGTATCCGTGAAAGGGGCTGTATTTTGCAATGCAACACCTATCTGCCTTCCGTGGCGCTGCAACAGGCCCACGTGGAGACGAAGGAATGTTCGTTGGAAGTTCCCTTGATCGTCCCCATTGCAAGAACAGAATATAGAAGTAGGAGCATTACCATGATCAAGACAGGCACCCTTATCGCCAGTGCGTTGATCGCCGTCGTTACGTTTTCGGCGCCGTCGTTTGCGCAGTCCCTCTCGCAGTACGATGTCGCGCAGCAGCGCGCCAATGACATCCGCCAGATGACCACGGATAGCGGGTTGAACACCATCAACCATCCGCTCGACCGCGCACCGAAGGGCTATGTCGCCGGCCCGAGCCAGAGAGACCGTCAGTTGCAGGGTCTTTATGACGAGCACGACGTTACGCTCGACTAATCCGCGACGCGACGTCGTCATTCAGTTGAATTCCAAATCGCCGCGCGCCCCAGGGTGCGCGGCTCATTTTTTATGATTGATTCGCTTTTAAGCGCGCGCAAGTTTCGCAACTCTGTGAACGGATTCCAGCCCCGCAGGATTCTTAAGCAACAACGCAGCTTTTCGATTCACTCATGTCATTGCCGCGTCCTTGCGGCATGACGTTGCGAATGCACGAATAGCTGCACGTTGGTCTGCGCATTGCCGGTTAACAGCGCAATCGATGTTGCGCGATGTGATCGCCAATTCCGCAAGCACCACCAGTGCGCTGCGGTCATTTTTGAAGCTCTTATGAAATTAATTGCGCTGCGACATGGAAATTGTGCGACGCAGCAAACACCTCTGATTTCAGCACGGTGTGCCGTAATGCTACCTTTTGACGCATTTATCTATCTGATTATAATAGTAGTTCACGCCATCTCACCGTTCGTAACGTGTCTGTGAGAGGGGCTGTATCTTTCCGCGAAATGGATTATGTGCGGCGCGTGATGCTGCAGTGCATCATGCAGGAGCGGGAGAGAGATCCTCTCCGGTCGTTCCTCGCGAACAAGCATTCAGGAGACTTATCATGATCAAGACAGGCACCCTCGTTGCCGGCGCGTTGATCGCAGTTGTGTCATTCTCCGCTGTGGCGTCTGCTCAGTCGCTTTCTCGGTACGACCGTCAACTGCAGCGCGCGGACGACATCAAGGAAATGACGACCGACAGCGGCTTGAACACGCTCGACCATCCGCTCGATCAAGCCCCGTGGGGCGTCGATGCCGGCCCTAGCCGATTGGATCGTCAGTTCCAGGGCCTCTATCGCCAGAACGAAAAGGCACGCAAATAAGCTGTCCGATAATCTGTCATTGAACAGCGTTTAACAACGCCGCGCGTCCCCCGACGCGCGGCCTATTTTTTGCACCAATGCCATAGGCAGATAAATTTTGTGCAGATAATTTTGGTGCAGATAATTTTTCCAAAAGCGCGCCGCGCGGAAGAATATTTATCGCGTATACCTCGTCGGGCGGCACGAACTGCGGCCCTCGTCTCTATACAGAACGTTGTGCGCCAGATGGATCACAGCATGTTCGTATAAGATTGATATTATATACGGCGGTCGGCCTTCCCACCGTGAAATAGTTACAGCCGCTCACACCGCATGGCTGCGTTCGAAGATCAACATCGCCACAGAGCTTTAATTTTCCGATGCCGTGAATATCTCCCGGTCCTGGCGCTGCAACGGCGCCACGTGAGCCGAGAGAATGGTTTCTCAGATCGTCCTCACGAACCAAGAAGTATACGCATTAGGAGAATAACCATGATCAAGACAGGCACCCTTATCGCCAGTGCGTTGATCGCCGTCGCTTCGTTTTCCGCGCCGTCCTTCGCGCAGAGCCGCTCGCAGTACGATATCCAACTGCAACGCTTGAACGATATTCGCCAGCAGACCACGGACAGCGGCTTGAACACGTTCAATCGTCCGCTCGACCATGCTCCGGTGAGCGCGCCCTACGATTCGAACCGTGGGTACTTCGGCGTCTATCGGCAACGCGCCAACTAAGCGTCCCGACAAGAGCATTTCAATACCCGCCGCGCGCCCCAGGGCGCGCGGCCTAATTTTGTGCAGGTGATTCCGGAACATTTCCGTCGACGCTTGAGATGAACCAGAGTCGGTGCGTTCAGCCCGCCGCACACCCCAGGGCGTGCGGCCCGATTTCGAACAGTTGATTTCGTCTGCAAGCGCGCCAGTTTAGAAGACGTTCCACGTTCTCCGACCGCCGAAGGGCAATGGCTGCGATCTTTCCTTCCATCGTATGGCTGCGCAACGATCTGCGCCTTGCCGACAATCCCGCCGTGCAGGCGGCGTTCGCCTCGGGCGCTCCGCCCCTCTTTATCTATGTTCTCGACGACAGCGGCAAAGCCCGCGCCCCCGGCGGCGCCAGCCGCTGGTGGCTGCATCATTCGCTCGCCGCGCTCGCCGCCGGCCTCGAACGGATCGGCGGCCGCCTGGACGTCCTGCGCGGCGATCCACTGCAACTGATCCCGGCGCTTGCAGCTGCCTTTGGCGCGAAGCATGTGATGTGGACGCGCCGCTACGATGCCGCCGGCATCCACATGGACACGCAGATCAAGAGCGCGCTCACCCCACGCGGCATTGCGGCCGAGAGCTTCAACGGCCAGCTGCTTTACGAACCCTGGACCATGAAGACGAAAACCGGTGGGCCTTATCGCGTGTTCACGCCATTCTGGCGTGCCTGCCAGGCATTGCCGCCGCCGGCCGAACCGTTACGCGCGCCACGCCGGCTCGCAGCCGTCGCCTGGAACAAGCAAGCGCCCGCGCGCGTCGCCCTTGATGACCTCGCGCTTCTGCCGACGAAGCCGGACTGGGCCGGAGGCCTGTGCGAGGAATGGACGCCCGGGGAAGCCGGCGCAGGAAAACGGCTGCTCGACTTCTTGGACGACGCATTCCTGCACTACGCGGACGAGCGCGATCGGCCCGGTCGCCTCTCAACGTCGCGCCTGTCGCCGCATCTCGCTTTCGGCGAAATTTCGCCGCGCCAGATCTGGCATGCGGCACAGCATGCCGCGGCAAAGTCGGCCGCAGCCGCACACAACGTTGACAAATTTATCTCGGAGATAGGCTGGCGCGAATTCTCCTATCATCTGCTGTTTCATAATCCCGAGCTGGCGCAGAAGAATTTCCAGACACGCTTCGATGAGTTTCCCTGGCGCGCCGCGACCAAAGACCTGAAGGCCTGGCAGCAAGGCAAGACCGGCTATCCCATCGTCGATGCCGGCCTGCGCGAACTCTGGAAGACCGGCTTCATGCACAACCGCGTGCGCATGATCGCAGCCTCGTTTCTAATCAAGCATCTGATGATCGACTGGCGCGAGGGGGAGCGCTGGTTCTGGGATACGCTGGTCGATGCCGATCCGGCCAACAATGCGGCAAGCTGGCAATGGGTTGCGGGATCTGGCGCCGACGCCGCGCCCTTCTTCCGCGTCTTCAATCCGATCCTGCAGGGCGAGAAGTTCGATCCCGAGGGCGAGTATATCCGCCGCTTCGTGCCTGAGCTTGCGAAATGCCCGTCAGACGTTATTCACAAGCCCTGGCTCGCGCCGGCAAAGGTGCTGCAGGAAGCCAATATCAAGCTTGGCGACACTTATCCCAAGCCTGTTGTCGATCATGCAAAAGCACGCGAACGCGCCCTCGCTGCATTCAAGAGGCTCAAGGACTGATATCAGTGCCGCTTGCGCTTGTTGTCAGGCGGCTTGCGCTTGCCCTCGAACGGATTGCTGCTGGTGCGCTTCGAGATGCGGATCGGCACGCCTGGAAACTCGAACGTTTCGCGCAATCCGTTGATGAGAAAGCGCTCGTAGCTGGTCGGCAGGTGATCGAGCTGGTTGCCGAACAGAACGAAATACGGCGGCCGCGCTTTCGGCTGCGTCATATAGCGGATCTTGATGCGCCGGCCGGAAACGGCGGGCGGCGGCGTCCGTTCGATGGCGCCTTCAAGCCAGCGGTTCAGCCTTCCGGTGGAGAGCCGCTTGTTCCACAACTCGTGCACGCGCAGGATCGCTGCCATCAGCTTGTCGATGCCCGTGCCTTCGAGGCCGGACACCGGGACGACAGCCATTCCGCGCAATTGCGGCAGCAGGTGATCGGCCTTCTCGCGCAGCTCTTTCAGAAGCTTCTGCTGGTCCTGGACGAGATCCCATTTGTTAAGGCCGATCACCAGCGCCCTGCCCTCGCGCTCGACCAGATCGGCGATGGTCAGGTCCTGCTTCTCGAACGGAATGGTCGCATCGAGCAGCAGCACCACGACTTCGGCGAATTTCACCGCGCGGATCGCGTCGCCCGCCGCCAGCTTTTCCAGCTTGTCCTGGATACTGGCGCGGCGGCGAAGACCTGCCGTGTCGAACAGCTTCATCTTGCGTGCCTCGCCCCTGGGCGGCGTCCAGACGAAATCGACCGAGATCGAGTCCCGGGTAATGCCGGCTTCGGGTCCTGTCAGCAGCCGGTCCTCGCCAAGGATGCGATTGATCAATGTCGACTTGCCGGCATTGGGCCGCCCGACGACGGCAATGCGCAAGGGCTTTGTCGGATCGAGCTCGCTGCCGTCTTCCTCGTCGCCAAGCACCAGCGGCGCAGTATCGTCCTCTTCGATATCGTCGGGCAGCGCCGTCTGCTCCGGCAGCGCTTCACGCACGGCGGCATAGAGTTCGCTGAAGCCGTCGCCATGTTCGGCCGACAGCGCAATCGGTTCGCCGAGGCCCAGATCGAACGCCTCATAGGCGCCAGCCGTCCCGACTTTGCCTTCCGCCTTGTTGGCGATGAGAATGATCGGCTTGCCGGAGCGGCGCACCAGATCGCCGAAGTGACGATCGGTCGGCGTCAGGCCGGTGCGCGCATCGATGACGAAGAAGATCGCGTCGGCGCCCTCGATCGCCGCTTCCGTCTGGGCGCGCATGCGGCCGGTCAGCGAGTCGGGATCGCTCTGTTCGAGACCGGCGGTATCGACGATGGAGAATTCCAGATCGCCAAGCTGCGCCTCGCCCTCGCGACGATCGCGCGTCACGCCGGGCCGGTCGTCGACCAGCGCCAGCTTCTTGCCGACAAGACGGTTGAACAGGGTCGACTTGCCGACATTCGGCCTGCCGATAATGGCGATCGTGAAATGCATGATGTCCAATCTCGACAGCCGGATGATGCTACCGGCCGTCCAAATAATTAGCGATAGCTGCAAACAACCAGAAGCCCTCATCCTGAGGAGCGCCTGAAAGGCGCGTCTCGAAGGACGGGGGCGTCAAGCCGCAGCCTCACATTCCATGAAACTCGAAATCCATCGACCTGGTGAGACCGTTCTTCAAGATTTCAACACACGCCCCCGTCCTTGGAGACGCAACGCAAGCGTTGCTCCTCAGGATGAGGGCTCCAGCGGGCATTCTACCTCTAGCAATATCACCCCGCCACGCCGCCGGAGGCGACGAGGCCGAGCAAAGTGGTGGCCCGGTCGCGCAGCGATTGCGGCGCCTGCGGATCGGCGACGATCATGTCGAGCCAACGGCCGGCGGCCTGCATGTCATTGGCCTTCAGCGCGGCAAGACCCAGCAATTCGCGCGCCGAATGACGGAACGGGCTGGTCGGCGCGGCCAGCGGTTCGATCCGCTGCTTGATTTCGGCCTGATCGGCTTCGTCGACCCGCAGATAAGCGGCACGCAACCGCGCGACCGATTGAAGAACGGGGTCGACCGCAGCATCGGTGGCGAGCGCATCGTAAACCTGCACCGCCTCCTTGGGGTCGCGGCCGGCTATTTCAGCAGCGCCACGGAAGCGGGCCAGGATCTGATAGCCGGCAGGACCAGACTTGGCGATGTCGAGAAAAGCCGTCTCGGCTTCCTTGCCCTTGCCGTCGCGCGCCAGTTGCAGCGCCGCCTGGAATTGCGCGCCGGCGGCCTGCTCCGCCTTCAGCTTCTGTGATTCCCACAGCCGCCACCCGGCCGTCGCGATGACGACCAGAAGAGCGACGCCGATGACCCAGTTCTGGTATTTCAGCCAGAACTTGGCGGCCTGGTCCCGGCGATATTCTTCGTCAACCTCGCGAATAAAATCCGACATCTGCTTTCCGGAAAGAGTTTTTGCCTGCGGCCCGCAGACGATCAGCGACAGCGGTTAGCACGGACCGGCAGCGATTGCGAGGGTTTGCGACGGCCGCAGCGGAGCCACGGCCGCAAAAGTCCCGGTCCCACTGCCTGGCGAGAAGCAATACGATATAATTTCAATGCCTTGGACGGAAAGCAGCGAAGATCGTTCCCACGCGGACTGGCGCGATATTCCGAGCGCCTCGCCGATGTTCGCCCGGCTTGGCCTCAGGTGGTCCTTGTGCGACGGAATACAGCCGTGCTTGATGACCGGGGCGGAAATAAGGATTAGGTTCTGTTCAAATAACCGGACAAAAAGAATCGCATTGCGGGATTTGCCCTCCGCAATGTGCAGGGAGGCAGACCAAACGCCGCAATGGAAGACAGCACCACCAGACTGCAGGACAACGCCGAAACCAATGTTCCAGAGATTGCCCAGGTTCAGCCGGCCGCCTCGGGGGCGGCTGCGCAAGGGTCGTCAACCGTCCCTTGGCGCGTGCAGATCCCGATCTATTTCGCCGGCTTCTTTTCCAACAGCCTGACGGATGTGAGCTCCATCGTTCTGCCGATCTGGCTTGCCACGCATGATGCCTCGGCCGCCATGATCGGCGTCGTCATCGGGGCGCGGCATATCCTGCCCTTCTTCTTCGCCATTCACGGCGGCGCGCTGATGGACCGTTACGGCGCGAAAAAGCTGATGCTCGCCTGCTGCATGCTCAGCGTCGTCACCCTGCCGATGATCCCGTTGGTCGGCTGGCTGCCCGGCGTGTTCGTGCTGCAGATGATCAACGGCTATGGCGCGGCCATCGGCTGGCTCGGATCGCAGACCCTGTTCGGGCAGAACATGCACGGCAGCCACGTCATGGCCGGGCGTTTCGCCTTCGTCCTGCGCATGGGCGGCTTTGTCGGCCCCCCGCTCGCGGGCCTCGCCTGGGATCACACCGGCGTCATCGGCGGGTTTGCCTTTCTGACGGTCTGGGCCATGGGCACGGTCGTCTGTTCGCTGCTGGTGCCGGCGCCCGACGAAAGCGTAAGCCCCGACTCGCGCAAAAAGTTCAAGGCAAGCGACATGATCCCGCGGCTGAGCGACTACAGGGACGCGGCGCGTCTCGCGGCCGTGCCCGGCATGTCGATCGTGCTGATGATCACTGTCATCCGTATCGGCGCCTCCAGCGTGCAGGATTCCTTCTATCCGCTGTACCTTTCGACGATCGGCTTCTCGGCAACCGAGATCGGCATTCTGGTGACGATCTCCTCCGCCATCGCCGCGGCGGGCGCGCTGCTGGTCGGCCCCGTCGTGCGCTACGTGCCGGCGATATGGACCCTCATCCTCTCGACGGCGTTTTCGATCATTTTCGTGTCGGTCACGCCGCTGCTGACCGCATTTCCCATGCTCGCCATCACCGCCTCCCTGCGTGGCCTGGGCATGGGCCTGAGCCAGCCGCTCATGCTGTCCATGCTGATCGAGGCCTCCGGCCGCGGCTCCCAGGGCAAGGGCGCCGCCTTGCGCACCACCGCAAACCGGGCCGCCGCCGCCTTGACGCCGACCGGGATGGGGATTGCTGCCGCCTATGCCGGCCTCGCCTCGAGCTTTTTCGTCGTCGGCGGGGTTATGATGGCGGCGATCATCGTCATCGCCCTCCACATCAGGCGCCGTCCCGGCATCACTTATTGGTCATATGACGGGGTGGCAAAACCAAACACGCCCGGAATCCCTCACGCGCCCTGCTGCAATCGCGTTTGAGTGCTATATATCTGTCTGGCAATCCGGCCGTTCGGCCCCCCGGAGGAGTAAATATGGCCACGCAGCCCGAGTGGAAAATTCCCTCAAGCCTGCAACCAAAAGCCCATGATTACGTCTTCGACCTCGAACAGACGCTGCTGTCCGTTGCCGCCCTGACGGCGCGTATCCCTGAGGAAGCCTTCACCGCCGAGACGCTGGGCACGGTGCGCGCCGGCAATGCCGTGCTGATCAACGACCGCGGCCTTTTCCTGACCATCGGCTATCTGATCACCGAGGCGGAGGAAGTCTGGCTGCGCTCGAACGACGGCCGCACGTTCGCCGGAACGGTCATCGGCTACGATCAGGAAAGCGGTTTCGGCCTGGTGCAGGCGCTCGCCCGCCTCGACCTGCCGCATCTCGCGCTCGGCAATTCCGCTGCGGCGCGCAGCGGCGACCCGGTCATCGTGGCAGGCGCCGGCGGTCGCGAACGCTCCATCGCGGCGCGCATCGTCGCCAAGCAGGAATTCGCCGGCTATTGGGAATATGTCCTCGATGAGGCGATCTACACGGCCCCGGCGCATCCCAACTGGGGCGGCACGGCGCTCATCGGCGAGAACGGCGACCTGCTCGGCATCGGCTCGCTGCATCTTGAACAGGGCGCCGACAAGAACGAGAAAGGCCACCTCAACATGATCGTGCCGATCGATCTATTGAAGCCGATCCTCGACGATCTCGTCCGCTTCGGCCGCCGCAGCACGCCGCCGCGTCCCTGGCTTGGTCTCTATGCCGCCGAGATCGAAGACAAGGTCGTCGTCGTCGGCCGCGGCCAGCGCAGTCCGGCCCGCCGGGCGGAGCTCAAGAACGGCGACATCATCCTGGCCATCGGCGGCAAGCCGATCACATCCCTCGCCGGCCTTTACCGGACCATCTACGCCCAGGGCGACGCCGGCTGCGACATCGCCATGACCCTGCATCGCGACGGCGTCACCTTCGATGTCCGCGTCACGTCGGGCGACCGCACGCGGCTGTTCAAGGCGCCGAAGCTGCACTAGCGCGTTTTCGAGCGAAGTGGACGCCGGTTCGCGTGAAGAAAACGCGTCAAAACAAAAACTAGAGCTTCGGTTCTGATTCTATCAGAACCGAAAATGCTCTAGCAGCGCGTCTGCGACAGGCTGACTCCGCTGCCGCGCGCCTGTACCGCATTGCCGCCGCCCGGCACGCCCGGTAATGTGCGCTCACACATAAACTGAAAACATTCCGGGACGAACGCCCATGACTCAATTCTTCGGAACGAACGCCTTCAAGTTCGGCCTCTTCGGCATCAATTGCAGCGGCGGCATGGCGATGAGCGTTGCCGAGGACCGCTGGAAGGCGGACTGGCAGGAAATCACCGAGGTCGCCAAGCTGTCCGATGAGGCCGGCATCGAGTTCATTCTGCCGATCGCCCGCTGGCGCGGCCTCGGCGGCGATAGCGACATGTGGGGCCGCTCGTTCGAAACCTTCACCCAGGCGGCCGCGCTCGGCGCGATGACCAAGAAGACGGGGATTTTCGTCACCGCCCATGTGCCGGTGTTCACGCCGGTCTTCGTCGCCAAGGCGATCTCGACCCTCGACCATGTCACCAGCGGCAGGGTCGGCCTCAACATCGTCTGCGGCTGGAACGCCGACGAATTCCGCATGCACGGCGTCGCCATCGACGGCGAGCATCGCTACGACCAGGGCCTCGAATGGGCGAGCGTGGTCGAGAGGATCCTCAAGGGGGAGCCTGAGTTCGATTTCAAGGGGCAGTACTATGACCTGCTGGGCCTGAAGACCGATCCGCTGCCGATCCAGAAGCCGCGACCACCGATCATGTCGGCCGGCTCTTCCGCCGGCGGCCAGGCCTTCGCCGCGCAGATCGCCGACATCCTGTTCACCACCTTCAGCAGCCTCGAGCAGATCACCGCCTCGATGCATTCGCTGAAGGCCCAAGCGGCCGCGCACGGACGGACGCCGGAAATCTACGGCCAGACCTTTTTCGTCTGCCGCCCGACCCGCAAGGAGGCCGAGGACTATTACTATTATTTCGCCGAGGAAAAGGCCGATCTCGGCGCTCTCAACTATATGAAGCGCCAGAAGACCGCGACGATCTCCAAGCGCACCTTGGCCGGGGAAACCGAAGCCGACCGCACCATCATGCAGCGCATGACCGAACCTGACCGCCTGGGCGTCGGCCGCATGGAACATTCGACCGGCAAACGCTATTCCGGCATGTTCCCGGGCATCTATCCGATCGTCGGCACGCCCGACGACGTGGTGGCCGAACTGGTCCGCATCCAGCAGATCGGCATCGCCGGAGCAACGGCAGTTTTCATGAATTATCTCAAGGAATTGCCCTATTTCGTTCAAGAGGTGCTTCCGCGCCTGGAACGGCTCGGGCTGCGCCAGAAGGTGCGCGAAACGGTGGCCTGATGGCCGCGTGCGCGGACGCACATCGGTCCGCGCATATCAGGAGCATAAGAGCCCTCATGAGGCCGGCATCGACCGGCAAGAGGAGGCTCACATGGTCCGTATTTCTTCGAACACCGCCGACAACAACCCGCTGATGAAGCGCATCGTCCGCCCGCTGTGCTTCGCGATCGCGTCGCTCGTCATCGCCGCCGGCTTCGTCATGCTGCAAGGCCAGGACGTCAGCGCCGAAAGCCGCCACGACGTCGCCTCGAACATGACCCTGCGCTTGGCGCAAGCCGACACGCAGATGAACGATGCCGCTCCCGTGCTCGTCATCACCGGCAAGCCCGCCGCCCAGGAGCGCAAGCAGATCCGCGTCATCCCGCTGTTCAACGTCCCCGCCGACCAGGCGCAGACGGTGGAACGCCGGTAAGCTGACGCCGGGCTACTTCGTATTGTTGACGATATTGCGCAACCGGTCCTGCACCGATTGCGGCACGGAATACATGTCGGCCAGCAGCTTCTGCATGGTGGCGCCATCGGTGGGCTCGGGGTCTTCTGTCGTCATCTTGCGAAAGTCGGCGCGAAACTCCGGATCGGCAAGCGCTGCCATGAACGCCTTGCGCAATTCCGCCGTTCGTTCCTGCGGCAGAGCGGGCGGCGCCAGATAAGGCCGGCTGATCGCCAGCGGCGTCGCCACCACGCGCATCAACTGCTTGTCGGCTTCGGTCTTCGCCAGATCGAGCGCCAGTGGCACGTCCGGCAGGCGCGGATGTTTCTCGAGGCCGATCTGCACCAGCAGGCTGACCATTTTCTTCGGCAGCCATTCCGGCTTCGATGCATTGAGGCTCATCCAGCCGAAGGCGCAACGCCCGTCGACCTCGCCACGCTCGACCGCGAGAATGGTCTCCTGCGTACCGGGATAACCGGAGATCACTTTCAGCTTCGTGCCGAGCACATCGTTGAGCACCATCGGCTCGATGTCGGTGGAAGAGCCTGCGCCCGTGCCGCCGACGGTGGTCACCCGGTTGCGCGCATCTTCCAGTGTCTTCACCGGCGACGTGTTCCACGTGGCGCAGAAGCTGACGTCTTTTTCGAGCGCGCCGACGGCGGTGAAATCCGTCGTCTTGTAGGATAGCTGCCGCGTCGTGATCATCTGGTCGAGGAGCGGCCCGGTAGCGAAAGCTCCGATCTGCGTACCGTCGCGCGGCGCGACGGTCGCAAGATATTCGAGCACGCGGATGCCGCCTGCGCCTGGCATGTCCTGCACCGGCACGGCAGGATTGCCCGGCAGATATTTGCCGATGAACCGCGACAGCAGGCGCGCACCGAGATCGATGCCGCCACCGGCACTGCCGGCAACAAAGATCTGCAGTTGCTTGCCCTTGTAGAAGCCATCGGCGCTTTGCGCCTGTGCGGCGCCCGCCGCCATCAGCGCGGCCGGCAAAGCCGCCGCGCACGCGAGCCGCGTGAATCCGGTCATGTTCCCTCCCGCATCGCTGTGGTGCGACTATGCGGGATGTTAGCGCATTTTCGAGCGAAGTGGACACCGGTTCGCGTGAAGAAAATGCGCTCTTTAAATAAACGGGACGCGTCTTTCCGATCCTGTGGATCGGAAAACGCTACTGCAGGATCACGAAAAGTGTGAAGCGGTTTAGCGCGGCGTTCAGCGCATCAGGCGCTTGCGATTGGCCCGCACCGCGCGGCGGTATTTGCGTACGACCTCATGGGTCGAGCCGCCGAACGCCATATGGGTCGCGGCTTCGGCCATGGCAAAGGCCTTCTCGCTGATCATCTGACTGACTTCCTGCGTCGCCTCCGGCCCGCCGAGGGCCAGTTTTGCCATGCGAAGCGCAATCACCTGCTGGGATTCGAAAGCGAGCATCGCCGAATCCAGCCCGAATTTCAAAAATGGGTTGAACATTTACTTGAGGTCGCCTGCATTATTTCAAACGGTCAACGCCTAGCTGGCGCTTTTGTTGCATTTTCGTGACTCGAGTCCCAGCGCGGCGCATAAGGCTCCGCTTGTTGACGCCTGTCAACCTCCCGCCATGCGGTACATGTATGGCAATGGAAGCCGTTTTGCTTAACGCGCGTCGTGAAAAATCAGGCCCAGCGTATGCCGCCGGCCAGAGCGCAGCCGGCTGACGCCGTGACGCATGTTGACCCGGTAATCGCCGCGCGATCCCCTGACCGGCCGGTTGTTGACGGCGAAGACCACCGCATCGCCCTGCCGCAGCGGCACCACCTCGACGCGGCTCTGCATGCGTGGCCGCTGTTCGGTCAGGACGAATTCGCCGCCGGTGAAATCCCTGCCCGGCTCCGACAGCAAGGTCACCGCCTGTAGCGGAAACAGCAGATCGCCATAGACATCCTGGTGCAGGCAATTGTAGTCGCCCGCGCCGTATTGCAGCAGCAAGGGCGTCGGCCGCACCTGCCCGGCTTCATGACATTGCCGGATATATTCGGCATGTGTCGCGGGATAGCGCACAGCAATACCCATGCGCTCGTTCCAGCCATTGGCGATGACAGCCAGATGCGGATATAGCGCCGTGCGGAACGCACCGATGAGATCAGGCAGCGGATACTTGAAATATTTGTACTCGCCCCGCCCGAAGCCGTGCCGCGCCATGTGCACATGGCTGCGGAAATTCCTGTCGGCGCCGTAGAGCTGCGCGATCGCCGCGCATTCGTCGGGCTGCAGCAGATTCGCAATGACCGCACAGCCGGACGCATCGAGGTCGGCAACAACAGCGCGCCAATCACAGGCCTCGACGCGGGCTTCTGCTGAACTCGGCGCCTTGGCGAGCGTTCCGGCCTTGGTCAGTGCGGTCATATCATCTGTCTCTCGATATCCTGCATCCGAGGCTAACGCGCAGACACCCAAAACGCATTCCGATTTCTGCGATCGCTGCTCAACCCGCGTTCAGACTTGGATGCAGAACCGGACGATAGCCCGCCGCGAGCGCCCGCACGGTCGAGGGCGGCGTCAGCAACCGGGCATTCTCGGGCACGATTTCAGATTGATAGCCGCTGGGCGTCCATCCATACGTGCGGCCATCAGCGACCGTGTAAAATCTGCCTTGCGCCTCGACCATGGCGCCATCCGGCAAAGCTGCAAGCAGGCCAGGCAGCGGATGCAGGCGCTTCGCCCTGCCATCGAGCCGCTCTTTATGCAGCACACAATCCATGACCGCCACCTTCGGCAGATCACAGCGATTGCCTCGCGCCCATGCGGCCTGAAACCGCCTGGCGTCCTCACGACGGCAGAAGAAGCACGGCCGGTGCCCGGCGGCGAAGGCCGTCGCCTCGTCGAGAAAGAAAAGCTCCGTCCAACTTCGCCGCGCCATCACCGCGCGCCGGCGCCCCTTGAAGTCGCAGACGCAGACGATCCAGGCCTTGGTCGTCCAGCGCCGCGGCAACAAGGTGCGCGTCGCCGGATCGTGGATGATGCCGCGATTGCCGGTGAACAGGCCGCGGTCAGGGATCGCAACGATGCTGCCGTCAGGCAGGACGCGATTCTGCAGCGGCATCAGCCGAGATGTTTCATGATCGCCTGCGCCGCAGCGGGATTGCACACCTTGTGGCCGCCGATGACATAGAGAAACACATCGCGCGGCTTGGCCTTCCCCTTCGGCGCGGGCCCGACCGGCTCCAAGCCTTTCGGCGTTTCGCCGGCTGCCCAGGCCAGCGCTGCCTGGGCCCATTTCTTCGCGGTCGCGTCGGTAAAGCCGTTCTTGACCTTCTCGTCGGTGATAGTGATGCGCGCATAGACGAAATCGGCCGTCACATCGGGGATCTGCACATAGCCGTTGCCCTCCGCACAGACCACGGCGACGTTATGCTCTCGCGCCAGCTCGATGAAATCCGGCGTCGAGAAACTTTCGTTGCGCACCTCGACCACATGGCGGACCTTGTGGCCATCGAGCGTCTTCGGCAGGAATTTGAGGAAGGCCGCGAAGTCATCCGGATCGAATTTCTTCGACGGATGAAACTGCCAGTCGATCGGCCCGAGCTTGCCTTTGAGTTCACTCAGACCGCTGTTCATGAAGCGCTCGACGGAATTCTGCGCCTCCGCCAGCACACGCCGGTTGGTCGAGAAGCGCGTGCCCTTCAGCGAGAAAATGAAATCGTCCGGCGTTTCGGCATTCCACTTGGCGAAGCTCTCGGGCTTCTGCGCGCCGTAATAGGTGCCGTTGATCTCGATGGAGCTGAGCTGGCGGCTGGCATATTCCAGCTCGCGCTTCTGCGCCAGGCCGTCCGGATAGAAGACACCGCGCCACGGCTCGAACGTCCAGCCGCCGACGCCGACGCGAATGTTCGGATGTGCCGTGCGCAACGGATTCTCCTCGATGGCCGTGTCCGCCTTCTTTGCCGCCGCTGCCTTCTTCGCCATCTCAACGCTCCCTGAACGCCGTCACTCTACATCAAAAGCAGCAGGCCGCCGATCACAGCTCCGTTGCCGTAAAGATTGGATACATGAAAATGCCGCCGCAACGGGTCTTCCACCAGCCAGTAGCGATGGAAAATAATCGAAGCGACCATGGTAAACACGATCAATATGGCCGCGCCGAGACGCACGTTCCAGTCGAGCGCCACCATCGCACCGCCGACGAATTGCAGGACGAACCCGCACCACAGCATGAACCAGGGATACGGCACGCCGGCGTCGACCATGCGGTCGACATGCTGCTGCTGCTTCCACAGGGCATTCATGACGCCGGTGCCGAGGAACAGCAGCGCGATCAGCAACTGGCCGGCGATGTGAAGCGCGGTCTTGTCGGCGTACATGGTATCTCCATAAGGGAACCTACCGCGAGTCTGACTCAGAATCTGCCGCACTGTCCAGCGAACCACACCGACTATACGTTCCCAGAAGCCCTCATCCTGAGGAGCCTGAGGAGCCTGCGTAGCAGGCGCTGTTTTGACTCGATCTCCGTGTGTCATTCCCGCCAAGCGAAGCGCAGAGCGGGAATCCAGGGGCAACAAGGGAGACCTTGGCCTTCTGGATTCCCGCTCGCCCGCTTCGCGGACGTCGGGAATGACAGCGTTACTTTTCAGTCAGACTCTCAGATACTATGGGACGGTAGGTGGCCAGGAGGTAGGATTGGATTTGCAAAAACGATCCAACCTCGAAAGGACCTCGGCGATGAGCTTTGATCACACTGACAC
>JARHVB010000082.1:1747-130012 GCA_029222685.1 Terripilifer ovatus | reverse complement strand
GCCGCATGAACCACACCCCGACGCCCAGACAGAAAAATCTCCTCCCGCCCAAAAAACCAAAAATAGCTCAATGGCGCTGAGTTGGAGAGTTTTTCAGCAACCTGTTAGAGCATTTTCGAGCGAAGGGGATGCCGGTTCGCGTGAAGAAAATGCGTCAAAACAAAAACCTAGAGCTCGGTTCTGATTCCATCAGCACCGAAAAAGCTCTAGCCGGCACAGAATGCGGCTCGCTCCAATCCAGACAAACAGCACAATTCCTGCCTGCTCCGGCCAGGGGTCTGATCATGAACCCGCGCGCGATGCCTATCCGGCCCTCTGCGGTTCGCTTGGCAGGATGATCATTCCGGACATCGGCTCAATCCAGGCGATTTCATCGGACACCGACTTGACGCCAGCAACATTTTCCGCCGCCACATAGGCTGCCCGCCGTTCACGCTCATCGAGGATCGCGCCGCTCAACTCGACCGCGCCATCCTTGACGTTCACGTGAATGAGCCCGTGTCCGCTCCAGCTCTGCCGGGCAAGCTCCGCCTCGATATCCGCCCGGATCCGCTCATCGTTTGCCGCCACGGGATCATTCGACGGCTGGGCACGGGCCAAGGCGCGCAGGAGATCGGACCTGGCGACGATCCCGATGACTTTCCCATTCTCGACGACGGGAAGCCGTTTGACGTGATGCCGGCTCATGGCGTCGACAATCTCGTCCAGGGAAGCATCCTTGCGCGTCGTCACCACAGTGTCCGACATAACCTCCTCGACCTTGCGGCCGTGAGTACGAACATATTCATCCGCAATCTTGCCCGGACTGACGAGAAGTTCCAGCCACCAGGATCGTTTGCGCTCGGTGCCGAGCTCGCCTCGGCGCAGGAAATCGCCTTCGGTCAGCATGCCGATCAATGTTCCATCCTGCCTGACGACGGGCAGGCCGCTGATCTTGTGCGCCAGCATCAACGCAGCAGCTTCGCGAATCGATGCGGAGGGTTCGACGCTGATGACCGGCGTCGTCATGATATTTGCTACAAGCATGACCATCTCCTGATGTTCTCTGCAGCGACGCCGTCATGCGTCTTGTTCTGAACATGGGTCATGTCAACAATCATTAGCGGGAGCGCACATTGATCTGCGTCAAGATGGTCTTCGGGGCGATCATTTCACCGTGCAAAGGTTGGGTCGCTGGCATCTCACTCGCGCATTTGCGCATCCGGCGGCGGTTCGGCCTGAAGGCGTTTGCGAAATTCGTCGAGGCGTGCCCGATAGCCGTCCGCATCGCCGTATTCGAGAAACGCGTAATAGCGCCGGTGCGGGTCTGTGACCCGCAAAGCATGCTTGATCGGGCACCAATATTGTTCGGTGCGGCTGCCGATCTCGCGGACATAGGCGATGACGCCGTTGGCATAGCCGCAGTAGAGGCAGTTCAACGCCTCGATCCAGTTCAGATAGGACAGATGCCGCCGGTCGAGCACGATGTAGTCGGCGCGGCTGACCCGCGGGATGCCGTAGGCGCGAAAGCAGATCGCCTGGTAGAGGCTTGCCCAGGCGTCGAGGATGACCATGGGAATGATCAGCGAATAGATCACCGGCGCGGTCAGGACGGTTGCAGCGGGGGATCGCCTGAGAAAACGCGAGATTTTCGTCCGCAGCCGGCGATGTTCGATGGTGATGCCATGCTCGAACTCGACGATCCGCTCCTTCAGACGCCAGCCGAGGACTTTGCGCCGGGCCTCGATCTCACGATCCAGCTCGCCCTGAAGCCGGACGATCTCGCTCGCCAGTTCCTGCATGCGGTGCGTCATGGGCGCCTGCTCCTGTGCCTCTGCCTCGATTGGCTTGTAGCACCGGAGAGCAGAAATTCGTGTTTTTCCTGACGGTTCGCCGAAACCCCGGACATGCCCTGCGAGGCACCTCCGGGCCGTCAGATCACCCGCGCGGCGGCCGCTGGTCCAGCACGCGTCGCGGCTTGGCCCCGCTCAACGGATCGAAGATATCGTTCTTGTCGACAAACTCGACCAGCGGACGCACATGCGCCGTTTTGGTCGCCTGAGCGATGATCTCCTGGGCCGTCGCGGCGTGAAGGTCATCCCGCGCCGAAACCCGCACCAGCAATTCGTCCATGGAGAACGGATCGGCTTCATCCATGGGACGGATCACGATCTGATATTCTTCCACCGCCGGAAGGCGCTCCAGTTGATCCTTCAGCACCTGCAGGTTGACCAGCGTGCCCTTGATCTTCAGGACATCGCCGGCGCGGACCGGCTGCGAGGTGATGCGCGGGCAGGTGCGGCCGCAATGCGGGCAGGTCGCGTTCGTCAAAGCGACGATATCGCCGACGAGATAGCGCAGGAAGACGGTGCCGCGGCGATAGACATGGGTGAAGGCGAGCATGCCGGTCTCGCCGTCGTTGAGGCGCCGGCCCGTCTCGCCGTCGACCACCTCATGGAAGATCTGGTCCGGCGCAAGGCTGTGGAAACCGCTGCCCGGCGTGCACTCGACCATGCTGCCGCCCTGCTCGGTCGAGCCGTAGCGGTTGACGATCCTGGTGTCGGCGCAACCGAGTTCGCGCATGCGCCGGCGCATGTCGTCCAGCATCGCGCCGGAAGAGGCCTCGCCGGTGACCATGACCATGCGCACCGCGCTGAAGTCCGCATTCAGCTCCTGCGCCCGCAACAGCACCCGGCGGACGAAGCCGGACACGCCCCAAAGGATCGTGGCGTGGTGACGCTCGATCATGCGGACCGCATCGTCAAGGCTCCTGTGCACGGGAAACGGGCCTTCGGGCCGGCCCGTATGGGCGAAGGCGATGGCGGCGCCGACGGCCGCGATCTCGTCGGGCGCCCGCGCATAGGCGCCCATCGGAAACGGGGTCAGCGGAAACAGGTTCACCAAGGTGTCGGTATCGCGGATATCGACGAGCTCGCGCCGGCGCGCCGATGCGAACAGATAGGCATAATGATCGGCGGACGGCACATAGATCGGGGCCGGGCGTCCGCTCGTCGTGCCGGTCGTATAGATGATCTTCCACAGCGTCTGCGCCTCGATCGGCAGGTCGTCGCCCTGCAGTCGGAATGCGTCGGGATCGGCCAGAAAATCCTTCTTCGTCGACAGCGGCAGGCGCACCAGGTCGTCGCAGGTCTGGATGTGGCGCGGCTCCAGGCCCTCGCGCTTCATCAGTTTCTGATAAAACGGATGACCGCGATAGCAAAGCTCCACGGTCTGGCGCAGCAGGCGATCCTGCAGCGCCCGCAGCTTGTCCTGCGGCTGGCGCAGGACATCCGGCAAGGTGATGTCCGAGAGTGTCGTTTCCGGCATCATGATGTCGCTCCGGACAGGGGAAGCTTCAGATTATAGAGCTCGATGACATTGTCGCGCAGAAAGCGGCGCCTGGAGGCCTCGCGGATCTCGAGTTTTTCGATGTCCTGGCGCGCCCGCTCCGGGTCGATCACCGGGAAGTCAGTGCCGAAGATCACCTTCTTGGCGCCCCATGAATCGATGAAGTGCACGAACTCCTTCGACCAATGGGACGGCGCATAGGCATCCGAGCCGATATAGACGTTGGGATGCTTGTAGGCGACGGAGATCATCTCTTCCACCCACGGCCAGCCGATATGAATGCCGACCAGCTTCAATTCAGGGAAATGACAGGCGATGGTGTCGAGCGTGATCGGGCGGCCGACGCTCGGCAGCGGCCGCTCTTCGGAATAGCGCAGGCAGTGGCCGACCTGCATCTGGATCGGCACGCCGAGTTCGGCGCATTTGGCGTAGATCGGATAGTAGCGCGCGTGATCGGGCGCCATCTCGAACCAGTGCGGATAGAGATGCGCGCCGACAAAGCCCAGGTCCTTGATGGCGTATTCGAGCTGCGCCAGGCCCTTCATGCCTTCCGTCGGGTCGACGCCGGCCAGGCCGCTGAACCGTGTCGGATGTTTCTTCACCATGGCGGCGACGGTCTCGTAGCTGATGCGCCGGTGGATCTTCTGCTGCGTGCTGCCGGCCTTCACGGCGATCAGGAACACATGCTCGATGCCGGCGCGGTCCATCTTCTCGATGAAGCTTTCGGGCGTAAAGCTGCCGATCCTGCCAGGCTCCGCGCCGATCTTCTGGGTGATGAAGGTCTTCGACCATTCCGGCCGCACCGTCTCCGAATCGTCGAATTCGTAGTTGCAGACCGCGTCGATGGCTTTGAATGCATAGGACATCAGGAGTTCCTCACTCTGTAACAATGATTTGTGTAGATGAAAAGTTGAGCTCGTCGCCGGCTACGGACCGGCCGAGCAGAAGATCGACGACCTCGGACGTGCTGGCGCCCAGCCTGTCGATCCAGCTTCCGGCCGCATCCTTCACCAGCAGCACGTCGAAGCCGCGATCGAAGGCGGCAAAGCCGGTGGCGAGCACGCAGGCATAGGTGACGACGCCAGCCAGCAGCACGGTCTTGACCCCGCGCCGATGCAGGTCCTGCTCAAGCGTCGTGTCGTCGAAAGCCGAGTAACCATGCTTGTCGATGATCAGCTCGCCGGCCGTCGGGCGCAGCGCGTCGACAACGTCGGCGCCCCAGGTGCCCGGTGTCAGGCGCTTACCCTGCGCGGTCCAGCGAAGCGGCCTGATCGTATGGCGCTCCTCCATCGCGCCGCGCGCCTCATCGTGAACGAGGCGTGTAAACACGACGCTCAGGCCCGCAGCGCGCGCCCGTTCGAGCAGCCTGGCCACGGGAGCCGTCGCTGCCGCCAGTTGCGAGATGTCCCGGCCCGCCCGGGCGTAATATCCATCCGCATGGCAGAAATCGTTCTGCATGTCGATGACGATGAGGGCGGTCGTGGCCGGATCGAGGTCGATCATCGGGTTCTCATTTGGCAAGTTGTGCATCCTTGAAAAGCAGGCGCTCGTCGGGACGCGCCGTCCATTTCACATTGTCCTTGATGCCGTAGGCCTGCACCTCGTTATAGAGCATCACGTAGGGCACGTTGTCCTTGCTGAGTTGCCAGATCTGGCCGATCTGCGCGCGACGCTTGGCCGGATCGGTCTCGGCGCGTTGCTGTGCGATGAGTTCATTGACCTTGGCGTTCGACCAGTAGGCGCGCGCCGGCCCGGTCTCATAGAGACTGCCGAGCGGCAGGTCGGCATCCATGATCGAAGGGCCGAAGGCGAACATATGCATGCCGTTGAGCTTCTTGCTCGTCCACAGCGGGAAGAAGGCGCTGTAGTCCATGCCCTGCATCTCGACATTGATGCCGACCGCTTTCATATAGCCGACGACGGCCTGGGCGACTTCCTCGCCGAACGCGTAGCGGTTGTTCGGATATTGAAAGACGATCGGCTCGCCGTTGTAGCCAGACTCTTTCAGCAGTTTCTTTGCCTCATCGGCATTGTAGGCCGTCGGCTTGATCGCCGGATCGTAGCCGAAGGTCACCGGCGCCACCACCTGTCCGATCGGATGGCCAAGCCCGCGCAGCAACCTCGTGGTGATCGTGTTGCGGTCGATCGACATGTCGATCGCCTGACGCAGCTTGAGGTTGCTCAGGACGGGATTGTTGACATCGAACCCCAGGTAGATGACGCGGTTGCTGGGGACCTTCTCGACCCTCACGCCCTTGCGCGAACTCATCCGGTCGACGAGGGCCGGCGGCAACAGCGGCACGATATCCACTTCGCCGGACGATAACGCCGCCGCACGTGCGGATTCCGATGGCACGGGGCGGAAGATCACCGTCTTGATCTTCGGCGTTCCACCATGATAGCCCGCGAAAGCTTCCAGTTCGACTCTATCGTCCTTGATCCAGCGGACCACTTTATACGGGCCGGACCCGACCGGATTCTGCGCAAAGCCCGCACCGCGTTCCTCATAAACCTTGCGCGGCAGGATCGAGATCAGCGAGACCTGACGGTCGAAGGCTGCAAACGGCGCCGACAGGGTGAAACGAAGCTTGTCGGCGGACACTTTCTCGATCGATCTTACTTTGGTGAGATAAGCGCGCACCGGCGATTTCGGATCGTCGATGATTTTCTGATAGGACCAGATCACATCCTCGACGGTAACCGGTGCGCCATCGTGGAACTTCGCGTTGGTCTTGATCGTGAACGTCCAAGCCGTCGCGTTTTCGCCCGCCTCCCAGCGGGCGGCCAGCAACGGAGCGACCGATCCGTCAGCCGCAATATCGGTGAGCTGGTCGTAGATGTTCTTGAAGACGTTCAGGCTGATCGGCGACGTATCGAGGCTGGGATCGAGCGTCAGCACGTCCGAGCTCGGAGCCACCACCAATTGCCCGGACTGTGCGGCGGCAGGCGTTGCCATCGCTGCCCCAGCGAGCAGGCAAAACGCGGCGGCCATGGTCGAAATCGATTTCGGTACGCTCATCATCATGTCCCCTGTCGTTTATGGTTGGCTGATTGTTCCAGCTTCAGGCTTTCAGAATGGCACCGCTGCGCAGGGCCGGCGCAGCGGTCTGGGTGTTGGTGTTGATCTTCATGAAATCCGGCACCACCGGTTCGGCAAAATGGCAAGCGCTGACATGATCTGCGCTGAGGTGGCCTGCGGTGGCCCGCGTCTCGAGTTGCGGTTCCTGCTCGGCGCATTTCGGCCGGGCCTTGAAACAACGGGTCCGGAAGGCGCAGCCTGACGGCGGATCGAGCGGGTTCGGCAGATCGCCTTTCAGGACGATGCGCTGGCGTTGTTTCCGGTACGACGGATCGGCAATCGGAACCGCCGAAAGCAGCGATTGCGTATAAGGATGTTCCGGCGCGCTGAAAATCTGCTCGCCGGCGCCCATCTCGACGATCTTGCCGAGATACATCACCGCCACCTTGTCGGAGATGTATCGCACCACTGACAGGTCATGCGAAATGAACAGGTAGGTCAGGCCCATCTCCTTCTGCAGCTGCTTCAGCAGATTGATGACCTGCGCCTGGATCGACACGTCGAGGGCCGAGACCGCCTCGTCGAGGATCAGCAGCTCCGGTCCGAGCGCCAGCGCCCGCGCAATCGCGATGCGCTGGCGCTGGCCGCCGGAAAACTCCGTCGGCAGTCTGTTGGCGGCATCCTGCTGCAAGCCGACGCAGTCGATCATTTCCGCGACGCGGGCCGGCCGGTAGCAGTTGTTGATGTGCAGCGGCTCGGCGATGATCTCGCCCACCGTCATCTTCGGATCAAGCGACGCATAGGGATCCTGGAAGACGACCTGGATCGAGCGTCTTACCGCCCGCATCTTGCCACGGCCCATGCCGACGAGATTCTGGCCTTTGAAATAGACCGCGCCCCGGGTCGGCTCGTTGAGGCGAAGAAGGGTGCGCCCGAGGGTCGACTTGCCGCATCCGGACTCGCCGACGAGGCCGAGCGTTTCGCCTTGCGCGATCGAGAACGAGACGCCGTTGACGGCACGCAATGTCTCGCTTCTCCAGCCGGCGCCGCGGACGCGAAAATGGGTGTGGAGATCATCCACCTGCAGAAATGCTTTGTCTGGCGACGCCTGCGTCATGGCGCTTCCCGCATGCTGTTACGATCGGCGGTCACGACCTCGCCGATCCAGCCGTCGATCTCCCGCGAGAAATGACAGGCGGCACTGTGCGCGGTACTGACCGAATCCAGCAACGGCAATTTCGTCGTGCAGATCTCGCGCCCGTTCTGCAGGGCGCAGCGCGGGTTGAAGACGCATCCGGACGGACGGTTGGCGAGGCTCGGCGGCTGGCCTGGGATGGAATAGAGAAACGCCGGCGCCGCATCGAGCCGCGGCCGGCTGGCCATCAGCCCGACCGTGTAGGGATGGGCCGGGCGGCTGAAAATCTCCTCGACCGGACCCTCTTCCATCAACCTTCCGCCATACATGACCGCAACGCGATCGACAGTTTCCGCGACGAGGCCCAGATCATGGGTGATGAGGATCATCGCTGCCCGGTTGCGCGTGCGCACTTCGAGCAGCAGTTCCATCACCTGCGCCTGGATGGTGACGTCGAGCGCTGTGGTCGGCTCGTCAGCAATCAGGATATCGGGATTGTTGGCGATCGCCATGGCGATCATGGCGCGCTGCCGCATGCCGCCCGAAAATTCATGCGGATATTGCCGGTAGCGCCGCTCCGGACTGGGCACGCCGACGAGGCTCAACAGTTCGATGACACGGTCACGGACCGCCGCGCGCGACAGCTCCGGCTGATGGATTTCGAGAATTTCCGCGATCTGGTTGCCGATGCGCAGAACCGGGTTCAACGACGTCATCGGATCCTGGAAGATCATCGAGACGTTGCGGCCGCGGACCCGGCGCAACTCCTCGCGCGACATGTCGGTCAGGCTCTTGCCCCGAAGTTTCACCTCGCCGCCGGCAAGGCGGGTGCGGCCGCTTAAGAGACCCATCACCGCCAGCATGGTGATGCTCTTGCCCGATCCGGATTCCCCGACGATGCCGAAGACCTCGCCGGCGTGGACATCGAAGGAGACGCCATCGACGATGCGCACCGGGCCGCTGGCATTTACGGCTTCGACGACGAGATTGCGGACTGACAGGATGGGTGCGGTGGTTTCCGTCATCCTCACGTCCCTTTCTGCGGGGATGCCAGGTCGAACTGGCCTTCGGAGGTGAACGCCTGGCTGAGAATCTGGACTCCCGTCACCAGCATGAAGATGGCGATGCCCGGCAGCAGCGCGATCCAGGGGTCGATCTCGAGATACTGCTGGCCTTCGCTGATCATCATGCCCCAGCTCGGCAGCGGCGGCTGGATGCCGAGACCGAGATAGCTGAGCGAGGCTTCGAAGACGATGATCTGCCCAAGTTCGAACGAGCCGACGATCAGCATCTGCGGCAGAACGTTCGGCAGCAGGTGCTTGCGGATGTTCCACGTCGCCGATGCGCCCTGGGTGACGGCCGACAGGACGAATTCGCGCTCGCGCAGCGACAAGGCCATGGCGCGCGCGACCCGGCCATAGACCACCCAGCTGGTCAGGCCCAGCAGCACCGTGAGATTGACGACGCTCGGGCCGACAATGGCGGCAACCGCGATGAGCAGCAGCACGCGCGGGATCGAGAGCTGCAGGTCAGCCAGGCCCATCACCACGCTTTCGACGAAGCCGCGGAAGAAGCCCGCCACCAGTCCGAGAAACACGCCGACCACGAGGCTGATGATCACGGCCGAGAGGCCGATGAGGAGAGACACCCGCCCGGCCAGCGCCGCGCGGCTCAGCAAGTCACGTCCCAGGGTGTCGGTGCCGAGGATATAGGTCCGCCCGTCGATGTTTTCGAACGGCGCGGCAAGGCTCACGGCCAGGTTCTGCGTATAGGGATCGTAACCTGGCAAGAGCGGAACGAGGACGATCAGCAACAGCACGGCGGCGAGCAGCGCGGCCGCAAACATCATCGAATAGGACTGCCCGATGATATGCAGGCCGCTGCGCAGCCAGGCAAAGCGATGGGTCGCAGGGGCGGTCTTGTCGGCAGTCGCAATGCTCATGACAGCCTCACGCGCGGATCGAGCACGGCATAGAGCAGGTCGACGGTCAGATTGATCAGCACGAACACCAGCGACATCATCAGCACGCCGGCGATGACGACGGGATAATCGCGCTGGCTGACGGACTGAACGATGAGGCGGCCGACTCCGGGCCAACTGAACACCGTTTCCGTGACCACGGCGCTGCCGAGCAGCATGCCCAGATTGATGCCGGCGATCGTCACCAGCGGCAGCAACGCATTCGGCAGCATGTGCCGCAGGATGATCCTGGTGCGGGTCTGTCCTTTGGCATAGGCGGTGCGAACGTAATCCTGGCCCTGCTGCTCGCCGAGGGCGGAATTGAACAGGCGCAGGTAGAGCGCCAGTTCATAGGTCGCAAGCGTCACCGCCGGCAGGATGAGGTGGTAGATCGTGCCGCGTCCGAGCGAAGGCAGCCAGCCCAGGGTCACCGAGAAAAGCAGGATCATCAGCAGGCCGAAAAAGAAAACCGGGATCGCCTGCCGGATGAAGGCCAGCCACATGATGGCGGCGCGCAACCGCGGACTTGGCGTCAGCCGCATGACAAGGCCGACGACGAAGGCCAGCACGAGGCCGAGCACGAAAGCCGTCAGCGCCAGTTCGAGCGTCGCCGGCAGCCGCTCGAGAACCAGATCGAGCGCCGGGACCCGCTGCCGCAGGGACAGCCCGAGGTCGCCCTGCAGGACATTGAGGAGGAATTTTCCGTATTGGACAGGGAGGGATTGATCGAGGCCGAGTTCGCTGCGCAGCAGCGCGATGTCCTTGTCGGTTGCTTCGACCGGCAGCAGCAGAACCGAAGGGTCGCCCGCAAGGCGGACGAGAAAGAATGCCGCGGTGAGGACGCCGAAGACCGTCAGGACGGACTGGGTCAATCTGCGCGCGAGGAACCTCAGCATCCAGGCCCTCCGCTCGCACGTGGACGGCCGAAGCGGTGCACGAGCGCTTCGGCCTCCGCCGCCATCTTCTGCACGACCTCGCCTGCCGGACTTAGATCATGGATGAGGGCGGCGCCCTGTCCGGTCGGCCAGTTGCCGACCGCGATCGACCCCTTGGCTTTGGCCGGCACGACGACCGGCGCCACCATGTCCCATTGCTCGGGCATCGGCCGCAACTCGCTGTCATGGCCCTTCCAGGCGTCGGTGAAGGCATTGCGGATCACGCGCGAGGGCTTGCCGGTATAGCAGCGCGACACCAGCGTCTCGTCGTCCTGCATGTCGACGATCTTCTGCTTGTGCGATGGCGCGGTGTCGGCTTCGGGCGTCGCCAGCAGGCGCGTGCCGATCAGGACGCCTTCGGCGCCCAGCATCATCGCTGCCGCCAGGCTGCGCCCGTCGACGATGCCGCCGGCGGCGACCACGGGGATTTTGACCGCATCGACCACCTGGGGCACCAGGACCAGGGTCGACGTCCGGCCGGTGTGGCCGCCAGCCTCATGGCCCTGCGCGACGAGGATGTCGGCGCCGCGCGCTTCCACGTCGAGCGCCGCATGGCGGCTGCCGACGAGAACGATGACGGTCATGCCCGCGGCCTTGGCGCGGGCGATCACATGTGCGGGCGCGCCCAGCCCCAATGTGAGGACGGCGACGCCCTCGGCAATGGCTATCTCGAGGCGCTGCTCGGCGGTCTGCGCATCATAGCGCTTGGGCGGTTCGCTGACCTGCGTCTGCGTGTCGATGAACTGTTCGAGAAACCGAGGGAGCGGATGCGCCGGTGCGTGCGCAGCGACAAGCTTGCCGTCATTCGCGGGGAACAGCAGACCGATTCCGAACGGCCTGGCAGTCAACTGCTTGGTCCGCCGGATCTGTCGCAGCACTTCGTCGGGCTCGAGCGTGGCATGGCCCAGGATGCCGAGTCCGCCCGCGTTGGACACTGCCGCGACGAGATCGGGGCCGGCACAACCGCCCATCGGCGCGCCGAGGATCGGAAGCTCGATTCCGAGGCGGGCGCTGACTCTCGTATCGAACAGACCCTCGCTCATCGTTGTGGCCTTTCCACGATGACATTGCCGAATGCGTCGACCCTTGCGACAAGCTCTGGATCGACGACGGTCGTGGCGTCCGGCTGTTCAAGAACCGCCGGGCCATGGATCTCGGCTCCGACCGGGAGGTCGAGCCGCGCATAGATGGCCGCATCGTGCCAGGCGCCGTCGAACCAGACCGGACGGGTTCCGCGCCTGGCCTTTTCCATGGATGCGCCCTCGGCGGGCGCCAGCGCCTTGAGATCGAAGCGCGGCCGCCGGCCGATCGCCGCCACCCGCAGATTGACGATCTTCGCCGGAATGCCCGGCAGCAGGCGGCTGAACGATGTCTGATAGGCCGCCTCGAAGGCGCGCCGGATGATGTCTTCGCTGATATCCGTCGTTCCGCCGGAGACGACGACAGGCAGCGGAACGGCGACTGTATGCGTCTGCCCCACATAGTGCATGTCGAGCTCGAAGACGATGTCGATGCGCTCGACGGTAAGGCCGGCTTTCTCGACCACCGCCCGCGCCGCATCGGCATCCTCGATCATCCGCCGGTCGAGGCTCGCGGCGTCGAGCCCGTGCAGGGGCAGGTTCACCGTGCGCACCTGATCGTGGCGGATGTCGGCAATGACGCAGCCGAGCGCCGAGGTGACGCCAGGGTAGCGCGGAATTAGCGCGCCCTTCAGGCCGAGATCCTTGATCAGCGCGCCGACATGCAGCGCGCCGCCGCCGCCGAACGGCACCAGGGCGAACTTGGCCGGATCATGGCCGCGTTCGATCGACACCAGGCGGATCGCGCCGGCCATCTTGCTGTCGGCAATGCGGACGATCGCCTCCGCCGCGCTCATCGTGTCGAGGCCGAGCGGCTGCGCAACGTGCTTGTCGATGGCGGCCTTGGCGGCTTCGACGTCAAGCCGGCTGAGCTGGCCGCCGATCGGGTTGGCCGCATTGATGCGGCCGAGGACGACGTTGGCATCGGTCAATGTCGGCCGCGTATTGCCCTGCGCGTAACACACCGGACCCGGCCGCGAGCCGGCGCTTTCCGGCCCGACCTGCAGCAGGCCGCCGACATCGACATGAGCGATCGAGCCGCCGCCGGCACCGATGGTGGTGATCTCGATCATCGGCGTGCGCACGACGAGACCGAAATCGATCGTCGTCTGCGCGGCAAGCGAGGTCTTGCCCTCGACGACCAACGACACGTCGAACGAGGTGCCGCCCAGATCGCCGGTGATGACATTGGCGAAGCCTGCAACGCGTGCGATTTCCGCCGCGGCGATCACGCCTGCGGCAGGGCCGGAAAGCGCAGTGCGCACCGGCAGCCGGCGCGCCATCGCCGTCGACATCACGCCGCCGTTCGATTGCACGATATGAAAGCGGCCGCCGAAGTCTTCCGAGCGCAAGGCCAGGTCGAGCTTGGCGAGATAGTCGCCGACGACAGGCTGGAGATAGGCATTCAACGCTGTCGTCGATGTCCGCTCGAACTCACGGATCTCCGGCAGGATCTGCGCCGAACAGGCGACGTTCTCGTTGGGCCAGACCTCGGCGACGGCAGCGAGCGCCTTCAGCTCGTTGGCGGGATTGGCATAGGCATTGATGAAGACCACGGCGAGCGCCTGCGCGCCGTTGGCGCGCAGTGCCGCTGCGGCGCGCTTCACGGCGTCGATGTCGACTTCGGTCCGGATCGTTCCGTCGGCGAGCGTCCGCTCATCGACTTCGAGCCGCAGATCGCGGTCGACGACGGGGATGAAGTCGCCCCACAGTCCCCAGGTCTGGCGGCGGTCGCGGCGGCGCATTTCGAGCACGTCGCGAAAGCCCTTGGTCGTGATGAGGCCGATGCGCGCGCCCTTGCGCTCGAGCAGCGCATTGGTGCCGACCGTGGTGCCGTGCACGATGGAGGTCAGCGATGCCACCGGCCCCAGGCTCTTGAGGCCCTGCAGAAATCCGACCGCTTCATCGCCGCGCTGCGAAGGCACTTTCGCGGTCGAGAAGCGCCGCTTGTCCTCGTCATAGAAGAAAAGATCGGTGAAGGTGCCGCCGACATCGACGCCGACGAGTGATCCAAGGGAGGCGCTCATGCGGCAGCTCCCTCTTGTGCTTCATCCTTTCCGGCCGCAGCGGCGCTGACATAGCCGAGCCGCACATCACGCGCGGTCGCGGATGGATCGCGATCGCTCGGGTTGCCCCAGCCGCCGCCACCGGGCGTCTCCAGGCGCACCCGCTGTCCGGCGCGCAGCTTCACGTCGGTGATCTTCGAGACGAGCGGCGGCGACTTGTCGCCTTCGTCGCTCTGCCAGATGAAGCGGTTGAGTGCGCCCGGCTGTCCGCCGCTGACCCCGAAGGGCGGCGCCTTGCCGCGCTCGCCGAGCAGCGACACGCTGGCGTCGACCAGCGGTTCCACTTCATAGATTGCGCCCAGCCCGCCGCGATGTGCGCCTGCCCCGGCGGAGTCCGGCCGCAATGCCCATTGGGTGAACAGCACCGGATAGGCCGCCTCGAGAATCTCGATTGGCGGAATGGTGGCGGTGGAAATCGGATTGTTGGCGTGGCTCAATCCATCGCTTTCGGGATTGCCGCCGAGGCCGCCGCCGAAGAACGAGAACATCAGCCAGGGCGAACCGTCGTTGCGTGTGCCCGACAATGACAAGGCGTTGATCGTTCCAAACGGCGCGGCCGTCGCGCGCGAAGGATCCGCCTTGGCCAGCGCCCCGAACACCACGCCGATGAGACGCAGGATCGTCTCCGTATAGCCGGCCACGGGCTTCGGCGCCTTTACGGCCAGCAAGGTGGTCTCGGGGATGACGAAGGTGATGGGCCGCAGGCATCCCGCATTGGCCGGCACATCGGTGAAGGCGTGCTTGAGCGCGACATAGCAGGCGGCGACGGCGGTGGAATAGGCGATGTTGATGGGCCCCGCGGCCGGCGGCGACGAGCGCGAGAAATCGAGCGTCATCGCATCGCCGTTGACGGTGAGATCGAGCGCCACCGTCAGCGGCTTGTCGGTGATGCCGTCATTGTCGAGGATGTCTTCGAACGAATAGGTGCCGTCCGGCAATGTCGCGATCGAGGCGCGCATCAGCGCTTCGGCGCGATCGGCGAAGATTGTAAATACCGTTTGTATGGTTGTGTCGCCGTATTCGTCGAGCAGGGCGTGAATGCGGCGCTCGCCGAGGTCGAGCGCGTTCAACTGCCCGTTGAGATCGCCCCAGTTGGACGACCACGAGCGCGTGTTGGCGGCGAGAATGTCGACGACGTCCTGCCTCACCTTGCCGGCACTGAAAAGCTTCACGATCGGGATGCGCACGCCTTCCTGATGGCTTTCGGTGGCGCGTGGATTGTAGCCGCCGGCCACATTGCCGCCGACGTCGAGCCAATGGCCGACCGAGGCGATCCAGCAGAACAGGGCGCCATTGCGGTAGACCGGCCGCACCAGGCGCATGTCGCTGAGATGCGTCCCGCCTTCGTAAGGATCGTTGAACAGGAATGTATCGCCCGGCTCGAGGCCGCCGTCGCGCGCCACCTTGTCGATGACGGCTTTTGCGGCGAAGGCCATGGCGCCGACGAAGATCGGCAGGCCTTGCGTGCCTTGAACCAGGGTCGCGCCGGTTTCAGGATGATAGAGGCCATGGCAGGCATCGCGTGCCTCGGCGATGATCGGGTTGAACGCCGAACGGAACAAGGTGGCGTCCATCTCGTCGACGATCTGTTCCAGGCGGCCCTTGAGAACCGCGAGCGTGACCGGATCAATGGTGCTCACGCGGCTTCCCTGGTTTTCGGCCATCGCTGCTTCAGCGTCATATGCATCAGCCTTTTCCTTTTGAGCGGGCGGTTGAAGCCGGAGGCTTCTTCTTGACGAGAGGATTTCGGGCGAGAGGCGTCTTGTTGGCGTGAGGCTTGGCTTGCCGAGCCGGGGGCGGCGGCGTCTCTGCGCTCGGCCGCACCACCGGGCTCCAGTTCTTGTGGCCCGTCGCGCCGTTGCGTTCGAGATCCATATGGAAAGAGTAGCGATCTGGCCTGTAAAGCGCCTGCAGATGCTCGACGCCGCTGCCGGTTTCTTCATAGACGATGCGCGTCAAAGACAGCAGCGGCGATCCGATCTCCACCTGCAACGCCTCGGCGACCTCCGGCTCCGCCAGGGTCGCCGTAATCATCTGGCTGGCGCGGGCGGCGATGACGCCGGAGTTTTCGAGCAGGCGAAGCAGCGGCCGCGTGCCAAGATCCGCTTCCGAATAGGTCAGGCCGATGCGCTCGGGCACATGGGTGATGAGATAGGAAAATGGTGCGCCATCGGCGCTGCGTGCGCGCACCGAGCGCTGCGTACGTTCGCCCGGCTTCAACCGCAGCGCGGTCGCAATCATGCTTGGCGGCGTGACATAGCCGAACGACAGCAGGCGAACGCTCGTCTCGCGGCCCATCTCGAGCAGGTGAGAGAAGACATTGGTGAGGTCGACCACCACGGGCCGCCCTAATCCCGCATCGCGAACGAAAGTGCCGGCGCCGGGTCTGCGTTCGATCAGTCCCTCGCTGCACAACTGGTCGAGGGCGCGGCGCACGGTGACACGGGAGACGCCGTGCTCGGCCGCCAGTGCCGGCTCGCTCGACAGCCGCATGCCGGGCACGAACTGTCCGCTCGTCAGCCGGCTTCTGAGCAGGAGATAGACCCTGCGCGCCTTGAATGGCTCAACAAATGCGTCCACCCAGTTTCCCCTGAGAAGGGCCGCTGTCAGCAGCTCTGCAATACAGCAATCTGTCTGGTCAAAATACAGTTACCTGTCTAGGATATAAGATGACTGTAGAACGTCAATCCCTTCGCCCGCACAAGTTTACGGCACGCTGAGAGGCAACAAGCTATGAATAGCGGCACCCGGCCCACACGACTTGATGACGATATTCTGCAGACATTACGCTGGCTGTGGTCTGCGCAGCCGCTCGACGACGGTTCGATCGAGCAGCGCGCGAGACATCTGCTGTTCGATACGATCGGCTGTGCGCTGTCGGGGCTGGCGACGGACGAGGTTCGCGGCCTTGTCGGGCGGCTCAATGAAAGCGAACCGGGAGGACTTCGGTTTCCTGGTATGCCTGGCGGACTTTCGACCAGTGGATTCCTGTCAGCCTTCTCGGCTGCCGCTTGCTGCTTCGAGGGGCCCGAAGGTCTGGCGCTCGCGCAGGGGCGTCCAGGCCTGCATGTCGTGCCGGCGCTGCTGGCGCGCGCCTTGCCGGAACGGCGCAGCCTGCGCCAGGTGCTGGATGCGCTGGTCGCAGGCTACGAGATCGGCGGCCGTCTCGGTGAGGTCTATCGCCTGCGGCCGGGCATGCATGTGGACGGCGGCTTTGGCACGTTCGGCGCCGCGGCCGGGCTTGCGCGCCTGCGCGGCGAGACGCCCGAGACTGCCCTGGCGGCGATCAGCCACGCCGCCTGTCATCTGCCTTTCAGTCTCTATTATCCCATCACCCACGGGTCGACCGCGCGCAATCTCTATGTCGGGCATGGCGCGCTTCTCGCCGACATCGCGCTGACGTCGGCCCGTGCCGGCTTTGGCGGCCCGCCCGGCAGCCTGAGCGAACACATGCGCCTGGCGCTTGGCCGCGATGTCCATGCGCTGGACACGGCGCCAGGAGATTGGCTGCTGCTGCAGGGCTATCTGAAGAAATATCCCGTCGCCAAACATGTGCACTATGGCGTTTTCGCTGCCTCGCAATGGCACGCGGATCATGGTTCGCAGGCGGCGAATATCGAGCGTGTGCAGCTCAGGATCTATCGCAACGCCCTGACCTATTGCGGCGTCAGGCATCCAGCGACACCGATACAGGCCCAGTTCAGCCTGAGTTACGGCCTCGCCTGGGCCTTGCTCCACGGCGATTTCACGGTGGAGGCGTTCCGCGCCGAGGCACTGTCAAATCCCGACGTGCACCGGCTCGAGGGCATGATCGAACTCGAGGAACATCCGGTTCTGACGGCGCAGGACAAGCGAGGCGCCGAACTTGCCGTGACGGCAGGCGGACGGGCTGCCACCTATATGACCGATGACGTTCCCGGCGATCCGCAGCGGCCCCTCACGCGAGACGAACTGGTGGGTAAGTTTCGTTCGGGAGCGTCAGCCATCGATGAGCGCCAGATCGAAGCGATCATCGCTGCCGTGCTCGACGGACCGCTCGATGATCCGTTGACCATGCCTGCCTAGACTTGTCACGATTGCCGCGCAGGGTCGTCTCGCTCCAGTGCGGCGAGGATCGCCGCCTGGACGTCCTGATCCTGCGCCGCAACGGCGGCGGTCAGGGACAAGAGACGCTTTCGCGTGTCGTAAAGCTGGTCGACCAGCGACAGCACCATCGGCAACGTCTCGGCATCGATCTCGAGTTCGTAGTGCAGCGTACAGATGAGGCGGACGCGCGCACATTCCATTTCCGTGAAATGCAGCGTTCCCGCTTCCTGTTGCGGCGCGACCAGTCCTTCGCGGATCCAGGTCTCGATATCGCCGCGCTGCAAAGTGGAGATCGTCGCGAGAAGATCATCGACATGAGTCATCTGAGCATCTCCTTGCGCGGTTCCTGCTGAACCTTCGGCTGCCACGTCTCGAGAAACGCGGTCAGGTCCGGCTCTTCGGCCGTCGGCAGAACGACTTTCAGGCTGATGAACTGATGGCCGCGTTGTCCGGTCTTGCGGTTGCGGATACCCCTGTCGCGCAGCCGCAATGTGGTGCCCGTATTCGATCCCTTGGGGACCGTCGCCACCACCGGGCCGTTGATCGTCGGAACCTCGATCTGCGCGCCTAGCACCGCCTCCTTCAATGTGACGGGAACATCGACATGAATATTGTCGTCCTTGCGTTGAAAGAACGGATGCGGTTCGACGTGGATCTCGACATAGGCATCGCCCGTCGGTCCGCCGCCGAAGCCCGGCATGCCCTGTCCTTTCAGCCGCAGCATTTGCCGATCTTCGGCGCCCTCGGGAATCGTCACCTGCAGCGTCTTGCCGTCCGGCAGCGTGATCGTCCGTGTGGCGCCGTTGGCGACATCGAGCAATCCGACCGGAAGCACGTAGTTGACATCCTGGCCGGCCGCCGCAAACCCGCCGCGGCTTCTGGCGCCTCCGCCGCCGAAGGCACGGGCCAGAAATTCCTCCAGATCCTCGTTGCTGGCGAAACCGTCCTGCGCGGCATGCGGCGCATCGGCGAAATCGCGATAGTAGCGTTGCTGCGGTCGTTCGGCCCCGCTGGCATCGATCTCGCCCGCGTCGAACCGGCGGCGCTTCTCGGCGTCCTTGAGCAGGTCATTGGCCGCCGATATGTCCTTGAACTTCCCTTCCGCTTCCTTGTCGCCGGGATGCAGGTCGGGATGGTACTGGCGCGCCAGTTTCTTGAAGGCGTCCTTGATTTCCTTGTCGCTCGCCGATCGCTTGACGCCGAGCGTCTCGTAAGGGTCTTTCATAGATCCGATCCCGTTCAATCCACGCTATGGCGCTTCCCGGCAACAACTCTGCTCGAGGACATTCTGTCATGCCACGATCGAGCCTATTGCGTCCCGAGCGACCGGATATAGGCGACAAGGTCTGCGATCTCGGGTTGCGACAGGGCCATATCCGGCATGCGCGGATGCGGGTCGGTCAGAAAAACGCCAAGGTCGCGCGATGTCGCATATTTGGCGGCGATTGCAGCGAACGTCGGGACATCCGCGCTTGCCCGCGTCTGTTGGGGCGCGACGACATGGCAGGCCGCACACCAACGCTCGGCGATTCTCTTGCCGTTACTCACATCGGCGGCCGATGCAGACAAGATCGTTACCGCGAACACACAGGCCATAAACCCATTTCGTGCCAAAATCTGAAAGAACAAGCTATGGCCCCCCTTCGCTATCCAGAACGCCCGTAGCAATCTCCCATGAGATACCACCGGCAGTCACGAGAACAATTCTCATCATGCTGCACCGCCGTTGCGGCTTCCGGCCGCACCGGAACATCAATGTAGCGTTTCTCTCATCCCCAGGATTGTCAACGCCAGCCCCCGATGCCGGAAGGCGATGGAACCGGCGAGGTCGCCAATCCATTCAAATATGTCGTTTCCAGACTTGAAGATTTGTGGGCCGTCCGTTTAAAAGCGACCATGAAAGGCCGTCCCAGGCAGCTCACAGTGACGCGGAGGTTCGTCCATGGCCGATGGTAATCCGAGGAACTGGATGTGGTCGGATGCGATTGAAATGCTCTCGCGTGCGGAGAGAATGCACCGCGACGTTTTCTCGCCCCGCGCAACCCGGGCCCAGCCGACCTGGGAGCCTCCCGTCGATGTCATCGAGACCGACGACAAGATATTGATCTTCATCGCCTTGCCGGGCGTTCCGCCGGAGAATGTCGAGGCCATGATCGAAGACGGAACAATTGTCATAAAAGGCCGCCGTGTTCTGCCGCCGCAGTTGCGCACCGCCACCATTCATCGTCTGGAATTGCCGCAAGGTCGCTTCGAGCGGCGGATTGCCTTGCCGCCCGGCCGTTACGATCGCGTCGGCACCGCCACCAGCGACGGCTGTCTGCTCATCAGCCTGCACAAGGCGATCTGAAGGAGCATCCCTGTGAATCCTGGTTCCGAGACCGCCGCGCCTGCCAATGCCGAAAGCTCTGTCGCCTTTCCGCCGGACGGCCTCATCATCGTGCCGGTGCGCGATACCGTGCTGTTGCCTGGAACGGTGTTTCCGATTGCGATCAGCCGCGAGCGTTCGATTGCGGCGGCGCAGCAGGCGGTTCGTGAAGAACGTCAGATTGGCGTTTTGATGCAGCGCGATCCGTCGGTTGCGGAGCCGTCGGCGATCGATCTTCACCGCACCGGTACAATCGCAAATGTGCTTCGCTATGTGAATGCGCCCGACGGCACGCATCATCTTGTCCTGCAGGGCCAGCAGAGGTTCCGGGTCGTCGAATTCGTGCGCGAGCGTCCCTTCCTCGTGGCGCGCGTGCAGCGCATCGAAGAGCCGGAGACACGCACGCCCGATATAGAGGCGCGCTTCCTGCATCTGAAACAGCAGGCGGTCGAGGCCTTGCAACTTCTGCCCCAGGCGCCGCGCGAGTTGATCGGTGCGGTGCAAGGCATTACCGCGCCGGGCCCGCTTGCCGATCTGATCGCCGCCTATCTCGAGATTTCCGCAGACGCGAAGCAGGAGCTTCTGGAGACCATCGACCTGACCGCGCGCATCGACAAGGTGGCGAAGCTTCTGGCCGAGCGGCTCGAGGTTCTGCGGCTGACCCATGAAATCGGCGAGCAGACCAAGGCCACGTTCGACCAGCGTCAGCGCGAGGCCGTGTTGCGCGAGCAGATGGCGACGATCCAGCGTCAGCTCGGCGAGGGCGACGGCCGTGCCGGCGAAGTACGCGAACTGACGGAAAAGCTGGCCAAGGCCGGCATGCCGGCCGAGGTCGAGGAGCAGGCCCGCCGCGAGTTGCGCCGCTATGAGCGCATGCCCGAAGGCGCCATGGAAGCCGGCATGGTGCGCACCTATCTCGACTGGCTGCTCGATCTGCCGTGGGCGCTGGCGGACGAAAAGCCGATCGACATCGCCGAGGCCCGCAAAATCCTCGATGCCGACCATTTCGGGCTCGACAAGATCAAGCGCCGCATCATCGAATATCTGGCCGTGCGCAAGCTCTCTCCCACCGGCAAGGCGCCCATTCTCTGTTTCGCCGGCCCGCCCGGCGTCGGCAAAACCTCGCTCGGCCAATCCATCGCGCGGGCCATGGGCCGCGCCTTCGTGCGCGTCAGCCTGGGCGGCGTTCATGACGAAGCGGAAATCCGCGGGCATCGCCGCACTTACGTGGGCGCGCTGCCGGGCACCATCATCCAGGGCATCCGCAAGGCAGGCAGCCGCGATTGCGTGATGATGCTCGACGAGATCGACAAGATGGGCCAGGGCATCCAGGGCGATCCGTCCGCGGCGATGCTTGAGGTCCTCGATCCCGAGCAGAATTCCACCTTCCGCGACAATTACCTTGGCGTGCCGTTCGATCTGTCGCGTGTCGTCTTCATAGCGACCGCCAACATGCTCGACACGATCAAGGGCCCGTTGCGCGACCGCATGGAGATCATCACGCTGGCGGGCTATACGGAGAATGAGAAGCTGGAGATCGCAAAGCGCTATCTCGTCAAGCGCCAGCTCGACGCCAATGGCCTGAAGCCTGAGCAGGCGGGTATTGATGACGAGGCCCTGCGCAATATCATCCAGTATTACACGCGCGAGTCAGGCGTTCGAAACCTCGAGCGCGAGATCGGCCGCACTCTGCGCTCCGTCGCGGTGCGGATCGCCGAAGGCAGCATTGATCACGCGACCGTTCATGTCGATGAGCTGACGGCCATTCTCGGCAGTCCGATTTTCGAGAACGAAGTGGCCATGCGCACCAGCGTGCCCGGCGTCGCCACGGGCCTCGCCTGGACGCCGGTCGGCGGCGATATCCTGTTCATCGAGGCCGCGCGCTCGCCGGGGCGTGGCGCGCTGATCCTCACCGGTCAGCTCGGCGACGTGATGCGAGAAAGCGCCCAGGCCGCGATGACCCTTGTGAAGAGCCGCGCCGCTTCCTTCGGTATTGCCGACGATCTGCTGCAGAAAAGCGACATTCACGTTCATGTGCCCGCCGGCGCCACGCCCAAGGATGGCCCGAGCGCCGGCGTCGCCATGTTCACCGCGCTGGTCTCGCTTCTGACAGGGCGCACCGTTCGCAGCGACACGGCGATGACCGGCGAGATCTCATTGCGTGGCCTCGTGCTGCCGGTTGGCGGCATCAAGGAGAAGGTCATTGCGGCGGCGCGCGCCGGGCTGACGCGCGTGATGCTGCCGGCGCGCAACAAGCGTGATCTGGAAGACATTCCGATCGACGTGAGGAACCATCTCGAGATCATCTGGCTCGAACGCGTCGAGGAAGCCATAGCGGCGGCCCTTGAGCCGGCGCCGGCGCCCGCCGATACCGCATCCTAGCAGGCGCGGGCGCGATGCCGGCCATCATCAATCGTCTGCGCGCGATGTCGCACGCGCAGTATGCAGCGATCGTGGCCGGGCTCATCGCGATCCAGGTGATGTCACTCTTCGCACTGGGCCATCCGCCGATTTGCACCTGCGGTTCTGTCAAACTGTGGCAGGGCGATGTTCTCAGTGCCGAGAACTCCCAGCATCTGACCGACTGGTACACGTTCTCCCACATTATCCACGGTTTCGGCTTTTACCTGCTGCTCTGGCTTATCGCGCCGCGCACGCCCACCGGCCTGCGCTTCGCGATTGCCGTGGGCCTGGAAGCCGGCTGGGAGATCCTCGAAAACACGCCGCTGATCATGGATCGCTACCGTGAGTCGGCCCTGGCACAGGGCTATTTCGGCGACAGCATCATCAACTCCGTCTCCGATGTCCTGGCGATGGCGCTGGGTTTCTTCCTCGCCCGCCAGCAGCCCGTGTGGCTGACCGTCGTGCTGGCGCTCGCGATGGAGCTTTTCGTCGGCTACATGATCAGGGACAATCTGACGCTGAATATCATCCAGCTCATCCATCCCAATGCCGCTCTGTCGCGATGGCAGGCGGGAGAGTAAGTTTGTGCAGAAGCGTGCCGGAAGACGCCGTAGTCGACCAACCGCGTCATGCCCGCGCTTGTCGCGGGTATCCACGCGATGATGCAGCGAGCTGTTGCAGGATAAGCCGATGGCGGAGGCCTTTCTTGCCGCATGAAGCGCACCACGGCGGGGTGGCCGGCACAAGGCCGGCTATGACGGCGAAGCGGTTGCTTTCAGAGCTCCAGAATAGCGGGCTCGATCTTTCCAAGCCGCCGCGCGCCGGCTGGTGTGATGACGACGGAATCTCCCGATACGACATCCGCATAGCCGTCGCGCAGCACCATCGGCTTGATGATGAAGGAGGCATTCTCCTCCAGCGGCCATCGCTTGATCTCGTCGTCGGCTGAGAAAACATAGATCGGCGCGTCGTCGCCGAGCCCGCGCCCGTGCATCAGGAAGCGGATGCGGCAGGGCGTCCCTTTGGCGACCGCCTCTGTCCGCGTTGCCAGTTCACCCAGGTTAATGCCCGGCCGTGCCAGTTCGCTGCACAGCGCCACCGCCTCCTGCTGCATCTTCCACATGTCGCGGTAGGCGGCAGGCACCGGACCCAGCACCGCCATCTGCGTCACCTGCCCGCAATAGCCGGCATAACGGCCCTCCACCTCGACGCGGATGATGTCGCCCCGTTCGAAGCGCCGCGCCGTCGGAAGACCGGCCGAGACGAGCGTATCCGACCGTCCGGCCGCCCACATGATCATCGCCGGCACTTCGCTACCGCGCGCGATCATCGCGGCCAGCATCGCGGCATAAACCTCGTTCTCCGTGACCCCGACCCGGGCCGTCGTGCGCAGGGCATCGACGGCGGCCTCCGCATAGGCGACGCTGCCGCGCAGGAATTCGATCTCTTCGGCCCCCTTGGTGTAGCGAGCGAGATCGAGGAGATGGGTGCAGTCGCACAGCTCCGCGTTGGGAAACGCCCGCCTCAGATTCTCGTAGAACGCCTGCGCGACGATGCCGTCGGCAAACCGCGGCACGCCCGTGAGCCCGGCGAGGCCGATGCGCGCGCGATCGAGTTTCAGCTCCTTCAGCCGCGCGATCATGCCGTCGCCGAAGGCGCGGCCATGGGTGCGGATGTCGGCAACCCAATCCTGTTGCGCGCGCCATCTTTCGATGGCCACATCGGGAACGACGATGGCCGTCACGTCGGCAGCCAGCGGAAACACGGCGCCCACCTCAAGCGAATAGCCGCCGAGCCCGGTCAGATAGCGGGAATAGGCGGAGAAATGGTCGTGATGCCCCGTATGCGGTACGGCGACAATCACGTCGATGCCATCGCGTGCCATCAGTTCGCGGACCCGTGCCCAGCGACGATCGCGCTCGGCGGTCGAAAAGTGCGGCCTGCCGATGTCCTGCATGTGCTTCTCCCGTTCAGGCAGGCTGCATGTCCGCGGACTTGCCGCGCGTGCCGATCCACAAAGCCAATGCGAAGATCACCAGCGCCGAAGTCTCGACGACCGCCGGCACGCGCGCCACGTCGCCGTCGACCTGCGCGCCCAGCCAGCGTGTCGCCGCGACAGTCAGCGTAACGATCACGAGGTTTGCCAGCGCCGCTGTCGCATAGCGCTGGTAAATCAGTCCGGCGACAGTGGTCAGGCACACGGCAAGATGAAAGGCGCCGGCGAAAACCCGCAGGTTGCCGAGGCCGACCGGCGAAGCCGGTTGAAGATTTGCGCGCACCGCCGCCGTGGCCGTGTCGAAGAGGTAGACGAGTGAAACGCGGCCAAACAGCAGAACGCCGAGCACCAGCGCCGCATAGACAACGGCTTTGCGAGAATTCATGGCTTCACTCCCCCTCTGAAATTCATGCGTCCCGGTTCAGGACGACACGTCGTCGAGCTGCGCCGACAGTCTCGCCAGCAGCTTCGTGGTTGCCCGCAGTTCGGCGGCGGTCGAGCCATCGGACAGCGCATCTGCGAAGCCGGCGTAACGGGCGTTGAGCTGCAGGATCGTCTTGCGGCCGAGCGCCGTCGGCTCCAGCAGTTTCGAACTCTTGTGCCGTGCGTTATCCTTGAACCGCGCGAACCCGTCATCGACCAGGGAATTGGCGATCTGCTGCACCGATTGGCGCGTCATGCCGCGCTCGCGGGCGATCTGCGCCACCTGCTTCGGTTCCGGCAAGGTCGAGCCCAGCACCCTCCAGCGGGCGCCTGTGAGGCCGGTTCCTGCCGAAAAGCGGTCGCCCCAGGCATTGATGCGGTTGTTGATGCGGAATATCTCGAACATAAGATCGGTATAGGCAATGCCGCGCTCGCTCCGGGGGTCTGCTTGTACGGAAAGAGTCGGTTTCGAGGTCTTGCTCATCTGTGCGTGTCGTTCCTGCTGCCGAAACCAAACGTGGCCTCCACGGCCTGTCTGGTTTTCGTTTCATCTGCAGCATCACCGTGAAACACGATCCGCCCGGCCTGCAACACATAAATTTCATCGGCGATCTCGGCCGCGAAGCGGTGATCCTGCTCGATCAGCAGAATGCCGATGCCCCGGCGCTTCAATTCCTGCAGCACCTCCATCACCCGCCGCACCATGGCCGGCGACAGGCCCTCCGTCGGCTCGTCGAGAATGATCAGGCGCGGATTGCTGACGAGCGCGCGGGCGATCGCCAGCATCTGCTGCTCGCCGCCCGACAGCCCGCCGCGCACGGCCCGTCGCGTCTCGAGATTGGGAAACAGGCGAAAGATGTCCTCGCGGCTCCAGCGTGGCCCGTCGCTGTTGTTGCGCGCGGCGACGGTGAGATGTTCGTCGACCGTCAGCGACGGGAATATGCGCCGCGATTGCGGCACATAGGCAAGGCCGCTGTCGACCCGCTCCCACGCCGGCCGGTCGATGAGATCGGTCGCACCCACGGCGATCCGACCCGTCGCAACGCCGGCGCCAAGTCCCATCAGGGCGCGGACCAGGGTGGTCTTGCCGGCGCCGTTCGGGCCGAGGACGGCAACACCGCGGCCCTGCGCCACGCGCAGAGACGCGCCCTGGACGATATGGGCGCCGTTCACAGTGACATCGAGATCGGTAACGGTCAGATCGCTCATGCCGGTCAACCCAGGTAGATCTTGCGCACGAAGGGATCGTCCATCACGGCGTCCACCGCGCCATGGGCGACCACCTGGCCGAGATGCAGAACCGTCAGCCGGTCGGCCAGCTTCAGGGCGACTTCGAGATCATGCTCGATCAGCAGGATGCCGGTGGAGGCGCTGAGTTCGACGATGCGCTCGGCAACCAGGCCGCGTTCGATCTGAGTGAGCCCGGCCATCGGTTCGTCGAGCAGCAGCAGCTTCGGCGCCGTCGCCAGGCCCATGGCGATTTCCAGCCGGCGCTGCTCGCCATAGGAGAGATGCCGCACGGCTCTGTCGCCATCGAGACCACTGAAGCGCAAGGCGCTGTCCACGGTCTCCTCGCCCGATCTGCCGCTGCGGGCCGCCACCTCTGGTGCGCCGGCGGCGATGCTGAGATTGTCGCGCACGCTCAGGTCCTGGAACAGGCTGGCGATCTGGAACGTCCGCCCGAGCCCCAGCAGCGCCCTCTGCCGCACCGGCATATGGGTGACGTCCGCATCGAGAAATTCGATGCGGCCGGCGCTCGGCGCATACTGGCCGTTGAGCAGGTTGAAGAAGGTCGTCTTGCCGGCGCCGTTGGGGCCGATGATCAGATGCCGCTCGCGGTGCGGGAATGAAATATCGATGCCGCGAATGACTTCGATCGAACCGAAGGCCTTTTTCAGGCCCTTCACGGCGATGGCGGCTCCAGAAGCGGCGTTTGACACATCGCTCATGACGAGACCACCGGAGCCAGAGACGCCGGGCATCGCGCCGCGATGCGTCGCCGCACGAACCTGACGCCGCCGAAAGCGAACAGCGCCACGATGATGTAAAGCGCGCCCAGCAAGGAGTTCGACCGCTCGGTCCAGCTCGAGACCACTTCTTCCATGCCGATGACGCTGACAGCGCCGATGATCGGCCCGAAGAACGTGCCCGCCATGCCGATCACCACCATCATCAGCACACGCGCCGACGTATGCACGCCGAACAGTTCCGGCGCGGCGAAGCCCGAATAGACGGCGGCCAGCCCGCCGGCGAAACCGGAGAAGGCGCTCGACAGCAGGATGGCTTTGAGGCGCAGCAGATCGACATTGTAGCCGAGCGCCAGCAGGCGCGGCTCGTTGCCGCGCACGCCGGTCAGGAGCAGACGGAAGTTCGAACCGGCAAACCAGGCGTAGGCCAGCAGCGCGAGCGCGAAGGCCACCGCGACGTGAATGTAGAGGCTGGTCGAGGGTGACAGGCCGTTCCAGAGCAGCGGAAACGCCTGCGGATGGATCAGGCCGTCGTCGCCGCCGGTCACCGAACGCCATTTGAACACCAGCCCCCACACGACCTGGGCGACGGCGAGGGTGACGAGCAGCAATTGCGCCTCACGTGCGCGCAGCGCGACGGCGGTGAGAAACAGCGCCGCGCCACAGGCGCAGGCGACGGCAGCGACAAGGCCGATGTAGGCGCTCAGGCCGGCAAAGCCCGACCAGGCCATCGCATAGGCGCCGGCGCCGAAGAACAGCGCATGCCCAAGCGAGGGCATGCCGCCATAGCCGAGCATGATGTTGAGGCCGATGGCGAACATCGACCAGATCAGCATCAACACGACGACGGTGACAAGGAAGCCCGAGCCGAAGACCGGAACGGCGACGCCGGCGAGCAGGGCGACGACCGCAGCGACAGGCCACGAGACATGGGCCGCGCCATGGCGCAGGACGTCAATGAACGACCAGATCCAGTCCGGAACGGGAATCCGGATCGGCTTGAATTGCCGTGCCGCCGTGGCCGGCCCCGGCGGCTTGCCGAACAGGCCATGCGGCCGCACGATCAGCACGGCCAGCATCGGCGCGAAGAGCAGGAACATCGAGGCTTCCGGCCAGACGCTCTTGCCGATCGAATCGATCAGGCCGACGGCGAGCGCCGCCACGTAGGATCCGACCAGGCTGCCCGGCCCGCCGATGACGACGATCACCAGCGCCAGCAGGATGATGTCGAGATCGATGCCGGCCTTGGCGCCGATGAAGGTCGATCCGAGCGCGCCGGCAAGCCCCGCCAGCAGCCCGCCTAGCGCGAACACCAGGACGCGCAGGCGTGGCACACTGATGCCGATGGCCTGGGCGATCTCTTCGTCATCGACCGCGGCGCGGACCTTGGCGCCGATCGCCGTTCGCTCGATCAGGAACCACAGCGCGAGTGCGATCGCCGGGCCGATGGCGACGAGCAGGAGCCGGTCGAGCGGATAGCGCAGTTCGCCCAGCGGAACCGAAGCGCGCAAACTCTCCGGCAAGGTGTAGATGCGCGGCGTGCCGCCCCAATAGACCTGGCAGAGATCGCCGACGATCATCAGCACGCCGATGGTGACGATCACCTGCGCCAGATAATTGCCCTGGATGCGATAGAGCAGGGTGCGTTCGATCAAGGCGCCGAGCGCCGCCGCGGCAAGCGCGCCGGCGATGATCCCGGCCCAGACGCTATGCGTCACGGTGGCGGTCGAGATCGCGGTATGGGCGCCGAGCAGGTACAGCGAGCCATGCGCCATGTTGATGACGCGCAGGATGCCGAAGATCAGCGTGAAGCCAGCCGCGATCAGGAACAGGAGATTGCCGTAGGCAATCCCGTTGACCAGTTGCAGTGCCATGTGTCAGCGCGCCACGCCATACTGGTCGACCGCCTTCTCCAGCGGCTCCACCACCTGCAGGGTGTAGCCGCTTCCGCCCGCTGCGACCTTACCGAGATAGAAATCGAGCACGACGTTCTGCTTGGCATCGAACTGGAAAGCGCCCATCGGCGTTTTCAATTGCACCTGCCGCAGAGCGGCGAGAAGCGCCGGCTTGTCTTCCACTTTGCCGTTGATGGCCTCGATGGCCTTGGCGATCGCCATGGCGGCGATATAGCCCGAAGCGGCGGTTGCGCCCGGCTCGCGGCCGTAGCGCGCCTTGAACGCTTGCACGAAAGCCTTGTTCTCGGGAAAGTCGAGGCTGTCCGTGTAATAGATCGGTCCCATGGCGCCGACGGCGGAGGCACCCATGGCGTTGAGTAGCGCCGGATCGATCAGCCCGGACGGACCGATCAGCGGCAGCTTCGCCTTCAGCCCCAGCGCATCATATTGCTTGACGAAGGCGATGGCGTCGGCGGCGAAGAACATCGCCCACACGCCATCGGCGCCGAGCGAGGCGACCTGGCTCAGGAACGGCGTGAAATCCGATGTGCCCAGCGGCACCATGATCGACTTCACCACCGTGCAACCGGCCTTGCCATATTGCTCGCCGAATGCCGCTGATTGCTCATAGCCGGTGACGAAATCGCTGGCCATGACAACGATCTTCTTCAGGCCGAGCTTGCCGCAGGCATATTGCCCGATCGGCGCGCCGAGCTGGCGATTGCTGAAGCTGGTGCGGAAGATATAGGGGCTTGCCTGTTTGTCGGTGAGATCGTTGGCGCCGGCCGAGCCCATGATGACGAGCGGGACCTGGCGCTGGTCGACATAAGTGCGCAGCGCATAGGCGACGGCGCTGCTGGTGATGCCGCTCAGCAGGTGGATCTGTTCGCGTTCCACCAGGCGGCGTGTCCGCTCCAGTCCCTGCGATGGATTGGCGGCATCATCCTCCTTGAGAAGCGTCACCGGCCGGCCGGCGACCTTGTTGCCGATCTGCTCGAAGTAAAGCGTGAAGCCGTCGGTCGATTCCCTGCCGATCAGGGCCAGCGGACCGGTGAACGGATGCAGCACGCCGATCTTGATCGGCGCCTGCGCCGCAGCGGGAAATGCCGCCGCCATGCTCGCAAGACATGCGGCGAACGCCGCCATCGTCAATTGTTTCAAACCCATAGTTTCCCTCCCGAAACCATATCCCTGCTGGACTCTCAGTCGCACGCGACGGCCACTTCGCCGTCCAGCTCGCGTACCTCATAGAGCTTGAGCTTCATCACGCTCTCGCCGGTGCCGGCCGCCTTCCCCGTGATCAAGTCGAAACGAAAGAAGTGCCACGGACAGATGATCTCCGTGTCATGCAGCGCGCCGACGCCGAGCGGCCCTTTGAAATGCGGGCACTCATTATGGAAAGCGACGAGACGTTCGTCCTTCAGGCGCGCCACAGCGACGGGATCGCCATTGGGCAAACGCCTGCGTTTGACGCCGCCTGCGGGCACGTCTTCCGATCGGCAAATCACCGTCCACCCCATCCCGCGTGTCCCCTCGCCTATTTTCGCGTACGGGAAAATTGACATGTTCCTGTCAGAATGGCAAACTCATTTTTATGAGATGCGCGGAAGGCGGGTTTCACGCAGCGCCACGAGGGTGTGCACGACGGGAGGTTTCGGCATGTACACGAACATCTATGTCGACGAGCCGATCGAGAAGATTCACGATGACTGGGACTTCCTGACTGACAAAGTCATCAAGAAATTGCAGGGCTTTCTGCCGGTCGGTGACAACGTCTACGGCATTCGCCAGGTCGTTCACGCCAAGCGCGAAGAAATCGGCAATGCCCATCTGGCGATGGAACTGGTCAAGGAGCGCAAGAATTTCGAGATCGGCCCGAAGGGCGTCGTGCAGGTGCCGCGCGTGCCCTATGTCGCCCATATCACCTGCGCCGGCACGCCGCACCATACGCAGTTCGTCTTCGGCTATTGGCACATCAACGACAAGGACGAAGTCATCATCCCGGTGCCGGGCGTCAACGGCGACCCCGATCATATCGTCATCATCATGGGCCGGCCGACAGGCGAAGAGACGGACCGCGCCGCCTGGTATTGCGAGGAATGCACCTCGCTGCTGCACATGAGCGAGTATGTCACCGGCCGCGAAGGCTTTCGCGGCTTCTGGCGCTGGGAACTGGCGGCGGTGCGCGAATACAATGCCGATATTCGCAAGCGCACCTGCTGGAACTGCGGTCACGTCAACCCATTAGCCTATTCGGGGTTCATGAGCACCGACACACCGGAGACGCGCGAGGCGCGCAAGCAATGGTGAACCCGCAAACGGCGCCCGGCGGCGGCCCGCTTCTCTCCTATACCCGCTCCATGGTCGAGGGCTCGGCCGGCTGGCCACTGCAAGGCGATTACGCCATTTGGTCCGGCAATCTCGATCAGAATGCGTCGCCCTATCTGCTGCACGAACTTGTCGGCCAGCGCGTTCTGCCGGTGCCGATCAGTTCAGGCCGCGCCATCCTGCATCCGGTGACGCGTTCGACCTGGTTCGAGATCCGCCATCTTTTCGGCTACTGGATGCGGGCCGATGTCGATACCGTCTGGCTCGACGCGCCAGGCGAGAACGGCCGCTATTACACACTCTGCATCGGCGGCTCGGATGCGCGTCCCGGCGAAGTCAGCTACGGCTGGGTCTGCCCGCAATGCGGCACGTTGTTCGGCACGGCGACGGTCGATGTCGCAGCCGAAGGATTTCAAACCTTCCTCAATGCAGCCGAAGACGGCGTCAGTCGTTTCAACGTCGATGAAGATCTGCGCACCTGCCCGCAGTGCCGGCATGTGCATCCGCTCACCTATGGTTTCGACCAGGCAAGAGATACGGATGCAACGAGACAGGCGCGGATGGCCATCTAGAGCGTTTTCGAGCGAAGTGGACGCCGGTTCGCGTGAAGAAAACGCGTCAAAACAAAAACTAGAGCTTCGGTTCTGATTCTATCAGAACCGGAAATGCTCTAGCGCGCACTTCCTTTTCCTCACTGAAGCGGGCGAAGGGCCGCAGCTTCATTCTTCTCCTGTTTCTCTAACGGGAGAAGGTGACCATCGCATCGCGAGGGGTCGGATGAGGGCCTCACTGGCTGATGCTGACGCCCGTGCGCTCGATCGGGCCTTTCCACTTCTCAACTTCGTCGGCGACGTAGCGCTTGAGGTAGTCCGGCGTCATGCGCTCTTTCGCGACGACGACGGCGCCGATGGCTTCCAGGCGCTTGCGGGCATCTTCGCTCTCCAGCACTTTTACGGTGGCTGCGTTGAGCTTTTTGACGATTGTCGCAGGCGTGCCTTTCGGCAGGAACAGCGCGAACCATGTGCCGGCCTCGAAATTCGCCAGTCCCTGCTCGGCGGCCGAGGGCACGGAAGGCATCACCTTGAGGCGCTCGCCGCCAAGGATCGAGATGGCCCGCAACTGTTTCGATTCCTCGGTGAAGGGCAGGGCGGCCGTGCTGGTCGGGCAGAAATAATCGACCCGCCCGGCGATCAGGTCCTGGAACAGATCGGACGCGCCGCGATAGGGCACATGGGTGACGTCGACGCCGATGGCGGCATTGAGGAAGACGCAGGCGAGATGGTTCGATGAGCCGGCGCCGGGCGAGGCATATTGCAGCTTGGCCTGATTGGCTTTGGTATAGGCGATGAACTCCTGCAACGTTTTCACCGGCATGCTGTTGGTCGTCACCAGCACGATCGGCACGTCGACCACCAGCGCCACCGGTTCGAAGTCGGTGCGGGAATCATAGAGCGGCGCCTTGTAGAGCGTTTGGTTCTGCGCATGGGTGCCGACGGTGCCGAGTAGCGCCTGATAGCCGTCGGGCTGTGCCCTGGCGACGCGCGCGGAGCCGACCATGCCGCCGGCGCCAGTGACGTTTTCGATGGTGACACTCTGCCCCAGCACCGGGCCGAGATTGGCGGCGAGAATGCGCGCCACGATATCGGCGCCGCCGCCCGCGCCCAGCGGCACGACAATATTGACCGTGCGGCTCGGCCACTCCTGCGCCGTGGCCGCGCCAGCCAGGCAAGGGCCAAGACAAGCCGCGACCAGAAAGCCGGCCGCGATCTGTCTGGCGCTGCGGACGAGTGCGGTGTTCATTTTTGTGATCCTCATTTCAGGCGCGGAAACAGGGCGAGGGCGTTCTGCCGGAAGAGATCCGGCGCAAATCCACTTGCGGCAAGCGAAGCCTCGCCTGCCTGCGTGACGCTCTGCGGACAATAGGGCCAGTCGGAGCCGAACAGCCAGTGGCTGCGGTCGGAAATCTCGGCGAGCGCCGCCATCGGCGCCGGGCCCGCCGCCTGGGCCGATTCGAAATAGAACCGGCGCAGCGCCGCCAGCACGCTCTCCTGGGTGAAGCCTTCGAAGCGCGCATCGATCAGCGGCGCCATGGCGAAGCGCCAGCTCAGGAACGGAATGGCGCCGCCGTTGTGGGCGAGAACGAATTTTATGTTGGGGAAACGCCGCACCGCGCCGGAGAAGATCAGGTTGGCGACGACCCGCGTCGTGGCGAGCGGAAATTCGACAAGGAAGGTGGGAATGTTCATGCCGAGCGACAGGCTCGCCGGATGGCTGTTGGGGTGGATGAAGACCGTGGCCTCCGCCTCGTTCAACCGCTCCAGCACCGGATCGAACACCGGATCGCCGAGAAACGCCGTGCCATAGCTGGCGAAGAGCACGATGCCGTCAAGGTGCAGCACGCCGAGCGCGTGGTCGATTTCATCCAGCGATCCTGCGAGGTCGGGCATCGGCAGAATGCCGAGCCCGCCGAAACGCCGCGGATATTGCGCGGCAAGCGTCGCCAGATAGTCGTTGCAGCGCCGCGCCAGATTGCGCGCCCTGGTCTCGTCGCCGAAGGCAACGCCCGGCGGCGAGATCGAGTTGATCGAAAAAGCGATTCCGTTGCGTTCCATGAAGGCCAGCGCGGCCTGCGGCGTCCACGCCGGAAAGCCGGCACTGACGGACGCCTTGTGGCCGGACGCCTCTACGGCCTCAATATAAAACGGCGGCAGGGCATGGACATGAACGTCGATACGTCCGTCCGGAATCTGCATTATGCTCTCGCAATCGGCGCGGGATGCGCAACATCGCATCTAAGCACCGCGGCGCCGGAGCGCCCAGAGGAAATTAAGTTTCAGGCGGCACAACCAAATGTTGTCTCGTCAACATTGTCGCGGTTCGCTGCCTGTGTCCTTGCCGCTTTCATCAGGCTCCAGTCGCGACAGGAAGTTCGTCACGTGCGCCCCATTCCGCCCACGAGCCGTCGTAGATCGCAACCTCGTCATTGCCGAGCACTGCCGCGGCAAGCGCGATCAGGCTGGCAGTCATTCCCGATCCACAAGTGGCGATCGCGGCCGCTTCAGGACCGCCAACGCCGGCGAAGCGCTGCTCAAGATCTGATTTCGGTAGCAACCATCGGCCGCTGGGGTCCAGCAGGCTTCCTGCAGGCAGCGATTTCGCGCCTGGCATGTGGCCTGAACGCAGGCCAGGTCGCGGCTCCGGCTCGGAGCCGAGGAACCGGCCGGTGGACCGGGCATCCAGAATGGTCTCGCCTGACTTCAAAGCCGCAAGCACGTCCTCGGCGGTGCGGACAAGCGACGGACGAGCGAGTGCCGGCGTCACCGACCGGTACGCACCGGGCGTTGCGGCAGGAGAGCGAGCAGGCCCGGCAACGAGGGCCTGTCCGGAACCCGTCCAGGCATCGATACCTCCGTTCAGCACGCGGACCTTGTCATGGCCGTGCGTACGAAAAGTCCACCAGCAGCGCGCGGCTCCGGCAAGACCTTCCGCATCGTAGCAAACCACCAGCGTGTCCGGACCGATGCCGCGTGCCGCGCATGCCTCGGCAAAGATATCCGGGGGCGGCAACATATGCGGCAGTTGCGATCCCGGATCCTTCACGACATCCAGGTCGAAGCGCCATGCCCCAGGCAGCGCCCTGGGTGGATTGTTACGCAAAACACCGCCAGGCAAGACGAAGCTCGCATCCAGCACAGCGACATTTGGCTTTCCGACCTGGGTGACAAGCCAGTCGACGCCGACGAGCGGACCTGCGTCAGGAAAATTATTCTGCGTCATGCCAGAACCCCCTGGAGCTGTTCGATTACAGCGTGGTTGTCGACCGTGTAACAAGACGGAACCGAACCGCCTCATCGGGGTCGGCATACCGCACGTCAGGACCGTCAATCGTTTCGGTTGAACAGGACATTAGCGCGCAGCCGCGCGTTCTGATCTTGATTTTAACTCAAGTCCTGGTTCCATTATTTCAATTGCACGGCATCTCCCCACTTGGTCTAGTTTTTGGGCTCAAGTTCACGATCAGCTCGGCGCTGCGCGGTCCACGGCCATTTAAGGGGATAACAGCATGGGCTATGCCTACTCACGCCGAACGCTCCTTGCGCATCTGGGTGCTGCCGCCGTCGCACTTATCGCCCTGCAGGACAGACAGGCAAACAGTCGGAAGGTGTAACCATGCAAACGCACCAACGGATCGTGGCGTCGCCATCAGGAGTCTCACTGGGCGTGGAGATAGCCGGCGAGGGCGCTCCGGTAATGCTTGTCCATGGCACGTCGTCCGGCCGCAGGCGGTGGCTTCCTGTGCTCGACAAATTGCCCGGCGATCGTGCCTATTGGATGCTGGACCGTCGGGGCCGCGGCTTGAGCGGCGATCAGGCACGCTATGCCTTGTCGGACGAGGTTGCCGATATCGCAGCCGTTGCCGAAGCCGCGAAAGCCGAGGAGATCGTCGCGCATTCTTACGGAGCCATTCTCGCTCTCGAAGCGGCGCTCGAACTGCCGCGCTTGCGACGCATCGTCTTGTACGAGCCGCCGGTGCCGGTCCCTCCCTGCACGCCCGATCCTGTCGACGAGGCTAATATCGCGGCCATCGGCGCTGAGGTCGAAGCGGGTCGCCGCGACGAGGCGGTGACCATCTTCATGCGGGATGTTCTGAAAATGCCGCCGGCCAGCATCGCCGCCGTCAGGGGCGGGGCCGATTGGCAGGCGCGCGTCGATCTGGCCGCGACCTTGCCGCGTGAGCTGGCGGCTGTGCGCGCCTATCGTTTCCAGCCGGAAAAATTCCGCAATTGCCGCTTCGCGGTCCTGCTGCTTCTCGGCAGCGACAGTCCCAAGCGTTATGTCGACGCCATGCAAATGCTGGCCGAGGGCCTGCCGAACGCCCGCATCGAGCGGCTCGAGGGCCAGCGTCATAACGCCATCAGCGAGGCGCCGGACCTCTTTTCGTCGGCTGTCGGACGGTTTCTTCAGGACTGATTTCCGGCGAGAGTAGAAGACAGGACAATCAAATGACCCGCAAGAAAGACATGAAGCTAGGCCTTTTGCTCAACGCCGTGGGCTTCCATATCGGCGCCTGGCGCCATCCGGACGCCCGGCCTGATCTTGCCTCGAAGCTCTCGCGCTATATTGAAATCACACGCACGGCCGAAAGAGGGAAATTCGATCTCGTATTTCTGGCCGACAGCGCCGCGATGCATCACTCGCACAATTACGAAGTCATGGCGAAGATGTCGCCGTTCTACCAGATGGAGCCGGTCAGCCTTCTTTCGGCACTGGCGCCGGTTACGCAGCATATCGGCCTCGTCGGCTCCATCACCACCACCTACAACGAGCCGTTCCATATCGCCCGCAAGATGGCCACTCTCGATCATGTGAGCGACGGCCGCGCCGGCTGGAATCTGGTCACCTCGGCCAACCAGGCCGAAGCCCATAATTTTTCGCGCGACGCCCATATGGACCACGCGGATCGCTATGGGCGCGCTGTCGAAGTCGCCCATATCGTGCGCGGTCTCTGGGACAGCTGGGAAGACGATGCGCTGGTTCTGAACAAGCAGACCGGCCAATATTTCGATCTGGCCAAGATGCATCCGCTGAACCACAAGGGCGAGCGCTTCTCCGTGCGCGGGCCGCTCAACGTGTTCCGCAGCCCGCAGGGCCATCCCGTCGTGGCCCAGGCCGGGTCTTCCGAGCCTGGAAAGGAGCTTGCCGCCGAGACGGCGGACATCGTCTTCACCCAGCAGCTGACCTTGTCGGACGGCAAGGCCTTCTATGCCGATTTGAAGGGGCGGATGGCCAAGTTCGGTCGCGAGACGGATCAGATGAAGATCCTGCCCGGCGTCGTGCCCTTTGTCGGGGACAGCGCGGAGGAAGCCCAGGCCGACTTCCTGATGATGCAGGATCTGATCCTGCCGGAGGTCGGCCTTGCCCTGCTGCGCGAATTGCTGGGGGGCGTGGACCTGTCGGGATATGACCTCGACGGTCCCATGCCGGAATTGACGGACTCGAATGCCGGCAAGGGCCGCCTGAAGAACATGACGGAACTCGCCAAGCGGGAAAACCTGACAATCCGTCAGCTCTACCAGCACGCCGCCGGTTCCCGGGGGCACTGGACTCTCAAGGGTACGCCGAAGATGATAGCGGACACGCTGGAGGAATGGATCGAGCAGGAAGCGGCCGACGGCTTCGTGATCATTCCGCCCTATCTGCCCGGCACCATAGACCGCTTCGTCGACAAGGTCGTACCCGAACTTCAGCGCCGCGGGATTTTCCGCCAGGACTACACGGGGCAGACGCTGCGTGAACATCTTGGTTTGAAGCGGCCGTAATCTGTAACCAACCCAGGCAACAACGAAGGGAACAGCGCCATGGACATGATGAACAGGCGGACGCTTCTCCAACTTTCCGGGGGCGCGGCAGCCGCTGCGTTTCTTGCCCCGCACCATGCTCTCTCCGCCGAACAGGTCGACACCCTCTACACGGCCGCCAAGGGCGAAGGGCGCGTCGTCTATTATGCCGCGGCCAACGAGAACATCTCCAAGCGCGTCATCGATGCGTTTTCGAAACAATATCCGGGCGTGAAGGTGGAAGTCCTGCGCCTTGCGACTGCGCAGCTCGCGCAACGCTTCATGTCCGAGCACCAGGCCGGCAATTACGCGAATGACCTGATCCAGCTCTCGGATCCGTTCGTTTTCAGGGATGCCGCCAAAGCGGGCTGGCTTGCGCCCTTGTCCGACTTGCCGCAAGCGGCGGCCTATCCGGCAGAGGCCAAGGCCGAGCATTTCGCCACGATCGGGATCGCGCCGCATACGATCATCTTCAACACCGAGCTCGTCAAGGAAGCCGACAGGCCGAAGGACTGGAAGGATCTGCTCAATCCGAAATGGAAAGGGCGGCTCCTCCTCAGCGATCCCCGCAACAACCTCGAGGTCGCCGATTGGCTGTATATGGTTTATGACGCTTATGGTGAAAGCTATCTCGCAGCCTTGAAGGCGCAGGAACCGAAATACGTGCCTTCGATCCTGCCAGGCCTGCAGATGCTTGCTGCGGGTGACGGGGCTATTATCGCGCCCGGCCTGCACCAGGCCACCATGGTGATGCTGTCCCGGGGCGCGCCGGTTGCAGACATCGCGCCGGCGCTTGACAGCGGCCAGGAGTCTCTCATCGCCGTTTGCGCCAGGGCGGCTCATCCCAATGCCGCACGGCTTCTGGCAAATTTCCATCTCACTCCGGAAGGGCAGTCCGCCTATTGCGCCGAATGGGCGGCGTCGCCCCTCGGCAACAATGTGGCAGGCGCGTTGCGTCTCTCGCCGGAACACAAACGGGCGAGATATGATCAGGCCCTGGCGGAGCGGTCGCGTCTTGTTGCACTCCTGGGTCTTTAATGCGTCCTGATCAAAACACTTATATGCCAATGAACGCCGCTGCTATCGGCAATGGAGACAAGCTCAGCCATATTCGCGTGTCTGGTTTGACCAAGCGATATTCCACCAGCCGCGGGGAAGTTCTCGCGCTCGACGATGTGTCGATCAGTATCGGCGCTGGCGAGAAGGTGGTGCTGCTCGGCCCCTCCGGTTGCGGGAAGACGACCCTGCTGCGCTGCATCGCCGGGTTGGAATCCCCCGATGCCGGTGAAATCGAGATCGATGGAAAGATCGTCTATTCTTCCTCCATGAGGATACATCTGCCGCCCGAGCGGCGTGGCCTCAGCATGGTGTTCCAGTCCTATGCGCTCTGGCCGCATATGACCGTGTTTCAGAATGTCGCCTATCCCCTGATCAACGCCCGTGTGCCGAAGGCGGACATCGAGGCGCGGGTGATGGCGGCGCTGCGCATGGTCAATTGCGATATCTATGCGGATCGCTACCCCTCGCAATTGTCGGGCGGACAACAACAGCGCGTATCGCTCGCTCGTGCGATCGTCGGCCGTGACGAAACCGTTCTCTTCGATGAGCCGCTGTCCAATGTCGATGCCCTGGTGCGCGAGCAGTTGAGGAACGAACTGGCGGCCCTGCAGAAGAAGCTGGCGTTCAGCACCGTTTATGTGACCCATGACCAGAGCGAAGCGCTGGCGCTTGCGGACCGGATCGCCGTCATGCGGTCGGGAAGGATCGCCCAGATCGGTTCCGTTCGCGAGATCTACGAGCGGCCCGCCTCGCGCTATGTGGCCGGTTTTACCGGCGCGGCCAATATTATCGAGGGTCGCATTTCCAGCGTGGAGAAAGACGTCGCCGCGGTCCAGACCGCAATCGGTCCTTTGCAGGTCAGGCCAGACGGGCTGGCTGCGGATCAGGCGATCAGCATCGTCATCCGGCCGGAACATCTGCAGTTTTCCGATGCCCGCCCTGCCGTCAATGCCATTCGAGGCAGGATCGAGCTGGCGACATTTCTCGGTGTTTATACCGAATATATCCTTGCCGCTCAGGATCAGCGTCTCGTCGTCCGCAGCACCAGGCCGGATCTTCTCGACGAGGGCAGCGAGGTGTGGGTCACGCTGGACACCAAGCATGCGGTAACCTTCGCGACGGACGGCGGTCATGAGTGATGTTGCCGGCGCCGCGATTTCAGGCCGCGCTCTGTCCGGCGGCTTTTTCTCACTCCGGGGCATTTCCGTTCTGATAGCCGCAGCGATCGCGCTGCTGATCGTCTATCCGATCGGCCTGATGGTGTGGGCCGCATTCGGGCCGGGAAGCGCCGTCCATAAGGAAGGCCTGATCGAGGCGCTGACAAGAGCCAATACCTGGCTGGTGCTGCAGAATACAGTCATCGTCGTCGCGGCCTCGGGGGCGTTGGCGATGATGTTCGGGACGCTGCTTGCCTGGCTGAACGAGCGAACCGATGCGGGTGCCGGCCGCACGGGAGAAATATTGCCCCTCATGCCGCTTTTGATGCCGCAGATTGCGGGCGTCATCGGTTGGGTCATGCTGCTTGCCCCGCGTGCAGGGCTTTTGAACGTGGGGCTCCGGAAACTTGCGGACGCCTTCGGTATCGAGGTCGCCAGCGGGCCGCTCGATATCTATACGATCTACGGGCTGATCGCGATCATGGCCCTTTATCTGACACCCTACGTCTATCTGCCGGTGTCGTCTGCGTTGAAGTCGCTGGATCCAAGTCTCGAAGAAGCCTCGAGGATGGCCAAGGCCGACGCTTTCACGACATTTCGGCGGGTCACGCTGCCGGCCATCCGCCCAGCCCTGCTGGCGGGATTGCTGCTGGTCATGATGATGGGCTTCGCGATCTTTTCGGTCCCCGTCATCATCGGCACCGGCGCGAAAATCGAAATGCTGCCGGTCCTGATCTATCGGCTCGTCTATGCCTATCCGGCGCGTGTGGACCTCGCGATCCTGCTGGGTCTGTTTCTGACGGTCCTCGTTCAAGCCCTGCTGCTGTTGCAGACGGTGCTTGCACCGGCAAACCTGTCCGCGCAGATCGGCGGCAAGGCGCAACGCGCGGCGCGGGTCCGCCTGGGGCTGTGGCGGTGGCCGGCTCGTGTCCTGCTTCTGAGCTTCATCGTCACGGCGGGTATCCTGCCTCTCCTTGGTCTTGCCTTCGTCTCGCTCCAGCCCTTCTGGACCCCGAATATCAATTTCGCCGCGCTGGGGTTCGACAATTACCGGACGATCTTCTTCAACTCCTCGCTGGCCGGAAAGGCGCTCGTCAACAGCGTCGTGCTCGGCGCTCTCGGAGGGACGATCGGCATGCTGATCGCCGCGCTGCTGTCCCGCAGCGCGCAGGTGTCCGGCAGCGGGCTGAATCGCCTGATCCAGGCGGTTACGGCGGCGCCGGCAGGTGTTCCGCATGTCGTCGTGGCCGTCGGCTTCATTCTGAGTTTTTCCAGCGGCTGGCTGAATATCAGCGGGACATGGCTCATTCTCCTGCTTGCCTATCTCGTCATCTTCATGCCCCAGGCGATGCGTTCGGCCTCCGTTGCCGTGGCGCAGGTCGGCAAGGAGTTGACGGAGGCCGCGGCCATCTTCAAGGCGGCGCCGGGACGCGCCTTCCGCAGCATCATGCTGCCGCTCATGCTGCCCGGACTGGCGGCAGGCTGGGTCATTCTCTTCGTCCAGATGGCGGGCGAGCTCACCGCCTCCGCCCTGCTTGCCAAAACCTCCAATCCCGTCATCGGTCAGGTGCTGCTTGATCTTTGGCAGAACGGTTCGTTTCCCGAGATCGCGGCCCTGGCGCTGACCGCCACGATCATCAACGTCATTGTCGTAGCGGCGGTCCTGGCGTTCGTGCGCCGCAAGCGGGGCCTGCAAACCTGATGAAGGAGCAAAGAATGAACGATGACCCGATCCCGTCCGACTATCTGAAGCAACTGGCGCCCGAGGTAGCCGCTTCGTTCAAGGAAATGCGCGTCCATATCGGCGAAGGACCACTGGATTACCAGACGCGGGAATACGTCATCATCGGTGGCTTTGCACTGATGGGCTATGAGATTCCCTTTCGCATCCATGCCGAACGGATGCTCGAGTGCGACGTCCCCATCGAAAACATGCGCCACGCGCTGCTTGCGCTCCTCGGCGCGTCCGCTCCCCTGTATCCGGTCGTTCGCGCCCTGAAGTGGCTCGACGAGGTTGCCGCCGAAAAGGCGGCGAAGGAGAAAACTTCGTGATTGAGGTGAGAGCCCTGGCCGAACGTCTTTGATCATCTCCGAGGGGCGAGTATCGGCTCGATCATCGCGCGGCCAATTCTTGAGAAGAATTCAAGTTGTGTTCAATAATCATCAATTGATAACGCGCCGGCAATGGCCGTACCTGTGCTTGGAACAGAGCAGTAATTTAGGCGGAGACTGACGGTGGCCGATAGGATTCTCCCCGTGATAATCGCCGGCGCGGGACCGGTCGGTATGGTGGCGGCGGCAAATCTCATACGACAAAACATTCCAGTTGTTATTCTGGAAGTCGGAAACGAACTGAGCCGGGAGTCTCGCGCCTCGACGTTTCATCCGCCGACCCTCGATATGCTGGATGATCTCGGTTTTGCCGAGAAACTGATTGCCCAAGGCTTGAAAGCGCCCGAAGTGCAATATTCCTCGACGATTGATGGAGAACTGGGCACATTCAACTTTGGCGATATCGCGGATTTGACGGCTCATCCCTATCGGCTTCAAGCCGAGCAATTCAAGCTGACCCGCATTATTCATGAAATGCTCTCCTCGAATCCGCTGTACGATATCCGCTTCGGGCATGAGCTGACAGGCCTGTCTCAGGATGAGGACGAGGTCGTCCTCCAGGTTCGTGTCGGCGACCATGACGAACGCCTGCGCTGCAGGTGGCTCATCGGCGCGGACGGCGCCAACAGCATTGTGCGGCGCGCCCAGAACATACCCTTCGAAGGGTTCACCTGGAGCGAAAGATTTCTGGTCATTACGACGCCGGCAGACGTTGCCGCTGAGCATCCGAATGTCACCGCGGTAAGCTACTGGGCCGATCCGGCGCGCTGGCATTTCTATCTGCGAATACTGGATGCCTGGCGCATCATGATTCCCGTTCCGCCGGAGGTGCCGGATGCAACCGTCACAAGTGATGCCTTTGCACGGGAGATGCTGACCAGCATACTTCCCACTGCCAGGACGGCGCCCATATTTCACACCACTCTCTATCGCGTCCATCAACGTGTCGCAGACAGCTTCCGGCAGGGCCGCACGTTCCTGGCGGGAGATGCGGCACACATCAACAATCCGCTGGGCGGAATGGGCATGAACGGCGGGGTTCATGACGCGATCAACCTGACGACGCTGCTGGGGCCGGTGATCAACGGCACGGCTGCGCCGTCAAGCCTGGACACGTACGATCGTCAGCGAAGGACCGTGACGCTCGATGCGATTCAAAGCGGAACCATCCGCAACAAGCGCAATCTTGAAGCCAAGACCCCTGAAGATCGCCAGGCTTTCAAGGACGAGATCAGCACGGCCTTGGCGTCTCGCGAGAATACGCGGGCTTTTCTGCGACGCATTGCAATGTTCGATTCGCTGGAGAAGGCGGCGGCGCTATAATCGTTGGGTGCCGCTATTTTTTCTTCGCATCCCGGAATTGAATGGCCTGGCTCTGCAGCCAGACGCGAAAGACAGCAAGAAGCGGCTCATTGGCGCGCGCTTCCGGATAGGAAAAGTAATAGGCTCCCTCACTCCGGATCGAACTTTTGGTCAGAATCTTCAGCAGACCTGTTTCCAGCTCGGATTCGATCAGGAACTCCGGGAGCAGCGCAACACCTTGCCCTGCACATGCGGCGCTGATGAGCATCGACTGAATTTCGAATCTTGGTCCGCTCATAAAGTTCAAATCAGACAGCCCGTTTGCCTCGCACCATAACTGCCAGGCGGCCGGACGTGTCTTCAAATGCAGCATTCTCTGTCTTATGAGCTGCTCCGGCTGTTTTTTTGTGCTCGCGGTCAGTAGCGTAGGACTGACAACGGGCACCAACTCCTCCTCGAACAGAAATTCTGAAACGGCGCCTGCCCAATTGGCTTCGCCGAAGCTCAGCGCTCCATCCATATCCGTGCCATCGAAAAGGAATCTATTGGTTCTGGCGCTCACGTTGATGGTGATATCAGGGTGCTGCTCATAAAAGCCGGTCAGGCGTGGAATAAGCCATGATGCGCCAACGGTAGGCAGCGACGCAATCTCAAGATTGCCGCCCACGCCTTCCAACGACATGACCTTCAGAGTGTCGCGGTCGAGCTGTTCGAGAATCTTGAGAATATTGGCCGCGTAAGACCGTCCCGCGCGCGTCAATGAGAGGCGTTTCTTCACGCGATGAAAGAGGTTCACGCCAAGCGTTTTCTCAAGCATCGAGATCTGTCGCGAAATCGCGCTCTCCGTAAGCGCCAGCTCGTTGGAAGCCCGCTTGATACTTTCGTATCGAGCTGTCGCTTCGAATGCCAGCAACGCTTGCATATTTGGGATTCGCCGGCGGATTGCAGAGCCTCCAATAGCCGCGTGTCGATTTGGCTATATTCGAATTATTCGCTCGAACCAAAGGTGAGGCAAGCGAAATTCAATTTCGGATATGGCGCGACAAGTCGATGATAAATGTCAAGCAGCGGGAAGACCCAGGTTGTTCACAACCGGGCTGCAGATAACGCAACAGTGATCGACGTCGCAGCCCTCGCGCGGCGTCTTTCCCGAACAATCACGTTGCATCCATGGCCCGCGGCGATAAGCTTGGCCTGAGGAGCCTTATTTGTAAGCTCGACCGTTTGGAACCCATGCAAGGGGATGTCATCATGACAAAATATCTGCTGGTCAGTTTCAAAACCTGCCCGTGGGTGCAGCGCGCCGCCATTGTCCTGCGCGAGAAGAAGGTCGCCTTCGACTTCACCCACATCGAGCCCGACAACCGCCCGGACTGGTTCCTCGCCATCTCGCCCCATCGGAAGGTTCCCGTCCTGCGCGTCGAGGACCGGGTCTCCCTGTTCGAGTCGAACGCCATCGCCGAATATCTCGACGAAACGATTGCGCCGCGGCTGCATCCGGAGGATGCCGAGGCGCGCGCGGTGAACCGGGCCTGGACGGACTATCTGCCGACCTTCGCCAATACGGTGACGGCGGTCGCCTACGCCGACACGCTCGATGCCTATAACAAGGCGGCCGAGCGCATTCCCGAGCCGTTCGAACGTCTCGAAAAGGCGCTGGCGAAGCAGGGAGCCGGTCCCTTCTTCAACGGCGCCGCCTATTCGCTCGTCGATGCCGCCTATGCGCCGTTTCTGCAGCGCTATTTTTTCCTCGACCGGATCAGCAAGCTCGGACATATCGAGAAATTCCCGCGTCTGAAGGCATGGGGCGAGGCCCTGGTCGCGCGCCCGTCGACGCATTCGTTTCCGCCGGCGGAATTCGAGGCTCTGTACCGCGACGCCTTGAAGAAGCGGCAGAAATGGCTGTCACGGTTCATCGAGCCCGCCGAAGTCGGCGCGAAATAGAAATTTATTCTTCAAGTCAGCCGTTTAAGACATGGGCTTGATTCAAGGCACAGGTTGATTGAAAGCCTGGGCCACATACATGTGTCCAGGCTGAGGCATCCGCCCGCCGCCTGCATCGTTGGAGCATCAAGAAAATGACGGACGTCTCGGATTACCAGCCGCCGAAAGTCTGGACCTGGAACAAGGAGAATGGCGGTCGCTTCGCCAATATCAACCGGCCGATCGCCGGCCCGACCCATGACAAGGACCTGCCGGTCGGCAAACATCCGCTTCAGCTCTACTCGCTGGCCACGCCCAACGGCGTCAAGGTCACCATCATGCTGGAGGAACTCCTGGCGCTCGGCCATAGCGGCGCCGAATACGACGCCTGGCTGATCAAGATCGGCGACGGCGACCAGTTCGGCAGCGGCTTCGTGAGCGTCAATCCGAACTCGAAAATTCCAGCCCTGATGGACCGATCCGGTCCGGTGCCGATCCGTGTCTTCGAATCCGGCTCGATCCTGACCTATCTGGCGGAAAAGTTCGGCGCCCTGCTGCCGACCGAGCGCGCCGCGCGGGCCGAATGTTTTTCATGGCTGTTCTGGCAGATGGGCGCCACACCCTATCTCGGCGGCGGGCTGGGTCACTTCTACGCCTATGCGCCGACCAAGATCGAATATGCCATCGATCGTTTCGCCATGGAGGTAAAGCGGCAGCTCGATGTGCTCGACAGACGCTTGGCCGAGAGCGAATATATTGCCGGCAAGGACTATACGATCGCCGACATCGCGATCTGGCCCTGGTACGGCGGCATGACGCGGAACAATCAGTATGGCGCCGCCGAATTCCTGCAGGTGCAGGAGTACAAGAACCTGCTGCGCTGGACCGATGCGATCGCCGCCCGCCCGGCGGTCAAGCGCGGCCGCATGGTCAACCGCGTCATGGGCGATCCGTCGGAGCAGTTGCCCGAACGTCACGATGCCAGCGACTTCGACAAGGTAGGCAAGGCTGCCGGGTGACAGGAGTACTGGCCCATACCGCCGGCAGCAGTCTGCCGGCGGTATGCAGGTCTAATCGATTGCGATCGGATTGCTGAGAATGCCGATGCGCTCGACCTCGACTTCGATCACGTCGCCGGCCTTCATGAAAATCTTCGGGTTGCGGCCGTAGCCGACGCCCGATGGAGAGCCGGTGGTGATGATGTCCCCCGGCATCAACCTGTAGAACTGCGAAAAATACTCGATCACCTTCGGCACATCGAACACGAGGTCCGATGTTGATGTCGACTGCATCACCTTGCCGTTGAGGCGCGCTTCCAGGTGCAGGTCGGACACATCGCCGATTTCATCCGCGGTGACGATCACCGGGCCCATGGGGCAGAAGGTCGGGAACTGCTTGCCCAGAATATTATGCTCCCACGCCAGGATCGAGGGCATCGTGCCTTCGGCCTTGAAGATGGGCGCCACCCAGTCGCGCGCGGACACGTCGTTGATGATCGTATAGCCGGCGACGTAGTTCAGCGCATCCGCTGCCTTCACGCTGAAGCACGGCTTGCCGATGACGACACTGAATTCGCCCTCCCAGTCCACCATGTCCGGCGCCGCCTTTGGCAGGATGATCGCTTCGCCCGAGGCGATCACCGAGGCCGCGTTCTTGGTGAAGGCGGTCGGCGTTTTCGGCACCGGCGTGTTCATCTCGCGCAGATGTTCATGGTAGTTCATGCCGCAGGAGAGGATGAGCGTCGGCTGCGGGATGGGCGCCATCAGTTTCGCCTGCTTGAGCGGCATGAGTGCGCCGCCCGATTTAAGATCTTCCTGCAGGTTGCCGCTGGCGGCGACCTTGTCGACGATCTTCCTGATGGAAGACAGCGCCGCGTCGCCGCCGGCCAGGATGTCGCGCACAGAGCCTGCCACAGCACCCGCCTCGGGAAGCAAGACAGCACTCGCCTTCAGGTCGAGAACGTCGTCGCCGATCATCACCGCCGCTGCGGCCTGGCCTTTGTTTGAAATCGTTACGTAGCGCATGGGAACTCCCTCGGCGTAGGCGGAGACAAAAGCACGGAGAAGCCGTGCTGGGAAGACTTTTAAGGTGTGAGGGGCGGCGACAGTTCTTCGAGCACGCGGCCACGGGTTTCGATCGCGAACATCAGGCAGATGAGCCCGCCGATGATCGAGACCGCGCCGAACAGCACGAACACCGTTCCGACCCCGGCCAGCGGCAAGGTGAAGCCGACCAGATACGGCCCGAGGATCGAGGCGATCCGCACCCACATGCTGCCGACGCCGGAGCCGAACGCCCGCAGCGAGGTCGGATAGTTTTCTGCCGTGTAGATGCCGAGACAAAGAGCGACGGCGTTGGTCAGGGCGAAGCTGATGCACACCAGAACCAGCACTTCCCATGCGCTGAGCGCCGACGCCCAGTACAGCGCCAGCATCGGCAGGCCGCCGAGCACCATGCAGGCGGCGATGAGAAGCCTGCGGCCGATGATGTCGATCAGCCAGGCGGCGATCACGCAGCCGAGAAGACCGGCGATACTGGAGATGAGGCCATATTGCAGCGCCTCCTGCACCGAGAGCTTATAGACGGTGCGGTAGATCGATGGCAACCAGCCGGCGAGGCCGTAGACGACGAGATAGCAGCAGAACCACATCGCCCAGATCACCAGGCTGCGTCGCAGATAGATGCCCCTGAGCAGATCGCCGAACCGCGCCGTGGTCGGCATGACGCTCGCGCCGGTCGTCAGCGGCGGCAACGTCTTGCCCTCGGCGGTGATCGACGCCTCGATGCCGTCGAGCACCTTGCCGGCTTCCCGCGCCTTGCCGTTGTTGACGAGCCAGCGTGGCGATTCCGGCAGCAGCAGCCGCAGCGGCAGCGCGAGCAGGGCCGGCAGAGCGCCGATGATGAACATCGACTGCCAGCCCCAATGCGGCACCGTCCAGGTGCCGATGAGTGCCGCCGCAAACAGGCCGAGCGGGAACGGCAGTTGCGTGATGACCGTGAAACGGCCGCGGCGCTTGGAGTTCGCGAACTCGTTGACATAGGCATGGAGGATCGGAATCTCGCCGCCGAGCCCGATGCCCTGCAGGAAGCGCAGCCACATCAGCGACTGCAGGCTCCAGGCGAAGGCGCAGAGAAAGCTGAACACGGTGAAGATCGCCAGGGTGATCAGCGCGCAGGGCACGCGGCCCCAGCGCTCGGCCAGCCAGCCGAAGAACAGCGAGCCGATCGCCTGGCCGACATAGCCGACGGCGATCAGTGAGCCGATCTCCAGCGGCGAAAGCTTCCACATGCCGATCAGCACCGGCAGCACATAGGCGATGGCGAGCGCATCGAAGGCGTCGAAGAACCAGGCGACGCCGATGATGCTGCGCATCCTCACGTGCCAGCGCGACGGCGGCAGCCGTTCAAGCCGTGCCACCACCTCCGCGACCGACGGGGCCGCTGTTGTGCTTTCAAGATTGGCCATGATCCCCCCTTCACGTTTTAAAGCTGCCTGTTCGCGGCGCGCCTGCAGGCGTCAGGTCATCGTGCCCCGCAATGCATCTGTGGCGCTCGCGTCGAGCGTCGCCTGATCGGTGATGACGACGCCGTAGCGCGCGCGCGCGGCCTCCTTCGAGACATATCCCTGCCTCACGTCGCGCAGCACGGTCGCGGCGTCACGCTGCCGCGCCGGGCCGAAGCCGCCGCCGCCCGACATGCGCATATGCAGGCGGTCGCCGGCCTTCACCGCCACATTGCCTTTCAGGATCCGCTGTCCCTTCGTCTCTCCGACATCCACATTGGCGGAGGGCGGCGCGCCGTCGCTGCCGCCGAGAACGCCCCAGGGCGTGCATTGCGTGCGCTCGAAGTTCAATTGCAGCTCGCAGTCGTCGAGGATGAGCAACTCTTTCTGCGTGCCGAGACCGCCGCGGAACTCACCGGCGCCGCCCGAATCCGGCCGCAGGCCGAAGCTCTCGACGCGCATCGGATAGAGTGCTTCCTGCACCTCGACGGGCACGTCGAACGTATCGCCGTGGCTCATCGTCTTGTATGGGCCGGGTCCATCGAAGCCCTTCGACGCGCCCCAGCCGCCCTGTCCCGAGGTGAGATTGAAGAAGCGTTCGCCCGTGCGCCGGTCGCTGCCGACGACGGAGTGAATGCCGAAGTTGGAATGATGCCCCGCCGCCAACCGGTCGGGCGCCGCCTGCACCATTGCCCGCATCACCGTATCGATGACGGTCGGCAGCGGCGTGCTGTACATGGCCATCGGCGCTTCGGCGCTGGCGCTGAGAAACTTGCCGTCGGGGATTTCGACGCGCAGCGGCCGGAACGCGCCTTCATCGGCCGGCTCGTGCGGCGTCGCCAGATATTTGAAGGCGATGCGCGCTGCCGTCACGGCGCCGCCTTCGCGGCCCGAGTTGATGGAGCCGCGCAACTGGTCGGCGATGCCGGAGAAGTCGACGGTCATGTCCTCGCCGCAGACGCGCACGATGACCTCGATCGGCACATTCTTGTCCGTCTCGAGCCCGTCATTATCGAGGAAAGACGATGCGCGATATTCGCCATCCGGCATGGCGGCAACGGCGGCGCGCGCGATCTTCTCCGAGCGTGTCCACATCGCTTCGATGGCGGCGCGCAGTTTCGGCACGCCGTATTTCTCGAACAAGGCGGTCGCGAGATCGCGCCCGAGCAGGCATCCGGCGAGCTGCGATTCGAGATCGCCCATCAGCATCACCGGAAAGCGCGTATTGCACTCGATCATCCGGTACATGTCGTCGACGCGCCTGCCGGCCGCCATCAGCTTCACGCTGCGGAACTGGATGCCTTCCTGGTAGATTTCCGATGTTCCCACCGGCGCGCAGGAACCGATGGTGATGCCGCCGATATCGACCCAGTGCACAAGCACGGCCATGAAGCCGACAAGCTCGCCCTGCGCATGGATCGGCGTGTACATCACAACATTGTTGAGATGCTGGCCCAGGGTGCCGGCATGGTTCGAGATGATCACGTCGCCAGCTGCGATGCCGTCCTTGCCGTGCACCTTAAGGCCGTCGCGCACGGCGACGCCGAGCGCATTGGCGACGAACAGCGGGATGCCGCCTTGCGAATCGGCAACCAGGCGACCCTCCGCGTCGGTGATGCCGACCGCATAGTCCTTGTATTCGTAAACGAGCGGGCTGTAGGCCGTGCGCGTGATGTTGACCTCAATCTGCTTGGGGATGGCGAGCAGGCCGAAGCGGATGATTTCCGCCTCGATCGGATCGAGATCGGCATGGATGGACGCGTGCACTGTCATGAGCGTTCGCTTTCGTTGCCGAGATGCACGCGGATTTCGCCGATTTCGCCGATCGCGAAGCTGTGTTTTGGTCCGATGACCGTCGAGGAGCCGAATTCCTCGATGACCGCCGGCCCCGATGCCTTGAAGCCGCGCGGCAGGGTGGCGCGCTGATAGACTTCGGTCTCATTCCAGCCGCCGTCGGCGAAATAGACTTTGCGTGTGGTCGTCGCCGGTATCGCGCCGGATTGTCCGGTCTGGCAGAGGTCGCCCAGCGGCGGCCGCCCCATGGCCGCGAAGGCGGTCAGGCTCAGGCCGACGAATTCGATCGGCGCCTTCTCGTCGAAGCGGCCGAAGCGGCGGCGATAGCTCGCTTCGAATGCGCCTGCGATCTCGGCAATGTTTTCGGCCTCACCGAGCGGCGTCAGCAAGGTGTGCCGCTGACCGCGAAAGCGCATCTCGGCGCGCCGCTCGAACGACAGTTTCGCGGCGGGAAGATCGGCGTTGAGGGCGTGCCGCATCTCCTCTTCCATGCGCGCGAACATGGCTTTCATCGCCATCGCGGCCTCGGCATCGAGCGCGCGCAGGAAGGTCTGCGTGCGGTCGATCCGCGCATCGGCGAGGATCATGCCGACGGCGGCGAAGACGCCAGGCTCGGGCGGGATGAGGATTTCGGGAATGCCGAGTTCGCTGGCGATCTCGACCGAATGCAGCGGCCCGCCGCCGCCGAAGGCGACGAGCAGGAATTCGCGCGGATCGAGCCCGCGCTCCACCGTGATCTGGCGGATGGCCTGCGCCATCGCCAGGGTGCCGAGGGTGAGGACACCAAGTGCCATGCGCTCGAGTGACTGCGGTCCCTTGATGCCGACAGTCGCGGCGAGCCGCGCCATGGCGTCTTCGGCCGCTTTCACGTTCAAGGACATCGTGCCGCCGAGGAACGAATTGCGGCCGATGCGCCCGAGGATGAGATTGGCATCGGTCATCGTCGGCTCATTGCCGCCGAGCCCGTAGCAGGCCGGCCCCGGCGTCGAGCCGGCGCTGCGCGGCCCGACGCAGAGGCGGCCGTGCGGATCGGCATAGGCGATCGAACCGCCGCCGGTGCCGATCTCGACAATGTCGAGCACGCCGCCACGCACGGGAAAGCCCTGCGTCGTGCCGCCGACGTAATAGGGCGATTTGACCTCGAACTGGCCGTCGTCGAGCAGCGCGCATTTGGCGGTGGTGCCGCCCATGTCGAAGGCCACGGCTTTCTTCACGCCGAGCTCGCGGGCATAGACGCCGGCGCCGATGCAGCCGCCCACCGGGCCGGATTCGACCAGCATCACCGGCTGCTGACGGGCGCGCTCGACCGAGAAGACACCGCCGTTCGACGCCATCAGGAACATCTTCTTGGCGAAGCCACGCTCGCGCACGGCCATGTCGAGACGGTCGATATAGGTGTGCAGGCGCGGGCCGACATAGGCATTGGCGGCTGCGGTCGATGTGCGTTCGTATTCGTACCATTCCGGACTGAGCTCGGTGCCGGAAGTGACATAGACGCCGGGCAGCAGGTTGCGCAGCATCTCCACCGCGCGCCGCTCATGCGCGTCGTTGACGTAGGCATTGAGGAGACTGACGGCGACGGCCTCGACCTTCTCGTCGCGCAGGACCTGCGCGATCTTCTCGACGTCGGCCTCGTCCAGCGACGTGACGGCCGCTCCGTCAGCGCCCATCCGCTCGGTCACCTCGAGGCGAAGATCGCGGTCCACCAGCGGCGCATCCGGCTTGTAGCGCACGTCGAAGGGAATCGGCCGGTTGCCGCGCCGCAGTTCGAGGATGTCGCGGAAGCCGCGCGTGGCGACGAGCGCGGTGCGCGCGCCGCTTCGCTGTACATAGGTGTTGATCACCAGCGTCGTGCCGAATTTCAGGATCTCGGCGTCGCCCAGATCGAGCTCGGTCTTGCGCACGCAATCCATCACCCCGTCGACAAGATTGCCGTAGGTGGTCAGGCTTTTGCTGAACGTCACCCGACGTGTCGCGGTGTCGTAGGCCGCCAGATCCGTAAACGTGCCGCCCGTGTCTGCGGCAATCAGCAACGCCATCGTTCCTCCCTTAATTCCCGATACCGTTACCGTTACTTATTAGGCGAAACCGGGCGGCCGCGCAAGCGACCGCGATGGAATTAAAGCCGGGGCTCAAATAGCGGAGGTTAAGCGTCCTGGCGCGGCGTCTCGGCCGAGACCGGCCGCAGGCCGTTGAGGCAGAGATCGAGGACGTGCCGCTTCCACGCTTCGCGCTCGCCCGGAGAAAACAGGTCGCGGGAGAACACCACCGACATCGTGTAGCGATTGGTCACATAGGTGAGGCAGAGTCCCAGAACCGAGATGAAGAAGCGCACCGGATCGACATCCGGACGGAATATGCCCGCAGCACTTCCCGCATCCAGCATGGTTTCGATCTGCGCGATCAGCCGCGCATGCATGTCCTTCACCCATGGCGCCGTCTTGATGTGTCTGGCCTGGTGGAGGTTCTCGTCGGCAATCACGGCGTTGGCATGGGGCAGGGCGATGATCCGCTCGAACAGACGGTCGATCAGGTCCGCAAGCGCCTGCTCGGGCGCTCGTGCGTCGAGGTTGATGGCGTCCTCGCGCCTGTGGATCTGCTGATAGGTGCGCTCCAGGACATCTCCATAGAGTTGCTCCTTGCCCTTGAAATAATGATAGACGAGCCGCTTGTTGACGCCGGCGCGGCGCGCGATGCGCTCCACCTTCGCACCTGTCAGCCCATGCGTGGCGAATTCCACCATCGCCGCTTCCAGCAGCTTCTCGCGCGTGCGTTCGGGATCTCGTGTTCGCGCTGTGGCGCTCTTGCTCATAAGGACTCGGCGATGCATTCCCGCCATCCGAATCGGACGCAACGGAGAGGCCATCTATAGCGAGGCGCTGGCGCGGACGCCAAATCCGTCAATTGAGCCGCTCGCCCGTCGCCTTCTCCAGCCGCTTGATCGCGTCCGATTTCGCGACAAAACGGCCCTTGGCCGGATTCCAGCCGTAGGTCGTGGTCACGGTCCTGGCGTAAGGGGCGAGCCGCTTCTCCCCCGCGCATGTTTCTCCCGTGCGCACCCTTTGCTCCTTCAAGCTCACCGCGATGGCGAAATACGGCGCGGTCCCCCCGGCAGCTTGCGCGCGAAACGACAGGGTCTGCGTTTCCCTGCGGGAGCACAGGCTCACCCCGAAGGTCGAGAACGTGTCGATGAGCTGCAGCTTGCCGTCACGCATGAAGATCAGCGCCTGCGCACCGAAGTTTTCGTTCGAATTGAAATGCTGGCTGTCCGTGACGATGGCCTGATCGTTCGGGCCGATCCGCAACAGCTTCGGCGAGCCGAAACCTGTCAGACGGTCCATCCCCACATCGACGAAATCGAGTAGACGGGGACTTTCTCCGTCCTCGAAGACCGCCAGCACGACAGGCTGTTCGACGCTGGCTTCGACTTCGCCGATCTCGGCCAGGATGGCGATGGCGGGCTTGCCCTGCGCCTGGAAGGTCAGCGCCTGCAGCGAGCTGATCCTGATGACATCGGGAGCACCCGCACCGCTGTCTGGCCCGGCGATGTGCCGCAGCGTGCCGATCCTGCGCCCGGTCGCCGCATCCTTGCCGGCGCTGAGATCGGGTACGACCTGTTTGAGCAGGTCGAAATACGAGACTGTCGAATGGCCGGGAAGTTTGTCCGCGATGTCGTAAAGCCCGAGTTCTGCCGCGCCGGGTGTCTGGGCAAAACTCCCCGTCGTGGCGAGAAGGAAGGCGAGACATGCGCCCGCCATCGCACGGCGACATGACAGCGCGCCCATCATCGTACAGGCTCCGACGTGACGAAGAGCTTGGAGATCGCCGTGTCGGAATAGGCGCTTCCCGGATAGACGTCATCGATGATGAACTGCACCCAGAAGCTTCTGACCGGCGGGTCGATCGCGATGGTTTGCAGATCCATCGTGTCAGGCACGGCAATCGCTCTCGTCTCGCCCTCCGAGAACACCAGGCGAAGCCGGCTGATGCGGCTGTTCTTGCTGAACGTCTCGCTATCCTTCTGATAGCCGTTGCGGATGATGAGCGCCTTGACCTCTCTCGGCGCTTTGAAGTCGATGGTGATCCATTGCCCGATGCCTTGGCCAGGTTTGCCTTCAACCCATGCCTCGCCGGTTTTGTTGCTGAACAGATGATCGACGCCATAGCTGCTGCCGGATTGCGGCGCGAGCACCGAGCTCGCGCAATAGAAATCCGTGCCGGTCTGTCCCCTCAGCACGCTGCATTTTTCGCCGGCCGCGCGCGGGCGCGGTTGCGCCGGTTTGGCATCCTTGCTGCCTTGGGCGGCCATGGCGAGAGCCGTGGAAAAGACGGTAGCGGCGAGGAATGTCATGAACCTGCAACCCATCGATATCGCCCCCAAAAGCCATGACAACCGAAGATACAACCGGACAGTTTGGAACGCTGATCAGCCGCCACGGCTGTCCATCATGTAGCTTCGAAAATAAAGATCAACCGCGCCGCCGGTGGCTGCAACCAGCACAATCAGGATGCAGGCATAGATCACCGGCCTTCCGATGTCGCCGCGGAACGACCAGGCTCCAAGGCCCAGGAAGACCACGCCCATGGTGAGAAAGAACCAGCCCAGATAGATGGCCAATGGCTCCTCGGCGCGTTCGAGCTCGGCGATGAATCCGTCGGGAAATCCCAGCCACATGACAAAGGTGAGGTATAGTTTGATCGCCGCCGAGAACATCGCGATGGCGAGGCTGAACGGATAGATATTCTTGAATCTCATCATCTTTCCCGGCTTCGATCTCTCAGGGCTCAAGAGCAGTGGCGGCAATCTCGGAACAAACTGCTCGGTATGTGAGTTTCCTCTGATAGAGAGACGGTATTGCGAAAATCCGATCAGGACATCTATGTCAGGGCGGCGATCCCTTGCGCGTGCGTTTCGGCACTTCCTGGCTGCGCCCATGATGCTTTATCGCGACATCGTCCGGCGTCATTCAGGCGGATAGGAACACATCATGCGTCGCTTGCATCAGACACTGACATGCGCGGCCTTGCTGACACTGGGCCTGACCGGCCAGTCGCAGGCCGGCTTCTTCGATTTTCTGTTCGGCGGCCAGCAGCAGCTCGGCAACCAGCGGCCGGTTTACGTTCCCGGCTATGCGCCGGCCCGTCCGCTGCCGCGCGTGAAGGATCATGACCGCATCCGCAGGGCGTCCGCGTCGGCTGATGGCGACCCGCAGAAAAATGCACGGGAAGCGACCCTCGCCAACATCCGGAAACTCGATGCCGTAGCGAAGACCGAAGGCGTCAAGGCCGCGTTTCTGAAGGATCAGACCGTCCGGCCGGGCGACATTCTGGTGACCTCCGAAGGCCTCGCCGTCTACGAGCGTGGCAGGGACGGCGGCCAGATCCGGCCGCTGGCCGAATCCAGATACAAAGACCGCACCGACCTTCAGATGCTGCAGAAAGTCGGCAAAGCAAATCCGGTCAGAAATCCTGATCTGAGCACACGCGAAGCTTCGAATGAGGAAACGCCTCGTAATGTCAGGACGGCTGACGTGAGCAATGGCAACCTTGACGGAAGATGAGATGCTTTCGTTAAAGTAGCTGGAATACGCTTACATTTTCAGGGGACGATGACCAGCAGCAGGTAGGCGACGAAGACGACGAGATGGACCAGGCCGGTCAGAACCGTCGTCTTTCCGGTGCTGAAGCTGACCACGCTGATGGTCAGGGCCAGCACCAGAAGCACCGTGTCTCCCTGTCCAAGACCGAGGTCCAGGTCCCTGCCGGTCACCAGGCTCGCCACGGCAACAGCAGGAATCGTCAGGCCGATCGTCGCGCAGGCCGAACCGAGCGCGACATTGAGGCTGCGCTGCAGCTCGTTGCTCAGCGCCGCGCGGATCGCTGCCACGCCTTCCGGCATGAGCACGAGCAGGGCGATCAGCGCACCGATGACGGCGTCGACCTGGGGCACATGGAACGCGATCAATCCGCGTTCTACCTCGGACGCCACCAGTTCGGCCAGAAGCACGACACCCACGAGCCCCGTGGCGAGCAGGGCGATGCTGGCGCTCGCCGATGTGGCGATCTCGCCGGTTCCATCTTCCGTTTCAACGTGAAAGACGAAGTCATCGCGGTGACGGTCCGTCTGGGCGAAAACGAAAGCGCCGTAGAGCAGCACCGAGAGCGCGCTGACGAAGATGAGCTGCGCGGTCGAAAACGTGCCCGGCTTCGTTGCCAGCGTGTAGTCCGGCAGGATCAAGGTCAGCACCGACAGGGCGATCAAGACTGCCAGAAAGGCGCTGGTGCCCTGCCGCTTGATATCCTGGTACTGATGCCGCCAGCCGCCGAGCGTCAGGCAGATGCCGACCAGGCCGGTGCAGACGATCATCACCGTCGAGAACACGGATTCGCGCGCCAACGAGGGATTGTTGGCGCCCTTGAGCATCATCGAGACGATGACCGACACTTCGATCGTCGTGACAGCGAAGGTCAGCAGCAGGGTGCCGTAAGGCTCGCCGATCCGCTGCGCAACGGCTTCCGCATGGTGGACGACGACAAACACCGTGACGACGAGCGTGACGGCGGCAAGACAGACGAGCGCAATCCTGGCAGGCAGCGGCTCGAGCGGTCCGCCGAAATGCATAGCGCCCGCCAGGGCCAGCGCGAAAACCGGCAGGATAATGCGCATAGCCTTGCGTCGAGATGACATGCTTGTCCCCAGCCCGCCCCGATGCGCCGCATCGGGGTCCTTGGTATTGCCGATCCTTCTATCCCCGTTTGAGATAATAGCTATACCGCTCTACGTGATCTTTGCGGTAGCTGGCGCGTCCGGCGTCTGGCAAATAGCAGGCCAAGCAGGCCTGCTTGCCGCGCCTCGCCGAATTCGGCATCATGGTCGCCGCCGAGGTCGAGGAGACCAAGGCGATCATGGGCGATGATTACTGGCCTTACGGCATCGCCAATCGTGAGCCGGTGACGCGAGCCCTGCCACCGCCCCATGCATTCATGCATCGCACCCGCACCATCGATTATGTCGTCGTGCTGCAGGGCGAGATCGACATGCTGCTGGATGATTCCACCGTCCGTCTTAAGGCGGGCGACATTGTGGTGCAGCAGGGCACCGATCACGCCTGGGTCAATCGCGGCACGGAAGTGTGGCGTATCGCCCTGGTGCTGGTTGACGCGACAGCGCCGTAAGGCCTATCGAACGGCCATAACAGTTCAGGGAGACGGCCATGGAACGCCTGCCGCGCGGCTCGAACTTCAAACGCGCCAAAATGTTCTGGGAACTCGGTTTGCACGTGGCCGGCAATCCGCTGACGCCCTATGGCGGCGATCGCGACATGTGCATCACCGTCGGCAACGGCTCGGGCACGGCGTTCCGTCCGGCGCTGCGGATGGCGACCGGCTCGCCGATTCTCGCCCATGACGTGGCGGCGGGAAACCTAGAGATGGCGATGGTCAATCCGTCGGGCCTGCTGACCCAGGCCTATCGCGGCGTCGGCCTCTTCAAGGAGCCGCTGCCGCTGCGTGTCATCGGCGTCTATCCGACCTGGGACTGGTTCATCTTCGTGGTCAATCCGTCGACCGGCATCAAGTCGCTGCATGACATTCGCGAGCGGCGCTATCCGCTGCATGTATCGGTGAAGGAAGACGTCACCCATTCGACGCGCACCATGATCGACCAGGTGCTGTCCTTCTACGGCTTCAGCCTCGCCGACATCGTCTCCTGGGGCGGCAAGCTCAATCTCACCGGCGCGCCTGCCGATGTGCGCCGCATGAGCCTTCTGCCCGAGGGCAAGCTCGACGCGATTTTCGACGAAGGCCTGGCGATCTGGTTCAACGAGGCGCTGAAACACGGCATGGTGCCGCTGCATCTGGAGCCGGAAGCGTTCGAATACCTCGGCAAGCTCGGCTGGCGCAACATGGCGCCCAAGAGCCTGTTCCCCAGCCTCAAGGAAGATCATCCCTGCATCGATTACAGCGGCTGGCCGCTCTATACGCGCGAGGATCTGCCCGAGCAGTTGGCCTATGACGTGGCCGCAGCCTTCATGGCCCGACAGGAAGAAATCCCGTGGGAAGAGACCGGCTATAAGGGCGATGTGTTGCAGGTATTCGAGAACACCTATTCGACGCCGCTCGATGTGCCTCTGCACCCCGGCGCCGAGCGCTTCTATCGCGAGTACAACAAGAAGTAAGCGCGCTTAGAGCATTTTCGGCTCTGATAAAATCAGAACCGAAGCTCTCGTTCTATGTTTTGACGCGTTTTCTTCACGCGAACCGGCGACCACTTCGCTCGAAAACGCTCTAGTCTGTGGCCCGCTCGCCGTGCCACAGACCGCGCTCGAGCAGGATATCGACCTGTTCGATGATCATGCGCCGTATGCCTTCCAGCAAGGAGGGCGCGATATCCAGCCTGTGGGTGATGGCCAGCGTCCAGCGCAGGCGCGGCGACAGCGGAATGGCGCGCAAGGCGCCGCTCTGCAGCCATTCGTAGACGCCCGCATAGCTGTAGATCGTATATCCAAGCCCCGCTTCGATCATGCCGGTCGTCGTGCGGATGCCATCGACCTGGTTGATGACATTCAGCTTGAATCCATGCTCCGCCGCATAGCGTTCCATCAGCGCTCTGATGCTATGTGCCCGTCCTGGCAGGATGAGCGGCAATTTGGTGAGGTCGCGGACACGGATTTCCCCATTGCGCAACAACGCCTCTTCCGCGCCGGGTTTGGCGGGCGCGATCAGGTACAACGGCTCCTTGAGAAGCGGCGTCACCAGGAAATGCGCGCTTGGTTCCGGATCGTAGAGGATCGCGATATCCACATCGCCGCCCTCGATCCAGCGATGGATCGAGCCGCTGAAACCTTCCATGAGCTGCAATTGCAGCCGCGGAAACAGCTCCCGGCATTTCGCCACCAGGACGCCGCCGAGCACCTGGCCGGTTGTCGGCGGCATCGCCATCTTCAAAAGCCCGATCGGCGCCCCGGAATGCTCGCCCATCAGGCGCTCGATCTTCATCAGCTTTTCCATGAGCTCATCGGCCTCGCCGAGCAGAAGCTCGCCCGCGCGGGTCACGCGCACGCCGCGGCCATGGCGCTCCAGCAGCGACACGCCGAGCCCGTGTTCGAGCCGCGCCACCCGCCGGCTGAGCGCCGATTGCGCGGTCCGCAGGTTGACAGCCGCGCGCGAGAAGCTGCCCAGGCGGGCCACATGTACGAAGGCGTTGAGATCCTGAAAGTCCATGCCCGGTCTTTAGCGTGTGCGCCGGTTTCAGGGAATATGCGTGGCTGCGGTGGCCCCGGGCCACTTTCTCTCGAGGTAAGTATCTGAACGAATGTCATTCACGGCAACGTACTAGGCCGGAATACTTTGCCTGTCGCCTTCCGCTATCGCGATCCGCGATGGGTTTTATGCCGTTTCGGGCATGGCGATTCTCCGCACCGCCGCTAGTTTGCTGCGCATATCGGCGCGATCGCCGCTGCTCGCAACGCGTTAGTGTCGCATGGCGATCGCATTCAGTTCTGGAGAAAACCTTTGAAAATTGCGCGCTTCAACGGCGGCAAGATCGGTGTCGTCATCGACGATATGGTTCACGATATCACAGTGGCCGCCGGCGTAGATGCGCAGGAGTGGCCGCCGGTCGGCCCGGTCCGGCTCATCGCCGACTTTGCGCAGAAGCGGCCGCTCATCGAAAAGGCGATCGCAAACGCCGAGCGTCACAAGCTCGCCGACGTGAAGCTCGAAACGCCGATCCCCTGGCCGAACAAGCTCATCGCCATTCCGGTCAACTATCACGCCCATGCGCTCGAAATGTCGTCGCCGGCGATTTCGCGCAACGGCGGCTTCTTCGTTCTGGCGAGCTCCTCGCTCTCGGGTGCCAGCGAGCCCATCGTCCTGCCCTATCTGCCCGGCCGGCAGATCCATCACGAGGCGGAGCTTGCCATCATCATTGGCAAGCGCTGCCGCAATGTCACGGCAGAAGAGGCGCTCGATCATGTGTTCGGTTACGCGTGCCTACTCGACATCACCGTGCGCGGCAAGCAGGAGCGCGCCATCCGCAAGTCCTACGACACGTTCACGCCGGTCGGACCCTACATCGTCACCTCCGACGAGGTCGGCGAGCCGGACGATCTGCAGGTGCGGCTCTGGGTCAACGACCGGATCCGCCAGGACGCCAACACAAGCAAGATGATCCTGAACGTGCGCGAAACCGTCGCCATGTGCTCGGCGGTGATGACCCTGGAGCCGGGCGACATTATCGCCAGCGGCACCGCCGAAGGCGTCGGCCCGATCGAGGCCGGCGACACGATCCGCATCGAGATCGATCGCGTCGCATCCATGAGCATTGCCGTCCACCAGGGCGAGATCGGCGGCAATATCGCCATTCCAACCCATCTGCCCCAAACCACTGCCCAGGGCATCCCGACATGACATCGACACTCGACACCGTCGACAATCTCGACACGCTCAACCGCCTGCTCGGTCCGCTGGAAATGCGTGCCGGCTGGAACAAGCAGGAGCCGTCGCTCTGGCCGCGCCCGCGCACGAAATTCAAGCCGGCCCATTGGAATTGGAAGAGTGCGCGTGCCGCGCTCGACAGCGCCGGCCGGCTGATCAGCGCTGAGCAGGCGGAGCGCCGCAACCTGTTCCTCGTCAATCCGTGTGAAGGCAACTATTACGAAACCTTGCGCACGCTGGTATCCGCCTATCAGATGATCCTGCCGGGTGAGCAGGCGCGCTCGCATCGCCACACGCCGAATGCCTTGCGCCTCGTCCTCGATGTTGCCGAGGACTGCTATACCATCGTCGATGGCGTCGAGTTGGAAATGGCGCCGGGCGATGTCCTGCTGACGCCGGGCTGGTCATGGCACGGCCATGGCAACAAGGGCAGCAAGCCCGGCTACTGGATCGATTTTCTTGACGTGCCTATGGTGCAACTGCTGGAGCCGATGTTCCTCGAGTTTCATCCCGATGGTCTCGAAACGGCAGTCAGCAAGACACGCGATTCCACTTTTGTGATGAGCTACGCGCAGACCGAGAGCCGCCTCGACGCGGCCAAACTCGATGCGCGCGGCCGTCTCGTGATCAGTCTCGATCATGCCTCCATGCCGACGATCGGCATGGATATGGAACGCATCCTCGCCGGCCGTACGACCCGGCGTGAAAGAACGACAGCCAATCAGATCATCGCCGTGGTTTCCGGCGAAGGCATGACACAGGTGGGCGATACGCGCCTGGCATGGCGGCGTGGCGACGTGATCGCGGTACCAACCTGGCATGACTACGCGCACACGGCGACGCAGGACACGGTACTGTTCTGCGTGTCGGATCGGGTCGCACAGGAAAAACTGGGTCTCCTCAAGGTGGAATGTCCGTGAGCACATCAGCAAGCAATCAAACCGTCATCATCGTCGGCGGCGGCCCGGTCGGCCTCTCGCTGGCCGGCGATCTCGGCTGGCGCGGCATCGACTGCATCCTGCTGGAAGAATCCGACGGCCGCATCTATCAGCCGAAGATGGATGGCGTGAACGTGCGGACCATGGAGTTCTGCCGCCGCTGGGGCATTTCGGATGCGGTGCACGGCTGCGACTATCCGCAGGATGTGCCGCAGGACATGGTCTATCTCACGAGCTTCACCGGCTTTGAACTGGGCCGCGAGAGCTTCACCAAGCCGTCCGGCACGCTGGAAGATCTGCGCAAGGGTGCGAGCCCGGAAGTGCGTGCGCGCTGCCCGCAGAACCTGTTCGATCCCATCCTGCAGCATTTCGCCCGCGCTCAGCCATCGACAAAACTGCTCTACAACACCCGCTTCCTCGGCTATCGCGAGACCGAAGCCGGCGTCGAGGTGGATGTCGAGGATTTCACCTCCGGCGAACGCCGCACCCTGAACGGCGCCTATCTCGTCGGCTGCGATGGCGCTTCCAGCAGCGTGCGCAAGGCGCTCGGCATCGAGATGGTCGGCAATGGCGCGCTGACCTACACGACCAATGTCATCTTCCGCTGCAAGGACTTCTGGTCCCTGCACGACAAGCGCTACGGCTATCGTCACCTCCTCGTCGGGCCGGAAGGTGTCTGGGGCACCTGCGTCGCCATCAACGGCCGCGATCAATGGCGCCTGTCGATCATCGGCACCGGCGAGCCGCGTAAGCTCAATCCCGCCGAGATCGATGCCGCGATCGAGCGCACGCTCGGCAAGCCGTTCGAGTTCGAAGTCTTGACCATGGTGCCCTGGGTGCGCCGCGAACTGGTAGCGCAAAGCTATCGCAAGGGCCGCATCTTCATTGCGGGTGATTCGGCGCATGTCATGTCGCCCACCGGCGGCTTCGGCATGAACACCGGCATCGCCGATGCGGTCGATCTCTCCTGGAAGCTGGAGGCGGCGCTGCGTGGCTGGGGCGGCGAGCGTCTGCTCGATTCCTATTCGCATGAGCGCCTGCCGGTTGCCGCAAGGGCGGCGCGCGAAGCTTCAGGCAATCTGCTGCGCACCTTGTCGCCCGGCGCCAATCCCGGTCTTCTCGATAAAACATTCGAAGCCGGCAAGCTGCGTTACGAAGTCGGCCGGCGCTACTCGGCCTCGATGCTGCGCGAATGGTACAAGCTTGGCGTCGATCTCGGCTATGAATACGGCGGCTCGGCCGTGATCGGTCCGGATGACGCAAAGAATCCTGTCGACGATCTGCCGGTGATGGAATGGCTGGCGCAGGTCGAGAATCCGTCGCCGACGCTCATACGTGAATGGCACAAGCTCTCTGTCCACATGACCGAGGGCACGCCGGTGAAACTCGATCGCGAGGAATTGCATCCAGGCGACGTGATGATCTACCGCGGCTTGACGCGGCCCGGCGCGCGCGCCGCGCATGTCTGGCTCAACGACGGCTCCTCGACGCTGGATCTCTTCGGCAAGTCTTTCGTGTTGCTGGTGATGGATGCCGATGAGTCAGGCGTCGCCGATGAGATGATGAAGGCTGCGCAAGCCTGTGGCATGCCGCTCAAAATCGAGCGTTGCGACGACCCGCTCGTCCGGCAGGCCTACGGCGCGGCCTTCTCGCTGGTTCGCCCGGATGGGCATGTCGCCTGGCGCGGCAATGGGAAGCCGAGCATCGGCTCCGCGCAGCTGATCGATACCGTTCGCGGACTCTAGCGCGCGCTCCAGGCAGCGACGATGGCGCGCACCAGCGGCTTGAGGTGAAAACTCGTATCAGGGCGCAAGGTCGCCTTGATACCGTGGCGCAGCAGCGTCTCCTCGACCACCGGGCCGATGGAAGCAATATCGATGCGCGCGCAGGCGTCGCGAAGCTGCGTCTCAAGCCCGGCGCTTTTCGCCACCGCCACCAGCCGTTCCACCTGCGGCGAACTGGTGAAGGCGATCATGCCGATCTCGCCTGCGATCAGGGCGCCGATCATGCCGGTCACCTGGGCGGTGTCGGTCTCCGAGGCATAGCGGTAGGGCGTGACGGGGAATATGTGTGCGCCGCGTGCACGCAGGCTGGCAACCAGCGGCAGTCCGCCGTCGCCGGGATAGAGCTGGACCCCGATCGGCCTGCCGGCGATATCCTCGCCGGCAAGCGCGTCGAGCACGCCTTGCGAGGTCGGCGTTGCGGCAGGAAGCTGCGCGCTCAAGCCCAGCTCGCGCAGGGCGCGCGCGGGTTTGGGGCCGCGGGTGATCGTGCGGACCTTGCCCAACGCCGCGACGAAGGCCGCGCGATGGCCGGCTTTTTCGGCGATCGGCAGCAGCCGGCGCAGGCCCTCGCCAGTGAGCCAGACAACGTCCTGGAATGCTCCGGCGATCAACTGGTCGATCCAGGCTCCAGCCTCCGCGGTGTCCTCGAGATCAAGGATCTGCACCAGCGGACAGCGCAGGGCGGTCGCGCCCTCTGCTTCGAGCATGGTTGCAAACAGGTCGAGTTCCCGGCTTTCCGGGATCAGGATCGTCAGCCCGTCGAGCGCCTGTTTCATGTGTCCCGCCGTTTACGCTGCTGGCGAGAGCTGGGTCGCTTCCGCCGCCAGGAGCTTCTTGAGTTCCGGGATACAGGAACCGCAATTCGTGCCGGCGCGCAAGGCCACTCCGATCTGGGCGGTCGTCGTCAGGTTTTTTCGCGAATCGCGCTGCAGATTGCGCCTTCGCCCACCGAGAAGCAGGCGCAGACGATCTTGCCGCCAATCTGACCATTCGCCGCCGTATTGGTTTCGAGCCCCGCCAGAAGCGACAGTCTCGCCATCGGATCAAGAACTTGCCCGATAAGCCGTGCCGCCTGGGCCGATTCGGGGAAGGCGGCGCCGGCGCGCGCGAAAAAGACACTGGCGATCAGCCGGCCCTCGATCAGCGCCGCGTAACGAAACACGGCGCGTTTCGGATCGGAATAGGAGATCAGTTCGGCTGCGTCGGAGACCTGCAGGAGGTCACGCAATGCCCGTTCCGAACGGATGAGATCGGTCAGCGGCGTCCAGCCGGACATCTGATAGGCAAAGCCATTCACAATCGGCGCCTTCGACCATTGCACCGCGGCGCTCAGCGCCGGTTTGTGGTCGTCGCACTGCAGCAGCAGGCCGCGCCAGATTTCGCCAAGCGCCGAAACCTGCACCTTTGTGCCCTTCAGATCCGGCTGGCCGGAATGCGGATCTGTCGCCGCATGCACCAGCGCGCCGACAGGGCCCGAGGAGGAAAACTGGTCGGTCCAGTGCATCGGCACGAACACGTCGCCGGCGCGCTGGCCGCTGTCGATCGCCACGCGCAGCACCGCGCTGCCGTGCGGACTGTCGATCTTTGCCAGGCCGCCGTCTTCGATGCCGCAGCGGGCGGCATCGCGCGGGTGCATGGAAAGCTGCGGCCCGCCGATATGGGTCATCAGATTTGGCACGCGGCCCGTGCGCGTCATCGTGTGCCACTGGTCGCGGATACGGCCGGTATTGAGGATGAGCGGATAGTCGCTCGAGCGTTCGTCCGCGGTGACGGCGAGCGGCAGCATGCGCGCGCGACCGTCGGACGTGGGAAAGCCGCCGCGCCCAAACAGACGCGGCCCGGCGCGGCCGTTGCTGGCGGGTTTGGCGCAAGGCCACTGCACCGGCGCCAGCGCGTCATAGGCCGCGTTGTCGAGATCGGCCAGCGCGCCGATATCGAAGACGCGCGCGCCGTCGTTCTCGAAACTGGACAACGCCGCATGTTCGCGGAAGATGTCGGCTGGCCGCGTATAGGCAAACTGCGCCACCCAGCCCATGCGCTGCGCCACCTGCGTATAGATCCACCAGTCGGGCCGCGCTTCGCCGGGCGCTGTGCGGAAGCCGCGCTGGCGCGAGATGCGCCGCTCGGAATTCGTCACCGTGCCGTCCTTCTCGGCCCAGCTCGCGGCCGGCAGCACCACATGGGCCAGCGCGGTCGTATCCGTCGGCCATGCGTCGGAGACGACGACGAGCGGGCACTTCTGCAGCGCCTCGCGCACGCGGCCGGCGCGCGGCATGCTGTCGGCCGGATTGGTGGCGGCAATCCATACTGCCTTGACCCGCCCGTCCATGACGGCATCGAACAGGTCGACAGCCTTGTAGCCGGGCTTGGCCGCCATGGCGGGCGCATCCCAGAATCGGCGCACGCGGTCGACATCGGCCGTCGCAAACGCCATATGCGCGGCAAGCTGGTTGGCGAGGCCACCGACCTCACGGCCGCCCATGGCATTGGGTTGCCCGGTGAGCGAGAACGGCCCCATGCCGGCGCGGCCGACACGACCGGCCGCAAGGTGGCAGTTGAGAATGGCGTTGACCTTGTCGGTGCCGCTGACCGATTGATTGACGCCTTGCGAATAGAGCGTCATCACCCGCTCGGTGCGGGCGAACAGATCGTAGAAGGCTTGCACGTCGTTGGGTTGCAGGTCCGTGGCGGCGGCGACCAACTCGGCGGTCGGAGACGATTGCCGTGCCGCCGCGAGCGCCTCGTCGAAACCGCTGACGTGACGTTCGATCCAGTCGCGGTCGATGGCGCCGCTGTCGGCGAGGTGCACGAGCAGGCCGTTGAACAGCAGCACGTCCATGCCCGGCGCAATCGGCAGATGCAGGTCGGCGGTCTCGGCAGTCGCGGTGCGGCGCGGATCGATGGTGACGATCTTGACGCCGCGCTTGTCGCGCGCCGCGATCAGGCGCTGATAGAGCACCGGATGGCACCAGGCCATATTGCTGCCGACCTGGATGACCAGATCGGCCTCTTCGAGATCCTCGTAGCAGCCCGGCACCACGTCTTCGCCGAAGGCGCGAACATGGCCGGCCACGGACGACGACATGCAGAGCCGCGAATTGGTGTCGATGTTGGCCGAGCCGATGAACCCTTTCATCAGTTTGTTGGCGACGTAATAGTCCTCGGTGAGGAACTGGCCGGAGACATAGAAGGCGATGGCATCCGGCCCATGGGTTTCGCGGATGCGCGTGAATTCGGCCGCGACGAAGCCGAGCGCCTCGTCCCAGCTCGCCTGCCTGCCGTGCAGCACCGGCGCGGTGAGACGGTCGGGCAAGGCGAGCGTGTCTCTCAACGCCGCGCCCTTCGAACACAATCGCCCGAAATTCGCCGGATGGGCGCTGTCGCCGCGCGGCACGCCGTCAACGACGGCAACGCCGCAGCCGACCCCGCAATAGGGGCACGTCGTCTTGATATCCGCCGTCTTGATATCCGTCACGCCGCTTGCTCTGCAGTCATGGGCAGGCCGACATAGACCTGGCCATCAACGACACGTACCGGCAGCGCGCTCGTGCTGCCCTCGTCCGGCGCCTGTGCTGTGCCGCTCGCCAGGTCGATCACCCAGTTGTGCAGCGGGCAGGTCACCGTGTTGCCCGAAATGATGCCTTCCGAAAGCGGGCCCTGCTTATGCGGACATTCGTCGACGAGAGCGAAGACGCTATCGTCCGCCATGCGGAAGACGGCGATCGGCCCCAAACGATGATCGACGCAAAGCCGTCTTGAGCCCTGGACGGGGATATTGTCGAGCGGTCCGAACCTCTTCCAGTGCGGTTCCATCTCAGGCCTCCTCAAGCGCGGGCAGCGGAGCGAATTCGTGCGCCTCGGCGCCCTTGGCGCGTTCCGCCCAGGGATCGTCCTGCACGAAGGTCTGCGAAAGCAGGAAGCGCTCATGCAAATCGCGGCGTCCGTCCGGATCCTCGACCAGCCGCTGCTTCACATAGTCGATGCCGACGCGCGCGATCCACGGCGCGGTGCGCTCGAGATAATGCGCCTCCTCGCGGTAGAGCTGCATGAAGGCGCCGGCATATTCGAGCACCTCCGCCTCGGTCGCGACTCTTGTCAGCGAGTCGGTCACGCGCACGTCGATACCGCCGTTGCCGCCGACGACGATGTCGTAGCCGGCCTCGACGCAGACCACGCCGAGATCCTTGATCGTCGCCTCGGCGCAATTGCGCGGACAGCCCGAGACGGCAAGTTTGACCTTGTGCGGCGTCCACGAGCCCCAGGTCATCTTTTCGAGCTTGACGCCGAGCCCGGTCGAATCCTGCGTACCGAAGCGGCACCATTCCGAGCCGACGCAGGTCTTCACTGTGCGCAATCCCTTGGCATAGGCATGGCCCGAGACGAGGCCCGCCTTGTTGAGATCGCCCCAGACGGCGGGCAGGTCGTCCTTCTTGACGCCGAGCAGATCGATGCGCTGGCCGCCGGTGACCTTGACGGTCGGAATGTTGAACTTCTCGGCGACGGAGGCGATCGCATGCAGTTCGGCCGGCGTGGTGAGCCCGCCCCACATGCGCGGGATGACACTATAGGTGCCGTCTTTCTGGATATTGGCGTGAACCCGCTCGTTGACGAACCGCGAGCGCGAATCATCACTGTATTCGCCGGGCCAGGTGCAGAGCAGATAGTAATTTAGCGCCGGCCGGCATTTGTGACAGCCCTCGGGCTTCTTCCAGCCGAAGGCCGCGCGTACGGCGTCCATCGTCTTGAGGCCCTGCGCGACAATCGCCTCGCGCACTTCATCGTGCCCGGCCTCGGTGCATTCGCAGATCGTCTTCTTCGCCGTCTTGGCATCGACGCCGGTGGCAAACGCAAGCAGGCCCTCGACGAGACCGGTGCATTGGCCGCAGGAGGCGGATGCCTTGGTATGCTTGCGGACATCCGCCAGCGAGCAGAGTCCCTTCTCCTTGATCGCGCCGACGATCGCGCCTTTGGAAACGCCATTGCAGCCGCAGATCTGGTTGCTGTCGGCCATAGCGGCGAAATCGGGACCGGCCGGCTTGCCGCTTCCCGCTTCGGCAAAGGCGCGTCCGAACACCAGGCGCTCGCGCAATGCGCTGACGTCCTCCTTGTCGCGCATCAACTGCAGGTACCATTGCCCGTCGGAGACCTCGCCGTAGAGCACGGCGCCCACCAGCTTGCCGTCGCGCAGGATGATCTTCTTGTAGAGGCCGCGGCTGTCGTCGCGCAGGGTGATCTCGTCATCGGCCTCGTCCGCCGCCAGCAGCGCGCCGGCAGAGAAGACATCGACGCCGGTGATCTTCAGGCTGGTGGACAGCGCCTGGCTGACGAACACGGCCGTGTCGTCGCCGGCAAGATGGGCGGCGCAGACTTTAGCCTGGTCCCAGATCGGCGCCACCAGGCCGAACACCTGGCCGCGATGTTCGACACATTCGCCGACCGCGAAAATATCGGGATCGCTGGTGCGCATGTCGTCATAGACGACGATGCCGCGGCTGACCTGCAGGCCGGCGGCCTTCGCCAGATCGATATTCGGGCGGATGCCGATGGCCAGCACCACGAGGTCAGCCGGGATCGAGCGCCCGTCGGCAAGCTGCACGCCTTCGGCGCGCTCGGTGCCCATGATCTCCTCGGTCTGGCCGTTGGTGAAGAAGGCGATACCGCGGCGGTCGAGATCACGCTGCAGCATCTGGCCGGCGGCGGCATCGAGCTGGCGCTCCATCAGGGTCGGCATCAGGTGGACGAGCGCCACCGACATGCCACGCTGCTTCAGGCCCCAGGCGGCCTCGAGCCCGAGCAGGCCGCCACCGATCACAACCGCGCGCTTGTGCGTGCGTGCCGCCGTCAGCATCTTGTCCACATCGGCAATATCGCGAAAGGCGCAGACACCGGGCAGGCTTAAGCCCGGCAGCGGCGGCGCCAGCGGCTTCGAGCCGGTGGCGAGCAGCAGCCGGTCGTAGGGGAGGGTCAATCCGCTTGCGGACGTGACGGTCCTGGCGTCGCGATCGATCTTGGTGACGGCGTCGCCCGATAGCAGCGTAATGCCGTTGTCCTCGTACCATTCGCGCGTGTTGATGACGATCTCGTCGATCGTCTTGTCCCCGGCCAGCACGCTCGACAGCATGATGCGGTTGTAATTGACGTGCGGCTCGGCGCCGAACACCGTGATCCGGTATTTGCCGGGCTCCTGCTTGAGCAGTTCCTCGACCGTGCGCATGCCGGCCATACCGTTGCCGATGACGATCAGATGTTCGCGCGTGTCAGCGTTCATGTTCATGTCACGTCTCCTTAAATACGCACGCCGGCAGGCAGGGCCGCATCGCGCCGCCAGCGCAGGCGCACGGCGGCGATGCCGCCCCAGGCCGCGACGGCGAGCATGGCGAAGAAGGCGAAGCCGAAGGAATAGCTGCCGGTGAATTGCTTGGCGTAGCCGAGGCTCGCCGCGAGATAGAAGCCGCCGACGCCGCCGGTCATGCCGACCAGGCCCGTCATCAGGCCGACGTCATGGGAGAAGCGTTGCGGCACGAGCTGGAACACCGCGCCATTGCCCATCCCGAGCGCGATCATGCCGATCATGAAGACGGTGAGCTCGCTAACGTCCGGCAAGGTGCCTTTGGCAACGATGAACAGAACCGCCGCGACGACTGCATAGATCGCCAGCAGCGCGCGCGTGCCGCCGATACGGTCGGCGAGCGCGCCGCCGAACGGTCGCGCGAAGGAGCCGGCGAAGACGCAGCTCGCCGTGAAATAACCGGAGGTTACCGGGCTCAATTGATACTGGTCATGGAAGAAGATCGGCAGGAACGACGACAGGCCGACGAAACCGCCGAAGCTGACGCTGTAGAAGAACATCAGCCACCAGGCGTCCGATGTTTTCAGCAGTCGCCGGTAATCGGCCATGGTCTTGCGCGGCGGGCAGTTGGGGCTGTCCTTCGCCACCAGGAAGAACAGGATGAACACCGCGATCAGCGGCAGGGCGGCAAGGCCGAAGACGTTGCGCCAGCCGAGCGCGACAGCCAGGGTCGGTGCAAACAGGGCGGCGAAGACGGTGCCCGAATTGCCCGCGCCGGCAAGGCCCAGCGCCATGCCCTGATGTTCGGGCGGATACCAATAGGACACCATCGGCAGGGCGATGGCGAAGGACGCGCCGGCGACGCCGAGTACCAGGCCAAGGGCAAGCACCTGCGGCAGCGAGTTGACGCCGAAGAACCAGGCGGCGAGCAGGCCGGCGATGACCACGAGCTGCATGACGATGCCGGTGCGTCGCGCATTCCATTGGCCCACCAGAATGCCGTTGACGAAGCGCAGCGCCGCGCCCGCCAGAACCGGCAACGCCACCATCAGGCCCTTTTCGCCGGCATTGAGATCGAGATCCTGTGCAATCAGGACGGCGAGCGGGCCGAGCAGCACCCAGACCGCGAAACTCAGGTCGAAATAGGCGAAACAGGCGACAAGAGTCGGGAGGTGACCCGCCTTGAGGAAAGTACTCTTCATGAGATACTGGCTCGCAAATTCAGCGCGTGACGCTGCCGGACAGGTCCGGAGGCGAGCCAGCCATTAGCTCGCGGGAAATGGGATTTGCGAGCGTCCCCCATCCTTAGGCGACGTCGGTCGGCGGGATATCCACGGCCGGACATCAGATTGAAAGCAAGCTCCGCGCCAGTTTGCGAAGGTTCCTAAGAGTCTGGAAACACAGCGCGTTCGCCAGTTGCCTATTTGCTAGGCCTGCTCAAGCGGCGTGCAGGTCTGAGCCAAATCATGTCGTTGGGGCTAAATATTGTGCACTGCACTATTTGTGGGGGCCTGCGCCGGAGGCAGTGCGTCGGGATCGAAAACGGCCCCGTCGCAGAACCGGTCGGCCGGCATGGCAATGGCGGCGGGCGTTGCCTCAGCGCTCCACGGAGCGGCATGCGCGCCTTCCAGTTTCCAATCCCGGACCGGCGCCGGTTCGGCCAAAGGCGCGATCGCAGCCCGGTATAGGTCGGGACGATACACCGCCTCGGCGAGCGCCCGCAGATCGAGCGCCTCATTGATCAGCCGCCAGCGCCGCATCTCGCTGAGGAACCAAAGCCCCTGCGACCGCCACGGGAATGTCGTCGCGCCGCGAAAGAAAATCGAGCTGCCGCCCGACCGCGTCCCGCCGGGCAGCGCCGCGAGGATGGCGTGGGAATCGACGTCGACATATTTGCGGCGCGACAGCAGCGCCGCCGTATAGGAGGCGTTTTCGGGCGCGTCGCAGAATTTCGCCGCCCGCAGCAGGGCGCGGATGGCGCCGGCAAGCAGGTCGGGATTCTCCTGTGCCCAGCGCGACCGGACGGCGAAGGCCTTTTCCGGGGCGTTCTGCCAGATGTCGCGCGATGTGGCGACGGTCGTTCCGGCGCCGGCCCGCCGCGCGACCTCGCCCCACGGCGCGCCGGCGCAAAATCCGGCGATCTGGCCGGAGGTCAGGGCTTCCACCGCACGCGCCGGCGGCACGACGGCAAGTTTGACGTCGCGCATCGCCTCGATTCCCGCCGTGGCCAGCCAATAGCGCAGCAGGAGGTTATGGGTCGAATAGGCATGGACGACGCCAAGTGTGACGGTTTGCGTGGGAGGTCTCGCCCGCAGGCCCGCAGCCAGCGCTTCGACGGTCGAAAGCCCATCGCGGTTGGCGCGCTCCCTGGTTTCCTCCGCCAGCGGACGGCTAAGGGTGACCGTGTTGCCGCCGGCGCTGATCGCATAGGGGATCAGCATCGGTTGCACCGCGCCCCGCACGCCGAGGTGAACAGCGAAGGCGAGCGGCGGCACGATGACGGCAGCATCGAAGAAGCCGAAGGCGAGCTTGTCGGCGACATTGGCCCAGGATGGCTCGACCACCAGCTCCACCTCGATGCCTTCGTCGGCGAAGAAGCCGAACTCGTGCGCCGCGATCACCGGCGCAGCGTCGGTCAGCCGCAGCAGGCCGATGCGCATTTTCGGAGCGACCGTTTTCCGCGCGCCCTGCAGCGAGATCACATCGGTCATGGTTGTTTCCTCAGGGGGCGCGTTGTCGCAGAATCGTGCAGTGCGACGAATTCAGCCACGACCTGCGCCAGTTTGCGGTTTTCGTTCATCGCCTTCTTCTGCAGCCATCGCCAGGCTTCGGGCTCGGTCATCTTGCGCCCCTGCATCAGGATCGCCTTGGCGCGCTCCACCAATCGTCGCTCTTCCAGCAGCGCTTTGGCGGCGGCAAGTTCGTCCTCGACCCTGCGGTAGCGGTTGAACAGCGCAATCGCCGAGGCCATGATCGGCCGCAGATCCTGCAGCGCGACGCCGGAGAGATTGTACGAACAGACGCCCGCGGCGATCGCCTCCTCGGCGAAGGCCGGATCGTCGCTGCCGGCGAACATGATGATGGGATGCGCCGCCGACACCGCCCGGATGTCCTCCAGCGCGTCGCGATCGGGCAGCGCCATGTCGATGATGATGAGATCGGGCCTGGCGCGTTCCACGGTCTCGGCGAGATCGGCGCCTTCCGACGCTCGTACGATCTCCGCGAAGCCGGATTGGGAGAAATGCTCCTCAAACGCTTGCGCGCGCTCGACATCTGTATCGATCAGCAGGATTTTGAGAGGCATCGGCCCGGAGTTTGTCGCGAATGCGCCGGCGGCGCAATGTTTCCCTATTCCTGAGGAAACACTGTTTAATATTCGCTAAGGTATCATCTGGTTGCAAGATCCTTGCTGTATGGTCGTCACAGTAAGGTCGTTGCTTGAGGGAGAAGCAAATGTTTATCGGACTCCTCGCGCTTGCCGTCGCCTGCATATTCGTCGGCGCTGCGCTCTACGTCAATTTCGTCGAACAGCCGTCGCGGCTCGCGCTGGACGATCGCGCGATGGTGGCGGAGTGGGCGCCCAGCGACCGGCGCGGCTTCGTCATGCAGGCCAGCCTGGCGCTGCTCAGCGCCATTCTGGCGGTCATCACCTACCGCGAGGCGAACGACGTGCGCTGGCTGATCGGCGCGATCATCATACTGGCGAGCTGGCCCTATACGTTCTTCGTCGTGGTTCCGCTGAACAATCGCCTTCTGGCCATTTCGAAAGAGAAGGCCGGCAGCAACGCGCGGGACCTCATCCGCAGCTGGGGGCTGCTCGAATGGGGCCACACGCTGCTGGGGCTATGGGCGGCCGCGACATTTCTTTGGGCGCTGGCCTGAAGCGATCGCTCGGGTCAAGGTGCGGGCTTTGCGTCGACCAGCACCGCAGCCAGCAGACAAGGCACGTTGCCTCGGTTCTTCCAGGCGTGGTTGGTGCCGCGCTGGACGATGCAGTCTCCGGGTTTCAGATGAACCTCGCCGTCTTCCATCAGCATATCCATCTCGCCTGAGATCACGACGAGATAATCGATCGAATTGGTCTTGTGCATGGTTGGATGACGTTGCTGGTCGCTGGCGCTCGGCTTGTTGCCGGAGCCGAGCTGCGCGAATGTCGATGCCGTATCGATGGGAGCGGCGGCGCTCTCGGGTGGAATCTCGACGACGCGGAATATCGTGCCGCTCGGCGTCGGATCATGCCGCAAGGGCCGCAGCGATGCATCGTCCGTGCCGGAATTATCGACAGGCATGTCGCCGGTGACCCAGATTTCGGTGACACCGGCGCCCGGCCAGCCGGTGAGAGGAACGGCATTCGGCGCGTGATCGTCAATCGTCACGATGGCCGTGCCATCGGCGCGATGGCCCGTGACATAACGCTTGATCTTGCTGAGCATAATGGACCTCCCTGTTTCGCTCATGACTTTGCCTTCGGTGCAACAATCCGGTTGCGCAAAATGCCGATGCCTTCGACTTCGAGTTCGACGACGTCGCCTGGATTGAGAAAGCGCATCTGTTCGAGGCCGCAGCCGTTTCCGACCGTTCCCGAGCCGAAAAACTCGCCCGGATAAAGCGTTTCATTGCGCGACACATGCGTGATGAGATCCTCGAACGACCAATACATGGAGTTGGAATTGCCGCGTCCCCATTCCTCGCCATTGACTCTCGCGATCATGGTCAGCCGGTAGGGATCGGTGAGCTCGTCGGCGGTGACGAGGCAGGGCCCCATCGCATTGGCGGTGTCGAAATCCTTGCCCTTCCCCGGGCCGAGCTGGCCGCCCATCTCCTGGGTTTGCGCATCGCGCGCGGAAATGTCGTTGAAGATGGTGTAGCCGTAGATGTGCTCTCTGGCCTTCTCCTTGGCAACATCGAGCGCCTTGCCCTTGATGTAGAATCCAAATTCGAGCTCGAAATCGAGCACTTTCGAATAGGCCGGCCAGACGACATCGTCATCAGTGCCGATGACGGCGAAGCGATTGGGTTTGTAATAGATCGGCTGCTCGTAGAAGGTCTTCGGCACGGCCAGAATCCCCTCGCGTTCCATCTCGGCCATTTTGGCGGCAGGGTCCGGAAACTGGCTCGCCCGCAACTTGCGCGCGGCCTGGAACGCCTGTTTCAAATGGGCTTCGAAACACAGGCAGTCGCGCATCTGGATCGGCGGATGCACGGGCGCCTTGAGATGCGCATCGGCGCGGGCGATACGCGCGGAAGCATTGGCCTGCTTGACGATGCGATAGGCCTGCGCGAGCGCTTCGTCGTCGCCCTCGATCATCGCCTGCACGCTGGCGAAGTGCCGTGCTTCGGTTGCAGGCGTCTGCGTCTGGCCGTGTGCGAGATCGACGATCGCCGTTCCTTCGTCGATCAAGGCGCCGGCGCGCAATTCACCGCGCGCGCTTTCATAGGTGACGAGTTTCATTGTTTCCTCCCGCGGTTTATTAGAAGCGCTACATCTTGCTGCCGTGCCGAACGGCCGCTAGCAGCAGCGAGACGATATGGACGGTGGTTTGCTGGTCGTCTTCGGGATCGCAGGCGCCATCGCTGAGCCGCACGATCCGGCCGGCATCGCCCATGACGTGCACCATTGCGCCGATCATCACCTGATAGGCCCAATTGATTTCCGCATTGGTCCGGTCCGGCAGGACCTCGCGCATGGCCTGGATGAAGGCGCGCGCGACCGGATCGAACATGTCTCGAATGATGCCGCGGTCAAGTGACTTGGGGTCCGACACCTCGCGCGCCAGCAAGGCGCCAAAACGGGCGCTTTTTTCCTCCCGGCGCAATTTCAGCATCGGAATGAGAAGCGCCTTGACGACGAGTTCCAGCCGGCGCTCGGGATCCTTTTCCGCATCGGCAAGCAGAAGCCCGGTCTTGCGCTGCTCGACGATACTGGGCGCACGAAGCTCGAAAATCGCACGGTAAAGTCCTTCTTTCGAGCCGAAATGATAGCTGACCAGCGCCAGCGGCACTTTTGCCGCCAGGGCAATCTGGCGGATCGAGGCGCCATCGAAGCCGAGTTCTGCGAACAGCACCTCGGCGGCCGAAATGATGCGCGCGCGAGCCGGATGTTCCGTCTCCCCACTTGCGAGTTCGTTCCGCTCTTCAGCGGAAGCCTTTTGCCGACCCAATGTTTTCATATGCTTCTCCGACTCTTCCCCGTGTTTAGGCCCGGTGAGTCAGGTGCGTCAATTTATTGATTGAACGATCGATCAAAAATATTGTCAACTCGTTTTATCGCGTCTATGGTGACCCTGGATCGGGGCGGACACCCGGTGAGGGATAGTCTCAGAGGGGGGAACGTATGAAGAAGATCGCAAGCCTCGTTGCCGGCTTAGGGTTGTTCGTACTTGCGGCGCCGGCAGCGCCGGTTCAGGCGGCGGAGACCATGCGTCTCACCATCGCCGCGGGCCATCCCATCGTCTTCTTGTGGGTGAAACACCTCAAGGACACGTTCATCCCGGTGCTCGATGCCGAACTCGCCAAGACCGGAGAGATCAAGATCGACTGGTCGCAAGGCTATGGCGGGACGATCGTCAAACTGGGCAGCGAAGTCGATGCCTTTCAGAGCGGCATTATGGATGTCGGCCAGATGATGGGCGTCTTCAACCCGGCCAAATTCGGCCTTTTGAATGTCACCTATGCCATGCCTTTCGGCCCGGTCGATGCGCGGCAGGTGACGAAGTCGGTCGAAGACGCGCTGATCTCCACCGGCGCCCTTGCCAGCGTCGAAAAAGCCACCGGCGTGGTCTATATCGGCGGCGGCATATCGATCGACGACTACAACATCGGTGCGGCGAAGAAGATCGAAAAGCTTGCCGATCTTCAAGGCGTCAAACTCGGCGGCGCCGGCCCCAATCTGGCCTGGCTGCGCAGCACCAATGCCGTCGGCGTACAGGGCAGCTTCGTCAGCTTCTATAACGACATCAAGACCGGCATTTACAGCGGCTACATCGGCTGGATGACAGCCGGCGTTCCGGCGAAGCTCTATGAAGTCGCGCCATTCTGGAACGAGGTGCATTTCGGCGCCATGTACATCGGCGGCCTCGGCGTCACCAAGTCGAAGTGGGACAAGTTCTCCGACGCGACAAAGGCTGCGTTCAAGAAAGCGGCCGCCGCCTATTCCGAAGCCTATCTGGCTGAACAGGCGTCGCGTTACCAGGCGTCTATCGAGGCCCACAAGAAGGCGGGCGGCTCGGTCGTCGAATTGCCTGCGGCAGAGCGCAGCAAGTGGATTGCGGCCATGCCGAATCCGACGACCGAATGGGCTGCGGCCGCTGATGCGCGTAGCGAACCGGCCATGAAGGTCCTGGATGCCTATCAGAAGTCGCTTGCAAGCTCGGGCTTCAAATTCGAGCGCGATTATCTCGCCAAATAGGCTTGCGGAAGACGTGCGCCTCCTTCCAAGAGATAGCGGACGATCAATGGAAAATCCCGGTACAGTGGAAAATCTCGCCGGCGTCGGCGTCCCCGATCACGAGCCGTCCGCCGGCCTGTTCGGGCGCATCGTCGGCGGCCTGAACGCCTTGGGAACCGTGTGGATCATGATCCTCATGGTTCTCATCAATGCCGATATCATCGGCCGGGCCGCCCTGTCGAAACCCATCGCCGGCGTCCCCGAAATCGCCGCCTATTCGATCGTTGGCATCGTATTCCTGCAACTCGCGCACACGTTGCGGATCGGTTCGCTGACGCGCACCGATGTTCTGCTCGGCGCTTTAGCCCGCTCCCGCCCACGCCTTCATCATGCGCTGGTCGGCCTGTTCGATCTTGTCGGCGCGACCATTTTCTCGATCGTCGCCTGGCGGATGGTTCCGAGTTTTCTCGACGCCTTCAACGACCCCGCCCATAATTTTATCGGCAATCCGGGCTTCTTCACCGCGCCGAAATGGCCCTTGTTTCTGATCGTCCTCATCGGCGTCGTGTTTACGGCGATCCAGTTCCTTGTCGGAGCCATTGCGTCTTTCGGCGCAACGTCGAAAACACCAGCCCGCGAAGGCACTTGACATGAGCGGTATCGAGATAGCCATGGCGTCGATCCTCGCCATGCTGGTGCTGATCTACGCCGGCATGCATGTGGCCGTCGCCCTTGCATTGATATCCTTCGTCAGCATCGGGATGCTTCGCGACTTCACCATCGCCGGCAATATGCTGTCACTCGCCTTCAAGGATGCGATTTCCGACTATCTGTTCGGCGTCGTCCCTTTGTTCGTCCTGATGGGATTGCTTGTCAGCGCGGCCGGCATCGGCCGCGATACGTTTTCCGTCGCCAACCAGATCTTCCGGCGCATCACTGGCGGCCTTGGCGTCGCGACTGTTGCGGCCAATGCAGTCTTCGCCGCCATCACCGGCATATCCATCGCTTCAGCCGCAATCTTCACCAAGGTCGCCGTGCCGGAAATGCTGCGCCACGGCTATTCGCCGCGTTTCGCCGTCGGCGTGGTCGCCGGCTCGTCCGTGCTTGGCATGCTCATTCCGCCGAGCCTGTTGTTCATCATCTACGGGGTTCTCACAGAACAATCCGTCGGGGCGCTTTTCCTCGCCGGCGTCATTCCCGGCATTTTGCTGACGCTTCTTTACTCAGCCGCGATCATCGTCATCGGCCATTTGAATCCGTCGTTTCTTGGAGACGTGAAATATTCCATCGATGACGAGACGAAAATGCCGTGGTCGGAAATCGCCTCGAAAATCTTGCCGATCGTCATTCTCGTTGCCCTTGTCCTCGGCGGCATTTACGGCGGCTTCTTCACGCCGACAGAGGCGGGCGCTGCCGGCGCCGCGGGCGCGCTGATCATCGCGCTGGTGAAGCGGCGCCTGACCTGGCGTTCGTTCTGGCAGGTGATGGTGGAAACGGGGCACACGACATCCTCGATCTGCATTCTGATCATCGGTGCGAGCGTCTATTCGCGGATGCTGGCGCTCTCCGGCTTTCCGTCGATGCTTTCCAGCGCGGTGGTGGAATCGAACTTCGGCATCACCGTCGTTCTGCTGCTCTATATCCTTGTGCTTCTGCTGCTTGGCACCATTCTCGACAGCGCATCGATCATGCTGCTGACCTTGCCCGTCATTCTGCCGGTCCTGATTGCCGCGAATGTCGATCTGATCTGGGTTGGCGTGCTCACGGTTCTGGGCGTCGAGATTGGCCTGCTGACGCCGCCCTTCGGCATCGCGGTCTATGTCATCAAATCGACCCTCGGTCCCAACAGCGACATCAGTCTGGGCGACATTTTTCGAGGGGCAGCTCCCTTTGCCCTGATGATGGCCGTCATTCTGGCGCTGGTCTTCGTCTTTCCGAAGCTCGCAACCGCTTTCATCTAGAAGCTAAAGCAGGAGAATTGCATGGTCTGGAGAGTTCGCCGCGTCGTCACCGGTCATGATGAACAGGGCCGCTCGACCATCATCTCGGACGGCCTCGCCGAGAATGTGAAGGAAATGGAATCCATGCCCGGCGTCGCCCTCACTGACCTGTGGGAAACGGTGAGCGCGCCGGCAGACAATCGCGGCAATGCCGACGCGGTCGTCCGGCCTGTACGGCTTGAACCGCCGAAGACGGGCGCGCTGTTTCGCATTGTCGAATTTCCGCCCGACCACGTCTGGCGCAACTCATCCAATGCGCGGACGGCTTTCGAGTCGATCGGCGCCGGACATGCGCCCGATCATACCTCTTCCGATCCGATGCAGCACAAGACTGCGACAATCGATTTCATCGTCGTGCTGAAGGGCGAGATCTACGCCATCGTCGATACAGGCGAGGTTCTGCTCAAACCAGGCGACGTCTTCATCCAGCGTGGTACCATGCACTCCTGGAGCGTGCGCGGAAACGAAGTCTGCATCATCGGCGTGGTGCTTGTCGGTGCCGATCCCGTCTGAGGCCGAGACCGCGATATGAACATTGCCGCGATCCTTCCCCGCAGCGCCAACTTCTATGGAGCGGCCAGCGCGGTTGCGCATGGGCTGGATGTTCATCTGACTTATGACGGGCTGCTCGATCAGGTTCGCAGGATCGCCGGCGGGCTGAAGCGGATGGGCCTGCGGAAAGGCGATCGCATCGCCTTTGTCATGACCAATGATCCCCATTACGTCGCCTTGAAATTCGCGGCCTGGTGGATTGGCGCCGTTGTCGTTCCCATCAATGCGAAACTTCACCGCAAGGAAGTCGCGCACATTCTGGCAGACAGTGGCGCGGCCCTCGTCTTCGTCAATCACGACACGGCGGCAGTGCTTACGCAGCTCGACGGCGAGGTAACAGGCCTCCACCACATCATCGCCGTCGGATCGGCGGAGCATGACGCCCTGCGGACGGCTCCGCCATCCCAATCCTTGGAGACGGCCGACGCGCAGGATCTGGCCTGGCTCTTCTACACCAGCGGCACGACGGGCTTTCCCAAAGGCGCGATGATCAGCCACGGCAATCTCTATGCCATGGCGCAAGGTTATCTCAGCGATGTCGATTCCATCGCGCCGCAGGCAACGCTGATCCATCTTGCGCCGATGTCGCATGGCTCGGGCTTCTACACGCTGCCGTTTCTGGCCATGGGTGGTGTGTTGGTCGTCCCGCAATCGGGCAGTTTCGATGAGGCCGAGTTCTTCGATCTCCTGCCGCACTGGCAGGAGGTCTCCGCCTTTGTCGCGCCGACCATGATGCGGCGGCTGACGGATCATGCCATCGCCCGCAAGGTCGATGCGCGCCACCTGCGCTGCATGATCTATGGCGGCGGACCGCTCTATCTGGCGGATCTGCAAAAGGCGGGCGATCATTTTGGTCCGGTCTTTGCGCAGATCTACGGCCAGGGCGAATGCCCGATGACGATCACGTCGCTGTCGCGCGAGCGCTTCACCGCGGCGCTTGCCGGCCATGACGAGACGAGCCTGCAGAGTGTCGGCATGCCGTTTCTGGGCACCGAGCTGCAGATCCGTGACGCGGATGGAAAGGTCCTGAGCGCAGGGGCGACCGGCGAGATTTCCGTGCGAAGCCCGGCGTGTTTTCTCGGCTACTGGCACAACGAGACAGGCACGCGCGCGGCGCTGCAGGACGGCTGGTTACTGACCGGCGATCTTGGCCGCATCGACGCGGCGGGGCGTCTGCATCTTGTCGGGCGCAGCAAGGAGACGATCATCAGCGCCGGCTCGAATATCTATCCGGTCGAGATCGAGAACGTTCTGCTGCAGCATCCCCTGGTGATCGAGGCCGCCGTGCTCGGCGTGCCGGATGCCGAATGGGGCGAAAGCGTCGCAGCCTTTGTCGCGATCGAGCAGGAGACGCTTGGTTTGGAGGCCGAACTTGATGCGCTTTGCCTGGCGAATATCGCGCGCTTCAAACGGCCCCGGCGCTACTACCTGCGGCCGAGCCTGCCGAAAAACGCTTATGGAAAAATACTCAAGCGCGAACTCCTGCACGAGCTTCTGGAAGCGGCAAAAGCCGGCAGGTAGGGACGTCGGCCTCGACGGATGCAAGCGATGGCCGAGGAAGAGAAAAACGACGCCTGACAACTGATCTATCCGGCCGGCAAAGCCGGCGCGGAGGAGTCACAGGACGCTGGACAGTTCGTCTGCGGCAGCACGCAGGATCGGCAGGAATTCTTCGATCAGATCGCTGCGCGAGGCCCGGCTCTCTTCGGCGCTGGCATTGAGCGAGAACTCCGGCCGTCCATGCAGCGAGGGGATCGGCACCGCGATGGCGCGGATGCCGGAATGGATCTGCCGGTCGGAGAGAGCGTAGCGGTCGCGCGCCACTTTTTTCAATGTCCTGCGGATTTCCTGTTCGTCGACAAGCGTGAACTTCGTGAGACGTTCGCGCGGCGCGAGCCGGAAATAGATATCCAGTTCGTCAGCCGAGAGGTTGGCCAGCAGGACCTGGCCCATGGCGTTGACGTGGGCCGGCATGCGGGTGCCCGGCGTCACCGGTAGATAGGCCAGGTGCTTGGGCGGCGTGCGCGCGATGTAGACGACGTCATATCCATCGAGCATGCCGAGCGCGCAGGATTGGTCCAACTTGTCGACGACCTGTTGCATGACCGGCTGTGCCGCCTTCCAGACCGGGATCGAGGACAGATAGGTGTAGCCGAGCTCGAGAATCTTCGGCGACAGTTTGAACTGCTTGCCGTCCTGGCGCACGTAGCCGAGCGTCTCCAGCGTCAACAGCAGCCGGCGCGCAGTGCCTCTGGAAAGATCGGTGCGCTGCGCCACTTCGCTGAGCGTCAAGGAATCGGCTCCCTGGCCGAAAGCCTTGATGACCGTCAGCCCACGCGCCAACGCCGAGACGAAATCCGGATCTTCGCTATCTAGGGACACTCTTCGACCTTCTTTGCCTTGCGCGCCCTGACATAGCCTTCCCGCGTGGCCATTCCAACGTGCATCTTGACAGCCCCGGAGTCGTTGATACTATCCGTATAACGAACATATGTCCGACATACGGACAAATCAACAGAGAGCTTCGCAGCCGCTTCGATGTGGCGAATGCGCGGTTGGAGGCAGGGATGGTTGAAACGCCGCTATCGAGAACGCAACGGATAGAGTTGCTGCCGCAGACGGCCCCCGACACGCCGATGGGGCAGTTGCTGCGCAAATTCTGGCACCCGATTGCGTTGAGCCAGGATGTGCCGGCCGGCCAGGCGCGGCCGCTGCGGGTGCTCAGCGAGGATCTGACCATTTATCGCGGCGCCAGCGGGAAAGCCTATCTGGTTGCCGGCCGCTGCGCCCATCGCTGTTCGGTTCTGCACACCGGCTGGGTTCAGGAAGAGCAGATCCAGTGCATGTACCACGGCTGGACCTATGACGGCACCGGCCTGTGTATCGACATTCCCGCTGAGAAGCAACCCCGCAGCAAACCGATCCGGATCGCCGGCTATCCGGTACGCGAATACGCCGGGCTTCTGTTCGCCTACCTCGGCAGCGGCGAGGCGCCGGAATTCGACCTGCCCAAGAAGGATGTCTTCGACGATCCGGCGCGACTCGTGCTCGCGAAAAAGGAAGTGTGGGACTGCAACTGGTTCCAGCAGATCGAAAACTCGATGGATGCGGTGCATCTTAATTTTGCGCACCATTGGGGCGCGGTGGGGCAGTTCGGCTCGCGCATCACCGGCGCCGGCAACATCCCCGATCTCGATTACGAGGAGACCAGCAGCGGCATCCGGCAGATCGCGACGCGATCGAAAGACAATGTCCGCATCAGCGACTGGACCTTTCCCAACAACAACCACGTCGTTGCGCCCGGCCCCGAGAAGGACGATCCCTGGGCGCATATCAGCGCCTGGCCGGTTCCCGTCGACGATCACAGCACCATGCGTTTCACGCTGTATTCGATCGACGAGCGCGATCCCGACAAGATCGAAGAACTGCGGTCCAGATACGATCTCGACTACGATCCAGCACACCACAGCGAACGCTTGTTCGCCGGCGATGTTTCGGGCGTCAGCGAGCCCGGCCTGATCAGCGTGCAGGACTATGTGGCTGTCCGCGGCCAGGGCGTCATCTTCGACCGGTCGCAGGAAAATCTGTCGACGTCCGATGCCGGCGTCGTTTTTCTGCGCCGCATCTTCCTGCGCGAGCTTGAGGCATTGCGCGAAGGTCTGCCGACCAAGCATTGGCAGAAACTCAAGCAAGCCGTCCATCTGAAGGCGCCGCCGAAGCAAGCGGCCGAATAAACGCCAAACAAGTCTCGAGAGGAAACGCCCGTGAAAGTGGTCGATGCCGTTGCGCACATCCTGAAACAGGAAGGTGTCGAGAATCTCATTTGCTATCCGCGCCAGCCGCTGATCGATGCCTGCGCCCGCGTCGACATCAGGCCCGTCGTCTGCCGCCAGGAAAGAGTCGGCGTCGGGCTGGCCGACGGCATCAGCCGCTCGACTTACGGAAAGAAGATCGGCGTGTTCTCGATGCAGGGCGGTCCCGGCGTGGAGAATACATTTCCCGGCGCTGCGCAGGTTTTCGGCGACAACGTTCCCGTCCTGCTGATTTCGGGGGATCGCGTCGGCCGCAGTTTCACGCCGCCTTCCTTTGATCCGGTGCAGGTGTTCAAACCCGTCACCAAATGGACGGCGGAGATCAATGATCCGGCGCGCGTCTCGGAAATCATGCGCCGCGCCTTCCAGAACCTGCGCTCGGGCAAGCCTGGTCCGGTCCTGCTGGAACTGCCGTCCAATATCGGCAATCTCGATCTGCCTGGCGAGCTCGACTACAAACCCGTCGGTGCTGTGCGCTCGGGCCCCGACGCGCTCGATATCCGCCGCGCCGTCGAACTTCTGATGAAGGCCAGATGCCCGATCATCCATGCCGGGCAGGGCGTGCTTTACGCCGGTGCGACGGCTGAACTGGTCAAGCTGGCGGAAGCCTTGCAGATTCCGGTGCTGACGACCAACACCGGCAAAGGCGCGTTTCCCGAAAATCATCCGCTTTCGCTTGGCGCCGCCGTCGTGTCCGCGCCGAAGGCCGTCTTCGACTACATCAGGAACGCCGATCTGATCGTCGCCATGGGCTCGAGTCTGACGCGCAATCACTGGGCGCCGCAGGTGCCGGTCGGCAAGCGCATCATCCATTGCACCAACGACCCCGCGGACCTCAACAAGGAATTTCCCTACGACGTTGCGGTGCTCGGCGATGCCAGGCTGACCATCCAGGCCTTTCTCGATGAAATCGGCTCGAAGCGGCGCACCTCGGAAGACATCGCCGCCGGTGTGAGATCGGCGAAGGACAAATGGCTAGAGGAATGGCGTTCGGAACTGACCTCCAACGAAGTGCCGATCAATCAATATCGAATCATCCACGACCTTAAATCGACGATCGATCCGGCGACTGCGATCCTCACCCATGAATCGGGAAGTCCGCGCGAGCAACTGGTCACGTTCTGGGAATGTGTGCAGCCCGGCGGCTATCTTGGCTGGGGCAAGACCACGCAGCTTGGCCACGGCCTCGGCCTGATCATGGGCGCGAAGCTCGCAAATCCCGGCAAGACCTGCATCAACCTGATGGGCGACGCGTCGATCGGCATGGTCGGCATGGATATCGAGACCGCGGTCCGCAACAAGCTCGGCATCCTGACGATCGTCTTCAACAACGGGGTGATGGCGGGCGAGCAGAACGGCTTGCTCGATGCGGTGCAAAAATACGAAGCCGCAAATCTGACCGGCAATTACAGCATGGTCGCCAAAGGCCTTGGCGCCTGGTCGACCAGGATCGATGCACCGGACCAGTTCCTTCCGAAGCTCGAAGAAGCGCTCGCAGCAACCAGGGCCGGCACGCCGGCGCTCATCGAATGCGTCGCGAAGCAGAATTTTCGCTACTCAAGATACTGACGGAAAAAGCCCTTAAGGGCTGGCGGTTGATCTTACGGGGAGGTTGGATGATGCCTGTGCAAAATGGGAGCGTCAGCGCTCGTTCATGTCTTGCTGCATGTCTTGCTGCATTTCTCCTGGTTGCCGCCACGCTATGGATTGCGGTCAGCCCCTCTGCGGCGCAGACCTTTCCCAACCGGCCGATCCGGATCGTCGTCCCGGCCGCCGCCGGCGGCGCGCTCGATGTTATTTCGAGGCTGATGGCAATCAAGGCCAGCGAAGTCCTGAAGCAGCAGGTCTATATCGAAAACAAGCCGGGCGCCAACTGGATCATCGGCATGGATGCCGTCGCCAAGGCAGCACCTGATGGCTACACGCTGCTGTTCATCGCCAGTTCCGGCATAACCGTAAATCCATTCGTCTTTCCCAATATGCCGCTCGATCCGCTGCACGATCTGACACCGGTTACGACGGCGACGACCACTGACTTCGTGCTGCTGGTCAACCCGTCGCTTCCCGTCAAAACGATCGGCGACTTCATCCGCTATCTCAAAGCCAATCCGGGAAAATTGAATCACGCCTCCAACAGCGCCACCACCATGCTGGTCTCCGAACTGTTCAAGGCGCAGGCCGGCGTCGAATATGTCGACGTCAATTATCGTGGCGCTTCGCAGGCAATCCAGGACGCAGCAGCCGGTGTTGTCCAGTTCTGCTTCGTCGATCTCGGCACCGGGACGTCGCCGATCGAAGGGAAACTGCTGGTACCCCTGGCCATCACCGGCCCGGTTCGCTCGAAGCTGAATCCATCCATACCGACGCTGGCGGAAAGCGGCCTGCCGGGCTACTCCGTTTCGTCATCGACGCTGTTGCTGGCTCCGGCCAACGTGCCGGCCGAGATCATGGCGCAGCTTAATGCCGCGTTCCGGCATTCGCTGGAAACACCGGAGGTAAATTCGAAACTCGTTGCTATGGGACAGGTCGTCGTCGGCAATTCAGCGCAGGAAGCCGAAGCGCTGCTGAAGCCGGAGGCGGACCAGTTCCGGAAACTCATCGCAGATCGCAATATTCAGTTCGCGAAATGACCGGCAGCTGACCCCGGCGCGGCTGGTATCGGCCGGTTGGCCTCCCGCCCTGCTTGTCCGGCTATCGGACATATCCATTTTGAGGGTTGACGAATCTCCCGCTCGACCTACCGTCGCCATGCAAAAATAAATCCGCGGGAGGGCCTGCACGCGAGCCCTTCGAACCGGCGGATATGCAGGGAGACGCACGCAGGATGACCCCGGATGGCTTTGAACGTGCGCGATTTTACGGAACATGGCGGTTTTGGTTGGCGTTGACCGCCGGGATCCGGCATCCGGAGAACAACTTGGCCGCGGCATCCACCAGTCCGGCTATATTTGCTACACCGAAGAACGTCGCGTGATGGTGCTCATAAGCCGCCGGGATCCGGACAAGGACCAGCCGACCTTTATCTCCTACGCTGGAAGCTGGGAGATCGAGGGCAGTACGGTCGTCCACATTGTGGACATGGCGACCCGCGCACCCTGGGTCGGCACACGCCAGATACGCCATTTCACGTTCGAAGGCGGTCGCCTGATCCTGGCGCCGCCGGTTTCCCACGATTTCAATCACGATATCACGACCCAGCGAGCCCTGACGTGGGAAAGGCTGCCGTAGGGCTCAGACCGGCGCCAAAACGAGGGAACCAATGTCACAACCAATCCGCCGCGTCGTAACCGGTCACGATTCCGAAGGACACTCCTGCTTCATCATCGACGATGTCGCCCCCCACGTATATCAGCGCAGCCCTGGGAGTTCGATCGTGACCGAGCTCTGGAAAACGCAGGCTTCGCCCGCCTCCAACACCGGCGTCGAGGATCCGACGCTGAGCCCGTTCCGTCTGCCGCCGCCGCAGAATGGCAGCGTCTTCCGCATCATAAACTATCCGCCCGATTCGGAGCGGCTTCCCGCCCTCAACGCCGAGCATGCTTCTTCTGTCGACGACGGCAGCGGTCGTGCCTCTGCCCTCGACAAGTCGGGACAGCGACACCCGGGCTTTCACAAAACCAGTTCCATCGATTACGCCATTGTCCTGTCGGGCGAGATCTATGCGGTCATGGAGAAGGGCGAGGTGTTGCTCAAGGCGGGCGAAGTGCTCGTCCAGCGCGGCACCAACCATGCGTGGAGCAACCGAAGCGAGCAGCCCGCTGTGCTTGCATTCGTGCTGTTGGATGCAGAACCCGTTTAACGAGAGTTTAGAACGTTCCGGGAGGGAACATGCCAGTCAGGGTGCCACGTCTGCCGAACGTCACGATCGGGCTGCTTGCAACCATCGGAGTTGCCTCCGCACAGGAGGCGAAGATCCCGCGTAATATCGTCATCTATATCGCCGGCGGCGCCGGAAGCGGGATGGATATTTATGCCCGCATTCTCGCGCCTCATATGGCGAAACATATTTCTCCGGACACCGTCATTACGGTTCAGGCGATGCCGGGAGCCGGAGGCATTCGCGCCGCCACCTTCATGGCGCAGACGGCTCCGAAAGACGGTTCGGCAATGGCGACATTTCCAAGTGGACCGATTGTTGAGCCCTTGGTCGGTGCTCGTAAACCTGGCTATGACATGAGCCAGTTCCATTGGATCGGGGCGATGAGCCGCGACGTCACGATCTGCGTTTCGTGGGCAGACAGCAAGTTCCATACCCTGGACGACGCCAGACATGGCGAGATGATCCTCGCCGGAACGGGCGCGGGCTCCGAGACCGACACCATTCCCCTCGTGCTCAACGATGTCCTGAAAACCAGGTTTCGCGTGGTCTCCGGCTATCAGACGACGAGGGATACGCTGATGGCCATGGAACGGGGCGAAGTCAACGGCCGCTGCGGAATTTCATACTCGTCCCTGAAGGCCGCGCGGCCCGATTGGTTGCTGGAAAAGAAAGCGCAAATCCTCCTGCAGATAGGCGCGGAAAAGAACTCTGAATTGCCGGAAGTCCCGCTTGCATCGCAGATCATTCCGAAGCCGGAGGATGTTCAGGCGCTCGAATTGCTGACCGGAGCAACATCGATCAACCGGCCCTTCGCCGTACCGCCGGGCACTCCGGCGGCAACCGTTGCCGTGCTGCGCAAGGCCTTCGACGCGGCGATGGCGGACCCCGCACTGCTGAAGGAGGTGCGGACGATGGATGCCGACATCTCCCCGACCAGCGGCGTCGACGTGCAGAGGATCATCATGAAACTGTATGCGACGCCGGCCTCCATCGTCGAACGTACCAGACGCCTCGTAGAGGCTCGAAACTAGCGGTATAGACGCCCAAGACGCTGGAGGGACCCGCCGATGCTGGAACTATATCATGCCGGGCTGACCGCCTGCTCCAAGAAGGTGAGGTTGTGCCTCAGGGAAAAGGAGATCGACTATGTCGGCCGGTTCGTGAACATCAATCGGTTCGAGCAGCACAGGCCCGAATACCTCAAACTCAATCCAAACGGCGTCGTCCCGACGCTCGTGCACGATGGCGAGATCATCATCGAATCGACCGTCATCAACGAATATCTGGACGATACATTCCCCGACATTCCGTTGCGGCCGAAAAGCCCGGCCGAGCGGGCGCGTATGAGGGTGTGGGCCAAGATCTCCGATGAAGCGCTGGCGCCGAACATGGTGTTCGCATTTACGGCGCGCGGCGGGATGGGCGACGCTGCCAAACAACTCGACGATGCCACCCGTGCCGATGCAATCGAACGGTTTCCGCTGCGGGACAGACGCGTCATCATGACCAAGATCGCCCTTGGCGAGGGCTTCAATGACGACGAACTGGCCGCGGCCCAGCAGAAAGCCGAGGATATCGTGCTCAAGGTCGAGCGCGCCCTGGACTCAGGCCCGTATCTCGCCGGATCGCAATACTCCCTGGCCGACATCAACATGATTCCGTTCATCGACCGGTACAGGCAACGTATTCTTCCGGACCGGCTGACGCCCGCGCTCTATCCGCGCACCTGCGAATGGCACGAACGCATCATGGCGCGTCCTCAGGTGCAGGATACGTTCCGGCCTTTGCCGGCGAACGAAACGACCGGTTGATTGCATCGACTTTCCCGGCCATTCACGCCGGCGCGACGGGCACCTCTTCGACGAGCGAACGGGCACGGGCGGTCAGCATGGCGCGGACTTCGGCGTGGTCTTCCGGCGACCAGCGCTCGAGAAAGTTCGCCAGCCTGGCGCGGTAGGCGGCGATCATGCGTTCGAATTGCTGCTGGCCGGCGGTGGTCACGCGTAAGTTCTCGTCTAGCAAGGGTTCGACAAATCCCGCTGCCGTCAGCCGGTCGGCGATGTCGTCGACGCGTGCGCGGGGCGTGCTGAAGCGCTCGCTCAAGACGGAAGGTTGTACGGGCGCGCCTTGCCGGCAGAGCTGCACCAGCAACCAGATTTCGTCGGGCGCAAGCGGCTCCTCCAGCGCCCGCGCCATGCGCTGGATGATCGTCCAGCGGTCATCGCGCTGTTCGATCTGGTTGAGGATCGTCTCCAGTTCCTTCACCGAAGTCGCATCGCGCGGCGAGGCGAAGGTCTTGGCCACTGTCTCGGCCCGCGCCGGGCCGCGCAACGGCTCTTCCTTCAGCAGCAAGGCCAGAACGAAGGCGAGCGCGCTCAATATTGCCGCCAGCACGAAAACCGGATGCAACGCCGTGGTGAAGACATCGAGATAGATGGCGCGTACATCCGGCGGCAGGGCCTGGATGGCAGTCGGATCGGTTCCCGCATGCAGCGGAATGCCTGCCGGCAATCGCGCGGCAACGCCGTTGGCAAGGCTTACCGCGAAAATGGCGCCGAACAGCGATACGCCGACCGAGCCGCCGGTGGAGCGGAACAAGGTTGTGCCCGAAGTCGCCACGCCGAGCTCGCGGTAGTCGACGGCGTTCTGCACCGCCATCACCAGCACCTGCATCACCATGCCGAGGCCGAGGCCCAACACCAGCATGTAGATCGAAGCCTGCCAGTTGCTGCTGGCCGTGCCGAGCGTCGCCAGCAGTGCCAGCCCCACGGTCATGACGGCGGTGCCTATGATCGGAAAGATGCGATAGCGACCGATGCGGCTGATGATCTGGCCGCTGGTGATCGAAGTCACGAGCACGCCGGCCATCATCGGCGTCAGCAAGAGGCCGGCGGTGGACGGGCTCACACCCTTCGCCACCTGCAGATAGACCGGCATGAAAGTGACCGCGCCGAACATCGAGATGCCGACGATGAAGCCGACCGAGCACGACACGACGAAGGTGCGGTTGGCAAACAGCCGCAGCGGCAGGATCGGCTCGTCGGCATGATGTTCGACGAAGAGGAAGCCGATGAGCCCCAGCACCGTGAGCGCGATCATCCCGAGGATCTGCGGCGAGTTCCACGCGAAGGTGTGGCCGCCGAGGCTGGTGAACAGGATGAGCGCCGTCAGCGCGACGGTGAGCAATGCCGCGCCGGCATAGTCGATCTTCGGCTGCCGCCGCTCGGACGGCGCCGTGAGCGCCCAGCCGATGACGACGAGCACCAGGAGCCCGAACGGCAGGTTGATATAGAAGATCCAGCGCCAGCTCAGATGTTCGACGAAGAAGCCGCCGATCAGCGGCCCCAGCACGGTGGAAAGGCCGAACACGGCGCCGAAAATGCCCTGGTAGCGTCCACGCTCGCGCGGCGACATGATATCGCCGACCACCGCCATGGTGGTGACGATGAGGCCGCCGCCGCCCAGGCCCTGCAGCGCGCGGAAGGCGATGAGTTCGCCCATCGACCGGCTGAGCCCGCACAGGACTGAGCCGACGAGAAACAGCACGATGGCGCTCTGCAGCACAATCTTGCGCCCGAACAGGTCGCCGAGCTTACCGTAGAGCGGCGTCACGACGGTGGTCGAGAGCATATAGGCAGTCACGATCCAGGAGAGATGCTCGAGCCCGCCAAACTCGCCGACAATGGTCGGCAGCGCGGTCGAGACGATCGTCTGGTCGAGCGAGGCCAGCAGCAGCACCAGCATCAGCGCGCCGAAAATCACTTTGACGGGCTGTTGCGGCGGGGCGGGAACGGCAAGTGCCTGCGTTTCCTGGCTGGTCATCAAATGGCCCGTTACGCTGTCGTCGTATCAGGCATAACCGTCCAACCTCTTTCCCGGGACGATCTCTATCGATCAGTCCGGCTTGTATATGGAAGGCACCTTGCGGCGATCAAGCGATGCCGCGCAAAATGGCCGTGGTTTTCGCATCGACCTGGAAATCGTCGCTCAGCGCGACTTTATAGTCCGTCCGCGCGGCGGCGATGGAGACGATTCCGTCCGCCGCATCCTGGGCCACGAGGGCCGGATCGCGTTCCATCGGCGGTCCGTATCCGCCGCCGCCTGCCAGCACGACCCGGAAGATATCCCCCGGCGCAATATCGCGCGTTGCCAGGATCGGCAGTTGGTCTTCCTTGTTGCTGCCGGGATTGATGGCGCAACTGGCGAGGTTCGGCGCATGCCCGCCGTTGATGCCCCACGACCCATGGGCGAACTGCCCCATGCGTACCGTGCAGACCGCATTGGAAAGAATGCGATATTCGCGTATCCAGCCCGATCCGCCGCGATATTTGCCGGCGCCGGCCGTATCGATCAGCGGCTCGAAGCGCAGGACCTCGATCGGGTATTCGGTTTCGAGAATTTCGATCGGCTGGCTCGGCGTGATCTGCGCCACCGGCATGACCAGGAACGATCCGTCCTGCGAGGGCGTGCCGCCCAGCGACGGGCACATAAGCTCATATTGCACGCCCGGCTTGCCGTTGCGCTTCCTGGGATAGCCGAACAGCATGCCGCCGACGCCGAGGCCCGAGGGCGCCACCGCGCGGTCGGGACTGAGGCCGGCAAATGCCGTCTGCGTGACGCTGCACACAAGATGCAGGGTCGGATAATAATTGTTGATCGGGTTCGGCTTCACCGCATGGGTGATCGTGCCGGGCGGATTCACGAAGGTGATGGCGCGCCTGCAGGCGTCGTTGATCGGGATGGTCGGATCGAGCAGGCTGAGAACGCCGACCGCCGATGCCGATTCCATCGCCTGCGGCCGCAGATTGACAGGCCCTATGGCGCGCGGATCGGTACTCGAGAAGTCGAGCGTCAGCGCATCGGCCGCCTTGGTCATCTTCAGGCGAATGGTCAGCGGCTTTGCCACGTCGACGCCGTCATGATCGAGGGTGGCTGTCGCCTCCGACACGCCGTCCGGCATCGCCGCAACTTTGGCACGGATGCGCCGCTCCGATCCGGCGATCAGGCTTTCGAACGCCTCGATCATCGTCTCCGTGCCGTAACGGTCGAATAATTCGGTCAAGCGCGAACAGCCGACACGAGTGCATCCGACCTGCGAGCGCAGATCGCCGATCACCTCATCGGAACTGCGCGAGTTGCTCTTGATCATATTTTCGATATCGCGGCTCGGACCTGCACTTGACCAGTATCGGACCGCAGGAAATTGAATGCCCTCGTGATAGATCTCCCGCGCATTCGGGCTCGAAGAGCCGACCACAAGCCCGCCCATGTCGGGCTTGTGTGCCATGCTGGCGCAGAACCCCGCCAGACGATCGCCATGAAAGAACGGCGTGATGATCGCCGTGTCGGGAACATGCAGGCTTCCGCCCAGATAGGGGTCATTGATCAGGAAGGAATCACCGGGCGACATCTCCCCGCCCCAGATCTCGATCACCGCCCTGGCCGAATAGTAATAGGGGAACAGATGGATCGGCATGCCGGCGCTCAGCACGACGCCGCCATTTCGGTCGAGGATGGCGGCGCTGCCGTCGAAGGATTCGCGCAGGATCGGCGAATAGCCACTGTGGAAAAGCTGGTTCTCCATCGTCAGGGCTGCTTCTTCCAGACGTCCCTTGATGATTTCGAGCTCGATGGGGTCAAGTTGCATGGGCCGGCTCCGCGGGCATCAGATTCAGATCGAGATGACGAGATTGCCGGAGGCATCGACCTCAAGCCGGTGATTGGGGCCGATCAAAGTCGTCGAATCGAGCTGTTCGATGATTGCCGGTCCAGAGAGTTTCATGCCGGGGCGCAGCGCAGTGCGCTGAAAGACCGGCGTGTCGAGGAAGGACTGCGTCGATGTGTAATAAGCCTTGCGGTGTTCGCTCGGCGTCGCCTTCGCGTCGTCGTCCTGTGAGACCGGGCGCGACAGCGAGAGACGCGGCATCGGAATGGTCGAGACCGCGCGCAGGGTGACGATCTCGGCCTCTTCATTGGGCGCGCAGGTGCCGTAGGTCGTTTCGTGCAACCGGTCGAATGCCTGGCGCACCCGAGCCAGACCGTTTTCGTCGAGAAGGCCCGGGGCATCGATGGTGAGCTGATAGCCCTGTTGCGAATAGCGGATGTCGAGCTGGTGCAGAAGTTTTGGTCGGCTCCGCTCGAAGCCCTCGCGCACGGCATCCTCGCGCGCCCGTTCGTCAAGCGCCGCGAAGACCTCGCTGATTGGCCCCGCGGCGGCCGCCGACAGTTTCTGCGGCACGCTCTTGGCGTAGGCATGTTTGACGTCAGTCATCAGCAGGCCCATGGCGCAGGCGACGCCCGGATGCGCCGGCACGATAACGGTTTTGATGCCGATCTCCTCGGCGACATCGGCGGCATGCAGCGGCCCGCAGCCGCCGAAAGCGAGAAGCGCGAAGTCGCGCGGATCGCAGCCTTTGTCGCCGATGTTGAGACGCAGGGCCGAGGCCATGTTCGAATTGACGACTCTCCGCACGCCGTTGGCCGCGGCCAGCGCATCGATGCCGATCTTGCTGCCGAGATCGCGCAGCGCCGCTTCCGCAAGGCCGGCGTCGCCGCGCAACTTGCCGGCGAGGAATTTGGTGGCGTCGACATAGCCGAGCATGGCGTTGGCGTCGGTGACGGTGGGCTCTGTTCCGCCCAGTGCATAGCAGGCAGGCCCCGGTCTCGCGCCGGCGCTGCGCGGGCCGACCTTGAGCAGGCCGTCGTCGCCGATGGAGGCGATGGCGCCGCCGCCGGCGCCGATGGTGCGGATTTCGACCATCGAGGTGCCGATCTCTTGCGCGCCGATCAGGCCGCCGTTGATGACGCTTGCCTGGTTGTCGCGAACGAGGCAGGTGTCGGTGGAGGTGCCGCCCATGTCGAAGGTGATGAGATCGGGATAGCCGCAGGTGCGCGCCAGTTCGGTCGCGAAGGCGATGCCGGCGGCGGGCCCCGAAAGCAATGTCTCGTTGGGGTAGCTGGCGGCCAGGTTCAGCCGCATCAGGCCGCCGTTCGACTGCATGATGAACAGCCGGTTGACATCGATGCCTAGCGCCGAGGTGCGTTCGCCCAGCGCGTCGAAGTAGGCCCCGACGATGGGCCCGACATAGGCATCGAGCGCGACAGTCGAAATGCGCGGCGCCTCGCGGATGACGGGCAGCACGTCGCAGGAGAGCGAGATGCGGATATCCGGGCAGGTCTCGCGGATGATGTGCGCCGCCAGGCGTTCATGCGCATCATTCAGGAACGAGAACAGGAAGCAGATCGCGACGGATTCGTAATTCTGCTGCTTCAGTGTTTGCGCGATTGCGCGGATGGCCGCTTCATCCAGGGGCCGCATGACCTGACCGTCGAAGCCGATGCGCTCGGGCGCTTCATAGGTTCGTGACAGCGGGATCAGCGGCGGCGCCTTGCGGTAAAACGGGTCGATCAGATCGGCGCCGCGCGGGCGTGTGCCGGCCCTGGCCATATAGGCGGCGCGAAATCCCGCTGTGATCAGCAAGGCGGCATGGGCGCCGCGGCCCTCCAGCAGGGCATTGGTGGCAACGGTTGTGCCATGGCCGAACATGGCAAGCTCGGCAAGCGAGGAGTTCGTCGCTCCGGCAAACGTCTGCAAGGCGCTGAGGATGGCCTCGTCGGGATTCTTCGGCGTCGACGGCACTTTGGCGATGAAGCTTGCACCCGTGTCATGATTGACCGCCGCGAGATCGGTGAACGTGCCGCCCGTATCAATGCCAACGCTCCAGCGATTCATCCTATCTCTCCGGGCAGGCGGTCCATTGTGAGCCCGCGCATCAATGCTGCTTCGTCATATTGAGATTGACGTGGACGACGTCCCTGCCGTCGTCGATTTCACGTCCGAGCGCGCGCACGGCCGTATCCGCTTCTTCGAGCGGATAGACGTGCGAGCATATTTCCGCGAGATCCTGATATCGCTGCTTGAGGATTTCGAGCGCCACGTCGAGCGATCTCGTGGTGGAACTGAAACCGCCCATGATCTGCAGTTCCTTGAGCACGATCTTGTCGGTCACCAGGTTCGATACGGGCTGTCCATGCTTGAGGCCGGCGAGAACGATGCGTCCGCCCTGGCGCGCGATATCGACAGCCTGGACGATCGGTTCGGTCGAGCCGGCCGACATGTCGAGCACGAGGTCGGCCATCTCGCCGCCGGTCGTCTCATAGACCCGTTTGACGAGATCCTCCCGGCTGACGTCGACGATCGTGTCGGCGCCGAGCTTTTTGGCGAGCGCGAGGCGATGGGCATCCTGCGCCAGGCCGGTGACGGTCACGGTCTTGGCGCCGGCCTGTCTCGCGGTCAGCGCCGCCAGAATGCCGCGCTGGCCGGGGCCGAGAATGACCACATGTTCCGCCATGCGCAGATCGGGGATCTCGTAGATCCAGCGCACCACGCCCGACAGCGGATTGAACAGGGTCATCACATCGGTGGGAATGTGGGCCGGAGCCGGCTTCAGCAGGGCGTCGCGATGCAGATAGAGATGGGTCGCAAAGCCGCCCCAGAGACTTGGCGCAACCGTCGTCGAAAGAAACAGGCCGTAGCCCATATGCCTTTCGCAGCGGTGCGAGGCGCCGGATCGGCAGTTGCGGCAGCGCCCGCATGGTAGTGGCGCCTTCACGCACACACGGTCGCCTTCCTTCACCTGCCATTGCTGCGCGGCATCCGCGCCGATCTTCTCGATCCAGCCGATTGTCTCGTGACCTGGTATAATAGGCATCTGCCCAAATGGGCCAAGTTTCGCACGTCCGAGATATTGATCGTAATCGGTGCCGCACAGGCCATTGGCTTCTATGCGCAGGATGCCATCCTCCCTGCCGATCTCCGGCAGCGGAAATTCGCGCATGTCGAACGTGCGCGGAGCCGTCAGGACAGCGGCGAGCGCCTTGCCCATGTTGTCTCCTCCCCATTTGCTGATTTTTCTCAGCTGCATTACGATATTCGCAGAGATTGATCCCAGTCAATCTCGCGCGACAGCGGAATAACTGCTGCGCGTGTCGAACAGGGAGGACATCATGAGCCGCTTGGCAGGCATTCGTGCCCACGCATCCGCACGTATTTCATTGTTTGCGTCGCTTGCGATGCTCGGACTCGCAGCCAGTGCGACAACGGCTTTGGCACAGGCCGCCAAGGGAGAGCCTGTCAAGATCGGCGTGACCTATCCATTAAGCGGGCCGCAAGGCGCGTGGGGACAGCTTCTGCTGCCTGCCATCGAGATCTCCGTGGCGCAACGCAATGAAGCGGGAGGCATCAACGGACGCCCCATCCAGATTGTCGTCGAAGACACCAAGGGCACGCCCGATGGCGGCGTGTCCTCCATGCGCAAGCTCGTTCAGGTCGATGGCGTGCCGGCCATCCTGACGATCTTCACCAATGTCGTCAGCGCGCAGATTCCCCTGGCGCGGCAGTTCCAGGTTCCAATCATCAGTCCCGTCGAAGCGCCGGGATTGGTGACCAACACGCAATATGCCTTTGCCCATTCGCCATTGCCGTCCCGCACCGTGCCGATCGTCGGCGAAGTGTGGAAAAAGCAGAATGTGAAGCGGATATTTGCCTTCTATCCCAATACGCCGATCGTCAAGTTCCTGTCGCCGATCGTGAAAGGGGAGGCCGAGAAGCTGGGCGCGACTTATGACGAGGCGTTGTTCAAGCTGGGCGATTCGGATTTCCGCGGCCTCATCACCCGCGCCAAGGATTTTGGTCCGGACGCCATCTTCATCATGGGCCATGGCACGCCCGATGAAGGCGCGATCATGAAACAGATTCGCGAACTCGGCATCCAGACGCCGCTTTACGGCGGCTGCGCCTGCATCACCGTCAAGAGCTATCGCGAAGCCGCCGGCAAGGCCGCCGATGGCCTCATCTACGGCGGTTTCAAATACGACAGGGCCGCGGCGGCAAAACTGATCGACGCCTATCGCGCCCGCATGGGCTTCGATCCCGACTACGCGTCGCTCGAAGCCTATGACATGATCAATATGATCGCGGATTCAGCTGCAAAAAATGGCGTCAGCGGCTCTGCGATTCGCGAAGGCCTCGCCAATCTGAAAGGCTTCAAGAGCATCGGCGGCGGCCTGGTCGACATGAACGACAATCAGACGGTCATTTCCGTCGGCCTTTACAAGGTTATCGACGCCGGCAAGCCTGAATTTCAGGAGATCACCCCTTGATATAGAAATCCAGCAGGGAAGAAACAGTTCGAGGGAACAAGGGGTGGCGCTTTGGGGTCCATTCAGACTTTGGCCATCGGGTTGGGCATGGCCGGCTATTATGCGCTGGTTGCCGTCGGGTTCGGCCTCATCTTCGCGACGCTTCGCATTTTTCACGTGGCGCATGGAACGGTGTTCGTCACCGGCGGCTACGTGTTTTTCTTTCTGCATCGGCTTTATGGCTTCGATCTCGCAACCAGCGCAGCCATCGCCGTCGCGTGCGCCGCCATTCTCGGCGTCGCCATCGACCGCGTGATCTATATCCCGATCATGCGCCGCGGCGGTGGCATGTTTGCCGTGTTCATCGCCTCGCTCGGAGTCGCCCTGATTTTCGATGCGCTCTATCTGGTGCTCACCAAGGGTGTTCTGGCGATCGCCAGAACCGACTCCCTGCAGATCTGGAATGTCGGCGCCATCGCGCTGCGTCAATACGATATGGCGATGGTCGTCCTTGTCCTGGTGATCTTCCTGCTCCTCTATCTCTGGCTGCACCGCACCCGCACCGGCCTGGAAATCCGAGCCCTGACCGACAATGAAATGCTGGCCGGCACCGTCGGCATGAATGTCGACCGCACCCGCAATTCGATCTTTCTGATCGCCTCGGCCATGGCTGGCCTCGCCGGCGTTCTCACCGCCTATGATAACGGCATCAATCCCGACAGCGGCAACCGCACATTGTTCATCGCGGTGGTCGCGGTCATCCTCGGCGGCGTCAGGAACCTGCTCGCGGGAACATTGCTCGGCAGCGTCGCGCTAGGCATCATCACCGCCTTTGCCATGTTTCTCTACCCCGAATGGGTCACGTTCTGCATTTTCGCGATGATGATCGTGCTGATCCTGTTCCGACCGAAAGGATTGTTCGGCTGACATGGAACACCTTCTCTTCATCGGCAATCTGATCTGCGTCTGGATCATCTTCTCGCTCGGGGCCAATCTGGTGATCGGCTATACCGGCATGATGGCCATGGGCCAGGCCGCCTATCTCGGCGTCGGCGCCTATACGGCAGCAGGGCTGAATATTTTCTTCGGCGTGGATTTCTTCACCGCCAGCCTTGCCGGTGCGGTCGTCGCTGCTGTCGTCGCCGTGCTGACCTTTCTGCCTCTGCTCAGACTCGATGGCTTCTATTTCGCGCTGGCGACGCTCGGCCTCAACTTCGTGTTCTTCGATCTGTTTCACAATCTGGCGCCGCGCGTCGAAGGCAGCGAGGGGCTTTACGGGCTCGAAATGCCGTACATCATTTCGCGCCCCGTGGGACTCTTCATCGCCATCCTCGGCGCCACCATCCTCTGTGTTGCGATCTGCTGGCGGCTTGATCGCTCGCCGTTCGGCCGCGCCTTGCGCGCCACGCGGGACAAGCCGGAGGCCTTGCAGTCGCTGGGCAAGGATCCGCGCAAATTCCAGATCTCCGTCTGGGCCCTCGGCGGCGCCTTCTCAGGGCTTGCCGGCGCGATCTATGCGGCGACCCTGTTCTATATCGACCCGACCTTGTTCACGCTCAATACCTCGATCGCCGTTCTCGTCTTCATCGGCGTCGGCGGCCTCGCCAGCATTCCGGGCTCCATTCTCGGGCCCGTCGTTCTCGTCGCCTTCACCGAAGGGTTGCGGTTCATCGGACTGCCGAGCACGCTCACTGCGCCCATTCAATCTGCGCTCTACGGACTTCTGCTCGTGCTCCTGATGATGTTCCGGCGTCAGGGACTGGTGGGGAACTATGACTTCAAGGACTAGTTCGCTGACGGCGACCAATCTGTCGATGCGGTTCGGCGGCGTCGATGTCTTTTCCGATATCTCTTTCGCCGTTCGCACCGGCCATGTCACCGGCTGCATCGGCCCGAACGGCGCCGGCAAGAGCACGCTCGTCAACGTCATCTGTGGCGTCTATTGTCCGGTCGGCGGCCAGGTCTTTCTTGACGAGCGTCTGCTGACCGGTGCCTCGACGGTCGAGATCGTCCGCCGCGGCGTGAGCCGCAGCTTTCAGGACGTCCGCATCTTCCCAACGTTGACGGCGCTGGAGAATGTCCAGGCCGCCATGCCGACGCGTCACGGCGAAGAGGTCTATTCGTTCCTGTTCGGCTACCAAGCTTCGGAGCGGACCAACCGGGCGGTGGCGATGGGGCTGCTCGACGAGCTGTCGCTCGCCGATGTCGCCGGCCGCACCGCGCAGGATCTGCCGTTCGGGCAGCAGAAGCTGATTGCCCTGGCGAGAACGATCGCAACCGGCGCGCAATTTCTTCTGCTCGATGAGCCTGCGGCCGGCGTCGAACTCGATCTCATTCCTAGAATCACCGCCCTGGTGCAGCGGTTGGCGCAGCAGGAACAGCGCGGCATCCTGCTGATCGAACACAATGTCGATGTCATCCGCGCCGTCGCCGAAGACGCATTCGTCCTGCAGGGCGGCCGCGTCATCGCCCATGGCGGATGCCAGCAGGTGTTGAACGACGAGCGCGTCATCAAGGAATATCTGGGGCGCATCTACGATGCTTGAACTCAAGGGCGTGCGCAGCGGATATCGCAATTACGACGTTCTGCAGGACGTTGACCTGCACGTGCCAGAAGGCAGGATCGTCTGTCTCCTCGGCCACAACGGCGCCGGCAAATCGACCCTGCTCAAAACCGCTTTCGGCCTCATTCCGGTCACTGCCGGCCGGATTTCGCTCAAGGGCCGCGATACCAATCACATGCGTGCGCAGGATATCGTCGCCGCAGGCATGCGTTTCGTGCCTCAGGACGGCAATGTCTTTCGCGGGCTCTCGGTCGAGGACAACTTGCGCATCGGCGCCCTGCGGCTTGAGGGCGATGCGGCGCAACTCAGGAAGCGGATCGAGGAAGCCTATGACTTTTTCCCGATCCTGGGCGAGCGGCGCGCCAATCCTGCCGGCGTGCTCAGCGGCGGCGAGCGGCAGATGCTGGCGGTCAGCATCGCCCTGATGACCAAACCCAAAATGCTGCTGCTCGACGAGCCCTCGGCGGGGCTGGCGCCGATCATCGTCAATCGCCTCTTCGATATGATCGGCACCTTGCGCGACACGCTGAACAAGACGATTCTTCTGGTCGAGCAGAACGTCAACGAGGCGTTACGGGTCGCCGACAGCGCCTATGTGATGGAAGAGGGCCATATCGTCTTCCACGGACCCTCCTCCGAAAAGGAAACGATCATCCGCAAGCTGTGGCGGCTTGACGCGAAATAGGAGACGCACATGCGGATTCTGGTGACCGGCGGAACCGGCGTCATCGGCGCCTGGGTGGTTCCAAAGCTGCTTGAAAAGAGCATCGTTCCGATCGTCCTCGACATCAGAGACGATTTTTCCCTGATGCCGGAACTCGCCGGCCGCATCGAATGGATTCGGGCCGATGTTACCGATGGCGCCGCCATTGCCGCAGCCGTGAAGCAGGCCGATGTCGAATGTATCGTTCATCTGGCCGCGTTCATCGACCCCGACATGGGCACGCTTCCCTATCAGTCGTTCCGCATCAACACGCTCGGTACAGTCAACATTCTTGAGGCGGCGCGCCTGGCGCAGGTGCGGCGTGTCGTCGCCGCCAGCAGCCGGGCCGTCTATGGCGGACTGGCGAAGCGCCCGGGAGATGCCGGCTACCGGGCTGTCCGCGAGACCGAGATCAAGAATCCGGTCAGTGCTTATGACGTCACCAAGCATGCCTCCGAACTGATGGGTAAACTCTACCGCGATTTGCACGGCATCGAATATGCGGCATTGCGGTTTGCCGGCATCTACGGGCCGGGCAAGCAGGCTCGTCACGGCAAGATGTCTTTGCGCAGCCGGTTGGTCGAAGAGCCGTTTGCTGGGCGATCCGTTGCGATCCCGCAGGGCGGCGATCAGCTCGATGACATGATCTATGTGGCGGATGTCGCCGAAGGGGTCGTTCTGGCGGCCATGGCGCCGACGTTGAGTCATGAGGCTTACAATATCGCCAGCGGCACCGGCCAGACGCTGCGCGATTTCGCTGCGGCGGTGCGCGCCGCGCTGCCGCAGGCGGATATCTCGATAGGACCCGGTGAAAATCCGATGGAACTTGCCGTTAATTATGCCGCGATCTTCGACATCTCGCGGGCGCGCCAGGAACTCGGCTTCGCACCGAAGTTCGACCTGGTCGCGGGCGTGCAGGATTACGTGGACCGCCTCCGCATAATGAACTGGGGCAAGTCCTGACAGGAATGGCTACCGCGCCTGCCGCATCTCCTCGACAACTCTCCCGATCGCCGGATGGCCGAGGCACGACTGGTAATACCGCGCGACGGTTGGATAGGCGGCGATAAGGTCGCCGGTTCCGAAGGCCGCCGTGATGGGAGGGACGCCGAACAGGGCGGGGGCCAGTTGGCAGTCAGCGAGCGTCAGGGCTTCTCCGACGGCAAAATGGCCGGCGCCGAGGAAGGCTTGCAGGGAGGCCAAAGCGCGCACCAGCCGGGTCAGCCAGATGCCGGTGAAATGTTCGTCGCGCGACGGCGCGCGGGCGATCTGCATCAGTTCGACGGTCGACGTCATGATGCCGAGTTCGCCGATGCGCTGCAGCAGCCGGGCGCGGGCGCGCAGGTCGGGTTCCGCCGGCAGCAGCGGCGGCTGCGGGAACCGCTCGTTGATATATTCCACGATGGCTGCGGATTCGGGCAGGATGAAGCCGTCGCCACGCACAAGGCAGGGGATGGTCCCGAGCGGATTGATCGCGTGATAAGCGACGGATTTGAGCCCGCCGGGCGGCGGGCAGATTTCGATATCGAGGTCTTTGGCGAAAATCGCGATGCGCACGGGCGCGGAGAAGGGCGAGCTATTCTCCGAATAGAGAACATACCGCATGTTGGCATCGCTCGGTCGGGTCGGGCTGGCGGGCAGGCCGTCGGCAGAATTGTGTTTTATCAGCTTGATGTCCGTTTGCGGCACGAGATCGGTCTCGTTCAGTCCGGCGGTATATAGCGATCCGGCAGGCGCGCCGCAAACGGGAGTTTATTCCGGTAAAAGCCGATTTCTATGGAAGATTGGCCTCGCGATAGGCGCTGATGATTTCGCTGCCGGTGGCAAGCCAGACGCCGTCATGCCCGGTGATGTGCTGGAGCGCCTCGTCGAGATATTTGATCCGGTGCGGTGCGCCGATCAGGAACGGATGCAGCGCGACGCACATCACCTTAGCGCTTTTCGCCCCTTCCGCGTGCAGGACATCGAAGGAATCCACGATGCGCTGCTTGAAATCGGCGATGCTGATCGACGGCATGGCGAACAACGGCATGTCGTTGAGTTCGAGCGAATAGGGAATGGAATGCAGGCCGTTGTTCATGCGGTAGGGCATGTCGTCATTGCACCAGTCCGCCACATATTCGACGCCCGCATCCTTGAGCAGGTCGATCGTGTTCCAGGTCTCGGTCAGCCCCGGCCCGAGCCAGCCGCGCATCGATTGCCCGCAAGAGGCGATCGCCGCCTTCGTCGAGGCGATCACGGCCTTCTCGCGTTCCTTGTCCATGCCGGCGAGCAAGGTCGAATTGGTCTCGCCGTGCCCCATCAGCTCCCAGTTCAGCCGGGCGCATTCCTTCATGATCTGCGGATAGTGCGTGACGACCTCGCCGTTGAGCGCGACCGTGCCCCTGATCTTGTGCTTGGTGAGCACCTCCATCAGGCGCCAGATGCCGACTCTGTTACCATAGTCGCGTCGCGCATAATTGCGGATGTCGGGCGCGCCGGGCCCCATCTCGATATGGAAATGCTCGATATTCGGCACCACCCAGACGGCGATGCGCGATCCGTTCGGCCATTTGAACACCGGCCGCTCGGTGACGGGCAGATAGGGAAAGGGGCTGGACTGTGCAGAAGTCATGTCACGCTCGCGTCAGGATAATCCCTCGCCGTTGAGGATAGATCGTCTAAAACCAGTCGTCCAAACATTTCCGACAAGCATTTCCGATTAGCCATCGCCCTATTCCGCCGCCATCGCTGCCGTGTTGGGCCACAGGTTGCGATAGAAATTGAACATGTGCTGGCCCACGTGAATGGGCTTGAACTGGGCGGGGTGCGTCGCGTCTATAAACTGATCGAGCGTGCTCAACCGGGCGTCGTAATCCGGGTTGAAGAAATACGGCACCGAGAAGCGCTGCCGGCCATAGCGGTTGACCACCCGGTGCAGGGCCGATGCGAACTGGTCGTTGGTGAGCAGCTTCATCATCTCGCCGAGATTGATGATAAAGGTGCCGTCGATCGGCGGCGCGACGATCCATTCGCCGGCGGCGTTGCACACTTCCAGCCCGCCGACATCGTCCTGCAGAAGGATGGTCAGAACGCCGACGTCGCGATGGGAGCGCGCACCCATCATCTCGTCGACAGCCTGGTCCTGCACGGGATAGTGCAGCAGGCGCAGTTGGCTGATCGGCTTGCGGTATTGCGCATCGAGCGCGTGGCGGTCGAGGCCCAGCGCCAGGGCGAAGGCCTGCAGCAGCCGCAGCCCGAGCTTGTCCATCTCGCGATAATAGTCGAGCACGCTCTCGCGGAAGCCGGGCAGGGACGCCGGCCACTGGTTGGCGCCGTGCAGCGGTACTTTGCGAAGCACGAAAGGATCGTCCGGCGGCAGTTCCGTGCAGATGTTGAAGGCTTCGAGCAGGTCGCGCGGACGCTGCGCATTGGCGCCGCGCTCGCCGACCGCGAGATATCCTGCAAAGCATTGCGAATTGGCGAGGCGCATCTCTTCGAGTTCTGCCTTCGGCAGCGCAAAAAACCTGCGGCACTGCTCGATGATGCCGTGCATCTTCGCCAGGTCGACGCCGTGATCGGTGATATAGAAGAACCCTACCTCCTGGCCGGCCTTGCGGATGGCCGCGATCGTCGCGGCCTCGGTTGCGTCGCCCCTGCCGAGCGATGCAATCGAGATCAGGGGGATTTCGCTGAAGCTCGCCTGCCGGGCTGGCGGCGTATAGGCGGCTGTTCCGGCTGCCGCCTCCAGATGCTTGCGCAGGAAAGCATCGGTGCGCTGCCACGCCAGCGCGGCTGCGCCTGGCTCAAAGTTGGGGCCGCCTTCGCGGGCGAAGGCATGGTCGGCAAGATAGGTGTAGACATCGCCGGTCTTGCCGGCCTGCTTCAGCGCCCTCTCGAGCGACTGTGCCAGTTCAGGCGTGAAGATGGTGTCCTTGCTGCCGAAATGCGCCAGCACAGGGCCATGAAGCGCCGCCAGTTCCTCCGCCGCGTGTTTGACGCCGCCATAAAAAACAACCGTGGCATCGACGGGCGCCGCCAGCGATGCCTTCAACGACCAGGTTCCGCCGAAGCAGAAGCCCAGCGTGCCGACCTTGCGGGCGCCATGCTCGCGCAGCCACGTGTTCCAGGCCGTCAGGGTCGCGGTTGCTTCTGCAGGATCGACGCCGTTCATCAGCTTGCCGGCAACCGCGGGGTCCATGCTCGATTTGCCATCGTAGAGATCGACCGCCAGCGTGTTGTAGCCCTGCAGGGCCAGACGTTCGGCCATGGCCTTGGTCTCGTCGAGCAGGCCCCACCATTCGTGGATGAGGATCAGGCCGGGTGCATCGGCGCGGGTCGCCCGCGCCAGCGCGGCGCTGACAGTTTTGCCTGAGGGCAGGGTGGTCTGGATGATTTCGATGCTCATGATGGCTCCAGTGCAGCTTCGAGGGTGTCGAGTTCGGTGCGAAACGAATCTGTCAGCGCGGCTTTCGTCGTGTCGTCGAGCCAGGATGCGGCGACGCCGTCGAGGCTGAAGGCGCGGGCGCGCGCGACGCCCCACTGCGGCTGGCTTTGAAACAGCACCTGATAGGAATGCGCGATATCGGTCTTGAACATCACCGGATCGTCGGTGTTGAGCGTGACGTTCAGGCCGAGGTCGACCATCTTTGCGATGCTGGCGCGCCGGCGCTCGAGATTGCGCGTTACGCTGGTGATGGTGCAGGTGTTGAAATAGAGGCCCTCGTCGCGCGCCCGCATCACCATAGCCGGGTCGGCCAGCAGGTTGTAGCCGTGATCGAGCCGGTCGCATTTCAACAGGTCGCGGCAGATCGCGTAATTCGAGGGCGGCGCTTCTTCCAGGGTCTGGTTGTCCTCGCACACATGGGCGGTGCGCTTCAGGCCGGCCGCGCCGGCGCGCGCATAGACCTCGGCGAAGCGCTGCGGCGGGCCGGTGCGCTCGGCGCCGTCAAGGCCGATGCCGACGACCTGCGGCTTGCGATAGGCCAGTACGTCGTCGAGGATCTGCATCGCACCGGCAGCGTCGATCATCCGGTCGAACGAGGCGACAAGCAACGCGCTGACGCCGAAGTCGCGTTCGGCGCCGGCCATGCCGTCGAGCATGCCGTCCACCATCGTGCGGTAGCTCACGCCATAGGGATAGAAATACTGCGGGTTGAACAGCAGTTCGGCATGGCGCAGATTTCCCGCGCTGTGGCCATCCTGCAGGGCCTCGTAGGTCACGCGCGAGAAATCGTCGGCGGTTCGCACCGACGCTGAGGCCAGCCGCAGCACATCGAGGAAATCGTAGAAATCGGCGAAGTCGTAAAGGGTCTCGGCCGGCCGCGGCAGGGCAAGGCCATGCGTGCTTGCCAGTTGCGCCAGCGTCTGCGGGCGCAGCGTGCCGACCAGGTGGCAATGCAGGTCGACCTTGGGAATACGTCGCAGGAAGGTTTGAAAATCCATGTCGTGCTCGATGTGTCGGGAGGGTTCAACCCAGGCCATTGCCTGTGGCGAGTACGATGGGCCATCCGTCGGGATCTTCGTAAACAATGGCGCGGCCGATCCAGTAGGGATTGCCGGGCGTCACCGGCGAGAGGCCGCGTGCACGCAGCCTCTCGCTCAGCGCCTCGACCTCGGCCGGGTCGGGCATATGTAGCACCAGCGCATGCAGCTTGTTGGGAACATCGAACTGGAGGCCGGCCGCGTCGCCAGGCTGGATGAATTCGAGATGATGGCCGCTGCCGGGCAGGCCGACCATGCCGCCCTTCGCACCACCCTCGTCGAACTGGAACAGCACCGGCAGGCCGAGGCCATCACGGTAGAAGGCGATCACCTCGTCGAATCTTGCCGTGGGCCGCGCGATGCAGACCTGGGCCACATGGAAGCCTCCCGGCCAGGTCGCTTCAGATAGAGCAGATGACATGCGGTACATCCTTCGAGACAACGGCCTCAGCCGCTGAAATTGACCGGGCTGATATCATCGACCCAGTAGAGAACCTTCTTGCGCAGGAAGCCCATCGCCAGATGGATGGCGATGCCCATGACGGCGAGCAGGACGAGCGCTGCAAAGACGCCCGCCGTATCCAGCGAAAAGCCCGATTGCAGGATCTGGAACCCCAGGCCTTCCTTGGCGCTGACGAATTCGCCGACGACCGCGCCGATGACGGCGAGCACCGCGCCGACGTCGAGCCCGACCAGGATGAAGGGCAGGGCCTGCGGCACCCGCACCTTCCACAAGGTCTGGCGGCGCGTCGCCATGAAGGCGGCCATCAGTTCGAGCTGGTCGGCCGGCACCGAGCGCAGGCCGACGATCGTATTGGCCAGCACCGGGAAGAAGGCGATGGTCGCGGCGATCACCACTTTCGAGGCGACGCCATAGCCGAACCAGATGACGATCAGCGGCGCGATCGCCACCTTCGGCACGGTCTGGAAGGCGATCACGTAAGGATAGAGCAGCCGCTCGATCGCCCGTGACTGGGCGATGAGCCCGCCGCAGACGAGTCCCGCCACCGAGCCGAGGACGAAACCGGCCATGGTTTCGAAAAACGTCACGCCGAGATGTTTGATCAGCAGGCCGGACTTCACGCCGTTGACGAGTGAGATGGCGACGGCGCTCGGCGCCGGCAGCAGGATGGGGGAGATGTCGAGCCAGACGACGGCGAATTCCCATGCCGCCAGCAGGCCGGCCAGCAACAGCACGCTTTGCGCGATCTCGATGGGGGTGCGCGTCGCCTCATTCATGCCACGGCTCCGTGCGTTGCGAAATGCCGGCCGATGCGGCGCACGTAGTGACCGAACTCCGGCGAGTTGATCATGTCGAGATGGCGCGGTCGCGGCAGGTCGATGGGGATGATCTCGCTCAGCCGGCCCGGACGCGGCGTCATCACGAACACACGGTCGGCGAGAAACACCGCTTCGGCGATGCTGTGTGTCACCAGCACGATCGTCTTGCGGCTGGCCTGCCAGATGCGCAGCAGTTCCACGTTCATCAGATCGCGCGTCATAGCGTCGAGCGCGCCGAACGGCTCATCCATCAGCAGCATCGCCGGATCGCGGATGAGCGAGCGGCCGATCGCGACACGCTGCTGCATGCCGCCCGACAGTTCGTGCGGATATTTGGTCTCGAAGCCTTCCAGACCGACCATTTTGAGATAATCGCGCGCTCTGGCCTCATAGTCGCGGCGCTGCAGCCTGCCTTCGCCGAGTTCGATCGGCAGCAGGATGTTGTCGAGCACGCTGCGCCAGGCAAGCAGTACGGGGGTCTGGAACACGCGGCCGATGTCGGGACGCGGTCCCTCGAGCGGCTGGCCGCGCATCGTCACTTCGCCCGACGTCCGCTTCAGCGTACCGGTGAGGATTTTGAGCAAGGTGGTCTTGCCGCATCCGCTCGGTCCCAGCAAGGCGATGAATTCGCCCTCGGCGATGCCGAAACTGACATCGTCGAGCGCGGTGACCAGTTCGGCATTGCGGCTGGTGTAGACCATGCGCACATTCTGCGCCGTAACAAGATCCGCAGGCTTGCTATTTATCAACTTGTCACCCGCAGACTTGTCGTCCGCGGATTTGCCAGCCAGATCAGACACCAGCACAGCTCAAAGCCTCCTGGCGGATTTTTTCATGGTCGAACGTGTTGGCGCGTTCGAAGAAGCCCGGGTCCGAGGCAACAAGCGATGCGGCGGGCACTTCCTTGGTGATGACCTGGTTGTCGAGCATGAATTTCTGCATGCCGGCATAGCCCGCCACTGGCGCGTTCGCCCAGTACTTGCCGCCGCCAAGCGTGCGCGCCTCCTTCATGCTGTCGGCGCCGGATTCGATCTGCTTCAGGTCGAAAGCCGCCTTGGCGGCGTCGTCCATATTGCCGCTGGCCTTCATGGCGGGAAAACTCTTCCAGAACAGCTTGCGGGCGCAATCCGGGTTGGTGGCCGTGAACAGCGACGCCTTGGCCATGCCGCGGACCACCGCCTCCACCATGGTGCTGTCTGCGTTGAGCGTGCCGGCGAGGGTCGCAAGGCTGTAGTCGGCGTAGGTTGCCCATTCCGGCGCGCGGAAATAGGTGAGGTTGGCGCCGGCGCTCTCGAAGCTCACCACCGCCGACGCCCAGAACATGAGGCCATCGACCCGGCCGGCCTTCATCGCATCGAGCGCCATGCCGCCGAAGCCCACCGGCACGATGGTGACGTCCTTGTCGGGGTCGAGGCCGGCAGTGCGCAGATAGGCCTTGAGCAGCGGCAGGCCGCCCGAGCCCAGGTTGGAAATGCCGATGCTGCGGCCCTTGAAGTCGCCCAGCGCCTTGATCGGACCGCCTTTCAGCGACACGAGAGACCAGTCCACCGTGGTGTTGGCGGCCACTGCCCGCAACGCCACGCCGGTCTGCGACACGGCCTGGATCATCGAACTCGAATTGATCTCGACGAAATCGGCATTCTTGCCGACCATCTGCTGGATCGCCTGCGCCGAGCCGCCGGCCGCCACCACGTCGACGTCGAGCCCCTCCTGCTTCCAGTAGCCAAGCGCCAGCGGCATCATCAAATAGGGATAGGCGCTGTTGATCACCTGGGTGCCGGCGGCGATCACCACCTTGCGCGGCGCGGTCTGCGCCGCGGCCTGGTCGATGAGCGTGCTGGCGCCGAGCAGGCCCAAGAGGCCTGCCGCGGTGATGCGCGTGAAACCGGGGAAAAGGCGGAAGATCGTCGGGATGCCGGGCACGGAAGTCTCCTCAGAAGGGGAAAGTGCAAAACCGAATGCCATTCGGATAAGCAATACGCGTGCCATTTTTCGCGCCATTCTTGGGCTCTGCAGATGCGCCAATCATTCAAAACAGAATGCTATTCGTTTTAGTAATCCGCAAGCCCTCTCTATCGTTGCGAAGGTGAAGGGTGATGCCGCCGTCCGCTTGCCAGCCGGTACGGCCTCGCTTACGATCCGCCTCGTGCAAGTCAAGAAGCCGCAAATTCGGGACGCTATCCTGGCGTCGGCCTTCCATCTTTTTTCAAGAAAGGGCTACGTGGAAACCACGCTGCCGCAAATTGCGGCAGGCGCGCACATTTCGACGACCAACCTGTATTCCTATTTCGAGTCGAAACTGGCGATTCTCTACGCTGTCCACGGCCCCTGGATCCAGGCGCAGCTCGACGCGCTGGACGCGCAGCTCGTGGACATCAAGTCACCGCGGGACAGGCTGCGGCGGCTGTTCACCGGACTGTTTCGCGAAATCCCGGCGCGCGAACGCGGCTTCGCCAACAATGTCATGCAGGCCATCGCCACGGCGCGGCCGGAAGACCGGTATCGCGGCACGCTCATCGTCTGGCTCGAGGAGCGCATTCTCGAAATGGTGCGCAACGCCCTGCCGCCGCGCCGCCGCCGCATCCTGGAGAAAGCCGACGCGGCGCATTTTCTGGTGATGGCGATGGACGGCTATATCGTGTTCCATCACGTGGCGCCGCGCCGCTCCTGCGATGACGCCACTATCGAGTTTCTGTGCGACCTCTTCCTGGGCAGCTCCGGGGCGGCGAACTGACGCCTTGATTCATTCCATCACCATGGCATGGTCGCCCTCGGCCGGCGCCGCGGCCGAGCGCAGCAGCAGCACGAGCGGGATCGCGGCGAGCGACAGGATCATCATCAGTTTGAAGTCGTCGATATAGCTGATGATGGCCGACTGCTGTTGAATCACCTGATCGAGCCCGGCCCGGCCGGCCGCTGTCCACGGGCTCAAGGCATGGTGGATGGCGGGGTTCTCGAACATGCGGTTCGTCGCGGTGACATGGACGCCGATGGTGGCGTGATTGACCTGGACGTTACGCGTCAGCAGGTAGGAGACCACCGAAATGCCGACGCTGGAGCCGACGTTACGCGACAGATTGTAAAGTCCCGCCGCGTCGCCGCGCTGCGCGGGCGCCAGGGTGGCGAAGGTCACGGTCGTCAGTGGTACGAACAGGAAGCCGAGGCCGGCGCCCTGGATGAAGCCGGTGACGGCGATCGTCGTCTGCGAGACATTGGGCGTCCAGCCCGTCATGTCATACATGGCCCAGGCGGTCAGCAGCAGGCCGGTCATCAGCAACATTCTGATATCGACCTTGCCGATCATGCGCCCGACGGCGAACATGCAGACCATCGTGCCCAGTCCGCGCGGCCCCATGACGAGGCCCGCGGTGACCACCGGATATCCCATCAATGTCTGCAGATACGGCGTCAGCAAGGCCAGCGAAGCCAGATAGGTAACGCCGACGATGAAGATGAAGAGCATCCCCACGGAGAAGTTCCGGTCGAGAAACAGCTTCGGATTGACGAAGGATTTGTCCGCCGTGAACGTATGCACGAGAAAGATGTAGAGCGCCGAGACGCAGACCGTCGCCTCGACCAGGATCTCGAACGACGAAAACCAGTCGAGCTGCGCGCCGCGGTCGAGAAACACCTGCAGCGCCGCGATAAACAAGCTCAGGCTCCCGAAGCCGAGCCAGTCCAGCTTTGCTTGCGAGGCCGTTTTGGTTTCGCGCAGGAAAACCGAAATGCCGGCGAAGGCGACAATGCCGATCGGCACGTTGATGTAGAAAACCCAGCGCCAGCTCATGTTATCGGTGAGCCAGCCGCCGATGACCGGCCCCAGCACCGGCCCGACCATCACCGACACGCCGAACAGCGCCATGGCTGAGCCGCGTTCCTCCGGCTCGTAGATGTCGAGCAGGATGGCCTGCGCGATCGGCACCAGCGCGGCGCCGAAGAAGCCCTGCATCAGCCGGAACGCAACGATCTGCGTCAGCGACTGGGCAAGACCGCACAGCACCGAGGCGACGACGAAGCCGACGATGGCGACCATCAGCACGCGCTGGCGGCCGAAGCGGTTGGCCAGAAACCCTGACGGCGGCGTCATGATCGCGGCGGCGACGATATAGGACGTCAACACCCAGTTGATCTGGTCGGCGCTCGCCGACACGCTGCCCTGCATATAGGGCAGCGCGACGTTGGCGATCGTCGTGTCGAGCGCCTGCATGATGACGGCGAGAATGATGCACGCCGTGATCGCCGGCCGGTTGATCGGCCGCGGCGCGCCGACCGCTCCAGCCCCGGTGCCGCTAGCCATTGGTCTTGTCCGCGTTGCCTGAGGACTGGCCCACGGACTGACTGTCCAAGGATTGGCTGCCCGAAGACCGACCGCCAAACAGCTTGCTGATAAACTGCGGGAACCCGCGCGCGTGCCCGGTGTCGACATTCAGTTCGACACTCATGCCGACCCGCAGCGGCGGCTTGCCGGGCTGGTTCTCGACGCGCACGCGCATCGGAATGCGCTGCACGACCTTCACCCAGTTGCCGCTCGTGTTCTCGGCCGGCAGCAGCGAGAAGCTTGACGCCGAGGCGGGGCTGACGCTGTCTACCGCGCCTGTCCACTGGCTGCCGGGATAGGTATCGACCTCGATCGTCGCCTTCTGCCCGGGCTTGACATAGGTCAGCTCGGTTTCCTTCGGGCTGGCCTGCACCCAGACGTGATCGGAGGACACGATGTTGAAGCCGACCGTGGCCGCGGCAAGATATTGTCCGGGCTGCAGCGACGGCACATTGGTGACGATGCCGGCGAACGGCGCCCGAACGGTCGTATGATCGAGCTGGCGTGCGGCTTCGGCGCGCGCCGCAAGCGCATCCTTGTAGCGCGGATGGTCTTCGATCGGCGCATCGGGATTGCCGTTGAGATTGGCCGCAATGGCGGCAAGCTGGGCCTGCAGCGAAGCGACCTTCTGCTGTGCCGCCCGCAGCGTGTTCTGGGCCGCGTCGAAATTGGCTTTCGAGGTGAAGTTGTTGGTCAGCAACTGCTGCTGGCGCTGAAAGTTGACGGTGTTGAACTGCACGTCGGCCTGCGCCTGGCCGATCTGCGCCTGCATGTCGCGATAGCTCGATTGCAGCGCCGTGAGGTCGTTGCGGACGATGCCGATCTGCGCATCGGCGCGATCGAGAGCCAGTTGAAACTGGGTCTGGTCCAGCTTGAAGAGAATGTCGCCCTTGGCGACGGTCTGGTTGTCATGCACCGCGACCTGGCTGACGATGCCCGAAACGTCGGTCGAAAGCCCGACCATGTCGGCCTGCACATAGGCGTTGTCGGTCGACATAACGGCGCCGCCGGTAACGTAGAAATAGCCGCCGGCGACAAGCGCGACCGGCAGCAGCGCAAACATCAACATGCGCGAGCGCGAGCGTTTGGGTGCGGCAGGGCCGGCCTTTTCGGGCGCCTTGTCTTCTACTTTGTCCTTGGCAGGGGCGTCTTCGAGCGGCGCATCGGTTTTGCGGCTCAGCGGCGAGCTCCGCTCCAGGCGATGAACGGTGGCTTCGGAAGCGCGGCTCGGCTCTGCCGGAGTATCGGACGTCGTTTCGCTTAAACTAGACATTTTCTACTCTTTCCAGATCTGCTCTTTCTTGGTGCGTTCTGTCTTCGCCAGTTCTCGCCTGGCTTGTTCTCTTCTTTGCCGCGGCCGGCCTGTCGCAGGCTTCCGTGAGATTGATTTTCAGCGCCTGCAGCAGCGCGACGAGTTGGTCGCGCTCGGTGTCCGAGATGTCGGCGAGGGCCTCTCCGCGCGTCAGGTCGCCGAGTTCACGCAGATGGTCGAGCTGCGGCGCAGCGGCGGGGGTCGAATACAAAAGCCAGACCCGTCGGTCCGAGGGGTCGGGGCGCCGCTCGATCAGCCCCATGGCCTGAAGCTTGTCGACGAGGCGCCCGACCGTGATCGGCTCGATGTCGAGGAGTTCGGCCAGGCCGGTCTGGTTGATGCCCTCGTTCTGCGCGAGATAGGCCAGAACGTGCCATTGCGACCGGGTCAGGCCGCAGTCTTTGGTGTGCTGCTCAAATCGCCTGCGCAGCAGCCGCGCCACGTCGTGCAGCAGAAATCCAAGAGTTGGTGCTTTCGTTGGGATGTTTGTCGGAGCGTTCATTTGCATAGCCATCAATTTGCCATTGCACTGCCACATTTAGTAGCTCACCCTATAATAAGCATGCTTATGTTACATTCAAGGAAGCTTTTCGTCAATCACGGGCTTTTGAAAGCGCCGCCGCTGACCTCCGTTAAAATATCATTTTAATGAAATGGTTAGCGCGCAGCAGGCCACCGATCCCGAGCTGCGATTGGGCTTGTATCTGGAGCGGCTGCGCGGTCATTTCGAGACGGCGCGGCGATAATCCGCAGGATAAAACTCGTATCACGACTTTGTAATTTTGCATCGTCACACGATGCAATGTATCCTAAATGGTGCAGCGCGGCAGAAGCGCTCATAAATCGTTAACCCTGTTGGGGTCAGGCTCGGCGACGAAATATCGTACTACGTGATATCGCCAAAGTTCCGCCCTATCCGATCGGTAGCCACGCGCTCCGCCAAGACGCCACCTGATTCCCGCAAGCCGCCAAACAATGAACAATGGAGTTCTTGATGACAGGCCCCTGTCGCACATTCTTTCTTGTGGCTGTTTCCGCCGCTGCCTTCGCGCTTGGTGGATGCAATGAGCCTCGTCAGGCTCAGACGGCCGAAGCGAAAGCAGTGCCGCAGGTTGGCGTTGTCACCCTCGAACCCTCGCCGCGCGCCTTTGTACGGGAACTGCCGGGTCGCATCACCCCGGCGCGGATCGCCGATGTCCGCGCCCGTGTCGCCGGCATTGTCATCGAGCGCACCTTCACCCAGGGCGCTGATGTCCAGGCAGGGGATGTTCTGTTCCGCATCGACCCGGCGCCGTTCAAGGTTGAACTGCAGGCTGCCGAAGCGGCGCTATCGAAGGCCGAGGCGGTGCTGCAGCAGGCCGCAGCGCAATCCAGCCGCGTCGAAAAGCTGGTCGCCACAAATGCGGCCTCGAAAGTCCAGCTTGAAACCGCGGTCGCGACGACCAAGCAGGCAGAGGCCGATGTCGCCGCCCGCAGCGCCGATCTGGCGCGCGCCAGGCTCAATCTTGAATACACGGTCGTGCGCGCGCCGATCAAAGGCCGGGTCGATGCGGCGCTGGTCACCGAAGGCGCCCTGGTCGGGCAGGGCGAGGCGACGCGCCTCGCCACCGTCCAGCAACTCGATCCGATCTATGCCGATTTCACCCAGTCCGTCAGCGAAGTGCGGCAATTGCGCCACGACCTGGCCAACGGCACCCTTGAACGGGTCGCGGCCGACACCGCCAAGGTGCGCCTCGAGTTCAGCGACGGCACCGCTTATGAGGAGCACGGCAAGCTGCTGTTCTCCGGCGTGACGGTTGATCCGAGCACGGGACAGGTGACCTTGCGCGGTGAATTCCCCAATCCCAAGCGCGACCTGCTGCCGGGCATGTATGTGCGCGTGCAGATCGAACAGGGCGTCGACAGCGATTCGCTGGCCGTGCCGCAGCAGGCGGTGCAGCGCGACGATGTCGGCAACAGCTTCGTCTTCGTTGTCAATGCGGACCGTCATACCCGCATCCAACCGGTGCGGATCGGCTCGGCATTCGAGGATCAATGGCTGGTTCTCGAAGGGCTGAAAGCTGGCGACCGTGTGGTTGCCGAAGGCTTCCAGAAATTTGTCGTCGGTGACGCGGTCGATGCCAGCCCGTGGAAATCGCGCGTCGCGCGCAGCCTCGAGCATCGGGACGCGGCTTCCAACAGCGGCCCTCTGCAGTAGGCAGACCATTCACCGCAGAGCAATCATCCAATGGCACGTTTCTTCATCGACCGGCCCATCTTCGCGGCTGTGGTCGCGCTGTTCATCTGTCTCGGCGGCCTTCTGGCGCTGCCGTTTCTCTCCATCGCGCAATATCCGATCATCGCGCCGCCGTCGATTTCGGTCAGCACAAGCTATCCGGGCGCGACGCCGGAGAATCTCTACAACAGCGTCACCCGCCTCATCGAGGAGGAATTGAACGGCGCCAACGGCATCCTGAACTTTGAGTCGACCAGCGATTCCCTCGGCCAGGTCGAAATCATCGCCAACTTCGTGCCGGGGACCGACTCCAGCCTCGCTTCCGTCGAGGTGCAGAACCGCATCAAGCGGGTCGAGCCTCGCCTGCCGCGCGCCGTGCTGCAGCAGGGCATCCTGATCGAGGAAGCCTCCAGCGCGGTTTTGCAGATCGTCACACTGCGTTCCACCGACGGCAGCCTTGATGAAGTCGGCCTCGGCGATTTCATGGTGCGCAACATCGTCGGCGAAATCCGCCGCATCCCCGGCGTCGGCCGCGCGACGCTGTTCTCCACCGAGCGTTCGCTGCGCATCTGGATCGATACCGATAAACTCGTCGGCTATGATCTCACCTCCGCCGACGTGACCAAAGCGATCGAGGCGCAGAATGCCCAGGTCGCGTCCGGCAGCGTCGGCGCCGAGCCAAGCCGCAATTCGCAACAGATCTCGGCGCTCGTCGTCGTCAAGGGCCAGCTCCAGTCGCCGCAGGAATTCGGCGCCATCGTGCTGCGCGCCAATGCGGACGGCTCGACGGTGCGGCTGCGCGATATCGCCCGCATCGAAGTAGGCGGCATGGGCTATCAGTTCACCACCCGTCTCAACGGCGAGCCGAGCGCCGGCCTGTCGGTCATGATGTCGCCGACCGGCAATGCCCTGGCCACCGCCCAGGCGGTGAAGGCGAAGATGGAAGAACTGTCAAAGTTCTTCCCCGACAATATCAAATACGACATCCCCTACAACATCACGCCGGTCATCGACGCCTCCATCGGCAAGGTGGTGTCGACCCTCATCGAGGCCATGGCGCTGGTCTTCGTCGTCATGTTCCTCTTCCTGCAGAACATCCGCTACACCATCATTCCCACTCTCGTGGTGCCGGTGGCGCTGCTCGGCACCACCATGGTCCTGCTGCTGGCGGGTTTCTCGATCAACGTCCTCACCCTGTTCGCCATGGTGCTCGCCATCGGCATTCTCGTCGATGACGCCATCGTCGTCGTCGAGAACGTCGAGCGCATCATGTCGGAGGAAGGGTTGTCGCCGGCGGACGCCACGCGCAAGGCGATGAGCCAGATCACAGGCGCCATCATCGGCATTACGCTGGTGCTGGTCGCCGTGTTCATCCCGATGGCCTTCTTCCCCGGCTCCGTCGGCATCATCTACCGCCAGTTCTCGGTGACCATGGTCGCCGCCATCTGCTTCTCGGCGCTGATGGCCCTGTCGTTGACGCCGGCCCTGTGCGCCACCCTGCTGAAGCCGGTGAAGGCAGGACACCATCACCAGAAAGGCAGAGTCTTCGGTTCTTTCAACCGTGTGGTCGATGGCGCCAAGTCCCGCTATGCCGGTTTCGTGCGCTGGGGCATTGCCCGGGCCGGACGCATGATGATCATCTATCTTGCGCTCACCCTCGGTATGGTCTGGGGCTTCTCGCGGCTGCCGGCGGGCTTTCTGCCGATCGACGACCAGGGCTTCATCACCGTCGATGTTCAGACCCCGTCGGACTCGTCCTTCGGCCGCACCCTCGAAGTGGTGAAATCGGTCGAGGCCTATCTGAAGTCGAAGCCCGGCATCGACAATGTCACCTTCCTCACCGGCTTCAGCTTTCTCGGCCAGGGCCAGAACACCGCCCAGGCCTTCGTTACCCTGAAGGACTGGTCGCTGCGCTCGAAGGATGAATCGGCTGAGGCGCTCGTACTCCAGACCAACCGCGATCTGGCGTCGATCAAGGATGCGAAGATCACCGCCCAGCAACCGCCGCCGATCGACAATCTCGGCAATTCATCAGGCTTCAGCTTCCGTCTCCAGGATCGCGGCCAGCGCGGCTATGCGGCGCTGATGCAGGCGCGCGATCAGGTGCTCACCGCGGCGAAAGGAAGCAAAGTCGTACGCGACGTCTTCGTGGAAGGTCTGCCGCCGGCACCGCAGCTCGAGCTGATCATCGACCGCGAAAACGCCGGCGCGCTCGGCATCACTTTCCAGGACATCAACGACGCCATCTCGACCAATCTGGGCTCGGCCTATATCAACGACTTTCCCAACCGCGGCCGCATGCAGAGGGTCATTGCCCAGGCCGACGTGCCCGGACGCATGCAGGCAGACGACATTCTCGGCTTCAACGTCCGCAACAGCCAGGGCAAGCTGGTGCCGTTCTCCTCCTTCGCGACGGTGCGCTGGCTGAGCGGCCCGACGCAGATGGTCGGCTTCAACTATTATCCGTCCGTCAGATTCAGCGGCTCGGCGCAGCCGGGCTTCACCAGCGGCGACGCCATCGCCGAGATGGAGCGCATTGCCGGCACCCTGCCGCGCGGTTTCGGCTTCGAATGGACCGGCCAGTCGCTGCAGGAAAAACTCGCCGGTGCGCAGGCGCCGTTGCTGCTGGCGCTTTCGGCGCTGATCGTCTTTCTGTGTCTTGCGGCGCTCTATGAAAGCTGGACGATCCCGATCTCGGTCCTGCTCGTCGTGCCGCTCGGCATGCTCGGCGGCGTTGCTGCCGTCACCCTGCGCGGCATGCCCAACGACGTCTATTTCACCATCGGGCTCATCACCATCATCGGCCTGGCGGCAAAAGACGCCATCCTCATCATCGAATTCGCCAAGGATTTGCGGACGCACGGCAAATCCCTGGTCGAGGCGACGGTCGAGGCGTGTTTCCTGCGTTTCCGGCCGATCCTGATGACCGGCTTCGCCTTCATCTTCGGCGTCGCGCCAATGGTCATCGCCACCGGTGCCAGCTCGAAGAGCCAGCAGGCGCTCGGCACCGGCGTCATGGGCGGCATGATTTCCGTGGTGGTGCTGGCGCTGCTCTTCGTGCCGGTGCTGTTCGTCTTCATCCAGGGCCTGCTGACGCGCCTCGGCCGCGCCGAACTGGCGCTGGCGCGCAAAACGCCGCCCTCAAAGGAGGCCGTGCCTGAGCCGGTCGCCGAATAGCGGCCGGCTTATGTGGTGCAGGTTTACGTGACTATTGGTTGGATGGACCGCTGACCGCGCATGTCGGCGATGAGGTAGCCGACCAACACCGGTACCAGAAAAGCTGGTCCGGCCATGCGCAGGTGGTCGCCCATCGCCAGTTGCAGGAATGGCAGCCAGTAGATCAGCAGCAGCAGCAGCTTCGGCACGCCCGCGCACCGATCCTCCTGCATCAGGAATATCGCTGCCACCGTCAGCGGCACGAGGTCGTAGATGAGGAGATAGGGCGAGGCGCAGACCGTGCAGGCCGTGAACACGGCGAAAAGCCGCCTGTCGCCGACGTCATGCGGCCGCCGGAATGCCCACAGCAGCGCCATGACGGCGGCGGCTGAGAACACAAGTTGAATCGCCATCGACAGGTCATACGACAGGCCGAAGCGGCGGAACGTCATCAGGATCGTCGGCATCATCGCGGCGCTGTCGAGCGTCGGGTCCGTCAGCACGAGGTTCTGCCCCGGGATGCCCAGATAGACGAATTGCTCCCATACCTTGAAGCCGAACAGGACGGTCGTCAGCGCGGCGATGGCGATGCATGTCGCCGCCGCAGAGGCGATGACCCGCCATCGCTGCGTCGCCAGCAGCATGAAGGGAAACATCAGCGCGACTTGCGGCTTCAGGGACAGGCAACCGATCAGGATGCCCGCCAGGATCGGCCGCTTGTCGAGCAGCCGCCAGGCGGCCAGGATGACGGCCGCCGTCAACAGCGAGCTCTGTCCGGAGTTGAGGCAATGCATCGCCGCCGGCGAGACGAGCGCCAGGGCGACCAGCTTCCAGTCATGCAGGTCGCCGCGTGCCACCCATATGAAGACGACGATGGACAAGAGCGTGAAAAGGACCAGCGATGTGACATAGGACAGATAGCCGAATGGCGCCGTCAGCAGCATGATGCTGGGCGGATACGACCAGTTGTGGCCGACCTCGTCGACGCCGATGGCCTTCTGATACAAGTCGTAAGTGGGGTAGTTGTAAAAGGCGCCGGGATCCGATGAAAACGCCGATTGGCCGTAAGTCCAGAAATTGAAGAAGTCGTTGCCGACAACGCTGCCGCCGTGCGTCCTGGGAAACGGCAATTGCCACGAGACCTGAATCAGCATGATGGATAGGAAGGCGACGGAAACCACCGCCGCGGCGACCAGCAGCTTGTTGATATCCTCGTCGGTCCAGACTTTGCTCTGCGAAGTGGCGTTCATAAGGCGACGCGTGTGGGAGAACCCTCATCCGATCCTCGCGCAGCAAGGGTCGGATGAGGGTGAACTATCAGCCAGGCTCTAAGGAAGGCTTAAACCCGCCGGTCCCGCCACTTCGCCAAGGCGGCGCCCAGAGCGATGCCGAGGCCGTAAGCCGGCATATTACAGGGCGAGAAAATCCGGCCGAGCAGCAAGGCGCCGGGCAAGGTTAGGCGAAAGGCATCGAGCCACGGGGTATGGACGAGCCGGGACAGCTCCACGCATATGGCGATCGCTATCGAAATCCACGCAACGTTCCGCAATGGTTGCCTTGAAGCGCAGATCGCGACGAACAGAAACAGCGCCGTGCCCCACAGCACGGAGCCGCCGTACTTCACCACGACGAAGGGCAGGCCGACCCGATAGCCAAAGCCGCGCAGGACGAGGCCGCAGATGATAACCACAAGGCACAGGCCGGCGCGCCGGCCGATGGTCGCCCAATCCACGGTCACGACGATGCGCCGTCCGGTGCCAAAGGAATGCTGATTTCGAAAGCCGCGCCCTGGTCGGAATCCAGCAGGCGGATCGCACCGCCATGCGCCTCCAGCATCGCGCGCACGATTGCCAGGCCCATGCCGGTTCCGCCCGTGTCGCGCCGCGTGGTGAAAAAGCTATCGAAGATTCGCGACCGGTTGTTCGGTGAGACGCCCTCGCCGTTGTCGCGCGCGGTGACGATCAGCATCGGTTCCTGCCGGACTGCAGCTAGATCGATCATCATGGCGCCATGGCGCATGGCGTTGTCGGCGAGATTGGACAGGACGATCATCAGGTTTTCCTCCGACATATGCACCGCAACGTCGATATCGCCCGACGCCTGGATCTCGAGCGGGGGGAAGGCCGCGCGCAGGCCCGCAATCTGCGAAGCAAGTTTGGACACACCCGCGATAAGCGGGCTGTCGGCGCGGGCGAATTCGCGCAGGCGGATCGAGATTTTCGTCAGGCGATCGGCATCGGCGACGATATTGTCGATGAACTTTCGCCGGTCGCTGTCGCTCATCGGCGCCGTCGCATCGATGTCGTCGCGCAGCAGTTCCGCCGCGCCCTGAATCGAGGTCAGCGGCGATTTCAATTCGTGCGACACATGGGTGGCGAATGTCGAGATGAAATCGGAGCGCTGGTTCAGCCGTCCGGCCATGTCGAGAAAGCTCTGCGACAGCGAGGCGAACTCCTTCGTGCCGTGCCGTTTGAGCGGCTGCAAGGCGTTACGGTCGCCGCTGCCGACAGCGCGCGTGCGTTCGACCAGTTCCCGCATCGGCGCGGTAATGGTGCGGTGAAACACATAGCCGATCAGGAGTGTCGGCAGGATCATCCAAAGCGCCGCCAGGACGAATTTCCGGCGTTGCTCGTAGAGATGTTTGAAGACGCTGCTCGGCGTGCGCGAAGCATAGACGACGGCAGCCACCTGGTCGCGCACGATCACCGGCACGGCCGTGAACACGCGCAAGCTGGTGCCGCGGCTGATCGATTCGAGCGGCGGCTGCCGGTGGCCTGAGATGCGGGCGCGCAACACGCTGCGGAAACGGCCCTGCAGCGCGTCGGCGACCTCTTCGATATGGGCAAGCGAAAGCCCGACTTCCTCCCGTCCGCCCAGCACATTGCCATGCGGGTCGAGCAGCCGGAAGCCGGCAAGCGTCAGGTTTTGCGTGCGCACGAGGTCCGGCATCATCCGCGCACCGAGCGCCACGAAGGCAGGATCGGCCAGCGAGGCGGGCGGGCGGGCCGCCGGCCGCGGCGGCAGGATCGTGCCATCGGAAAGATCGAGCTCGGGCCAGATCGGCCGATACGGTTCGTCGTTGATCACCGCCTGCGAGGCCGAAGCGTCGACGCGCGGCGACACTTTCACGCCGAGCGGGACGCTTTCCGGAATGGAGGTCTCGATCTCGCGATGCAGGGTTGCGGCAAGCGCCGCGCTCTGCGCGATGAGCTCACCCTCGGTCTGCCGGATGAGCTGGTTTTCGTAGATCCTGAGGAAATACAGGCTGAAGAGCGGCAGCGCCAATACGGTGGCCAGCACGACGAAGACGACAAGCCCGAGACTCGGCCGCCATTTGCGGCGTTCGCTCAGCCTCGGCCTGGGGATGTCGGTCAACGCAAGGCCTCGCAGCGTCCCAGCCGGAAACCGATCCCATGCACGGTTTCGATCACCGTTTCACTGCCGGCCGACATCATCTTGGCCCGGATGTTTCGCACATGGCTGTCGATGGTTCGATCCGCCACATGGATATTGTCGCGATAGGCGGCGTCGAGAATCTGCTCGCGGGTGAAGACGAAGCTCGGCCGCGCCAGCAAGGTGCGCAGGATCTCGAATTCGATCGCCGTCAGCGACACCGGTTTGTCGCCGAAGCGGACGGCACGCGCATCCGGCTCCAGCATCAGGCCGCCATAGCGCATCGGCCTTGCCTCGGCCGGCGCAGGCATGCTGCGCGCGCGCCGCAGGATCGCATTGACCCTTGCCACAAGCTCGCGCGGGCTGAACGGCTTGGTGACGTAATCGTCACCGCCGATTTCCAGCCCGAGGATGCGATCGATCTCTTCATCCCGGGCGGAGAGAAACAGGATAGGTGTGTCGGAAGATTTGCGGATCTGCCGGCAGACTTCGAGCCCGTCCATCTCCGGCATGCCGATGTCAAGGACGACGAGATCGTGCGCCTTCGCATCGAACTGCCGCAAGGCCTCCGCCCCGTCGCGGGCGATGCAGATGCTCATCCCGGCCTTTTCAAACGCGAAGCGCACGACATCGAGAATATGCGGGTCATCGTCTACGACAAGAATGGAGTGAGCCACGATCGCGCCTATTGCCCGCTGCCGCCGGACGAATCCGTGGGGACCCGCGTATTGTTAGCCAAATATCTGTTGAAGCGCCATGACCGAAAGCTCCAGGCGCGCCAGTTCGTCGGCGGCCCGAACGCCTCCGACCTCAGATTTAGTCTGATCCGGAACGCCATATCGCGAAGCTTCGGCAGTTCCGCGGCGCGCGCTTCGATGGCCGGCAGGGCCTCCTGGCCAAGGCAGTGGAGATAGGCCAGATCGAGTTGGGCTCCTTTGCCGGTGATCTCGCGGCTGTGCTCGATGTTGTAGGCCGCGATGAGCAGCGGCGCATTGATGAAACAGCAGCCGTACAGAACCAGGGCCAGGCTCGCCGCATTGGCGCTGAGCAGCCAGGAATTGGATTTGCGCAGCAGGATCTGAAGAAAGATCAGCAGCAGGCCGATCGCCACCAGCACCATCCAGATAAGGGCGGCAAGCCGCAGATAGGTGAGCGAGAACGTCGCGACATAAAGATCGAGCCGCAGAATGGACGAGATGACGAGGACGACGTTCTGTCCGGTCCAGGCGAGAACCAACGGGCGGATCAAGCGCGAGCTCTTCGCCGGCCCGTTGGGGCGCATCGCAATCAGCACGAAGCCTGCGGCGAGCAGCGCCGTGACGATAAGCGGATAAGCACCTCGATGGGCATATTCCGCAGGGGACATGCCGTCGGGCAGGCTCGCGCCGCCCCACAGATAGGTGACGTCGAGCCAGGTCTGCAGCAGGAAGAGCGCATTGAAGAGGATCAGCGAACGCGCCATCGCCTTTTCGCCGAAGAGATAATCCAGGTCGGTCGTCAAGTTGGCCGGCTTGCCTTCCAGCTCGCCGTCATCGGCGCTGACGGTGCTGCCGGGCCCGACCATGGATCCGGGTTTGGAGCGAAGCTTGATGCGCCGCCGCATCAGGGCCCAGATGGCGCCGGCCATGATGATCCAGAAAGCCGTGCGCCACGGATCGAAATAGCGGAAGAGAACGAGAAGGTCGATTTGACCGATCGCCCGTTCGATCAGCGGATTTGCCGAAGCGAACAGGCTCAGAAAGATCACGAACAAGCTCAGCGGAACGATCCAGGCGATGAGCGAGGCCATGCCGAGCGACGGCGCGATCTTGCGTTGCGCCTGTGCTGCGAGAGCAAGCACATCGACGATCATCTGGAAATAACCGCGAAACGGGGCAGCGATAACCTCAAACAGTCGCTGTTGCCAGCTTGCCGGCTCGGGTGCCGTCATGGCGATGATGAAGAAGAGCGCTCCGAACCCACCCAGGACTGTCGACAGGGGGCTGATATCCTCGATCAGCGCAATGATGACGGCCGCGAAGACAATACCGAGGGAGATTTGAGTGGTGCGCGCTGCGTAGATCCGGCTGCTGGCGATGGCGACGATGCCGAGCGCGGCCAGAAATATTGCCAGCGAAACGCCGATCCGCCAGCCATGGAACAGCCAGTCGGACAATGCCACGCAACCGGCAACGCAGACTAATCGCGTGAACTGCGGTTGCGCGGCGGGCGTATCGAGATCGGCCGTGATCGGAATCGACATGTGGTGTCCATCTCTGGGGATTGAGGAGCACGCAGGCTCGGGCGGGAATTGGCGACATCGCGGGCGCGGGCGTCAGGCGCGTCCAGCCACCAGCCGTCGTTCAGCAGCCGCCGTGGCAGCGGCGGTGTCCGAAACGGGAGGGTGTGGATGGTCGCCATGCGCCAGCAATGCATGGCGACCTGGCAAAGCGTTTGCTCCGGCTGTTCAGAATCTGAGGAATCTTATGCAGATTTTGTGCAGACGCATTTCTTGTGGCAGGGCCTTCGACATCGCCTCGAGAAGGCGGCGTGCAGCGCCCAGTTTGGAACCAATAGAAGCTGCGACGCCGGAATGCCTGTTTAGAGGCAGGTAGTCTTTAAGCATTCTAAAACAAGACGATTTTATTTCGTCACCATGCCCGGTTTGACCTTGCAAGGCTGGACACGCTGCTCGGGCTGTTGCTAACAAAAGGAACATCGTTCAGCGACAGGCGATCAACGCAGACGGTCCAAAGTTAGTAGGTGTGTGATGCTGCAGCACGACTTCAACAGGATGAGACTTGCCGGCCAAGGATCTGCCGGTGAAGACAGAACCGCGCGCGGAGCTGCCTGCGTGCCGCGCATGATCGGCGAGAAACTGCGCCGCGCCGGGCTGCGTCCGACGCGCCAGCGCCTGGCTCTGGGCTGGCTGCTGTTCGGCAAGGGCGACCGCCATCTGACCGCCGAAACGCTGCATGCCGAAGCATCGGCCGCGCGCATGAACATGTCGCTGGCGACCGTCTACAACACGCTTCATCAGTTCACCGAAGCCGGCCTCTTGCGCGAAGTCGCGCTGTTCGGCTCGAAAGCCTGGTACGACACCAACACCGGGCCGCACTATCATTACTATGTCGAGGAGAAGGACGAACTGTTCGACATCCCCGAGGCGATGCTGCCGCAATTGAATTTGCCGGCGTCGCCGGAGGGCATGATTGTCGTTGGCGTCGATGTCATCATCCGTCTCAAGAAAGCCGCCGATCTCTGAATGGAAGCGCGCCTGCATTGTTTCCAGGTTTGAGTTTTAAGTTTGGTCCTTGAACAATGCTGCGCCCGTCACGTTCGATTCTGATTTCCGTTCTTTTGCTTTCTTGCGCGACGACCCACGCCGTAGCGCAAGCCGGCCCGCAAGCGCCGGAGCCCTCGGCTGAAGATACGGCCGCCGCGATGGAGCAATTGCGCCGCGCCACCATGCCGGGCACACAGCCGGCGACGGCGGCGGTCGCAAGCCTGCCGAACGGCGCCTCCGCCATCAACGAAGTCTACGAAGACTGGACGGTCGATTGCCGCCTCGCGGACGGCCGCAAGGTCTGCCGGCTGTCGCAGGCGCAGGGCAACAGCCAGACCGGGCGGCGTGTCTTTGCGATCGAACTCGACGCGCCGAGGAACGGCCGTGCCGAGGGAACGGTCCTCATGCCGTTGGGCGTGAAGCTCGATGCCGGCGCGATCATGAAGCTCGACGACAAGACATTCGGCCAGGGCTTGCGGTTCTCGGCCTGCGCGGCGCAGGGTTGCATCGCCGCCGTGTCGCTGCCGGCGGCAGCGCTCGACAGCCTGCGCAAGGCGCAAAACCTGACCATCGCTTCGCTCAGCCTCTCCAACAACGAGCCGGTGGTGTTCAAGGTATCGCTGAAGGGCTTTGCCGCGGCGACCAACCGGATCGCTCAACTCGATAACTGACGCCCGCGCGGCCCGGTGCGAAGCGGACGTTGAAACACATGGGCCGGTCGACCCGGTTTCCTCCCCTATTTTATTCCAGCCCAGCCAACCCTATATGGGGGCCGGCCTGCCGTTCGACCATCCGACAATTCCATCCCGCCAGTGCCGCGTGTCACCCCGGCAGCGACACCGCTTGGACAAATATGAATCGAGATTTCCATGGCTCAGATCCTTGAACTCGGAGTGGATACGTTCGGCGATGTCACGGCCGGCGCGGGTGGTGAGCTTCTGCCCCACGCGCAGGTCATCCGCAATGTCGTCGATGAGGCGGTCCTGGCCGATGAACTGGGGGTGGATTTCTTCGGTGTCGGCGAGCATCACCGCGCCGATTTCGCCGTCTCCGCGCCGGAAGTGGTGCTGGCCGCGATCGCCGGGCGCACACGGCGCATCAGGCTCGGTACGGCCGTGACCGTGTTGAGCTCCGATGAGCCGGTGCGTGTGTTTCAGAGATTCGCAACGCTCGATGCCGTGTCGGGCGGACGGGCGGAAGTCATTCTCGGCCGCGGCTCGTTCACCGAGTCCTTTCCGCTGTTCGGGTACGAGCTCAGCCAGTACGAGAAACTGTTCGAGGAAAAACTCGATCTGTTCGCCGCCCTCATCAAGCCCGAGCCCGTGACATGGCGCGGAACCGTGCGCCCGCCGCTCACCAATCAGCGCGTGTTTCCCCCCATCGAGACCGGCTCTCTGAAAACCTGGATCGGGGTCGGCGGCAGCCCGCAATCCGTCGTCCGCGCGGCGCACTACGACCTGCCGCTGATGCTGGCGATCATCGGCGGCGAGCCCGAGCGCTTCAGGCCGTTCGTCGACCTCTACCATCGCGCGTTCCAGCAACTCGGCAGGCCCGTGCGTGAGATCGGCGTTCATTCGCCCGGCTATGTCGCCGACACAGACGAGCAGGCGCGCGAAGAGCTCTGGCCCGACTACAAGAGGATGCGCGACCGCATCGGCGCCGAGCGCGGCTGGCCGCCCATGGGGCGCGGAGAGTTCGACCGGGAGGCCACCCACGGCTCTCTCTATGTGGGCTCGCCCGAGACGGTCGCCCGCAAGATCGCCACGACCGCCAAGGCGCTTGGGATCGCGCGGTTCGATATGAAGTACAGCGCCGGGCCGCTATCGCATGAAAAGCTTATGCGCAGCATCGAGCTCTACGGCCGCCAGGTGATTCCGCTCGTCCGCGATATGCTCTCCTGATCGGCCGCCGCGATTTATTGTGGTGTCGATGTGGATCGGCCGCGCCGCCTTGAGCGGCGCGCTGGTCAAGGCTTTATATTGAATCGTAGTACGACTAAATTAGCCTCCGATCGGATATGATGCAGGTCGGCCGAGTGGCAAACCCACGCTGGCGCAACGGCCAATTGCCTTAGACGTGTTGTATATTTATCATCATCCTGGCGAAAAAGGACACATATTCGGCATATGCCGACCGTCCGATTTCTGCTTGCTTATGCCAGGAGGTTCCGATGCGTCGCTGCCTTGCGGATGGTCGGAGGACACTGCTTGAACAGGTGTTTGTTCTTGCAGGAAATGTCGGGATGCGATTGGGAAGATCCACTTTTCGATCCCGATTGTGCATCGTCGTTTCGAGCGAAGCCGGCCCTTAAATCGTTGACTCCGACGCAGAAGTTGAGAAACTTGCGGGATTGTTAAGTCCACGTGATCGTTGATTTGTACCCTGCCGGAATAGGGCAATTAGTTTTAATCTAGGGGTTGGGGCAATTATGGAACGTCATGCTGTTTCGACGGGCACCGGCTCGATAGGCCACTTGCGCGAAGGTTTTCTTTGCGGAACCAGCCGGTTTGCGCTGCGGTCCGCGGTTGGCCTCGTCGCCATCGCAGGCTCGACCCTTTTCTTTTCGATAGACGCGCAGGCGGCCTGCGTGGTCGGCGGCGTAACCATTACGTGCAGCGGGGCCACCTCGACGACGGACACGCTGTATCCGGTCAATCCCCCGAACGACCGGGCATATTCAGGTCCGATCGCAACGCCGATCATCATCAATATAGATCCGGGCGCGACGGTCAGTGGGAACGGCCTTGCATTGGACAACACCAGTAACGGTGGCGTCACGGTCAACAACAGCGGCACGATCAGCGTCGATGCCGGCAATACCCCGACCGAAAAAGGCACGGCAGCGCTCAGCCTCACGACCGCCGGCGGCCCGGTCATCTACACGGGTGGCAGCATCGTCAACAACGGCAATGGCAATGCCTTCGACGTGAATCAGACCGGTGCGGGTACGACAACTATCACGATCAGTGGTCCCGTGACCGCGGCGAACGGCGAAGGCATCACGGTGCGCGACACCGCCGCCGGCGGGACGATCAGCGTGACGACGGGTGCGGTGACGGCGCTGACGGCCGGCAAGGACGGCATCGACGTGCAGGCGCAGTCGCTGACCGGCAATGTGACGGTTGTGGCGAACGGCGCCGTCAAGGCGGGCAATGCCGGCATTGTCGCGGCGATCCTCAACGCCGGCTCGTCCGGCAACATCGACGTGACCGCCAACAGCACGATCGATGCGCGCTTCGGCGTCGACGCGGAGAACTTCGGCTCG
>JARHVB010000082.1:0-1597 GCA_029222685.1 Terripilifer ovatus | reverse complement strand
ACCACGGGCGGCGCTGTGACGGTGACGGCGGGCGATGTGACGTCGACGGGCAATACGGCGATCGTGGCGCGCCAGAACAATGCGGCCGGCACGGGCACGATCGATGTGACGGCCGGCAATGTGTCGGGCACGACCGGCATCGAGGCGACCAACGCCGGCACGGGCACGACCACGGTTACGGCCAACGGCACGGTCACCGGCACGGTGGCCGAAGGCATCAGGGCGACGGGCGGCGGCGCGGTGAACGTCGTGGTCGCCAAGACGGTGACGGGCGCAACGACCGGCTTGCTGCTGACCGGCGGCAGCGGCGGTACGGGCAATATCTCGGTGACGGGCACAGGCGGCTTCGCCGGTGGCACCGGCAATGCGATTGATATCCAGAACAAGGGTTCCGGCACGGTCACGGTCAACATCTCGGGCGCCAGCAGTTCGACGGCCGGCGAAGGCATCACGGTGCGCGACACCGCCGCGGGCGGGACGATCAGCGTGACGACGGGCGCGGTGACGGCGCTGACGGCCGGCAAGGACGGCATCGACGTGCAGGCGCAGTCGCTGACCGGCAATGTGACGGTTGTGGCGAACGGCGCCGTCAAGGCGGGCAATGCCGGCATTGTCGCGGCGATCCTCAACGCCGGCTCGACCGGCAACATCGACGTGACCGCCAACAGCACGATCGATGCGCGGTTCGGCGTCGACGCGGAGAACTTCGGCTCGGGCTCGACGACGGTGAAGACGGTCGGTCCGGTCAATGTGACGACGGGCAACGGCATCTTCGCGCTGACCACGGGCGGCGCTGTGACGGTGACGGCGGGCGATGTGACGTCGACGGGCAATACGGCGATCGTGGCGCGCCAGAACAATGCGGCCGGCACGGGCACGATCGACGTGACGGCCGGCAATGTGTCGGGCACGACCGGCATCGAGGCGACCAACGCCGGCACGGGCACGACCACGGTTACGGCCAACGGCACGGTCACCGGCACGGTGGCCGAAGGCATCAGGGCGACGGGCGGCGGCGCGGTGAACGTCGTGGTCGCCAAGACGGTGACGGGCGCAACGACCGGTTTGCTGCTGACCGGCGGCAGCGGCGGTACGGGCAATATCTCGGTGACGGGCACAGGCGGCTTCGCCGGTGGCACCGGCAATGCGATTGATATCCAGAACAAGGGTTCCGGCACGGTCACGGTCAACATCTCGGGCGCCAGCAGTTCGACGGCCGGCGAAGGCATCACGGTGCGCGACACCGCTGCGGGCGGGACGATCAGCGTGACCACGGGTGCGGTGACGGCGCTGACGGCCGGCAAGGACGGCATCGACGTGCAGGCGCAGTCGCTGACCGGCAATGTGACGGTTGTGGCGAACGGCGCCGTCAAGGCGGGCAATGCCGGCATTGTCGCGGCGATCCTCAACGCCGGCTCGACCGGCAACATCGACGTGACCGCCAACAGCACGATCGATGCGCGGTTCGGTGTCGACGCGGAGAACTTTGGCATCGGCTCGACGACGGTGAAGACGGTCGGTCCGGTCAACGTGACGACGGGCAACGGCATCTTCGCGCTGACCACGGGCGGCGCTGTGACGGTGACGGCGGGCGATG
>JARHVB010000081.1:602-58895 GCA_029222685.1 Terripilifer ovatus | reverse complement strand
GTGTGATCAAAGCTCATCGCCGAGGTCCTTTCGAGGTTGGATCGTTTTTGCAAATCCAATCCTACCTTCTGGCCACCTACCGTCCCATAGTATCTGAGAGCCTGACTGAAAATGCACAGCCCTTCTAAAGGGCTTGTTATGCTGCCAACGACAGGCCGACATTATCCCGTTGGCTTCTGGATGCCCGCTCGCCTGCTGCGCAGACGTCGGGCATGACACTGCGGCGACATGCTGCAACCAATGTCATTCCCGACGCGCGAAGCGCGAGCGGGAAACCAGGGAGTCAAAGGCTGTACCTTGCGGTGGACAGCGGCTCTGAGCTGACTTTTGAGTCAGGCTCTGAGGAGCACGCGTAACGTGCGTCTCGAAGGCGCTCCTCAGGATGAGGGCTTCTGGGTCCATCAACTCACAGCTTCGATGTCAAGCCGATAGACGCTGTTCGCCGTCTCGAAAAACAGCGCATGCTTTTCATTCGCCGAGTAATCCGCGGCGATCAGCTTGAACGCGTTCCACAACGCCGCATAGCCTGTGCCGCTTTTGTCGACGGGAAAATTGCTTTCGAACATGCAACGGTTGGCGCCGAACGCCTCGATGCAGGTTTCAACATAGGGCTTCCACAGCGCCGCCATCTGCGATGAGGACAGCGGCGTCGGAATATCGTGCAGCCCGAAGCCCGCGCTGCGCATGGCAAGGCCGCCGAGCTTGACGCAGACGTTCTGCCGCTTCGCCAGATCGGCAATGGCGGCTTTCCAGTATGGAAAATCAGCCTCGCGTCTGCCCGTATGAACGCCGATGCCGAGCACGCCGCCGCAATGATCGAGCACGAAGCGTGTGTGGGGAAACGCATCGGCAAGGTCGGCCAGCTCGTGAACTTGCGTGAAATACATCCAGGAATCGAAGCTGAGATCGCGCTGCCCAAGTTCGCGCACGCCGTCGCGGAATTTCGTGTCGAGCAACAGGCCTCTGGGCGGTGTCTGCGGCGTCGTCCTGATGGACGCATCCTCATGCCAGACGGCGGAATTGCGGATGCCGCGCAGCCTGCCGTTTCCCGCTGCCAGCAAGGCGTCCAGCACGGGCGCAACGCGTGCGGCAAGCGTCAGATCGGCATGGCCGACGATGCCGGCGCAAAGACGTGAAGGCCCGTAGAGACCGCTGGCGCTGCGGGCGGCCGCCCCGTTGACGAACTCAACCTCGCCGATGCAGCGCATCTCCTCCGGCCCATCGGCGCGATACATGGAACGGCACTGGATGAAGACCGTGGCGCGGATGTTGTGGCCGGTCTGCACATCGGCCAGCAATTCGTCGAACAGATAACGGCCGGTATGATCCCACAGGTGATGATGGGGATCGATGATCGGGCGCTCCGGTTCAAGAATGGCCTCCTGCTGCGCCGCAAGCCAGGTTTCGTCGAACACGTAGAGCGGCGCAATGGGTGGCTGCGTTGTCATCCGGGCGCTCCTCCAAGCATGTGGCTATTGCCATAGAATGCCACGCGATGCAGCCGGCGGACAGGTTTGACCCTCATTGACCTGTCGCCCACGCTGGCGGATGATCCCGAAAAAGAAGATCAGGATTTCCGGGGAGGCGTCCATGTTCCTGCGAGCCATCGCGATCGCAGTCCTTCTGACCGCGCCGGTCGCGGCCAGAGCCGACAGCGTCGAGGATTTCTACAAGAGCCATCCGATCCAGATGATCGTCGGCTATGGCGCCGGCGGCGGCTACGACGTCTATGCGCGCATCTTCGCCCGGCATCTCGGCGGACATATGCCCGGTAATCCGACCGTCATCGTCCAGAACATGCCGGGCGCCGGCAGCCTGCGCGCCGCAAATTACATCTATTCGGTTGCGCCGAAGGACGGGGCAACGATCGGCGCCATCGACCGGCAGGTCCCCTTCTCCGCATTGCTCGGCACCGCAGGACCGGTGCCGTTCGATCCGCGCAAGGTGACATGGATCGGCGCGCTCTCGAGCTATGCCAACGACGCCTTTCTGCTGTTCGTGCGCAAGGACGCGCCGGCAAAGACGCTGGAAGACATGCGCCGGCCGGGCGGACCGGAGACGACGATCGGCGGGTCGGCGGACGGCTCGACCGACAATGACGTGATCAACCTGTTGCGCATCGCCGCCGGCGTGAACCTGAAACTCATCTCGGGCTATCCCGACGGCAATTCGATCTCGCTGGCGCTGGAGCGCGGCGAGGTCCATGCACGGATGGTCGGCCTCTCTTCGGCGCAATCGACGCGGCCGGACTGGCTGCGGCCCGACAGCATCGTCCATGCGATGGTGCAGTTCGGCCGTGCGACACGGCACCCGGATTTTCCCGAGGTGCCGACGGCGCGCGAACTGGCAAAGGACGAACGCGCGCGGCTGATGATCGAAATCGCCGAAATGCCCTACAAGCTGTCGCGGCCCTATATCGCGCCGCCGGACATTCCGCCCGAACGCGCCGCAGCCCTCCAGAACGCCCTCATGGAGGTTGCGAAAGACCCGCGCTTCCTCGAGGAAGCGGCGAAACTGAAGATCGACATCAGCCCCGCCCCCGGCAGTGAAGCCGCCAGCATGATCGAGCGCATCAGCACCGCGCCGCCGGAGGCGCTGGACGCCTTGAAGAAGCTCTTCAGCGAGCAGAGCCAGCGCTGATTTACTTCTGCGGCTTGTTGTAAGGGAAGTGCTCGTCGCGCTCGATCTTGATGCCCTTGATGACTTCCTTGAGCGTGCCGCTGAGCGGCAGGCTGACTCTCAGACGATCGGCCTCGGCGAGGACGATCATCATGTCCTTTTCGGCCCAGGGCATGGCGTGGCGGCCAACCTGCGTCTCCAGCGCCCAGTTCGAGGCCGAGCTGTCGAGCAGCATTTCGCGCATGGCGATTTCATCGACGCCATATTTTCCGGCGAGCTTGAAGCCTTCGTGATTGGCGGAAATGCACGCCCACAGGATGAGATTGTTGACCATCTTGCCGACCTGTCCTGCGCCGGACGGGCCAAGGCGATAGATAGAACTGGCGAAGGTGGCAAACGCCGGACGGCAGGCGTCGAACGCCTCCTTGTCGCCGCCGCCGGTGATGAGCAGCTTACCGGCTTCGGCCGGACGCTCGCCGCGGCAGAGCGGAATATCGAGGGGGATGAAACCAAGCTGGGACAGGCGCTCGGTGAAGCTCGCCATGCCTTCCGGCGAAATCGTCGCGGCAATGCCGACGATCGTTCCCGGCCGCGCGCGCGACGTGACGCCCTTGTCGCCGAAGAGAACGGTTTCAACATCGTCCTCGAAGGCGACGATGACGATCACCAGATCGGCATTGACGGCAGCCTCGCCCGGTGAGGCGGCGACAGCGACACCTTTGCAGGCCACGGCCTTGCAGGCCTTCGGATCGACGTCGAATCCGGTTACGCCAAATCCTCCATTGAGGAGATGGCGTGAAATCGGATTGCCCATTTTGCCCAGACCTATGACCGCGACGTTCTTGATCTTGCTTTCAGCCATATTCGTTCAACCTGCGTTTTGCCGCGCGCAGCGGCGGATCCGTTCACAACGTTCTTGAAAGGACAGACGGCGGCTTTCAGGCGGAATTCCAGCTTCCGCGCGATGCCCTCGTAACCTCCCGAACTCTTCTCATTCATTAACCGTGACTGTCGCCGCCCTTGGCTCGGCTTGTCAATGGACGGACGCGCATAACGGCTTTTCGCCGGCATGGACCGGCGCATGACGCTTTCCGATCCGGTTGAAACGGAAAGACGCAGGCTGCCTTTTTGGAACGAGCACCTTTTCTTCACGCGAAGCGGTGTCCACTTCGCATGAAAATGCTCTAAACTTAGCTCGTCCAGGTCACATATATCGGGGGATGTTCATGGCCAGAATTGAAACATTGTTCGCGGTGCGCGGCCTGGCTGCCGTCGTCACGGGTGCGGCGAGCGGCATCGGCCTTGCCATTTCGGAAGCCATGGCCGCCAATGGCGCCAAGGTCACGATGTCGGACCGAGAGGAGGAAAAGCTGAACGCCGAAGTCGCCAGGCTGCGCGATGACGGCCTCTCGGTACGTGGCGTCGTCGCCGATGTCACCAACGCCTCGGACCTGCAGCGGCTGTTCGACGAGACCGTGGCCGCGGACGGCAGGCTCGACGTGGTGTTCGCCAATGCCGGCATCAGCGGCGGCCCCGGTTTCCTGCGCACGGACAATTCGCGCGATCCCGACACGGCTTTCGAGAACATTCCCGCCGATCTGTGGAAGCGCGTCTTTGACACCAATGTCGGCGGCGTCTTCGCCACTCTGCAGGCAGCTATCCCGCACATGAAATCCCAGGGCGGCGGCAAGATCGTCATCACCAGTTCGATCTCGTCCATGCGCATCGAGCAGCATGTCGGCACGAGCTATGTCGCCTCGAAGGCCGCCGTCGGACAAATCGTGCGGCAGGCGGCGATCGAGCTGGCGCGGTACAACATCAACGTCAATGCCATCGCGCCGGGCCCGGCCATCACCAACATCGGCGGCGGACGCCTGAAGGATGCCGAAGTGCGGGCGCCGTTCGAGCGGTTGAACCCGATGCACCGCATCGCCACGCCGCAGGACATGCAGGGCGCGGCGCTGTTCCTGGCTTCGCCTGCATCGAACTACGTCACCGGCATCCATGTGGTCGTCGATGGCGGCTTCCTGCTCGGCCTGGCGGACTAGTCTAAATCAATCGTAGATCTGCTTGGCGCGCTCGGCCATGATGGCGCGCTCCTGCACGACCGGCGTGCCAAGCAGTTTGGCCCCGGCGAACTGCCTCGCCTGGGCATCGGCCTTTTCAACGGCGCCATCGATCACGGGGATCATCCAGCCGTTTGCATAGATGACCTGCGATTCCAGCTCGAGGAAATGGTTGAGAAACACATCCGCCGCATTGGGATGCGGCGCATTCTTCTGCACGGCGTTGACGAAGAGCCCGTACGGAATGCCCTCCTGCGGGACGAGCAGTTTGACCGGCAGGCCCTGTAGCTCGCGCGCCAGCGCGAAGACCTGTGGCGTGTACACCGGATATTCGCCGCGCGCGATGCGCCGGGCATCGTCGGACGGATTGCGGCTGAAGACCGGGTTCTGCGCCTTGAAGCCAGCGTGAAACTCCGGCCCGAAGGCCTTGTACATGACGGTGAACCAGTTGTTGCCGCCGCCGATCGGGCGTGGATCATCGGCCAGGATGCGGCCTTTCCATTTCGGATCGAGGAGATCACGCCATGATTTCGGCTCGTCCTGCGGTTTCACCAGATTGGTGTTGATGAGAATACCGGTCGGCTGGATATAGGCCGGCACGAGCAGCGGATTGGTGCTCACGTCCTTGCGAAGGTTCTTGAGATTGGGAAGATGGCCCGGCGCCTGCACCTGGTCGAGCACGGTTTCGACGACGCTGCCGGCATGTAGTTGCAGGTCGCCGAGATAGCGGCCAGCGGCATGTTCGGTGCGGATGCGCTCGGTCATCTCGCTGCCGCGCGCCGTGATCTGCTCGACCTTGATGCCGTATTTCGCCTCGAAGCTCTTCGCCACCGCATTGAACAAGCCGATGGTTTGGCCGGCATTGTAGACGACGACGCGGCCTTCCTTTTTCGCCGCGTCGACCACGGCGTCCCACTTCATATTCGCACGAGAGTCCTGAGCACTGGCTGAGATAACAGGAGCAGTGGCGAGAAATCCGGCGACAAGCGCCAAACGGATGCCGGCGTGCATCGTAACCTCCCTGTCATCAGCCGGCTTGCCGCCGGTCCGGTGGGATGAGAGTCCCGCCGCCGTCTGCATCTGTCAAACGATTTTCGCTTTCCATTTGGCGTGGGCTTTGCCATCGTTGCTCAACAATCCGGGAGAACGCCGTCGTGAAGATCGTCAAGCTCGAAGACCTGCATGCGGATATGGGCTGGCGCCCCATTTCCTTTCTCAAGATTACGACTGACGAAGGCCTGACCGGCTGGGCCGAGTATGCGGAGAATTTCGGCGCCGGCGGCGTCACCGAACTCATTCACAAGTTCGCCGGCGTTGTGCAGGGGCTCGACCCGCGCGAGGTCGGCAAGATCACGTCGTCCCTGCAGGCGATCACTCGCCTCGCCGCCGGCGGCCTCAACAACCAGGCCATCGCGGCCATCGAGAACGCCTGCCTCGACATCAAGGCGAAGGCGCTGGGCGTGCCTGTCTACGCGCTGTTCGGGGGGCCGTTCCGTACGCGCCTGCCGGTCTACTGGTCGCATTGCGGCAGCTTTCGCGTGCGCTTCGCAGACCTCTTCGAGAAATGGGGCAAGCCGCGGATCGAAACGCTGGATGATCTGACCGCGCTCGGCAAGGAAGCCGTTTCGCGCGGCTTCAGCGCGATCAAGACCAACCCGCTTTATGTGGACGGCGGCAAGCTTAAGATGTTCGAGGGCGGCTTCCGCCTGCATCCGCAGCTTCTTGAGCGCAATATCGATGGAAAATTCATCGGCGCCATCACTGATATGCTGGCGGCTTATCGCGACGGCCTCGGACTCCGCGCGGGCCTGATGCTCGACATCAATTTCAACCAGCGCACCGAAGGCTTCGTGCGCATTGCCCGCGCGCTGGAGCCGTTCGACCTGACATGGTTCGAGATCGACATGCATGATCCGGCGGCGCTGGCACATGTGCGCAATGCCAGCCGCGTGCCCATCACCTCGCTCGAATCGATCCATGGGCTGAAAGGCTACCGGCCTTATTTCGAACAGGGCGCGGTCGATGTGGCTGTGGTCGACGTGCCGTGGAACGGATTGTGGGAATCCGTGCGCATCGCCACCCTGGCCGACGCCTATGAAGTCAATGTCGCACCGCATAATTTCTATGGCGACCTCGCCAGCATCATGAGCGCGCATTTCTGCGCCGCGATCCCGAATTTCCGCATCATGGAACTGGAGGTCGACGACGTGCCGTGGAAGAGCGAATTCGTCACCTTGCCGCCGGTCGTCGAAAATGGGCAATTCGTCGTGCCCACCGGGCCCGGTTGGGGTACCGAGGTCAACGAAGAAGCTGTGCGGGCGCGGCCATGGAAGCCCCGCTGACGGGGTGTTTTATCGACCAAACTGCGCTATTATCAGGCCAATGATATTGGCAGTCGCCTCCAGAGGATTTTCGCCATGAATGAGACCCTGCCGAAAGCCCAGTTTCTGCAGAAATCGAAGCTGAAGCTCATCGATTGCGACATTCACCCGCGCCTGCGCTCCATCGCCGATCTGAAACCTTATCTGTCGACGCGCTGGTGGGACACGATTCAGACCTACGGCCTGCGCAAGCGCCATGGCTTCGTCAAGGGACATCCCTACCCCAAGTCGCAGCCCGGCGACGGCGCCCGGCGTGACTCCTGGCCGGAGAACGGCGATCCCTCGGGCAGTTCGCTGCCGCTGATGCAGCAGCAGCATCTGGATTACTACGGCGTCGACATCGGCGTGATGAACCCGCTGTGGCCCGGCTCCGGTGATCAGAATGCCGATCTCAGCGCCGCCCTGGCCTCGGCGCACAATGACTGGCAGCTCGATCTCTGGCATGCGAAGGAACCGCGCCTGCGTCCCTCCATCGTCGTGCCTTACGAGAACATCGAAGCGTCGGTGGCGGAAATTCACAAACGCGCGCCCAACAAATCATTCTGCCAGGTGTTCCTGCTCAGCCGCACCAACGAGGCGCTCGGCCGCAAGAAATACTGGCCGATCTATGAGGCGGCCGTGCAGTACAACCTGCCGATCGGCATTCATGTCTTCGGCTTTTCCGGCGTGCCTATTTCCAGCTCCGGCTGGCCGTCGTTCTACATCGAGGAAATGGCGGAACATGGCACGGCCTGTTCGGCGCTCGTCACCAGCATGATCATGGAAGGCCTGTTCGAGCGGTTCCCAACCTTGAAGATCGTGATGATCGAAGCGGGCTTCGGCTGGATTCCTTCGCTGGGCTGGCGGCTCGATAAGAGCTGGAAAAACATGAGGGGCGAGGTGCCGCATCTCAAGCGCGCGCCCTCGGAATATCTGAAGGACCATATCTACGTCACGACGCAGCCGATCGAGGAGCCGGAGAAGCCGGAACACCTGATCGACCTGATCGACTGGATCGGCTGGGACAAGGTGATGTTCGCCAGCGACTATGCCCATTGGGATTTCGACGATCCGATCTTTTCGGTGCCGCCGAACTGGAGCGAGGAGCGGCGCAGGAAAATCTATTCGGAGAATGCCATGAGCGTCTTCCGCTTCTGACCTGAAACATCAAAATCAAGAACAGCCCGGAGCGGACGCCCTTGACTACGAACACCATCCAGGCAGTCGATTGCCAGGCGATCGATTGCGACGTGCATCCGACCGTTCCCAGCATGCACACGCTGCTGCCCTATCTCGACGACTTCTGGCGCGAGATGGTGATCGAGCGCGATATCCTGAGCCTCGATTCCATCAGCTATCCACCCAATGTGCCGATCTCGGCGCGGCCGGACTTCAAGACCAGGAGCGGCCGCGCCGGGCTCGATGCACCGGAAGTCGCGACGCATGTCTTCGACAAGTGGCAGTCGAGTATCGCCATCCTGAACTGCCTCTATGGCATCCAGCTCGTGTTCAACGAGGATATGGCGCTGGCCTTCGCCCGTGCGCTCAACGATTGGATCGTGAAGGAATGGCTTGATCGCGATCCGCGCCTGCGCGCCTCGATCGTCGTGCCGCTGCAGAATGTCGAGCATGCCGTCGATGAGATCGAACGCTGCGCCAAGGACAAAAGGTTTGTGCAGATCCTGGTGCTGTGCATGGGCGAGACACCGCTGGGACGCCGGCAGTTCTGGCCGGTCTATGCGGCGGCCGAACGCCACGGCCTGCCGCTCGGCATTCATGCGGGCAGCGCCTATCGCTATCCGGTGACGTCGCTCGGCTGGCCGTCCTATTACGTGGAAGACTATGCGGCGCAGTCGCTTGGCTTCCAGTCGCAGCTTGCGAGCCTGGTCTGCGAGGGCGTGTATGTAAAGTTCCCGAATCTCAAAACGGTGCTGCTCGAATCCGGTGTGACGTGGCTGCCAGGGTTCGTCTGGCGGCTGTCGAAGTTCTGGCGCGGCGTGCGCGCCGAAATTCCTTGGATCGACCGCTCGCCGAACGAGATCGTGCGCGATCATTTCCGTCTCACCATCCAGCCGCTCGATGCGCCGGACGATCCCAATATCGTAGCGCGCGTCATCGAGCATTTTCAGTCCGACGACATGCTGCTTTATGCGTCCGACTACCCGCACTGGCAGTTCGACGGCGAGGCACCGATGCCGTCCGGCATTCCGGCGCGGCTGCATCGCAAGATCCTCGTCGACAATCCGCTCGCCACCTACGGCCGGCTGGGGCTCTGAAACATGACCAAACATATCGTCGCCCCGCTCAAGGAGTTTCCCCCGGATACGCGCAAGCTCGTCGAGATCAACGGCCGGCAGATCGCCGTGTTCAACGTCAAAGGCGAATTCCACGCGCTGGGAAACAAGTGCCCGCATGAAAGCGGCCTGCTCATCCACGGCCAGCTCGTCGGCCTGGTCGAATCCAGGATGCCCGGCGAATACACCTATTCGCGCAAGGGCGAGATGATCAAATGCCCGTGGCATGGCTGGGAATTCGACCTGCGCACCGGACGTGCGCAATGCGACCCGGCGCGCATCCGCGTGCGGCGCTACGAGACAGCTGTCGTGCACGGCGGCGACATCGACCCTGACACGCCGCCGAAGGCGGCGGAGGTTTTTGCGGTGCGCGTCGAGGATGATTACGTCGTCGTCGAGGTCTGATCGTTTATTCAGCCGCGCGCAAAGCCGCTGACGGACTGGCGGCGGCCGGCTGGTCCAGTTCCATCTGGTCGATGCGCGCGCCGCGGCGGACGAGCTTTTCGGTCGACGTGACGATCTGGCCGATGTCGTCCTGGGCCTGGCGGAAATGCGCGTCGAGTTTGCCGACGCGGTCGCTGAGGCGGCGCACGTCGTCGAGCAGGGTGCGAACTTCGCGCTGGATCAGATGGGTCTGTTCCTGCATGCGCCGGTCGCGCACCATGGTCTGCATGACCTGGATGGCCATCATCAGCAGCGACGGCGAGACGATGATGACGCGGGCGCGGCTCGCCTTCTGCATCACATCGTCGAAATGCTCGTTGAGATCGCCGTAGATCGATTCCGCCGGCACGAACAGCATCGCCAGGTCCTGAGTCTCGCCGGCGAGCAGGTATTTTTCCGAGATGTCCTTCACGTGCTTGCCGAGGTCGGCGCGGACGCGGCGGCGCGCCACTTCGCGCTCGGCGTCATTCTCTGCATCCTTGAGAGCGGTGAAGGCCTCAAGCGGGAATTTGGCGTCGACGACGATGGCGCGGTCGTCGCCGGGCAGCCTGATCAGGCAATCCGGCCGGCTGCCGTTGGAGAGCGTCGCCTGGAACTCGAAGGCGGATGGATGCAGGCCGTCGCGGACGATCGCCTCCATACGCCCCTGCCCGAAGGCGCCGCGCGTCTGCTTGTTGGCGAGAATGTCCTTCAGGCTGACGACTTCCTGGGTCATGCCGGTCAGGCGCTCCTGCGCCGCGTCGATGACCGCCAGGCGCTCGGACAGTTTGGAAAGCTGTTCGGCGGTGGTCTTGCCGCTCGCCTCAAGGCCCTGGCCAACACGCTGGCCGACCGAATCAAGCCGATCCGCCATCAGGCGTGCGAGGTCGCCCTGCCGGCTCGACAATGTCTCGCCCATGCCGCGCAAGCGACCTGACAATTCAGCATTGATCTGGCTGAGCGCGGCCATCTTGTCGTCGATCTCGCGCTGCCGCTCGCTCGCCAGCTCCGCCTCGAGCCGGCGCGCCCTGCCCGCGCGCAGAACCGAAATGACAATCCCGATCAGGAGAAAGACAGACAGAAAAATCCCCCCTGCGGCGATTTCGAGCAGGGTGACGGGGTGGTTTCCCAATAGAAAGAGCGTTTTTTCCATTCTATATACCTAACGTGATTCGCACGGCGTCCGAACAGAATAAGAACAAAATTTGAGTTTTGTCCTGGACCTAAAGTTAAGTTTTGTCCCGGACTATCGGAACCCGACTAACTGCAGTCGCGTAATCATGTGAAAATGTCGCGTGTGCAATGCACAATTTTCTGTTGCTGCAACGCACATATCGCCTATAATGCATTTAGATCAACACAACAGAGGCTGCTCAAATGAAGCGCGCCCAGTCCAAAAAAACTGTCGACCCCAAGACCCTGCCGCCGATCCGGATCAAAAAGTGCCTGCCGACGATCGAGGAAGCCATCCTCGCGGCTCAGGGCCTGACCGATGATCTGGACCATCAGGCTGAAATTGCCGCCGGTTTCATGAACGTGACGGTTGAAGACGTGCGTCCGATGGTGGCCAAAGCTGCTGCCGAAGCCGCAGCCACCGAGACCCGTGTCGTTGCCAGCCGCAACGGCGCCGAACGGGCGGTGGTTGTCGAGCGCGCCCGCACCCGTCCGATCATCCCGACCGGCAGTGCACGGCCGTCCGTCACCGTGGAACCGCGCAACCGCAGCGGAGCCGTCGTTGTCGAGCGCACCCGTCCGCGCATCCAGTTGACGCCGCGGGTCCGCACTTTCGACCTGACGCGCCAGCCGGCCTGAATTCATTCATTTAGAAATTACGTCTACAAATTGACCTCGCCCGCCGGGATGCATATCTCAGGCGGGCGATTTTCATTTTGAACCCCGGTTTGCACGGCACATGTCTCTTAAACCCATCATTATTCTTCCCGACACGCGTTTGCGGACAATTTCGGAAGCGGTCACGAATGTCGACGGCAACATCCGCACGCTGATGGATGACATGCTTGAGACAATGTACGACGCGCCCGGCATCGGCCTGGCAGCGATCCAGGTCGCCGTACCCAAGCGCGTCATCGTGATAGACGTCGCCAAGCGTGAAGCGGACGAAGAAGAGGGTGGGGTCGAGAAGAAGAACCCGATCTTCCTGGTCAATCCGGAGATCGTTCTGGCCTCCGAGGAAACCTCGGTCTACGAGGAAGGCTGCCTGTCCATCCCCGAATATTATGCCGAAGTCGAGCGGCCGGCGCGCGTGCGCGTGCGCTATCTCGACCGCACCGGCGCCAAGCAGGAGCTTGATGCCGACGGCATTCTGGCGACCTGCCTGCAGCATGAGATCGACCACCTGAACGGCGTGCTCTTCATCGACCATATCTCGCGCCTGAAGCGCGAGCGGGTGGTGAAGAAATTCGCCAAAGAGGCCAAGCGCCGCGCCGAAGAAGGCGATCTGGCGTAGGTACCTGTTCCCTCATCCGCCCCACTAATGCGGCGTGATATTCGCCGCTTTCGCCAGGCCGACCCAGAGCTGATGATGTTCCTTCATCATGTCGCGCAGCTTTGCCGCGCTTGACGGCGCAACCTCGACGCTCTGGGCGAGGAAGAAATCCTTGGCCTCCTGCGTATTGCAGACCTCGTTGAGCCATTGCTGCAGCTTGGCAATCGCCTGCGGCGGCGAGCCGGCCGGCATCCAGGCGGCCCAGAAGTTCACATAGCTGTAGCCGGGCAGCCCCGCCTCCGCCAGGGTCGGCACATTAGGCGCCGACGGCAGCCGTGACGGCGGCGAGACGCCGAACACTTTGATACGGCCGGATTTGGCATTGGCGACGCCCAGAGTCGCATCGATGAAGCCGAAGTCGATATCGCCGCCGGAGATGTCCTTGAGCGCGTCAGCCATGGTTTTGTAATTGACCTGCGTGCCTGTCGTCTTCGACATTTCCTGGAACAGGGCGCTGGCACCCAGCACGCTGACCACCGGCACGCCGTAGAGAATCGGCGTCTTTTTCTTTCTCAGGTATTCGACGAATTCCTGCAGGTTGTTGGCCGGCGTCTGCGGCGGCACGGCGAAGGCAAGGCCCATGTTGAAGACGCTCGCCACCGGCGCCAGGTCCTTGTCGGGATCGTAGTTCAGATCCTTCATGACGAAGGGATTGGCTATCACCGCCGAACTCGAATTGAACAGGACCGTATAGCCATCGGGCTTCGAGCCGACGACCACTTCCGTCGCCAGATTGGCATTGGCGCCGGTCTTGTTCTCGACGACGACGGGAACGCCGGCAAGCGGCTGAACCCTCGCAGCCAGCCAGCGAATGAGAATGTCGGCGCCGCCGCCGGCTGCAGACGGATTGACGAAATGAATGGTGCGTGTCGGCCATTGCTCAGGGGCTTGTGCCTGGGCCCGCGCGATACAAACCGACATGAGTGCTGCCGTTGCGATCAGGGCGATCCTGTTGCGTCGCGTCATCCGCGTCCTCCCGTTTCTAGTTTATTCGTGCATATGAGCACGCTGGGATATAGACATTCAAGCATCTAGATGGCCCCGAGGGCTCCGCCAGCGAACGGATTTGTCGCGCATGCGCATTGTTTTCATGGGGACACCGGATTTCTCGGTGCCCGTGCTTACGGAAATTATCGGCCAGGGCCACGATGTCGTGGCCTGCTACACGCGCGCGCCGCGTCCGGCCGGGCGGCGCGGGCTTGAGCTGACTCTATCACCGGTCCATGCGGCGGCGGAGAAATTCGGCATTCCGGTGTTCACGCCCAAGACCTTGCGAACCGAGGAAGCGGCCGCCGATTTCCGCTCCCTGAACGCGGACATCGGCGTCGTCGTCGCCTATGGCCTCATCCTGCCGAAGGCGATCCTCGACGCCCCGGCGGAAGGCTGCCTCAACCTGCATGCCTCGCTGCTGCCGCGCTGGCGCGGCGCGGCGCCGATTCAGCGGGCGCTGATGGCCGGCGATGCCGAGACGGGCGTGATGGTGATGCGCATGGATGAAGGCCTCGACACCGGGCCCGTCGCCATGGCCGAAAGGATCGCCATCGGCGACGATATGACCGCGGGCGAATTGCACGACAGGCTGATGGGCGTCGGCGCCGACCTGATGGTGCGAGCCCTGGCAGCGCTGTCGCGCGGATCGCTGCAGTTTCATCCGCAAGCGGAAGACGGCGTGACCTATGCGTCGAAGATCGACAAGGCGGAGTGCCGCATCGACTGGACGCTGCCCGCGCAGAATGTCCACAACCATATCCGCGGGCTGTCGCCGTTTCCCGGCGCCTTCTTCGAGGCGGATTTCGGCAAGGGGCCGGAGCGCGTGAAGGTACTGCGGTCTTCACTTGCCAAAGGCGGCGGTGCGCCGGGTGAAGTGCTCGACGATGAACTGCGCATCGCCTGCGGCGACGGCGCATTACGTCTCGTTGAAGTGCAGCGTGCCGGCAAGTCAGTGATGAGCGCGCGCGATTTTATGCGCGGCATTACGCTGCTCGCCGGCACGATCCTGCCCTGACATGCCGCGCTACAAGCTCACCATCGAATATGACGGCACGCCTTACGCCGGATGGCAGCGACAGGCGGATGCGCCGACCGTGCAGGGCACCCTGGAGCAGGCCATATTCGCCATGAGCGGAGAGACCGTCACGGTGCATGGCGCAGGCCGCACCGATGCCGGCGTTCATGCGACCGGACAGGTTGCGCATATCGACCTCTCGCGCGTCTGGCGCACGGACAAAATCCGCGATGCGATGAACGCGCATATGAAGCCGCAGCCGGTTGCCGTGCTTGCCGCCGAGGCCGTGCCGGACGATTTCGAAGCACGCTTCTCGGCGCAGGCGCGCCACTATGTCTATCGCATCCTCAACCGGCGCGCGCCGCCGACCCTGATGCGCGACGGTGTCTGGCATGTGCCGCGCCGGCTCGACTCTCAGGCGATGCACGAGGCGGCGCAACTGCTCCTCGGCAGGCATGACTTCACGACATTCCGCGCCGCCGAATGCCAGGCCAATTCACCGATCCGCACGCTCGACCGGCTCGACGTTGTCCGCAACGGCGACACCATTGAGATCTTCGCCTCGGCGCGCTCCTTCCTGCACCATCAGGTGCGCTCGATCACCGGTTCGCTGGAGCATGTGGGGTCGGGAAAATGGACCGCGCAGGATTTGAAGAATGCGCTCGAGGCGAAGGATCGCGCCCGCTGCGGCATGGTGGCCCCGCCGACGGGGCTTTATTTGTTGAGTGTGGATTACTGACGCACTCGATGTCATTCCCGCCAAGCGAAGCGCAGAGCGGGAATCCAGGGGCAACGTGGTAGTCCCTGGCTTCTGGATCCCCGCTCACCCGCTGCGCGCTACCGAATTCACACATCCAGGAGGCCGAATCGGGATCGGTACTCGGGATGGCCCTCGATGACGAGCGCGATAAGCGCAGGATACGGAACGAAGCTTTGAAAAGATTCGTCTTTCGATAGGCATTGATGCAGCTTCGACGTCTGGTTTCCCGCTCGCGCTTCGCGCGTCGGGAATGACATTGAGGTCCTGTCATCCCCGACGCGCCGCAGGCGCGAGCGGGGATCCAGACCTGAAAATTCAGTGCATCGGATGCCCGCGAGAGATGTGTGAATGCCATAGCCGCTGCGCGGGCGTCGGGGATGACAGACTGACGACTAGGCGAAATACCGATCGAGCACCCGGCCATAGATCGCCGCCAGCTTCTCGACGTCGTTGAGCGGCGTGCGCTCATCGATGGCGTGCATGGTCTGGCCGACGAGCCCGAACTCGACGACCTGCGCATAATTGCAGATGAAACGCGCATCGGACGTGCCACCCGTCGTCGACAACACCGGCTTGCGGCCTGTTTCTGCGACGATGGCGTCCGACACCATCTCCACGAACGAGCCCGGCTCGGTGAGGAACGCCAGCGCATTCGTCGGCTTGAACTCCAGGGTGAAGTTCGCGCCCTGCGCCGCAGCGATAACGCGCGAACGGATTTCATCGGCCAGTGATTGCGGCTGCCACAGGTCGTTGAAGCGGATGTTGAAGGCCGCGCGCGCTTCATCGGGAATGACATTCACCGCCGGATTGCCGGTGTCGAACGAGGTGATCTCGAGATTGGAAGCGTCGAAATGCGGCGTGCCGTTGTCGAGCGGCGTGGCGCGCAAAGCCGTGGCGATGCGCACGAGATGATGCACCGGGTTGTCGGCGAGATGCGGATAGCCGACATGTCCCTGCCTGCCGTGAACCGTGATCGATCCCGACAGCGAACCGCGGCGGCCGATCTTGATCATGTCGCCGAGCTGATCGGGATTGGTCGGCTCGCCGAGGATGCAATGGTCGAAACGCTCGCCGCGCAATTTCGCCCATTCGAGCAGTTTCACCGTGCCGTTGACGGCCGGGCCTTCCTCGTCGCCTGTGATGAGAAAGGCGATGGAGCCCTTCGGTGTGCCATGTGTTTGCACATACGCCAGGGTGGCGGCGACCGCTGCTGCGATGCCCCCCTTCATGTCGACGGCGCCGCGGCCCCAGATCATGCCCTCTGCGATCTCCGCCGAGAACGGATCGAAGCGCCACTTCGAGGCGTCGCCGGTCGGCACCACGTCCGTGTGGCCGGCAAACAGCAGCGACGGCGCGCTGGTGCCGATGCGCGCATAAAGGTTGTCGGTGTCGGGATAGCCCTGCTCGCTGAAAACCACGCGATGGGTTTCAAACCCCGCCTGTTCCAGCACGCCTTCAAGCAAGCCGAGTGCGCCGGCATCATCCGGCGTTACGGACGGGCAGCGAATGAGATCGCGAAGAAGCGAAACGGCCGAAGACGTCGTCATGGGGCACTCGCAAGAGGATCGGAGCCGAAGCGATTTGGCCGGGCGGTTCCGCGCCGAAATCCCAATTCGATCACCAGGGCGATGACCAGAAGCAGCAACGGCACGTTGATGATATAGCCGACCGTGGTGAGGCCTCCGGCTATTTCCATCGGCCAGAAGATGTTGACGAAATCCGATATGAGCATGAGAGCGACCGCAACCAGGGCAAGCGTGCCGGCCGAATTTCTATCGTGCAGTCTCTTCAGGAGCACCGCATAGCAGGGATAGGCCACGATGAGCGAGACCACAAACTCCAGCAGGCGAAACCAGATGGGAGCTGGATTGGTCGCCGCGTCCCATTGAAAGACGCCTGCGGGCGCGAGGATGATCAATTCAAATATGAGGAGGACCGCCATGCCGATCCAGAATGACAGTCTTGGAATGCGGCCATCGCGGGCGAGAAAGAGATCTTTCCAGTTCATGCTGAAATCCCTTTCCGCCGGCAAGCCTCAAGGGTCGGTCGAGTCGGTGACGCCGAGCAGGTAAATCTGCCACACGACGACCGCAAGCAAGACAATATCGGCGCCGATGACAATCGCATAGGGGAAGACTTCGGCGACGCGCGGCTGCAGCCAGTTCAAGGCGCCGACACACAGCGCCGCCAGCGGGACCGCGCCCGCAAATCCAGATGGCCAGCCGCCGTCGCGCAGGCGCTTGGCCGACAGATTGACATAGCAGACCGAGATCAGCAGCAGGGCGAAGGCATAGATCGCCAGATAGAGATAGCTGACGAAGGTCATCGTATCGAACAGCCTGCCGCGTTCGGCGAGCGTGCGATGCGCATAAGGCGACAGCGCGTACCAGCCAAGCGTAAGGGCAATCACCAGGCTCGCCAGCAGCCCGGCGGCCAGCCACCAGACCTGCCGGCCGACTCTTCCCTGATCGGTGCGGAACAGAAACCGGAACCCCTCGGCCGACAGAACAGAAGCCATCAATCCCTCAGCAATTCGTTGATGCCGGTCTTCGAACGCGTCTGCGCATCGACCGTCTTGACGATGACGGCGCAATAGAGCGACGGGCCGGGCGTTCCATCCGGCAGCGCCTTGCCCGGCAGAGAGCCAGGCACGACCACCGAATAAGGCGGCACATGGCCGATGTGAATTTTGCCGGTGTCGCGATCGATGATCTTGGTCGAGGCGCTGATGAAGACGCCCATCGACAGCACCGAGCCTTCACCGACCACGACGCCCTCGACGACTTCCGAGCGCGCGCCGATGAAGCAGTTGTCCTCGATGATGGTCGGGCCGGCCTGCAGCGGCTCCAGCACGCCGCCGATGCCGACGCCGCCGGAGAGATGCACGTTCCTGCCGATCTGGGCGCAGGAGCCGACGGTGGCCCACGTGTCGACCATGGTTCCTGAATCCACATAGGCGCCGAGGTTGACGAAGGACGGCATCAGCACCACGCCCGGCGCGATATAGGCCGAACGGCGCACCACGCAGTTGGGCACCGAGCGGAAGCCCGCTGCCGCATGTTCCTTGGCGGTCCAGCCCTCGAACTTGGAGGGCACCTTGTCCCACCAGGAGCCGCCGCCGGGGCCGCCGGAAATAGCCCACATGTCATTGAGGCGGAAGGACAGCAGCACCGCCTTCTTCAGCCATTGATTGACCTTCCAGCTCTTCGCGCCGGTCTCGCCAGGGATTTTCTCGGCGACCCGCGCCTTGCCGGCGTCGAGCAGGCCCAGGGCCTCGTCCACCGCGTCGCGGATCTCACCCTTGGTTGCGGAACTGACGGCTCCGGCGTCGGCGAAAGCGGCATCGATGATCTTTTCAAGCTGGGCGTACGACATGGGGTCTCCCAAGGGACTGGACGGCATTGGCCCGGAGGTTTCGGTGCTCCCTCTTTCGATGTCAAGGCCGCGACCGGCGCCAAGGGGCTGCGCCGGGTGGCAAGTCGCTTTCGGGACGGTTATGCTGCCCGGAAACGCGCAGCGACGCGATTCAGGGAGGACGGAATGAGAACCAGAACGTTTGTTTTGGCGGTCTCGGCGGCTTTGGCGGCGCTGCTCGGTGCGGCAATGCCGGCGACGGCACAAACCGCAGCCGAATTCTATCGCGGCCGGCAGATGCGCTTCCTCACCGGCTATGGCCCAGGCACGGGTTACGACCTCTATATGCGCGTCGTGCAGCGCTATATCGGCCGCCACATCCCCGGCAATCCCAACGTCCTGCCCGAGAACATGCCGGGCGCTGGCGGCCTGGTGATGACGAACTATCTCTACAATATCGCGCCACGCGACGGATCGGCCATCGGCCTGCCGTCGCGCAATCTCCTCACCGATCCACTGTTCGGCAACGACCTGGCGAAGTTCGACGCGCTGAAATTCAACTGGATCGGTTCGATCTCCAGCGACACCTCAACGTGCCTCGGCTGGCGCGCCGCCGGCGCCACGTCCGCTGAGGTCGCCCTGAGCCGCGAGATCAAGATCGCCGGCCACGGCCCGCTGACAGATTCGGCCATCTTCCCGCGCGTGATGAATGCGCTCATCGGCACCAAGTTCAAGGTTTACAACGGCTATACCGACAGCGGCGCCGTCAGCCTGGCGATGGAGCAAGGCGAGGTGGAAGGCTATTGCAGTTTCACGCTTGCTTCCGTGCGCTCTGCGCGGCCGGAATGGCTGACCAAGAACCAGGTTGCCATCATGTTCCAGATGGGACTGAAGAAACATCGCGATCTGCCCGACGTTCCCAATGCGCTGGATCTCGCGAAGGACGACGCCTCGCGTCAGGCGCTGACCCTGGTCTTCGGCGCCGGCAAGATGGGGCGGCCGGTCGCGGCCCCTCCCGGCGTTCCTGCCGATCGCGTTGCTGTGCTGCGCAAAGCCTTCGATGAGACGATGCAAGATCCGGAATTTCTCGCCGAAGCCAAGAAACTCAATATCGATATCGACGGACCGACGAATGGCGCTGCGGTGGAGGCTTTGCTGAAACAGCTTTATGCCACGCCTAAAGAGGTGGTCGATCGCGTGACGGAACTACGCAACCGTCAGGATTGAAGCGGCCTAGCTAAGCCACTCCACCCAGATTGCCGTCTCCATCAGGGCGATGAAATTCGTCATCATGTGCAGCGTAATGGTGAGCACGGTCGAGCCGCTTGCCCAGCGCAGCCAGCCCAGCAGCAGCCCGATAAGCAGGATCTGTGCGATGCCCAGCCAGTCGTATTGGATGTGCATCAATGCCCAGGCGACCGAGGTGACGGCCAGCGTACCGGCGACACCGAGAAAGGAAGCGTTCAGCCCGCGGAACAGGAATCCGCGGAACACGATCTCTTCGCTGACGGGTGCGATGATCACCACCGCGACGAAGAACAGAACCAGCGAGCCGGAGGCCGCCGCGGACTTGTAGGTTTCAGACATGAACGGCGGCACGACGTCATGTCCCGTCGCATAGCTCAGCACGTCGAACGCGACCAGCAGGGGCACCATGCAGAGAAGGCCGAAGAGCAACTGGCCGCGCGACGGCATGACGAGCGCCAGATAATCGGCGGCGCGCCATCCACGCCGGCGTGACGCGAGCACCATCACGGCGATCCAGACCGGCGCCCCCACGATGGTGACAATGGAGAGCAGGAAGCCATTCACCCCCATCGCCTTGATGGCGGCGGCGTCGCCGGCTTCGGGGTGGATCATCACATAGCCGACGAATACGGCTAACTGCGCCGCGCCGGAGACGCAGAACCCCGCGACGCCCCACACGATGGTGGCAACGAGTCCCCAGGGCGCTGGCGGCCCGGCCGGGGACGAAACAGAATGGGAGGCGGCGAAAGGATCCTGGCTCATGCCGCTTCTTTATCACGGTCAGTGTTGAGGGTTCGTGTTCCGGTTGTTCCGGTTCGCTTCGTTTTGCGAAAGCCGGCCTGCGCTCGAAAATACTCTAAGCGAGTTCCGCGACCAAGGCGGCCAGGAAAACAGCAAGATTGTCGGTGACGAAATCGACATGCGCTGGTGGATCGCGCACGATTTCCCATCCCTCGCGATGATCCATATCGCCAGCCTTCGGCACCACGAGAATTGTGGTCATCTCGCGCTGTTTCGGGATGATCAGATTGCGCGCAATATCCTCGAACATGACGGCGCGCCCTGGCACGATCGCATGGCGCGCGAAGAAGAGATCGTAAGCGCGTGCGTCGGGCTTCGGCACAAATTCAGCCGCCGCAATGTCAAACACGTCGTCAAAAAGCTTCTCGATGCCGAGCCGCTCCGATGTCCGCAAGGCGTGTTCGCGCGATCCGTTGGTGAAGATCAGTTTACGGCCCGGCAGCGCCGCTATCGCCGCATGCAGATCGAGATCGGGCTCGACCGAGGTGCGGTCGATGTCGTGAACGAACTGCAGGAATTTAGTCGGATCGATATCGTATTCGTCGATCAGTCCGCGCAGGGTGGTGCCGTGCTGACGATAATAATATTTCTGCAGGGCGCGGGTCGACATGCCGTCGAGGCCGAGCATATCGGCCATGAACACCGTCATGCGATCATCAATCTTCGGCCACAGATCACAATGGGGCGGGTAAAGCGTGTTGTCGAGATCGAACACCCATGTGTCGATATCGGCGAAGCTCGTTTGAACGGGCGCTTTATCCGCCTCCAGGGTCATCGCTTGATCAGCGTTCCCGCGCCGTGGTCGGTCAGCAGTTCGACCAGGACCGCATGCGGCGACTTGCCGTCGAGGATGACGACGCCTTCGACGCCCTTCTCGATCGCATAGATGCAGGTCTCGACCTTCGGGATCATGCCGCCGGTGATGGTGCCGTCGGCAATGAGATCGCGAATTTCGGCGATCGTCAGTTCCTTGATCAGTTGCTTGTTCTTGTCGAGAACGCCGGGCACATCGGTGAGGAACAGCAGCCGCTTGGCCTTCAGCGCGCCGGCGATGGCGCCGGCGAACGTGTCGGCGTTGACGTTGTAGGTCTCGCCGTCGACACCCTGCGCCACCGGCGCAAGCACGGGAATCAATTCGCGGCCGAGCACTTGGTCGAGCACGGTGGTGTCGACCGTCTTCGGCTCGCCGACGAAGCCCAGATCGACAACTTTCTCGATATGCGAATCGGGATCGACGACACTACGCATCACCTTCTCAGCGGTGACCATATTGCCGTCCTTGCCGCACAGGCCGATAGCGCGGCCGCCCTCGTTATTGATGAAGCCGACGATCTGCTTGTTGATCGAGCCGGCGAGCACCATTTCGACGATCTCGACGGTCGCCTTGTCGGTAATGCGCAGGCCCGCCGCGAATTCGGATTTGATGCCGAGTTTCGACAGCATGGCGCCGATCTGCGGGCCGCCGCCGTGCACGACGACGGGATTGACGCCCGATTGTTCCAGCAGGACCATATCGCGGGCGAATTCGCGCGCCACCTTTTCGTCGCCCATGGCATGGCCGCCGTATTTGACGACGACGATGGCATCGTCGTAGCGCAGCATATGCGGCAGCGCCTGCATCAGGATTTCGGCTTGTTCCTGCGGTGTGGCTTGGGCTTTGTCGGGCATCGCGATCCATCCGGCGGACTTGTTGCGGCGCTGTTTTAGCTGGTGACGAGAAGCAAAACTAGAAGAAGTTTTGCCCCTTGGAACCAGGTCAGGACGAGCGTTCGGCCAGCAGTTGGGCCACGGCGGCGCGCAGCTCGGGGATCCCCTCGCCGGTTTCCGATGACGTGAAGATGACATCGGGATAGGCGGCGGGATGCGGCTTCAAGGCTTTCAGCGTCGCCTCGATGCGCGGCTCGATATCGGCCTTTTTCACCTCATCGCGCTTGGTCAGCACGATCTGGTAGGACATGGCGGAGGTGTCGAGCAGTTTCAGCATGCCGGCATCGGTGTCTTTCAACCCGTGCCGGCCGTCGATCAGCACGAAGACGCGGATGAGCGAGGCGCGGCCGCGCAGATAACCGTGCATAAGTTTGGTCCAGGAATCGATCTTCTGCTTCGATACGGCGGCGTAGCCATAGCCCGGCATGTCGACCAGCCGCAGGGTCTCCTGCCCCGGCGGGCCGCCCAGCGCGAAGAAATTCAACTGCTGGGTGCGGCCGGGCGTATGCGACGTGCGCGCCAAAGTCTTGCGGTTGGTCAGGGCATTCAGCAGTGACGACTTGCCGACGTTCGAACGGCCGGCAAAGGCGATCTCCGGCGCGCCCATCGGCGGCAGCCCCTCGATCGTCGTTGCGGCAAAGAAGAAGTCGCACTCGCCCGCGAACAACTTGCGTCCGCGCTCGGCAAAGTCTTCGATGGGTGCGTTGTTGTCAGTCATGTCGGTGCCAACCCACCACGTCATGCCCGGCCTTGTGCTGGGCATCCACGCCGGGACATTGCTGCATGTTGCCAAAAAGCGCATGCATCATGGCGTTTATCACTTCCACGCGTTATCAACACGCACCGCGTGGGTGCCCGGGACAAGCCCGGGCATGACGGGGAGCGTGTTGCGTTGAAAGATTCTCACACGCTCAGGTCGGCTTCTTCTTGCCGAAGAGGCCCGCGAGATTGTCCCACAGTTCAACCTTCACGCCCGACCTCCGCATGATCAGGTATTGCTGGATGACCGAGAGCGTATTGTTCCAGGTCCAGTAGATCACCAGACCCGCCGGGAACGAACCCAGCATGAAAGTGAAGATCACCGGCATCCAGGCGAACATCTGTTGCTGCACGGGATCGGTCGGCGCCGGGTTCATCTTCATTTGCAGGAACATGCTGACGCCCATGATGAGCGGCCAGATGCCGAGCCAGAGGAAATGGCCGATGACCGGCACCTGCGTCGGATCCCAGGCCACCAGGCCAAACAGGGTGAACAGGTTCGTCGGATCGGGCGCCGACAGATCCTTGATCCAGCCGAAGAACGGCGCATGGCGCATTTCGATGGTGATGAAAATCACCTTGTAGAGCGCGAAGAACACCGGAATCTGAACGACGACCGGCAGACAGCCCGCGACCGGATTGATCTTCTCGCGCTTGTAGAGCTCCATCAGCTCCTGCTGCTGCTTCTGCTTGTCGTTGGGATAACGCGCCTGCAGCTCTTTCATCTGCGGCTGCACGGCTTTCATCTTCGCCATGGATTCGTAGCTGCGGTTGGCGAGCGGGAAGAAGGCTCCCTTGATGAGCACCGTGGTGATGAGGATGGCGACGCCGAAATTGCCGACGTAGCGATAGATCAGGTCGATCAGCCAGAACAGCGGCTTGGTGATGAAATAGAACCAGCCCCAGTCGATCATCAGGTCGAAGTTCTTGATGCCGAGGTTGGCCTGATAGGCATCGATGGTCTGGGTTTCCTTGGCGCCAGCGAAGAAACGATGGCCGACCTCGGCGCTGGCGCCAGGTGCGATGACCTTTTCGGCGCCGAGATAATCGGCCTGGTAGGTCTTGGTCGTCGTGCCGGTCGAGGAGAAGCGTCCTTCAACCGCGACGCTCTGATCGGGGATGACGGCTGCCGCCCAATATTTGTCGGTCATGCCGAGCCAGCCGCTGATGCCCTTGTAAGTCTTGGTGGCCTTCGGCTCTTTCTCGATCGAATCGTAGGTGTATTCCTGCACGCGGGAATCGCCGATGACGCCGACGAAACCTTCATGCAGCACCGCATAGCCGGAGGTCACCGGCTTGCCGACGCGCGTCAGCAATCCGTAAGGATAGAGGGTTACCGCTGCGCCGGACTTGTTCTCGACCGCATCGGTGATCGTGAACATATATTGATCGTCGACGCTGATGGTGCGGCGGAAGATCAGGCCCTGGCCATTGTCGAAGGTCAGATGCACGGGGCGGGCCGCCGTCAGCGTATCGCTGTCGGAGGTCCACAGGCTGTCGGGACGCGGCAGCGCGATGTTGCTGCCGGCGGCAGCGACAAAGCCGGTCTCGGCATAATAAGGATGCTCGGAACCCGAGGGCGACAGCAGTTCGATCATCGGGCTCGCGGGATCGGTGGTCTCGCGATATTTGCGCAGGCCGATATCGTCAAAGCGGGCGCCCTTGAGGGCGATCGATCCCGAAAGGCTCGGGGTGTCGATGCGGACGCGCGGCGAGGCCGCCAGCGACTGGCCGCGATTGAGAATCACCGGCGCGGCTGCTGCCTGCGGCGGCACATTGGGGCCGCCGGCGCCGGGTACCGGCGGGGCGCCGACCACCCCCGGTTGCGCCCCAGGCTGCTGCGGCGTGGCTGGCGGCTGGGCGGCGGGCGGCTGGGCTGTGGAGGGATTCTGCAATTGCGCGTTGGTCTGACGCGCCGTGTCCATATGCGGTTTGGCGTAAAAATAGTTCCAGCCAAGAATAACCACGAGCGACAGGGCCATGGCCAACAGGAGATTTCTCTGGTCTTCGCGCATTCTCTTGCCTGCTGATTCCTGATCGGATCTGGCGTCTAGGAATTGGACTGATGGAGATGAAAGCTACTTCGGCTGTTTTCGACCGTCTTTTGCGCCAATCCTGACAATTGCGGTCTGTAGATCGCGGATAAGGCCCGCAAATGGCAGATACAACGCCTCACGGCGCGCTAAGATCACATAATCATGTCCGGGTTTTGACGCGAGGTCCGGTGCGAGACGCAAGGCTTCGCGCAAGCGGCGGCGCATGCGATTGCGCTCGACCGCGGTCCCGACCTTGCGGGTCACGGTGAAGCCGAAATGCGACACGTCTGAAGCCTGTTCGCCAGAAACCCGCTCGGCCTGTCCGCTCTGCAGGCTGAAGCCCTTGGTATGGAAACGTGCACCCTTGGCGACACGCAGATATTGCGACCGCTTGTGCAGACGTCCGATCCGGGTAGGCGAAACTGCATGCGCTGGCGCCATAGCGTTCTGCGTGGCGCCGGGCCTGTCGTTTCCCGCGCCGCTGGTGTGGGAAACCGTCATCGATCCTGCCTGTCCGGCGTGATTTGTGCAGATTCAGGCCGAAAGCTTCTTGCGGCCGTGCGCGCGACGAGCGGCGATCACGGCGCGCCCGCCGACGGTTGCCATGCGTGCGCGAAAACCATGGCGGCGCTTGCGCACGATTTTGCTGGGTTGATAAGTCCGCTTCACGGGTATGCTCCAATTACTATGGACCGGCTTGGCCATATTGAGCCAAAGCCAGCCGGATTGCTGGTCTGCGCCGCTTCCGCCAAAACAGCTGGCGACACGTCCGCCGGCAGGAAACAGCTCCCGCAAAAGGCGCACGCCGACAAGCGACGTCGGCACGGCCGAAATCGAGTGCGGCCTTATAGGGGAAAGTTTTCGGGAAAGTCAATTCAACCGGGCTTTTGCGGCAATGGCAATCGCTGGCAAAAAATGTAGTCTAACCGAAATTTAATCCCGTTCGGCGTGATTTGCGCGCGCCGATCCGCTATCGGACACTATGCCAAGGGAAGACCCCATCGAAGGAGGACTGCCGACGCCTTGGCCAGAAGACCGGCCAGACGGCCGGGCGGCGCGGCGAGGATATCGTATCCTGCGCATTTTACCGCTTTTGCTGCTGTTTATCGTCCTTGGCGGCCTGATTGCCAGCGGCGCAACGCGGTTTCTGTCGCTCGAAAGCCTGGTCGAGAGCCGCGACTGGCTGGCGGAACAGGTGGCGCAGCGGACATTTCTGTCAGTCGCCGCATTTTTCGCGGTTTACGCCGCGGCAGCACTCTCGGGCATTCCCGGCGGGGCGCTTTTCAGCATCGCCGGCGGCTTCCTATTCGGCGCCCTTGCCGGGACCGCGATATCGCTGGCGGCCATCTTGCTCGGCGGTTCCATCTTTTTTCTCATTGTGCGCACCTCGCTGGGCAGCGTCCTGATGCGCCGGGGCGGACGATGGGCGCTCCAGCTTCGAGACGGTTTTCACAAAAATGCAGTGTCCTATCTGCTGTTTTTACGCCTGACGCCGGCTTTTCCATTTTTCCTGGTCAATACCGCCATGGCAATGGCCGAGCTGAAACTTCGCACTTTCATCTGGGTGACAGCCGTCGGACTGCTGCCGGTGACGCTTGCCTATTCGCTGGCTGGCGCCGGGCTCGACTCAGTTATGGTGGCGCAGCGCAGGGCCTACACCGCCTGCGTGTCGGCTGGAGCCTCGGATTGCAGAATGCACATCGATCTGCGCCATCTCGTCACAAGCGAAATGCTGTTGGCGCTGAGCGCCCTGGGCGTTCTCGCACTTCTTCCCGTGCTGATCCGCTGGAAGGTGCGCGTCCGGCCGATCGCCGCCGATCGGCAGTCGTGATGGAACGGATATGACCGAAACACTTACGCCCGACATCTGCATCATCGGCGGCGGCGCCGGTGGCTTCGCGGTCGCGGCCGGAGCTGCGGCATTCGGCGTGGCAGTCGTGCTCATCGAGAAGGGCGAGATGGGCGGCGACGATCTCAACTACGGCAGCGTGCCGGCGCAGGTGCTGCGGAACGCCGGCTCCGCCGCGCATGTCATGACGTCGGCGCAGGATCTCGGTCTCGCGCCGGTGCAGCCCGCGGTCGATATGGCCGCTCTGCAGCAGCGTATCCGTGCCACGATCGCCGGGCTCGCGCCTGCGGTCAGCGAGGCCAGACTGACGGCGATGAATGTGCGCGTGGTGCGCGCCGCCGCCCGCTTCGTGTCCAGCAAGGCCGTGGACGCCGGCGATGTCCGCATCGAGGCACGCCGCTTTGTCATTGCCACGGGATCATCGCCGACGGTGCCCAAAATCGCCGGGCTCGAATATGTCCGCGCCCTGACCAATGAAACGGTCTTCGACCTGCGCGAACTGCCGCAGCGCCTCATCATCGCGGGCGCCAGCAGGCATGGGCTCGAACTGGCGCAGGCCTTCCGCAGGCTCGGCAGCGAGGTCATCGTCCTCGACGCCCGGACCGTCCTGTCGGATATGGACCCTGAATTCGTCGATCACCTGCTGGGTGCGCTCACCCGCGAAGGCATCGAGATTCGACAGAACGTGAAGATTGAACGGATAGAGCCGGACGGCAAGGGCATCCGCGCCATCGTCGCGTCCGGCGCGCAGACGGACACTGTGGTCGGATCGCATCTGCTGATCACGGCCGGCCGCAGCGCCAATGTTCACAATCTCGGGCTCGAGCAGGCGGGAATCGCCTTCGGTCCCGACGGCATCAAGGTTCGCGCCAATCTGCGGACGAGCAATCGCCGCGTCTATGCCATCGGCGATGTCGCCCAAAACAATATCCTGCAGGACGGATCAGCCCAGGCGGCGCAGTATCAAGCCGGCCTGGTGCTGCGCAGCCTGCTGTTTCGACAGTCCGCTGCCGTCGTCCCGGGCCTGGTGCCGCAGGCGCTTTATACCGACCCCGAAATCGCCGTCGTCGGGCAGCAGGATGACGGTGCGGGCAAGCTTGGCCTTAAGACAATGGTCTATCGCTGGCCGTTTGCGGAAACCGAAAAAGCCCGCGCCGCGTTGGGACCCGGCGGCCACGGCCCCGCGAACGGCCATATCAAGGTCATCGTTGCGCCGAACGGGCAGATCCTGGGAGCGGGAATCGTCGGTCCGCAGGCCAGCGAGTTGATCGCGCCCTGGCAATTGGCCATCGCAAAAAAGCTGAAAATCGGGGATATGGCTGACCTGATTGTTCCGCACCCCAGCTTTTCAGAGGTCTCGCGACGGGCGTCGCTGATGTATTATTCCGTAAAGCTGCATAGTTCGCTGCTGCAGAGCGTAATTGGATTGTTGCGAAAATTGGGGTGAACGGCGACCGCTCCGGACGCCGCCCAGATTGACCGGATCGTAGAAACAGACGCATGGACGCTCGAGTTCAACAGAACGAAGTGCCAGCCGTGGTGGCTCCGCCCGACGTTGTTTCCAGCACGTCCGGCCGCCAGAACCCGGTCCGTATCGGCTTGGCCTCGCGCGTCCTGCTGCTGACGATCGCTTTCATCATGCTCGTTGAAATCGCGATCTATGTTCCCTCCATCGCCAGTTTCCGCAACGGTTGGTTGCGCGACCGGCTGAGCGCAGCCTATACCGCCGCGCTCGTCCTCGATGCCGCGCCGGACGAAATGATTCCCGACCAGTTGCAAAAAGATCTTCTGACCAGCGTCGGGGCGCAATCCATCGCGCTGAAACGGCCCTCGTCCCGCCGCCTGCTCGCCGCCTCCGACATGCCGCCGAAGATCGACGAGCGTTACGATCTGCGGTCGGCGTCGCCGCTCGAATCGGTCAAGGCCGCCTTCCGCACATTGTTCGGCCAGGAAGGACGCACGATCAGCGCCGTCGGCGACGCGCCGATGGGCGCCGAATATATCGACATCACGATCGACGAGACGCCGCTGCGCAAGGCGATGTGGGATTATTCCGTCAACATCCTGATCCTCTCGCTCATGCTGTCGGCCATGGTGGCGGCACTTGCCGTTGCGTCGCTGCATTTTCTCGTTCTCAGCCCGGTGCGCCGGCTGACCGACAACCTGATGCGCTTCGGCGAGAAGCCCGACGACCCCACGCGCATCATCCAGCCGTCGGGACGCCTGCACGAGATCGGCCTTGCGGAAACGGCGCTGGCCAGCATGCAATCGACCCTGGTCGAGGAGTTGCGCCAGAAGAAACATCTGGCGGCGCTTGGTCTTGCCGTCGCCAAGATCAACCACGACCTGCGCAACATTCTCTCGACGGCACAACTGCTGTCGGATCGCCTGACGACGTCTTCAGACCCGATCGGCCGGTCCGTCGGGCCCAAGCTGATCGCCACGCTGGACCGCGCCATCAGCTACTGCCAGTCGACGCTGACCTATGGCCGCGCCGTCGAGCGCGCGCCCGATATGTCGCGCCATGCGTTGCGCGCGCTCGTCGACGAGGCGCTGGAGATCGTCTCTCCCGAAGGCGGCGGCCGTGTCGCCCTGCTCAACCAGGTGCCGCTGGATCTGGTGATCCATGTCGATGCGGAGCAGATGCTGAGGGTCCTGCTCAACCTGTGCCGCAATTCGATCGAGGCGCTGGAATCCGCCGGACCGCATGATGGCGAAGCCCCCCTGGTGCGCATCAGCGCCGCACCCGGAGCGGACGTGGTGACCATCGAGATCGCCGACAATGGGCCAGGCGTTCCGCCGCGCGCACGCGCAACCATGTTCGAAGCCTTCCGCGGATCGACACGATCCGGCGGCACTGGACTGGGCCTCGCCATCGCCGCGGAGATCGTCGACGCCCACGACGGCACCATTTTTCTGTTGCCGGAAGAGGCCGGTCCCGGCGCGACATTTCGTATCACGCTGCCATTGCGCAGCATGTGACGGCGATCCTTCTCATTTCATGACCGCAAACGCCGCTTGATCAGTAACCCTGATATTGAGTAGGGTTTGCCGCGACAACACGAGCGGCATTTGGGAGCGAAGCGACTGACAAATCCCGCTCGACCTGCCTGAACCAGAGAGCGCGAATCTCCAATGACGGAAACCAGCAAAGCGAAGACGCAAGCCGCCATCGGCCGGCTGCTGCGGCCGAAATCCATTGCCATCGTCGGCGCCTCGCCGACACCGGGCGCGCTCGGCAATGGCGTGCTCACCAATCTCGTCCGCTTCGGCTACAAGGGCGACATTCACCTCATCAACCCCAACCGCACGGAGATCGACGGACGCCCCTGTCTCAAATCGACGCGCGATCTGCCGACAGGCGTCGATTGCGCCGTGCTCGCGGTGCCTCAGGCCGGCGTGATGGACGCCGTCAAAGGCTGCGCCGAGCGCGGCGTCGGCGGCGCGGTCGTCTTCGGCGCGGGTTTCGCCGAACTCGGCGACGATGGCCGCAAGCTGCAGGACGAACTGGCCGGCATCGCGGCTGACGCCGGCATGGCGATCGAGGGGCCGAACTGCCTCGGCTACATCAATTATGTCGACGGCATTGCGATGACGTTCAGTCTCACCGTGCCGGTGCCGATCGACGGCCGCCGCGCGGTCGGCATCGTGTCGCAATCGGGCGCCATGGCGACGGTGCTGCGCGCCGCGCTGCATGGCCATGACATTGCAGTGTCCATCGCTGCCTCGACCGGCAATGAAGCACTCAACGGACTGGAAGATTTTCTCGATGTTCTGATCGAAGATTCTTCGACTCACGTTCTCGCCCTCGTCGCCGAGCAGTTCCGCGATCCGCAGCGCTTCCTCGCCCTGGCGCGCCGCGCGCGCGATCTCGGCAAGCCCATCGTCCTGCTCTCGCCGGGACGAAGCGCAGCGGCACGCGAAGCGGCCCAGACTCACACCGGCGCGATGAGCGGTGATTGGGACGTGATGCGCGCGCTGGCTTCGCGCGCCGGCGTCGCCGTTGTCGAAACGCTCGAGCAGTTGATCGACGCCGCGGAACTGTTCATCCGCTTTCCCTACCCGCTCAAAGGCGGCGCGGCCGTGATCACCGATTCAGGCGCCTACAAGGGGCTGACGCTCGACTATTGTCAGCAGGCCGGCCTCGATCTGCCGCAACCATCGAAGGCCGCCCGTGACATCATCGGCGCGCTGGCGCCCGACCTGATCCAGCCGACCAATCCGGTCGACCTGACGGCGCAAGCGCTCGTCGATCCCCTGCTCTACCGCAAGGCGCTCGAGCCGCTGCTTGCCGACGATGCCTACGGCAGCGTTGTCTATACCAGCATCCTGTCGTCGCCATTGATGGCGCCACGAAAAGTGAAGCCCATTCTCGATGCCGCCAAAGAACTGAAATTTCCCAAGCCGGTCATCTTCGCCATGCTTGGCGATGACGCCGACGTGCCGAAGGAAACGATCAGCGAATTGCGCGCCTTGAACGTGCCCTTCTTCCGCTCGCCGGAGCGCTGCTTCCGGGCGCTGGCGTTCCTGCAGCGCTATTACGGGCAGACGTCGGCGACACCCGCACACCAGCGGTCGGTTGATACCAAGCACGAGCTTCTGTCCGGCATCATTGCCGAGCACGACGCCAAGAAGATCCTGGAAATCGAAGGCATTCCGATTCCGCCGTCGGAATTCGTCACGACGCTGGAGGATGCCAGGGCGGCAGCGGCGCGCATCGGCTTCCCCGTCGCCCTGAAGGCGCAGGCTACCGAACTCGCGCACAAGAGCGATGCGGGCGGCGTCATCCTGTCGCTGCAGTCGGAAAGCGATGTCGTCGATGGCTGGACGCAGCTCCAGTCCAACATCGCGGAGGCCCGGCCCGGCCTCATGCTCGACGGCGTGCTGGTCGAAAAAATGGCGCCGCGCGGCGTCGAACTCATCTTCGGCGCGCGCAACGATCCGGAATGGGGACCAGTGCTCGTGGTTGGCCTCGGCGGCGTCTTCACCGAGGCATTGCACGATGTCGTGACGCTCGCGCCCGACCTTGGCGTGGACGCGATCGAACGCGAACTGCGCCGGCTGAAAGGCGCGGCCCTGCTTGGCGCATTTCGCGGATCGCCGGCGCGCGACGTGCACGCAGCGGCAACCATCGCCGCCAAGCTCGGCGCCTTCGCCATCGCGCATCCCGAGATTGCCGAGATCGATGTCAATCCAGTGGTCGTTTACGCGGAAGGCGACGGCGCGCTGGCGCTTGATGCCTTGATTGTCGTGCGCTGAAGAATACGGGGAGGAAACACAGGAATGGATTTCAGCTTCACCGAGGAACAGCAGATCCTGCGCGAAAGCATCATCAAGCTGATGCAGCGCCATGCGCCGCCGGAACTCGTGCGCAAGCACGAAGCGGCGCAGACGTTTCCCTACGAGCTCTATGATGAATGGGTGAAGGCCGGCCTGCTCGCGTTGCCGTTTCCCGAAGAATACGGCGGCCTCAACGGCAGCGCCATCGATCTCGCCATTGCCAGCTTTGAGATTTCGAAAGTCAGCGCCGATCTCGGCATGGCCTATGGTGGCAATATTTTCTGCGGCCTCAATCTCGTCCGCAAGGGCACCCCGGAGCAATTGCAGACATGGCTGCCGAAAATGATCGAAGGCGAAGTGCGCTTCGCCATCAGCATTTCGGAGCCCGATGCCGGATCGGATGTCGGCAACATCAAGACCTTTGCCCGCAAGGACGGCGACCGCTACATCGTCAACGGCCAAAAACTGTGGAACACCGGCGTCGGCCTCAAGAACACGCTGCTGAACACTTATGTGAAGACCGACCGCGACGCGCATTACCGCAAGGGCCTGTCGCTGTTGCTCATCGAGAACGATGCGCCCGGCGTAGACTATCGCAAGCTCGACATGCTGGGCCGCCGCAGCGTCGGCACTTACGAAGTCTTCTTCAAGGACGTGGAAGTGCCTGCCGACCGGCTGATCGGCGGCGAGAACCGCGGCTGGGACTGCATGATGGGCGGCCTGCAGATCGAGCGCGCCGTGTCGGCGGCGGGAAGCTGCGGCGCGGCGCAGGCGATCGTCGATCTTGCCGCTTCCTACGCCAAGGAGCGTGTGCAGTTCGGCCAGCCGATCGGCTCGTTCCAGGCGATCTCCCACATGATCGCCGACATGGCGACGGAAGTGGATGCAGCCACCATGCTGATGTGGCGCGCCGTCTGGCTCGTTGCCAGCGGCAAGGACGCGCTGAAGGAAATCACCATGGCGAAGCTGTTCGCTTCGGAGGTCTATGTGAAGGTCGCCAATATGGGCGTGCAGATCATGGGCGCCTATGGACTGGTGGGCGAATACGACATGCAGCGCTTCTTCCGCGACTCCCGCAGCGCTACCATTGCAGCGGGCACCTCGCAGACGCAGCGCAATCTGATCGCCGGATTGATGGGGCTGAAGGCGGCACGTTGACGTAGCTTGTTGCGCACGAAAATGCTCTAATGTCATGAGCGCGCGCAACAGTGCGCCGCAAGATCGGGGAGGGAAACATGTTCGCGCTTCGCCGCCTGATGCCGCTGAGTCTCGCCGCTCTCGTTCTCGCCGCTGCGCCCGCAAGAGCCGAATATCCGGACCGCCCGATCAAGGTCATCCTCGGGTTTCCGGCAGGCAGTGGCGCCGACATCATGTGCCGCTGGTTCACCCAGAAGCTCGCCGAACTGTCGGGCGGAACGATCATCGTCGACAACAAGCCGGGTGCTGCGGGCAACCTTGCGAGCGAGGCGATTGCGAAATCCAAGCCGGATGGTTACACGGTCCTGTTCGGCGGCGCGGCAGGCCTGGCAGCGAGCCCGGCCATCTACAAGAATCTGCCGTTCGATACCTTGCGCGATATCGAACCGGTGACATCGGTCGCCGAGTTGGTGTTTGCGTTGGCCGTCAATCCGAAGACGCCGGTGAAGGACGTCCCGGAACTCACGGCCTATCTGAGAAACAAGGGGCCGAAATCGACCTATGGCTGGGCGGTGACGTCGGCGATTGCCTCGACGGTGCTTTACCTGAAGGAAGCCAATCTCGACGTGACGCAGGTGACCTACAAGTCGACCGGAGCAGCCATTTCGGATGTGGCGGCGCAACAGGTTGATTTTGCTTTCGGCGACGTGATGTATCTGCTCGGCCAGCAGCATGCCGGCCGGATCAAGATTCTGGCGACCACCGGCACGCGACGGCCGTCAGCAGCGCCTGACATTCCGACCATGCAGGAATCCGGCCTGAAAACCGTCGTCGTCGCGCCATGGTGGGGCGTCTTCGTCCCGGCCAATATGCCGCCTGAGATTTCCGGCAAGCTCGCCGGCTGGTTCAACCAGATCACTGCCATGCCGGAGACGAAGGATTTTCTACGCTCGCAAGGCGCCGATCCACTGATCGGGGATCGCGACTACGTCCGCAGGCGGCTCATCGACGATATGGAATACTGGCGCAACGTGACCAAACTTGCCAATCTCACACCTCAATAAAACCAAAGGCAGATCGAACTATGAAAGCCGCCATCAATGCGAAGGGCGCCAATGGCCCGACGCTGGAAATCCGCAACGTGCCCGATCCGACGCCGGGCAAGAACGATCTTCTCGTCGCCGTGAAGGCCATCGGCCTCAACCGCGCGGATCTGAGCCGCGCCATCGGCAATCCTGACAATCCGGACGCCAATATCGCCGGCATGGAAGTGGCCGGCGAAGTGATTTCGGTAGGCGCCGACGTCAAGGGCTTCGCGCCCGGCGACCGCGTCATGTCGATGACCACCAGGGCCTATGCCGAGAAGGCGCTGGTCGACTATCGCGCCGGATTCCGCATGCCCAAGCATCTGAGCTTCGTCGAAGGCGCGGCGCTGCCGGTGTTCATCTCGACCGGTCACGACGCGCTCGTCAGCAATGGCGAATTGAAGAAGGGCGATAGCGTACTCATCACCGGCGTCACCGCCGGCGTCGGCACGACGATGATCCAGATCGCCAAGACGCTGGGCGCCAGCCTCGTTGCTGGCACTTCGCGCGATGCAAGCAAGCTGACGCGGCTCAAGGATGTCGGCCTCGATCTTGCCATCGTCGCCGGAAAGGACAATCTTGCCGAAGCCTGCATGGCCGCGACCGGCAAGAAGGGCATTGATGTCGCCGCCGACAATGTCGGCGCCGGCATGCTCAACGATCTCATGGATGCTGCCGCCGTGAAGGGCCGTATCGTCAGCATCGGCCGGCTCGGCGGCAAGGCGGACCAGATCGATCTCGACAAGATCGCGCTGAAACGCCTCAAGCTGATCGGCGTCACCTTCCGCACGCGCTCGCCGGAGGAAAAATTCGAAATCACCCGGCGCGCCTGGGCCGATCTTGGATCTGCCATCGCGTCGGGACAGTTCAAGCCGATCGTCGACCGCACGTTCACGCTCGATGAAGCGCTGGCGGCGCAGGACTATATGCGCAGGAACACGCATATCGGGAAGATCGTGCTGAACGTTTGATCGAGGCTGACGCCCTCTCCTTCGAGACGCGCCTTTCAGGCGCTCCTCAGGATGGGGGCTTTTGACAGCTTGTCCAATTAAACAAGAAGCCCTCATCCTGAGGAGCCTGCGAAGCAGGTGTCTCGAAGGACGAGGGCGTAAGGCCGACGCTTACTTCTTATACAAATCCGCGTATGTCTGCCGCAGCGCCGCCTTCTGCACCTTGCCCATGGCGTTGCGCGGCAATTCCTCGACGAAGAACACGCGCTTCGGGAGTTTAAACTTGGCGAGGCGCTGTTCCAACGCGGCGATGACGGCTTTCTCGTCGAGATTTGCGCCCTTCTTCGGCACGACGACTGCGGTGACGCCCTCGCCGAAATCGGGATGCTGCACACCGATCACGGCGCTTTCGACGACGCCCGCCATGCCGTCGATCTCGGTCTCGACCTCGATCGGATAGACATTGAAGCCGCCGGTGATGACGAGGTCCTTGTCGCGGCCGACGATGTGGACATAGCCCTTGTCATCGATGCGGCCGAGATCGCCGGTGATGAAATAGCCGTCGTCGCGGAACTCGGCCTTGGTCTTCTCCGGCATCTGCCAATAGCCCTTGAACACGTTCGGGCCCTTGACCTCGATCATGCCGATCTCGCCGCGCGGCATTTCCTTACCCGTCTCCGGATCGACGATGCGGGCGCTGACGCCCGGCAGCGGAAATCCGACCGTGCCGGCGATGCGGGCGCCGTCATAGGGATTCGACGTGTTCATGTTGGTTTCGGTCATGCCATAGCGTTCGAGAATGGCATGACCGGTGCGCTCGCTCCACTCGCGGTGCGTCTCGGCCAGAAGCGGCGCGGAACCGGAAATGAACAGGCGCATGTGTTTCGTCGCGTCACGGTTGAGGCCGGGATGCTGCAGCAGGCGCGTGTAGAATGTCGGCACGCCCATCATCGCGGTGGCGCGCGGCATCAGCTTCATGATCTGATCGGCATCGAGCTTGGGCAGGAACAGCAGCGAGCCGCCGGCGAGCAGCAGGGTGTTGATCGCCACGAAGAGGCCGTGGGTGTGGTAGATCGGCAGTGCGTGGATCAGCACGTCGTCCTTGCTGAAGCGCCAGTAGTCGACCAGGGTCAGCGCATTGGACGCCAGATTGTCATGGCTCAGCATGGCGCCCTTGGAGCGGCCGGTGGTGCCGGATGTGTAAAGGATTGCAGCCAGATCGTCCTTGCCACGCTCGACATCTGTGAATGTCGAAGGCTGCGTCCTGCCGCGGTCGATCAGCGAGCCGTCTTCCCTGGTGCCGAGCGTTTCGATCTTTGCGCCGGCTTTCTCGGCCACGGCGGCCAGCTTGTCGCGGTTCTGCGGCTCGCAGACGAAAACCCGCGGCTTGGCGTCACCGAGGAAATATTCGATTTCCGCCGGCGTATAGGCGGTGTTGAGGGGCAGAAACACCGCGCCGGCGCGCAGGCAGGCCAGATAGAGCAGAACCGCATCCGGCGATTTGTCCACCTGTACCGCCACGCGATCACCGGCCACGACGCCCAGTGATACCAGCGCATTGGCGAACCGGGCCGATCCTTCGTCGAGGCCGCCGTAGGTGATCTTGCGGCCCTCGGGCGTCTCGATGAAAACCTTGTCAGGCGAGGGGCTGCTGCGGGCGATCAGGTCGTAAAGGTATGACGGCATGGGTCTATTATCTCGTCAGGTCTGTGCCTTGACCGAGGGTGCCGTCGACCGCCATCCGCGTGTGCCGGATTTCAACATTTTCCGGACCGCCGAAGAGGCGACGATTTCTCCCTGGTTGGCGTAAGCCTCGTGGTTTTTCTCGATCTCGTCGAGGTCGTAGAGGTAATTCACCATCAGGCCGGCGGATTCAAGCATTCCTTTGTGCGATGTGTCGCCGAGCCAGTCGATCCGCTCCAGCCGGGCGCCGTTGCCCAGGTGAAACCGGGCGACCGAATCAAGCGCCCTGCCGTTGGACGAGCGCTCCTCGAGAAAATATTGCACCGCGAGCGGTTCCAACAGTGTCTTCGCGCGCACGGCGAATTGCTTGTCCTGCGGCCAGGTGGGATCGTCGAGACTTTCGATGACGGGAAGGTCGTCGGCGCCTACGAGGGTTTTGCCCTTGCTCCCCAACCATCGCATGAACCCCGGCACCGGCGACAGGGTGACGAAGGTTTCAAGTTTGGGCAATTCGCGCCGCAATTCCTCGACCACCTGCTTGATGAGGAAATTGCCGAAGGAAATGCCGTTGAGGCCCTGCTGGCAGTTGGAAATCGAATAAAAGGCGGCGGTGCGCGCCTTGCTGAGCGGCACGATCTCGCGTTCGGACGCCAGCAGCGGCTGAATGGCGCCGGGGATTTCGGCCGTCAGCGCCACTTCGACGAAGATCAGCGGTTCATCGAGCATGGCGGGATGAAAGAAGGCGTAGCAGCGCCGGTCGACCGGATCGATTCGGCGGCGCAGATCGTCCCAATCGTGAATGGCGTGCACCGCTTCGTAGCGGATGATTTTTTCCAGCACATTGGCCGGCGTCGCCCAGTTGATCCGGCGCAAAACCAGAAAGCCACGATTGAACCAGGACGTCAGCAAATGGATGAGATCGCGATCGATCGCCTTGAATTCCGGATTGGCCGCCCTCAGTTCGAGCAGATGTTCGCGCATGTCGACCAGCGCCGCGGTGCCGCCCGGTGCGCGGTTCAGCCGGCGCAGCAATTCCTGGCGGCGCGGCTCGGATGCATAGTGAAGGTCGGTGGCGGCGATATCGCTCTGCTCGCGGCTCCACACGTCGAGCGCCGCGCCGAGCCTGGCCACATCCGGGCCGAAATCGCTGGCAAGCAGATAGAAGAACTTCTGCCGGCCCAACTCGTCGAGCTGGGCGTAACGATCGAGCACCTCGCGCGCCAGCGCCGTCCCCGAGGCTTCGCCACGGCCCGACAGCAGTTTTTCGCAGAGGCCGACGAGATCGGATACCCGGGTCTGCGGGTCGATCTGCGCGTTTTCGAGCCTCAGCAGGGTGCGACCGCGCTCGGCAATCGACGTCAGGAGGTCCGAAAAGAAGGCATTGCTCATTTTTTCTCCCACAGCCTTTCTTCGTGCGCCGCACCGGCTCCGAGGCGCGCTTGCCCGCCAGATTCCCAGCGATCATCCAAGGAGGATAGCACCATCAAATTTATGCACGATGAAGGCGAAGCGCCAGCCCGAACAATACGCAGTGAGCCTTCCGGACTTTCTTGCGCCCACTTGCGCAGTGGGCCGGCGCACGCCACTTTCCGGTGACGGAGATCATTCCATGTTGCAATCCGTCGCCGACGCCCTGCCGCAAATCTTTTCGCCGCCCTATCGACGGGCGCTGGCAAAGGTATTGGCGCTGACACTCGTGCTGCTCGTCCTGGTCTGGGCCGGGCTCGACCATCTCATCGTCAGCTATATTTCGGTACCGTGGCCGTGGGTCGCGACGGCGCTGTCGATCCTGACCGGCCTCGGCCTGTTCGTCGGCATGGCCTTCCTGGTGGCGCCGGTGTCGTCGCTCGTCGCCGGTTTCTTTCTCGACGAACTGGCTGAACATGCCGAACGCGAAAGCGATCCCGCAGGCCCACCCGGGCGACCCCTGCCCGCCGGTCAGGCGGTCTGGCTCGCCTCGAAATTCGCGGCGGTTTCGCTGTTCGTGAACCTTCTGGCGCTTATGCTGCTGCTTCTGCCGGGAATCAACGTCATCGCCTTCTTCGTCGCCAACGCCTATCTGGCCGGACGCGAATATTTCGAACTGGCGGCGCTGCGCTATCACCCGATAGAAGACGTCCGCGCGCTGCGGCAACGCCATGCGGTCTATCTGTTCATCTGCGGCATGCCGATCGCGATGTTTCTGGCGGTGCCGATCGTCAACCTGCTGACGCCGCTGTTCGGCACGGCCTATATGGTGCGCGTCCACAAACGGCTGATGCGCAGCTATGAGGTTATGCCGTAGCGCGCGCCTCGAACTGGCCGCTCTTGCGGAAGCGATAGAGATAGGTCGGCACGATCGCTTCAATGGAATCCGCCTCGATGCCCATGCCTTCCAGGGTCAGGCCGGCAGCCTTCGCTGCTTCGGAAACGACATTGTCGGTCTGCAGCAGGGTGACCTGATCGCGGGTCATGTGCAGTATTTTCGGATAAAGGCCGAGGCTCACTGCATTGGCGATCTCGCTGCCGAACGCCTGCGCGCGGGCAAGCGGGAACGGCATCGGCAGCAGCAGGCGCTTGCGGCCGATGGTGGTGCAGATGAACTCCAGCAATTCGCGGAAGGTCCGGACCTCGGGACCGCCGAGTTCCCAGGTCTTGCCGGCTTCCAAAGTTTTTCCTGCTGCCTGCCCATCGAGCACGCGGGCGATCGCCTCGGCGACGTCGCCGACATAGACCGGCTGGAATTTCGTCGCGCCGCCGCCGATCAGCGGCAGGACCGGCGACAGCCGCGCCAGGGCGGCGAAACGATTGAAGAAGTCGTCCTCGGGGCCGAAAACGATCGAGGGACGGATGATCGTCGCATCGGCGTAAGAGTTGCGCGCCGCTGCTTCGCCCTGCGCCTTGGAACGGGCATAGGAGGAGGCCGACTCGGCGTCGGCGCCGATGGCGGACATCTGGATCAGGCTCGCCGCGCCGGCGGCCTTGGCGGCGCGGGCCACCACATTGGCACCGAACCCGTGGACGGCATCGAAGCGCTGACGCCCGGATTCGGTCAGGATCCCGACCAGATTGACGACTGCCTCGGCGCCATGAACGGCCGAAGCCACAGAGGCTGGATAACGCAGATTGGCCTGAACAGCGTGAATCTGGCCGACCTTGCCGATCGGCTGAAGATGGAAGGCGAGATCAGGCCTGCGGCAGGCAACCCGGATGCGCCAGCCGCGCTGTGCCAGCGCGCGCACCACATGGCGGCCGACAAAGCCGGAACCGCCGAAAACAGTGACCAACCGGGTCGATCTATCGAGTGGATTTGTCATGTCCGGTTCCCGCGCCAAGATATCTGCGCGGATGATTAGTCCAGCGCGAGGCGGCTGTACAGATCATGTTGCGCCGCACCCCCTGCCCGATGTCGGCCTCGCGTCGACAGCCCGCCACGGCAATGGCATGCTGGCCGCAACCAGGAGGAAATTCGCCATGCAGCAGGACAAAACCGCCCCGGACGCGCCCGCCGCCGTTCCGATGGGCGTCTATGTGGACCCGAAGGCCATGGATTGGGAGCCGACCGGCCTGCCCGGCGCCTTCCGCAAGGTGCTCTACGACGACCCGGCGAGCGGGCGCTCGACCGTTCTGTTCCGGATGGAGCCCGGCGGCGTCATCCCGTTTCACGAACATCCCGAGCTTGAGCAGACCTTCGTTCTCGAAGGTTCGCTGGAAGACGACCAGGGCGCCTGTACGGCCGGCACCTTCGTCTGGCGGCCGGCGGGAAGCCGGCATACGGCGCGCTGCCCGCATGGCGCGACATTCCTGGTGTTTTTCATGAAGCCGCCAAAACGGCTGCCGCAGAGCTGAGCCCAATCTCACGGATTTGTGTTTGCGCGATCGTTGGTCTGATCGTCCCGTCCACTATTGTGTCGTACACCGAAGTTGCGGCGACGCCGCTGTTTGACTGGCGATGAACAAGGAGACACTCATGGACGACGCCCATTCGAAATCGCTGAGCGCGCCGACCCCGCTCGATCTCAATCGCCGAGGTTTCGTCTTCATGACGAGTTGCGTGGCCGGCTTCACCATGGCGAGCGGCCCGCTGAATGCGCAGACGATCACGACATCGGCTGACGGCCTGACGGCAGGCGAAGTGAAGGTCAGTTCCGGCGGCGTCGAAATTCCCGCCTACCGGGCGTTCCCGGCGACAGGCGGCCCGTTCCCGACCGTGCTGGTGATCCAGGAAGTCTTCGGCGTACACGAATACATCAAGGACGTCTGCCGCCGCCTGGCGAAGGCCGGCTATTATGCCATCGCGCCGGAACTTTACGCGCGGCAGGGCAATCCGGGCGCTTACACCGATATCTCCAAGTTGCTGAGCGAAGTGGTTGCGAAAGTGCCGGATGGCCAGGTGAAGGGCGATCTCGACGCCTGCGTCACCTTCGCCAAGGCAAGCGGCAAGGCCGATACGGCGCGGCTTGCGGTGATCGGCTTCTGCTGGGGCGGCCGGCAGGTGTGGCTCTACGCCAAGAACAATCCAAGTCTGAAGGCCGCCGCGGCGTTCTATGGACCGCTCTCCGGCCCGAAGGACGATCTGCATCCGCAGAACCCGCTCGACTTCGCCAAGGACGTCAAGGTTCCCGTCATCGGCGCCTATGGTGGCAAGGATCCCGGCATTCCGGTCGATCAGGTGGAGAAGATGCAGGCTGAGTTGAAGGCCGCCGGCAGCAAGTCGGAGCTGCATGTCTACGCCGATGCGCCGCATGGTTTCCACGCCGACTATCGCCCGAGCTATCGTAAGGCGGATGCGGAACTCGCCTTCAAGCGGGCGCTCGATTTCTTCAAGGCGCACGGCGTGTAGGCGTTCCACTCGATCCGCGATTGCAGCAATCGCGGATCGTCTTCATAAGGGACCGGGATAAGCTCACCGAATAGAGGATCACGATGCCGATCGAAATGTACGACCTTGCGGCAAGCGACGACCGCGTGCGGTTTTCACCCTATTGCTGGCGCATCAGGATGGCGATGGCGCACAAGGGCCTCGACTTTGAAACGATCCCGGTCCGTTTCATGGAAAAGCACAAGATCGAATTTTCCGGACAAAAGCTGGTTCCCGTCATTCGCGACAACGACAAGATCATCCACGATAGCTGGGACATCGCGCTCTATCTCGATGAGACATACGCTGACCGGCCGAAGCTGATCGACGGCCCCCAGGCGCTGGCACTGACGGATTTCGTGCGCTCGTGGGCGCAGACGACTTTGTCGACGCCCATCCTCAAGACCATCCTCACAGATCTGTTCAACGGCCTGGACGATAAGGACAAGCCCTATTTCAGGACGTCGCGCGAGCAGCGCTTCGGCACCACGCTCGAAAATTTCGCGCTGGCGCCGGACGCCGGGCGGGCCGCCATCAAACAGACCCTGACGCCGCTGCGCGACCTGCTCGGCAGGCAAAAATTCATCTGCGGTGCAACGCCTGCCTTCGCCGACTACATCGTCTTCGGCGTGTTCATGTGGGCGCATTGCGTCTCGCATGTCATGCTGATCGAAGGCGAAGACCCTGTGCAGGCGTGGCGTGAACGCATGCTCGATCTTTATGACGGGCTGGCGCGCAAGGCGCCGCGCAATCCAGCCTGACACCGTTCAGGCTGCGCCGCCCGCCGAAGCAGCAACGTCAGCTCAAACCGCCGTCGGCAAGCATCGTTCGGCCGGTGAGCCAACCCGCGTCGGGCGAAGCCAGGAACAAGGCGATGCCGGCAATGTCGTCAACCTGGCCGATGCGGCCGAGCGGCGTCATTGCCGCGATGCCAGCGCCGCGCTCGGCCAGGATAGCCGTCGTCATTTCGGTCTCGATGACACCGGGCGAGATCGCATTGACGGTGATGCCGCGCGGCCCGAATTCCTTCGCGAGCGCATGCGACAGTCCGGCCACAGCTGCCTTTGAGGCGGCATAGATGGACGAGGTTGGAATCGGCCTTGTGGCAATTGCGGAGGAAAAATTGATGATGCGCCCCCCTGGCGCGGTCAGATATGGAAGCGCGGCCTGGATCATTGCAATTGTGCCGAGCACGTTGGTGTCGAACGTAGCGTGGAAAAATGCCGCGTCGGTCGCCTCGAAAGGCCGATATTCCGCCAGGCCGGCGCAATTCACCAGCACGTCGATATGGCCGAAGCGCTCGACGACCCGGGCCACCATCGCGTGGGTATCGTCGGGTTTCGAGATGTCGCCGGCAACGGCCATGCCTTGCGCGCCGAGCGCGGCGATCTCGCCAAGCACCGTCTCGGCAGCGCCGCCTCCTCTGCGATAGGCGATCGCCACCCGGCATCCGGCGCCGGCAAAGCGTCGTGCCATGCCGGCCCCAATGCCGCGCGAGCCGCCAGTGACCAGCACGACCTTGCCGCTCAACGGGTGCGCGCCGGGCGCGTTCTGATCGCTGTCGCTCATATCATGCTCTCCCTGTGACGCACCGCACTGCCGCTCGCTTCAGCGATATCCTTTGCGATGTCCAGCACGCGGGTGCGCCATTGCTGCAGATAGGCCTCGCGCCCTGCGGCATCGATCCGCGGGGCGGCATAGGCCACGAACGGCGGGTACGATTTCATCCCGAGATATTCCACCATCAGATGCTGCGTCGGGTAAAGCACCTGATCGATAGGACCGTAGACATTGCCAGCCGAGAATCGTTCGACCGTGCCGCCAGTCGTCAGGCACAGCATGCCTGCCTTGTCCTTGAAATATCCACTGTCGTAACGACGTCCATCCGCATAGGCGAAGCCGAAAGCCATGACGCGGTCGAACCAGCCTTTGAGAATGGCCGGCACCCCGCCCCACCAGATCGGGTAAAGCCAGATGATCAGATCGGCCTTGAGAATCCGCTGTTGCTCGCGCACAAGATCGGGTGCGAAGCCGCCTTGAGCGTGGGCGTGGCCCTGTTCGTTCTGATAGTGAAAGCGGCTCGCGTCATGCGTCGTAATGAAGTCATGCCGTCCGGCAACCGGATTGAAGCCTTCGCCATAGAGGTCGGATACCTCTACCGGATGGCCGGCGCCGGTCAGCGCGTCGCGCGCGACGTCTTTCAACGCGCAGGTGAACGATGTCGGCTCCTGATGCGCGTAGACAAGCAAAACATTCATTCAAAGACTCTCAGGTCGAGTATCAGGCGCGCTTGGTCAGGCCGCCGAACAGGCCGTTCGGAAAGAGCAGCAGCACGACGAGCAGCAGCGTCAATGAGATGATGTTCTTGAAGCCGGCGCCGAAGAAGACAATCGCCTCGGATTGAATGACGCCGAGGAATATCCCCCCGATCAGAGCCGCAGGCGGGCTGCCAAAACCGCCGATGATCGCCGCGATGAAGCCATTGATGCCGAACGGACCGCCGACCATATAGGCCGTGTACTGCGTCGGCGTGATCAGAATGCCGGCGGCGGCGCCGAGGCCCGAACTGAGCGCGAAAGCGACGATCAGCATACGCTCGACGGGAACGCCCAGCAGCGCCGCCGCTTCACGATTCTGCGCGCAGGCCCGGAGCGCACGGCCCATGCGTGTGCGGTTGAAGAACTGCTGGAGCGAGAACACCATCACAGCGCCGCAGCCGAGAACCCAGAAGAGCTGATAGCCGACGGCAATCGGCCCGATCTTGAGCGGGCCGCCCGAGGTGAACTCCGGATAGGTGCGCGGCTGATCACCCAAAGTGAGAATGACCACCTGCTCGATCAGCAGCTGGACGGCGAGCGTCGCGAGAATGATCGCGAACAGCGGCGCGTTTCGCCGCCACATCGGATTGATGACGAAAATCTGGACGAGAACGCCGACCCCTGCGACGAGAATAGTGGCCAGAACAGCCGACAGCCAGATCGGCAGTCCGTAGTGCGTCAGAATCGTGTGCGCGAACATGCCGCCGAGCATGACGAACACGCCCTGTGCGAAATTGACGATGCCGCTGGCGTTGTAGATGACGCAGAAACCAATGGCGATCAGACCGTAGATCAGGCCGATGCCGATGCCGTTGACGAGGCTCTGGACGAGTTCGACGACGCTAGGCATTTTCTTCCTCCACGCCGAGATAGGCGGCAATGACCTCGGGATGGGCTTTGATTTCGTCCGGCGTGCCTTCGGCAATCTTGCGGCCGAAATCGAGCACCGCGATGCGATGGGCAATCCGCGTGACGAGGCCAACGTCATGCTCGATCAGCAGCACGGTGGTGCCCTGGGCGTTGATCTTTTGAATGATGCGGGCAAGGCTCTCGGTCTCTTGCGTGTTGAGGCCGGCGGCCGGTTCGTCCAGCAGGAGCAGCTTTGGTTTCGAGGCCAGGGCGCGCGCCACTTCGAGCAGGCGCTGCTGGCCATAGGGCAGCAGTTCGGCGTCCTGTTCGGCCTGGGAACCGAGGCCCACGAAGTCGAGCAGTTCGTGAGCGCGCTCGCGCACCTCGATTTCCTGCTTGCGGAACCAGGCCGGGCGCAGCAGCGAGGCGGCGACGCCGCCGCGCGTGGCGAGATGGCAGCCGACCTCGACATTTTCGATGACCGACATGCCCTTGAACAGCTGTACGAGCTGGAAGGTGCGCACGAGGCCCATGGCCGCGATCTGGTCCTGACGGACGCGGGTGACGTCGCGGCCGTCAAATTCGATGCTGCCGGACGTGGAACCGAGAAAGCCGGAGATCATGCTGAAGAATGTCGTCTTGCCGGCCCCGTTGGGACCGATGACGGCGAACAGGCTTCCCTGCGGGACTTCGAGGTCGATCTCGTTATTAGCGACCAGACCGCCGAAACGCTTGGTGAGGCCGCAGACATTGAGAAGGGGCATGTTTACGCCTCTTCCTTCTTGCGCGGGCGGAACAGCTTGCCGAGCGACGACAGGCCCTTGGGGGCATAGATCAGCATGCCCAGCAACACCACAGCGTAGGCGATGTCCTGGAACTTGCCGACGCTGCGGAATATCTCCGGCAGGACCGACGCCACGATGGCGCCGACGATCGGACCGATCATGGTGCCGACCCCACCGACATAAAGCATCGTGAAGGTGATGATGGCCATCTGCGGACCGAACACTTCGGGGCTGATGAAACCGACCGTGTGCGCGAACAGCGAGCCCGCGGCCGATGCGTAGAGCGCCGCGATGACGAAGGCGATCAGTTTGAAGCGCGGCACGCGAATGCCAAGCGCGGCAGCTCCGTTCTCGCTGCCGGAAATGGCGCGCAGCCCACGGCCGAAACGCGAGTCGCGCATGCGCTGCGAAATCCAGAAGGCGAACCCCAGAAGCGCGGCGAGCGCGACCAGCTTCCAACGCTCGCTTTCGATTTCGAAACCAGCGATGCCGAGCGGCGGAATGCCGGCGTAGCCCATGTAACCCTGGGTCAGGCTCGTCCATTGGATCGAGATGTCATAGGTGATGAGGCCGAGCGAGAAGGTGGCCATGGCGAGGTAGTGGCCGCGCAGGCGCAAGGTAGGATAGCCGATGAGCAGCGCGGCAACGCCCGCCACGACCATGGAGGCAATCAATGCCAGCGCCGGCTCCCAGCCGTACTGGACGCACAGAATGGCGCTGCCATAACCGCCGATGCAGGCGAAGGCGTTCTGACCGAACGACGCCTGCCCCGTATAGCCCATGAAGAAATTCAGGCCGATGCAAAAGATGCCGTAGATCATCGCCAGTTGAAATACGGTCAGCAGATAGCCGCCGTAAATCAGCGCGCCCGTGGTCAACAGCCCGCAAACGGCCAGAAGGCCGATCTGGAACCAATCGAGCCGCGCGCGCGCAGCCCGTGCGGCTGGTTTAGGAGAAGTAATAGAGAGCGAGGTCATGGTGCGACTTGATCTCGTGCGTCGGCAACTCGGCTCGCACGCTGCCAGAGGAAAGAATATAGACCCGCTGGGCGAGCTTGAGCGCCAGCGGCGCCTTCTGTTCGACCAGCAGAATGCCAAGGCCCTCTTTGTTGAGAGCGCCCAGCGTCGAGAGAATCTCGGTGGCGACGCGCGGCGCCAGGCCGAGCGATGGCTCGTCGAGGATCAGCAACTTCGGGTCGGCCATCAATGCGCGGCCGACCGCAAGCATCTGCTGTTCGCCACCGGACATCGACGAGGCGGTTTGCGATATGCGCTCCTTCAATCGCGGAAACAGCGAGAACACTTTTTCGAGTTGCCGGTCGTGGTCGACCTGCGAGCCGGCCAGTTTGTAGGCGCCGATCTTGAGATTTTCCCGGACGCTCATGTCGCCGAATAAGCCCCGCCCTTCCTGCACCATGATGATGCCGAGGTCAGCCAGTTGATGCGTCTTCAGGCTCGTGACGTCCCGCCCTCTGAAGACCACCTGACCGGTGCTCGCGATCAGCCGGGTCATGGCGCGCAGCAAGGTTGTCTTGCCCGCGCCATTCGGTCCCAGGATTGTGACGAACTCGCCCGGCGCAACATGGAGATTCGTCGGTCGAAGCGCCTCGATGTGGCCGTAGCGAGCCGCCAGATCCCGGACAGCTATGAGATGCGCTGCGTCCGCGGCCACGGTCATTTTCTGAGAACCAGCTTGCCGTCTTTCACCCAGGCGATCACGTAGGGATTGGCGGTGATGCCTATGTGCTGCTCGGCCGTGAACTCGTAAGAGGCTCCCGCGCCGTCATAGCGGCCGAGCTGCTCGAATGCAGTCCGCACCGCTTCGCCTTCTGTGCTGTTGGCCTTCTTCATGGCGGCCGCCATCATCATGATCGAGTCCCAGGCGCGCGAAGCCTGAGCATTGTCGGTCCTGCCGTATTTGTCCTTCATCGCCTTGACGAAGGGCTCGGCAGCGGCGCGGGCTTTCTGATCGGTGATGACGGAGATGTCATCAGCCGCGATCTGAATGAGGGGCGACGGGAACAGGTACTGTTCACCCAGAACCTTGCCGGCCGCCTGCAGGATGTCGAGCTCGTTGATACTGCCGAGCATCAGCATCCTGGTGAGGCCGAGGCTGCGGATGTTGTTGGCGACGGTGACGACGGCATTGCCTTGACCCAGCATGATGATGGCCTCGGCGCCGGCCGCGTTGATGCGCCCGATCTGGACGCTGAAGTCGGCGTCGTCCTGTTGGTAGGTTTCGCTGGCGACGACCTTGATGCCGAACTCTTCAGCGCCCTTCTCGGCCAGGCCGCGCATCAGCATGCTATACGGGCTCGGATCGGACAGAATGCCGACTTTGCGGATCTCGGTCTTGTCTTTCAGGTACTGGTAGCGCGTGTCGACTTCATACTTTGGCGGCGGCAGGAACTGGAAGGCCCATTTGATCTCCTCCGGCTGCCGCGGCAAAATGGAGCACAGGAACATCGGCAGTTTGGCCTTTGCCACGAAGCTGGCAGCGGCAAAGTTGCCGGCCGAGATGCAGCCGCTGTCGAAGGCGACGACCTTGTCTTCGGACATCATCTTGCGATAAACGACGACCGCCTGCTGCGGCGTCGACTTGTTGTCTTCGGTGACCAGTTCGAGCTTCTTGCCGAGAACGCCGCCCTGCTTGTTGACCGCCTCGATGGCGACCGCCAGACCGTCGCGCCAATGTCCGTCGGTCGCGGAACCATAGCCGGTAAGGCCCAAAGACGAGCCGATCTTGATTGTCTCTTGCGCCAACGCCGGCAATGCCGGCATCAGTGCGAGCAGCGTGACGATGATAAGTCCCTTGCGTGATCCCATTAGTCCCTCCAACCTCTGGTTTGCTTGGTAATCCGGTCAGGCGCGCACGCCATCGACCTTGTCACGTACCTCGCGCAGGCCTGCCGCAGCGGCCTGACGCAGGAAGCCCTGGTCCGACGAGAGCACGAACACATTGGCGCCGAGCGTGCGGAGCCACGCGGCCTCGGCCGCATTCCCGACATACACGCTGATCGGCTTGTTGGCCTTGCGCGCGGCTTCGGCGATGCGTTCGACCGCGCGGAGCACCGCCGGCGGTTCTTTGGATTCATCGCCGAAGGCCGCGGTCAGATCGCCGCGCCCGATGAATAGGGAGTCGACACCCTCAACGGCGGCGATCGCGTCAATCTCGTCGAGGGCGACCGGATCCTCGATCTGAGCCACGAAGACCGTTTGAGAGTCCTGGTCGGCGATGTGCCGCCACATCGGCACAGCCGTGTAGCGTCCCGCCCGCGTGCTCGTAGCAAAGCCCCGGCTGCCGCCGCGATAGCGAAACAGCGCCGCGATCTCGCGGGCATAGGCCGCACTTTTCACATGCGGCACCAGCGCGCCGGTCGCTCCGCAATCGAGCACCGAGAGAATGGAGTCTGGTCCGGCAATGCGAACCAGTGCCGGCGTGTTGACGGCGCGTGCGGCCATCAGCGCGATATCGCTGGTGGTACGGTCGAATGGACTGTGCTCCTGGTCGATGACGACGAAATCGTAGCCGAGGTCGCCGAGAATCTCGGTCGCGTGACTGGTCGGCGTCTTCAGGAACGTGCCAACGAGCTTATCGCCAGCAAGCATGCGTTGCCGGAAGGTGGAAGCGACGTTCATCGTCTGTGATCCTTTGCCGTTTGCGGTTTGGCTGCCGGTCACGGCATCGGATAGTCGTCGGCGTTCAGAATCCAGCCCGGCTTCTCCGAGAAGTCGAGACGCGGCGGGCAGAAAATGTCGACGAGCTGGTTGAACCCGCTGCCGCACGCTTCCGTGGTGTGAATGGACGGCGGCGGGATGACGGCGATGGACGGGCTCTTGCAAAGCTCGTGGTCGTCGTCGCGCCAGTTCTCCTTGTTCACCGTCCACGGCCAGCGCAAATGGTGAAGGAAATCGCCTTCCAAAGCGAGCGAACACTGCTCGAAATCATCGTGGTGGTGCGGCGACAACTTGGTCGCGTCGCGCGGCCCCTGGTAAGCATCAAGATAGTTCACCATAATGGTGGTGCAGCGCCAGATGCGGCCGAAGCGACCGGGTTCCGGCGGCACGTCGAGGCTGTAGACGCGCAGGCGATAACCGTCCTTTGGAGCCGGCCAGGGCTCCGCCGGCGCGACATAGGGTTTCGCCGTGGCATAAGAAGCGGCGTTGGCGCTTTTCGCCGCAAGGTCGGCCGACCGCGTTGTGAAAATGCGAATCATGCGGCCGGGCTCGATGATCTTGATGCTGGACCGGCCGGGCGGCACGAATGCCAAAGAATTGCCGTTCACCCGCTTCGTGCCGTCCGCAGTGGTGATGTCGACCACGACGCCGGGATCCGGCATCAAGAGAGCGTATTCATCGGGCTGATCGTCGCGCGCCAGCACGCCACCCTTCCTGCCCTCGGTGTGCACGAGGACGAAGTTCTGGCCGCGGCCGTACCAGCTTTTCCCGGCCGGGCCGTCCTCCTGCGGCGGCTCGGCGTAGAACCGGAGGTATTCCGCCTGGCCGAACGGGCCCACGGGTGCCACCTTCGCGGTTGCCGGCGCGAGCTTGGCTCGCGGATCACCAGCGTCATACATGAGCGACCTCCCTTAGACTTCCATCAAATTCTAGGTGCAAATATTTTAAGTGACCGGCGGCTCGTGGTGCGCCGCCTTTTAGTTTATTCCGCTCTGCGGAACGCCGACCTCCCGGGCCGCGGCGACATCCGCCTCGATGCCCATGACGCGCGCGGTGTTGGTCGAAACCATCCTGCGGATCTGCTCGTCGTCGTAGCCGAGGTCCATGCAGAGCCTGATGCCGCGGCGGAAGCCATCGAGCGGGCTGAAGGTGCCGGTCTGGCCGAGATCGGAGCACAGCATCGTCTGCTCCACACCCGCGGCGTCGATCTGCCGGCGCAGATCTTCGGGTTCGCAGCTCTTGAACTTGCAGCCTTCGAGGAACATGCATAGCGAGTGCTCGACGAAGGCGCCCATCGCAGCGATGCCCTTGACGTCGTTCAACGAGGCGTCGACGATGTCCTCCGGATGGGTGAACACCAGGCGCTTGACGCCCCGGCGCTGCGCCTCCTCGAAGACGATCCAGGTCTCGTTGACATGCAGGTGGCCGCTGGCCAGCACCATGTCGTTGCTGGCGACGATATCGAGGATTTCCTTGACGTCGTCGCGGACCGACTTGTCGCCGTTCAACACCGGAATCCCGGTGACCGGCCGCATCCTGTCAGAGGATGCCGGGTGCACCCATTTCGCGGCCGCCTGCCAGCGCAGGTGGTTCTCGGCGGCGAGCGTGGGAAGCCAGACGATCTTGCCGCCGAGCGCGGCGGTATGCTCGACCGCATAAGGGTTGAGCCCGCCCACCACGTTGTTGAGCACGATGCTGGAATAGATTTTCGTCTTCAGCTCGGGGTGGTGCTTTCTGATCAGCGCCGCAGCGATCACACCGCTGTAGTCATGATCCTTGGTCACCACCGCCGCAAAGCCCGCCTCCGAGGCCTGTTGCAGCAACTCGACATGATCGATGCCGCGCAGCGCGATCGAAGGTCCGCTATGCACATGCGGATCGATCGCTCCCTTCAGTAAAGCGTCGACGCGCTGCTCGACCGCGATGGATGCCGATGCTGTCATTTCCTCACCACACTCTGCTTCATCCGTCGCTTCATGCTGTTCGCGAGGACGGAACGTTGTTCAATTTTTAGGGTAAGTGAACCTTGATATGAATGTCAACTGGCAAGCAAATTATTACGAAAAGCACGTAACTATGCGATATTCTGATTGCGGCTATCGTCTTATTTCGTTACATGGTTTTGCTCTGGCGAACGCAATATTGAGAAGCGATGACCGATTCAGGATCAGGCGGTGTCCACTCCGTCCAGCTAGCCATCGACGTCCTTGAGGCAGTCGCATTCTCAGACGACGAACTCGGCGTAACGCAGATCGCCGAACGGCTGCATATGACGAAGGGCTCCGTACACCGGCATCTGCAAACGCTGGTGGAAAGAGGCTATCTCGTGCAGAACTCGACCACGTCGCGCTACACGATCGGTCCGAGAAGCCGGCTGCTCGCCCGGCACGCGCCGGAAGAGGATCTCGTGCACCTGGCCGAAGGGCCGATGCGGCAATTGCGCGACGCGCTCGGCCACCCGGTCGTGCTCTCCGAGATGACGCCGCGCGGCGCGCTGGTACTGAACACACTCTCCGGCACGGCTCCGATCGAGATCGGCGTGCGACCGGGCAGCGAACTCAGCTTTCATGCCTCGGCCCAGGGTAAGGCGATGCTTGCCTTTGCACCGCAGCCGTTTCGAATGCGCGTGCTCGCCCGGCCGCTGCAACGCCTCACCGACAAGACCGTCGTATCGGCCCGCAGGCTCGAACAGCAATTGCTGGAGATTGCCCGTCTCGGCTTTGTCTCGGCGCCGGAAGAGGCAATGCTGGGGCTCAATGCGATCGCCGCCCCCATTTTCGATGACCAAGACGCCTGCATTGCCTCCGTCGCGATCGTTGCTTCAATCCAGTTTCTGCCTGAGAAGCCGCGACAGTCCGATGTCACTCAACTGATCGAGACAGCACGGCAGATTTCACGCAAGCTCGGGCACGGTCGCGGCGCGGACCAGATAGCGCCTTCAAAGCGGACCGTTCGAAGCGCGCGGGGACGTCAGCCGTCATAAGGGCGGCGTTGCGGCCGGGTCGCGCGGGCGCCATACAAAAACACAAGCCCTTTGGCTGGAGGTCCAAAGGGCTTGCGCATGAGAGCCGGTCTCAGGAACCGACTATTCAAAATCGGTCTTAGTAGCAGACGCGGATCGGGCGGCGGTAGCCGACGACTTCGCCGAAGCGGTTGACGATCGGGCGCCGGCGCAATTCGCAGCCGCCGTAGACCGGGGCGGCATAGGTCGGCTGCGAGGCGGCGATGGCGCCACCGACGATGGCCGCACCGAGCAGGCCCGCGCCAATGCCGTAGCCGTAGCCATGGCCGTGCCAGCCGGCGGCGGCCGGGGTGGCGGAAACGGCGAAGGAGGCGGCAATCGCCAGGGCGCCGATGGAAGCGGTCAGGGTGGTCTTCGAAAACTTGGTCATGTCTCTCTCCTCTCGAACATTGGGCCGGTGAACTCTCTCAACCGGCGACGATGTGTTTCTAGAGGAGGGTGCGCCCTGCCGATGTGCGCTGGCGCACCTTGAGATTCTTTTTGATCTCGCATCGCTTTCGCGGAAAGCCGGCGTCCGCAAATGGCCTTGGACGAGGCGGCCGGCTCGATGACGGAACGATGTGCGCAGCAAGCCGTTAACGCGCAGACACGCTCGAAAAGCGAATGTCGTAAGGCGCGACTTCGACGCCGGCCGAGACGCCGGCGATTGAATTGGCGTGCAGAGCAGCGCTCATTTGGAGAGAGTCCTATGAAAAATCTTCTTCTTTCAACGCTTATAGGCCTCGGGGCTCTTTACACCCCGAATATCGCCGCTGCCGCCGAGCAAACTGCACCAACTGTCTTGGCTCAGGTCGATGTTCAGGTGGGACCGGGTGGCGTTCGAATCGGCGAGGATCGCTACCGCGATCGCGATAGGTGGCGCGGTGAGAGGCGCCGGGATTTCGATCGCGGCCGCTTTTACGAAGGCCGCTTCGAGGGCCGTCGTGAACGCTGCCGTACAACGATTATCCAGCGTGAAACGCCGTATGGCATGCGGACCCGCCGGATTCGTGAATGCGGCTGATCGACATTTCGCATAAGCGCGGTAGAGCTGCGGCTTTGCTATGGGTCCGCCACAGGGCGGGCCCATTTGCTATGCCTTTCTCAGTGGAAGTACCTGCCCAGCCATTCCATGCCCAGCGTGCCGGGCGCGAGCGTCACTGTCGCCCAGACGAAAGCCGATGACCAGTTGGCGAGCTGGAACAGCAGCGGAGGCATTTCAACGGCGCCGGCAACCAGCGGCACGATGGCGCGCAGAGGCCCGAAGAACCGGCCGATGAAAACCCCGGCGACACCCCATTTCTCGAACAGGATATGGGTGCGCGGAACAAGCTCCGGATATTTCGTCAACGGCCACATCTTCACGATCCGGTCGTGGAAATGAAAGCCGAGCCAGTAGGACAGCCAGTCGCCAAGCGCCGCGCCGATGGCGGCGGCGAACCAGATCGGCCAGAACGCCAGCCCTGCCGCGCCGATCAGCGCGCCGATGCCCCACAGGATCACCGTCGCCGGCGCGATCAGGGAAATGAACGCCAACGATTCCGCGAAAGCCAGAACGAAGACGATAGGCGCCGCCCAGCCCTGGTTCAGGCGCACAAAATCGATGATCGTCTGCACCCATTCAGGCATGCGGCACCCCTTTATATCACGACGGTCAGGCGTTCCGCCGCGCGCGTGACAGCGGTATAGAGCCAACGGCTCCTGTGTTCGCGGAACGCATAGGATTCGTCGAACAGAACCACCTCGTTCCATTGCGAGCCTTGCGCCTTGTGCACCGTCAATGCATAGCCGAAATCGAATTCGTCCGATGTCTTGCGGATGGCGAACGGCACTTCTTCCTCGCCTTCGAAGAATTGCGGCACGACGCCGATGCGCTGGGGCTTGCGCGCCAGATCGTCCTCGGGAACGACGGTCATGCGCAGTTTGCCACGGCTGAGGCCGGTGGCCGTCTTCACCTTCCAGATGCCGCCGTTGAGCAGGCCCTTGGTGCGGTCGTTGCGCAGGCAGACCAGCTTGTCGCCGACCTCGGGCGTCGTGCCGGTACGGCCGAACAGTTCGCGGATGCGGCGGTTGTAGAGCCGGCGCGTCCGGTTGAGGCCGACGAGCACCTGGTCGGCAGCTGTCACCGCGCCGGCATCGACCGCGTCGCGGCGGATGACACGGCTATCGCCGAACTTGCCAACCGACAGCCGGCCGCCGTCGCGCACCTGCATGGACATGCGGATGATGGGATTGTCAGCGGCCTGCCGGTGCACTTCAGTGAGCATGGAATCAGGCTCGGCCTCGGTGAAGAAGCCACCGCCCTTGACCGGCGGCAATTGCGCCGGATCGCCGAGCACCAGCACCGGCCGGCCGAACGACAGGAGATCGCGGCCCAGTTCCTCGTCGACCATCGAGCATTCGTCGACGATGATGAGCTTGGCCTGGGCCGCCTCGCTGTCATCATTGAGCACGAACGAGGGCTCTTCCGATTCAACCTCCTTGGGCCGGTAGATGAGCGAATGGATCGTGCGCGCGTCAACGCAGCCGCGGGCGCGCATGACGAGCGCTGCCTTGCCTGTATAGGCGGCAAACACAACATTGCCCTCGACCCCTTCGGCAAGGTGCTGGGCGAGCGTCGTCTTGCCGGTTCCGGCATAGCCGAAAAGCCGGAACACCTGACGGTCGCGTCCGCCGAGCCAGCGCGAAACGTCTTTGAGCGCCTGCTCCTGCTGCGGCGACCATCGTGTACTCAAAGCGAATCCTTCCTGCGGCATCAAACGCGCGCCTGCATATAGAGCATTTTCGAGCGAGGTGGACATCGGCCCGCGTGACGAAAATCCGTCCACCGATCGTAGCCCCATCGAGCGCCACGCCTTTCCTTGACAGGCCACGCCTGCCGCGTAGGTTCGTGTTCGACCGGCACCTGACAGGCCGTGGCGATCCACCGAACCTTCATGCTGAAAACCCACGGGCGCTATCCCTACAGCCCCATCAATAGCCGCCGCTTCTACACCTGGCCGGACGACAGGCGCCTGGCGGTCTATTGCGCCATCAACGTCGAAATCTTCCCCTACGGCGAGGGCCTGGGGCCGGACCTCAATCCCAGGCAGCCCGAGCCGGACATCCCCAACTTCACCTGGCGCGACTGGGGCAACCGTGTCGGCATCTGGCGCCTGTTCGAACTGTTCGACGACTACAAGCTGCCGCTGGCGGCGCTGATGAACACAGAAATCTACAAACACTGCCCGCAGATCGCCGCAGCCTTCCGCGCGCGCGGCGACGAATTCGTCGGCCACGGCCGCACCAACGCCGAACGCCAGGCGGAGATGGACGAGGCACAGGAAAAGGCCCTGATCGAGGAGGTGCGCGACCTCTTCCTGGCTCGCGAGGGCCGGGCGCCAAGCGGCTGGATGGGCCCCTGGGTGAACGAAACCTGGGCCACGCCCGACCTGCTCGCCGAGGCCGGCTTCAGCTATGTGATGGACTGGGCCCATGACGATCAGCCGGTGTGGCTTGCCACCCGTTCGGGCAGGAAACTGCTTGCCATCCCCTACGCGCGCCCGACCAACGACCTGCCGGTGATGCATGGGGGAAAGACACCGCCTGCCCTGTGGGCGGACATGATGATCGACCAGTTCGACGAGATGCTACGTCTGTCGAAGACAACGCCGCTGATCTACAATTTGTCGTTGCATCCTTTCCTGGTCGGCCACCCCTATCGCATGGTGCACCTGCGCCGCTTGATGGCGCACATCGCGGCGCATCTGGAACAGGTGTGGTGGACCACGCCGGGAGCGATCGCCACTCATTGCGCGCAACTGCCGCCGGACACGATTCCCTAGATCAGGCTGCCGAAAGCCGGGCGTGCGTGAGGCCGGAGGCGGCGTCGACAAGCGTCAGGCTGTAATCGCACGCGGTGTGCGGCGAGCGGTTGAACCGCGCCATCACCACCTGCATCAATTCGACGAGGACGGTGCGGTCCGCGTCATCCAGGTCGCCCTCCGTGAGTCCGGCCAACCGGATCAGCTTGGAAAGCTCCTTGCGCAGTTGGGACGCTTCGTCGACGTGACCGTCGAGGAGATATTTCCACATCCGATAGTGATGCTGGGCCAGCGGCCTGGCAATGTCGGGATAGGGTCGGAGCAAGGCAAAATAGTGCGCGTTGATCCGGTCAATGATGATGGGTGAACCCCATTCAAGCAAATCGCGCCTGGAGTGACCGAGATCGGCCGCCTGCATTTTCTTGCCCCCGAATCGCAGCCATTCGGCTGAGCGAATCAATGCAGAGAATCATCTCATAACGCTGCGGCATCGCAAGGCGAAAACCGCGTGCGAAGTCAAGAACGACAGGAAATCGGCATTGGATACTTCAAGATGGCCAATGGCGCGGACCGAATGCTCTCTTTTAAGGCGCCAGAACGTCCCGCAGTTCGCGGATGCGGGCCTCATCGATTTTCTCAAGATCGCCAAGACTCCTTTCGATCTCGATGCCCGACATGGGCGTGATGTCGAGGCCGATGCGCTGCGCCAGTTCCACGAATGCCGCGTCGCGCATCGTAGAGTCGAAAGCCTGGCGCAATGCATCGACCCGCGCTTTCGGCACCTCGGGCGGCAGGCCGATCGGATAGGCCGCATTGAACTTCAAGGCCCAGATGCGGAACAGGTCCTTGTCGCGCTCGCTGCCGGCCAGTTCGATCGCCGTGGGCACATTCGGCAATTCCTTCAGGCGGTCGGATCCGAATTGCAGCACGACGCGGATGTGGCCGGCCCGGAACTCGTCGCGCTTGCCGACCATGATGCTGGAGAACGGCGTCGAATTGCCCTGCACCTCGCCGCGCTCGGCGGCGACGAAGATGTCGTTCACCGCCTGATAGCCAGTGACGAGTTTGATCCTGGCGCCGAGCAGGCGCTGCGCCATCAGCGGCGTCAGGTAATTGTCGGCGGTCGGCGAGGTCGCCCCCAGGATCGCTTCCGGCCCTTTCTGCAGATCAGCGAGGCGAACCTTGCCCATCGTCAACCTCCCTGGGAAAGTTCAGCGATATCCTTCCGCCTGCAGATTGAACAGCTCGCCGCAGCGTCCATGCAATGCCATCAGCGCCGCATGACCGCCCTCTTCGAAAGGCCGCGATGTTCGAGCACGATGACATCGGCCATGCGCACCGTGATGAACCGATGCGAGATCAACACGGCCGACTTGTTCGGGCCGAGATTTCGCAGGCCATCTAAGGCGCCGGCTCGGTGTGGGAGGGCTACGCAAGTGTTTTACAAAGCGTCTGAAAAGGAAAAGGCGAAACGCCTGCGAGGCGCGGCGCTCTGCCCGGCTATCTCGCTTCACTCAAGCGAAAACGGCTATACCTGCGGAGGAAACGCCTAATCGTCGTAGTAATATTCGCGTCGGCCACCATAGTAGGGGCCGTCGACTTCGCGCTGACGATAATAACCGTAAGATTGCGGCTCATAATAGCGACGCGGCTGATAGTAATCGCGGCGGCGCCATTGGCGACTGAAGTCGAAACATTGCCCGCTTCCAGTTGCGCAGCACTGGCCGGACTCATTGCAGACTGTCCGAACCTGCAAAAGAGAGGACTGCGACGTGAGCGGGGCCGCGGGCATTGCAGAGGCGGCCCCGGCCCACATTAGTGGCGCAACAACGGCGGTGATGAGCAGCTTTGCCATTTCGATTGTCCTTCCGTCTCTGATAATAACCAATGGGACGGACCTTGGTTCCCAACTGGTTCTCCAGACCGAGAACGATTTAGCAGGTTGCTGAAAAACTCTCCAACTCAGCGCCATTGAGCTATTTTTGGTTTTTTGGGCGGGAGGAGATTTTTCTGTCTGGGCGTCGGGGTGTGGTTCATGTGGCGTTTGCTGCCAGCAGCCTGGGGATTCGGACGAGGTTATAGGCGGCGACCGCGAAGA
>JARHVB010000081.1:0-387 GCA_029222685.1 Terripilifer ovatus | reverse complement strand
TTAACGGCGATGTGCGGCGTCGTGTTGCGGGCGCGCAGGGCGCCGACGAAGTCGGCCACGTCATAAGCCTTGTCGGCCCCCAACGTGATCCGCCGCCGTACCGCTCGCCGGTCGAGCATCGTCAGCGTCGCCTCGCGTTCGGCGGTTCCCGTCGCGTGGGTCAATACGGCGTCCACCGCAAGGCCGTTGCGGTTCTCCATCAGCACATGCCCCATGAAACAGAGCCGGCTCTCGCGGCCGTCGGCTTTGCGATAGAGTCGCGCGTCGGGATCGCTGGTCGAGACGTGTGTCTCGTTCGAGCGCTTCTCCTTGTGAAAGCTGCGCTCGCCGTTGCGCCCCGGCCCCGGCGGCTCGCCCGAGCCGTCCTTCGGGCGAAAGCTTTTCATC
>JARHVB010000080.1 GCA_029222685.1 Terripilifer ovatus | reverse complement strand
GCGGCGCGGGCTCAAAAGCGCCGGGTGAACCGGGGCTCGTTGCCGGCCCATCTGCCGCGCATCGAAACGACCGTCGATCTTGACGACAAGACCTGCCCTTGCTGTCAGGCGCAATTGCACCGGATCGGGGAGGATGTAAGCGAGCGGCTGGACATTGTGCCGGCCCAGTTCCGCGTCCTGGTTACGCGCCGTCCCAAATACGCCTGCCGGTCGTGCGAGGAGATCGTTGCCCAGGCGCCCGCGCCTTCCCGGCTGATCGAAGGCGGCATTCCGACCGAGGCCACGGTCGCGCAGGTTCTGGTCTCCAAGTACGCCGACCACCTGCCGCTGTACCGGCAGGCGCAGATTTACGCCCGACAGGGCGTCACCCTCGACCGCTCAACGCTGGCGGACTGGGTCGGCCGCGCCGCGTGGCATCTGCGGCCCGTCTACGAGCGCCTGCTTGAGCATATCCGCTCCTCGCCGAAAGTCTTCGCCGACGAGACGACAGCGCCGGTGCTCGATCCCGGGCGCGGTCGCACAAAGACTGGTCAGCTCTGGACCTACGTGCG
>JARHVB010000008.1:390766-497644 GCA_029222685.1 Terripilifer ovatus | reverse complement strand
CCGCTGCTTCCCCGCATCGCAAATCACTCCGCATATCTTGCAAAGTGAATCACGAAAAACAACGAAAGGGGAGAGTTTTTCAGCAGCCTGCTAGAGCATTTTCGGTTCTGATGGAATCAGAATCGAAGCTCTAGTTTTTGTTTTGACGCGTTTTCTTCACGCGAACCGGCGACCACTTCGCTCGAAAACGCTCTAACGGCCCTTATCCGAGCCGTGCGCAGCAAGGATCGGATAAGGGTGGCACGTTAATCCCCTCAACTACGCTTGCCTGCCGACCTTCTCGAACACCAGCCGGTGGATGCTCTTCTTGCCGGTCAGCGGATTGACGATTTCCGGCGTCGAGACGTGCAGCTTGTCGCCCTCGATGCGCCAGTAGCGCACCTGCTCGGTGCCCGTCCACAATTCATTCCAGCTCACATCGAGCTGATAGGTCACCTTGTCGCCGTCCACCTCATAGGTGCCGGCATAGGCGATGAGGCTGCGGAACAGGGCTTCGGCCTCGGCGGCGGTGGGGGGATTGGACTGGGGCTTCTTGCGGCTTGAATCAACCGTCAGATTGACGATGCGGCCGTCGGCGGAAAAGGTGATGAAGCCTGAGGGCGCGGCCGAGAGATTGGAGCGTGAAACGCCCGTGCCCACTTCCTCGACGACACCCGACAATTGTTTCCATGTTCCGATCAACTGGCCTGCGTCCGACATGTTTCCTCGCCTGAGTTTATTTCGTTGACGCAAGCATAGCAGCCCACGAATCCCGATGCCAGATCGGGAAAAATGTTGCCGCGACATATTCGGGCTGGTCAGCAGGAACGACTTGGGCGATGCTTGGCGCAAATCATGACGCTTCCTGGGAGGAAAGCATGTTGGGCCGCACCCTGAGCCGCGCGTTGGCTCTTGCTCTTGTTTGCCTGTCTGTGCCTGTTCTGGCGCAGACGTATCCCAATCGGCCCATTCGCGTCATCCTGCCAGTTCCGCCGGGTTCCCTGACGGATGTGATCGCACGGCGCATTGCCGCCGACGCGTCTGCGGTGATGGGGCAGACCTGGATCATGGACAACAGGCCCGGAGCCAATTTTATTCCAGCCGCGGAAGCCTGCCGTCACGCTGCCCCTGATGGCTACACGCTGTGTGTGTTCACCACCTCCACCGTAACGTTCAATCCGTTTCTGATCGACAAGCTTCCCTACAATGCGGAGAAGGACTTCATCCCGATCATCAATCTCGGCATGCTGACAGGCGGGCTGGTCGCCTCGCCCAAACTGGCGTTGAAGACCATCGACGAGTTGCGGGCCCTTGCCGTTTCCAAGCCGGGAACATTGAATTTCGGCACCTATGGTCCGGCAAGCAGCGCCAATGTCTTCCGTCATTATCTTGAAGACCGCTGGAAGACCAAAATCGTCGAAGTGCCCTACAAGGGTGCTAACGAACTGGTTGCCGCGCTCGTATCAGGCGAAATCCAGATGACGTGGACGGCGCTGGGCAACTGGGCCGACAATCCCAATGATGCCAAGGGCACGATCATGACGCTTGATGCGCTCAAGCGTTCGCCGAAAATCCCCGCGGTGCCGATGTATGCGGAGGCGGGCCTTGGCGAATATCCCATCCCATACCTGGATGGCTTTGTTCGCGCCGGCCGGCGTGCCCGACGCTATCATCACACAGGTGAACAAGGCCGTGGCTGACGCCATGGCGAAGCCTGCCCTGACGTCCTTTCTCGAAGATCAATTGATCGAGCCGATGATCACGAGCGCGCCGGAATTCGCCGCCTTTGTCGCCAGGGAACGCGAACAGACGGGCAAGATTCTCGTCAAGTTCAAAATTCCGAAGATTCAGTAGGACGGTGTCATCGCCGACGCTTCCAAAGCAGGCGAGCGAGGATCCAGATCTGACGATTCGGCGCGTGGTTCCAGGAGGCCTTGTTGTGTTGAAAGGTCTGGTTTCCCGCTCGCCTGCCTTCGCCGAAGCGGCTCCGCGCAGGCAGGCGCCTTGCGGCGCGTCGGGAATGACAATCATGCGGCGCGACGCCACTTACTTTTTCTTCTTTTGGCCATAGGGCGGCGCGGGAATGTTCAGATGCGCCTGCCGCAGGGCCGATGACCAGCGATCGCGAAGATCGTGGAAATAAGGATCGACATTGTCGATGCGGTGATCGAGCTGAAGTTCCAGCGCGCCGCGTTTCAAGACGGCGATATCGATAGGCAGGCCGACGCTGAGATTCGAGCGCATGGTCGAATCCATCGAGATGAGACTGAGCTTCAGCGCGTCGTCGAGATTGGTCTCGAAATTGACGGCACGGTCGAGCACCGGCTTGCCGTATTTCAATTCGCCGATCTGGAGAAAGGGTGTGTCGCTCGTCGCCTCGATGAAATTTCCGGCGGAATAGATCATGAACAGGCGCAGCCGCCGGTCTTTCATCTGGCCGCCGAAAAGCATGGTCGTGGACGAAGAGATGTTTTCCTGCTCGAGCATCTCGCCGTTTATGCTTCTGACCTTGCGGATCGCGCGTCCGATCAGTTCGGCGGCCGAGAACATGGAATGGCAATCGAGGAGTTTCTCGACTTCCTTGGTGTCCGGATTTTCCATGCCCTCGGTGATGTAATTGACCACCGTCTGGGTGAGCGACAGATTGCCGGCAGTCGACAGCATCATGACGCGATTGCCCGGCTGCTGGAAAATGTGCAGCTTGCGGAAGGTCGATATATTGTCGATGCCGGCATTGGTGCGCGTATCGGCGATCATCACCAGGCCGTCGCGAACCAGAATGCCGCAGCAATAAGTCATGGTCGTCTTTCCCCAGACCCTGCTCCAGACGATGCAAGTGCGCCGTTCGTTTGCTTCAATTCCGAGGCAACCCGCCCAACGCAACCCGCCAGTGCCGCCTGGAGCTACTGGTTCTGGCTATCGGTGACGCTGATGCGTACGTCAAGTGCCTCGCCGCTCCCCCCGGTCTGGGCGCCGCGAACCGGTGCCGCGCCCAGGTAGTCAAGTGCGCAGGCAACCCGGACATGGGTTTCCTGCGGGCAGATTCCATAGGCCGGATCAAAGCCGATCCAGCCATAGTCGCGGATATAGGCTTCCGCCCAGGCGTGCGCGGACTGCCGCGTTTCGCCCGATTCGGTCGTCAGTATATGACCACTGACATAGCGGGCGGGAACATTCTGGTCGCGGGCGCAGGCAATAAAAATGTGGGCAAAATCCTGGGCGACCGCTTTCTTCGCAGCGAAGGCCTCGCTGGCATTGGTCACGAGATGGGTCGGATCAGTGTCGAATTCCAGCTTTTCATGCAAGGTGTCGAGCAGATTGTGCATTTTCTCCAGCGGGCTGTCACCTGAGATTGTCGCTGCATAGTCGCAGAGCGCGTCGTCGGCGATGGCGAGCGGAGATTCGCGCAAATAAAGTCCCGGCGGAAAACGTTCAACGGTATTGCGGACGAAACCCGACGTATCGAAGGTCTCGACCTCGCCTTCCGCTGAAACGGTCAATTCCATAAGCGGACCGTTGGCGGAGAAGGTGTGCACAATATTGCCGAAAGCATCCTCCGAGCGCTTCAACAGGCAGTTGGCATCGACCTCGATACGCCAGTTGATGACGTGCTGGCCTTCGTGATTGCGCGGGGTCAAGCGCAAAACCTGCATGACCGAGCGCGCCGGGCTTGCATAGCTGTAAGTTGATATATGGCGAATCCGGATGCGCATGGCCGTCTCAGATGAGCAGATACTGCTCGGCTATGATGCCTCCGAGCCGGTTGTTGTCGTCGATGAATTTGGTCACGAATTCATGCAGCCCTTCCTGGAAAATTTCCTCCATGGTCGCGTTCTCGAGCCTGCGCAGGACCATTCTGGTGTGCCGCTGCGAGGTTGCCTGCATGCCATACGCTTTGCCGAGATGATCGAGAAAACGAGCCAGGTTATCGTAGCAATAAATCAGCGAGCGCGGCATTTCTTTTCGCAATATCAACAGGTCCGCGATCAGCCATGGTTTGACGCTCTCGCGGTAGACCCAGTGATAGGCGGTCTGCGCCGAGACGGCGCGCAGGATCGACGTCCACTGAAAATAATCGAGCGAGCCGCCGACCGTTTCCGATTTGGGCAGCAGCACATTGTATTTCACGTCCATGAGCCGCGCCGTATTGTCGGCGCGCTCAACATACAGACCGACGCGGTTGAACCAGTAGGCGTCGTTGCGGAGCATCGTGCGATAGGCGGCGCCGTCAAAATCGAGCGACACGGACTTCACGAATTCCAGAAACGGCAGAATGCTTTCGATGCCGGAATATTCACCGGTTCGCCGGCGCTCCTCGAACGACTTAAGCTCGAGCCAGCCGGAGTTGATCGCCTGCCACATTTCGGCAGTCAGCGCCGTGCGGATCGTGCGTGCATTGGTGCGCGCCTGTTCGAGGCAATTGTGGATCGAGGACGGGTTGGTCTCGTCGAAAGCAAGGAAGTGAACGACATTGCTTTCAGTCGTTTCTGAAAAGCTGGCGTTGAAGGCGTTGAGAGCGCCGACAGCGGCGAGGGCGCTTTCCCATTCGCCGCCGGCGCCGCGATAAGACTGCGGCAGCGCGGCCAGGCGCGACGTCACATCGATGATGCGGGCGGTGAAATCGGCGCGTTCGACATAGCGCGCGAGCCAGAACAGGTTTTCAGCGGTACGGGCGAGCAAGCGTCAGGCTCCCTTGGAATCAAGGTTCGTGTCTTCGATCACCCACGTATCCTTGGTGCCGCCGCCCTGACTTGAGTTGACCACCAGAGATCCTTCCCGCATGGCCACGCGCGTCAGGCCGCCTGGCACCACGCGGCTGCCTTCCGATCCGGTCAGAATGAAGGGCCGCAGATCGACATGGCGGGGGACGACGGCGTCATCGATAAAGGCCGGACAGGTGGAAAGCGCCAGGGTCGGCTGCGCAATATAATTCGCCGGATCATAATCGAGTTTCCTGGCAAACTCATCGATGTCGGCGCGCGACGCATGCGGCCCCACCAGCATGCCGTATCCGCCCGAACCGTTGACTTCTTTGACGACGAGTTCGTCGAGATGTTCGCGGACATATTTATAGGCATCTGGCTCGCGGCAGCGCCAGGTCTGGACGTTGGAGAGTTTCGCTTCTTCGCCCGTATAGAAACGGACGATTTCGGGCATGTAGGAATAGATCGCCTTGTCGTCGGAAACGCCGGTGCCGACGGCGTTGGTGATCGTGATATTGCCGGCCTGGTAGGCGTTCATCAGCCCCGGCACGCCGAGCGCCGAATCGGGGCGGAAGGCCAGAGGGTCGAGCCATTCATCATCGACGCGACGATAGAGTACGTCGACCCGCTTCGGCCCCTCCGTCGTCTTCATATAGACGATCTCGTCCTTGACGAAGAGATCGTTGCCTTCGACGAGTTCGATGCCCAGCCGGTCGGCCAGGAACGAGTGTTCGTAATAGGCCGAGTTGTACTGTCCTGGCGTGAGCAGCGCGACGGTGGGTTCGCCGCGCGCTGTCGCCGGTGTCACCGAGCGTAGCGCCGCGAGCAGGGCGTCGGCATAATTGTCAACCGGCGCGATGCGATAGGACGAGAACAGATCCGGCATCAGCCGCATCATGACCTCGCGATTTTCCAGCATGTAGGAAACGCCCGACGGCGTCCGGGCATTGTCTTCCAGAACGAAAAACTCGCCTTCGCCGGTGCGCACGAGATCGATGCCGGCAATATGCACCCAGACGTCGTGCGGAACGCGGCGGCCGGACATCTCGGGCCGAAAATAGGGGTTCTTGTAGATGATGTCGGGCGGCAGAATGCCGGCCTTGAGAATTTCGCGCGCGCCGTAAATGTCCGAGAGGAACACATTGAGCGCCGTGACCCGCTGGATCAGGCCTTCTTCCAGTTTCGACCATTCTCTGTGGCCGACGATGCGCGGGATGATGTCGAAGGGGATCAGGCGTTCGGTGTCGTCGTTGCCGCCGTAGACGGCAAATGTAATGCCGACCCTTCGGAACATCAGTTCGGCCTGGGCGCGTCGGGTGGCCAGAACCTCGGGGGGCGTGCGCAGCAGCCATTCGGCGACGCGGGCATAGAGCGCGCGGGGTTCGTCGCCATAGCCGTTCATCTCGTCGAAGAACCTGGTTTTGCTCATCTGCGCTTGCTGTCCTCGGCTTACGGCTCTCGACTTGGGGTGCCACCCAAGCAATCATCGTACCAGCAAGGCATGAACGCAATATTGGCAAAAGGACTGAACATCCGGCGGTCGCGCCGGTTTATCGGTCATTTCGCCTATGGCGAAGGCAATAATTCGTCGCCTTACGGCGCGGCCGTCATTCGGCGGGAGCGCCCATGGTTTGTGAACGGCGAATGCGCCGCCTGCGGCGAAAGGTGCGGCGCGCCCAGATGAGCACGCCGGTTCCCAGAAGCAGCGCAAAGGCGAATGACAGGATCACATTCATCACGCCGCCCCAAATGCCGAAAAAGGTGCCCTCGTGAAAGGTGCGGGGCAGATTCCACGGTGCGTCCTTCAGCCCATCGGCGGTAACGAGATAGGTGCGCTGGTTGAAGCCGTCGCTGATCCGCGCCATCTGACGGCCGCCGCGTTGCCTGATCCAGTCCAGCCCCGAGAGATCGTGTTTTTGCGCGACCATGCGCAGCGCCTCGCGAATGGGCAGCGGCTGCGTACGAGGCGTCGGCGATGACAGCGTGACGCCAAACGACATCAGCAGGCCGCTCAGCGCGCTCAAGAACAGCAGCGGCAGCAGGAACCAGGCCGTCGCCTTGTGCCAGCCCGACATCGAATTGGAGAGGCGCGGCAAGCCCATGAATATGCCGATGGTGATGATGACCAGCATGGCGACGGTTGATAGCGTCACCAGCCAGCCGAGATCGAAGATCAGATGTTCGTGAATGCCGCGCGACGACCAGATGAGATTGCTGATGGCGCTGTCCTCGGTCGATTCGGCGCCGGTGCGGGTATCCACATAGACGGCGCCGTCGGGACCGGGGCCATCGAGCGTAAAATAATTGTAATAAGTGTCGAGCGCGACCGCCCGCGTCTTGTTCTCGGGATCGAACTTGTCCAGCCAGGCCTCGACCTTCTCGATCGTCACCGTGCCCGGCTTGATCGCGGCGGCCTGCATGAGCGGAAGCAGAGATTGCAACAGCCCCGTGACGATGATCACCGCCAGCGGAATCGCGAAGACGAGCGCGATCCAGCGGTGAAAGCGTAACAATAAGGCCTGCGACATGCGTAAAACCCCAATAATACTGCTGCATGCCAGAGGCGGGAACGCCGAGCAAATAACGTATAATATACACCCACAGCGGCAGGCACGGTTTTGATCAAAGTCAATTCGTGATGATGTCAGCGGTTCCGGATGTGGCGATCACGCCGCCTGCAATTTAGCCAAGTTCATGGCTGATATTGCCGTGCAGCTTGCATGGGCCCACGACGCTTGCCGCTTCGTGGCGATCGAGCGGCCGCCGAGGATGGTGGAGGCAGCAAAGGCGAGAAGATCGAGCTCTTCTACTTGGTATTGACGTATAGAGGCATCGCCAGCGATAGCCAGGCTGCGGTTCCCTGGAGCCGGTTTTCTGTGTGAAACTCACGGACCACCTTGAGGCGAGCCGTGACGGGTATGATGCCCACGTTGAACGTGTAGCTTGCGGTCGGACCGAGAGCAGCCACGCGCCCTCTAAAAGAGCCGAGTTTCGCGCCGGGGCCGCTGTCATCGCTGATCTGTTGATAGTAGTAGCCGATGGCACCTACCGAGAATTCTTTCGTGAAATACTGCGACACGGCACCTTCGATGTGAAGCTCCGTCCCGGTTCTATACTCAGTGCTGGTGTTCTTTCCGTTGAAGGTCACACCGATCACGCCGGATATGTCGAGCCCGATATTCGGATCGAGCCAGGTTCCCGCAGCCGACAAGTCGCCGGCCCAACGGTGAAAAGCAATATTGGCGAGAGCGCCCTTCTGGTAGTCGCCAATCGGAACATTGGCCATTCCCGACAGACTCCAGTGGAAATTGCCGGATTTCCATCCCAACATAGCAGAGGCGACCGGATCACCAAAAGTCGTCAGGCTGTCGGAGCGACCGCCTGCAAATGGCCCCAGTATAAGACTCGCATTGACATTAGGGCCCCCGATTGGCGTGGTGAGGCTGAAGGCCAGATTTCCGCCCAATACCTCGTAGGGTGTGACCCACAATACGGTCGGTAAATCGATGAAGGCGCGCGCCTTGATCCCCGCCCCGACAACGCCTCCGAGCGGAAGCTGGCGGTTGCCGCCTAGGCTTCCGCTGTAAAAATACGCATCATTCTGGAAATAGACCCCAGGGGGAGGGAGAAGCGCCGCAAGCGCGCCTTTCGATCCAAGCAGGTAAAATCCCAGGCCGTTCTCCGCCGCATGAACTGCTGTGAACGGCAATGACAGGACTGCTGCGCACGCGATGGCGATCCGATTCCAGTTGGGCATGAAGAAGCTCATTTCAATCTCTGCGATTGTCCCTGCAAGATGAGGCGACACGCCACTGCAGGCGATCTATGGGGGGCACTTTGGAAAGAGGAATGTCATCGTCGTCCGGATGCCCCAGGAAGGCATGCGACCAGAAGAGTGGAAAAGATGGTTGTAAACCTGGACAATCCGATTCTCGCCGAAACAGAGATCCGGCCGATCTTGAGTGATCAATGTCGCCCCCGAGCATGGATATCTTCTCGGCGATGGGTAACGGGGAGCCGAACCAGTTCCTGCGTTACCGGGGAATTGGCGGCATTAGATAGTCAGATTACGTAGCTCTCCGTCAGGCACCAACACATGGCAAGTTTGCAGATTTGTGGCGTGGGTTCTGTCGGATTTCGGACAATGTGGCCGCAGATCTCCCGATCAATTTTGGCGTTTAAGCTCATGGGCGTCCTTCTTGACGCCCGCTTGCGGCCAACGTCCAAGGGGGAGTCGAGCGCTTCCATGCCCGGGGTTCTACTATCTCTTAATGGGTTAGGTTATATCTCGGGGAACAAGGGGAAATCAGGACACGTGGACAAGCCATGGTGGATATCACGCGGGCCGCAGCAGAACTTATCATGCGCAGCAATGGCTGGCTCTCATATATGTCAGAAGCATTTCAGACTGAGGCGCTCAGTCACGCCCGACTGATCAGGTTTGAGCCGGCCAAAGCCATATTTCGGTATGGCGATCCTCCCGGAGGCATCTACGGTCTCGTCGCTGGTAATTTGACGATCAACACCGCGGCCCCCGATTCAACTCCCAGACTTATTACCCTGGGCACTCCTGGAGCATGGACAGGAGAGGGGTGCTTTTTAACCGGTCAGCCGCGGAGGGCGGAATTACGCGCGCTCGGGGAGGCATGGCTCTTCAATATACCGTTGGATGCCTTGGAGAGAATGGCTGCGCGCGATCCAGCGATGATAAGGGCGATTGGCGTGAGCGTCGTATATGCGGTGGATGTATTGATTCGAATTATTCACGATCTGCAAAAGCGGGACGCAAGCCGGAGAATCGCATCGGTGTTGCAGCGTGTCACCATGATCGGCAACAGCCCCATTCCTCTTTCGCAGTCCGATCTCGGCATAATGGCCAACGCTTCCCGGCAGCAGGTCAACGGCGCAATGCAGAAATTCGCGGCCGCGGGGTGGCTGGACTATACGTATCGATCCGTGGTCGTCTCGGACCCGGCGGCCTTGAGCAAATATGCTGAGGGTGACGGCGCAGATTGATCTACATGCCCATTTGCTGTGCGATCTGAGTATGAAGAGATAGCGCGATATGAGGGTGGGGCGCTGTATGCAGAAAGCAAAATTGGCGCTTTTCTTCGGCTTGGGTGTGAGTGCGACGGGGCAATCATTGCTGCTCGTGGTGCTCCCTCCTCTGGGCCGCAATCTGGGCTTTTCCGACATCCAGACTGGAAGCATTCTGAGCGCCTCGGCCTTGCTGCTGATGGCCTCGGCGGCCGTATGGGGACACCTCAGCGACAGGATAGGGCGCCGACCTGTCATTCTAGTCGCTTTGTTCGGGATCATGCTTGCTGCGATCGGTTACGGTATCGTGGTTCACCTTCGACTTGGTGGCACTGTCAGTGCCTCGATGGCGCTTCTTTTGTTTGTTTGTATCCGGTCTGCCCAGGCAATCGCCACCAGCGGCCTTCTTCCGGCGGCGCAGGGATATATGGCCGATATAACCAACCCGCTCCAGAGAGCCGGGGGAATGGCCATTCTCGGGGTGGCGCTAGGTGTTGGCGCGACGATCGGCGCGGCCATCGCATGGCGCGTCGCCGGGAATAATCCTGTTCTAGGGTTTGGGTTGGTTGCGGTGCTCGCCGTATTGGCCTCTTGGTGTGCCTTGTTGTGGGTGGCTGAGCCCGGAGGGCAGATAGAGAGAGCTGGCGCCGGGCTGCGGATCTCTCTTTCGGAAATTTGGCCGTTTCTTGCCATTACCGTGGTGTCGATTTCGGCTTATGGAATCTTGAATCAGGTCGCCGCGCTGCGTCTACAGGATGGCCTGGGATTCACTGTGGAAGACTCGATCACATATGGAGGGGCCGCGTTGATGGCAACCGCCCTTACATTGATCGTATTTCAAGCCCTTGCGGTGAGTTTGTTGCAGTGGTCGCCTTCCCGGCTTCTCACGGTGGGCTCCGTGATTGCAACGGTTTCGATGTTCGCCTGTGCATTGGCCTCTGACTATAAGCAGATCCTGGCCACGCTGATCATTCTGGGCGCCGGCCTGGGCCTTATGCTCCCAGGAAACATGGCATCCCTTAGCCTTCGCACGGACAGTGGCGATCAAGGGAGGGCCGCTGGCTTAAATGTCGTTGCCCAGGGCCTCGGACAAGTTATCGGACCTATTGCCGGCGCCTCCTTGCACGGATTTTCAGTTCTGGCGCCGTTTGCGGTCGCGGCTTTTTTGCTGGGGAGTGCGTGCATCTTCGCTTTTTATACGCGGCGCCCAAGCAAGGTATTCGCGTTCTGAATTATTACGATTACGGTCGTCCGGATCCACCAGGCTGATTTGCGTCAAAGCCGAAGGCTCAAACCTGCCTCTCAATCGGATCCATCGCCGGCGGCGAAATTGTAAAGTGCTCCGGCATCCTTGACGGTAATTGCACGATACTGATGCTCAATCCATCCGGCGGCCACAAACCGCTGAAGTACAGCATTCACCTGTTGTCGCGAGGCGTTAGCCATTATGCCGATATCCGCCTGAGAGAGTGGGATGTGTCTCTGTCCCACTGAGGTCGTTCGCTGCAACACTGCGGCAATTCGGCGATCTGCTTGCGGCTTCTGCAGATCATAGATGACTCGAACCAGGGTTTCCATGCTCGAAATCGATATGTTGGCGAATGCGCGAATGGCTTCCGGATTGAGCGACGCTATTCTATCCATTGCATCAAGCGGGAGGTGCATTAACCACAATTCACCGAGGGCACGTAATTCTCCCCGCCGGTGTTGCCTTGAGATGAAGCATTCCTCGCCCGTCCAGATGCCTGGTCCGCTCAAATGAATGAGTCTGGGCGTTTCATCCAGCGGGGCAAGGTTCATAGCGCCGGTTCCAGCCACAAGCCCGTATATTCCACCAATCGGGTCGCCATAGCGGAAAACAAGTTCGTCGACAAAGCGCATAAGAATAGCGTGTCGGAGCACGGTAGCGCGAAATTCTGGAATCATATGCGAGAGCCAGCCCGCCTCGCTCAATATGCGGTCTGCTTCCATTCGAGAGATGTCCATTGTCGATCGCTATATTTTTAGATTCAAGCAATTGCCTGATTTCAGACAAACAGATTTCTTTGCTTGAAGCACTTACGTTTCTTCATGATTGAAGCTCGCTACAGCCTCATCGTTCAGCGCCAGTCTTTGGTTAAGATTTTATGCGCAGTTGACAGGATCGACTGGGCCTCCTGTTGCTCGGTTCTGGATACAGAATTGATTACTGAATCAAAAAGCAGTGCACTGTCCGATTCACGACAATGCGGGAATTTTCCATCGGTTATATTTGGCGAAGTTCGGTTGGGGCGGCCAGCGCGAGATGTCGAGTTCTCATCGTGGAGGGGCGTGTGAGCATGTGGTTCATCTTGCATTTTAGCGGATTAGTTCTGGCCATCGTCAAACTGAACGCCGATGCCGGGGCGATGCCATTGGGTCGCCCGCCAGCATGATCGTTCGTCGGTACCATTCTTTAGTGGAGCAGATTGCGGCGCGCCGTCCGGTTGGTCCAAAGCCGCCGCCGCATGGCACGGCCGAACTGGACTGCGATGCGAAACAGCGTCATTCCGTCAGACCTTATTTGGGCGAAAGATAAGAGAGAATTTCATGATAAAATCCCCAAAGATCAGTCGCAGGGCACTCTTGACCTCGGTCGCCTTCACCGGAGGAGGGATGGTGCTCGGTCTGTTTGCCGATGGGCATACGGCATATGCGGCGGAGCCTGACCAATGGCGGGCTATCGCCAAGGAAGCGGTGATCTGGGGCTTCCCTCTGCTCGACAACTATCGCATCCAGTATACCTATTTCGCAGATCGAAGCGGCCCTGAATTCAAGGCTCCATGGAATACGCTGTCGAATACGGCACGAGTCTACACCCCGGATGACAAGGCCATTCAGACACCGAACTCCGACACGCCGTATTCTTATATCGGAGCAGACCTGCGCTCCGAACCTCTTGTCCTGACAGTCCCCGCTATTGATCCAAGCCGCTACTATTCTTTGCAGTTTGTCGATCAGTATACGTATAATTTTGCCTACGTCGGCAGCCGTACAACGGGAAATGATGTCGGCCGCTTCCTGCTGGTCGGACCCGGGTGGAAGGGCAAGACGCCCAAAGGGGTCAAGAAGGTGATCCGTTCGGAAACGGAATTTGCCTTTGTTCTATATCGAACGCAGCTTTTCGATACGACAGACCTCGACAAAGTGAAGGAGGTGCAGGCCGGCTACAAGGTGGAGACGCTTTCCCAGTACCTGGGAACGCCCGCGCCCAAGGCCGCGCCTGCCGTGGAGTTCGTCAAGCCACTTTCGTCAGAGGAGCAGCGGAGTTCACTGGAGTTCTTCCGGGTACTTAACTTTATCCTCCAGTTCTGTCCGACGCATCCATCCGAACGCGAGCTGAGAAGGCGGTTCGCACGCATCGGCATAGGGCCTGGCAAGCCCCTTTCTGTCGAGACGTTGACGCCCGAGCGGAAAAAGGCGCTGCAGGATGGCATGGCGGACGCCTGGAAGGCGTTTGCCGAGTTCAAGACCACCCAGCTCGATACAGGTAAGCGCACTTCCGCTGAAGGCTTTGGTACGCGCGCTTTCCTCAAGAATGACTACATGCTCCGCATGGCATCCGCGGCGCTAGGCATTTACGGGAACAGTGCGGAGGAGGCGCTCTACCCATTCCACTACAATGACTCGAGTGGCCGGGCGCTGAATGGCAAGGACGCGAATTATACCTGGACGATTGATCCGAAGTATCCGCCACCGGTCCACTCGTTCTGGTCGCTGACGGTATATGAATTGCCGCAGAGTCTGCTGTCGGCAAATTCAATCAATCGATATCTGGTGAACTCCCCCATGCTTCCTGGTCTGAAGCACGATCCAGATGGAATGATCACACTCTACCTTCAGCATGAATCTCCAGGTCCGGAGCGCGAGGCGAATTGGCTGCCGGTTCCGGCGGGTCCGTTCTGGGTGACGATGCGGCTCTACTGGCCGAAGGCCGAAGCTCTCGATGGCCGCTGGAATCAGCCGGCTATCATTCGCGCGACATGATATGAAAGGATTTGACGATGAAACGTATTATTACATGTGCGGCGGCGCTTGCTCTCTCTCCGGCTTTCGGCGCAAATGCGCAAAATTCTGCCCAGAAGCCCGTGATCGTGAATGTCGAAAACTTTCCCAGGGCAGAGTCGGATCTCTATTTTGGCGGGGTGGTGAAGAACGGTGGCTTTGGAAAATTCGATCATACGCGTGAGCCGGCACCCCTCGACAAGCAGACAGTCATTCGTCTCAACCGGGACACTCTCTATTCTGCTGCGGTATTCGATCTTGACGCCGGGCCGGTGACGATAACGATTCCGGACACTGGCAAGCGCTTCGTCTCGATGCAGGTTATCAACGAGGATCACTATACCAATCAGGTGTCCTACAAGCCGGGCCCCTACACGTTGACCCGGGATGGCATCGGCACTCGTTATGTCGTTGTTGCCTTCCGTACGCTTGCCGATCCCTCGGACAAGGAGGATTTGAAGCAGGCGCATGCCGTGCAGGATGCCATCAAGGTCGATCAGCCTGGCGGCCCCGGAAAATTTGAGGTGCCAGCATGGGATCTTGCAAGTCAGAAGAAGGTTCGCGACCTGCTTATCGGTCTTGCCGACACTCTGCCAGACAAGAACCGTATGTTTGGGACGCGCAGTGAGGTCGATCCGGTTCGTTTCCTGCTGGGCGCGGGCTCTGCCTGGGGCGGAAACCCGGATAAGGAAGCTGTTTACCTCAACGTTTTCCCGGAGAAGAACGACGGCAAATCTCTCTACAAGCTCAAAGTGTCATCAAAAGTACCCGTCGACGGCTTTTGGTCTGTGACCGTCTACAATGCGGAAGGGTTTTTCACGCCCAACAACCTCAATACCTATTCGCTCAATAACCTCACGGCGAAGAAGAATGCCGATGACAGCGTCGATTTTCAATTCGGCGGATGCAACGGCAAAGTGGCGAATTGTCTTCCGATCACGGCAGGATGGAATTATATGATCCGACTGTATCGACCTCAGGCCCAGATTTTGAACGGCAATTGGAAGTTCCCGGTTGCCGAAGAAGTAAAATGAAACGTTGGAGTTTCATCGCAATGGCGGTGGCGCCCCGTTCCTGCGGGGAATGCCGCTGTGCGCGTAAGAGATTTAACGCCGGATAGTGGAGCCGTCGGTCCTCTACCACTGCCGCAGCTCGTCATCACCGCCGATCCAGGCAGAGCGAATTCTTTCTCTCAACAGATTCCAATTGTCAGAATTTGGACAGAGCACCGTATCGGCGTGGGCTAACGTGATCTCCGGGTCGCTTGCATGCAGCGATAACAAAGTCGGCCCATAATATTTGACATCCTTATCCGGAGGGATCCTTGAAAAAAGTCATCTTTGCAACACTCGTCGGCATGGCCGCTATCAATGCACCGGCCTATGCGCAAGTCACCTATGATATGAGCAAGGCTACGTGTGCGGATCTTAGCGCTATGGATCCAGCCACACAGCGTGACATTTCAGCATGGATCAGTGGCTGGTTTAATCAAAGAGCCAAAAACTCCTCCCTCAATATCGAGGGCTACCAAAAGAATGTCGCCAGCGTGACGAGTTGGTGCTCCTCCAACCCAGGCCAACCGATCATGGCGGCTTTGCAGGCTTCCGTGGCCAATGCCAAACAAGGCAGTGGTGGCCCCACCACAATCGACACCGCGCAGATAACCTGCAGTCAACTCCTTGATGCCTCTTTGGATGAACAGTTGTTGCTCACGTCCTGGATGGGCGGCTGGTTTATGTCGAGCAAAAATCTGACAAAGATTGACATGCGCTACGCACATCGCAATTCCGATCAACTTGGCGTCTACTGCAAGAAGCACAAGAGAGACAAGGTTATAACCGCGCTTCAGAAAACGTGGAAGTAAGACGACTCCAGGTCACGGACAGGGCGTGTGGGTCGCTTCTCGCACGCTTTTTTTGCTTGTGTCGCTGGCATGCGTGAAGCTGCGTCGATACAGCTGCTCGCCAGAGATCGGAACACTGCGTAAATGGCCCATTCTTGATGTTGGCTGCGCAGATTGGGAGTTTGTGCCACCATAACGGCGAGACGCACGCCGCTATGGGGCACGATGACAGAAAGCTGCAGCCGTTCAGGCGAGATTGAGGAGGCGTTCCGCATTGCCATGGGCGATCTTCTCGAGATCGGCCGGAGAGACCGGCAGCGACTTGAGAAACGGCAGGGCCTTCTGGTTCGACGTGAAGGGATAATCCACCGAGAACAGGATGCGATCCGCGCCGAAGGTCGTCAGCGCCGCCAGGAACGGCGGCAAGTAGAGAAAACCCGCCGTCGTAATCCACACCTGGTCCAGAATGGTGGCGCTGATCGAGCGGCTGAGATGTCTGGTGACCGGTCCCATCACGTCGTCGCAGCGCGCCAGCATGGCTGGCAGGCCTTCGCCCATATGGCCGATGACCAGTTTCAGCTTGGGATGCTTGTCGAGCGTTCCCGCAACGACCATGCGCAGGATGTGCAAGGCGGTTTCCGAATGCCAGCCCCAGCCAGCTGTGGCGAGAGCCTCGCCGGTCTCCCCGGGCAGGCGATCGTAGTAGATTTTGCGCACGGCTTCCGGCGGCAGAGCGGGGTGGACATAGAGAGGCACGTTCAACTGTTCGGCCGCCGCGAGAATAGGATCGAAGCGCGGATCATCGAGAAACAGGTCTTCGGTCATGCCGTTGATGAGCCCGCCGAGGAAGCCCAGTTCGCGGACGGAGCGCTCCAGTTCCCGCGCGGCAGCCTCGGGCGAGCGCATGGGGAGATGGGCAAAGCCGGCCAGTCGGCCTTTATGGGCGGAGACATATTCTGCGAGCTTGTCGTTCATGTCCTTCGCCAGGCGTATGCCGTCGTCCCCGTCGAGGAGGTCAGCGCCCGGGCCTGCTGAAGAGAGAACCTGCAGCGAAATGCCGTTGGCCTCGAGGTCGGCCACCCGTCCGTCGGCAACGTCACGCAGCAAGGGGCCGAGATGGGCCGTGCGTCCGCCCGGCGGCGGAAAGCCACGCGCCCTGGCGCGTTGCGGGCCGACACGCTCCGCAGCGAAGGGAAGTGAAAAATGCTCTTCCAGAGCGATCACGCGCATAACAATCTCCAACCGTCACTCGAAATGAGGGAACCGCCCATGGGAGGCGCCACGACGATGTGCGCATAGAATCCGCAGCATCAAGCGCAGTGGAGCATATCGAGGGAGGGCTCGGCAACAGTCCCTGAGATTGGCCGGGCCTTCCCGAGTTTCAGGCTAAGGCCATAACTTTTCGCTGGCGACCGCGGCGCCCGCGACCAGCGATGTCATTTTCGCCCAGCAGATTTCGTCGTGGACGCGACGCAGGCCGCAATCCGTACCGGCGATGACGTTCGCTCTGCCGACGACAGCGGCATAGCGCATCAGGCGCTGCGCGACCAGTTCCGGATGCTCGATCGTGTCGGAGGAATGGGAGACGACACCCGGCATCAGCATTTTGCCGTCTGGAAGCTTGTTCTCTTTGAAGACCGCCCATTCATGCTCGTGCCGGGGATTGCCGCCTTCGATCGAATAACAGGTCGCGTTTATGCCGAAAAGAAGATCGACGAAATGCTCGAGCCCAATGTCGCCCATGTGCGGGCCTTTGTAGCTGCCCCAGCAGCAATGCAGGCGGACCTGGGACGGCGGGCAGTCCCGCAGGGCGAAGTTCAGCAGTTCGACCCACCTGGCGAAACTTCGGCGATAGTCCGGGATCGTTGCGCCGGGATTGGTCTGCCACAGGCCTGGCAGCCCCGGTTCGTCAATCTGCAGGACGAGGCCGGCATCGGTCACGGCGCGATATTCATCATGGAGCGCTTCAGCCAAAGCCACATGGTATTCGTCGTCGGACCTGTAGAAGCCGTTCGGCATGGTGATGGCCACCGTGCAGGGCGACACCGACGTCAGGAATCCTTCCGCCGCGCCGGCCGACTGCATGGCGGCCTTGAGGTTGCGAATGTCCGTCGCGATGGAGTCCTGCCCCCGGTAACCAATCCTGTCGGCGCAATAGAGGACGGGATTGTTGAGCGGGTACAGTCCGCCGCGCGCTTCGAAGTAGGCAGGAAATTTTTCGAGATCCCGTGCGCCGCCCGCATCGTTGGGATGGGCTTCGCCGGCGTCGAGCGGACGCTCGGCAAAGCCGTCGAAGCGATGGCGCACGTAATAGAGAAAGTTCGACTTTCCGAATTCGCCGTCGCCGGGGATGGCGATGCCATGCTCGGCCTGTTTCCGGACGATGTCGCGCACGGCGGCGGCTAGCTCGGTGTCTGCGACCGCGTAATCCCTTGCTTCCCGGCCCGGCAGATTGAGAGGGCGGGGCAAAGCGCCGACGTGGGAGGTCAGAATCCGGTCGATGCTTGCGAGCATGGTTATTTCACGATGGAATCCGGCGCGACGACGCTCTGCGGATCGATGCGCTTGACATCATAGCCTTGCGATTTGGCCACCCATTCCCAGGTGCTGTTCAGGCGCTTCCTGTCGATCGTGCCGAAGCCTTCCGCCTTGCTGATGTCGTTGTCCATCAGAACCAAGGCGTCTTTGAATTGCTCCACCATCAGCGCTTCGTCGACATCGGGATAGAGCGCCTTGATCGATTCCCCGACGCCCTTGGGGTCTTTCAATGCAGTCTGGCCGGCGGCACGAATAGCGCGCACGAAGCGGCGGGCGACGTCGGGCCGCTCCTGAATGAGCTTGTCGGAGACGATGGCGGAATAGCTGTAGCCCTCGAAGCCGATGTCCGACCAGGGCAGGATCTTCAGCTTCCTGTTCACTTCCTTCAGGGCCTGGACGTTCGATGACGCAGAGGTCAGCCAGGACACGATGCCGTCGACCTGGCCTGATGCCAGCATAGGCGTCATGGCCGCCGGATCGACCTTGATCAGGGTGATCTTGCTTTCATCGAGCTTGAGTGTCTTGACGATCTGCGGCCAGAAGACGTTCGAAGACGCGAAGGTTGCCGTGGCGAGGCGGGAGCCGTCCAGGTCTTTCAGGGATTTGATCTTTGATCCCTCGGTGACCATGATCGAGTCCGCGGGCTTGTTGTAGAAGGAGACGGCCGTCTTGACCGGGATGTTGGATTCCACCTTTGCCTGCAGCAGGGCAACGATGCTTCCCGAGCCGACATCGGCCGAGCCCGACGCCACGCGCGTGATGCTGTCGGATGAGCCTTTCGCGGTGATGAATGTGACGTCTAGGCCTTCCTTGGCAAAGAAGCCCTTGTGTTTGGCGTAGAACTGAATGCCTTTGTCGCCCGACGGGAACCAGTCGTTCGAATAGGTCAGCTTGTCCTGCGCCGATGCCAGCGAGATCGATGCGATCACGCTGGCGGCTGTGATGAGAACGGCGGGCAGGGAGATGCGCGGGTTCATTGTGTCCCTCTTGGTGAGCGTTGGGCGATAATAGTCTGGCAAGCTCAGGAGGCTTTCGCTTGGCCCGGTCGAAATCCGTACGAGCGCTGGAACATGTCGGCCATGTGCTCATTGCTGGTGCAGACTGGATATTTCACCGGGTTCTCCGGCGTGACGCATGTCGGTATTGCTTCGATCGTCGCCCGAGGATCGGCGTCATAGAAGAACGGGATCGAATAGCGGTCCCGGGCGCTGTTGTTATTCTTCACCCGGTGCAAGTTTGAGTTGTAGATTCCATTCGTCCAGCGGGCCATCAGGTCGCCGATGTTGACAACGAACGTACCGGCCATCGGTTGTGCCTGGATCCAGTCGCCGGCGACGTTGCGGACTTCCAGCCCGCCGACCTGGTCCTGCGCCAGAAGGGTCACGCCGCCCCAATCCGTATGGGCGCCGGCGCCGATCTGATTGCGTTGCACCTCATCGGGCTGCGGCGGGTATTTTATCATTCTGAGATTGCCGCCGTTGGACAGGAAGAACGGCTTGAACCAATCATCCGGCAGATCGAGGGATCGCGCGATCAGTTCCAGAAGAAGATTTCCCAGGCGCCGCATGTCTGCGGCGTAGGCGTCCATCTGCGCACGAAAGCCTGGCAGCGCGGGCGCATGGTTCGTCCCGTAGCCGCGATAGCCCGCGATCGCATAGGGATGGTCCGCGGGAACGTCGGCGCCCCAGTTGAAACTCTCCTTCAAATCCGGCGGCGCCGCTTCCTTGGTCGGGTCCTGGCTGTCGAGTTTCTGTCCGCCGATGGGTTCATAGCCGACGGACGCCGGATTTTTCCGCAACGACAGTTGCATCTTGTCTTCCAGCGGAAGGTCGAAAAACGCCTTGGCCAGGGCGAACTGAGCATCGATGAGGCGCTGATCCGTCCCATGATTGGCGATGTAGAAAAAGCCGGTCTCGCGGCAGGCGCGGTGGATCGCTTGCGCGGCCCGGTCGCGGGCGGGGCTTTTGGCGTCCTGCGTGCCGGCAAGGTCGACGATGGGGATGGATGCCGGGGGCTTCGGCGGCGCATACAAATGCATGATCGTCACTCGGTTGGGTCGCCAGGCGGCCGCGGTCCAGTTTTAATTATCTAGAATCAACCGATAAATTACTTGTCGCGGCCTCTGTTGAGGGCCATTACAGGAGACGGCGAGGGTTGTTGACAAGCACCGATTGTGCAACATCTCGTTGCTTACAGGTCAACGCAGTCCGCGCTGGCCGGCCTCGACGAAGCTGTAACATGGCCAAGCCAAGCACTGCACGCCGGTCGCAATCCCGGCAGGGAGAGCGGCCGCATCCAAGTTTCCTGACGTCGGCGGTGAATTGCTTTCTCACGGCGGCGCGGCTCGGCTCTATCCGTGCCGCTGCGGACCAACTGCACATCGCGCCATCAGCCGTCAGCCGGCACATCACCAAGCTCGAGGCCGCTCTCGGGGCGGTGCTGTTCGAGCGCCTGCCGCGCGGCATCAGGCTGAGCAGCGCGGGCGAGGTGTTTTTCTACCATGCCCGCGAGAGCATCAAGCAGATCGATCGGGCCCGCTCGCTTATCACCGACATGCAGGGGCTCAAGCGGGGGCAGGTGAGCATCGCCACGACGGAAAGCGTCGCAACGGCTTTCCTGCCGCCGATCGTCGCGGAGTTCTGGCAACTCTATCCGGATATCGCGCTCTCCCTGCACACCACCCGCAGCAGCAGCGCCTTTGCCGGCGTGGCCGATGGGGAGTTCGACCTGGCGATCGGTTTCGACATGCCGCCGGACGTGCCGCTGCAGATCCTGGCCAGCGCCAAGCTCGTCATCGGCGCCTGGATTCCCAAGGATCACAAGCTTGCGCGAGCGCGGTCGATCAAGCTCACCGATTTGCTGGAGAGCAAGCTCCTGTTGCCCGATCAATCGATCAAACTGAGGAGCCTGCTGAACCCGCATCTGCGGCGGCTCGGAACTATCGAGCCTCGGCTCATCTCCAATTCAACCTCCGTGCTTCAGCTGTTTTCCGCCCTGGGATGCGGCGTCTCGGTTTTCACCAAGATCGACGCGGCCCAGACGACGGAGGAGCCGAGCACCGCCTTCCTGCCTGTCAAGGAACTGGCGCGTCATTCCCAGACCTTGCAGCTCTGCGCTCGGCGCGCCGGCCTTTCACCCTCGGGGCTCGCTCTCGCCAACCATCTGACGGGACCGATCCGGGCGCTGTCGGATTTCTAATCCAGGCTTAGTGGAACTTGCCCTGCAGCGAAGTCCCGTTCGGCAGTTGAATCTGGACAGCGCCCTTGGGGGCTGTGGGGAGCGGCGCCGTTGCAGTGCCGCTAAGGCGATTGCCCGATGCTGCAACGAGCGTGATGCGCATAGGCTTGCCGCCGACGATGAGGATGGCCGTGCCTTTGGCGCCACCGATCGTCACGGGTTTTTCCGAAGCGTCGGTCACGAAGACATCGATCACCTGGTCCTTGACCGTCAGTTCGACGTGAAAGGCGCCGGCGTCGACCATGGCGCCGCCGTTCGGCCCTTTGGTTTCATGGGCCAGGACAGGGGCAGCGAAGGCCAGCAGCAGGGCGCAACACAGAGCAACGGATTTCATTGGGGTTCTCCTTTCGATCAGTAAGCTTCGACAACGTGGTCGGGTTTTGACGCAGCGTCGGATTGCGCTGCATCGACGAGCCGGCCGAGAGATTTCTCGCCGTAGCGCAGGAACAGGATCGGCGTCAGGAAAGTGTCGAGCAGCGTTGCGCTGATGAGGCCGCCGAAGATGGTCACCGCCACGGGATGAAGGATTTCCTTGCCGGGCGTTTCCGCATCGATGAGCAGAGGCAGCAGCGCAACGCCGGCGGACAGGGAGGTCATCAAGACCGGCGTCAGGCGCTCGAGGCTGCCTCGCATGATGAGGTCGCGGCCGAACGGCAGCCCTTCATGGACGGCAAGGTTGACGTAATGGCTGATCTTGAGAATGCCGTTGCGCGTGGCGATGCCGGTGAGCGTGATGAAGCCGATCATGCTGGCGACGGACAGCGGCTGGCCGGCCAGCCACAGCGCCAGCACGGATCCGATCAGCGCCAGCGGCACGCTACCCATGATGATCAGCGCGAAGACGGCGGACCGGTAGCGGCTGTAGAGAATGACGAAGACCATGGCGAGGGAGAGGGCCGAGAGCAGGGCGATGCGCCGGCTGGCTTCTTCCTGCGCCTGGAACGTGCCTTCGAGGCTGGCGAAATAGCCCTCGGGCAGGGCCGCCTTGGCAATCTCCGTGCGGATATTTTCGATCACCGCCGCCATGTCTGCCTTGCCGTCGGTATTGGCGAGCACGACGATGCGCCGCCGGCTGTTCTCCCGCAGGATCTGGTTGGGGCCGTCGCTTTCGCGGATATCGGCGACCTGCCGCACTGGTATCCAGCCCGCCGGACTTTCCAGCAGCAGGTCGCCGAGGCCGGCCGTCGTGCGCTGGCCGTCCGGCAGGCGCATGGTTACGTCATAGCGCCGATAGCCGTCGATGACGCGCGACACGACCCGGCCGTTCGACAGCCGCTCGAGCTGTTCGGTGATCTGGGCCGGCTGCAGGCCATAAAGCGCGGCACGCTGATAATCGACACGGATATCGAGTTGTGGAATCCGGACCTGCTTCTCGACCTGGAGATCGACGATGCCCGGAACTGTCACCATTCTGGCGCGCAAGCCTTCGGCGATCGTGCGCAGGCGGTCGAGGTCATCGCCGAACACCTTGAGAGCGATCTGGGCGCGGACACCCGACAGCATATGATCCAGCCGGTGCGAGATCGGTTGGCCGATGTTGATGGAGACCGGCAGCGCCAGCAGGCGCGAGCGGATGTCCTCGGCGATCGCAGTCTTCGGCCGGCCGCCTTCCCTGAGGTCCACTTCGATATCTGATGAATGCACGCCTTCGGCATGCTCATCCAGCTCGGCACGGCCGGTGCGGCGCCCAACCGACTTGACTTCGGGCACATCCAGGATCAGCCGCTCGGCGATGAGGCCGGCCCGGTTGCTCTCCGCCAGCGAGATGCCCGGGTTGAACAGCATGTTGATCGTAAAGGTGCCCTCGTTGAACGGGGGCAGGAAGGCGCGTGGCAATTGCACGGCGCCCGCTACCGCGGCGGCAATGCCGAGAGCGGCAAGTGTCATCAGCAGCCGCGGCCGGTCGAAGGCCCGCGCCAGGGCGTGGCGGTTGGCGGTTTTGAGATGCCGCACCAGCCAACCGTCATGTTCATCGAGCCGCTTCAGGCCGGGCAGCAGATAATAGGCCATGACCGGCGTCAGCGTGATCGAGACAAACAGGCTGGCCATGATGGAGATGATATAGGCCTCGCCCAAAGGCGCGAACAGCCGGCCCTCGATCCCTGAAAGGGCAAACAGCGGCACGAACACCAGCACGATGATCATGGTCGCGTAGACGATGCCGGAGCGGACTTCCTGCGATGCCGACACCACCACGTCAAAGGTGGAGCGTGGATTGCCGTGTTCCCGGTTTTCTCGCAGGCGACGGAAAATATTCTCGACATCGACCACGGCATCGTCGACCAGTTCGCCGATGGCGATGGCGAGGCCGCCGAGCGTCATCGTGTTGATCGAGAGGCCTGCCACGTAGAAAACGACGGCTGTGGTCAGGATCGACAGTGGAATCGCCGTCAGGGAAATGGCCGTCGTGCGCACGTTCAGCAGGAATGCGAACAAGACGACGGCCACGACCATGATGGCTTCGATCAGGACGCGCTCGACATTCCTGACCGAGGCTTCGATAAAGTTTGCCTGGCGGAACAGGAGCTGGTCGGCGCGCACGCCGGCAGGCAGGCTCGGCTTCAGCTCCTGGAGCGCAGCTTCGATCTGCGCTGTCAGCCTGGTGGTGTCGATGCCCGGCTGTTTCTCGACAGATACCACGACCGACGGCTTGCCCATATAGCCGGCATCGCCGCGTTTGACGCGCGCCGCGTAGTCGACGCTCGCCACCTGATGCAGGTACACGGGCCGGCCGCCGACATTGGCCACGACGATGCTGCTGAGATCTTCGAGGCGCGTGGTCCGGCCGATATTTCGGATCAGGAATTCGCGCGAATACTGGTCGGTGAATCCGCCGCCCGTGTTGGCGCCGAATTGCGTCAAGGCTTTTTCGATCTGATCGTAGGTGACGCCAAGCGCGCGAACAGCGGCTGGATTGGGCGCAACCCGGTATTGCCGCACCTCGCCGCCGATGGGGATAACCTGCGCCACGCCGGGAATGGTGAGGAGCCGTGGCCGCAAGGTCCAGTCCGCCACGTCACGCAAGGCCATGGGCGACACACCGTCGCCGGTGACGGCGATCAGCAATATCTGGCCCATGATGGAACTGATCGGGCCCAGTTGCGGCGTGACCGTCGCCGGCAGTTGACCGCGCACCGCCATCAGGCGCTCGGAGACCTGCTGCCGGTTGCGGTAGATGTCTGTGTCCCACTCGAACTCGACATAGACGATCGACAGGCCGACGCCGGAGACGGAGCGCACGCGGCTCACGCCCGGCAGTCCATTCATCTGGGTCTCGATCGGATAGGAAACCAGTTGCTCGACTTCCTGCGGCGCAAGCCCTTCCGCTTCCGACATGATGGTGACGGTCGGACGGTTGAGATCGGGAAATACGTCCACGGGCAGGCGGGTGGCGCTGAAGATGCCGAGCACGATCAGGGCCACGGCCATGGCGATGACCAGCAGACGGTTGCGCAGGGACTGGGTGACGAGAAAGGTGAACATGTCAGCGCACCTGATTGAGAAGTTCGGCGCCCTGGGTCACGATCCGACGGCCTGGATCGAGGCCGGCGGCGATCAACACTCGCTCTGCATCCAGCGGCATGACGCGAACCTCGCGCGGCTCGAATCGTTCGGCCTGTGTGTGCTCATAGACGGTCGACTGGCCGTTGGCGCCGGTGACGACGCTGCTGCGCGGCAGGGCGATGCCCGTCGTGGTCTCGCTGGTCTGCACGAAGACCGTGACCAACTGGCCGACGCGCAGGCCGGTTGCATCATTGCTCACGGCAAAATGCACCGGCAGCGATTGCATCTTGTCGGAAAGCCCGGAGCCTTTGAATTCGAGTTCATAACTCTTCGCGCCGCCCGGCTTGAGGCTGGCATCGGTCACGCCGTTCAGGGCCTCGAAGCTCAGGGCTTCCACCCACAGCCGGTGCGGATCGATGATTTGAAAGACGAGAGCGTTCGTCTCGGCGATCTGGCCGGCAATCGCATTGACGGCCGCCACCACGCCTGACACTGGTGCGACGAGGGCTTCCGGCTGGCGGCGCGATCGGTCCAGCGCCGTGCGGCGATCGCGCAGACCCTCGAGCTCGCTCCTGGTTTCATCAACCTGGACGCGGGCGACGGCGCCCGAGGGCGCCAGCTTTTCATAACGGGCGAGGCGCCGCTCGACGATGCTGATCTGTTGATCCAACTCGCCCTGACGCTGGCGCTGGTCGGATGATTCGGCCGACGTCAGGGGCGGAGTCACATAGGCCAGGATGTCGCCTTGCTGGACGCTCACGCCGAGGCGCGGAAAGCCGCCGGGCGGTTGCGACAGGCGGCCGCTGACGGCAGCCTGCACATATCCGCTCGCATTGGGATCGGGGATGATCCGGCCCGGCAATTCCAGGCTGCGGGCGTGCCGTGTCGGCGCCACGATTTCAGTGCGGATGACGAGCAGCCTCTGGGCCGTTTTAGGAACGAAGATCGATCTGTCGGGCAGACGCTGTGCGACATCGCGGGTCACGCGAGCTTGGGAGCTTACAGGAGCGTCACCATGGTCTTCGCCCTCGTGCGCCCAGGCCTGGCCGCCATAAAGAACAGCCAGTCCGACGACCGCTACAGAGGTGACGGCAACCAGGCGGCGCCGGCCGGTGGCGAGCGCCATGACCAGAATGCCGAGCAGAAAGCCGAGCGCTGCAATGCCAAACACACCGTAGCCGCCGCTTGTCAGCCGACCGCGCAGGCCAGTGGAGGCGGAGCCTGCCGACGTCTCCGTCGCGGCGCTTCGAGCGGCTGCCCCGATCACGAGTGTCGTCGACAGCACGTCGGCGCCGTCCGGAGTCGTGATGGTGAACAGCAGGTCGTTGTTTCCCGGACGCACCGTCCAGGCAGCCTCGACTTCGTAGACATCGCCGACAAGCCTTGCCGTAGCCTGGCCGTCCGGCGCATCCACCTCGATGGCGGCATTGATCACCGGCTCGTTGGTGCCGAACCGGTCGAGATAGATGGTCAGCTTGCCGTCGCGGGCGACAGCGACCAGTTCGAAGTCCTGTGACGTGGCCTCGGCGCGGGGGAGACTGGATACGCCGGCGCCGGGCGGCGGGCTCTCGTGGTCGTGACCTTCATGGGACCAGGCGGCGGGAGCGCACCATGCGTAAAGCAGCGCAGTCACGACAGCGGCATTGAAAAAAAGACGCATCATTCAGTCCTTCGTGTTGAATCAGGGCGCTGCAATCACTGCAGAATCGCCGCTCGCGCACGTCTGACGGGCGCGTCAATTCAAACGAAGGATTGGGGAGGACGGGGCAGCGCCTCGGCGCTGACGCCGTCAGGCCGGCGATCAGATATCTCACTCAACCTTTGCTGGCCCGTGAAAACGGGTTGCAAAGGAATGGAAGTCGTCATGACCGACCCGCAGCAGCCGGCACACGACGTTGCACAACAAAGGCCGCTGCAAGTGCGATCGGAGCTTTGTCCGGTGATGTCGACGGCCATTACCGCCGCCGACTGGGCGATGTGAGATTGACTGAGATGCCTATTCTGCGTCTGCGCTTCCGCCCACGCCGTCGACATGGCGTGGATTCCAGTTTTGTGTCCGCTGTGGGCGTAAGCCGCGGACGGCAGCGCATACGCCGCGATCATCACGATCGCGACAGCCAGCCATCGAACTGAAAAAATGCTTCGCCACATCGCGCCAAAATAGGGTGGGGACATCGCTTTGACAATGCCGGCGGTACTGGCCCGCTTCTACTGCAAATATCTTGCGGTAAAGTTGAGGATTTCGCCGGAAACCGGAAAAATTGGCTTTCCGGTCCGGATGGGTTAATCCACCGCCATCTGCGGCGGGCTTGCCGTCGCGTTCTCCCATTCGAATCCGAATTCGCCCAACATGACCGCAACCGATCCAGTCAGCCGGCGGCGCACGTTCGCCATCATTTCCCATCCGGACGCCGGCAAAACCACGCTGACCGAAAAGCTGCTGCTGTTCGGCGGTGCGATCCAGCTTGCCGGCGAAGTGCGCGCCAAGGCCAACCGCCGGCAGACCCGTTCCGACTGGATGGGCATCGAGCGCGAGCGCGGCATTTCGGTCGTCACCTCGGTGATGACGTTCGAATACGGCGATTGCGTCTTCAACCTGCTCGATACGCCGGGGCACGAAGACTTTTCGGAAGATACGTACCGGACGCTGACGGCGGTCGATTCCGCCGTCATGGTGATCGACGCCGCCAAGGGCATCGAGGACCGGACGCGCAAGCTGTTCGAGGTCTGCCGCCTGCGCGACATTCCCATCGTCACCTTCATCAACAAGCTCGACCGTGAAACCCGCGATCCGTTCGATCTGCTCGATGAAATCGAAAAGACGCTGGCGCTCGATGTGGCGCCGATGACCTGGCCGATCGGCCGCGGCCGGTCGTTCGCCGGCACTTACGACATCCGCGCCAGCGCTGTGCGTCCGGTGGAAGGCGAGCAAGTGTTGCGGCCCGTCAACGGCCCGGACGATCCCTCGATCGCCGAGCTGCTGCCCGAACATGAGCGCGCGGCGTTCAGCGAAGAACTGGCGCTGGCGGTCGACGGGCTGAAGCCTTTCGATAAGAGCTCCTTCCTCGAGGGGCATCTGACTCCGGTCTATTTCGGCTCGGCGCTGCGCACCTTCGGCGTCAAGGATCTTATCGACGCCCTGGCCGAATTCGCGCCGCCGCCGCGCGGGCAGGAATCGGCCACCCGGCTCGTCGAGGCGCGCGAACCCAAGATGACCGGCTTCGTGTTCAAGATCCAGGCGAACATGGACCCCAACCACCGCGACCGCATCGCCTTCATGCGCGTGTGCTCGGGCAGGCTGGTACGCGGCATGAAGGCCAAGATCGTGCGCACCGGCAAGCCGATGGCGCTTAACGCGCCGCAATTCTTTTTCGCGCAGGAACGCGCCATCGCCGACGAGGCTTATGCGGGCGACGTGGTGGGCATTCCTAATCACGGCACTTTGCGCATCGGCGACACGCTGACCGAAGGCGAGGACATCGTGTTTCGCGGCGTGCCGAGTTTCGCGCCGGAAATCATGCGCAGAGTCAAGATCGGCGACGCCATGAAGGCGCGCAAGCTGCTCGATGCCTTGCAGCAAATGGCGGAAGAGGGCGTGGTGCAGACATTCGTGCCCAACGACGGCTCGGGCGCCATGGTCGGCGTGGTCGGGGCGCTGCAGCTCGATGTGCTCAAGGAGCGGCTGCAGGCGGAATACGGCCTGCCGGTCAGTTTCGAGCCAAGCCGGTTCGAACTCTGCCGCTGGGTGAGCGCCACAGATCGTCAGGAAATGGACAAGTTCATCCGGGCGTTTCCGTCGTCGATGGCGACCGATCTCGATGGCGCGCCGGTGTTCATGGCGGCGTCTGCCTGGGCGTTGAACTACGAACAGGAAAAATGGCCGCAGATCACCTTTTCCGACATCAAGGACTATCAGAAAAAGGCGGCATAACGCATTTCGCTAACCTGCGTTGGCGTAGGCCTTGCGGGAGAACACGGTCAGAAAGAGGATCTTGATGTCGAACCATATCGACCAGTGGTCGATATAGGCCAGGTCGTGTTCGATGCGGGCGCGCATCTTGTCGTCGGTATCGGTCTCGCCGCGGCAACCGTTGACCTGCGCCCAGCCGGTGATGCCGGGCTTGACATTGTGGCGGCGCGCATAGAGGGCGATGTTGCGCACATATTGCTGATCGTGCGCCATGGCGTGCGGACGCGGGCCGACAAGCGACATGTCACCGCGGATGACATTCATGAGTTGCGGCAGTTCGTCGATGTTGCAGCGGCGAATGATGCGGCCGACGCGGGTGATGCGGCTGTCGTTGGCGCTTGCCTGCTTGATCGTGCGGCCGTTGTCGAGGGTGGTCATGGAGCGGAACTTGAAGATGTTGAACGGCTCCTGGTTGAAGCCGTAACGGCGCTGGAAGAACAGGACGGGACCTGGCGAATCGAGCTTGATCGCGATGGCGACCAGCACGAGAAGCGGGCTGAGGAGAAGAAAGGCAAACGTGCCGATGACCATATCGAAGGCGCGTTTGGTCAGGATTTCGAAGGTCGACAGCGGCCGCCGCACCAGATGCAGGCTGGCGATATTGCCGATGCGCTCGATGTGCATGTCGTTGAAGCGGTCCAGAATCCGTTCCGGCCCCAGATGAATGGCGGCCGGCACGCGCAGGAAGGCGTTGATGCAGGCGTCGATGGTTTCCTTGTTCGACCATGGCACCAGGATGAAGACTTCTTCCGGCTTCAGAACGCGTGCCGATGCCGCGGCCAGCGCCAGATCGTCAGCCAGACTGTCGGGGCCGCGCAGCACCGATGAGGCGACGATGCGCATGCCGAGATTCCACGGCTCGTGATTGCTGGTGAAACGATTGATTTCTTCCTCGAAGCCGACAAGGCAAATGCGTTTCTGCGCGATGCCGCCGTTGCCGAAGCGGTCGGTCACGATGCGCACCAGGGTCAGGCGCACGACGAGCACGCTCGCCAGTCCCCCGACGTAGAAGAAGACGGCCGTGCCACGCGAGAAATCCGCGCTCGTCTTCATCAGGAAGGCGAGCATGAAGGCGCTGGCGAAGGCGACATTCCACATCAGGAGGGTGCGCCTGAAGTGGCCTCTGAAGCTCAGGTAATGGGCGAAGACATAGTCGCGCCGCATGACGCTGGGCACGAGGAAGAGGGCGGCGACGACGTAGCCCTGGTTGTCGAAACTGCGGAATGCATGGAAGGCGCTGGAACTGGTGTAGGCCAGGGCATGATAGGCAAGGATGGAGGCGGCGGCGCTGATGAGAATGGCGCCCGCGTCGGTGGCCGCCGCCACGACGGAAAAAATAATCCTGACAACGGCGGGATTGTCGGCCAGGCCCGAAAACAGGCGGCGCCACCGGCCTGCCGAATAGGCCCCCGGTTCCTGATTGAAAGACACAAAATTCGTGTTGGCCAAGGTATTTGCCCCGGATTGAAACAGAGGCGCATCGCCGTGAAACAAAAGATGGCAGAGCGCCGTGCGGCATGGCGGGGGCTGCAAACGATACGCCGCGCCGTCCGAGCGGGGCTCAAACCTCTTGACCGAAGCGGTGCGGACGAAGCATCGTCAGGCCGGAAATTCAGGGGTTGGTGATGCAGATGAACTTGAAAATACTGGCGATGGTGGGCCTGGCGGCGCTCGGGCTGGCGGAAACGGCGGAATTGGCGCAATCACGCCCGATCATGCCGGCTGAAAATCGCTATCAGCCCTATACGGGGGCGCTTCCCCTCTGCGAGGATCCGGATGTCCTGGGCAAAATCCAGAGCCGTTTCGCCAGTCGGGAGTCGGGGTACTGGAATTCCGCCCTGCAAATCGTCGGGTATGACCGGATTCGCGAAAACGGCTATCGCAGCAACGGGTTGGACTATATTCCCCGGCGCTACTGCACCGCCCGCGCCTATATGAACGACGGGCGCACGCGTCAGGTCACTTATTGGGTCGGCGAAAACCTCGGCATGATCGGCTGGGGCCTGACCTGGTGGCCGAAGTGGGGCGTGGAATGGTGCGTCGCTGGCCTCGACCGCAATTATGCCTATGGCGCTGCCTGCCGGGCTGCGCGGCACTGAGACTGGACTCCTCACCATGACAGCGCCGTTCAGGCCCGTTCCATCGCTGATTGGCTGCCTGGGCGCTGTTCTTGCGGGTGTTTTCTTGAGCGCGTTGCCGGCCTCGGCGCAGTTTCGCGGCGGATCCGGGAGCGGGCGCGACGATTGCGTTCTCGACCGCTGCCAGGATCGCGACGATCCGCAGCGGCGCACGCCGCGCAGCGACCGGGATGACACGCGCAGCGATAGGGATCGTGATCAGTCTTTTGGTGAGGACCAGACGCGCGGCGGCCGATTCCGCCGCAACCGGGCCGGTAATGGCGCGCCAGGGCAGTTCGATTTCTATGTGCTGGCCCTGAGCTGGTCTTCGAGCTTCTGCGCCAATGGCGACAATCGCGGCCGCGACCAATGCCAGATCGGTTCGAACAATGGTTTCGTCGTCCATGGGCTGTGGCCGCAATATGATCGCGGCTTTCCTTCCGATTGCGACAGCCCGGTGCGCAATCTGCCGGCAGGCGTAGCGCGTGATGCCGCCAGCGTGTTTCCGGAAGAGGGCCTGGCGCGCTACGAATGGCGCAAGCACGGCACCTGTTCGGGCCGTTCTCCGGGCGACTATATCGCCGACGTCCGGCGCGCCCGCGACAAGGTGGCAATTCCCGAAGACCTGCAGCAGCCGAAATCGCCCCAGCGCCTGGCGCCGCTCGATATCCAGCGCGCCTTTGTCGACGCCAATCGCGGGCTGCGGCCCGGTATGATGGCGGTGGCCTGCCAGCGCGGCATGCTGCAGGAAGTGCGCGTCTGCCTGAGCAAGGACCTGCGCGACTTCGTGCTCTGCCCGGAGGTGGCGCGGGCATCCTGCAGGTCGCAGCAAATCAATGTTCCGGCAGTTCATTGAACTACCGCCATATTTTTCACGCCGGCAATTTCGCCGATGTTTTCAAGCACGCGATTATGGCGCGGATCCTCGTCTATCTGGTGCGCAAGGATGCGCCGCTGCGCTATCTCGACACCCATGCCGGCATCGGCAGATATGATCTGCGCTCCGAGCAGGCGCAAAAGACCGGCGAGTGGCATGATGGGATCGCGCGTATAGCCAAGGCCAAAATACCCGCGAGCATCGAAGTCCTGCTGAAGCCCTGGCTCGATGCCCTCGGGCCGCTCGACGAAACCGGCCGCCCTGCGAGCTATCCCGGCTCGCCGATGCTTGCGCAACATCTCTTGCGCGCGCAGGACCGCCTGACCTTATGCGATCTCCACGACCAGGACGTGCGCGTGCTGGGCCGCAACATGGGCAAGGATCCGCGCGTCAAGGTCATCCGCATTGATGGCTATATGGCGCTGAAAGCCTATGTCCCGCCGATCGAGCGGCGCGGGCTGGTGCTCGTCGATCCGCCGTTCGAATCGCCCGACGAATTTGTGCGCCTGCGCGACAGCGTCATCGCGGCCTGGCGCAAATGGCCGACCGGAACTTATGTCCTTTGGTATCCGGTGAAGGACATTGCCGCTGTCGAGGACCTGCATGACGGTCTTGCGGCAGCGGGCATCTCGCGCATCCTGCGGGCTGAAATCGATGTCGGTCTGACCGATGCTGCGGGCAAGCTGAGTGCTAGCGGACTGGCAATCATCAATCCGCCGTATCCGCTGTTTGACGAGATCAAAATGCTGGCGCCATGGCTGGCGCAGACGCTGGCGCAAGGCGCCGCTCCGCGCTGGACTTGCGCATGGACGGCAGGCGAAGTTTGACGGCTCTCACACAGCAAAATCCCGGCAGAGGTGAATCCGCCGGGAGGAATCTTGATCGGATTATACAGCTTTAAAAGCGATAATTGAGGCCGGTCCGGATGATCGAACCGCGATAGCCGGCGTTCGACGTGGAGATCACGGAATTGTTGTCGTTGCCGATCTGCGTGTAGAGATATTCGCCCTTCACCGATATTCTCGGCGTCACGGCGTATTCGATGCCGCCGCCGACAACCCAGCCGTTGCGCCAGCCGTTGTTGGAAAAGCCTGCCGGAATCGTGGTGTCGATCACGGTCGAGCGCACGTTGCCGCCGGCGTAACCGGCGGTGGCATAGACGAGGGCGCGGTCGAAGGTCATGCCGGCGCGGCCGCGCAGGGTGGCGAGGGAATTCATCGTTCCGCGCATGAAGATCGGTCCGGGCAGCGTGTTGGACGCATTGAAACCCGACCAGCCGATGTCGCCTTCGAGGCCGACCACGAACTGATTGATCTGATAGTTGTAGCCGACAGTGCCGCCGATCAGGGCGCCGTTGGCCTTGCCGAAGGAGGAAGCGCCGCGACCGAGATTGCCGAAACCGCCGCCGGCGTTGATGCCGGCGTAAAAGCCGGTCCAGCTATAAATGGGCGCCTGCGTGAAGACCGGTGGCGGCGAGGAAGGCGCCATGCGTGACGGAAGATCGGCAGCGTAAGCCGCACCGCTCATTCCTGCGATCGCCGGTATGATCGCTGCAGCCAAATATTTATTCATCACCCTTCGCTCTCCTATGTAGTCTGACGCGCAGCTACTTGGCCGCCGAAATGTGTCGCGAAGTCGTCTGTAATCGCGCTGCAATTTGAAATCGCCTGGAGCGGCCGCCACACACGGGGCAGACGATCGGAATCATTCGATTCAAATGCGATTCAAGGGCGGACCGGCGAAATCGGCCTTGGAAGACCGTGCAGTGTGATTAACGGTCGCTTAAGAAAATGGGATTTGCGGGTATTATTTCCCACAGAGCGGGGTGCGGCGGGTCGAAATTGTGGCGCAACCGGTTATTGTGGCCCACGCATGGCAGGAAATGGGAAGACAAACACTGTGTCAGGAGATCAATCCGCAGCGCCAGCTTCCGGTAATTCCATAGCTCCCGGTGTGGCCCTCGTCACGGGTGCAGCGCGGCGGATCGGCCGTGCCATAGCGGAGAACCTGGCGCGCGACGGCTATGCCATCGCCGTGCATGCCTCGGCGCGGTCCCACGCAGATGCCGCCGCCTTCGCCAGCGAATTGCGCGCTGCCGGTGCGACCGCCCATGCGGTTGCCGCCGACCTTATGGACGAAGCCGCGCCCGAAAAACTGTTCGCGGAGGTTGGGCAGGCGCTTGGTCCGGTGACCCTGCTCGTCAACAATGCCTCCCTGTTCGAGACCGACCTTATCGAGACATTCGATGCCGGCGTGTTCGACCGGATGATGGCGATCAATCTGCGCGCGCCCTGTGCGCTGGCAGCGATCATGATGCGGGACCTGCCGAAGGACCGTGACGGCGCCATCGTCAACATCACCGATCAGCGGGTCTGGCGGCTCAACCCGCATTATTTCAGCTATACGCTGACGAAAGCCGCCTTGTGGACCGCGACACAGACGATGGCGCAGGCGTTTGCGCCGCGCATAAGGGTCAATGCGGTTGGTCCCGGCCCGGTGTTTCCAAATCCCACCGACGGTGCTGAAGGGTTTGTCCGCGAGGCTGCTGGCATTCCAATGGCGCGCCCGGTCCTGCCGGAAGAGATCGCGGATGCCGTCGCCTATCTTGCTCGCGCCCGCAGCATCACGGGGCAGATGATCGCCGTGGACGGCGGCCAGCATATCGCCTGGAAAACGCCGGATGTGATTGCCGGAAATTAGCAGAGCCGCGCCGCGTCCCGCCAGCCGATGCTGTGCTGGGGCGGCAGATGGCGCGTGCCGCGTATTCGTTCGAAAATGAGCTGTCGATCGGCCTGTGCGCCGGCGCCGTGGGCAAAGCGCCAGAATATCTGTTCGAGCAGATCCTGCTGGGCGTGGCTGCCGCCAAGCCTGTGCATCGTGGCCAATGCCGGCCGCATGAGGGCGACCGCCGCATCGCCATGGCCTTCCGCTTCTGCGAGAATGGCCTTGCAGATCGGCAGGGCAGCATGGCTCAGCGTATCGGCGAGTGGCGGCGCTGCCTGCGCTGCGGCGTCTTCGATGCCCTTGATGAAGTGCGCCGCTTCCGCATGGCGTCCGGTGCGCGCCAGCGCCAGCATCCAATGGGGCAGGGTGAAAGGATTGCGGCAGTCGCCGCTGCGCGGCTGGGCCTTGTCTGCAAGTTCGATCCAGCGGTCGCCGACATCGACGCCGGCACGTTCCAATCGCCACAATGTCGAAACGGCATTCTGGATATCGATGTAAAGATCAGGCATCGCGGTCGTCATGATCGACGAAAGATCGCGGAACTTGCTATCGTAGAGCGCCAGCGTCTCGGCAAACTCCTCGCGCTCGATGTGATAAAGCCCGCGGTGCCACCAAAGATGATGCAGCAGGTTGTTGCCGCCGTTCCAGTTCTTTTCATTCGCTTCGATAAAGCCGATGCCCTCGACTCGCCGACCCTGCATCTCGAACACATGCGCCAGCGCATGGGCGGCCCAGATGTCGGAAGGATCGAGCGCCAGCGCTTCGCGCGCCGCGTGCTCGGCGATGGTGTAGCTACCGCATTCCTCATGCGAGAACGCGCGGCAGGCGAGCACGGTGCCGTAGGCCGGCAGCTCGCGGCCGTAGCGCGGCAGCACACTTTCCGCCAACGCCAGCATTGCCTCGGGGCGGCCGAGCCAGAAGCCGAGAAAGTGATGCAGGCGGAATGCGAGTATATCCTGCGGCCATTGTTGGACGATGGCGCTCCACGCATCCATAAGCCGGTCGAGGTTGCCTTCGATCCACAGCGAGAGCGCTTCGACATGCGCCTGCTCGCGGCGGGTGGCTTTACCAGCAAGGAGTTGTGCCTGCGCCAGCGAACTGCGGGCGAAATCGACGTTCTTCTCGTTGAAGGACAACATCGAGAACGAGCCGCGCAGCACATGCGCCATGCAGAATTCGGGATCTTCGCTGAGGCAGGCTTTCAGCCGTTGCGAGACATTGAACCTGTTGAGCAGATAGCCGTCGATCGTGTGATCGTAGGCCATGACGGCAGCTGCCGATGCGCAGGTCGTTTCAAGTCCGTGGGCGTCGTGAAACATCGGCCCCGCTCAATCGGCGGAGGGCAGGCGGCGGATGGTGAATTCGATGCGGTCGTCGTCGAGTTCGCGCCAGAATTCGATCTCGGTCATATAGGCGGCCTTGGGAAAGCGCTCGAACCATTCGCGCGCCTTGGCGCGCGCGTCCTGGCGCGGCAAGGTGAAGGTTTCGCGGCGCCAGCCATTATCGGCGTTGCGGGCGCTTTTGGCGCGCGCGCCGAGCGACCGGGCGATCTCGCCGGGCGATTTGCGAAACATCTGCATACGCTACTCCAGATTTACCCTGGGAAATTAGCGCAGCCCGCCTCTGCTGGCGAGTCGCTCTGGAAAACAGATTGGTGCGGACGGATGTCGATTGCGTGACTTGCCCTAGCTCTGCCTTGGACGGTGGGCGTTCAGTGCGTCATCGACCAGTTTCGCCAGCAATTCCGGGTCCTTGGGAAAGCCGGCTCTGATCCACATGGCCTGCAGGCTTTTGAGGACAGCGCCGATGGCCGGACCGGAATCGAGGCCACGCGCCATGATGTCGGCGCCGCTGACGGGCAGGCGTTGTTCCGGCGTATCGCGCAGAAAGGCATAGGCCGAGGCCCAGGCTCGTTCATTTGCCGGATCACATCCGCTTTCCGCCTGCGCCAGTAGCAGGCCGTCGAGGGCGGCGCGGCGCTCCTGTTCGTAGAGGAAGAAAACCAGTTCGCCGTGGGGAGGCGGCAAGGTGCGCCCGTGCAGCTTGCCGAGGGCTCCGGCGGCGCGCGCCAGCCGCGTCTCCTGCAGGTTGGAAAGCCGCAGCATGTCGCGCAGCCGCGCCGCGTCTTCGGGGATCAGCACGCAGGCGGCGGCGAGCCGCATCAGCACATCGGGCTCAAGGTTTCGCGCGGTCTCGGTTGCGATATAGGCGGCGAGGCGGGCCGGCACGACGATGCCGGCGACGAGCGGGCCGAGCAGGCCGGCGTGGGTCATGTCGGCGACCACGCCTGCCGCATGGCGCGCCACCAGCAGCTTCATGATTTCGGCCTGCACCCGTTCGCGCGACAGGCGGCTGAGGCCGCTGCGTTCGAGAACCGCGGCGTTGAAGGCTTCCGCATCGATAGCGCCGTCGCCATAGGCTGCATGAAAGCGGAACAGGCGCAGGACGCGCAGATAATCTTCGCGAATGCGCTGGCGGGCATCGCCGATGAACCTCACGCGGCTATGGGCGATATCGTCGAGGCCGCCGACATAGTCGTAAAGCCTGCCTTCGCGGTCGACCGACAGGGCGTTGATGGTGAAATCACGGCGCAGGGCGTCGGCGTGAAAGTCGCGACCGAAGCGCACTGTGGCGCGGCGTCCATCGGTGTCGATGTCCTCGCGCAACGTGGTGATTTCATATTGCACGCCGTCGACGAGAACCGAGACGGTGCCATGTTCGATGCCGGTGGGAATGGTGCGCAAACCGGCCCTGACGCAGCGGCTGGCCACAAGTTCTGGCGAGGCGGTGGTGGCGAGATCGACGTCGGCGACCGGTTCGCCCAGCAGGGCGTTGCGGATCGCGCCGCCGACGACGCGGGTTTCCTCCCCGTCGGCATTGATGACTTCCAGCAATCTTTGCAGGCGCGGCTCGGCGAGAAAGGCGGCGTCCGCAAGCCGGCCGTCGATGACGCGGGCTTTCGATCGCGCGGTCACCGATAAAGCCTTTCGTAGAAATTGTGCAGGATGCCCGCCGTCACACCCCAGATGTACCGCTCGCCGAAAGGAAACGCGTAGAAGCTGCGCATGACGCCATCGATTTCCTTGTGATGCAGCTTCTGATTGTCCCGATCCATCAGATATTCGAGCGGCACCTCGAACGTGGCGTCGACCTCGTCGGGATTGACGATGAGTTCGAAGCCGGGCTGCACCATGGCGACCAGCGGGATGACCCGATAGCCTGTGCCGGTCTGATAGGCGTCGAGATAGCCCAGCGCTTCGGCATAGTCGGCTTTCAGGCCGATCTCTTCCATCGCTTCGCGGAACGCGGCAGCGGCGGGCGACACATCCTCCGGGTCCATGCGTCCGCCGGGAAAGGCGACCTGGCCGGGATGGGCGCGCAGATGGTTGGTCCGTTGCGTCAGCAACACGGTGGCCCCTTCGGGACGCGCAATAACCGGGATCATGACGGCCGCGGGTTTGCCGGGGCCGACATAGGAAAATTTTGTCCGGTTGAGATTGTGATCGCCGGTCTTCGGAATGTCGCGGGAAAACACATCTTCCGGCAGAGCGAGCGTCAGCCGGTTGCGCGCGCGCTCGAGAACGTCGGCCGGCGAATATATCAATGTGGACGTTGCGTCGGTTGCCGTCATGCCGAGCCTTCTTTTTCATCGGCCGGCGCGATCGCAAAGAATTCGTCGCCCGAGGCGACGCCGAACATGGGGCGTCCCTCGAGAATACGTGTTTCGCCGCGCTCGACGAGGTCATAATAGACGGACCGCGCCACCAGAGCCCAAAGACCGCCGCGTACGAGGACGTATGGCTTGATGCCGTCCGACGGACCCGGCTCGAACCGCAGCGGGTGTTCCCTGTCCGCGCTCACCCAGTCGTCCACATTGGTCCTGAAATTCAATTTCCCATCTTCCACAACGAGCTGGACCGCCAAGAACGGCGCATCCTCGACCTCGACCGCGACTTTTTCGACCGGTGTTACAAGGACATGGCGATCCAGGTCCTTTGCACGGTCCTTGCGCAGGATGGAGGCAAACAGCTTGACCAGCGCCGGACGGCCGATTGGCGAATTCTGATAATACCACGTGCCGTCGCGACCGATACGCAGGCCGATGTCGCCGCAATAAGGCGGATCCCAGAGATGCACCGGGGGCAGACCGCGACTGCCTGCCGCACGCGCGGCTGCCGCAAGATTGTTCAATCCTGCCGCTTTTCCGCCGTCCGGATCAGGTTTTACCGCCATAATACCGCGCAATTTGAGTGAACTATTCCGGTTGATTGCCGGAAAAGTGAAGCACTGGTCATCGACAACGCGCCAAGGCTCTCTAAACTGGTTTCTTCGATCGATCCAGCGGGTTCGCGCGGTTCGCGCCGGCCCGCATTCGTCAGGAGGCGCAATGAGTGCGGTGATTGAGCAGCAGCCGACTTCGGTTGAGGAGGCTGCGTCGCGACAGGCCGAGCACGCGCTTGAGAAGGTTGCAGCCGCACGGGCAGCCATCGGAACCGTCATTTTCGGGCAAACCCAGGTGGTCGAGGAAACGCTCGTGACCCTGATCGCGGGCGGCCACGGCCTGCTCGTCGGGGTTCCCGGTCTCGCCAAGACCAAACTCGTCGAAACCCTCGGCACGGTGCTGGGGCTCGATGCCCGTCGCGTGCAATTCACCCCCGATCTGATGCCGGCGGATATCTTGGGCTCCGAGATCATGGAGGAGGCGGCCGACGGACGCCGCGCTTTCCGTTTCGTGCGCGGACCTATCTTCGCGCAATTGCTGATGGCCGATGAAATCAATCGCGCCAGCCCGCGTACCCAGTCCGCCCTTCTGCAATCGATGCAGGAATATCATGTGACGGTCGCCGGCGAGCGTCATGACCTGCCGCGGCCGTTCCATGTGCTGGCGACGCAGAATCCGCTGGAGCAGGAAGGCACCTATCCGCTGCCCGAGGCACAGCTCGATCGCTTTCTCATGCAGATCGACGTCACCTATCCCGATCGCGCCGCCGAGCGGCGTATCCTCATCGAGACGACGGGTGAGACCGAAGCGGTCGCGCGTGCGGCGATGACGGCGGAGGATCTCGTCACGACGCAACGGTTGGTGCGCCGGCTGCCGGTGGGCGACCGTATCGTCGAAGCCATTCTCGATATCGTACGCGCCGCGCGTCCCGGTGAAGGCGACGCTGCCATCACCAGGAACATCGCCTGGGGGCCGGGGCCGCGCGCCGCGCAGGCGCTCATGCTCGCCTCGCGCGCCCGCGCCCTGGTTGGCGGAAGGCTGGCGCCTTCGCTCGATGATATCGCCGCGCTCGCCGGCCCCGTGCTGAAACACCGCATGGCCCTGACCTTCGCGGCGCGTGCCGAAGGTGAAACGATTGCCGGTGTGATCAAGCGGCTCGTCGAAAGGATTGGCTGAGGCATGGTCGACGCCCGCCTTCTCGATGAAGACGAAAGCGGCGTTCAGGCTTCCCACAGCCAGGGTGCTCTCGATATCGCACGCCGCCTGCCGAGCCTTGTGGTGGCGGCGAAGCAGGTTGCCGCGACGGTGATGCACGGTGTCCACGGGCGCCGGCGCGCCGGCGTCGGCGAGACGTTCTGGCAGTTCCGGCCCTTCGTCTGGGGCGAGCCGACGACGCGCATCGACTGGCGGCGCTCGGCCCGCGACGACCGGGTCTATGTGCGCGAGCGCGAATGGGAAGCCGCGCATACGGTGTGGATCTGGATGGATCGCTCGCCATCGATGAATTACGTCTCGAGCCTTGCCGCTCAGGCGAAGGTTGACCGGGCGCTGGTGCTGGGAATGGCCGCCGCCGACCTGCTGGTGCGCGGCGGCGAGCGCGTGGGCATTCCGGGTTTGATGCGCGCGGTCGCCACGCGCAACATCGTCGATCGCTTTGCTGAAAACATGATAGAGGAAGCCCGGCGCAAGGCTTATGTGCCGGCCGAACTACCGCCGGGCGACACGCTTGCCGCGCGCACGCAGGCGGTGCTCATCGGCGATTTTCTGTCCGAGCCTGCTGAGATCGAGCGCACCGTGCACGGCATGGCAGCGCGGGGCGCCCAGGGCCATCTGGTGATGATCGCCGATCCGGTGGAAGAGACGTTTCCGTTCTCCGGTCATACGGAATTTCTCGACGTCGACAGTTCGGCGCGCCTGCGTGTTGGGGAAGCGCAATCGTTCAAGGCCGAATATATCTCGCGGCTGGCAAAACATCGCGACGCGGTGCGCGCCGTCTGCGCTTCGCGCGGCTGGACATTTGCGATCCATCGCACCGACCGTCCCGCATCCGAGGCGCTGCTGGCGCTGCGCATGCGGATCGAGGCCGAGGGTGGCGGCCTGCTGCAGGGGAGTGTCGCCTGATGCTCGGACTGCCGCTCGCTTTCTCCGCTCCGCTCGTGCTGGGCGCGCTCGCGCTGCTGCCGGTGCTCTGGTATCTGCTGCGCATCACGCCGCCGCGGCCGCGGATGATCGCGTTTCCGCCGCTGAAACTCATCCTCGATCTGCAGCCCAAGGAAGATACGCCGGCGCGCACACCGTGGTGGCTGATGCTGTTGCGCCTGGCATTGGCGGCGGCGATCGTTCTCGCCATGGCGGGGCCGGTGTGGAACCCGAAGCCGGTAACGGAAGCGGGCAAGGGTCCGGTACTCGTCGTGCTTGACGACGGCTGGCCCGCGGCGGTGCAATGGAGCCTGCGCATTTCCGCCGCCAATGATGCGATTGCCACGGCCGCGCGTCAGGGCCGCACCGGTGCGGTGGCGGCCGTCTCCGACGGCGCGCGCGACATCGCCTTCAGCGATCCGGTGAAGACGATCGAACGGCTGCGGGCGATGAAGCCGATGCCTTACATGCCTAATCGCATGGCGGCGCTGGGCGCCATCAAGAAGTTCCTCGCCGCCAATCCGCAGGCGGACATTTTGTGGATATCGGACGGCATCGCGGCGGGTGACTCACGCGGCTTTGCCGAAGGCCTGATTGCGGCTGCGGGCAACGACGCGAATGTGCGCGTGCTCAATGCCTCGCAACTGCCGCTGGCGCTGGCCGGGGCGGAGAATTCGCCCAGCGCGCTCGATGTTCGCGTCTTACGCACCGCAGCAGGCGGTGCCGTGCAGGGCACATTACGTGCCTATGATCTGAAAGGCCTGCCGGTCGGTGAGACACATTTTGCATTTTCAGGCGACACCGAGACCAAGGCGCGCTTCGAACTGCCGATTGAATTGCGCAACGAGATCGCGCGTGTCGAGATCGACGCGGAACATTCCGCCGGCGCCGTCACCTTGCTCGACTCGCGCTGGAAGCGGCGGCGGGTCGATGTCGTCTCTGGCGTTACCGCCGACGTATCGCAGCCACTGCTGTCGCCGTCCTATTATGTGACCAAGGCGCTGGCGCCGTTCGCCGACGTGCGCGAACCCAGGGTCGGCATTCGCGATCCCGTCAGCGCCGCTCTTGACGAGCACCCGGCGATGCTGGTGCTCGCCGATGTCGGCGTCGTTGCCGGCGCAGCGCAGGACAAGCTGAAGCAGTTTATCGAGGACGGTGGTGTGCTGCTGCGCTTTGCCGGCAGCCGGCTTGCGGCTTCGACCGATGATTTCGTTCCGGTGCGGCTGCGTCGTGGCGGACGCGTGCTCGGCGGCTCGCTGTCCTGGGACACGCCGCGGCGTCTGGCTCCGTTCGAGCGTGAATCGCCATTCTACGGCCTGGCGGCAAGCGAGGAGATTTCGGTGACGCGGCAGGTGCTGGCAGAACCCGAGGCGGGGCTGCCGGGCAAGACCTGGGCGGCGCTGGCGGACGGCACACCCATGGTGACGGCGGTGCGGCGCGGCAAAGGGCTCATTGTCCTGTTCCATGTGACGGCCGACACGACATGGTCCAATCTTCCGTTGTCCGGACTCTTCGTCGACATGCTGCGCCGGATCACCGCCATGTCGGGCGAGAGCGCGACGGGCGATACGAACGCCACGGCTTCGGCCGAGGGCCAGGCCAATCGTACCGAGACGGTGGCGCCGACGCGAACGCTCGATGGCTTCGGCGTGCTTGGCGATCCGCCGGTGACGGCAAAGCCGATCCCGATCGATCATTCCGGCGTCGGCAGCGCCGATCATCCGCCAGGGTTCTACGGCCCCGTCACCGCGCTTGTGGCGGTCAACACGCTATCGCCGCAGGACAAGCTCGAAGCAGCGAATTTTCAGGGATTGAGACTGGACATGCAGGCATTGCGCCCAGCCGAACCGATTGACCTCCGGCCCTGGTTCATCTGTCTAGCCTTCATTGCCCTGCTGGCTGATGCGCTGGCCTCGATCTGGCTCGGCGGCGGGCTGCGCGGCTTGCGCAAACGCACGCCCGGCCGCGCCGTCTCCGCCGCGATCCTGGCCGTGCTGGCGTTTGGCGCGGTCGAGATGACCGGCGCACCGCGAGCGCACGCGCAGATGCAATTCGATCCGCCATCGTCGCGCGGCCAATTCGACCTGCGGAACATGCCCGGGCAGCGCCAGCAGGCTCCCGCTACGCTCGGCAATGTTCATCCCGCGCTTGCGACGCGGCTCGCCTATGTCATCACCGGCGACGCCAAGATCGATGAGGCAAGCCAGGCGGGATTGATGACCTTGTCGCGCGCCTTGGCTGCGCGCACCGCGCTGACGCCGGGCGATCCGATGGGGGTTGATCCGTCGAAAGATGAACTGGTGTTCTTCCCGCTCATCTACTGGCCGATCGTCGCGTCGCGGCCGCAGCCCTCGGCCGATACGGTGGCGCGCATTTCCAATTTCATGAAGCAGGGCGGCATGATGGTGTTCGACACGCGCGATGCGATGACGAACCGGCCGGGCGATGCGCCGACGCCGGAAACCCAATGGCTGCGGCGTCTGCTGGCCGGCGTCGATGTGCCCGAACTCGAAGTGGTGCCGCGCGATCACGTCGTGACGAAGACGTTTTATCTGCTCGACAATTTCGTCGGCCGCACCACCGTGGGCCAGACCTGGATCGAGGCCCTGCCGCCGGCAACCGAAGACCCGGCGCAGCGCCCGGCGCGCGCCAGCGACAGCGTGTCGCCCATCGTCATCACATCGAACGATCTCGCCGCGGCCTGGGCCGCCGACAGCAGGGGGCAGCCGCTTTATCCGCTCATCCCCGGCACCAACCGCCAGCGCGAGATGGCCATTCGCGGCGGCGTCAACCTGGTGATGTACACGCTGACCGGCAATTACAAATCCGATCAGGTGCATGTGCGCGATCTGCTGGAACGGTTGGGACACTAGCAGATGACCCAGTTCAACATCGCATGGTCGCCGCTGCTGCCGACGCTCGCTCTGGTCCTGCTCGCCATCGGCGCGGTGCTTGTCGTGGCGCTAGGCTTTTGGTCCGGCCGCAAGGGCACGTGGCTGCGGGCGCTGGGCCTGGTGCTCATTCTGTTCGCGCTGGCGGATCCCTCGCTAGTGCGCGAAGATCGCCAGCCGCTGAAGGATGTGGTCGCCGTCGTGCTCGACCGCAGCGCCAGCCAGACCATCGGCGATCGCGGCGCGCAGACCGACAAGGCGCGGGCCGAGATCGAGAAATCGCTGGCGGCCCTCGGCAACGTCGAGACGCGGGTGGTGGAAGCCGGCGGCGATGCGGCCGAAGCTGACGGCACGCGACTGTTCTCGGCGCTGTCGGGCGCACTGGCCGACGTACCGCCGGAACGGATCGGCGGAGCGTTTCTGGTGACAGACGGCGTCGTCCACGACATTCCGGCGCAGGCCGATCTGCTCGGCTTCAAGGCGCCGCTGCATGCGTTGATTACCGGACGCGAGGGCGAACGCGACCGGCGCATCGAGCTTGTCGAGGCGCCGCGGTTCGGTCTTGTCGGCAAGGATCAGACGATTGCCGTGCGCGTACTCGACACCGCCGACCGCGGCGAACCGATCGAACTTGTCGTGCGCCGCGATGGCGCGGAAATTTCGCGCACGCGGGCGCGAGCGGGCACGCTGGTGAGAGTCAACGTGCGTGTCGATCACGGCGGGCCCAACGTGGTCGAGCTGGAAGTGCCGGCTTTGCGGGACGAATTGACGGCGCTCAACAACAAGGCCGTCGTCGTCATCGAAGGCGTGCGCGACAAATTGAAAGTGCTGCTTGTCTCGGGCGAGCCGCACGCGGGCGAGCGCACCTGGCGCAACCTGCTCAAGTCCGACGCCAATGTGGACCTGGTGCATTTCACCATTCTACGGCCGCCGGAAAAATCGGGCCTCGATGGCACGCCGATTTCAGAATTATCACTGATCGCGTTTCCGACAGCCGATCTTTTCGGCCGCAAGATCCGCGATTTCGACCTCATCATCTTCGACCGCTATTCCAATCAGACGGTGCTGCCGCCGGTCTATTTCGAAAACATCGTGCGCTACGTGCGCGAGGGCGGGGCCTTGCTGATTGCGGCGGGGCCGGATTATTCCGGCCGCGATGGACTGTTCTATTCGCCGCTCGGCAAGATCGCGCCAGCGCGCCCGAGCGGAGACATCATCGAGCGTGCCTTCCGTGCCCATGTTACCGATATCGGCAACAAACATCCTGTCACGCGCGGTTTGCCCGGCGCCGATCAGACGCCGCCGGCCTGGAGCGAATGGTATCGACAGGTGAATGCTGAATCGCTGCGTGGAGCGGCTGTTATGTCCGGGGCCGACGACAAGCCCTTGCTGCTGCTGTCGCGCGAAGAGAAAGGCCGCGTCGGCCTGATGCTGAGCGATCAGATCTGGCTGTGGGCGCGCAATTATCAGAACGGCGGACCGTATCTCGAATTGCTGCGCCGGCTCGCCCATTGGCTGATGAAGGAGCCGGAACTCGAGGAAGAGGCCTTGCGCGCCACGGCGCGTGGCCGCGAGATTTCGATCGAGCGCCAGAGCCTCAAATCCGAGGTCGCGCCGGTCACCGTGACGTCACCGTCGGGCAATTCGCAGGTCGTTACCTTGAAAGGCGCCGAGCCCGGCCTGTCGCGAGCGCAGGTGCGGGTCGGCGAACTTGGGCTCTACAAACTCACCGATGGCGAACTGACCGCGCTCGTCAATGTCGGTGCGGAAAATCCTCTGGAGTTCCGTGAGGTGGTGTCGACGCCCGACAAGCTGAAATCTTTGGTAGAGGCGACGGGCGGCACGGTGCGGCGTATTTCGTCGGGTTCCGGTGACAGTATTTCGCTGCCGCGGTTTGCCGCCATGCGGGAGAGCCCGCTCTACGGCGGCTCCAACTATGTGGCGATCCGGCGCACCGGCGCCAGCGTCGTCACGGGCATCGGCGTCGCGCCGCTGGCCGTGGGTTTCCTCGGGCTGCTGGCGCTGCTCGGCAGCGTGCTTGCCGGCTGGTTGTGGGAAAGCAGGAAGCGCAGAGAGGCCTAAAGTATCGTGCATTCGTTCGGAACGGCACGATGTGTTTTTGCGAAAGCCGGCGTCCGCCTTTTCGCACGATGCTCCACAGTGCGCACCTGTAGCGCCTTTCCGATCTCGTGGAATTGGAAAGACGCGTCTGCACTTGCCGTGCGACAGTGGCAATGGATTATTTCGTGCCTTCGAGCACGTCCTCGTAAAATTTACGCACCTGCTCGCGCAATTGCGGCGACATGTTCATGGCGTCGCGGACAAGGCCGGCGAGTTCTTCAGCCTTCATCGGATTGAGATCAAGCCCGATCCTGGCGGCATCGGCCTGGAACTCGCGGTCGGCTATCATCTTCTGGAATGCGTCACGCAGGATCGTCATCCGATCTTCCGGGACGCCGGGTGTCGCCGCCAGTGCGCGGCCGATATCGGCGGTCAACGAAAAGACTTTCAGGAAGGCCTTCTCGACTTCGGTGCTGGCGAATTCGCCGAGAACCGGGACGTCAGGATAGGCAGGTATGCGCTTTGTCGATTGCGCCACGATCGGTACGAGGTCGCCATTCCTGACCTGCTCCGAAAGAATCGATCCGATGCCGGCGAGTGACGAAACCGCAAAGTCGACCTCGCCGCGCTCGACCGCCAGGAAAGCCTGGCCGATCCCGCTATAGCCGCTGATCAGTTTGAACTTGGTGCCGGCGAGGCGGTTGAGCAACAGTGGCGTCTGGGCCGGCACATTGTTGAGCCCCGGCGAGCCGGCTATGACCTCGCGCTTGCGAGCGTCGCCCAGGCTCTTGATGCCGGAGCGGCGCGAGGCCAGGCCGACGAAGGCAAGGCTGTCCATGCGGCCGATCCATTTGAAATCGCGGGCGTCGAATTTGGCATCCTTGTTGAACAGACTGTCCTGAACCAGGGTGACTTGGATCACGCTGATGACGGTGCCGTCATGCGGCGCGATATTGGCCATATGATTGAGCGCCACAAGACCGCCGGCGCCGGGCATGGCAGTCATGACCATAGCCGGTTGGCCGGAGATGAAGCGGCCAAAATGCCGCGATACCAGTTGGCCGAAAACACCATAGGACCCGCCGACCGCCGTTGGAATCACGACGCGAACCGTTTTGCCACGGTAAAAATCCGGTTCCGGTTGAGCTTGCGCGGCCGCTGCAAGAGGCAGGACGCAGAGAGCGATCGCGGCGCACTGAATTGCTCTCATTTCTGCTCCTTCGCGCGCCGCGTCGAAAACGCGCCCCTAAAGATGGCAGAGCTTCACTTGCTGACGTCGTGATTCTTCCCTGCCTTGCGGAAAATCTTGATTTTTCCAGGCCACAGTTCAAGAGAGAAAACTCCTCCGTGCCATCAGGCGGCTCGGGAGAAGGCTTTCGCGAGGCGTCCTTGGCGTTGGACTGAGCGGGGGCAGGATTCGGTTTGGATGGAGACCGGAAGCCGCGGGCATTTCGGCCCGACACCATCCGTTCGGCTGTCGCGGCGGCAGGCTGGGTTTGGATAAAGCTGTTTGCTTCATGCGAACCGGTTCGCATTCAAAATGCTCTCAGAACGCGCGGCCGATCTTCCCTTTCAGCGCCGCGAAAGTGCCGGGCTGCAGTTCGGCATAGAGCAGACGGGCCGGATCGACGGGGCCGGGCAGGGCGATCTTGCCCATCGGGGCCGGCTTGAAGCCGAGGCGATCGTAATAGGGCAGGTCGCCGACGAGGATGACGACGCCATGGCCGGCATTGCGGGCGGCTTCAAGAGATTTCAGCGCCAGCGCCTCGCCGATGCCGCGCGAGCGGAATGCGGGTTCGACCGTCAGCGGGCCGAGCAGCAGCAGGTCGGCGTCGCCGCATTTCACGGGGGTCATCATGTTGGCGCCGATGAGCAGGGTGCCGACATGGGCGACGAAGGACAGGTTGAAATCGGGGGCGATGCCTTCGCGCAGGCGATAGGCGGTGCGGGTGAACCGGCCCGGCCCGAAGACGCGCTCGTCAAGCCGTTCGATGAACGGCAGATCGGAAGCGCGCAGCGGCCGCAGCCCCAGGGATTGCAAATCCGGTGTCTGCAGATCCGAAATAGACGGGCTCGTTTTATGGGCGTCTGACATGGCGCTCAAATAGCAGGATTGCAAGATGTGACAAGGTGGCGTGGCAAGGTGACCGGAAATCAGAAAATCTCCGCCTGGGCCTTGCCGGCGAAAATCTCGTCCAGGCGCTCCCTGGTGCTGCGGGCCGTTGCCGGCGGCAGGGCATCGAGGGCGAAAAAGCCCGATTCGACGATTTCGAAGTCCGGTGCACGGGGGCCGTGGAAGATGAACTCGCGCACCACGTAGACGAGCACGTGATCGCGGCGGGAGGCACGCTTGTTGAAGTAAATCCCGTGCAGGGTCATCGGACCGGTGACTTCGATATTGCCTTCTTCGCGTAATTCGCGGGACAGTGACAAAGCGGCGGTTTCGTCTTTTTCGACGCCACCGCCCGGAATATGCCAACCCGGCACGTAGGAATGGCGCACCAGCAGAACCCTGTTCTGGTCGTCGATGACGACCCCCCTGACACCCATCGTCACCGGGCGGAAAAATCGGAAATAAATGTGAAACAGGCGATTCCGCAGGGGATTCAGACGTGTAACCCAGTCCATTGCAGGCAGTCCGGAGATCGAGATCGCAGGGATGGGGGAAGTCCCTTTCTGATGCTTGATCCGCACGAAATTCCACAGAATCGCAAGCCCTGCATTGGCAAAGGCGGATAAAATAGATATTAGAATTATTCTAATTTAAGAATGTTATGGCTGGAGCTACATTTTGAAAGCCTTCTCGGACCTATCCGAACGGGAAATCCTGGCGGTCGCTATCTCGTCGGAAGAAGAAGACAGCCGCATATACATGACCTTCGCGGAAGATATGACGGAACGCTATCCGGCGACGGCGAAGGTGTTCGTTGAAATGGCCGAGGAAGAAACGCGCCATCGCCACCAGCTTCTGCAGATGTACGAAGAGCGGTTCGGCCCCAATCTGCCGCCGATCCGCCGCGAGGACGTCAAGGGCTTCCTGAAGCGCCGGCCCGCCTGGTTCACCAAGAACCTGCCGCTCGAAACCGTGCGCAAGGAAGCCGAGGCGATGGAGTTTCAGGCGGTCCGTTTCTATTCAAAGGCAGCGGAACAGACGACGGATGTGAACATCCGCAAACTGCTCGGCGATCTGGCGGAAGTCGAAAAGGAACATGGGCACACCGCCGCGAAGCTGGAACAGGCCTATCTGACCGAAGACGTCCGCGATGAAGAGGGCAGGACCCAGCATCGTCTGTTCGTGCTGCAATATGTGCAGCCGGGCCTGGCCGGATTGATGGATGGCTCCGTCTCAACCCTGGCGCCGCTGTTTGCTGCTGCTTTTGCGACACACAGCAATTGGCAGACGTTTCTCGTCGGTCTGGCCGCCTCCATCGGCGCGGGCATCAGCATGGGATTCGCCGAGGCGCTGTCGGACGATGGCTCGATGACGGGCCGCGGTTCGCCCTGGTTGCGCGGCGGCATCTGCGGGTTGATGACGACGCTCGGCGGCCTCGGCCATACGCTGCCCTATCTCGTGCCGGACACTTGGCCGAACGCCTTCTGGTTCGCCACGGCGATCGCCAGCGTGATCGTCTTCATCGAACTCTGGGTGATCGCCTGGATCAGGGCGCGATACATGGACACGCCATTCCTGCAGGCGGCGTTTCAGGTGGTGCTCGGCGGCGTCATCGTTCTCATGGTGGGCATATTGATTGGCGGGGCGTGACACATAGGAGCTGTCTTTGCCGCTTTCGCCGCAGCATCGTGGTGGTCGATGCGTTGTATAAAGCGCTGCGCGCGTGGAACGGGATCACGTAGATATTGATCGGGGCCTAGCATCTTGCGCGGGTTCAGATCGCACGCGTCCAGCAAATCAAAATCGACCCTTTCTATTGTGCAGTTCCAACCCGGAGCATAGCGCCGCGACCAACCCATCTGGTGGTATTCGAGAAGCCGCAAGCGGGCGGAATAGCCACGGTAGTCGAAGGCAATATGACCGTCAGTCACATAGATATGGTTGCCGGCAAAGCTATCGCCTGGAATGATCCGTTCGGCATAAAAACCGGAAAATGGCGGGTACTCTAAAAAGACGCCAGCAAGAATATGGCAAGCGCCGTGGCCAAAAAAGATGCGGTCAGGAAGATCCCATCGTAGCGCAGGGTCGCTTTTGATGCCTTGCTTGAGAGCGTACATTTGCCGATTTCCCTTGCTGCTCTTTGTGTGGACCTCTCAGCTCGCACCTCGAATAGGATTGAGAATTTCGACGCCGTCAAAGTCTTTTTCATTGTCGGTAACGACAATGCATTTGTTGGCTTCGGCAACGGCAGCAATGATTGTGTCTAGGCCACTGCGGGGACGGCCCGTGGACGTTCCATCGGCCATCAGTCGTGCCCAAACCAGGCTTGCCGTCTCGTCGAAGGCGAGGATGCGGCCTATAAAAAGCGCCTGCGGACCTTCCGGCCCGGCAAACCAGGTTTCAAGTTGATCGCGTCGCTTTCTTTCAGGCTTTTCGAGAATGCCGCGACGAATCTCGGCGACAGTCAGCGATGCTATAAAAAGGTCAGTGTCGGCTTGCTCTGCCATCCATGCCAACAGCGCTTCGGAAGGCTTCGGCTTGATGAGATTGCTGAGGATGTTGGTGTCGAGGAGATAACGCATCAAAGATCGACCTTACGACCTTCCTCGCGAGCGCGCGTCAGGTCGAGGTCGGCGCCGACCATGGGGGAGCGGCGAAGTGCGGTCAGGATGCCGCCTTTCTTCGGTGGCTCGCCGGCGATGGTCTGATTGATGGCGGCACGAAGCCGAGACGCTTCAGGTCCTTCTTCAGCCATGCGGCGGGCCAGGGTACGGATCAGATCGCGGTCGGCCTCGCGGCCAAGCACTTCAAAGCGCGCCAAGCCTCGGTCACTGAGCCGGGCCCGATAGTTCCGAATGGCATTTTTTTGCGAATTGCTCATGAGGTCCTCCGGATATTTCCAGTAATATATCCTGAGATATCCCGTAGTACTATAAAAAACCGCGCGGAGATCATCCGCGCGGCCCAATTCACCTGACGCACGCTTTAGAAGCAGACCCGGAAGGGACGCCGCACGGGCCCGTAGGGGCTGGGCACGACGCGATACTGGATCGTGCAGCGCGGGCCACGCGGCGGGCCGAAGCCCCAACCCGGCGGGCGGTGCGGCCGCCAGTCGCGGCCGCGGTCCCAGCCGCCCCGATGGTCGCGGAAGCCGCCGCGATCGCCATGGAAATCCCCGCCCCAGCCCTGGGCAGCCGCCGAGCCTGCCGTGGCAAGTCCGCCGGTCAGTCCGCCAAGTGCGACGCCGGCCGCCAGCAAGGAATACTTCGCGAAATGAACTAAGCGCATGGCCAACTCCTGATGTCACCGGTCCAACTCATTGTGACCGTTGCAGGAATTTGAGCCTTGCGATCTGAATGGCTTTTGAACCAGCCGTTCAACCGCCGTTCACAATTCTTAATATTTGGCGGATTCTGGCGGAACTTTAGCAGGATTGCGACGTTGATCGCCTGAAGCGCCCCCGCTTCCATGACTATCCTCGGCCCGCCTCGTTCTGAGCTCTCGGATAGGGGCGGGCCACATCCCAGGAGCGACTCGATGGCAATATCCGGCTCGGTATCTGCTACCCCACGGCCGCGATTGGTCAGCGTTAGCGCGTCGGCCCCAGCCTTCCTTGTGAAGGCGCCAAGCATGGCGAAAGCCATTCTGGCTCGTGACGACGTGGTTTATGTGACGCGTTTTCTGTCCGCGATGCTCGGTTTCGTCGCCTTGCTTGGTGTGACTGCTTATTTGATGTGATCTGGTCAAGCGGGGTCTAGCCCGCGGCCACAGTCCAGATGTTTGCGTGTTGCGGTGCAGGGCAAAGTTCCGGTGCCGCCCCCTTTCGGTGCCGATGCCGAATTTTTAACGCCCTGTGGCGTTCCCCCTTATCAATTGTCGTTTATTCATCGTCCGCGAAGAGAGGGCGTTGGAACAAAACAGGAAACATGATCATGTGCCGAGGCGTCTTTCGCTCCTGATTCGCCCTCATGATTTGTGATCCATGGCAGTCCTCCGTTCCGCGCTCGATTCCCGTCCCAACTATCTGGAGGCTCTCAATCTCGAACAGCGCAGAGCCGTCGAGCATGGCGTGACGGGGCAAGACGCTCCTCCGGGCAGGCCTCTGCTGGTGATTGCAGGCGCAGGGTCTGGTAAGACCAACACGCTTGCCCACAGGGTCGCCCATCTCATCGTCAACGGGGCCGATCCGCGCCGCATTTTGCTGATGACATTCTCGCGGCGGGCGTCGGCGGAAATGGCGCGCCGTGTGGAGCGGATCTGCGCCAACGTTCTGGGCAAGGATGCTGCCGTCATGACCGACGCGCTGACATGGGCCGGCACCTTTCATGGCATCGGCGCGCGGTTGCTGCGCGAATATGCCGAACAGATCGGCCTCAATCCGGATTTCACGATCCATGATCGCGAGGATTCAGCCGACCTGATGAATCTCGCGCGTCACCAGCTCGGCTTCTCGAAAACCGAGAGCCGGTTTCCCACCAAGGGCACCTGCCTCTCGATCTATTCGCGCGCCGTCAACGCCGAGCAGCCGCTCGACGAAGTTTTGTTGCGATCGTTTCCATGGTGCGCCGCCTGGCAGGCGCAATTGCGCGAGTTGTTCGCCGCTTACGTTGAGGCCAAACAGGCGCAGAACGTCTTGGACTACGACGACCTGTTGCTCTATTGGGCGCAGGCCGTCAGCGATACGGTGTTGGCGCAGGACATCGGCAGCAAGTTCGACCATGTGCTGGTCGACGAATATCAGGACACCAACCGGCTGCAATCGTCCATCCTGCTGGCGCTGAAACCCGAAGGGCGCGGGTTGACGGTCGTCGGCGACGATGCGCAGGCGATCTATTCGTTCCGTGCGGCGACCGTACGCAATATTCTGGATTTCCCCAGCGCGTTCACGCCGTCAGCCGACATCGTCACGCTCGATCGCAACTATCGCTCGACCAAGCCCATCCTGGCTGCAGCCAACGGCGTCATCGACCTGGCGAGCGAGCGCTTCACCAAGAACCTGTGGAGCGAACGCGACTCGGCGGAGCGTCCGCAACTGGTCCTAGTGCGCGATGAAGCGGAGCAGGCGAACTACATCGTCGAACGCATACTGGAGAACCGTGAAGGCGGCGATCTGCTCAAGCAGCAGGCCGTGCTGTTTCGGACATCAAGTCACAGCGGGCCGCTCGAGGTGGAACTGACCCGCAGAAACATTCCATTCGTGAAATTCGGCGGTCTCAAGTTTCTCGATAGCGCACATATCAAGGATATGCTGGCGGCGCTGCGCTTTGCGCAGAATCCGCGTGATCGGGTGGCGGGGTTCCGGCTCATGCAGATTCTCCCCGGCGTCGGGCCGTCCTCGGCCCAGCGCGTGCTCGATGCCATGGCGGAACAGGCTGATCCGATTGCCTGCCTGTCAAAAATGCCGGCGCCGCCGCGTTCAGGCGAGGATTGGCAAAGCTTCGTTCGCACCATGCATGATTTAGGGGCAGGGCAAGCGGGATGGCCTGCCGAGGTCGGCCTGGCGCGGCAATGGTATGAACCGCATCTCGATCGCATCCATGAAGATGCGATCACACGACAGGCTGATCTTCTGCAACTGGAACAGATCGCCTCGGGCTATCCGTCGCGCGAGCGTTTTCTCACCGAACTGACGCTCGATCCGCCTGATGCGACCAGCGACCAGGCGGGCGTTCCAACGCTCGACGAGGACTATCTCATCCTCTCGACCATTCACTCGGCCAAGGGGCAGGAGTGGAAGTCGGTCTATGTCCTGAATGTCGTCGACGGCTGCATTCCAGCCGATCTCGGCATCGGCACGAAAGACGATCTCGAGGAAGAGCGCAGGCTGCTTTACGTCGCCATGACGAGGGCCAGGGACAGGCTGCATCTCGTCACGCCGCAGCGCTTCTTCACCCACGGCCAGAACCCGCGCGGCGACCGGCATGTTTATGCATCGCGCACGCGGTTCATCCCTGCGGCCTTGCTGACGCATTTTCAGTCCGTCGTCTGGCCAAGCGTGCCGGCAAGCGCGGCGCCGGGACGGCAGGAGGTGAAGCAAGTGCGCGTCGATGTCGGCGCCAGGATGCGCGGCATGTGGCGGTGAGGGCTTCTGACCGGAAGGTTGGAACAAGAAGAAAATGGTGCCGGCAGAGAGGATTGAACTCCCGACCTTCGGTTTACAAAACCGCTGCTCTACCGCTGAGCTATGCCGGCCCGCTCCAGGAGCGTTGCAACGGCGTCTCAGCTATCAGCCGGGGAGCCGCAGCGCAATATTCGCTGGGAATTATCTTTCCCGGACCGTCCACAACGCACAAGCCCTCCGGCTGGGGGCCAGAGGGCTTGGTTCGCGGTGGTCGTAGCGGAAGGGTGTCCGCAGCCGCGAATTCGCGTTCGATTTCTGTTTAGTAGACAATCCGACGGAAGCCGACGACCTGCCCAAAGCGGTTGTAGACCGGCTTGCGGGCCACATGGCGGTGTCCACGGCAGCCGCAGTAGACGGGCGCGGCGTAATAGGTGGGCTGCGCCGCGATAGCGCTGCCGACGATGGCCGCGCCGAGCAGGCCGGCAGCAAGGCCGCCGCCGTAGCCATGGCCATGCCAGCCGGCGGCTGCCGGGGTGGCGGAGACGGCGAAGGTGGCGGCAATCGCCAGGGCGCCTACGGATGCGGTGAGGGCGGTCTTCGAAAACTTGGTCATGTGTTTCTCCTGCTTTGGTCAGGCCGGAGACGTCTCTCAACCGGCGATGATGCGAAGTAGGAGATCTCTCGCCCGGCGGCTGTGTGATCGCGCACGTGCGAGGCCGCGGCATCGGAACCTCAGTCGCCGGCAATAGAGCCGCGCCACATCAGGCGCCGCTCCTTCTTACGGTCATATTCACCGGCCCGATGGAAAAGCCCGCGATTGTCCCACATCACGAGGTCGCGCGGTTTCCACTTATGGTCATAGCGAAACGCGGGCTGGATGCAGTGGCTGACGAGGTTGTCGACGAGGGCAAGTCCCTCCTCCTCGTCCATGCCCTCGATGCCGACGCACCCCGTCGAGGCCAGATTGATCCAGAGCCGCTGGCTGTAGGGATTTGGCGTCACGATCGGCAGCACGTGCCGCCGCCTGGCGTAGGCCAGTTGTTCGTCGCTCATCGGCTTGTCGTAGACGTGATCGGTGATGCCTTTTTCCGCCAGCACCTGAAGGCGCACGCGGTGCTGCTTCTCGTAGCTGTAGATGAATTTCAATCCTTCGAGGTGCGCGCGCCGCTCCGCCGGCAGGGCCTCGAATGCCTTGTACATGCTGGCAAACGCGGTGTCGCCGCCTTCGGAGGGCACTTCGAGTCCATAGAGAACCGTGAAGGTCACCGGTCGGTTCTGTCCATTGAGGTCGGTGTGCCAGGTCAACCCCTCGTAGGCATTGCCGACGGGCTCCTGATCCTCCGTCTTAAGGTTGGAGAGGACATGCAGTTCGGGATGCTGCGGGATGAGGAATTGCTTCAGAACATGATAAAGCGGATCGCCGAACAGTTTCAGGAACTCGACCATCTGCGGCTGGTCAAGCTGCTGATCGCGGAAGACCAGCACCTGGCATTCGCGCAGATAATCCACGATCGCCTTTGCCTCGTCCGGCCTGATCGACTTGACGTCGAAATCGGTTACCTCGGCGCCCAACGCCTGTGAGAGGGGCTTGGGCTCGAAGGGCAGACGAACCATTGTTTCCGTCGTCATCACGTCCTCCTCTAGTGTTTGGTTTTGATTAGTACCGGCGCGAGCGGAGCGGTCGTGCCCACGTCTCGGTTTCAAACGCTTCGATCGAGCGGTGATAGGACGCAGCCATCGCCGGCGTCAGGTCGGCGGCGCCGGCGAGCGTCGCAGGCGCCACGTCGCGTCGCCAACGCTCGGCAGCCTCGGCGATAACGCCGAGCGCTTCGGTCTCATCGAGCATCGTGAGGCGCCGTTCGTGCATCACCAGTCGGCCATCGACGATGGCGCTCTGCACTGCATCCGATGAGGCGGAAAAGGCCAGTTGCGCGACCGGATCATTCAGCGGAATGAAACCGGGATGATGGCGATCGAGCAAAATGATGTCGGCTTTGAAACCGGTGCCGATCACACCCTGGTTGCCATCATGGAGCCCGGTCGCCGCGCCGCCGACGGTCGCCATTTGCAGGGCTTCCTGAGCCGAGATCCAGCGCTCATAGTCAGGAGACTGGATCGAGTGGAGCAGCGCGGTCAGGCGCACGATCAACTGCATGTCCGCCGTGTCGGATGTCGCCAGTCCGTCAGTGCCGAGGCCCACTTTGATACCGGCGGACAGGAGATCGCGTAGGCGGCAGAGGCCGCTGCCCAGTTTCAGATTGCTGGACGGGTTGTGCGTCACCCGACAACCGTTCGAGGCAAGCATGTCTATGTCGGCGTCGGTCAGCCAGATGCCGTGATTGATCGTCAGCCGTGGCGTCGTCAGCCCGATATCTTGCAGGTGCGCGATGGCCGACCGACCATATTCCTGCTGCGCCATGACCGCCTGACCGCGCGTTTCCAGCACATGCATGTGAACAGCGCAGCCGGTGCGCTCGGCCGCCTCGCCGATCTGCGCCAGCAGGGCAGGGGAGCAACGCTGCGGACCTCGAGGACCGAGGTTGATTTGAATGCGCCCGTTTTCCGCACCGTGCCAGCGCTCGCGGTTGCGAAAGAACAGCGCCATCTGCGCTTCGGCCGATATGGCACGGGAGGCGCCGTCATCGAGTTGAAGAAACGCATGGCTTTCGGCGAGACCGCGATCGCCGACGCTTGTCGTCACCCAGGCGCGCAGGCCCAGGTCGCGATAGGCGCGGCACGCGCCATCGACGGAGGCCGGCGTGAATCCTAGATTGATCACATCGTCCTGAATGGTGGTGACACCCGCGCGCAGCGATGCCACGCCGAAGAATAGCGCGCGAAGATAGTAGTCCTGCTCGGTCAGCGCCGGCGCGGCTGCATAGGTGCGAAGGCGCCAGAGTTCGAGCGGCAGCCGCTGCGACAGGCCCTGTTCGAAGCTTTCGTTGGAATGGGCATGGGCATTGACGAGACCGGGGAATACCAGCCGCTGGCGTCCGTCGAGCACGACCATCGACGATTGCCGTGCGGGCTCGACGGCGAGGTCCTTTCCGATCGCCGCGATGCGATCGCCTTCGATCAGGATGTCGAGATCGTGGCCGACCGCGCCGTGCGGCAAGCCAATTACCTTATGCGCCGATCTGATCAGAATGCTCATTGATGAACCGTTTCCGGACGCGCCGTTTCTAGATGCGCCATTTCCTGGCCTGTGTGGCGGCCGCGCAGCGCGCGCGGGTCGCCATGCCGCCAGACCCCAGCAACCATTGTCGCGAGCGATTGGATGTCCGGAATCTCATGCAGGGGGCATTTGCAAAAATCCCGATCGAGAACCACGAGGTCCGCGGCCTTGCCGGCGCTGATCGATCCCAGTCGGTCGTCGCGCCCCAGACAGCGCGCACCACCCATGGTGGCGATCCAGAGGGCTTCCTCGCGCGAAATATCACCATCGGGATCGGGTTGAACGTGGCCGCGATAATCCTGCCGCGCGAGACAACACCAGATCGCGAAGAACAGGGATGCCGGAATATTGTCGGTCGCGATCGAGATCGCCTGTCCCTGATCGAGCAGCCGTCGAAGCGGCATGAAATCGGCGGCTACCGCGGCATCCTTGCACAGTGTCGGTGCCTGTTTGTGCATGGCTTCGACGGGAAGAAAGCTGATGCCGATCCGATGTCGCGCGGCGATCGCCGCATGTTCCGCGGGCAGATGGCCGCAGTGCTGAACGAGCCAGCCGCGCTCGCTAAGTTTGTGGCGCCGCGCTGCCTCGTCGAAGCTCTGGAACAGGCGCGGTGTCAACCCGACTGCACGGATGTGATTGCGCGCCAGGCTTTCCAGCATCGGCAAGAAAGATGGCGGCGCCAATGCGCTGTCGAAATTGTAGCCAGCCATTCCGCTATAGCTGCCGCTCGCCGCCCGCGCGGCATCATCGGCCGTCACGATCGGATTGACGAACAGCCCCTTGATGCGGAAGCGGTCGTCGCCGACGCCGTCGCCTCCGAGCCATCCCAGCCACCGGTCGATGAACCGGTCCGGCTGCGCGGCGGATCCCCAACTGGGGCTCAGGCTGACCTCGGCCCTGATGGCCAATTCATTGCTGTCATGCAGGTCGCGATAGGCACCAAGAACGGCCGGTTCGACGCCATGCCCTTCGAACACGGTCGTGACGCCGGCCGACAGGGCGATCTGTTGCGACACGAGAAGCGCTTCCCGGCGCTGGTCGGGACGAAAGCCGAGCGGTTTGGAGAAGTATTTCAACTCGATGATGGAGGCCGTGGTGCGCTCAAAAAAGCGACCGGTCGGACGGTTAGACCGGTCGCGCTCGATATCGACCGACGGAGAAGGGGGCACTGTGTCTCTGTCAATACCGACGGCGTCCAGAGCCGGAGAGTTGGCGGCGGAGACGAGCCTCTCCGGCCAGGGAGACCAGCGCCAGAAGCCGAGAATCGGCCGGATATAGACGGGATTTCGCGGAGAGACTTCATCGAGTTCCCATCGATTGGGATAGAGCGATTGTTCCGCATCTTCCGTTTCGAAGAAAAAGAACGGCGGCTCGCCGATGGGCGCGGTGGCGATCCATGCGCCGTCTTCCGCCGCTCTGGCCAGAGCGGCGATGCGGTCCAGTACGGCGTTGCGCGTGCGCAGACCGGTCATCGTGTGGAGACCGCGCTTGAGGCCTTCACGATCTAGATGCGCATGCATGTCGATAAGGCCGGGAATGACCTGATGGCCGGCGAGGTCTGTCTCCGCGCAGGGGCCACCGGCTTTTGCCATTGCGGCCGCATCCGCGTCGGAGCCCGCGAAAACGATACGACCGGCTTCGATGACGATGGCTTCGGCCCTTGGCTGCCGCGAATCCATCGTCAGGACGTCGCCGTTGCGCAGGATCTCACGCATCGGCGGCTCCGGCTGCCGGCATTTCGCTGGCCCATGGAAACAGCAGGGCCTGAATGATTCCCACGAGCGAAAACAGCACAAGGCCGAGAAAGCCAAGTACCAGCAGAGCCGCAAAAGCCATCGGCGTGTTCATGAAGGCGGTCGACGAATAGACGAGGTATCCGAGCCCTCGGCCGGCGCTGACGAATTCGGCCACGACGGCGCCGATCACCGCAAGGGTGATGGCGACGCGCAGGCCGCTGAAAATGTAGCGGACCGCGAACGGCAGGCGAATGCGCAACAAGGCCTTGCGCGGGTGATCATGCACGGAGCGGGCAAGCTCGAGAAATTCCTTCGGTGTGGCCATCAGGCCCGTGGCGGTGGCGACGACGATGGGAAAGATCGCGACGGTTGCGGCGACGACGGATTTGGCGACAAGGCCCGTGCCACCGACGACGATGATGATGGGCGCCACGGCGACGATCGGCGTCGACTGCTTGATGACAAGAAATGGATAGATGGCGCGATAGGCGAAGGGCGAATGCGAGATCAGGATGGCCAGGGGGAAACCGATCAGCAGCGCGAGGCCAAAACCGCACATGACCGTCAGGAAGGTTTCGGTGATGGCGCTCCACCAGTTACCACCGAAATTGATGGCGGCCACAATGACTTCGCTCGGCTTGGGCAACAGATAGCTAGGCACGTCGAAGACGCGGCATGCCAGCTCCCAGAGAATGAACGCGGCCAGAAGCACCAGGATTGCAATAGGACGTTTAAACATCGGCTGCTTCCTGGAAGTTGCGGCGCATCGCGGCGCGAAGCGTGCGGCAGGCATCCGCATAAGCGGGGTGATCAAGCGTCGCTACCGTGCGCGGCCTCGGCAGGTCGACGGCGACGACATCGGTAATACTGGCCGGCGCGCCCGCCAGGATCAGAACCCGATCGGAGAGGAGAACAGCCTCTGAAATACTATGCGTCACCAGGACGACCGTGCATTCGGCTTTCGATAGTATGCGGTGCACGTCGATGGCGAGATTCTCCCGCAGCATCTCGTCGAGCGCTGAAAAGGGTTCGTCGAGGAGGATGATGCGAGGATGTCTGACAAGGGACCGCGCCAGCGCGACGCGCTGCTGCATGCCCCCGGAAAGCTGCGAAGGGCTGAACTTTTCCTTTCCCGCCAGTCCCACCGTTGCGATGAGATCCCGCGCGTAGGCCTGCTGTTCCCGCGTCGGCCGGCCGAAGCGATATGAGATGGGAAACAGTACGTTGTCGAGCACCGACATCCAAGGAAACAGGGTCGGGTTCTGGAACATGAGCGTGACGTCGTCGCGCGGTCCCTCGACCTCCCGGCCGAGGATTTTGATGTGCCCCGATGTCGGCTTGAGCAGGCCGGCAATAAAACGGAACAGTGTCGATTTCCCCGATCCGGAGGAACCGAGGATCGATACGAATTCCTGATGGCGGACGACGAACGACGCATCGCGCAGAATGGTCAGAGCGTCGGTTCCGGATCCGAATACCTTGACGATGCCATCGCAAGCGATGGCCGGTTCTGCGGCGAGCATCGGGCTTACTTCTTCGGCAGGAAGCTGCGGTCGACGAACATCTCAGGATCTTGCGGCGTTTTGACCTGGCCAGCCTGGATCATCCAGTCATAGGTTTCCTTGACCAGCGCAGGCGAGAAATTGCCGAAACCGTCCTTGTCACTTTCTGCGTTGAACATGAGGTCGTTGGTCAGCTTGGTCATCTGGATCATCGTCGCAACATCGAGTTGCGGCTCTGCCTTGACGAGGGCTGCGGTGGAAGCCTCCGGCTCCTTGCGCACGATCTCATGTGATTCGAGCAGGGCGGCGACGAAGCGTCGAACAAGGTCGGGACGCTCGCTGATCGTCTTGACGGTGGCGGCCACAGCCAGCGAATACATGTTGAAGTTGCCGCCGCCATCAAGCAGGAAGATGATCTTTCCCTTCTTGCCGGCCTTCTCCAGCATTGGCATCACGAAAGATGCGTCCGGCGACCAAAGCATGGAACCGTCGACCTTGCCCTGCACCAGGAGGGGGCCCATGGTTGCCGCTTCGACCTTGGCGATATTGACGGAACTTATGTCGATGCCGGAGCGCCGCAAGATCGACGGCAGGTACAGCAGCGTCGAGCTGAATGGCGCGCTAGCTATCGTCTTGCCCTTCAGATCATTCAGAGAATTGATTCCAGAATCAGTGGTCGTGATCAGAGCGTGAGGCGACTTGCTGAACAACGACATGATCGCCTTGGTCTTGCCGAAGCGGCCCTCGTCCGCGGTCATGATCGTTGGCAGGTCGACATAGCCGAAATCCGCTGCGCCAGTGATCAGCTTCGTCAATGTGTCGCCTGAGCCGAAACCGCGCTTGATTTCCAGATCGATGCCCTGGCGCTGAAATACGCCGCGGTCGCGGCCGACAAATGCCGCCGACTTTTGTCCGTCTGCCAGCCAATTGAGCTGGAGGGTAACTTTGTCGAGCGCGAAGCAGGACGTGTGAGATACGGCGGCAAGAAGCAACGCTCCGCAGAGCGTGGTGAATTTTTGTGCAATAGCCATGAACTTCCCCCCGTAGGACAGGACGAACGAAGGCAGTTTGCGGCCAGCTGCCATGGCTGCGGGGATAGAGGCACTAAACGTGCCAATTTGGAGGGCGAAGTGTGCTAACTCGAACCTGGGCGTCTTGCTGGCATGCCGGTGGAAGACGAAGACGATGCTGCGCGCATCGGGCGTTCGCCGCCGGTTTGGGCCAAACAAAAGGCCCCGCGGTTTCCCGCGGGGCCTTGAGGTCTGACAGATATGATTGTCAGTCGTTGGCGTAGATGTCGCGGTCCTTGGTCTCCGGCAGCAGGATCAGGCCGATGATGAAGGTCATCAGCGCGATGATGATCGGATACCAGAGGCCCGAGAAGATATTGCCGGACGCTGCCACGATGGCGAAGGCGGTGGGCGGCAGGAAGCCGCCGAACCAGCCGTTGCCGATATGATAGGGCAGCGACATGCCGGAATAGCGGATACGGGTCGGGAAGAGTTCGACCAGCAATGCCGCGATCGGGCCGTAGACCATCGTCACATAGATGACGAGGATCAGCAGGATGCCGGCTGCGGTGAGGGCGCGGCTGCTGCCGAGCATCCCGCCAATCGACGGCGTCTTCAGGATCGTTGCATCGTTGGCCGCCGGGTAGCCGGCCTTGATCGCTGCCGCGACCAGATCGGCGGGGGCAGATGGCGCGTCAGCGCCGTTGATCGTGGCCTTCAACGGCTGGCCTGCGGGACCTGGAACAAGTTCGTAATGGATCGAACTTGTCGCCAGGGTCCGGCGCACCACGTCGCATGGTTTGGTGAAGGTGCGCACGCCCACCGGATCGAACAGCACGCCGCACTCTGCCGGATCAGCGGTGAGGGTGAGCTTGATGTTCTGGGTTGCGGCGAGCAGTTTCGGGTTGGCCGTGTTCGCCAGCATGGTGAACAGCGGAAAGTAGGTGACTGCCGCGATCAGGCAGCCGGCGAGCAGGATCGGCTTGCGGCCGACCTTGTCCGACAGCCATCCGAAGAAGATGAAGAACGGCGTGCCGACCAGCAGCGAAGCTGCAATGAGCAGGTTTGCCGTCGTACCGTCGACCTTCAACGTCTGCGTCAGGAAGAACAGGGCATAGAACTGTCCCGTGTACCAGACAACGGCCTGGCCGGCAGTGCCGCCGAGCAGCGCGATCAGCGCGATCTTGGCGTTCTCCCAACGGCCGAAGGCTTCCGTCAGCGGCGCCTTGGAGTGTGTGCCTTCTTCCTTCATTTTTATGAAGGCCGGCGATTCAGCGAGTTGTAACCGGATCCAGATCGACACTGCGAGCAGGATGATCGAGACGAGGAAGGGAATGCGCCAGCCATAGGCAGCGAAGGCCTCCGGCGTCATGCTGAGACGCAACGTCAGAATGACGATGAGGGACAGAAACAGGCCGACCGTCGCGGTTGTCTGAATCCACGATGTGTAGAAGCCGCGACGGTTCTGCGGCGCGTGTTCGGCCACATAGGTTGCGGCGCCACCGTATTCGCCGCCGAGCGCGAGACCCTGCAGCAGGCGGCAGAGGATGAAGGCAGTGGGCGCCAGATAGCCGATCGTCTCGAAACCCGGCAGGAGGCCGACTACGAACGTCGAGAGACCCATGATCGTCATGGTGACGAGGAAAGTGTATTTGCGGCCGATAAGGTCGCCGAGGCGGCCGAAGAACAGAGCGCCGAAGGGACGCACCGCAAAGCCCGCGGCGAAGCCGAACAGCACGAAGATGAATTTCGCCGTGTCGTTGGTGCCGGGCACAAATGTCTGCGCGATGTTCGCCGCGAGCGAACCGGCGAGATAGAAATCATACCATTCGAAAACCGTGCCGGCGGATGACGCAATGATAACCTTGCGTTCCTCCGGCGTCATGGGACGTGCCTTTGCACCGTCCATTGTGCCTGCCATTGCCATGTGATTCTCCCGTTGAATCGCGCTGTCTGTTCCTTGCCCGCGCATGCCCGCATGTTCAGGCGTGAGTCGAAAACGCGCCCTCGCTCCCAATCTGCGCAACCAGCCGGCGACGAGCCGGATTGGCGCAGCGCTTCATTTCGTCGTCGTTGAAGCAATTGCCGTTGTGCAAACGCTTCGGTTTGTCGCTGACCGACGCCTACAATTGGACTGAATCCCGAGAGTCTGTCGATAGGGTCAAGCTAGAACCTTCGTCTACAGACATTGGTCGTAAGGGTGCCGCAGGACGGCGGATTTTGCCGCGGACGGGCGTGGCCCGGGGGCCGGAACGAGGGCCGTCAACGCGCCGTTAACCATAACGAAAAGTTAATTTCTGCGCGTTCGCCGCGACGGCGTTAACCGTCTATGATCGGGCCGAGGAGGCCACCTCGCGACGGAGTAGTTTCATGCACCCATCGTCTGGGATGGTCCGTGCCGCCTGCGCGGCGAGCTGTCTTGTTCTCACATCCTTCCTGCCGGCGCAGGCCGGCGCCTCCGGCGGTTTCCGGGGCGTAGCTCCAGCCCTGGGCGGGTTTCACGCCGCGCCACGCGCCGCGATGAGCCAGCCGCGCATGCAGCGTCCTGCCTCCCAAAATTATGGTCATCCGAGTTTTGGACAGGCCGGTGGCCGGTATGCGGGTAATGGAATTCCGAATCTGGGACACACCAGCTTCGGACATACGACGACTGCGAATCCGGCCCTTGGACGGCCGAGTTTCGGCTATCCCGGACGGCAGCCGCTGGGCGGTCCGATCTATGGCCATGTAAGGACCGGGCCGGAGCTCTATCCGCATGGTTTTGCGGCCTGGGGCTATGGCCAGCCTCGGCCGGGATTTCGCTATGATCATCATCGCACCCAGCGCGTTGTCGGCGCTGTCGGCTTGGGGGCCTACGGCTATCCATATGGCGGTGACGCCTATCCGGTATCGCAGGCCGAACCCTCCGTGGTGATGCAATATGCGGAGCCGCCGCTGCAGGGCTATTACGGATCCTACGGCGGGCCTGCGCCTTGCGCCGCACCGATCATCATCCAGATCAACCCCGGCGCCGGCGGGGCAGGACGTCTGTTGCCGCCGGTGGTCCAGGGCGGCGGTGGTTCAGGCTGCGGCGTGCCGCAGGTGGTGACTTATGCGCGGGCCGATGCGCCGCCGCAGGTCATCGAAGGCATCGGGGCCGCGCCGCGTCACAAGCACAGGCTGCGCGCACGGTATTGAGCGAGCGCTCGAACGGTCAGCGCTCTTCCTTCTCCCGCTTGCTCGCGCGGGAGAAGGTCTCATGCGAAGCATGATGATGTCTGGATACCGCAATGCCGCGGCCATTTAACGACGCCGCGAAGACATGCTACGAGCCCCTGAAGAGGCGCGCCTGAGAGAGCGCATCATTGTTCCGGGAGACGAGACATGCCTGACAGCCACGAAAACCCGCGTCTGGCCGCGGTTCAAGCAGCCCCCGTTTACCTGGATCGCGATGCCACGGTCGCCAAGGCGTGTCGACTGATCGAGGAGGCCGCCGATAACGGCGCCCATATCATCGGCTTCCCGGAAGGTTTTGTCCCGGCCTTCCCCGATTGGTACAATTGGCACATGCCCCGAAGCGCCGAGGTCACGGACTTTAACAAGCGCCTGTTCAAGAATGCCGTGGAGGTTCCCGGCCCGGCCGTCGCGGCTTTGTCCGCCGCCGCGCGGCGCGCGCACAGCCACGTCATCATAGGCATCAATGAACGCGACAGCGGAACCATGGGCACCCTGTACAATTCATTGCTGTTCTTCGGGCGCGATGGCGAACTGCTGGGCGTCCACCGCAAATTAATGCCGACTTTCACGGAACGCCTGGTGCACAGCGCCGGGGACGGCAGCGGCTTACGCGTCTATCCTACGCCATATGGCGCCATTGGCGGGTTGATTTGCGGTGAAAACACCAACAGCCTGGCGCGCTTCACCTTGCTCGCCCAACAAGAGCGGGTTCACGTGGCGTCATGGCCGGCTTTCACGCGAGGCCAGCAAAATTTCGAGGCCATCGATATCCGTGCGCGCTATCATGCGCTCGAGGGGCGCGTTTATGTCATCAGCGCTTGCGGCATTCTTGATGACGCCTGTCTCGATGCACTAGGCGTTTCGCCGGCCGAACGCGCCGCGCTGCCGTGCAGGGGAGGCCACTCCGGCATTCTAGGGCCGGACGGCAATTACATCTGCGGACCGGCCGACGACAAACCGCAAATCATGTACGCGGATGTCGATTTCGATAAGGTTCTGGTCGGCAAGCAGAGCCACGATCTCACCGGTCACTACAACCGGTTCGACATCTTCACGCTCAAGGTCCGCACATCGCCGCGCCAGCCTCTTGAACGATCGGGTGTCACCTTCGAGGGTGATCACGCTGGGATAGGTGGCGCGGGCGCGGGCGATTGATTATTGCGTCCGCGCTCAGCCCTTGAGCGCGCCGCGCACAAGGGTCAGCGCCACCGCGCACGCGTTGGAGACGTTGAGGCTCTTGATCGGGCCCGGCATGTCGAGTCTGGCCAGTACATCGCAATTCTGGCGCGTCAGCCGGCGCAGGCCTTTGCCTTCGGCGCCGAGCACCAGAGCCAGTGGCGCCTGCAGCGCCGTCTCTTCCAGCGAGGCGGGGCCTTCCGAATCAAGCCCGACCCTCAGAAAGCCCTCGCGGCCGAGATGTTCCATGGCGCGGGCCAGGTTGACGACATTGACGATCGTCACATGTTCAAGCGCGCCCGAGGCGGCCTTGGCGAGAATGCCCGTCATCGCCGGCGAATGCCGCTCGGTGGTGACCAGCGCGGTGACGCCGAAAGCCGCCGCGGTACGCAGGATGGCGCCGACATTGTGCGGGTCGGTCACCTGATCGAGGACGATGACGACGCCTTCGGGCGCCAGATCAGTGATGTCGGCTGCTTCCAGCGGTCGCGTCTCGACCAGCACGCCCTGGTGCAGGGCCTCGGGCGGCAGGCGGGCGGAGATTTCGTCGGCCTCGACGATGGACGGCTCGATGTCGCGGCTTTTGAGTTCCTGCTCCAGCCGGGCGGCAGCGGCCGAGGTGGCGTAGACGTTGACGACCTTGCGCCGGGATGCGCGCAGCGCCTCCCGGGCGGCGTGGAAGCCGAAAATCTGGACGATGTTGGGATCGCTCTTGAAGCTCTGCGAGCGGCTGCCGCGCGAGCCACGTTCCCGCGATCCCTGGCGGGGCGGGTGGCCGGCGCCGCGCGGGCCGTCGGGAAGGCCTTTCGGCCGCGCACGGTCGTCGCCGGGGAATTTTCTGGCCAAGCTAACCTCATTTCTGCAATCGAGCCCAAATGCGCGCATTTTTGCAGATGCGCACTCATGTCATGGCCTGGCTGGGGGCGCAATGCACGGGTTTTGCCTGCGTTTGTGACGCTTGCGGTTCGCCGGGGGTTGACAGGCGCGAGCCCGCTTCCCATAAGCGCGCACACGGAGACGCCCTGCCACGCGGGGCTCATTCGTCCCGCGTTTCTGACGCGGGATCGCTCGCCCTTCCCGGGGCGGGATGGCTCCGGGGGAATGTCCCGAGCGGCAAAGGGGGCGGACTGTAAATCCGCTGGCTATGCCTTCGCAGGTTCGAGTCCTGCTTCCCCCACCATGCTGATTTACTTGAGTTTCCGCTAGTGCGGCGGTGGAGCCCGGGTGCAGATCTCGGACAAATAGCCCATTTGGGAGCCGGTTTGATCTAGCGCAAGGGACACGCCCGGGCCCTGTGCGAGGAGTGCGATCAGTCTTTGGGAATATTCATGAGTCCAAGAGACATGAGAGGAAGCCTGATGAAGCCTTCTTTGCCCATTCTAGTCTCGTCGTTGCTTCTTTTCCTGTCACCATTCGCCGTTGCGCAGTCCGGGGTGTCAGAAAGTATCAACGCTCCGGGCGTCCAGCGTCTCGCCGATATCATGAGTGTGACGCAGCTTCGGCATATTAAACTTTGGTTTGCAGGCAAGTCCTCGAATTGGAAGCTTGCCGATTACGAGCTCCAGCAATTCAGGGCCAGCCTGGTGGAAGCAGCTTCGCTTTATCCCGGCATTCCAGTAACGAATGTCACCATGATGGCGGATCCCGTTCAGGCGGTTGCCGATGCTATCAAGGCAAAAAATAGCCGGGCATTCGCGAACACGTTCGTGGCACTTACGGATGGGTGCAACGCTTGCCATCGGTCGATGGGCCTGGATTTCATCGTCGTAAAGATACCGACGACGTCGCCGTTCAGCGATCAGGCATTTCCGCCGCCAGGCGGCCGATGAGGCTTACTCTATAGCAATCAATCGGATACTGGACATCTCGCACGACGAGATACAGTCTATCCATTTGATTACCTCGTCTGCTCGATTTTATTTGCAGACCATCAGTATCCCGCTAGTATTTGGCCGCGGGGACTGCATGATGAGTTGGACAGACGTCAGAGTTCTGATCTGCGGCGGGCGTCACGTCGGGCGCGTCCCCAGCGATTGTCCGCCCTCGCAAGTCAATGCGGGCATCGTTCGAGCGACAGACGAACAGCGGCGTTTACAGGCTCTGCTGCGCGACCTTCATGCAAATTCCCGAATTGAAGTGCTGATGCATTTCGACCTTCGCGGCGCCGAACGTCTTTCGGCGCATTGGGCGACGATCTCCGGAATACCGGTAAAGAACCTCAAGCCGGCCCCGCGCGGCAAGGGGCCGGAAGCATGCACGGCATTGCTGAGGGCCGAGCAAATCAATCTCGTGCTGCAGTTTCCTCTCGATGACGACGACAATGAAGACGAGTTCGCTGCAGTGGCTCAAAGCCTCGGGATTGCTGTCCGTGTGATGGACCCGGCCAACATGTCATCGATGGTTTTTGCATAGCCTTTGGCCGTTTTGGCGCATCACCTCCGCTCGCCCTGTTCGTCTTCGAAACGTCACGTGTTTGTGCATTCCCGCCCTTGCCTCCGGGGTTAGGTCTGATACGACTAAGTTCAAAATAAGGACCGGAGGGGACAAATGCTGGGGACGGATGTATTCGTAAACCTCATACTTGCTCTGGCGGCTATCGCGTCAGCCGGCGTTTTAGTGGCGATCGGGCTGGGCCAAATCAAAATGGAGAAGGCAGAGCGAAAAGGGTTGGCGATCGGCGCTGGTATCGTCCTTGTGTCGGTCGTGGCCTATATAGCGCTGTCCTAACCGCTCACTTCATAAGGCCAGCCAGGCGCAAGGCCTCCTCGATGGTTTTGCGGATGCCCAGTGCCGGAGGCCGCGCACCGCCTTTCGGCAGCTGCTCCGATTTGCCGATGGTTGCGATGCTTTCGATCTGCGTCTCATGCGGCGCTGCCGCCACAGTCTGTTGTTTCGGCCTTAGCGTTGCCATGCGCGAACCGCCATCGGTCAGGCCCCAGAATGTCGCGATATGAAGGCTTGAAGAAATCGCCGCGTCGAGCATGAATGGTCCCGGCATGCCAACGTCACCGGCGTCCCTGGTCTTCAGGGGCGTGCCATGGCCCATGCCGGTGACGGTGAACTCCTCGATGACGTCGCGCCCGCCGGCGTTGCGCCACACGCGGCGCGGATAGTTGTCGACGATCTCTGTGCGCGTCGGTTCAACTGACACGTCGTGGACGCCGCGCCATTGCGCGACAATCGCCTGCGCATTGTCTGGCGCAACCACATGATCGGCGCTGCCGTGCCAGACCGAGATTGTCGGCCAGGGGCCGCGATGCGGCGATGCTGCGTGCAAAAGTGATTGCAGTTCGCGCTCCGGCGGCGTGCCCTGCGCACGCATGCGCGCCAGCGCTTCGGGAACAGTGGTCGCGCCGCCATAGGGCAGCCCGGCAATGATGGCGCCGCCTGCAAAGACCTCGGGATAGGTGGCCAGCATCACCGACGTCATGGCGCCGCCGGCCGACAGGCCGGTGATGAAGACGCGCCGCGGATCGAGATCGTGACGCACGATCATGGCGTCGATCATCTGACGGATCGACAGGGCCTCGCCGGAGTCCCGGGTGATGTCTTCGGGGACAAACCAGTTGAAACAGAGATTGGAATTGTTGATGCGCTGCTGCTTGGGGAACAGGACGGCGAAGCCATATGTGTCGGCGAGCAGCGACCAGCCGGATCCGTGATCGTAACCGGCTGCCGTTTGCGTGCAGCCGTGCAGGACGACCACCAGCGGTGCGCGGCGGAGTTCCCGGTGCGGTGGTACATATGAATAAGCCTTCAGGGCACCGGGGTTCGATCCGAAGCCGGAAAACGGTGTCAATCGATCCTGCGACGGATCGCGCAGAAGATCTGCCGTTCCTGCGGCCCGAAGAGTTCGCAGCCTGGCAAGCTGGGCGATCGTTTGTGAAATGCTGGCCAAACCGGCTCCTTTGCCCATGGTTGCACCATATCGGGCAGATACAAGGTCTCTGGATAACAGGCAGCGGACGATGTTTTGCTGCAGTGCACAATAAATGTGGATTTCAAACCGGCATTTCAATAGAGCGGGCCATATCGAAGAGGCCCCGGCAATCTACCGGAGCCTCTTTTCAATGACTTGTCTGCAATTCGGTTTGCGTCGGCCGTTCCTCAAATGCGCCTTATCAGGCGCACGACGAGCAGCAGCACGATGGCGCCGATCATCGCTGAAACGATTGATGCCGCGATGCCAGTTCCCAGGTGGAACCCGATTCGCGGAAAAAGCCATCCGGCGATGAACGCGCCGATCACGCCGACGACAATGTCGCCAATCAGTCCAAAACCCCCACCTTTGACGATCATTCCGGCCAACCACCCGGCGATCGCGCCGACGATGAGGAAGACAAGCAGCCCTTCGGTCGTCATTTAAAGCACTCCAGCCGCCAGCCGGATCGGCTGGCCGACGTCAACGAATTGCGGCGACCATCGTTCCGTTCCCCGCTTACATCAGAGCGGCGGCTGTTTATTCCGTGAGCCCAGGAGGTCCAAACGAGAAAAGCCCCGGATTTCCTCCGGGGCTTTTGCGGTTCTGGGCTAGTTGGACGCGTATTTGAATTCCGGCATGGCTTTCAGCTCATCTTTTGTCGTCGCCATGACGGCATGATCGGGATACCACTTTTCATCGGCCGCCCGGGCAGGTCTTGCCGTCCCTGTTGTCGACGTGGAACCGGTCGGGGTTCGGTCTGTCGCATTCGAGGTTGTGGTTGTGCGCATGGGCTCGGTAGAGAACTTCAATTTTTCGGGCGTCACCATAATGTCACGTGTGCCCATGCCGAGAAAGCCGCCGACCCCGATCACATAACCGGCGACTTTTCCGCTGGTGTCGAGCAGGACTTCGCTGATGTCTCCAACCTTCTCGCCGGCAGTGTCATAGACATCGACGCCGATCATCTTCGAACCCCGCCACATCGATCCTGGCGCTATAGGGGTCTGTGCCGCGGTCATTGCAGGCTTGTCGGCATTGGCCGGCGGAGCCGGCGCAGGCGTCTGGGCATAGACATTGCCGGCAAGACACAGAGCGCCTGACAAGGCGCTGAAAGCGATAAAGCAACGCATCGTGATTCTCCCTTCCATCAGGCAGCAGTGAAGACTGCCGGCGACAACAGAGAATCCCACAATTGGTTCCCAGGATGTGAAGTGATGTGCCGCATGGGAAATGAATGAATATTCATATTGCGGCGCAAGCACAAATTGGATCGGGATGTGGAACCGAAGCTGGAGCGTTTTGTTAGAAGCCGGGTGCTAAAACCGGAAGGAGAATATCATGACAAGATTCGGAACGATCTGTTCGGCTTCGATTATCGCAATGCTTGGCGCCACCGGCGCCATGGCGCAAAATGACGGTGCCAGAGGCGGCGCAGCTTCGGGCGCTGCAACAGGTGCCGTTGGCGGCGCTATTGTCGGCGGCCCCGTAGGTGCGGTGGTGGGCGGCGCGGCGGGCGCCGTCGGCGGTGCCGTTGTTGGCGGAATCGCCGACGATTCCCGCCCGAAATTCCGGACCTATGTTCAGGAACGCCACGTGCCATCCTATACGTACGATCGCGAGGTCACAGTCGGCGCGGAACTGCCGAGGTCCGGCGTGACCTATTACGATGTCCCGGCTGAATATGGCGTGAAGAAATATCGCTATACGGTCGTCAATCACCGCACGGTGCTGGTCGATCCGTCGAGCCACCGCGTTGTGCAGGTCATCGAATAGAGTGATCGAATAAGCGCATGAGCATAGGGCGCTTCCATGAGGCGCCCTATGCTTCGCGCGCAGCCGGGGATGCGCCGGACCGTCGGGCGTAAAGGAATCCATTCCACTTTGTATATTTTCTGCGCAGCTTGCCTAATGTTGCGGCGTGAAGCTGCACGGCATTGCATAACTCGCGACATAACTGCGGCCTTATAGACTCTATGTTGCTGCGTTGCCTTGCGGATGAGACCGCAGGGTTGTGCAATCCCGTGATGATGAGCGCGGAGTCTCGGCCAATTCTGAAATCGCGGTGGTGGTGGGATCTCACCACGCGCGATTTTTCGACCATTGATATGAGCCGCGTCGTCGCCGTACTCCCCATCGGGGCGGTCGAGCAGCATGGTCCGCATCTGCCGGTGCGCGTCGATGCGGCGATCAACGCCGGGATTATCGCGCGCGCCGCCGCGCTGATGCCTGACGATTGTCCGGCGCTTATCCTGCCGGCCATGCCGGTCGGCAAGTCGGATGAGCATCTGGCATTTCCCGGCACGCTGACCTTATCTTACGAAACGCTGGCGCGCGTCTGGTACGAGATTGCCGAAAGCGTGCACCGTGCCGGCTGCCGCAAAATCATCCTGTTCAACTCCCATGGCGGCCAGCCGCAGGTGATGGAGATCGTCTGCCGGCAGTTGCGGGTGCAGCTCGGCATGTTCGCCGTCTCCTGCTCGTGGTTCCGCACCGTCGATACGTCGGATCTGATTGACGCGCAGGAAGACAAGCATGGCATTCATGGAGGCCAGTCCGAGACCAGCATCATGCTGCATCTGCACGGCAATCTGGTCGAGATGGACCGGGCCGAGGATTTCGTGCCGCATTCCGTCGAGATCGAAAAGCGCTTTTCAATGCTGACGCCGGAAGGCGCGGTCGGATTCGGCTGGCAGGCCCAGGATTTGCAGACGTCGGGTGCGTGCGGCAATGCGGCGCTCGCCAGCGCCGAGCTTGGCGCCGAACTCATCGAGCGGGCCGCGCGCAAGCTCGTCGAACTGATTGCCGAAGTGGATGCCTATTCTCTCGATAATATCATAGATCGGACCCGTTATGCCTCCTGAAAACACCTATCCGATCGCGGACTTCATAGCCGACATCGGTGATATCGAGCATTCCGTCGATGCCATGACCATTCGCCGCAAGAGCCGCGACCGTTATGCAGTCAGCCCGATGCTGCGCAAATCGCTCGAAGGCAAATATGCCGACGTCGTCGTGTCGCCGGCCGACAAGGCGGACGTCATCAAAGTGGTGGCGGCCGCAGTGAAGCATCGTATCCCGATCACGCCGCGCGGCGGCGGCACCGCCAACTATGGCCAGAGCGTGCCGCTGCGTGGCGGCATTCTGCTCGACATGACGCGCATGGCCGGCGTCGTGTGGGCGCGTCCGGGCGCCATTCGCGCTCTGGCCGGCACCATCGTCGCGGACATGAATGTCGCAGCAAGGAAGATCGGCTGGGAGCTGCGCATGCATCCCACCACCAACACCACCGCGACCATCGCAGGCTTCGTCGCCGGCGGCACCGGCGGCATCGGCAGCGTCACCTGGGGGGTGCTGCGCGACCGCGGCAATATCACCGGCATAGAAGTCCTGACGGCGGAAGACACGCCGCGCGTGATCGAACTGCGCGGGAAGGATACAGCGCTCATCCATCACGCCTACGGCGCCAACAGTATCATCCTTGAAGTCGAAATGCCGCTGACGCCGGCTGTCGAATGGCGTGAGACCATCGTCGCCTTCCCGACCTATATGCAGGCGGTGCGCTGTGGCGTCTATCTCGGGCAGACGGTGGGCATCGTCAAGAACCTGCTGTCGGTGCACGAATGGCCGACGCCGAAGCTGATGCCGGCCATCAAGGGGCTTGTTCCCGACGGCCATTCGATGATGTCGAGCTATGTCGCGAAATCCTCGTGCGAGGACTTCGATGAAGTGGTTGCCGAATTCGGTGGCATTATCGTATCCGCCTGCGCCGAAGGGCAGGGCGTTTACAAGATTCCGCTTTATGAAATGGCGTTCGGTCACGCGCTGGCGCAGATCCAGCGCACCGACAACCGCTATACCGCGATCGAAGGCTTCTTCCACGACGACGACATCGCGGGGCTGGTCGAACGCGTGCACGACAAGCTGAACGGTGTCGGCCCGATGCGCCTGGAACTGCGCCGATGGGGTTCAAAACTCGCCGGCAGCGGCTCGCCCTACATCCTCTTCGAAAGCGAGGAGCAATTGACGGAGATCGCCGCCACCATGAAGGCGGAGGGGGCCGGCGTCGCCAATTCACATGCGTCGAATGTGCGCAGCGTCGGCAAGAAGGACATCACCGAGGAAGACCTGGCGTTCAAGCGCGCCAGCGATCCCTACAATCTGCTCAATCCCGGCCGGTTCGAGCTCGACAGTTCGGCGGACGTGGGCGGCGGTTTCGATCTCGCCATCGACAACTGGTTCGTCCGCCGCACGGCGGTCTAGGAGCAACGCGTGTCGCTGTCAGCGCAGATGGATGTTTCGGTTGGCGAGCACGCGGCGCTGCTGCCTGTGCTGCCGCCGGAGGTCCGCTCGCTGACTTTGCGCGACGGCACACGTCTCGATGCGGACATCTACCAGCCCGCCGCTGGCGGGCCTTATCCGGTGCTGCTGATGCGGCAGGCCTATGGACGGCGGATCGGCTGCACACTGTGCTACGCCCACCCGGCCTGGTATGCGGCTAACGGTTATATCGTCGTCGTGCAGGACATCCGTGGCCGCGGTACGTCGGAAGGCTTCTTCAAGGCGGGTGAGGACGACATCGCCGATGGCGTCGAGACCGTCGACTGGGCGGCCGGGCTTGAGGGATCGACCGGCGATGTCGGCATGTATGGTTTCTCGTATCAGGGCTATGTGCAGTTGATGGCTGCCATCGAGGCCCGCCCGGCGCTGAAAGCGCTGGCGCCCGCCATGTCGCCATGGCACGCGCGTGAGATATGGGCCTATGAGAACGGCGCGCTGCGCCTGCAGGGCGCGCTCGGCTGGGCAACGCAGATCGCGGCGGAAACGGCGCGGCATGCCGGTGATGCGGAGGCCTATGCGGACCTGCTGGCGGAATCCCGCACGCTGAATGTGCGTGGCTGCGTGCAGGCACGGCCGACCTATATGGAACGCTATCGCGAGATGAGCCATTATCATCGCTGGCTCGATACGCCCGCCGACGATCCCTATTGGGCCGCGATCTCGCCGGCGGCCCATGCGAAGACGATTGCCGCAAAGAACATCCCGACTTTGTTCCTCGGCGGCTGGTACGACTCGCATCTGCGCTCCACCTGGGAGGCCTATGGCGATCTGTTGAAGGAAGGCCATACGCGCCTGCGAATGACCTTCGGCCCATGGCTGCATTTCCCCTGGGACCGTAAGACAGGAGCGATCGATTTTGGCCCGGCGGCGGCTGTGAGCATGGATGTGGAACACATCCGTTTCTTCGACCAATGGTTGAAGGGCAAGGAGCCGGCGGCGGCAGAAGAGCCGATCCAGTTGTTCGATCTCGGCGTACACCGTTGGCGCGGCTTTGCAGCACTCCCTCAACAGGAAATGACGTTTGCCTTGTCAGGCAGCGGGCGCGCCACGATCGACAAGAGCGATGGCGTGCTGTCGACCCACTCGGGCAGACTGTCGCCGGGTATAGACTATGTGGTCAACGATCCGTGGCGGCCGGCACCGGCTTTTGGCGGCGCCTTCGGTACGCCGCCGGGACCGGTCGACCGCGCCCATATCGACGCGCGGGGCGACATAGCGACCTTCACGACATCGCCTTTTGAAGAAACGCTGACCCTGGCCGGTGCCGTGAAGGCGCGTTTGCATGTGACATGCGATGCGGTGAGTTTCGACATCGGCTGCGTCCTGTCGCGGGTGACGAAAGCAGGCCAGGTGTTTCAGCTCGCTGACGGCTATTGCACGGTCAAGAAGGATGAGCCGCGCGATGTGATCGAAGTTCCGATGCGCGCCACCTGCGTGACCTTCCAGCCTGGCGATGCCCTGCGGCTGTCGATCAGCGGCGCGTCGTTTCCGGCCTATCCACTCAACCCCGGCACCGGCGAAGACCCGACCAAGGCCCCGTCTGCGCATGCCAGGGTGATCACCCTCGGCGTGAAATACGGCAACGGGCATCCATCTTGCCTTGTCGTGACGGTTGCAGAGTGATGGCACGTTCAGGAAGAGCAGAACCATGATGCCGACAGATGGGACAGTGTCCGGAGTGCGATCATGACGATGAATCCCGCCGTGAATTCAACGATGAATTCCACCTTGCCCGAAGAGACTGCCGAGGCGACCACCGGACCGGCGCTTGAATCGTCGCGGTGGTCGCTGTCGCAGATCCTTGATCGATCCTCGCCGCTGATTGCCGGCATCATCTTCCTGCTGGCATGGGAATGGCTGATCAAGTTCTACAATGTTTCGAAATTCGTTCTGCCGCCGCCGTCATTGATCATCAGTACGCTCATCAGCGAACGCGCCGACCTGCTGACGGGATTGCAATATACGGCGGCCGTGACGATCAGCGCCTTTGTCGCGGCCGTCGTCAGCGGCATTTTCTTCGGCGTGCTGCTGACGCAGAACCGCCGGATCGAGAATACGTTCTGGCCCTATGCGGTGATGATGCAGGTGACGCCGGTGGTCGCCATCGCACCGCTGGTCATCATCTGGGTCGGGCTCGACCGGGTCTGGCTCGCCATGCTGCTTCTGGCCTGGATGGTGGCTTTCTTTCCGATGCTGTCGAACACCGCGATCGGCATGAAGTCGGCAGACCACGGGCTGCGCAATGTGTTCGAGCTTTACGGCGCGTCGCGCTGGAAGCGGTTTCGCTATCTGCAGCTTCCCTCGGCGTTGCCGTTCATTCTGGCCGGCGCGCGGATTTCCTCCGGCCTGTCGGTGATCGGCGCGGTCGTCGCTGAATTTGTCGCCGGCAGCGGCGGCTCGCGTGGGCTGGCGTTCATGATCGTCGAGAGCGGCACCATGCTGAATATTCCGCGCATGTTCGCCGCGCTGGTCATGCTCTCGGCTTTCGGCCTGTCGATCTGGTACGTCACCTCGGCCGTGCAGACCTTGCTGCTGCGCCGCTGGCATGAGAGCGAACTGAAGCAGGAAAACTGATGTCAGGAGAAGCGACCATGTTGCAAAATCTCGATCGCGCAACGACATCCGACGGCGAGCAGGTGGTGCGGCGCAAACCGCTCGTCCGCATGCAGAATGTCGACAAGATCTATTCGAACGGAACGGTGGCGCTCAAGAATCTCAATCTCGATGTTTATCCGCAGGAATTCATCAGCCTGCTGGGCCCCTCCGGTTGCGGCAAGTCGACCGCGCTGCGGATTTTTTCCGGTCTTGGCGCTTATTCCGGCGGATCGATGGATTGGCCGCAGTCGATGTATGACGTCAGCGGCAAGCCGGAGCGCGAGGTCGGCTTCGTGTTTCAGGAAGCGACCCTGATGCCTTGGGCCACGGTGTTCGACAACGTGTTTCTGCCGCTGCGCCTGAAGGACAAGAGCAAGGCGCAGATGACGGAACGGGTCAATGAGGCGCTCGCGCTCGTCGGCCTGTCGGGCTTCGCCAAAGCGTATCCGCGCGAGCTTTCCGGCGGCATGAAAATGCGCGTCTCCATCGCCCGTGCCCTGGTGACGCAGCCGAAGCTGCTGTTGATGGACGAGCCATTCGCCGCGCTCGACGAAATCACGCGGACGCGCCTGTCGAATGACGTGCTTGATATCTGGGCGCGGGCCAAATGCACGGTCATGTTCGTCACCCACAGCATCTTCGAGAGCGTCTATCTTTCACAACGTATCGTCGTCATGGCGGCGCGGCCGGGGCGGATCATCGGTGAATTGAAGATCGACGCGCCCTATCCGCGCGACAAGGAGTTTCGCCTGAGCAGTGAATATTCGGCCTACTGCCGGGCCGTCTCCGACATGCTCGATCTGGCCATGCGGTCGTGAATTCAGGTCGCGAAGGAATTTGATATGTACGCGATAGAGGACTTTTCCAGCGACATTGCCGATATCCCGCACTCGACGGACCGGATGACCGTGCGCACCAAGAGCCGCGATCATTATACGATCAGTCCGCTGCTGCGCGAGGCGCTGGCCGGCAAGACGGCGGACATCGTCGTCTCGCCGCGTCACAAGGCAGATCTCATCAGGATCGTGCGCGCCGCCGTCCATCGCCGCATTCCGATGACGATGCGCGGCGGCGGTACGGCTAACTACGGCCAGAGCGTGCCGACGCGCGGGGGCATTCTACTCGACATGACGGCGCTCTCCGGCGTGTTGTGGGTGCGCGGCGGCCACCTGCGCGCGCTGTCCGGCACCTTGACCAGCGAGGTCGATGCGGCGGCGCGGTTGCAGGGCTGGGAATTGCGTATCCATCCGTCGACGCGTTCGACGGGAACGCTCGCCGGCTTTGTCGCCGGCGGCAGCGGCGGCATGGGAAGCTGCATGTGGGGCATGCTGCGCGACCGCGGCAATATCACCGGCATGGAAGTGATCAGCGCCGAGGAGGAGCCGCGGGTGCTGGAATTGCGAGGCCGCGATGTCGATCTCATTCACCATGCCTACGGAACGAATGCGATCATGACGGAAGTGGAAATGCCGGTCGCGCCGGCGTTCGAATGGCGCGAGACGGTCGTCGCTTTCCGCGATTTCATTCAGGCGACACGCTTCGGCGTCCAGCTTGGACGCGAGACGGGAATCATCAAGAAACTTATCTCGCTGCAGGAATGGCCGGTGCCGCGGCTGATGTCGGCGCTCGGCACGATCGTGCCTGAAGGCTATTCGATGGCCAATTGCATGATCGCACAGCCGTCGTTCGAAGCGTTCGAATGCATCGTCGAGGATTTCGGTGGCATCATCGTATCCAATTGGGGCGAAGGCAAAGGGCCCTACGGGGCGCCGCTCTATGAATTCGCCTACGGCCATGGCCTCCGGCAGGTGCAACGGTCGAACTCGAAATATACCGGGCTGCAGGGCTTGTTCAGCGGCGGCGATGTGCCGGGAATGGTCGCGCGGGTTCACAAACGCTTTGGCGGCCCGATGCCCATGCGTCTGGAGATATTCCACAGCGGCGGCGCGGTCGTCGGCATGGGATCGCCGTATTTCCTTTACGAGAGCGACGGCCAGGTTGCCGAGGTGGTGGATTTCATGCAGGCCGAAGGCGTGCAGGTTGCCAACAACCATGCCAACACCGTGCGCGATGTGGGCATCAAGGTCATCGATCATCGCGATGCGGCGTTCAAGGCGTCGATGGACCCGCATGGCCTGCTCAACCCGGGCAAGCTCGATTTCGATGACGACGCGCCGGAGGCGACACCGCATGCGCTGGCGACGCACGGCTGGAATTTCAAGAAGGTCGGATAAGACGTCGCAGGTGCGAGGCTGACGCCCCGTCCTTCGAGACGCGCCTTTCAGGCCTCGTCAGGATGAGGGCTCTTCTTAGCTTTTACAGTTTGCCCAGAGCCCCCCTCAATGCACCACGATACGGTCCTTGCCGTGGTGTTTGGCGCGGTACATGGAGCGGTCGGCATCGCGCAGCAGCATGTCGATCTCATAGCCGCTATTCTTTGCGGTGGCGATGCCGACGCTGATGGTGACTTCGAAATACGGCTCGCGCAGCGCGTCCATCAACCGTTCCGCGATCATATAGGCTTCGGCGTTCGAGCAGCGTGTCAGGCAGCAGACGAATTCGTCGCCGCCGATCCGTCCGCAGAGATCGTCCGGTCTGAGATTGTCGACGATGGCCTCGGCGACCCCGCGCAGCACCGTGTCGCCGGTAGCGTGGCCGTGGCGGTCGTTGACGCCCTTGAAATTGTCGAGATCGATCATCAGCACTGCTGCGGGTGTATCGCTTTTGGCGCAGTGGAGCAGCCGCCGGGTGGCTTCCTGCATGAAATAGCGGCGGTTGGGTATTCCTGTCAGCGTATCGGTGGAGGCAGCTTCGCGCTCGACATTTTCCGTTCGCTCCTTCGACATGCCGATCAGAAGCACGCTCATGGCAACCAGATGCACGACGGAGACGATCGCCATCGATATGATCCAGGGGCTGATGAGGACCACTTCGACCGATGTCGGCCAGTAGACCATCGTCGTGAGACCGCGGATGGCATAGAATGTTCCGTGCAGGGCCAGCAGGACGGCGGCGGCTTTCTTGGAAACGAGCGGTTCGCGGATATGCCAGAATTCATACACGGTCGCGAACGTGTAGACGCTCGTTATAAAGGAGGAGAGGATGATGCGCGGCGCTATATAATCGTAGAACGCCGGTACCAGGCAGGCGGCAAGCCAAAGCAGGGGGCCGAGCGCAAGGGCCAGCCACAAGGTTTGCCGGCGACGGAACAGCCGGCCGGAGTTCCAGAACATGCCGTTGGACAGGGCGAGCAGGGCGTTCGCCATGCCGATGGAGATGATGTCGGGAATGTTGCCGCGCGCGGCGATGAGCGCTGCGCCCGATGCCGCCACGAGATTGCCGGCGCCCCACCAGGTCAGCGAGGGGCTGTCGGGCGAGCGTTGCCCGGCAAAGAGCATCAAAAGACCGGAGGTAATCGCGACGAGGATCATCGCGAAAAAGACGGTGAGAACGTCGAGCGTCATTTACGTCCCGAACAAGCACGCATCGTCATGCCCAATCTTGTCCCCGGACTAACCGCCTCGTGCCATTCTGGCCGCCGTTCGCCGTTCAAAAATCCGGTTCTGAAGTCCGATTCGCAGCCCAAGGCTAAAGCCTCCGGGTAGATAAGCGATAAAATGTTAACAATCAAACCTGTGCCAACAGCTTTTCGCGCAGGCCGGCGCGTTCCATTCGCGGCAGGACTTCCTGCAGGAAGTATGGCATGTCGGCGACATAATCGAGGAAGGTGATGGCGGCGCCACGCAGACCGGCAGCTTCGAGCTGAACCATTTCATCGACTATGTCGTCAGGCGAACCAACGAAGGTGTAGCTGCCTGGAAAGGTGCCGGGATAAATCTTGCCGCGCAGGCGCGTATGAGCCTGCGGGTTGAGGTCCATACGCTCTTCCTTCGGCGTATCCTTGCCCATGGTCGCGGCCTTCTGCCTGCGCATGTGGTCGAGCGATTCCCGATCTGCCATTTCCTCGGCGAAGTAATAGTAGAAATCCTCCGCTTCCTGGCGCGTCGGCCGGCAGACAATATGGCTCGACGTATAAACCGGAATAACCCGGCCGTAGCGCGCCGCATAGTCGTTGACGCTTTTGACGATCATCGGCGCGCGATCCAGTGACGATACGGACGTGAACAGGAGGTCGGAGGCCTGGGCGGCAAAGTCGCGCCCCTGGTGGGAGAAGCCCGCGGACATCACAGGCGGCATCGGCTTTTGCAGGGGCAGGGGATTGGTGGTGAGGCCGCGCAATTTATAGAACTCGCCGTCCCAGTCGAAGGGCTCGCCGCCCTTCAGCAGTTTGGCCAGAATGCGAAACCATTCGAGCCCCTGGTCGTAACGCCGTTCGGCGTCGATGGTGACACCGTGGACATCGAACTCCTCCTGGTTCCAGCCGCAGACGATGTTGAGCCCGGCGCGTCCGCGGGTGGCGTGGTCGATGGTCGTCAGCGCCTTGGCCGTATAGGCCGGCGTCATCACCGGGACATGGATGGTGACGAACATGGCGATGCGCTTGGTCAGCGCGCCGATCGCTGCGCTATGGGTCAGGGTTTCGAACGAACAGCCGAGGTTGTCGGCCTCGCCGCCGAGGCCGCGCCATTTGGCTACGGGTAAGATGAATTCAATGCCGGCTTCGTCCGCCCAAAGGGAGATCTTGACGATGTCATCCCAGTTGGCGCGCCAGCGCTCGGGCGCCTTGCTGATGGCGAAGCCGCCGTCGCAATTGGCATTGAACAGGCCAAGCTTGAAGCGGTTGGGTCCGAAAATCGGGTTGGGAACGGGTTTCATCGGGCGTTTCTCCAATTTTCTTGATGTTGGGCGCAACATGCCGATTTTCGGCGGCAGTGACAAGCTGGGCAAGATCGAGATCGTATTGCGGCTGACGTCTTCGTGACATGTTGCGAAGGTGGCGCATGTTATGCTCCCTTGCGAGCGGGGGTTGAATGAACAAGATTTCGATCAGGGATTGGGACGGCTTCGCAGATCGGCAACCTGCCTATGCGCTTGTCGCGGGCGTTGATCTGGTCGTAATCCGCCACGATGAGGATGTTTCGGTCTTCTACGGGCGCTGCCTGCATCGGGGCGCCCTGCTTGCTGATGGCCATGTGCGCGGCGCCAATCTGATTTGCGGCGTGCACGATTGGGACTATCGCCTCGACAGCGGCGTCAGCGAGTATAACAACGAGGAAGTGCTGCCGAAATTCTCCGCCTGGATCGAGGCGGGCAAGGTTGTTGTCGACGTGGACGAGATCGCGGCCTGGGCGCAGAGCCATCCGCAACCGTTCGACCGCCAGGCCTATCTCGGCCTTTATGCCGATATTCACGGCACTTCGGACGAACCGTATACGGGGCTGATCCATACCTATGCGCGCGACGGCCTCAAGGTGGTCGGACATCACGGCACAGTCGATGCGATGGGCGTGCCGCGTAGCAAATTGCCGGACTGGGACGACATCCAGTTTGTCACCGCCCAGTTGCACACGATGCCGAAGCTCGACGACGAACCGGTCGGCACCGATGTGACCATCGGCCCCAACGCGCAAAAGCCCCTGAAGCTCGCTATTCCATTGCTGGTCTCGGACATGAGTTTCGGCTCGCTGTCGGCGTCGGCCAAAGTGGCGCTCGCACGCGGCGCCGAACTATCCGGCACGGGCATCTGCTCGGGCGAGGGCGGCATGCTGCCGGAAGAGCAGGAGGCGTGCAGCCGCTATTTCTATGAGCTCGCCTCCGCCCGGTTTGGCTTCGCCTGGGAGAAGCTTGCCCGCGTGCAGGCGTTTCATTTCAAGGGCGGGCAGGGCGCCAAGACCGGCACCGGCGGCCATCTGCCGGGCGACAAGGTGCGCGGCCGCATCGCCCAGGTACGCGGACTGAAAGAGGGAGAGCCGGCGGTGTCTCCGGCCCGGTTTCCCGATTGGACCAGCGTCGCGCAGATCCGCGACTTTGCCGACGAGGTGCGCAGCCGAACCGGTGGCATTCCCATCGGCTATAAACTGTCGGCGCAGCATATCGAGAAGGATATCGATGCGGCGCTCGCGGTGGGGGTCGACTACATCATCCTCGATGGCCGCGGCGGTGGCACGGGCGCTGCGCCGACGCTGTTTCGCGACCATATTTCGGTGCCCACCATTCCCGCGCTGGCGCGCGCCAGGCGACATCTCGACCGGTCGGAACGTCGCGACATAACGCTGATCATCACCGGAGGCCTGCGCACGCCGGCCGATTTCGCCAAGGCGCTGGCGCTTGGCGCGGATGCGGTGGCTGTCTCGAATTCAGCCCTTCAGGCGATCGGTTGTCTCGCCATGCGTGCCTGCCACACCAATAACTGTCCGGTCGGTGTGGCGACGCAGAAACCGCATCTGGTGGCCCGGCTGGAAGTAGAGAAATCGGCGCAGCGCCTGGCGAATTTCTTTCATGCCAGCGTCGAGCTGATGCAGGTGCTGGCGCGCGCCTGCGGCCACAGCCATCTGAATGAATTGTCACCCGATGACCTTACCACTTGGAAAATGGATATGTCGCAATTATCGGGCGTGGCCTTCGGCGGCGTCGGAGCCAATCTGAAGGGATGAGCCGATGCAGCTTGCCGCTCTGATCGTGGAGGCCGCCATATGGTACGGCAGCGCCGGATTGGTCGTGGCAACAGTCTTCCTGATATTCGGCATCGGCCGGATCGATCCGGCAGCGCGCGGTGCCTATGCGTTTCGCCCCCTGCTGATCCCCGGTGTCGTCCTGCTGTGGCCGTACGTGCTTATCCGATGGGCTGCACGTGAACGCGTCCGGAGCGGTGAACGCTGATGCTGCGGCGGCACCGGTCGGTTCATGCCAGAATCTGGGTCGTGTTGGCCCTGGCCCTGCCGCTGGTTCTGCTGGTTCTGGCAGCGCTGCGGCCGGTCGCTTATGAGCGGCCTGCCGAGCGTGTGGAAGCATCGGGAAGCTCACGATGAGCGCAACCTACAGGCCGGTGAGCTGGAACCACAACAAGATCGTCTATGATGCGATCCTGCTGATTGCCGTCGCTGTCTATCTGTGGATTTTTATCCAGGTCTCGCCGGCGCTGCATCCGACGGCCGCGCAGATCGACGGCGATATCCTGCGCATGCGTGCTTATGGCAGTTGTGCGTTCCTGATGCTGTCGTTCATCCTGTGCATAGGACCCTTGGCGCGGCTCGATCCGCGCTGGCTGCCGGTGCTCTACAATCGCCGGCATTTCGGCGTGCTGACCTGCGCGGTCGCGCTGATGCACGCCTGGTATGTCCTTGGCTGGTATTTTGCCTTCAGCCCGGTCGATCCGTTCGTCGCGCTGCTGTCGAGCAATACGAGCTTTGCGCGGATTGCCGGCTTCCCGTTTGAACTCTTCGGGATCCTGGCGCTCGCCATCTTGCTGGTGTTGGCAGCCACCAGCCATGACTTCTGGCTGAGCTTCCTAACGCCGCCGGTGTGGAAGGCGATGCATATGTCGCTTTACGCGGGTTATACCGCCATCGTGCTGCATCTCGCGCTGGGACCGCTGATGGCGCAAGCGAATGCCGCGCTTGCCATCGTCGTCGCGTTCAGCGTCGTCAGCGTCGCCGGCCTGCACCTCGCGGCGGCCGTGCAAGGGGCTGCGCAAGACAGGGACGTGGCGCAGGCCGCTGCGTCCTCTCCCTGGATTTCCGCCGGCCTGATTTCCGATCTGACTGAGGGGCGTGGCAGGGTGGTGCGTGTCAAAGGCGGCGAGAGCATTGCCGTGTTTCGCCATGGCGGCAGGATTTCGGCGCTGGCCAATGCCTGCGCCCATCAGAACGGCCCGCTTGGTGAAGGCCGCATCGTCGAGGGTTGCGTGACATGTCCGTGGCACGGCTTTCAATACCGGCCGGAGGATGGCTGCGCGCCGCCGCCGTTCACCGAAAAGCTCGCCACGTATCGCGTCAGGCTTGAGGACGGACATGTGCTGGTCGACCCGCGCGCCAATCCGCCGGGAACGTATGTCGAGCCGGTTGTTATTGCAGGGGACGCTCGATGATGCCCGAAGCAAAAGACCAGAGCTTCTTCGTCGGGTTCGACAACAATGTGCCGCGTCCTCTGGCTGGCTTCGCATTGCGCATCGCTGCTCTATTGATCGGCGGCTTTGCCATGCTGGCCCTTGTGCTCGGCGGCGGCGGTGAAGATACCGGTCCTGGCATTTACGGCGACGAGATCATCATGCAGGGGGAGCTTCATGCGAAGCCTTATCCTTTCCTGCGGGTGGCTGCCGATCGCGATCATCCGGCCGGGCGCGCCATTCTGCTTGCCGGTGATGGCAAGGTGGGCGCGGAAGGTGATGCAAAACCGTTTGACGGGCAGCAGGTGGTAGCGCGGGGCGCTGCGCTGAAGCGAGGAACTCTCGACATGATGGTCGTCGGCAGCGGCGGGTTCAGCATGCCTGCAAAGCTGCCGGGCGCTGCTGTTCCCGCGCAAGCGCCGGTATCGCGTGGCACATGGCGGCTGAGCGGAGAAATCTGCGACGGCAAATGTCTCGGCGGCGCCATGCGGCCGGGCTCCGGCCTCGCGCACAAGGCTTGCGCCAATCTCTGCATCAGCGGCGGCCAGCCGCCGGTCTTCGCCAGCACGGGGACGGTGGATGGAACGAGCTTCTTTCTGTTGGCGGATAAGAACGGCGGTCCGGTTCCCGATGCCGTATACGATCTCGTCGCGCTTCCTGTCGATCTTGAAGGGGACGTGGAGCGCGTCGATAATATGTTGATCTTGAAGGTGGACTGGGCGAAGCTGGCGCGGCGCTGAGGGGCTGGCCCGCAACAGGATCGGTTGGCGCCGCCGTGCCGTCCGTATGTGTGATCGCGCACATTGTCTTTCGATGCATCGCTTTAAGGCCGGTTCTGCAATTCTAAGGTCGTCTGCGACCAATGGAGGTTGATATGGTTGGCTGGATTCTTCTCGCCATAATCGTCGTGATCGGCCTTTGGCTGATCTCCAGCTACAATAACCTCGTTGGCCTGCGGCAGCGCACCAACCAGGCGTTTGCCGATATCGATGTGCAGTTGAAGCAGCGGCATGATCTCATCCCCAATCTTATCGAGACGGTGAAGGGCTATGCCGCGCATGAAAAAGGCACGCTGGATTCGGTCATCCAGGCGCGCAATGCGGCGCTGAGCGCGTCCGGGCCGGCGCAGCAGGGGGCTGCCGAGGCGGCGCTGGGCGGGGCACTGGGGCGGTTGATCGCGCTGGGCGAGGCCTATCCCGATCTCAAGGCCAATGCCAACTTTCAGCAGTTGCAGACCGAGCTCTCCTCGATCGAGGACAAGCTCGCCGCAGCCCGCCGCTTCTTCAACAATGCGGCGAGCGAGTTCAACGCCTCGATCCAGGCTTTTCCGGCGGTGTTCTTCGCCAAGGCGATGGGCTTCAGCGAGCGAACGTTCTTCGATGTCGGCGACACCGACCGCAAGCAACTCGACGCCGCGCCGCCGCAAGTGAAGTTCTGAGTAGCGTTCAAACCGCAAGGGTTGAGCCATGTTGCCGGTGTTCGGTCTCTACACACATATCAGGGCAAACCGCATCCGGTCGATGTTTCTGCTTGGCGCGTTGTTTGCCCTGGTCTATGTGCTGGCCTTCGCCGGCGTGCTCGTTGCCCAGGTGTTCCGATTTGGCGACGTGGGGCTGAACTTTCTGTTACGCATGGCGTGGCGTGATTTTCTCACCACGTTTCCCTTTGTCACGCTGGGCACGCTGGCGTGGATTTTCTTTGCGTTCCGGTTCAACCGATCCATCATCGGCCTGGCGCTGACGACGCAGCCGATGGACCGCACACAGGAACCGAAAATCTACAAAATGCTCGAGACCTTGTGCATCTCGCGCGGCATGACGACACCGCGGCTGGAGATTCTCGAAACCGAGGTTCCCAACGCCTATGCCTCCGGCGTCAATGACAGACAATATACCATTACCCTGACACGTGGCTTGATCGATACGCTCAACGATCAGGAGCTTGAGGCGGTGATCGGTCACGAGCTGACGCACATCCGTAATGGCGACGTGCGGATGATGATCGTCGCCATGATTGTTGCGGGCGTCGTGGCCTTCTTCGCGGAAATGTTTTTCCGCCTGCTGATGAATTCGGGCAGCCCAAGGTGGGGTTCGTCTAAATCGTCGTCGAGCAGCAAGGATGACAAAGGCAAGGGCGGAGCGATCGCGGCCATCGCCATCGCGGCGCTGCTCGTGGCTGCTGCATGGGCGCTGTCGCTGATGATCCGGCTTGCTCTGTCGCGCTCGCGCGAATTCCTCGCGGATGCGGGCTCCGTCGAACTGACGAAAAATCCCGACGCGATGATTTCGGCTTTGCGCAAGATCGACGGCAAGGGCGAAATCCGCGAAGCGCCATCTGGCATCATGGAAATGTGCCTCGACAATCCACGCTCTGGCTTTGCCGATCTGTTCTCGACGCATCCATCCATCGATGCACGCATTACGGCGCTCAAGGCCTATGCCGGCGGAAACGAATCTATTTCTGCCCGGGATGCGCCGCAAGCCGCAATCCCGCCGTCTTCTTCATCGGCGTCCTCTGCGCCGCCGCCACTTAATCCCATGGGCCCAATCGGCCCCTGGGGTCGCAGGCCTGGCGGCTAAATTCCTCGCAGGAACCATTCTCTGGACGGGACGTTTTCACGGACGTCGGCTTGCACGCGGCATTTTCAGTCGCCTGCAAACTCAAGCGCCAATGTCTGGCGGCCGACCGGCATTGCGGCGTTTGTGGCGATGCCGATCAAGGAGGCAAGGACAATGGCATACAAACAGCTTATCGCCGGTGCACTCTTCGGCATCCTCTCGGTTTCTGTCGCGCAGGCTCAGGGCGTCCCTGACGGGATCGACCGAGGCGCTGCTGCGGGCAATCGTGCTGCGGGGCCGGTTGGCGCTGTCGTCGGCGGCGTGGTCGGCGGTGTCACAGGCGGCGTCGCCGGGCTGCTGGGCATCGAGCAGCGCCCGAAATTCCGTGAATACGTCGTGGAGCAGCACCGCCCTTCGTATGTCTATCGCGAAGTTGTGCGCCCCGGCATAGTTCTTCCGCAGGAAGGTGTGGTCTACTATGATGTCCCGCCGGAATACGGAGTCACGGGCTACCGCTACACTGTGGTCAACGACCGCGCCGTGCTGGTCGATCCGCGGACCCGTGAGGTCGTGCAGGTCATCGACTAGCTGGCATTGATGCACTGAGTGGAGCGTCCGCATGCGTGCGGGCGCTTTTTTGTGGCTTGGGCGGGGCAATCCAATGGCCAATCAAATAACGGCACGTAAATCAAACGGCCGTTACGCGGCATTGATAGCCTATCTCGCTCTCAGCCTGGCGGTTTCCGCCATCGGTGGCTTCGTCACGGCCGCAAGCGTGGGGACGTGGTATCCGACTTTGCAGAAACCGCCGTTCAATCCACCGAACTGGATCTTCGGCCCGGTGTGGACAATCCTTTATCTTCTCATGGCCATTGCCGGCTGGCGCGTCTGGCTGCAACGGAAAGGCGTTTTCGACCGGCCAAATGCCCTCTATGGTTTTCAGCTTGCGCTAAACCTGCTGTGGTCGATTCTGTTCTTCGGGCTTCATGCCATCGGCTGGGCGCTCGCCGAAGTCGCCGTTCTGCTGGCGGTGATCATCGCCACCACGCTCATATTCTGGCGTATCGATAGAACCGCTGGCGTTCTGTTTCTGCCCTACGTGGCGTGGGTGGCATTTGCCTGTCTGCTGAATGCCTCCATCTGGTGGCTGAACAGTTAGAGCACGCGCCGTTATTTGCCCGACCGCTTGATGGTCTTGATGACGCGCGGGGGTTGGCCCGATTGGGCAGCGATATCGCGATCCTGCGCTTCGATGATCGCCTTCGCCGGCTCGTCGCCGTCGAGGCCGCCGAGCGCGGAGGTCGGGACGCGTCGGTTCGAGCGGATGGCGCCATCTTCATAGACGACATCGAATAGTGTGAACTCGGAGTCGTTCGAGCGTTTGCTTTTATTTTTTGCCATGGGGGAATTCCAGGAATGAAGCGCGGCTCTGTCTCGCCAATACAGCGTGAATTGCCGCGTGAATTGTTGTGCGTCGTCAGGCCCGATTCAGCCTGACGCTGGCGTGCGGACATGTATGCCCTGGCGAACGGTTCGGCAAGCCGAACCAAAACCTAGCCAATTGAGGCATTTGTGCAGATCTATTATCTGCAAGGGGCATAGGTATGGGGCGACGGGAGATAGCTGCAATGCCAGGTCACGGACCATTTCGTCAGGCCGCTATGGCCTGCGTTCTGGCTTTGGCGGCTTTTACCGTCGGGGTGGCGGCGAAGGCCGATACAATTGAGATCGATGGCAAGGCCGTGACGATCGAGCGCTTTGGCGATGCGTCACGCAAGGTTCCGGCCGTGGTTCTCGTCCACGGGTCTGACGGGGCCGGCGAGCGCTACCGGGCTGTGTCGCGCAAGCTGGCAGCGGCCGGTTTCAACGTCTTCATGGTGCATTATCTGGATATGACCGGCGGTCGCCGCACCCGGGCCATGGTCGCGAACATTCCGGCCTGGAACAAGGCGGTGCGCGGCGCGATCGATCATGCCGCTGATCAAAGCGGGGCCGTGGGCCGGCAAGTAGGGGTGATCGGGGTTTCATTCGGCGGCGTTCTGGCGGTTCTCAGCGCGCAACAGGACCCGCACGTCGGTGCTGTCGTCAGCTATTTTGGTTATGTGCCGGGGGGAACCGTCACCAAGCGGCTGCCGCCGACGCTGATCCTGCATGGGGCGAAGGACAGAATCGTGCCGGTCGAGAGTGCGATGGCGCTTCAACAAATCGTGCAGAAGCAGGGGGTGCCCAACGAAATCCGGATCTTCCCGGAGGCTGGGCACGGCTTTGGCCTCCGGGAAGAAATGCAGGCAATGCAAGAGGTTACGGCATTTTTGCGGCGCCATCTGGGGGCGCCTCAGGGGAAATAGGGGTGTGGCAAAACGGGGCTTGCTGAATCAGCCGTTCGGTATCATTTATAAGAGGATGACTGATATCCCTGAAATCAGACTGATCGAGGCTCTGAAGAAGGTGGATGCGCACGGTGATGTGGCGCCGCCCCACGTTCAGGACCCAACGACTATGGTGATCAGGCAGTTGGCCGTTCAAAACGACCTGATGCGCTGGGATGACAATCGCGGCCGGTTCGTGCTGACCAGTACGGGCCGCAGTCGGATCACCAAACGGCCGGGCACTTTCGGAACCGTTCTGCGCTTCCGGGCGCGGGACAGCGAAGACACTCTTCCCACGCGCCAGAAGCGCTGAGTTCCATTTTCTTTCAGCTAGGGAACAATGTTCGGCACCTCCGGCGGCGTCTCGGTCGGGATGCCGATCGGCTGCGGGGTCGAGGGATCGCCGATCGGATTGTCGATTTCAGGTGGCACGCCGATCGGTGGGCGGGGCTCATCCTCCTGGGGCGGCGGTGGAGCCTCAGGTGGCGCTTCGACCGGCCTGTGGCCGGGCGTCGGCGGGTCCGGGGTTGTCGGCGTAGGATCGGGCCGGTCCGGCGCTGGGCGATCCGGGGCCGGCTGTTCCGGCTTTGCCGGGGGCGTCGCGGGCTGCGGCGTGTCCGGTGCTGATCGGGGGGGCATCGCGTCTCCTGGAGGATAGCGGCAAACCTGCTGTGACCGTCCGGCCGATTGCGGCTCGCTGCATGTCTGGCTCGAGTGCTAACCGTCTCGCCGCGGAATGGTTCCGCAGCGGTCCAGTGCAACTTCCGCCTGTGGTGCGCGTTGATCGGGCATCATTTCTGCCGGCACGATTTGGCGAGGCGAGGGATTCAATCATGAAGAATGCAATGGCAATTTGCGTGTCCGTCGCCGCCGTGGCGATGGGGTCTGCCAGTCTCGCTCCGGTGCTGGCGCAAAGCGGTTCGTATGAGCGCGCCGAGCGTTCGACGCGGGAGGGACCGACGGCCAATCAACTCGTCGATGAGGCAGATTCGCGTATCGCGCGCTTGAAGGCCGACCTGCGGCTGACGCCGGAACAGGCCGACAAATGGGGCGATCTGCAGAAGGTCTTACACGACCGCGCTGTCCGCAGCGCCGAATCCTGGATCAAGCTTCGCGAAGAGATCGCCGATCAGCGGCAGCGGGCCCGCGAGGAGCGCCGGCGCTATTCCAACCGCTCCGATCGTGATGCTTCGACGGCCCCACCCGCCCCGGATGTAGAGGGTACGGCGACAGGGACGCCCCCTGGCAGCACTGATAAAACGGTAACCGGCGATCGATCTGCAGACCGGCCTGCAACGGATACACGCGCTGATACGGCTCGCGTGGAACCTGCCCGTGCAGATCCCGATGATGACATTGCTTCGATGCGCCGTCGCGCCGATGCTCTCACCACCATGGCGGCCGATCTCCGCAAAATCGCCGATGCCAGTGAGCCGCTCTACAGGGTTCTTGACGTTGGCCAGCGTCATGTGTTGATCCGCTTCGTCACCGCCAGCGACCGTGACCAGAGTGACGAGGGGCGGCGGCGCTATCGGCGTTGAGCGCGACCATTGCCATACTGGCTGCCTGTCGCCATCGGCGTCGTTGCGGGCGCGCTCTCGACGGTAAGCTTTGCGCCACAGGTCTTGAAAGCCTGGCGTGAGGGCGATACGGCTGCGATCTCGCTGCGCATGTATATCGTGACCGTGATCGCTTTTGTCATGTGGATCGTCTACGGCGTGATGATCGGCAGTCTGCCGATCATCATCTTCAACGCGCTGAGCCTCATCATGAGCGGCTCGATCCTGATGATGAAAATCCGCAATGGTCCGGACGGCTAAGCGGAGCGTGGTGTCCAAGCGGATTCATGATAATAAAGCCCTCCACATTGCCGGGGGGGAAAACATGGGCCAGGTTGTTCTTGCCGCCAAGATCACGCATGTGCCGTCGATCCTGATTTCGGAGCGGCCGGGCCCGTTGTTCGGCCAAAGGCGGGAAGCCATCCAATCGCTGAAGGAATTGGGCCGGCGCGCGCGTGCGCGCAATGTCGATACTTTTCTCATTTTCGATGTGCACTGGATTTCGAATTTCGGCTGTCACATGAATGCCAATGCGCGCCATGTGGGCGTCTATACATCCCATGAAGCGCCGCACATGATTCAGGATATGAAATACGATTATCCCGGTAATCCCGAGCTTGGTCTGGCGATCGCTGCCGAGGCGAAGAAGGAAGGCCTCGATGTCATGGCGCATCAGGTGCCGACTTTGCCGCTCGAATACGGCACCATCGTTCCGATGCACTATATGAACGGGGATGCATCGTTCAAGGTGATTGCCGTGGCCGCGCCGATCTTCGCGACTTGGCAGGAGAACCGCAAGTTCGGCATGACGGCGCGGCGTGCCATCGAGGCATCATCCAGCCGCGTCGCCGTGCTGGCGAGCGGTTCGCTGTCGCATAAGCTCGTCAGCAACGAACAGGTTGGCGACGACCAATGGGATGTAGTGGGAAGCGAGTTCAACCGCCAGGTCGATCTGCGCGTTCTCGATCTGTGGCGCGAACGCCGCTATGCCGAATTCTGCCGGATGCTTCCGGAATATTCGACCAAGTGCAACGGCGAAGGATTGATGGTCGATACCCATATGCTGTTCGGCTTGCTCGGATGGGACAAATATGCCGGACGGGCCGAAGAACTTTGTCCGTATTTTCCGTCGAGCGGCAGCGGCCAGATTACCGTCGAGTTTCATCTATAGATATCTTTTGATGCCGCCTCGTCGGCAGTCACCGCCTCGATGATGTTGAAGCCGGCATCTGAAAGGGCGTCGGCGAGGGCGGACTGTCGCGTCAGACCTTGCCGTTTCTCAGCAGCCTGTCGACGGCTGCGATGATGCGCTTGCGGTCTTGCTCGGTAAATGGGCTGAAGTCATGCATCTCAAAGCTGCTAAGCCCTTCCACCGCAAGCCATCCGATCAGCGCCGCGTCGAGATCATCGGATCTCGATTTCAATTCTTCAAACGTCTGGCGAACGATGTCGCGAACTGGCGCGAGCAATTCCGGCTCCTCGGCCGAGGCCGCCAGGATGCCGTTCGCGAGGTCCTTCGTCTTGCTCGACCGCATGTTCAGAAGTACAGTCACGATGAGCCGGGCCTCGGCGTTGGGACCTTCCGGCATCGTCGACCTGAGCTGATCCTTTTCGGCGCAGACCTCGTCGATGATGCGCTGGACCATGCCCTGAAGAAGAGCAGATTTTGATGGGAAATTATAAAGAAGGCCGCCCTTGCTGATGCCTGCGCGGTGCGCCACCGCATCCAGGGTCAGACGCCCAGCGCCAATTTCGCTCACGAGGTGGGCGGCCGCGTCGAGAATTTTCTCGCGGGAATTGCTTCTCATGGAACTTACTTTGGCCAAATTCCTGTCCTTGTAACTTTACCGGCTGGACGGTATATAGGCGCTGGACTCAGGACGGTCAATATTGCCTTGGCTATACCGCCTGATGGGGCGGGCATCGGAGAACTTGCAACTATGAAGCGGCGGCTGGTCGTATCGATCGTTTTTCTGCTCGTTATCGTGCTCTGCGGCGGGCTGATCTGGTTCAACTTCTTCAAGGCGAAGATGATCACGCAATTCTTCGCCAACATGCAGCCGCCGGCCCAGGTGGTGTCGTCGACGACGGTTGAAGCGAAAACCTGGAACCCGGTTATTCCCGCCATCGGCACTTCGCGCGCGTGGAACGGCGTCGAGCTTGCGGTTCAGGTCGGCGGCCTACTCAAAAAAATCTATTTCAAGCCCAACCAGCACTATGCGCAGGGTGATCTGCTGCTGCAGATCGACGATACCGTTGATCAGGCCGATCTCGCCAATGCGCTGGCGGCGGTCAAGTTGAACGAAGCCAATTTCGATCGCTCGAAAACGCTCGCCGCGCGCGGCTATGCTTCCGACGCCACCCTCGATCAGGTTGCCTCGCAACTGGCGACGGCGCGGGCGCAGGAAGCTCGCGCGCGCGCCGTCATCGACCTGAAGGCATTGAAGGCCCCGTTCCCCGGCGTCGCCGGTATCGCGCGTGTGGATGAAGGCCAATATCTCCAGGCCGGAACCAGTGTCGCGACCTATCAAAATCTCGATTCCATGAGGGTCGACTTCACGGTTCCCGAGCAATCGGCAGACGCCGTCAAGGTCGACCAGGACGTCCGTGTGGGAACGAAGGAAGGCGACCTTCCTTTCAGAGGCAAGATCATCGGCGTCGATCCGCGTGTCGATCCCAAGACACGGCTTGTTTCCGTGCAGGCGCTCATTCCCGACAACAAGGACAAGGGCATTCTGCCTGGCCAGTTCCTGCAGGTCGAAGTCATTTTGCCGGCGCAATCGAATATTTTGACAGTGCCGCAGACCGCCGTCGTCACCAGTCTTTACGGCGACTATGTCTTCGCCATCGAAGAGCAGGAGAAGGACGGCGTCAAACGGCTTGTCGCGCGGCAGGTGTTCGTGAAGACCGGCCGTCGTCAGCAAGGTTCGATGGAAATCGTATCGGGCATCGAGGCCGGACAAAAAGTCATCGCTTCGGGGCAGAACAAGGTCCAGGCCGGTGCGACGGTCAAGATCGACAATTCTGTCGACATCACGAAATTCAACCCCGACAATCTGAACTCGACGACACGCTAGGCGCACATTATGAGCCCTATAGAGCTATTCATCCGGCGTCCCGTCCTTTCGACGGTCGTGAGCCTGCTTATCCTCCTGCTCGGCGCGCAGGGGTTGATGAGCTTGCAGGTTCGTCAATATCCCGAAGTCAAGGAAACGACGATCACGATCACGACGAGTTATGTCGGCGCCAGCGCGGATCTGATGCAGGGTTTCATCAGCAATCCCATTGCAAAGTCCGTTTCGAGCGCCGAAGGCGTCGATTATGTGACGTCGCAAAGCCGGCTCGGCACCAGTGTCGTGTCCGTGCGCATGCGTTTGAACACCGATCCCAATGCGGCGCTGACGGAAGTGACGGCAAAAGTACAGCAGGTGCGTGCCTTGCTGCCGCCCGATGCGCTCGATCCTGTCGTCATCAAGGGAACAGGCCAGACATTCGCCTTGATGTATCTGACCTTCGCCAGCACCGAGATGAATCCGGAACAGGTGTCTGAATTCCTGACCCGGGTCGTGCAGCCGCGCTTTGCCACGCTGAAGGGCGTCGGCTCGGCCGACATTCTCGGCGGCCGCGACTTTTCCATGCGGGTCTGGCTTGATCCGGTGCGTCTCGCCTCACTTGGCGTGACGGCGAGCGATGTCACCAGCGCCATCAATTCGAGCAACTTCCTGGCGGCGCCCGGCAAGACGCAGAACGAATATGTGGCCTATGCGTTGCAGATGCAGACGACATTCCAGACGCCTGAAAGCTTCGGCAGTCTGCCGGTGCGGTCGGACGGTGACAAGGTCATCCGTCTGCGCGAGGTCGCCGACGTGGCGCTGGGTCCACGCAGTGTCGATACCCGGGTTTCTTTCAACGGCCGCGAAGGCGTGTTCATCGGCATCGTACCGACGCCGTCGGCCAACCCGCTCGATGTTGCCAAAGAGGTCACGCGCGGCATCGGCGACATCCGGGCGACCCTGCCGAAGGGCATGACCGTCGAAATCGTCTATGACGCATCGAGCTTCATTTCGGCGTCGATTGCGGAAGTGTTCAAGACGATCGGCGAAGCCGCGCTCATCGTCGTTGCGGTCATCCTCCTGTTCCTTGGCTCGTTCCGGTCCGTCCTGATTCCCATCGTTACGATTCCGCTGTCGCTCATCGGCGTCTGCTTCGTGCTTTACGCACTGGGTTATTCGATCAATCTCCTGACCCTGCTCGCGATGGTTCTGGCCATCGGTCTCGTGGTCGACGACGCTATCGTCGTGCTGGAGAATATCCATCGGCACATCGAGGAGGGATTGACGCCGGTCGACGCCGCGATCGTCGGCATGAAGGAGATCTTCGTTCCCATCGTCTCGATGACGATCACCCTGGCGGCTGTCTATGCGCCGATCGGCTTCACGCAAGGCCTGACGGGCTCGCTGTTTCGCGAGTTCGCCTTCACGCTCGCGGGCGCGGTCATTATCTCGGGTATCATCGCCGTCACTCTGACGCCGATGATGTCGTCGAAGCTGCTGAAGGCGCATGGCGAAGGCGGGCAGGGGCGTTTTGCCGATTTCGTCGATCGCAATTTCACCAAGCTGGAAAACTGGTACGGGCGCCGGCTTTCCGGCTCGTTGCTGTACCGGCCGGTGACCTTGCTGATCGTCGTCATGCTGCTCGGCACCACAGCGTTTCTGTTCAGCAAGACAAATTCTGAACTGTCGCCTGAGGAAGATCAGGGCGCCTACCTCGGCCTGGCGCTGGCGCCGCAATACGCCACCATCGACTACACAGCGGCCTTCGCGACGAAATTTCTGCGTCCGTTCGACCGCATCCCCGAGATCGACGCCACGTTCATGATCCTCGGCATCACCGGTGATGGCGGCGGTTTCGTCGGTTTCAAGCTCAAGGACTGGAGCGCCCGCAAGAAGCCGGGCGCGGCGACAAAGCAAGAAATCCAGAACATGCTCAACGAGAATCCGGGCGTTCAGGCGTTCGTATTCGCACCGCCGTCGCTGCCAGGCTCGAGCGGCGGCCTGCCTATCCAATATGCGCTGCGTACGATCGGCGATCCAGCGCAGGCGTTCGAAGTGGCCGAACAGGTGCGCCTGAAGGCGATGGCGAGCGGCAAGTTCATCGTCGTGCAGAATTCAGTGACTTATCAGACGCCGCGGGCCCGCATCATCATCGATCGCGACCGTGCTGCCGCACTCGGGGTTCCGATCCGCGAGATCGGCAACACGCTCAACGCGCTTGTCGGCAACGTGCTGACGGCGCGCTTCGATCGCGACAACCGCAGCTATGATGTCGTCACACAGGTGCAGCAGTTCGATCGCATGAATCCGGAGCTACTGGGCACCTATTACGTGCGCTCGGCCAGCGGCTCGATGGTTCCCCTGTCGGCGCTCACGACCATCAAAACCGATGCGTCGCCGGCCTCCATCGAACAGTTCAACCAGTTGAACTCGGCGACGCTGTCGGCCCTGCCGCTGCCGGGCGTCACCACGTCGGAAGGCCTGGCGACCTTGCGCGCGATCGCGAAAGACGTGATGCCGACGGGTTTTTACGAAGACTTCGCCGGCCAGTCCCGCCTCGAGGTCCAGGAAGGCAGTTCGATCATGCTCGCCTTCGGACTGGCGATCATCGTCATCTATCTGGTGCTGGCGGCGCAGTTCGAAAGCTTCCGCGATCCGTTCATCATCATGATGTCGGTGCCGCTGTCGATGTTCGGCGCGATGGTGTTCCTGAACATGGGCCTGGCGACGCTCAACATCTACACCGAGGTCGGCCTTATCACCCTGATCGGCCTGATCACCAAGCACGGTATTCTGATGGTCGAGTTCGCCAACGAGTTCAAATACAAGCATCGGGTCAGCAATCTGGTCGCGGTGCAGGAGGCGGCGCGGGTCCGCCTGCGGCCGATCCTCATGACCACGGCGGCGATGGTGCTGGGCGTGGCGCCGCTGCTCTATGCATCGGGCGCCGGTGCGGCAGCGCGCTTCTCGATGGGCCTGGTGATCGCGGCCGGCATGTCGATCGGTACGATCTTCACGCTGTTCGTGGTGCCGATGTTCTACACCTATATTTCGCACGAGATCGAAAATCCGCAGACGGCAGCGTCGCCGGAACATCGGCCGGAGGCTGCGCCAGCGCACTGAGCGGTGTCAGCCTGCAGCTTCGTCGGCGCGTCCGATCACGCGATTGCGGCCCAATTGTTTGGCCCTGTAGAGATTGGCGTCGGCATGACGGACGAGGTCGACAAGCGTCTCGGCATCGCGTGGAAAGGTCGCGACGCCGATGCTGATGGTGACGTCCTTCAGCATGGCGGGCTGCGGCGTTGTGAGCACGGCCAGACGAAGGCGTTCCGCCAATGCCAGCGCGCCGCTATGGGAAAGGCCTTCGCAGATCAAGGCGAATTCCTCGCCGCCGTAACGAAACAGGCTGTCTTCGCCTCTGATCGATTTCAGCAGTGTTTGCGCCACGTTGCGGAGCACCTCATCGCCAACGACATGGCCGTGGCCATCGTTGACCAGTTTGAAATGATCGATGTCGATCATGGCGAGGCTCAACTCGCGGCGGCCAGCGCGAGCCTGGTCCAGCATGATCTGCCCCGCGGTCTCGAATTCGCCGCGGCCCTTGGCTCCGGTCAGTTGATCGATGCCGGCCTTGCGCAGCAGATCCTCGTAGCGCTGGCGATAGGTCAGCCGGTCGAACACGTCCGCCAGTCGCTCGGGCTCGACGCGTGTCTCATCGCGCTCGAAATAGTTGAGATAGACCGCCAGCATGGCGCTATAGGCGACCGCAGCGATCATTTTTGCGATCCAGCCGCCAAGCAGTGCGCTGATCGGCACGTCCGCGATCCAATGGAGCGCGGCATAGAAGCCGAGCTGATCGAAGGTCAGAACGCAGGCGGCGCCGATGAAGGCACGGACGAACACGCTGCTGGTCAGGCTCTTGCCGAGCTTCTCATAGAGCAGGATGAGCGCGATGCTGTCGATGAACAGCAGCACCGTGCCCCAGACCATCAGGACGCCCATCTGGTCGAGAAAGGTCAGATCGGGCTGTCGACCTTCCAGAACCGCTGCCGGCATATAGCGCAACAGGTAGGCCAGTACGACGATCATAAGGTTGCCGATCAGCAGGCCGTAAATCGGCTGACGGACGGTTTCGGCATCCATCCGGATGTAGAACAGCAGCAGCATCATAAGCTTGCCGGAGAACATGATGGTCGAGCCGGGCGAGATGAGGCCGAACGGCATCGGAATGAAGAAGACGGCGGCCAGATAGGTTTCGAGAAAATGCATCACGCCGAGCGCGCAGACGAAGACGCCGATGCCTAGACGGCCGCGCGCGCGAAACAACGTCGCCATGGTCAGGAAATACAGAATGCCCTGCGCAAGCAGGAGAGAGACGCCCAGCATATGGCCCCTTAAGGCAGACTAGCGTCGGCCTGCGATCGGTATTGTTCTTGAGTGAGACGCGAACGGTCCGGTACAGCGTCCGTTGCGTTATTCCCCGGCATTGTCAATCTGCCGCGTGATGGGTGCGCTTTTCCCCGTCCAGCGCCAGATTGTCAATAATTTTGGAGAGGGTCTGGCGCAGCGCGATCACCTGCTGCTCGCTGAGGCCTTCGAGCGCCACTTCATTCACATCAAGCGCTTCAGGCACGAGCACGGCTTCCAGTGCGCGGCCCGCCTCGGTGAGATGGATATAGACTTTCTTCTTGTTGTCGGTCTTCTGCCGGCGCTCGATATAGCCGAGGTCCTCCATGGCCTTTACGGCGGCGGCGGTCGAGGGCTTCGCCACCCCGGCGCGCTCGCTGAGTTCGGTCTGGCTGATGCCGTTGCTCTTCCACAGGACGCGCAGGAAGGTCCAGTGGCCGTGGGCGACGGCGTGTTCCGCCAGCCGGGTCTGCAGCGCTCGCACCATCGCCTTGCTGGCGTCCTTGATGAGATGGGCGGTGCGATCGACCGCGCCGGTCTCGATGGTGGCTTTCGGGAAGGTCCTGCTATTCGCAGTCTTGTTGCCGGTGGTCTTGCCGCTAAACGACATGATCGGGCTCGAGTGCGCAGACGGTGTCGGCGCTGGTTTCGATCTGGAGAGTGGGATGATTGATGCGGAATTTTTCCTTCAGATCGTGAGCGATATGAAGAAGAAAGGCATCGCCGGGGTGGCCGCCGGGCATGCGCAGATGCACCGTCAGGGCAGTTTCCGTGGTGCTCATCGCCCATATGTGCAGATCGTGGATATTGGCGACGCCGGTCTGCGCTCCAAGATAGGCGCGCACGGCTTCCGGTTCGATATTGCGGGGTGCGGCGTTCAGCGATAGTTCAAGACTGTCGCGCAGCAGGCTCCAGGTTCCGATGATGATGACCGCATTGATGGCGAGGCTGGCCAGAGGATCGAGCCAGTTCCAGCCGGTATAAAGAATGACGAAGCCTGTCACGACGACGCCGACGGAGACGACAGCGTCCGAAAGCATATGCAGATAGGCGCCGCGAATATTGAGATCGTCCTTGGCACCGGATGAGAACAGCCAGGCGGTGACGCCGTTGATGAGGATGCCGATGGCGGCGACGACGATCACGGTCTGCCCCGCGACATGCTCACCGCCTGCGATCAGGCGATAGATCGCCTCCCAGCTCAACGCGCCGATGGCGACCAGAAGAAAGACGGCGTTGAAGAGCGCCGCGAGGATGGAGGAACTGCGCAGGCCGTAAGTGTAGCGGCCCTTGGGGGCGCGCGCGGCGAGAATGGCGGCGATCCAGGCGACGATCAGGCTGAGAACATCGGACAGATTGTGTCCGGCATCCGAAAGCAGGGCGACGGAATTGGCAAAAAAGCCGTAGCCTGCTTCGATGAGGACAAAGGCGGTGTTGAGGGCGATGCCGATGGCAAAGGCACGCCCGAAAGAGGCCGGCGCGTGACTGTGGCCACCAGGACCGTGGTCATGTCCATGATCGTGTCCGTGGCTATGGTCCTGGTCATGCGGATGGTCATGGTCGTGACCGTGCTGTTCGTCGGGCGCATGATTGTGAGACTCGGTCAATTTGCTCTCCTTCCGCGGGGATATGAGGGGCTGCCAAGTTTCTTTGCAAGGGGAGCGGCAAGGGGAATGGCTTGCAGATTGCGTTGTTTCGAAAGCTTCCAGTCTCTGGACAGGCTGGGCTGAATATGTTAGGCACCTATCATAAATGTTAGGCGCCTATCAAGATACTAGGGAGCGCGCGATGCTGACCTCCGAGCAGAATGAAATGTTGACCCGCATCGGGCCCGGCACGCCCGGCGGAAACCTGATGCGCCGCTATTGGCAGCCGTTCGCCGCGGTCTCCGAAATGGAGGGCCGCTGGACCATGCCGGTGCGGCTGCTGGGCGAAGACCTGGTTCTGTTCAAGGACCGCCAGGGCCGCCGCGGTCTTGTCGGCCGCTCGTGCCCGCATCGCCGTGCCTCGCTCGAACACGGCATCCCGACGCAGGACGGCATCCGTTGCCCCTATCATGGCTGGGAATTCGGCCATGACGGCCAATGCCTGAGCCAGCCGAACGAACCGGCCAGCACGTCCTTTCGCAGCAAGATCAAGACGCCGGCCTATCCGGTGGAAGAACTCGGCGGCATCCTGTTCGCCTATATGGGTCCGCTGCCGGCGCCGCTGCTGCCGCGCATCGACGGCTTTGTCGCCGAAGGCACGATCCGCATGCTCGGCCGCACCATCATTCCGGTGAACTGGCTGCAGATCATGGAGAATTCGCTCGACCCGATTCATACCGAATGGCTGCACGGTCATCACTATGAGTTCCTCAAGGAGATGGAAGGCATCAAGGTCGCCATCAGCACGCGGCATGAGAAGATCGCTTTCCGCGAGTTCGAATACGGCATGACCAAGCATCGCCTGCTGGCCGGCCATTCGGAGGATTCCGATGACTGGCGCATCGGCCATCCGGTTATCTTCCCGAACATCCTCTCGGTCGGTAACGGCGATGAGACATCGCGGTATTATTCCTTCCAGATCCGCGTCCCGGTCGATGACACGCACACGATGCATCTTTGGTATTCGGCTTATGTGCCGCCGAAGGATACCGGCGTGCCGGCGCACCTGAAGCACCTGCTCGACAAGGTGTATGTCTACGAAGTGCCGATCTATAACGAGAAGGGCGAGTTCCTCGTCGACAATGTCGACAACCAGGACATGATGGTCTGGATCACGCAGGGGGCGATCGCCGATCGTACCATCGAGAACCTCGGCGCGTCGGACCAGGGCATCGCCGCCTACCGCCGCATGCTGCGCCGTGAAATCCAGAAGGTCGAGGAAGGCCAGGAGCCGATCTTCGTCATCCGCGATCCGGCCAAGAATGTGCGCATCGACTTCCCCAACGAGCGCAAGAAGCATCATAACAGCGACGGCATGGAAAGCTGGCTGCTGCGCACCCACGCCTATTATTCGCCGATCGTGCATGATCTGATCGAAGTGTTCGAAGGCAAGAAGCCGGATCCGGTCAAGCTGGTGGGCTGAGCAGAGCCGTCCGCACAGATGAAGGAATAGCTCGGGCTGCATCCAAGCCCTCATCCTGAGGAGCAACGCGTCAGCGTTGCGTCTCGAAGGACGAGGGAGGAGTAAAAGGCGAGGCTGACGCCCTCGTCCTTCGAGACGCGCCTTTCAGGCGCTCCTCAGGATGAGGGCTTCTGGGGAGATGGAATATAGATGCCGTCAGAAAAAGTAGTTCGCATCGGCATTCTTGGCCTCGGCGCGGCGGGGCGGGCATTTCTGCCGGCCTTCAAAGGCCATGCCGGCTTCGATCTCGTTGCCATCGCCGATCCGGTTGCCGAGGTGCGCGAGAGTGCGGCGAAAGATCTTGGCGTCGCCGTGTTTCCCGATCTCCCGTCCATGCTCGACGGCGTCAAGCTCGATGCTGTCTACATCGCGACGCCGACGGACCTGCATCCCGAGCATGCGGCGCTGGCATTCGCCGCCGGCAAGCACGTGCTGACGGAAAAGCCGATGGCAGTGAACCTCGAGCAGGCGCGCGCCATGGTGGAGGCGGCCGACAAGGCGGGCGTCATTCTTTCGGTCGGGCATTCGCATAGCTATGACCTACCGATCCAGCGCATGGCCGAGCTGATCGGCGGCGGCACCCTGGGCCGTGTGCGGATGATCAATACCTGGTGCTACACCGACTGGATCTACCGGCCGCGCCGGCCTGACGAATTGAAGACCGAACTTGGCGGTGGCGTCACCTATCGCCAGGGCTCGCATCAGTTCGACATCATCCGCCTGCTTGGCGGCGGCCTGCTGAAGAGCGTGCGCGCGACGACCTTCGACTGGGACCCGGCGCGCAGCGCCATCGGCGCCCATACGGCCTTCCTGACGTTCCAGGACGGCACGGCCGCGACTGCGATCTACAATGGCTACGGCGGCTTCTCGACCATGGAAATCGGCGACGATGTGTCGGAATGGGGTTTCAAGGAACCGTTCGAGACGCGCAAGCCGACGCAGCGTACGCCGGCCCATCTGTCGCCCGAGGAAGAGCTGGCACGCAAGCGCAAGCGGGCGCAGAACGCCATTCCGGCCAGTGCGCCGTTCCAGCCCTATTTCGGCGTCACTCTGGTGAGTTGCGAGAAGGGCGATATTCGCCAATCGCCCGACGGGCTTTATGTTTATGGCGAGTACGGCCGCAAGGAGATCCGCCTGCTCAACGACAGGACGCCGCGTGATCTTGTCGTCGCGGAATTCCATGAGGCGGTTACCGGTGGTAATAAGCCGGTGCACGATGGCCGCTGGGGCCTCGCCAACCTCGAAACCTGCGCGGCGGTGATCGAATCCTCGCGCACTGGACAGGAAGTGTTCCTGGCCCATCAGGTCGCCTCGAAGCGATAGGCTCTTTCTTACGCAGGTCGCTCATGACACATGTACAGACGCGGGTCTCGGCCGATGCAACACGCATCGAGATTGATGCGGGCAAGACAACGCTCGATGCGGCAGGGCTCGACGCTTTCATCCGCCAGCTCATCGAGCATCGTGCGCAGATGACGCCGGTGCATGCGGCCGAACCGTACCGTGAGGGTGCGCAGGTTTATACGGGCGACAACATGCTGTGGGACGTGCGCGCCGACCGCGCCCGCGCCGCGGTGGATTTTGCCGTGCAGAACCCGGGCCTTGGCTGGCTTTCCGTGGCTTTGTCGCGGGCGCAGGTCGAGGACCTGATGTCGAGCTTCCAGTTCGCGCTGGCGGAGATTCCCGAAGTCAGGTGAAGGCCTAGCGCTCACCGTAGCGCAAGGCGGATCAGCAGGCCGATCGCACCGACGCTCGCAACGCCCAGTACCCAGAGCCCGATGAACCAGGCGAGCCTGTTGAGAAGCGGCTTTTGCTCTTGCGTCTCCTCGCGCCGCATCAGTGATAGCCCTCCGCGCCGACCTTGCCGCGGAACACCCAATAGGCATAGGCCGTATAGGCCAGGATGATCGGGATCAGCACTGCTGCGCCGACCAGCATGAACATCTGGCTGCCGCGCGGCGCGGCGGCCTCCCAAATGGTGATCTGGTTGGGCACGATGTGCGGATAGATGCTGATGCCGAGTCCGATGAAATTCAGCAGGAAGAGGCCGAGCGCCAGAAGGAACGGCAGGGCGTGATCGCCGCGGTTGAGGCTGCGGAAGAACAGATAAATGAAGATGGCGACGAGCAGCGGCACCTGGGCCGCGATGAGGATCGACGGCCAGGCGAACCAGCGCTGGTAATAGGCGTTGCTCAGGAACGGCGTTGCCGCGCTGACCGCGATGATGCAGATCACTGTGGCGATGCCGAGGACCTGGGCGTAGCGATAGGCATGCTGCTGCAGCGAGAATTCGGTGCGCATGATCAGCCACGTGGCACCCAGCAAGGCATAGCCGATGACGACGCTGATGCCGGTCAGCATGGTGAACGGCGTCGCCCAATCCCACCAGCCGCCGCCATAGTTGCGGCCGCTGATGATGACGCCCTGCAGCAGAGCGCCGAGCGCCACGCCCTGGGCGAAAGCGGCGATGGTCGAGCCGGCAGCGAAGGCGATGTCCCAGAGCGGGCGGTGGGCGGGATCGCGCCAACGGAATTCAAACGCCACGCCGCGGAACACTAGCGCCAGCAGCATGGCGATGATCGGCGCGTAGATGGCCGGCATGATGATGGCGAAGGCGAGCGGAAAGGCGGCCATCAGTCCGCCGCCGCCGAGCACGAGCCAGGTTTCGTTCCCATCCCAGACCGGCGCGATGGAGTTCATCGCCGCATCGCGCTCGTGCCCGACCTGCAGGGTGGGGAAGAGAATGCCGATGCCGAGATCGAAGCCGTCCATCACCACATAGGCGAAGATGGCGAAGGCGATGACGAAGGCCCAGATGGTCGGCAGATCGAAGGAGACCGGGAAGGAGGCCATTTGGGCTTGCTCCTATCTGAACGCGCCGGACGGGCTGGGCCCGTCGGTCTGCTGAATGGGCGTGATGCCGGCGGTGCGGGTGGGCGCCCCCTCGATGCCGCTTTCGCCGCGATGCGGCGCGTGGCTGAGAAGCCGCAGGATGTACCAGACACCGGCGCCGAAGACGGCGAAGTAGACGATGATGAAAGCGATGAGCGAGGCGGCAACGGCCGGCGCATCGAGCGGCGAGGCTGATTGCACGGTGCGCAGCAGGCCGTAGACGGTAAACGGCTGGCGTCCCACTTCGGTCGTTACCCAGCCCGCGATCACGGCAACGAAACCCGAGGGCCCCATGGCGATGGCGAAGCGATGCAGCGGCTTCCACTCGTAAAGGGAACCACGCATACGCGCGATGAGGCTGACGACGCCGAGCAGCAGCATCAGCATGCCAAGGCCGACCATGATGCGGAACGACCAGAACACGACAGGCACGGGCGGCCAGTTTTCGCGCGGCACCGTATCGAGGCCTGCGAGCGGCGCATCGAGGGAATGTTTGAGAATGAGCGACGACGCTTTCGGGATGGCGATCTGATAGCGCACGCTGGCGGCATTCTGATCGGGCAGGCCGAAGAGAATGAGCGGCGCGCCGTCTGGGTGGCTCTGGTAATGGCCTTCCATCGCCATCACCTTGGCAGGCTGGTGTTCCAGCGTATTGAGCCCGTGGGCATCGCCGACAAGAATCTGCACGGGCGCTGCAATCGCCGCCATCCACATGGCCATGGAAAACATCACCCGCGCGCCTTCGTTGTCGCGATCGCGCAACAAGTGCCAGGCGCCGGTGGCGCCGACGACCAGCGAGGTCGTAAGATAGGCGGCGATGACGGTGTGAACGAGACGATAGGGGAACGAGGGATTGAAGATGACCTTCAACCAGTCCTGCGCGATGAACTGTCCCGCCTCGTTGATGCCATAGCCGGCTGGCGTCTGCATCCAGCTGTTGGCCGACAGGATCCAGAAGGCGGAAATGAAGGTGCCGGTGGCGACGGCCAGGGTGGCGACGAAATGCAGGGTACGGCCGACCTTGTTCATGCCGAACAGCATGACGCCGAGGAAGCCCGCTTCGAGGAAGAAGGCGGTCATCACCTCATAGGCCATCAACGGACCGATGACTGGACCTGCCTTGTCCGAGAAGACAGCCCAGTTGGTGCCGAACTGGTAGGACATGACAATGCCGGAGACGACGCCCATGGCGAAGGCGATCGCGAAAATCTTCAGCCAGTATTTGAACAGGGTGAGAAACACCTCGCGTCCGGTCCACAGCCAGAGCGCTTCGAGCACGGCCAGATAGCTCGCAAGGCCTATGGAAAAGGCCGGAAAGATGAAGTGAAATGAGACGGTGAACGCGAACTGGAGCCGCGCCAGGAAAATTGCATCGAATTGGTCGAACATGACGGACACCCGATGACGGCCAAGAATACTCGTTGAATACTGCCTCTAAACTGTCCCGAAAGCTATCTGTTTAACCGGCAACAAGCCAGTCGCCCGATGTCGCAGCGGCATATCGCTGCATCGCGAAATCGCCCATTCGCTCAATTGTCATCGGCCTTGTCCGGATACGGGTCAATGGAGATGGGCGGGGGACATGAATTCGTCTATGATTTCCTCTGGCAGGGCGTTCTCGCGCACCGCTGAACGAAACGGAGACTTGCATGTCGAAGAATGTGGTCATGATTTGCGGCTCGTTGCGCAAGGCATCTTTCAACCGGGCGCTGATGAACGCGCTGCCTGGGCTGGCGCCGGCCGGGCTGAAGCTCAAGGAGGCACCGTCTTTCGCCGGCATTCCGCTTTACAATGAAGACATACAGAAGGGCCCCGGCTTTCCGGCCGACGTCGTGGCCTTGGCGGAAGCGGTTCGCGCCGCGGACGGGGTCATCATCGTGAGCCCGGAATACAACTGGACGATCCCCGGCGGGCTCAAGAATGCGCTCGACTGGGTGTCGCGCATCGAGAATCAGCCGTTCAAGGGCAAGCCGGTTCTGATTCAATCGGCGACCGGCGGACCGCTCGGCGGCGCGCGCATGCAATATCATTTGCGCATGGCGCTGACCTTCCTCGATGCTGCTACGTTCGGCACACCGGAAATCTTCGTCGGCTCCGCCCATATGAAGTTTCACAAGGACACGCTGGAACTGCATGACGAGGCGACACGCAAGATCATCGGCATGCAGCTCGCAGCTTTCGAGAAGCATATTGAGCGGATGAACTGAGGCAGTAGGCA
>JARHVB010000008.1:0-390684 GCA_029222685.1 Terripilifer ovatus | reverse complement strand
GGCAGTAGGCAGTAGGCAGTAGGCAGTAGGCAGTAGGCAGTAGGCAGTAGGCAGTAGGCAGTAGGCAGTAGGCAGTAGGCAGTAGGCAGTAGGCTTTGTCTCTCGATATCCTTGCCCGACTGCCTATTGCCGATCTGCCGGCTGCCTTTTCCCTACTTGATCGTGAAGCTGGATGGTTTCCACGGCATTTTAGGAAAATTGAGATCCATGTTTTCCAGCGTGTTACGCACGATGGCAGCGATGATGGCGTTGCGCGCCCATTTGCGATCGGCAGGCACAACATACCATGGGGCATGGTCGGTCGAGCATCGCTTCAGCGCTGTCTCATAGGCGGCTTCGAACTCGCTCCAGAGCTTTCGGTCTTCGAGATCGTCGGCATGGAACTTCCAGTTCTTGGTCGGATCATCGAGCCGCTCCTGCAGGCGCTCGCCCTGTTCCTTCTTCGAAATATGCAGCATGAATTTCAGCACGGTCGTGCGGGTTTCGGTCAGCAGTTTCTCGAATGCATTGATCTGGTCGTAGCGCTGCTCGATGATGTCTTTGGGTGCGATTCTGCGCACTTTGGCGACGAGCACATCTTCATAGTGCGATCGATTGAACAGAGCGATGAAACCGTGCCTTGGAACGGCGTTGTGGACACGCCAGAGAAAGTCGTGTGCGGCTTCAAGTTCGTTCGGCTTTTTGAAGGCGGTCACCGTCATCCCGAGCGGGCTGGCTGCGGTGAAGACGCCCCGAATCGTGCCGTCCTTGCCGCTTGTGTCGGTACCTTGAAGGATGACGAGCAGGGCTTTTCGTCCATCGGCGTAGAGCAGGTTCTGCAGCTTGTCTATGGTCTGAACATCTTCTTCGAACTGCGCCCGGGCATCCTTTTCAGAGCCGAGGAAATCCACGTCGCGTGGGTCGATCTTCGACAAGGAGAAGTCATCGTCTCCCGGCTTGACCCGCAGGTGAGCCTCGAGTTTTGAGATTTTCACCAAGAGCGGATCCTCCCCAATTCAAGTCGTCCCGATTCAAGCCATTCCCAATTCAAGTTCTTGCCAAATTCAAGTTCAAGCCGGATCCCAGCGGTCGAGCGTCTGCGCCTCGCCGACCGCGATGGCCGTCATATTGACGATGCCGCGAACGGTCACGGATGGCGTCAGAATATGCGCAGGCTTTGCCGTGCCCATCAAGATGGGCCCGACCGGCAGCGCGTCGGCCAGCACCTTGACGAGTTGGAAGCCGATGTTCGCTGCTTCCAATGTGGGAAACAGCAGCACGTTCGCTTCCCCCTTCAACCGTGAATTGGGTAGCACGCGATCACGAATGGCTTGCGACAGAGCGCTGTCGGCCTGCATCTCGCCGTCGACTTCAAGTTCGGGATTGGTGGCGCGGATGATCGCCAGGGCCTGCCGCATCTTTACCGCTGATGCGGAATCCGATCCGCCGAAGTCGCTGTCCGACAAAAGCGCGATTTTTGGCGTCAGTCCGAAGCGTTCGACATGGCTTGCGACCTGCAGCGCCACATGGGCGACTTCGGCAGCCGTCGGATCGACGCGCACATGCGTGTCGGCGAAGAAGAAATGTCCGCGCGAGGTGATCAACAGCGACAGCGCGGCGAGATCGCGCACGCCCGGCGCCATGCCGATGATATCGCGGATGAGGCGTAGCCGTGTCTCGAAGCGGCCTTCGAGGCCGCAAAGCATGGCGTCGGCGTCGCCGCGCTCGAGCGCGATGGCGCCGATGACGGTGGTATTGTTGCGCACCATAGCGCGCGCCGCATCGGGCGTGATGCCGCGTCGGCCCGCAACCTGCACCAGGGTCTGTACGTAATCGCGATAGCGCACATCGTCTTCGGGATTGACGAGTTCGAAATCGCGGCCGGCCTTGATGGCGAGACCGAAGCGCTCGATGCGCTTCTCCACCACCTGTGGCCGGCCGATCAGAATCGGCACGCCCATTTTCTCTTCGATCACGACCTGGGTGGCGCGCAGCACACGCTCGTCCTCGCCGTCGCAATAGATGATGCGGCGCGGGTCTTCCTTGGCCTGGGTGAACACCGGCTTCATGATGAAGCCGGAGCGGAAGACGAAGCCGTTCAGGCTATCCTCGTAGGCGTCGAAATCGGTGATCGGCTTGCGCGCGACGCCGCTCTCCATGGCGGCCCTGGCGACCGCTGGCGAAATGCGCAGGATCAGGCGCGGATCGAACGGCGAGGGGATCAGCGAGGCTGAACCGAACACCGGCGCGGCACCGCCATAGGCACGCGCCACAACATCGGAAGGGGCTTCGCGCGCGAGCTGGGCGATGGCCTCGACGGCGGCGATCTTCATCGCCTCGTTGATCGCCGTGGCATGGACATCGAGCGCGCCACGGAAAATATAAGGAAAGCAGAGGACGTTATTGACCTGGTTGGGATAGTCGGACCTGCCGGTGCAGATCATCGCGTCGGGGCGGACGGCGGTGGCTTCTTCCGGCATGATTTCCGGCGTCGGATTGGCCAGCGCCATGATGAGCGGTTTCTCGCCCATCTGTTTCACCATTTCCGGCTTCAGGACGCCGGCGGCGGAGAGACCGAGGAAAATATCGGCGCCCGGGATGATGTCGATGAGCTTGCGGGCGTCCGTCTCCTGCGCATAGACCTCCTTCCAGCGGTCCATGAGCGTGTTGCGACCCTTGTAGACGACGCCGTCAATATCGGCGACGAAGATATTCTTGAGCTGCGCGCCAAGTGCTACGAGCAGGTTGAGGCAGGCCAGCGCTGCGGCTCCCGCGCCGGAGCAGACAATTTTCACATCGGCAATGTTCTTGCCCGATAGTTCGAGCGCATTGCGCACAGCGGCGGCGACGATGATGGCGGTACCGTGCTGGTCGTCGTGAAACACCGGGATCGCCATGCGCGCGCGCAGTTTCTCCTCGACGTCGAAACATTCCGGACCCTTGATGTCCTCGAGGTTGATGCCGCCGAAGGTCGGTTCCAGCGCAGCGACCACATCGACGAGCCGATCGACGTTCTTTTCGGCGACCTCGATATCGAAGACGTCGATGCCGGCGAATTTCTTGAACAGGACGGCCTTGCCCTCCATCACGGGCTTCGACGCCAGCGGGCCGATATCGCCAAGGCCTAGCACGGCAGTGCCGTTGGTAACCACGGCGACGAGGTTCTGCCGCGCCGTCAGAGTGGCGGCCTCCGCAGGATCATCGACGATGGCTTCGCAGGCGACGGCGACGCCAGGCGAATAGGCGAGCGCCAGATCGCGCTGGTTGCCCAGAGGCTTGGTCGCCTGAATCTCGAGTTTTCCGGGTTTTGGCAGGCGATGGTAGATCAGCGCGCCGGTGCGCAGGTCGTCGGAGATATTGGAAGCCACTGTAAAATTCCTCTCGGCCCGGCATGCGGGCGCGCGGCCCAATTAAGGCGAGGGAGGGGGCGGGTACAAGGTTTTTCCGGTGGTTTTGCCGGCCGGGGCTTAAGCGAATTGCCTCAGGCCGCAGGGCGTCCAACCAGCGAACCGCGCCACACCGCGGCGAACAGAATGACACCGTGCATGAACAATCCGAGCGCAATGGCGGCAAACAGCCAGTGCAGGGACCCGGTGAGGGTTACCGCCAGCCAGCCGCCGCCGAGCGCGACGCCCATGCGGATGAAGCCCGCGGCGAGGGGCCACATCAGCCGTGCGGCGCCCTGGGAGGCGAAATAAAGCCCCATGGCCAGGCCGAAGAAGCCATAGGCGGGGCCGGCGATGCGCAGATAGGTGGCGCCGGTCGCGATCACCGTCGGGTCCTGGCTGAATTGCGAAATCCACGCTTCCGGCCACAAGGCCGCCGTAACGCCGACGATTTCGGCGACAAGGAAAGTGATGGCGCCGCCAGTGAAAGCGATGCGCAGGGCCCGCGCCTTCTGGCCGGCGCCGATATTGGTGCCGACGAGGGCCACCAGCGGTGCGCCGAGGCCGAAGGCGATAGGTATCAGCAGGTATTCAAGGCGCGCGCCGGTGCCGTAGCCCGCTGCCGCACCGGCGCCCAGGGTGCTGGCGGCCAGCGCCGTCGACAGGGCGATGACGACATTGGTCTGCAGCGAGGTGATCGAGGCGACGGCGCCGACGGACAGGATGCTGCTCATCATGGACCAGCGCAGGCGTCCCAAGCGCGGGCGGGCGATGTTGCGGCCGGAAAGCACGTACCAGCCGAGGATCGCCGAGGCCGCGACATAATAGAGCGCGAAGGCGATGCCGCCGCCGGCAATGCCCATGGCCGGGACCGGGCCGAAGCCGAAGATCAAGGCCGGCGACAGCGGGATCAGCACAAAGACGCCGAGGCTGGTGACGAGGGCGGGCACGAGCATATTGCCGGTGCCGCGGATCACGCTGGCCAGCGCACCGGTAAGCCAGAGCAGGACGTTGGCGGCAAAGACCACGTTGGAATAGGCCAATGCGGCTTCCAGCTCGGCGCCGGAACCGCCGAGCGCGCTATAGACCTGGCGGCCGAACAGCAGCATCACGAGGCTGAAGAACAGGCCCAGAGAGACGTTGATGACGATCGCGTGCAGCACCAGCGCATCGGCGTCATCCTTGCGGCCGGCGCCCAGCGCCCGCGCGATGGCCGAGGAGATGCCGCCGCCCATGGCGCCGCCGGAAACCATCTGCATCAGCATGACGCCGGGGAAGACCAGCGCCATGCCGGCCAGGGCATCGGTGCCGAGCTTGGCGACGAACCAGGTTTCGATGAGGCCGGTCGTGGCCTGCGCGACCATGACAATCACATTGGGCAGCGCCATCACCAGCAAGGTCGACAGGATGGGGCCGTGCAGCATCTGCTGGGTGCGGGCATTCAGCGCCGGCTTGTGCGGCGCCGCCGGTGAGGGAACTGTGACTGGCTCGATGACGGAAATGTCGCGAGGGTGCGTGTTCATGGATATTTCCCGATCAGGAAGAGGAGCTAGCGCGGCGCGGGGCGGCGGGCGCAGATTTCCGTCTTCCTGGTTTTGACGTCGCAGGTCCTGCCGTCGGCTCTCGCAAAGCATAACGCAGCTTCGTGCGCTCGCTGGCGGCAGGGCCAGGCTTCACCACATAATCGGGGGCCTTGATGGGCTGGCCGGTGGCAGGATCCACCAGAATCGGGTCGACACGCTGGCCGGTGCGGGTATCGACCAGCATGACGCTTGGGCCTTCCGGCGCGAAATGGCGGTTCCCCCAGCTCATCATCGCCAAGAGGACCGGGCGGAAATCGCGGCCACGTGGGGTCGGTACATATTCGTGGCGCGGCGGGTGCTCGCTGTAGAGGCGGCGCTCCAGCAGGCCTGTTTCGACCAGCGCGTTCAGCCGCTTGGTGAGCATGTTGGGCGCAATATCGAGGCTGTGCTGGAAATCGTCGAACCGGCGGACGCCGTTCAGCGCGTCGCGCATGATGAGCATGCTCCACCATTCGCCGACCCGTTCAAGGCTGCGGGCGATGGGGCAGGTCATGTCCCGGAAACTCTTGCGCTGCATTGACCTCCTATAGATGAGTAACTATCATAATGCAAGTCACTATCGCTCGTTCACAGGGAAATGATCATGGCGGAAACCAGTGCGGCAGGCGCGCCATACTATTTCGACGATTTCCATGTGGGGCAGAGGTTCGGCAGCGAAACGCACGCGCTCGATGAGGCGCAGATCAAGGCGTTTGCGGCGCAATTCGATCCGCAGCCCTTTCATCTCGACGAAAAGGCGGCGGCGGGCAGCTTGTTTGGCGGGCTTGCCGCCAGCGGTTGGCACACGGCAGCGATCACCATGCGGCTGCTGGTGCGCTCGGGCTTGCCGATCGCGGGCGGCATTATCGGGGCGGGTGGCGAAATTTCCTGGCCGCGGCCAACCCGGCCCGGCGATGTGCTGAGCGTGGAGAGCGAAATCGTCGAAGTGACGCCATCTCGTTCGCGTCCCGACAGAGGCATGATGCGCATGCGCAGCGAGACCAAAAACCAGCGCGGAGAAATAGTGCAGGTTCTCGTTGCGAAGCTCGTCGTGCCGCGTCGGGTTGCATAACAGTATGACTGACAAACAAGGCTGGCCCTGCATTCGGCGCAGCCCCCTTGGGCAAGTTTATTCTTGACGCTCGTGGGCCGTGTCCTAGAAGAAGCGCAGTCGAAACACTGGTACGCAGGAGATCACCGTGGTTGAAAAAGTGCTGGCAGCCGTAAGAACTGCCCCGAGCAAGACGGAGATTCTCGAATATCCAATGCCGGAGATTCCGATCGACGGCGCGCTCATGAAGATGGAAGTCGCCGGCATCTGCGGCACCGACGTCAAGCTCTACGCGCATCCGCCGACCAAGGCCCCGGTGATCATGGGTCACGAGAACATCGGCTATATCGCCAAGGCCGGCCGCGAGTTCACGCGCCGCAAAGGCTTCAAGGAAGGCGATCTGGTTTTCGTCGAGCATTATGTCATGTGCGGCAAATGCGAATGGTGCCATCGTGGCGAATATCGCCATTGCGAGAACACCGACTGGCGCAACAATCCTGAAAGCATCCGCTACGGCTATACGTCGGCCGAGCATGCGCCGCATCTGTGGGGCGGCTTTGCGCAATATGTCTATCTGCCGTGGAACGCCGTCGTCCATCACGTGCCCAAGGGCGTGAGCGCGGAACTGGCGGGCCTGGTGACGCCGATGGCGAACGGCATCGAATGGTCGCTGTTCGAGGGCAATGTGGGTTATAATTCCACTGTGCTCATCCAGGGGCCGGGCCAGCAGGGCCTGTCGCAGACGGTCATCTGCAAGCAGGCCGGTGCCTCGCTGATCATCGTCACCGGCACGTCGAAGGACGGCGCCCGCATGGATGTCGCCAAGAAGCTCGGCGCCGATTACACGATCGACGTGCAGAAGGAAGATCCTTTGGCGCGCATCATGGAAATCACCAACGGCAAGGGCGTCGATGTGGTGCTCGACTGCACGGCGGGGGCGGGCACGGTGCCGATCCTGCTCGGCATCGAAGCGCTGAAGCGCAAGGCCGGCTGCATGGTGGTGCAGGGCGAAATGCCGGAGTTCCCGAATTTCCCCATCGGCAAGATGACGACCAAATACATCACGCTGAAAAGCGCCCGCGGCCACAGCTACCGGGCTTGCGAGCTGGCGCTGGAACAATTGGCGTCCAAACGCTTCCCTCTCGAACTGGTGACGACTCACAAGTTCGGCCTGAAAGACGTCGACCTCGCCATCCGCTCCGTCGGCAACAAGGAAGGCGCGGTGAAGGACGTGATCCACGCCTCGCTGATGCCGTGGCTGTGAGGATGTAGCGTTCCATTCCGGCGCGCACGTTTCTGCGCGTCGGAATTAAATGGATGTGAGACCCGCGCTATAATATTCCGATCGGCAACGACTCGGCCTCGCCGACAAAAAAGCCGTTCATCATGATGCCGGCATGGACAGCGGATCCGCGCTCCTGCCATTCGACGTCCATTCCCGAGGGCGGAGCTGAGCCGTCAAATGTGGCGGTTTTCAGCAGCTTCCATGGTCCACCCTTCTCGGCCGGAAGGTTGGCTCCCGTCTGATCATGGGTCAGGCCGTAAGCATCGCCGCTCTGGAAAACGTAAACTTTATCGAACATGTGAGCCTCCCGCATTTGAGATGGTCCGCCACCTCAAACGATCTTACGAGAGGATGGGTTCCGTCGTCAAAGATGAGGTCTCGCATAGTCAGAGCGCATTGACGTGCGTCAATCCTGCGGTGCAATAAAGCCGCGATCAGCCAATCAACAGAGGAAACCTCCAATGGCCTCCGATAGTCCCGTCACCATCCCGATGCTGCAGCAGATGAAGCGCGACGGCAGGAAAAGCGCCGGCGTCGTTGCCTGGGATTATCCCACCACCCTGTTTGCGGAACGCGCCGGTGTCGATTTTATCTCGGTAGGCGACAGTGTCGGCGCTAACCTGTGGGGCCATTCCAACCCGCTACAGGTGACGCTCGACGAAATCCTCATCTGCTGCAAGGCGGTGCGGCGCGGCGCGACACGTGCCCTCGTTTCCTGCGACATGCCTTACGGCCCGCTTCAGGAAGGCCTCGACAGCGCACTCAAGGCTGCCGTGCGCATCGTCAAGGAAGGCGGCGCCGATATGATCAAGCTCGATGGCGCGGCTGATTATCCGGAAGCCGTGACGGCGCTGACCCGCGCTGGCATTCCCGTCTTCGCGCAATTCGGCCTGACGCCGCAGACGGCGATGCGGCTCGGCATTCCCTACAGCGCGCAGAATTCGGCCGGCGCGCAGGCGAGCGCGGAAGCGGCCGCCAAGCTCGTCGAGGAAGCGAAAATGCTGGAAGAGGCGGGCGCGGCTTTGCTCGACTTCACCAATTCGGGGCCGATCGCCGGCAAGGCGGTGGTGGATGCTGTGAAAATCCCGGTCATCGGCGGTTTTGGCGGCGGGCCATGGCTCGACGGCCGCGTGCGCCTGGCGCAGACGGTGCTGGGCTATGGCGAGAAATGGCTGACGTCGAAGACCGACACCTATTTCAACACGGCGCAGGGGACGGTCGATGCGTTCACCGCGCTCGTCGCCGATATCCGCGCCGGCAAGCAGATCAAGGGTTGAGCGATGGCCACCGCAATCATCGACGGCATTTCCACCCGCTATGAAGTGATCGGCACGGGCGAACCGCTGCTGATGTATGCGCCGGGCGGTTTCGACGCGACGATCGAAAAATGGACGACGCAGGGCGTCTACGCCAAGATCAAACCGCTCGAGCATCTGTCAAAGCAGTTTTCCTGCATCGTCTTCGACCGGCGCGAATGCGGGCTTTCGGGCGGCAGGGTCGAGCGCGTGACCTTTGCCGACTATGTGCGCCAGGGCGTCGGTCTGCTCGATCATCTGAAGATCGACAGGGCGCATCTGATGGGCGGTTGCATGGGCTGCTGTCCTGTCGCGGCCTTTGGTGTCATGCATCCTGAACGGGTGAAGAGCATGATCCTGTTCTGGCCGGTCGGCGGTGCGAAATACCGGTTGTCGAGCGCACAGCGCTTTGCCGAACATCTCGGCTTCGTGCAGCAGAACGGGCTTGACGCTGTCGTGGCGCTGGTGGCGAAGGACGGCAAGCCCTTCAACGCTGACCCGCGCGGCGGGCCTTGGGCCTCGGTGCTCAAGCACGATGCCAGGTTTGCCGCCGACTATGTGAAGCAGGATGCCGAGCGTTACCGCACGCTCGTCGCGGGCTTTGCCCGCACCATGTGCGACCGCGACACGGCGCCAGGCGCCGAGCCCGAAGACATGCTGCGGCTCGACATTCCCGCGCTAGTGGTGCCGGGCAATGATACGTCGCACGCCACATCTGCCGCGTGGTATCTGCACGAATGCCTGCCGAAATCGGAATTCTGGAACGTACCTGTCTCGGCGCAGACGGAAGCGGCCGCCAATCCGGTACTGATCGAGTTTCTGCAAAAGGCGTCTGGCTAATCGGTTGTCCTTCGTCTGATCGATAACCAGTGAGGTATGGCAAGACGACCGCTTATCGGTTTTTCTGCCATCATGAAGGCAGTTAAACATTGCTGCTTGACTAACTCATAGCTCATCAGTTATGGATTGAACCATAGCTAGTGAGTTATGGATTGAACGTGCCGACCGATCCCGATATGCTCTTCAGAACGCTCGCAGACCCGACGCGGCGGGCCATTTTCGAACGCCTTTGCCGCCAGGGCGAGCAGACCGTGGGAGCCCTGACGAGCCAGTCCGGAGTTTCGCAACCGGCGGTGTCAAAACATCTCGGCGTTCTCCGGCAAGCCGGGCTGGTTCGCGACCGCCATGAGGGTCGCCAGACACACTATAGCGCGCAGCTCAGCGCCTTGGCGCCGCTGATGGACTGGACAAGCCAGATGGCCGAGTTCTGGCAGAGCCGTTTCGACGATCTCGAAGACCTGCTCAAGAGGATGGACCAATGACCGACACTGCGACCGAAACGCTCTCCGTTGTCGTCGAACGCGACATCCCGTTTGCGCCTGAAAAAATCTGGCGCGCGCTCACGCAGCCGCACCTGATCCAGGAGTGGCTCATGAAGAATGACTTCCAGCCCGTGGTCGAGCATGAATTCAAGCTCACCGCAGACTGGGGCTCCGTCGACTGCAAGGTGCTGGAAGTCGAGCCGAACAGGGTGCTGTCCTACACATGGGGCGCCATGGGGCTGGCAAGCGTCGTCACGTGGACGCTGACGCCATCGGGCAAAGGGACTCATCTGCGCATGGAACAGGCCGGCTTCCGGCCGGATCAGCAGCAGGCCTACCAGGGTGCGAAGTTCGGATGGCGGAAGTTCTTTGCGAATCTGGAGCAGGTTGTGGCGCGGGCTGATTGAAGCCTGTTTAAGGAGGTTCCATTGAATTGGAACACATGGATTAGACAGACCCATCGTTGGCTATCTATTGCCTTTACAGCGGGTGTCATCACTTACATCATCGCCATGCAGTGGGGCCAACCTGCTGCATGGATCGGACTCCTGGCGCTGCTTCCGCTCATCTTGCTATTGATCAGCGGACTGTACCTGTTCGTGCTGCCGCATGCCGTCGTATGGCAACGGAAAAGAACCGGCATGAGTAAGAGTGAATCCCAGGAACAGACATCATGAAAAAGGCGGGAACGACCACGGACGGTTCGCCGTCCCAACTGATCGACGCGAGGATCAAGGAGCTGGGGGACTGGCGAGGCAAGAGGCTTGCCCATGTTCGCAAGCTCATCAAGCAGGCTGTCCCGGAAGTGGTCGAGGAGTGGAAGTGGCGCGGCGTTCCAGTGTGGTCTCACAATGGCATCATCTGCACCGGCGAGACATATAAAAGCGTCGTCAAACTGACATTCGCCAAAGGCGCCTCGCTGGAAGATCCGTCAAGATTGTTCAACTCCAGTCTCGAAGGTAACACCCGGCGCGCGATCGATCTCCATGAGAGCGAAGATATAAATGAGGATGCCCTCAAGACCCTCGTCAAGGCCGCTGCGGCCCTGAACAAACCAAAGGCAAAATAGCCGTCGCGTCACGACACCTTTTGTTCGCGCCCCAGGTAAACAACCTTGCTGGCGACCGTTCCGGTTTGTGGCGAGGGAGCTTCGTCTTTCAGCGTGGCGGGGGGTGTCTGTCCCGGCCAGGCATGTTTGATCGCCTCTCGGACAAGCGCGCCTATGGCCGGAGAGTGCGGTCTTCCGCGCACGGTGGTCAGATTTACCTGCCGGGAAAATCCAGGATCGACGAGACGACGTGCGACCACGGCGGGGTGCTTTGCCAGGCTTTCGGGCATGAAGCCGAAGCCGGCGCCGGCGGCGATCATTTCAAGGAGCCAGTCGTCGCGTTCGCTTCGGAAAACCGTCGGGCAGGAGACGCCCTGCGCTTCGAAAAAGGGTTTGGCGACGCCGTTGAATTCGCAATTGATGCGATTGAGATAGTTCTCCCCGTTCAGGTCCTTCACGCAGACCTGCGGCTGGCTTGCGAAACGGTGGGTACTGGCAACGACGATCGACATATGCTCGACGAACAGCGGCACATGATTCAGGCGCACCACCGTCGGTTCCGGCGGCGGACAATAGATCGCCACATCCAGGTCGCCGGCAAGAAGTGCGTCGCTCAGCATTCTTGCGCTTGAATCGACGATTTCGATGTTGATGCCGGGATGGCGCTGCCGAAGTGAACCGAGAAGCCCGGTGAATTGCGACGGTGCAATCGTGCACATGACGCCGAGCTTCATCGGTGTCATCGCAAGTTTGCCGAAGTTTTTGGCGGCGTTGGAAGCCGCCTGCGCCTCGTCGAAGACCTGTTGCAGATGCGGCATGAGCATCTGGCCGAGTTCGCTCAGATGCGTGTTGGCGCGCTCGCGATGAAACAACTCGCCGCCCAGCTCCTCTTCGAGCATTTTGATGGCGCGGGTCAGGGATGGCTGCGCGACATTGCACCTCTCGGCGGCACGCGTGAAATTCAGCAAGTCCGCGACTGCAAGAAAATAGCGAATTTGATGCATTTCCATAGATATAGCCCGTCTAATCCAGATCGACCCATGCGTTGGCCTCGCTCCGAAGCCAATCACAATCATGCAAATCAATGTCGTAATCCGCCCAATCTTGCGGACCACACGTGCCGAAAAGCTGATTCGGGCACGATGCCCGGCGTCTATGAAAACAATAGAGAACCGATATTTCTAATCGCCGCGGGGAAAAGCAATTCTGGTTGCAGGGAGTGAGAACACCCCGCGTCCGACGGAGCAAGTCCCGATCCTGCCCGTGGCGCCAGTCAGCAATCCTAACTGAAAGGTCTTCGCCATGAAAAAGTTTTCAATCGTTTTCGCCGCCGCCTCGCTGCTCTTCGCCGCCAATGCCTTCGCCCAGGCTCCCAAAGATATGTCCACTTCGGACGCAGGCTCCGTCGGCAACACCCAGGCGCCGAAGAGCGCGCCGGGCCGGATCTCGCCGACAAAGGATATGTCGACAAGCGACGCAGGTTCGGTCGGCAACACGCGCGCGCCGGCGAGCGCACCCGGCCCGCGTTCCCCCGGCAAGGACATGAGCACGAGCGATACGCCGAAGTAGGTTTCTGAAACAATCGGACTGACGGAAACGCCGGGGTGTCTTGCCCCCGGCGTTATTAGTTTGCTTCCGGCAGGCCCAGTGCCGCGAGTGCGGCCTTGGCGACGATCACGTCCTCCTCCTGCGAGGCGCCGCCGGCGCCGATGCCGCCGATGACCTGGCCGTCGACGATAATGGGAAAACCGCCGCGTACATTTGTGAAATCGCCGTCCATGCGGATCTGCATGCTGATGGCATTCTCCGGCGGCGCATAGCCTGTCGCCAGGCGCTGCGAGGCCGCCGTCATGGCTTTCTTGGTGGTCGTGCGCCCGGCGAAAAAGCGCGCGCCGTCCATCACCAGATAGCCGAGTAGCTGGCAGCTCTGGTCGCAGACGGCCAGGCTGATCTTGACGCCGATTTCGTCGGCCTTGGCGACGCCGGCGGCGAGCATTTTCATGGTCGCCTCGTGGGTGAGGCGGTGGGTCGCGACGAAATCGGTCATGTGTTCAGCTCACCAGTTGGATCAGCCGACGAGTCCTGCGGTGCCTTTGGCGAACAGGTCTTCGATGGCGACCTTCTGCTTGATGATGCCCTGTGTCACCGCATGGCCGATCAGGTTCTCGATGACCTTGCGGTTCGGCTCCAGCCCATAGGGCAGCGGTTCGCCCGTGATCTCGAGCACGCGCTTATGCACGTTGTCGACTTCGGTCATCTTCTCGATCTTGCCGGCCTTCAGCTTCTCGACGTAAAGCCGCTTGGCCTCGGCGAAGGCATTGAACACGTCGGCGGCAAGCTCGGGATGTTTCTCGAGCAGTTCGTCCTTGATGACGACGAGATGGTTGATCGGATAGTGGCCGCGCTCGCGCAAGGCGTTGAGCCCGGCTTCCAGCGCATTGGGAATAAGTGGCTGCACGTCGGGATGTTTCACGTCGACACCGATGGCGGCGGCAAGTTCGCCCGAGATCAACATCTCATCCATCTTCTTGCCGGCCTCGATCGGCACGACGTTGGACGGAGGCACATATTCGGCCACGTGTTCATCGCCCGACAGCACCCAGGTGATCTTCGAGAGATCGACGCCGTATTCCTCCTGCAGGATGGCTCTGGCCCAGACGCCGGTGGTCACCGTATAGCCGCGATTGACGCCGACCTTCTTGCCTTCGAGATCCTTCGGCGTCTTGATGCCGGCCTTGGTGTTGACTAGGATGGCGCCGTGATGAAAGGCGCGCACCAGCGGCGTCGCGACGGCGGTCATCTTCTTGCCGTGCGCCTTGGCGCAGATGTAGGTGGTGATCGCCATTTCACAGATGTCGAATTCCGAAGCCCGCACCATGCGGCGGAAGGCGGCAATCAACGGATCGACCTCGACGAAATCGAATTCGAACGTCTTCGGCGTGACCGTCCCGTCCTTGATGGCAGCATTGTCGCCCTGGGTGCGCGTGACGGTTTTCAGTTTGGGTCCGGTCATGGGAAGTTTCGCTCCAGTTGACGTGATTTCTTGAGGTGCGGGTGTTTTAGGCGAAAGGGCTGCAGGGGGGAAGGGGGCAGTCGACGTCGGCAATCGGCATTATATCTCTTGACCGACTGCCTGATCCCGACTGCCGGCTGCCCCTTTTGAAGATTTTGGCGCCGGCCGCCTTCGTGCTAGGAGGCGGGCCTGTCCAGCGAATCCTGATGGAACCCGCCATGTCCGATACACCCGCCGATACACCGCCAGATCGTCTGTCGACCGATCCGCGCAGCCCCTATTACAATGCCGCAGTGCTGGAGCGCGATGTCGGCATCCGCTTCAAGGGCGTCGAGCGCACCAATGTCGAGGAATATTGCGTCAGCGAGGGCTGGGTGCGCGTTTCCGCCGGCCCGGCCAAGGATCGCTACGGCAATCCGATGACAATCAAGCTGACCGGCATGGTGGAACCGTATTTCAGGCCGAGGCAGTAGCGGCGGGCTCTCCTTCCGACTGCCTAATCCCGACTGCCGATTGCTCCTTTTAGCAGCAATCGCAATTCGCGCCTTCCGGCACGATCAGCGCATTCTTCATCCAGCGCGGCGGCAGATCGTCTTCCACGACATCGACGGCGCGCTTGAAGATTTTAGTATGATGGCGGTTCGTGCCGCCGCCGGTCCAGAAGGCGATGACCGTCTCCAGCGGCGGACAGCCGGGCAGCGTGCAGGCAAGTTCCGCTACGACCACTGTCTCGTCCTCGGCAAGCTGGAAACGCTCGCGCGTCCATTCCTTGATGCGGCGCAGGGCCTGGCGTTGTTGCGGATTCTTGCGCGACGACATGCCACCGCCGCCATGGCCCATCGGGTCGAGGCCCTGCCACAGCGCCAGTTTCGTATCGTCGTCCTGCTGGTCGTTCAACGCCGTTTCCAATCACTCTGAAGGTTGCTTGTCATCCCCGACACCCGCGTAGCGGCTATCGGATTCACACATCATAAAAACTGACTCGAGATCAATTACTTAGATGATCATCGATGTAGACTGCGAAAGGCGCGGCGGGCTATCGGCGGTATTGAAAAGACTCGCCTTTCGGATGCGTCTAACGACGCATCTCAAGATGTGTGAATGCCATAGCGCGTAGCGGGTGAGCGGGGATCCAGAAGCCAAAGCCCGCATCGGTTCGTTACGTTGCTCCTGGTTTCCCGCTCGTGCCTTCGGTGCGTCGGGAATGACAACCATTGCGGCCATCCTCTTACAAGACAGGCACTGTATCTATTTCTCGAAAAAGCGATTGCCAGGCCTTGGCAGATCGAGATTTTCGCGCAGGGTCTTGCCTTCATATTCGTGACGGAAAATCCCGCGCCGCTGCAGTTCCGGCACGACGCGATTGACGAAGTCCTCGAGGCCCATCGGCAGAAACGGAAACTGGATGGTGAAACCGTCGGAGCCTTCGGTTTCCAGCCATTCCTGCATTCCATCGGCGATGGTCTGTGGCGTGCCGATGAAACTCAAGCCGGTGCGACCACCAACCCGCTCGGCGAGTTGGCGCACGGTGAGATTTTCGCTGCGCGCCATTTCGATGGTGCGTTCGCGGCCGCTCTTGCTGGCATTGGTTTCGGGAATCTCGGGCAGCGGTCCGTCGAGATCAAAGCCCGAGGCATCGTGGCCAAGTGCGATCGACAGCGAGGCAAGCCCGCTGTCAGGATGCACCAGGCTGTCGAGTTTGTCGCGCTTGCGCTGGGCTTCTTCCATCGTGTCACCGACCACGACAAAAGCGGCTGGAAGGATCTTCATATGGTCGCGTGAACGGCCGAGTTTTTCCGCCCGGCCCTTTACGTCCTTGTAGAAAGCCTGGCCTATGGCGAGGCTCGCTTGCGAGGTGAAGACGGCTTCGGCCGTCTCGGCGGCAAGCTGACGGCCTGACTCCGATGCGCCGGCCTGAACGATCACCGGCCAGCCCTGGACCGGACGCGCGATATTCAGCGGGCCGCGCACGGAGAGAAACTCGCCCTTGTGATCGAGCACATGCATCTTGTCGGGATCGAAATAAATGCCGTTCTCGACATCGCGAATGAAGGCATCGTCGGCCCAACTGTCCCACAGTCCGGTGACGACATCGTAGAACTCGCGCGCACGGCGGTAGCGCTGGCCGTGTTCCATGTGTTCGTCCATGCCGAAATTGAGCGCTGCGTCCGGGTTCGACGTGGTGACGACATTCCAGGCAGCACGGCCGCCACTGATATGATCGAGCGAGGCGAAGCGTCGGGCGATGTGATAGGGCGTGTCGAATGTGGTCGAAGCGGTGGCGGCAAGACCGAGCCGCTCGGTCGCCTGCGACAGGGCCGACAGCAAGGTGAACGGCTCGAACGAGGTTGCCGTGTGGCTTCGCTTCAGGGCCTTGGTCGGCATATTGAGAACGGCCATGTGATCGGCCATGAAAAAGGCGTCGAACTTGCCCCGCTCCAAGGTCTGCGCCAGTTGCTTGATATGGGCGAAATTGAAATTGGCATCGGGCCAGGCGCCGGGATAGCGCCAGGCACCGGTGTGAATGGTTGTCGGCCGCATGAAAGCGGCCAGCCGTAGTTGTTTCTTGTCAGCCATGGGATCTCCGGCGAACTCTGCCTTGTTGGTATTTTTGTAACGAAGCCTTGTGGCGGGTCCGTGTCAATCGTAGCCTGCGGCAAGGGGAAATTCATTCTCCCGCCGGGGCGCTGCCGGGGAAGGATTTTCCGGCAAGAATAATGGGGCCTGCACAAGTCCGGGACAAGGCCACCCGAAACAAAGCTGCGTGATGCGTCGACGAGCGAGGAGAACGCGATGGAAGACATGAAAGCCGGCGACCTCGATTTTGCCTGGCCGTTCGAGGACGTATCGCGCGTTCCGTTCCAGGTCTATACAGACCCGGCGATTTATGCGTGCGAACAGGAGCGCATCTTTCAGGGACCGACCTGGAATTTCCTGGCGCTGGAAGTCGAAATTCCCAACCGCGGCGACTTCAAGACCACGCAGGTCGGCGAGGCACCAATCATTGTCGTGCGGACAGCGGAGGGCGAGATCAACGCCATGGTCAACCGCTGCGCGCACAAGGGATCGCTGATCTGTTTCAAGCCGCGCGGTAATGTGAAGGAACTGGCCTGCGTCTATCACAACTGGGTGTACGACCTTGCCGGCAACCTCACCGGCGTTGCCTTCCGCCGCGGCGTCGGCGGCAAGGGCGGCCTGAGCGAGGATTTCGATCAGAGCCAGTATGGCTTGCAGCGGCTGCGAGTGGAGACGTACGGCGGCATGATCTTCGGCACCTTCAGCGATGCGACGCCGCCGTTCAGGGATTATATAGGCGCCGAGCTGATGGCCAACATCGACCGCGTGTTCATCAAGCCGCTCAAGGTGCTTGGCTATCACAGCCAGGTTCTGCCGAACAACTGGAAGCTCTATGCGGAGAACAACAAGGATTCCTATCACGCCAGTCTGCTGCATGTGTTCCACAATACGTTCGGCGTCGTGCGCCCGAACATGGGCGGCGGCATCAAGCTGAGCGACAATGGCTGGCATCATCTGAGTTACACGCAACGCGAGGGCTTGGGCGACGAGCAGGTCGGCAGGGAGAAGGTGCGCTCGTTGAAGGACCAGTATCGACTGCAGGATGCCTCGCTGATGGAGCATCGGCTGGAGCTTGGCGACACGGTGACGAATGCGATCCAGACGGTGTTTCCGACCCTCGTCGTTCAACAGATCCTGAACGCGCTGGCTGTGCGCCAACTCGTGCCGCGCGGCGTCGATCGCAGCGAATTGATCTGGACTATTCTGGGCTTCGAGGATGACGACGCGGATATGCAGGAACTGCGGTTGAAGGTGAACAATCTCGTCGGTCCGGCCGGGCTTATCTCGATGGAGGATGGTTGCGTCGGCGGCTGGGTGCAGCGCGCCGCCAAAGCCGACCCGGGTGCGCTGACCGTCATGCCCATGGGCGGGCGCAGCATCGAGGCAAGCGTCGGCTCGCGCATTACCGAAGCCGCTGTGCGCGGTTTCTGGCAGGGCTGGCGCTCGTGCATGGGCGTCTGAAATCGTATCGCACCAGGAAGCTGAACGCATGAACACCAGTCTTGATACCGCCGGCCATCGCGATCTGCGCATGCAGATCGAAGCGCTGATGGCCGATTACGTTCATTGCGTCGATGACGACCGGCTCGAAGAATTGCCCGGCTATTTCGAAGAGAGAGGCCGCTACCGCGTCGTCACGCGCGAGAACCATGAACTTAATCTACCGGTCAGCCTGATCTATTGCGATGGCAGAAACATGCTTGCCGATCGCATCTCGGCACTGCGTACCGCCAATATCTACGAGCCGCATGTCTATTGCCATTTGATCAGTTCGATCAAACTGACGAGTGTGAACGGCAATGAGTTGACCGCTCGCTCCAACTTCGCGATCATCCGCACGATGTCGGAAGGCGATACATCCATCTTCGCATCGGGACGCTATTTCGATCGCATCGTGAAGCATGGTGATGAGTTGAAGTTTCGCGAGCGGGTGGCCGTGCTCGATTCCCGCAGGATCGATACTTTGCTTGTGATTCCGATTTGAAATTACATGCCACGCTATCCGACCCTCGCTGCGCAAGGGCCACCTTTTCCCGCGCGCGAGAGAAGGCTCAGCACGCCTCCTGCCGGATTTTCGACCTTGCCGAACGCCGGGAAAAAGTGCCAGCATGCGGGCGAGGGTGGATCGCTTGCGATCCGGCATGAAAGGGTGGCTGTCAGCGTCATAACGCAAAGCCGCGCTTGCGATGGGAGGGAGTTATGACGTTGAAGGGGGTTCTCTTTGGCCTGGTATCGGTGGCTGCGGCAGGCATAAGTCAAGCCTCGGCGCAGACGGTCAAGATAGGCTGGATCAACAGCTATTCCGGATTTCTCGCCCAGGCCGGCGACCAGATGGAGAAAGGCCTCAACCTCTACATCAAGCTCCACACCAAGGATCTGCCCCCAGGAGTTAAGGTCGAGTTCGTCCGCCGCGACGACACGGCGGCGCCGGAGGTCGGCAAACGGGTTGCCCAGGAATTGATCACGCGGGAGCGTGTGCAATTGCTGATGGGCATTGTCGCCTCGCCGGTCGCTGCAGCTGTTGCGCCGCTGACGGCGGAAGCCAAAGTGCCGCTCGTCATCACCAATGCCGGCGGCGTCGCCATAACCCGCATCTCGCCTTACGTGGTGCGATTCTCCTTCACGCAATGGCACACGGCGCTGCCCATCGGTGCATGGTCGGTGAAGCAGGGGTGGAAGCGTGGCTTCAGCGCTGTGGCCGATTTCATCCCCGGTCATGACGCCGAAGGCGCCTTCGTCAAGGGCTTCACCGATGCTGGCGGCCAGATGCTCGGCACCGTGCGCTTCCCGCCGGCAACGGCCGATTACGCACCGTTCGTCCAACGCATCAAGGACGCCAAGCCGGATGTCGCCTTCGTCTGGGTGCCGGCAGGCCCTGCCGCCACCGCCATTCTGAAAGCGATCAAGGATCTTGGCGTGCGCGAGGCCGGCATCAATGTGGTGTCGACCCACGATCTGCTGCCCGACGAGGAATTACCGAACATCGGCGCTTTCGGTGCCGGCATTCTCACCGCCGGCAATTATTCGACCATGGGTGTGCGCCCGGCCAATCAGGCCTTCCTGAAGGCCTGGGATGAGGAATACAAAGGCAAGGCCATTCCCAATTTCACCTCGGTTGCGGCCTGGGACGCCGCGTCGGCGGTGTTCGACCTGATAAAAAAGACCAATGGCAAATTCACCGGCGATGAGGCGATGAAGTATTTCGCGACGGTGAAGCTCGATAGTCCGCGCGGGCCGATCGCCATCGATCCGGCGACGCGCGATATCATCCAGGACATCTATATCCGCCGCAGCGAGATGAAGGATGGCAAGCTCATCAACACGGACATCGATACGATGAAGGCGGTCAAGGACCCGTGGAAAGAGTTGAACCCGCCGAAGTGACACGCAAGGCCGCGTCTTTGCCGAAGCTTTGCCGGAAAGTGACGGCGCCCGGCAAAGCGGCGCCTGTGCGGTGACCCATCAGACATGAGCGATTTCTGGTCTTCCACTATCAGCATTGGATTCCATGGCCTTGCGCTGGCCATGGTTCTTTATCTGATTTCCGTCGGTCTTTCGGTGACGATGGGGCTGATGGGTTTCGTCAATCTGGCCCATGGCGCTTTCGCCATGATCGGCGGCTATCTGATGACGTCGCTGATGAGCCGCTACAACGTGCCGTTCGTGCTTGCGCTCACGGCCGCTGTCGTCGTCGTTATCCTGATCAGCCTCATCCTCGAACGTCTTTTGTACCGGCGACTCTATGGCGGCGATGAGCTCGATCAGGTGCTCATGACCATGGGCTTGATCTTCATTTCCATTGCTTCCGTCACCTATATCTGGGGCCCGATCACCCAGCCGATGCAGCCGCCGCCGGCCCTGAGCGGGCAGATTGATCTCGGCTTCCGCACTTTTCCCACCTACCGGACGTTCCTGATCGTCTGCGGCGCGGTACTGGTGACCCTGCTTTGGCTGACCCTGGAGCGCACGCGCTTTGGCGCGCAGGTGCGCGCAGCGGTCGACAATCTGCGTATGGCGCAGACCATCGGCATCAACACGTCGCGGTTGTTTGCGACCACATTCGCCCTCGGCAGCGGGCTGGCGGCGCTCGGCGGCGCGCTCGGAGCCGAAATCCTGCCGATCACTACGTTCTATGCCATGGACAATCTTATCTATTTCCTCATCGTCGTCGCTATCGGCGGCCTGGGCAGCATCCGCGGACCTTTCTTCGCCGCGCTGCTGATCGGCGTGTCCGACACCGCGTTCAAATATGTCGCGCCGGAACTCGGCGCCTTTTTCATCTACGCGCTTACCATGGCGATCCTGCTGTGGTTCCCACGCGGCATTTTCGGTCGGACATGATGCAGGAACACTCGACCGAACGATTGGTCCGTGCCGCCCATATCGCGGAATTCTCGGCGCGCCATCGCCTGCGTTGGCTCGAAGCGTTGCCGTGGGTCGCAGCCATAGCCGCCTATTTCGTGTTTCCGAATTATCTGGCGCTGGGTGCGCAGATTCTGGCGACCATCCTGTTCGTTCTGTCGCTTGATCTGGTCCTGGGCTATGCGGGCATCGTCACCCTGGGACATGCGGCCTTCTTCGGCGTCGGCGCCTATACGGCGGGCATGCTGGCCGCCAACGGTTGGGGTGAGCCGGTGTCCGGATTGCTGGTTGGCGGCGTCGCCGCTGCCGCCGTCGGGCTGGTATCGGGCGCAATCGTGTTGCGCACGTCCGGCCTCACACTGTTGATGCAGACGCTCGTCGTCGCCGCCATGCTGTATGAGCTGGCCAACAAGGCGCATCGTTTCACCGGCGGCGCCGACGGCTTACAGGGCATGGAGATGTGGCCGATCTTCGGGACATTTCGTTTCGATATGTTCGGCAATACGGCTTATTTCTATTGTCTTGTCGTTCTGTTTCTCTGCTGGGCCGCGGCGCGTAATGTCGTGCATTCTTCGTTCGGCCGCTCGCTCACCGGCATTCGCGAGAATGTCGGGCGCATGCACGCCATCGGCGCGCCGGTCGCGCGCCGCAAGCTCCTCATCTATACATTCTCGGCAGCGCTGGCCGGCATCGCCGGCGGGCTGATCGCACAGACGACGCAGTTCGTCGGTCTCGGCGTGCTCAATCTGGAGCGTTCGGGCATGGCACTGATCATGCTGATCATCGGCGGCGTCGGTCAGCTCTATGGCGCCTTCATCGGCGTGCCGCTGTACATGATCGCGCAGGACCGTTTCGCCGAGGTCGATCCGGCCTACTGGTATTTCTGGATCGGCCTGTCGCTCGTCTTCATCGTCGTTTTTTTGCGCGGCGGCGTCTTCGGTGTGGTCGAGCGCCTGTTCGGGCGAGGTAAATCGCCATGAGCGAAACCGGCAAGGGGCTAGCGACGGTCGATCTGTGCAAGAGCTTCGGTGCGCTGTCGGTCGCCAACAGCATCAACTTCAATCTCGATGCGGGCGCGCGTCATGCGTTGATCGGGCCAAATGGCGCCGGCAAGACAAGCTTCGTCAATTTGGTCACGGGTGTGTTGCGCCCGACCTCGGGCAGGCTGATGCTCGACGGGCAGGACATTACCGCGCTGCCGCAGGCGCAGCGGGTCAAGCGCGGCCTGGTGCGTACGTTCCAGATTACGGCTCTCTTCCGCCGCCTGTGCGTGCTGGAGAACGTGGCGCTGGCGATTGCCGAGCGGCAGGGCGTCGGCGGCGATTTCCTGCGGCCGGCCGGACGTCACCGTGCGGTGATCGAGGAAGCCTATGACGTGCTCGAAATGCTTGATCTGGCGCGCGATGCCCTGCGTCCGATCACCGAGCTTGCCTACGGCCGCCAGCGCATGGTCGAAATCGCGGTCTCGCTGGCGCTCAAGCCCTCCGTGTTGCTGCTCGACGAGCCTGCCGCCGGCGTGCCCCCGAGCGAGAGCATCATGATCGTCGAAGCGATCGAGCGACTGCCAGCGGACATCGCCGTGCTGTTCATCGAGCACGATATGGAACTCGTCTTCCGCGTGGCACAGCGCATCACCGTACTGGTGCAGGGCAGCGTGCTGGTCGAAGGCAAGCCGGCGGACATCGCCGCTGATCCCCGCGTGCGGCAGGTCTATCTCGGGGAGCGCAAACATTGAGCGAGGCCGGCGGAACTCTTCAGGGACTGAGCCTTCAGGGCGTCAAGGCGGGCTATGGCGAGACCATCGTCATCGACGACGTGTCGTTCGATCTCGCCAAGGGTGCGACGCTTGCCATTCTCGGCCGCAACGGCGTCGGCAAGACGACCTTGCTGGCGACGATCATGGGGCTGACGACGCGGCATGCCGGCGTAATCCGCTTCAATGGTGCGGACATATCGAACGAACCGGTTTACCGCCGCTGCACGGCCGGCATCGCGCTGGTGCCGCAGGAGCGTGAGATTTTCAAATCGCTGACGGTCGAGGAGAATTTGATTGTCGCCGAGCGAGCGGGAAGGTGGAATTTGCCGCGTGTTTACGACTTCTTCCCCTCGCTTGCAGCGCGGCGCCGCAATCGCGGCGATCAGCTTTCCGGCGGCGAGCAGCAGATGCTGGCGCTGGGCCGTGCGCTGATGGGCAATCCCTCGTTCCTGCTGATGGACGAGCCAATGGAAGGTCTGGCGCCGGTCATCGTCGACGCGGTGCTTGCCGGTCTCGACCGGTTGAAGCGCGAGGACGATATGGCGATGATCCTGGTCGAGCAGCACGCGCGGCTGGCGCTGGAGTTCGCGGATAATTGTATTGCGCTGGATCGTGGGCGGATTGTTTATACGGGCGCGAGCAGAAGTTTGCTCGATGCGCCGGAGCGGCTGGCGGAGTTGGTTGGGGTGGCTGGAGTGAGCGCCGTTGGACATTGACGCCTCCATCCTCATCCGCCCCTTGCTGCACAGGGGCCGCCCTCTCCCGCGGAGCGGGAGAAGGCTTTAGTGCTACGCATAACGCGAGAAGTCGTAGCCTTCCTTGGCGGCGATTTCGAGCAGGAAGGGCTTGCCCTTCTGCGTCGTCTCGATGGCTTCCTTGATCGTCGGCACGATATCGGCGGGGTTCTCGACGCGGCGTGATGCGACGTTCAGCGATTGGGCGAGCTTCTCGTAGTTGCCGCCGATGTCCAGCGCATCATATTTCCTCGTCGACTTTTCCAGCATGTGGCGTTCGCAGGCCATGACCGCGTTGTTGAACACCACAGTCAGGATGCCGATGTCATTGCGCGCCGCAGTTTCGATATCCATGCCGGTCATGCCGAACGAGGCATCGCCCATCACATTGATGCAGAGCTTTTCGGGAGCGGCGAGCTTGGCGCCCATGGCGAGGCCGAGGCCGTAGCCCAGTTGCGTCGACTTGCCCCAGCCGAGATAGGACGCGGGCTTGGTCGTCTCCCACATCGGCAGCAATTGCTCGCGCGGGCTACCAGCTTCATGGGTGATGATGACATTGTCGCGGTCGGCGACGCGCATCAGATCGTTGATGACGCGATATTGGTTGATCGGTACCTCGTCGGAATTGAGCTGCTTTTCCCAATCGGCGCGCCAGGCCTTCTTCGAGGCGGCGATCTTGTCCTTCAGCGCACTCAGGCGAGCCGTGTCGGGCTTGGCGCGCTGGCGGCCGATCTCTTCGATCAGCGCTTCGATGACGAGGGCTGCGTCGCCGACAAGGCCAAGGTCGGCGCGAATGTCCTTGTTGATGTCGGCGAAATCATTGCTTGAGTGAATGATTGTCTTGCCGCGCGGCAGGGCAGGGCCGAATGGTGTGCGGGTCAGGCTGGAGCCGATGGCGAAGACGAGATCGGCTTCGTTCATGCCCTCGGCATACATTTTCGGCCGCGAGGCGGTCGAGGCGCCCAGCGCCAGCGGATGGCTTTCGGCAATCGCGCTTTTGCCCGGATTGGTGGCGGCGACCGGGGCGGGAATGAGTTCGGCCAGTGCTGTGAGCAGTTCGCCGGCTTCAGCGTAATGAATGCCCTGGCCGGCCCAGATCAGCGGATTCTTCGCGGCAAGCAGCAGGCGTGCCGCTGCCTTCACCGCCGCCGGATCCGGTGCCGAGCGCAGTACCGGCACGGTGACGTAATCGAGGTCGCCGGAGAATTGGGCATCGAAGACCTCGTTGGGAATTTCGACCAGAACGGGGCCGGGCTTGCCGGTGCGCATGGCGTGGAAGGCGCGGCGCATCAGGTCTGGAAGTTCGCGCACGTCATGCGCCACCGCCGACCATTTGGTGACGGGCGCGAAGACGTCCGCGGCGCGGAATGTCGGGCGGATGTACTGGCGGTCGAGCGAAGAGGCGGCGGGGATGACCAGCATCGGCACGTTTTCGGAAAATGCCTGGGCGACGCCAGGAAACGCATTCTCAATGCCGGGGCCGTGCTGGGCGGCGAACACACCGTTCTGGCGGCCGCGGCGGACGCGGCTGTACCCGTCGGCCATGCCGACGCCGACTCTTTCCTGGCGGCAGAGAATGGGGCGGATGTCGATGTCGGCGCAGGCTTCGATCAGAGGATTTCTCGGATAACAGGCGAGAAAATCCGTGCCCTCGAGTTTGAGGATTTTTGCGACGACGTCTGCACCGTTCATAATCTTTGTCCTGCCCTAGCGTGAATATCGCACGCAAGGGCAATGATTGGTGAGGTCTTGTCAAGGTCCCTGTCACCGCAGATTCGCGGTCTGCTAAACCGCGCGCAGGTAGCGAATGGGCCGTCCCACCGTCAGCGATTGTGCGGCGGCGATGATGCCACGGGTGTCGATACCGAAATGGCAGTAGAGGTCGGCAATCGTACCAGTCTGGCCGAAATGCTCGACGCCAAGCGGCCGTGTGCGATGCCCGTGCACCGATCCGAGCCAGGCGAGGGTCGCTGGATGTGCGTCGGCGACGGTGACAAGCGCGCAATTCGAGGGAAGCGCGGCGAGCACCGTTTCGATGTGGGATGTCGCCCTCATGTCGCCCTCGTCGCGCGCTTTTCCCGCGTTGGTCCAGCCCGCATGCAAGCGGTCGGCGGAGGTGATGGCGAGCAGGCCGATGTCGCGCCGGTCTTCCGCCAGCAAGCCGACGGCTTCGATGGCTTCGGGCGCCACGACGCCCGTATAAGCGATGACGACCTGAGCATTCGGCCCCGGCTTGCGCATCCAGTAGGCGCCTTCGATGATGTCGTGGATGCGCTCCGCATCGAGGGTGCGGCTGGGCTGTTCGAGCGTACGCGTCGACAGGCGCAGGTAGAGCGCGCCGCCCTTATCATGGGGCATCCATGAAGGCCGCAGCGCGTTGCGCGCATCGGCGCCGATATCTTCCCATTGCAGATACTGAAAGCCGAATCGCATGATGGCAGCCAGTTCGTCGACGAAGGCTGGCTCGTAGCTCGCCAGCCCGTCCTGCGACATGCCGATCAGCGGCGTCGAGATAGACTGATGCGCGCCGCCTTCGCCCGCCAGCGACACGCCGGAGGGCGTCGCCACCAGCATGAAGCGGGCGTCCTGATAACAGGCATAGTTCAGCGCATCGAGGCCACGCTGGATGAAGGGGTCATACAGCGTGCCGATGGGAAGCAGCCGTTCGCCGAACAGTTGATGCGACAGGCCGAGACCTGACAGCATGAGAAACAGGTTCATCTCGGCGATGCCGAGTTCCATGTGCTGGCCCTTGTCGGAGAAATGCCAGTTGAAGGTCGAGGGAATGCGCTCGGCGCGGAACAGATCTTTCATCTCGTCATGCGCAAAGAGACCACGCCGGTTGACCCAGGGGCCGAGATTGGTCGAGACAGTGACGTCCGGAGATGTGGTGACGATGCGGGCGGCAAGCGCATCGTCCGACCGCGCCAATTCGTTGAGCAGAAGGCCGAAGCCCTGCTGCGTCGAAAGGTCGGCCTGTTTGGGCGCCGGAAGAACGTCAGGCACGGCAACGGGCCTTGCCGAGCGGCGGCGCGCGCCATCTTGATTGAACGGAATGGTGGCGAGAAACTTTTCCAGTTCCTTCGGCTTGATCGACAGGCCCTCGAACCTGTCCCATTCATGACCTTCGCGCACGCCGAGGCTTTGCTGAAAGCCGGCCAGTTGGGCCGGTGTCAGCATGCCGGCATGATTGTCCTTGTGGCCGGCGAGCGGCAGGCCGCAGCCCTTAATCGTATAGGCGATGAATACCGTCGGCCGGTCGTGATCGATGCGCTCGAAGGCTTCGACCAGGCTTTGCATGTCGTGGCCGCCGAGATTGGTCATCAGTCGCGCCAGCTCTTCGTCCGAACGGCGCTCGATCAGGCGCGTCACATCGCCCTGATCGCCGATGTCGTCGAGCAGGCGTTTGCGCCAGGCAGTGGCGCCCTGAAAGGTCAGGGCGGAATAAAGCTGGTTGGGCGTGCGGTCGATCCAATCGCGCAGCTTCTCGCCGCCGGGCTCGGAGAAGGCCGCGCGCTGGAGGGCGCCATGTTTGAGCACGACAACATCCCAGCCGAAGGCTTTGAAGATGTCCTCGAAGCGCGCATACAGGCCTTCGCGGATCACCGCATCAAGGCTCTGGCGGTTGTAGTCGATGACCCACCAGGTGTTGCGGACATTGTGTTTCCAGCCTTCAAGCAGGCTTTCAAAAATATTGCCTTCGTCCATTTCGGCATCGCCCATCACGGCGATCATGCGGCCCTTCGCCTGATCCCTGTTCCACCCGTGCGCGTGAACGTAATCCTGCACGAGGCTGGCGAAGAGCGTCTGGCTGACGCCGAGGCCGACGGAGCCTGTCGAGAAATCGACGTCGTCGATGTCCTTGGTACGTGACGGATAAGATTGAGCGCCGCCGAAGGCGCGGAAGTTTTCGAGCTTGTCGCGGGTCTGATTGCCCATCAGATATTGCAGGGCGTGGAAGATGGGGCTGGCATGGGGTTTCACCGCCACCCGGTCCTGCGGCCGCAGCACCGCGGCGTAGAGCGCGGTGAGAATGGTCGCCACCGAGGCGGACGACGCCTGATGGCCCCCGACCTTCAGGCCGTCGTGGTTGGGCCGGATGTGATTGGCGTTGTGGATCATCCAGGTCGACAGCCAGAGCGCCTTGCGCTCGATGGCGTTGAGAAACGGCAGCCGAGAATCACCCATGTTTTCACCCCGCGACAGATGTGAGAATCTGGATGGTCTGGACTGGAAATAACTGCCATAGTTAGCGCTGATTTCATTTATTTTGGCATTTATGCTCAGCCTGGGTGAAGATTTTGCAGAAAACAGCCAATCGGCAAATAGATCAGATCGACCGGAAGATTCTCAGTCATCTGCAGCGGGACGGCCGTATGGCAGTGCAGGAACTGGCCGAAAAGGTCGGCCTGACGATTTCGCCCTGTCTGCGCAGGGTCCGCCTGCTGGAAGAGGCGGGGATCATCCGCGGCTATTCGGCAGTCGTCGATCAGGCGCGTATCGGCCTGCCGATCAGCGTCTTCGTACAGGTCAAACTGGAGCGGCAGCGCGAGGAGGAATTGCAGCGCTTCGACAAGGCGCTCGCCCGCTTCCCCGAAGTCGTGGAGGCCTATCTGATGACAGGGGTCTGCGACTATTTGCTGCGCGTGGTCGTCGCCGATCTGCCGGCCTATGAGACTTTCCTGCGCGACAAACTGACCCGCGTGGAAGGCGTGCGCTCGATCGAATCAAGCTTCGCCCTCAAGCAGGTGAAAAGCACGTTCGCTTTGCCGATGGAATGAGACGATCCGGCTGCTACTTAAAATAGCCGGGTTGTGCGTTATTTGTGGTTGAAATCTTGTGTTGCGTAACCGGATAACCGGATGGATATGAAATCTCCAAGAGTAAGGGAAGACGGGCGTTGGCTGCCGCCGATGACCAGCTTCGCGCAGAATTTTGAAGACGTCCTGCTGCGGCGGGCGCTGCAGGATGTCGAGCAGGGCTTTTACGTCGATATAGGTGCGAGTGATCCCACGATTCATTCGGTGACCCGCTGGTTCTACAATTTCGGTTGGCGCGGTGTGAACGTCGAACCGAACCCGGAAGCGTTTGCTTTGCTCGTCGAACAGCGGCCGCGAGACATCAATGTCGATTGCGCGATCGGCAAGCCGAGAGACGATGGCCGGCTATGGATTTCCAACGGTGTCGGTCTTTCGAGAATCCAGGGTCCGGACGATGGGCCTGCGCTTCCGGAAGGCTATTCATTCGTCGGCAGTGTCGCCGTCAAAATGCTCAGTCTCGATCAATTGTTTGAGACTTATTGCAAGGAGCAGGTTGTCGATTTCCTCAAGATCGATGTCGAAGGCGCCGAGATCGAAATCATCGAGAACGCGGAGTTCACGACATACCGGCCGCGGATCATCGTGGTCGAGGCGACAAAGGTGAACTGCCAGGAACCCGCGTGGGACGGCTGGGAGCCGTTTCTGCTCCAACGCGGGTATCAGTTTGCCTATTTCGATGGGTTGAATCGCTATTACCTCAGGGACGAAGACGCATGGCGGAACGACTATTTCCAATTGCCGCCGTGCGTCTTCGACAATTTTGTTCTCGATCAGGCCGAGCATTTCAAGCGCATGCTGGAGATGCATCGCGCGACAATGGAATTGACCGCGCAGCTGGAGGCGACGCGTGCTCTGCTGTCGAGCGTCGAGACAGCCAAGAATGAAATGGTTCGCCTGGCGCAGGATCGCCTCGATCTCATTGCCGCGCAGAACGAATTGATGACCGAACAGCACAGACAGTTGCTGAAGGCACATGGCGAACTCGCCCGCCCCTTGCACCGCTTCATTTCGGCTGTGCTCCCGACCAGATAAACGGAGCGAAATTCCGTGCGCCGATCAAGGCGATTTGGCGTTTTCGTGGCGGTGCCGCCAATAAGCCAGCAGAGTGGCCAGCGTTTCATCGATTGAAAACTGCGGCCGCCAGCCCGTGAGAGCCGTCAGCTTCTGCGCATGGCCGACCGTGACGGGAATTTCGGATGGACGCATGCGCTGCGGGTCAATCCGGATTTCAAAATCCTTCGTGGCCATCGCTTTCAACTTATCCAGAAGCTGCTCGATGGGAACGGCGAGGCCCGAGGCGATGTTGAGGGTTTCGCGAGGGGAAAATTTGTCCGCATTGCTGACGATTGCGGCATAGGCGGCGACAACGTCGCGTACATCGAGAAAATCGCGCTGGGCGCTGAGATTGCCGACGTTGAGGACGGGTTCCTGCTCGCCACGTTCGATGGCAGCAATCTGCGCTGCAAATGACGGCAGGACAAAGCGGCGATCCTGCCCGGGGCCGGTATGGTTGAACGGCCGCACGACAATCAAACGCGCGGTCGAAGGCAAAACATCCGCAAGCATCAGTTCGGCAGCGAACTTGGACCGTGCATAGACATTCTGCGGCCGGCAAACTGTGTTCTCGTCGGCAGGTCCATCGTTAAAGCTGGCGCCATAGGTCTCTGCGGTGCTGACCTGGATGAATGTCACGTCAGGCGCGAATTTGGCGCAGGCCGAGGCAAGCCCGAAGGTCCCAATCAGGTTGATCCGCCACGTTTCTTCTTCCGCGTTCAGCGACAATGCGACCGAGGATTGGGCGGCGAGATGCAGGATGAGGTCGGGCCTGATGCTTTCGACGACCTGGGCGATGGCTTTCGGATCGGCGAGATTCGCCTCTATCGCCGTCCAGCCCGGTTGGCTGAAGGGCTCTCCATGTCGCGTCAAGACATGCAACGTGGCCTCCGGCAGCAATTGCCGCAGGGCCGGGGTCAGCCATGACCCGACGAATCCGGATCCGCCGGTCAGCAGGACCTTGCGGAATGGAATTGAGGTGGAACTCGTGACTGACATCTATGCTGGACGCTAGGCCGCGCCGCCATGACGGGCATGATCATGACGAGCAAGGTCGGCGTCCACCATTTCACGGATCAACTGTTCCAATGTTCGCTCAGGAACCCAGCCAAGTTTCTCCTTGGCTTTCGCGGGGTTGCCGAGCAGAACGTCAACTTCGGCCGGACGATAGAAGGCCGGGTCGATGATGACGAATTTTTCCATGTCCAGGCCGACGTGGTCGAAGGCGATCCGGCACATGTCGCGCACCGTCGTTGTCCGTCCGGTAGCAACGACATAATCGTCGGGCTTGTCCTGCTGCAGCATCATCCACATGGCGCGGACATAGTCGTGCGCATGGCCCCAGTCGCGCTTTGCATCGATATTGCCGAGACGCAATTCGCTTGCCTGGCCCAGTTTGATCCGTGCAACCGCATCGGAAACCTTACGGGTGACGAACTCGATACCGCGCAGCGGACTTTCATGATTGAAGAGAATTCCCGAAGAGGCGTGAAAGCCAAAACTTTCCCGGTAATTGACCGTGATCCAATGTCCGTACAGCTTGGCAACGGCGTAGGGCGATCGCGGGTAGAAGGGTGTTTTCTCCGACTGCATCGGCTCCTGAATGAGGCCATACATTTCCGATGAGGACGCCTGGTAGAACCGCGCATCCGGCTTCGCGATGCGCATGGCTTCAAGCACCGTGGCGACGGCAACGCCGGTAATGTTGCCGGTGAGGATGGGCTGCTGCCAGGAGGAAGCGACGAAGGATTGCGCTGCCAGATTGTAGATTTCGTGCGGCTGTACCTGCTGCATGATCCTGACGATGCTCGACAGATCGGCAAGGTCGCCGTCAAGAAGGGTGACCTTTTCTGCGACGCCAAGCCAGCGAAGCCGATGGTCTTCCACACCGCGATGGGATGACCTGCGAATGACGCCGAAAACCTCATAGCCTTTTTCGAGCAGAAACTGCGAAAGATAAGCGCCATCTTGTCCAGTGATCCCGGTAATAAGCGCGCGTTTAGACATAAGCTGAAAACCTTCAAAGGCTGGGAAGAGACTTAGGGGCGGCTCGGCAAAACTATAAGCCCGGTTAAATACGATCCGGATAGGGCTGTGACAAGCTGGCAATACGAAGCGAATTCTTCGTAGTTGTCATAGGTTTGTCGCCTTCGTTGTTGTGTCGTGGTTCATCCGGTGGCGGCTGTCATGAAAATTTGCGCGGCGATGGGTGACACGTTCGACAGCGTCCGTGTGATGCGGGCGCCGTGGAGCAGAAGCTCGCCCTCGATGGCGCCTTTCAGCAGATGCATGCGGATTTCTATCGGTCTATGGGGGTTGGAGGTTTCGAACGGTATATCAAAGGCATAAACGCCTCTGCGCGGAAACCTCATGGACACGGCGCTCAGCACGACTTCACCGTTGAAAATGTCGGCATAGGCAATGGTATCCATCCGGCAATCGGTGACTTCGATCTGCACTTCGGCGTTCCACACTCCTGGCGGCACATGCAGATAGGGACCGAAGAAAACGATTCTTGCCGGGCCGGTCAGGATGACCGATCCATCGAGGGGACGGTCCGGCACGTCGCCATATTGAAAGAACGAGCGCGGCCAATAGACTTCGTCGAATGCCCGGCCTTCGCCGATCGCGGAATATTGCTGCGCCAGATTTTCGACCAGCTTGCGGTCGCTGCCTATAAGGGCCGAAAGAGCAGCCTCGACCGGCCGCCATTCGGGAAATTCGGCGGCTATGAAGTCGCGAAGCGAAGCGCTTCTTCCGGCGCCGTGGCCGAGACGGTCCAGAATTGCGTCAAACTGCTCTGGATTGATTTTAATGCCATAGAAATCAGCGAGTTCCGAGACGATCTCCGTGAGGGGAGCGTCATATTTCGCGGCGGTGATCGTCAACAGATTGCGGGTTTGCAGAAGCGGTTCGATGGCAGTGAAGGTCAACGTGCTCATGCGTACCGAGGCGACGAAATCCTTCCCCGTGTTGATCATCTGAAAGCCAACGACGCTGGCGAAATCGTCAATGCAGACGACGATGGCGGCGCCGGTATCGATCAGGAGCTTGGTCAGGCTGGGGTGTGGGCAGTCGGAATAAAGAACAACTGCCTGACGCGCCGATGCCGGCATCGCACTCCAGGCTTCGCGCAATTGCTCAATTGCCGCAGCATGAACGGCTACAGTTTCGCCCAGCGTATTCCTGGCTATAACCTCTAGGATTCTGGCAAATGAGATGGAGAGCGTCGATTGCGTACCGAATATGCTGAGCAACATCGCTGAAATTTCCAGTTCAGATAGTCAAGAGCGATGCGAACCAGCGGACTAATCCGAATCTGGCCCGATATAACTAGGTAATCGCGTCGAAAGAAGGGACGTCCAGCTTCCTTACAGCCCGGCCAGTACGCGGAATTTTGCCAAAATTGGCGTTAAAGGTAAAGAAATTCACTTGTGCGATTATGGTCCGGCCATAACTGCCGGGTGTAGCGTGTGCGAGTTCGTGGGTGCCGATCAGCAATGGCCAGACTAGTCGTTCATATGCCTTTTGAAGGAAAGTCGTCTTTATGGCCGTGAATTTGACCGACATCACCGCGAGCTTTTCGCGGAATGGCGCCTTGCTCGCTCCCGGCGTCGTCGACAAGGTCCTGCACAAATCGCAAATCAAAGCGCGGCTTATTCGCAGGTTATTGATTTCGCTTATTATATTTCCGGTTCTATTTGCCGTTCTATATTACGGCCTATTTGCGGCAGACAGATATGTCTCCGAGACGAATATTATCGTGCGCAGCGTTTCCAGCCGCCGCATGACGGGCCTGGAGATGATTTTCCAGACGTTCGGCATTTCGCGCGCCGTCGATGACGCGAATGCGGTCCAGAATTTCATGCTCTCCCGTGACGCAGTCCAGGCACTTGAGACGCGGTTGCCGCTGCGGAAGATTTTCTCCGATCCTCATGCCGATATTTTTTCGCGGTTCCCGCGGTTCTGGCTGCCCAAAAACGACAGTTTCGAACGGTTGTATGAGTATTATCTCGACCGAGTCACCGTCGTGCAGGACCAGTCGAAGGGCATCACGACGGTTCGTGTCGTCGCGTTTCAGCCGGAGGATGCCAAAAAGATCGCCGAGGCGTTGATGCAGCTCTCGGAGGAAATGGTCAACCGCATGAATGTGCGTGCGCAAAGGGACACGGTCGAATCGGCGCAGGCCAGCGTCAACAGCGCCGTCCAGGATCTGATCACGGCACAAAAAAATCTGGCTCAATACCGCAACCGTGAATTGATCATAGATCCGTCGAAAAATTCGGCCTCGGTTCTGGACACGATCACGTCGTTGGCGACAGAGAATGCGCAGGTTCTGGCGCAAATCCAGGAAATGAAGAAACTGACGCCGAACAATCCGGGTATTGCGGCGCGCATTGTCCGCGCCGATTCCCTGAAGGCAAGAATCGATGCGGAGCGCGACAAGCTTGCCGGCAGCGATTCAGGCCTGGCGACCAAGATCGAGACTTATGAACGGCTCGCGCTCCTCCGGGACATTGCCGAGAAGGGGCTGACGAATGCAAGCGCTTCGCTGGAAACCGCGCGCCAGGAAGCGCGGCGCCAGCAGATTTATGTCGAGCAGATCGTCGCTCCCAATCTGCCCGATCAGTCCACCGAGCCGGAGCGGATACGCATGATCGCGACCTATCTCGTCGTTTGCTCGATGCTGTCTGCGGTCTTGTGGCTGCTGACGGCGGGCGCGCAGGAGCATACAAACTGATGAGCGCCCGACCGTTTTCCTTTTTCGATACCCGTTCGCGCAGATCCAGCCTGGCCGTCGGCGGTCGCGTGCAGGCGCGCGTGGTTGCGGCGCTGATGATCCGCGATGCGATGGGGCGCTACGGCCACGAGAATCTCGGCTTCTTCTGGGTCATCGGCGAACCGCTGCTGCTGACATGCGGCGTGATGGCGCTCTGGAGCATTACTCACCAGAGCCACAATTCGGCCGTGGGCGTCGTGCCGTTCGCACTGACCGGCTATTCAATGCTGACGATGTGGCGCCTTATCGTCTTCAAATCGATGCACGGCATGCGCCGCAGCGCCAACCTCATCTTTCATACCAACATCAAATTTTTCGATATTCTGCTGGCCCGTTCTCTGCTGGAGACGATCGGTATCCTGGCGGCATTTCTGATCGCCTATCTGCCGCTCTGGTTGCTGGGATTTATGCCCTCGATGAACGACCCCCTGGCCTTGTTCGGCGGCTGGTTGCTGACGGCCTGGTTCGCATTCGGCTTCGGACTCATCATCGCCGCAGCGACCGAGCTCAGTGATGCGCTGGAGCGGTTTATCCATCCGGTCATGTATCTGACCCTGCCGATCACCGGCACGTTCTATATGGTCGATTGGATGCCGGCCAAGATTCGCGACATCCTGCTGTATTCGCCGCTGGTGCATGGCAGCGAGATGTTTCGCAGCGGCGTGTTTCCGCCCGATGTGGTTACGATGTACGACCCCTGGTACATGGTCGCATGGTGCGTGGCTCTGACAGGTATCGGGTTGCCTCTCGTGTTGTATGCCCAGCGCCACGTGCAGTTGGTGTGATGTGATGTGCGCAGCTAGCTGTCCTTTGCAGGTTTTGGAATGACCGAAGTCGCTCAAGACGAACCGATCATCGTACGGCAGATCGAACTGAGGCCGCTGCATATGCGCGGCCATCTCGTCCCTTACGAAGATGATGCGCCGGAGCCGGAAGCAAAGTCGTTTCTGCGCGAACATATGCTGTTCATCGTGACCGTGATCATTCCGGTCTTCTTCTCGGCGATCTATCTGTTTTTCATTGCATCGGATCGCTACGTTTCGGAAGCGCGTTTTATCGTCCGCTCATCGTCGTCGACGCCGATGGATGGCATCGCCTCGCTCGTATCCTCCCAAGGGCTGTCGCGTGCCAACGACGAAACATTCGCCGTCAACGAATATATCACTTCGAGAGACGCGGCCGATCTGCTCCTGGCCAAGAACAACCTGGCGCAGATCATGACGCGGCCCGAAGCCGATATGTTCAACCGGTTTCCGAATTTCTTCACGCGCGACTCCAAGGAAAAACTCTACAAGCACTTCAAGGACATGGTCTATGTAGACATCGAAGGTGCGACCGGCATCAGCACTTTGCAGGTGACTGCCTTCCGCCCCGAAGACGCGAAGGCGATGACGGTAGCGCTTCTCAAATATGCAGAAGACCTGATCAACCGGCTGAATGAACGGTCCTATCGGGATGCGTTGAAATATGCCGGAGTCATCGTCGATCAGACCAAGTCGGATTTCCTGACGATCGAAGCGAAACTTTCGAAATGGCGGAACGAGACCGGCACCGTGGATCCGGGCAAGGAATCCGTTGCGGGGCTGGAATCGATCGGCAAAATGACCGTCGAATTGTCAAAGCTGGAAGGCTCAATTGCCGAGACGATCGCCATGACGCCGAGCAATCCGAACCTTCCGGCGCTGAAAGAAAAAGCTGTCTCGTATCGACGCGAAATCGACAAGCTCAAACGGCTCATTGTCGGCGACGAAAACTCCATGTCGAACAAGTTGCAGGTCTATGAGCAATTCATGCTGGAACGCGAGATCGCTGGCCGTGCGCTTGCCGCCGCCGAGCTCAATCGTCTCAAGGCGCGCCAGGAAGCAGATCGCCAGCATCTTTATCTGCAAACGATCGTCGAGCCGAATCTGCCGGATCAATACACCTATCCGCGCCGCTTCCTCTATCTCCTCGGCATGATCGGCCTGTGCGGCATCATCTATCTGATCGCCCGGTCGCTTTCCGAGATTGCCATGGAGCATTCAGCTTGAATACGCTTGCGACCGTCAGGAAAAAATTCTTGCCCGCGGCCGTGCGCAGCGGCGCACGCCTCTATGAATGGGCGGAGGGCGAAGTTGCTGCTGCAAGACATGCGATGCAGGCGCCGACAAATGCGCCGGCCAAGAAGGACCGTTCGATCCGTCTTACGAATATCGTCAAGGAATATCATACGCCGATCGGCCGACGGCGCGTGCTCGACAATATTTCGTTCGAGGTGAAGCCCGGTGAAAAAGTGGCTGTGCTCGGCCGCAACGGTGCCGGCAAATCCACCCTCGTCAAAATTATCGGCGGGGTCGAACCTCCAACATCGGGCGATCTGCACAAGGGCCTTTATATGTCGTGGCCGTTGGCTTTTTCCGGCGGACTGGAAGGCCAGATGACGGGTATCGACAATATCCGTTTCATCGCTCGCATCTACAATCGTCCGGTCGAGGATGTGGTGGCCTATGTCGACGACTTTGCCGAGCTGGGCCGTCAACTTTTTATACCGGTCAAGAATTATTCCTCGGGCATGAACATGCGCTTGGCCTTCGGTCTGACGTTGGCGATCGACTTCGAATGTTTCCTGATCGACGAGGTTCTATCTGTCGGCGACCAGCGCTTTCATCAAAAATGCTATGATGAGCTGTTCGTGAAGCGTGCCAACTGCGCGATGATCCTGGTCAGTCACGACACCAATATCCTCAAGAAATTCTGCGATCGCGCCATCATTCTCAAGGGCGGCCGCGGACGGACATTCGACGACATCGATTTCGCGTTGAGCATTTATCATTCGCTCTGAGAAGGGTGTTCCGGTTCTTCCGCCGACGGTGCTGCCTTCGCAAAGCGGCGGTTCTTCCAGACCTGCGTGCCGTCCATCGTCAGGACAAGCCCTTGATCGTTGGTCCCGAACCGGCATGGATCATCGGCTTCCAATTGCCAGTTCAGGCGATGGAATAGTTTGTGCAGCCGCTCTTCGATCCTGCGTCGGTGCGTGCCGATGACGACGCGTGAAACCCGCTCGTCGAGCAATTCGGCGCCGGCTTCGAGCACGTCTGCCTCGCCGCCCTGAATATCGATGTGCAGGAGATCTATGACGGGATGCTCGGCAATGACGTCCGCCAGCGACAGCGCCGGGACGACCTCAAAACGGGACGTTTCTCCTTCATCTCCGGAGGCGGCAACCCTCTGTGCCTCCGTCACGTCCGCGAAGAACTGCGGTTCCGAGCCCCAGACGTCTGCCGGATTCTCGACGATTGGAAACAGCGCCACGCCGGATTTTGCGCCGATGACCGCATGCACAAGCCGGTGTTCAGCGGGATCGAAACCATTGTTGACGAAATGTTCGTGCAGAAATTCGCAATGCGTCCGGTCACCTTCGATTCCGATCAGATCGATCCTGCCGATGCCTTTGTCTCTTGCGGCTATTGCGCAGGCGATGAGCCATGGCCCCCAGCCGGCGCCCAGTTCGATCATTGTGAAGAAATGTTCGGCTTCATCGACGGCCCGCAACGAGCCGACCCATTCATAGGATTTCGAATGGAAATTGCAGGGAACCGGAATATCTTCCACTGTTCCAGCCAGTTCCTTGATCGGGCCGATAAATTTGATGTTTGTTCTGCTTCCCAGAAAATCGGTTACGCTGTCGGGCGTGCCTTGCAATCCAGGTTTCCGGAAAGAGCGCAGAAAGGCGACATCCGGGGGTGAGACGGAATGGAACAAGCCATAATGGGAATTGGCGTTAAAATACTCATCGCTGCTGCGAAGTGCGCGATATAGATCGGACAGATTGCTGACGCTGCGTTTCCAGCCGGCGATCACCTCTTGATTCTCAGGGCACCGGCCCAGCATCGTCTCATATGCGGCTATGATATCGTTATCCAAGAGCATTTCGCGCGCTACCTACCTTGTTCCTCACGACTTGATCCGATGCAGCCATAATGTTGCGGCACGAGCCTGAGGCAGGATATTTGCGAACTGTGGCAGCTTGCCGTCAAAGCGCGCTTCAGGTGGACCTGTATAGAGTTTTTGTCTATTTCTTCGTGTGTCTTCGAAAGGCTGTGGCCTTACATTACCGCGACTACTTGGAATGACTGCGGGGTTGTTGAATGGTGGATTTATATGATGTCTGGCGACATGTGTTGCTTCGCGCCGGCATCGGTACGAAAAGGGACTTTTTAGCGGAAGCCGAGACATATCGTCTTGCCGGCCAATATGGTCGAGCTGCCCAGGCCCTTGTTCTGCATTTGACTCTCAAGCCCCGCGATTCCGTAGCATGGCTGCAACTGGGCCTGATGCAGCAGGCCGGCAACGCCATTGTCGACGCGGAAGCAAGCTTGCGGAAATCCATCGCGATTGATCCTGGGGCTGCCACGTCGCATGTCGCCCTGGCGCGCCTCCTTGATGAGTCCGGACAGCCGTTCCGCGCGCTTGCGCAATATCGGCGGGCGCTTCTGGCCGATTCGAGTTTCGTCCTGGATGCGGAGGATATCCGGCGAACGGGATCGCGCTTTCTCGACAAGCTTCCGAATAGTAGGCACCCGGCCGCCAGGATATATTGCGATATTTCCGATCTCCTCGCCTATCTGCGCGAAAACGTGCGCGCGACCGGCATCCAGCGCGTGGAGCTGTGTGTTATTGCAGATTGGTTCAGGTCATTCCGTCGCGACGATATGACATTCGTTTTCTGCCGGGACGGGCAGAGCCAGATCTATCGCATCGACGACGAGCAATTGGCAGCTTTGATCGACGCCACCGGCCGCGCCAATGCCAGCGTCGAAACCTACAAGCTTCCTCTCACAGTTATTGAACGCGAATCGAAGCCCATAAGTCTTCAGAAGGATGACATCTTTCTCATTCTGGGCGCGTTCTGGATTGGAATAGACTACGTCCAGACGTTGATCGATCTGAAGAGCCGGGGAATTGTCGTTGGCGTCTATATCTATGATCTCATTCCGGTGACGCATCCGCAGTTCGTTCCCACGAGTGCCTTGCAGCTCGTGCTGGGCCGGTTCGCCGATATACTGATTGGTGCGGACTTCATTTTCACTATTTCTGATTTCGTCGCCCGCGAAGTGCGCGCGGTTCTGAACGGTCAATTCGGTAAATCGATTCCGGTTTCGCCGGTGTTGCTGGCGCATGATCCGCCGGAAAGTGGCGACGGCAAGATCGAACCGGAATTTATCGGTCAACTGCCGCAGGAATTCGTTCTCTGCGTTTGCACGCTTGAGGCGCGCAAGAACCATATGCTGCTGCTGGATGTCTGGACGCAGCTTTACGCCCGATATGGCGATCGGACTCCGGTTCTTGTCCTTGTCGGGAAATGGGGGTGGGGGATCGAGGCCTTTCGGCAGAAGATCGAGGACATGAAGTTTTTGTCCGGCAAAATCCTCGTCCTCGGCAATCTGTCCGATGCGAAGGTGGATTATCTTTACCGGCATTGCCTGTTTACGGTGTTTCCAAGCTTCGTCGAGGGATGGGGTTTGCCGGTCGGCGAAAGCCTGGCTTGCGGCAAGCCTTGCATCGCGTCCAATGCCAGTTCGTTGCCGGAAGTTGGCGGTCCGCTCGTGCGCTATATCGATCCGCAAGATTGCGCCGGTGCCTTAAGGATCATCGAAAAACCGTTGATGGATCGGGAAGATCTTGCGGCATGGACTGCGCAGGTCGTGCGCGAGTTCAAGCCGCGAACCTGGGATGAAGTGACCGACGTCCTGCTCGACACGGTGCAGCGTTCGGCCGCTGCCGTTCGCGACAGAGACAGATTGCTGAATGTGCTCCTCGCGCCCGGCAAGGTCTATCACTTCGGCTCGGTTCCGGTTCCGGCCGAGGCGGCTGTTGGGGCCACGCTGGCAGGCTGGGAACAACGAGCAAACAGATTTGCGTTGCGCTCGGGATGGCATGGCGCAGAAGATTGGGGATGCTGGTCGTCGCGCCCGGTCGCGAATGTCGAGTTCAAAACGGATTTTGCGGCGGGAACCGAAATCTCCATTCTCGTCCTGGTACGGCCGGCTCCGCCATTGAAAATGGGGACCGTCGCTCTGCGGGACATCGCAAGCAGGCGGGAGACGACCGCCAGGATCGATACAGCGAAGTCAGCCTGGATTGCTCTGCAAACGCAAGTTAGTGCTGAAGGAAAAGTCGAACTGCAGATCGAACGCGTGGACGCGGGCTATCGCCAGGTCGAGCCTAATCGCGCACTCTTTGTGGGAATATCGGCTATCGTCTATACGGCGACCGAGCAATTGCCAGCATTGCGCGATCAAATTGGGGCGACGAGCCTTGAGGCGATCGTTTGATCCATGTCGGCTGATTGACATGCCAACATTTGCCTTGCTGACAGTTGAGGCCAGATGAGCGTTTCGGTTCCAGACGTCCCTGTCATGCAGAAACTTGCTCAGCGCGGTAGAGCGCTGCTGGCGAGGCTTGCCGGAGTCGATCCCGCGAAGGGTGACGCCTATTTTGCTGCCGGCAGATGGCGCAAGGCGCGCAAGGCCTATCAAACCGATCTGCTTGCCAATACGCAGGACCATCGTATCTGGCGCAATGCCGGCATCAGTTCGGAAAACCTCGGGCGCTTCGAAGAAGCCGCGTTCTGCTATCGCAGGGCCGTGGGGCTCGATGAACGCGACGCCGATGCGTTATCGCGTCTCGGGGCGCTGCAACTGCGCGATGGTAAAATACTGAGCGCAAAATCGAACCTCGCACGGGCGGGATTGTCAGGTGGCGAAATGGCGTCGCCGCAGCCGCGGATCTTTTTCGATTTGACCGATCTGCTTGTCTATCTGCGCCAGAATGTCCGCATTACCGGCATGCAGCGCTTGCAGACGGGGGTGTTCACATCGCTCATCGAACGCGGCATAGGGCACAAGTTCGAGTATATTTTCTATGACGATGCACGCAAGGAGTTGCGCCAGGCGTTCAGCGGCGACATCTGCGAACTGATCGATTTTCTGGCTGCCGCGCCGGTTTCCGAGCCGGCGCTCAAGAAGTTGCTGGATGCGATCGCCTGGGGTGGACGGCCGGTGACGTGCCGCAAGAACGATATCGTCATGGTACTTGGCGCTTTCTGGATCGGTGGCGGATATCTGCCGCTGTTGAACACGCTGCGCGTGGCCGGGGTGCGCCTGGGCGTCTATTTCCATGACCTCATCCCGTTCACGCATGAGGAGTTTGTCACGGCGACGACGCGGCGGGATTTCATGAGCAAGCTTAGGGATGTTCTGGCGATCCTCGACTTCGCCTGCACCAATTCGGTTTTCGTGGAAAATGAACTGCGGAAGGTGTTGCTGTCGCTATCCCGCGACGATGTTCCTATGGCGCCGGTTCCGCTCGCCCATGACATCGTCTGTTCGAAGAGAGATGATCCAGATGAAACCTCCCGGCGAACACTGCCGACGGAGTTTGTCTTGTGTGTCGGAACGATCGAGAAGCGCAAAAATCACATTCTTCTTCTTAAGATATGGCAAAGATTGAACAAGAAATATGCCGGCAGAATTCCCGCCTTGGTACTCGCCGGCAAATGGGGATGGCGAACCGACGAATTTCGCAATGGCCTGAAAGCCTCGAACAATGTCGACGGCAAGATCGTCGTCCTTGGCAACGTTGGCGACGATGAACTCGTTCACCTTTACAAGCATTGTCTCTTTACAGTATTTCCAAGTTTTGCTGAAGGTTGGGGTCTTCCCGTCGGCGAAAGCCTGTTCTTTGGTGCTCCATGCATCGCCTCCAATTCCACTTCAATTCCCGAGGTCGGCGGTTCGCTCGTTCGTTATTTCGATCCGCGCCAGCCTGACGAAGCTACGTCCGTTATCGAACAGGCAGTGTTCGATCGGCCCGGTCTGGCCAGTTGGGCGGAGCGTGTCCGGACCGAATTCCGCGCCCGAACGTGGGATGACGTGACGTGCAATCTGATCGACAAAATCCATACGCTCGCCGATCAGATTTCCGATCGAAAGCGATCGGCGGATATCCTGATTCCGTCTGCCCGTGTCCTTAAATTCAGTAGCGACGTTCGCGATCTGACGCCAGCCGACCTGAGGCGTCAAACCACGCCTCAGTTCGCTCTGAAGGAGGGTTGGTACGCCAATGATGATTGGGGCTGTTGGGCGGCTCGGCCCGAGGCCTTTGTTTCATTTGCCACCGACCTGCCGGAAGAGTGTCAGGTTTCCATACTGTTGTGTGTGCGGATTTCTCCACCAAGGAACGAGGGGTCGATTGTGGTGCATGATCGCCATGGTGGTGGAAATGTCTGCATCGATGTGAAGCTCGGCCGGGATGTCTGGGTGAAAGTGCAGGCCAGGACCGATGCGAAAGGTGCGATCAGCCTGCGCCTCGAGAGGGAGGACCGCGATTTCAAGCATGCCCAGCCGAATCGGAGAATGTTTTTCGGTCTGCTGGCTCTTTGTTATTTTCCAAGCGACAATCCGGATGCCCGCCTGGACGCTCTTGAAAGCGTGATACTGGCTAATTTATAATTTGATTAATATGCAGAGCTGCGCCACGGAAGGTGCGGCAATGACAATTCGGGAGGGCCCATATGAAGGTTGAAAGCGTCGCCTATTCGGTTTCCGGTCTCGATTGCCGTGGACAGTTGATCTACGACGACAGCGTCAAGGGGCCACGTCCGCTGTTGCTGGTTGCGCCGAACTGGGCGGGGATCACGCCGCGAGCCATCGAGACGGCAAAGATGCTCGCCGGCGACCGTTACGTGGTGATGCTGGCCGATATGTATGGCGAAGGAAAGCGTCCGACCGGGAAGGAAGTGCCGATGGAGTTTCTGGCGCCGCTGAGCGCGGACGCGATGGAAACCCGCAAGCGCATTGTCGCCGGCCTTGATGCGATGACGCTGGAAGCGCAGAAGCGCGGCATCGGCGACATCAAGCGCCGTGCGGCCTTCGGCTACTGTTTCGGTGGCGCCAATGTGCTCGATCTGGCGCGTTCCGGCGCGGATGTTGCCGGTGTGGTCAGCTTCCATGGCAATCTGAAGACGCCGATGCCGGCCAAACAGGGCGATGTGAAAGCGATCGTGCTTGTGGTCCATGGCGCGACGGATCCGATTGCGCCGAAATCCGATCGAGATGCGCTTGAAGAGGAAATGACGGCCGCGGGTGCATGCTGGAACATGCTGACGTTCGGCGGCGTCTGCCACAGTTTCACCGATGCTGCCGCGAACCGGCCAGGCGTCTCGCAATATAACGAGCCGGCGATGCGGCATGGCTACAACCTGGCCCATGCTTTCATCGAGGACGCTTTCGGCGGCAAGTTCTAACGGATCTCTTGTCGGCGGCGGCAGCACTTGTCAGCCGCTGCCGGCGATGGTCTGATCCCGGCGGAAACGAAGCGACGCCAAGTCGCTGCGGAGGGAGGGGTCAACATGAAGCGTCTGGCCGCGACAATTCTAACGGGCGTTCTGGCTTTCGCAGTGCATGGCTTTGCGCCCGCCACTGCCCAGGACTTTCCCTCGCGGCCGATTCAGATCTTCGCGCCCTGGCCGCCGGGTGCGGTGGACAGCTACATCCGTTTCCTGCAGCCGCATATGGAGAAGCAGCTCGGCAAGCCGCTCATCATCGAGAACAAGCCTGGCGCCAACGGCTATCTAGGCACCGAACAGGTGATGCGCGCGAAGCCCGATGGCTATACGTTACTGTTCAACGTCACCAGCAGCATCGTGATGGGGCCGCTGACCTCGCCTGATGCGCGCTTCGACGTGCGGAAGAATTTCACGCCGGTGACCGACGTCTTCGTCTCGCCGATGGTGATGGTGGTGCGCAATGCGCTGCCGGTGCAGAACCTGCAGCAGTTCATCGATTATGCGAAGAGCAATCCGGGCAAGCTGAATTTTGGTTCGCCGGGCAATGGCTCGATCCCGCATCTGCTGGGGGAGACGCTCAATCTCGCCGCAGGCATCAAGATGACCCATGTACCCTACAAGGGATTTGCGCCCGGCGTGCAGGCGCTGATCGCCAACGAACTCGATATGGCGTTCGTCTCGAGTGGTACGATCCAATCGCAGATCATCGCCAAACGGGTGCGGCCGATCGCGATCGACGCGGGCCAGATGGCGGCCGGTCTGGCGCCCGTGCCGGACCTGACGAAGGCCTTGCCCGGTTTCGACACCGTGCCGACATTTGCCGCGCTGTGGGCGCCTGCGGGGACACCGGCAGCGATCGTAGATCGCCTGAACGCCGCCGCCGTTGCGGCGCTGCAAGTTCCCGAGGTTCGCGCCAGGATCGAGGATGGCGGGCAGGTGGCCCTTGGTGGCAGTCCGGCGCAGGTGGCGGAGCGCATCTCCAGGACCGTCGAAATTTCGACCCGGCTCGTCAATGCGGCGAAGGAAGCTGGCGTGCGTTTCGATTAAGATGAGGTTTGGCCGCTACGCGAAGGGAGTGAAGGTTTGCCGGGAGAGATCGAGTTCAACATCGAGGATCTTGCGGCTTATCTCGAAACGGCGATTGCGTTTCGCGGGCCTTTGACACTGCAGCGCATTGCCGGCGGCCAATCCAATCCGACGTTTTTCGTGACGGGCGCCGAATCGAGCCTGGTTCTGCGCAAGCAGCCGCCGGGGCCGCTATTGCCCTCCGCCCATGCGGTCGATCGCGAATTTCGCATCCAGCAGGCCCTGGCGGTGAGCGATGTGCCGGTGCCGCGGATGCTGCATTTCTGTGCCGACGCCAAGGTCATCGGCACGCCGTTCTATGTGATGGAACGGCTTGACGGGCGCGTGTTTCACGACTGCCGCCTGCCGGATGCGCCGCGGGACGAGCGCCGGCAGATGTATCGCTCCGCCGCGCAGACCCTGGCGCTGCTGCACAAGGTCGACTGGGCACGCGCCGGTCTCGAGGGATTCGGTCGGCCCGATGGCTTTTACGAGCGGCAAGTGGCGCGCTGGTCGAAGCAATGGCAGATGTCGAAAACGCGGGAGATTGCCGATGTCGATTTCCTGCTCGACTGGCTGCCGCGGCATCTGGCCATTGCCGGGCCTGCGACCATCGTCCATGGCGATTTCCGCATCGGCAATCTGATGTTTCACCCAAGCGAGCCGAGAGTCATCGCGGTGCTCGACTGGGAATTGTCGACGCTCGGCGATCCGGCCGCCGATGTGGCGCATTTCTGCATGATCTGGCACAGCGCTGCCGACGAATATGGCGGCATATTGGGTGAGGATCTGGCGGTGCTCGGCCTGCCGAAGCAGCAGGCGTTCATCGAAGATTATGTCGAGGTGGTTGGGCGGCCGCTCGCTTTCAGGCCGTTTCACATGGCATTCGCCTTGTTTCGTTTTGCTGTGATTTTCGAAGGTATAGCCGCGCGCGTCAAAGCTGGAAATGCGGCCGGAGGAAACGCCGCCGAGGTCGCGCATCTGGCGTTGAATTTCGCCCGCCGGGCGGCAATGCTGGCGCGTGAGAGCTAGAAGTCAGGAAAGACTATGATCGAAATCATTACCAAGCGCATCACGTGTTCCGGTGATCTGCCGGCATTTCTGGCCATGCCGGAGGATGCCGTCAAAGCGCCTGTGATGATCCAGATGCATGAACGCTATGGCCTGGTGCAGCACACGCTGGATCTGGCGCAGCGTCATGCGCGCGAAGGGTTCGTCTGCATCGCGCCGGATTTTTTTCATAAACATCCCGATCAGGCAGCCCTCCATCGCGGCGATGCCGGATACGACATGACCGATCCCGAAGCGCTCGAATATTTCGATGCGGCAATCGAGGCTGTGGCGCAGGTGCCGCAGGCCGATCCGTCGCGGCTTGTGGCGATGGGCGTGTGCCAGACGGCGCGGCACCCGCTGGTGCTTGCAGCGCATCGTGCCGTCTCGGCTGCGCTTTGCTGGTATGGCGCGGCACAGGACCGGGAATGGCAGGTGAATGCCAAATTTCCGGTAGGGCTCGAAGAGATCATAAGCAACATCGACTGTCCGGTGTTGGGCCTTTTCGGCGAGGCGGACCATATCATCTCGCTCGATCATGTGCGGCGGCTGCGCAACACGCTGGAGGCGGCGAACAAGAGTTTCACCATCGAGGTCATGCCCGATGCGCCGCACGGTTGGCTCAATGACACCATGCCAGGGCGCTATCGCCGCGAACAGGCCGAAGCCGGATGGGCCATCCAGCGGGCATTTCTGGCGCAGGTGCTCGACCCGGCTTTCGATCGCAACCGCATCATTCAGCGCTATGGTGCAAATTCTTCCGTCAAATATGACTTTTCCAACAACCTGCGGCTGGAATAGACTGGCTTAATCACCACTGCAGGCACTCGCGACAGGAGCAGAAAATGGCCCCGGATTTCAACGATCATTGCTGGAATGATGTGATCGACGACGAAATCCGCGAGATCTACGAGGCCTATCACCGCGAAACCTATGTGGGCGCGCGGCCGGCCATTCTTGCGATCGATCTTTACAACAAGGCCTACCTCGGCGGGAACCGGCCGGTGCGCGAGGTCAATCGCGAATATGCGGGGTCTTGCGGCGAGAACGCCTGGCGGGCTGTCGAGCCGACGCAGCGCCTGCTCGCGGCGGCGCGCGCAGCCGGCATTCCGGTGATCTATTCGACGCGCCATGCAGACACAGCAGGCGTGGCATCGACCAACCGCCGCAAGAATTCCGAGACCGAAGACCTTTATGCCATCAAGGATGAAGTGGCGCCGCTGCCGGGTGAGCTCGTTATCTACAAGGAGCGTGCATCGGTCTTCTTCGGCACGCCGCTGATCGCCCATCTGCACCGGCTTGGGGTCGAAAGCCTGATCCTGCTGGGCGAGAGCACATCGGGCTGCGTGCGCGCCACCACTGTCGATGCCTATTCCTACGGCTTTCACAATACGCTGGTCGAGGAATGCACTTATGACCGCTCGATGCTTAGCCACAAGGTCAATCTGTTCGACCTGCATCACAAATATGCCGATGTGATGCATGCGGACGACGTTATCGCGCATCTGGCAAAGCTGACGCGCAAGGTGGCTTGAGGCTCTCGCGGAGCCATCCCAAGGCCTCATCCTGAGGAACCTGCGCAGCAGGATGAGGGCTTCTGGTAAACGCCTGCCTCGAGAGAGCTACCTTACCTGCGTCCCGCCGCGATCTTTTCAGCGACGCCCTGCTGGTACTGCGCGATCGGCATGAAGCCTTCGCAGGAGCGGCAGAAGCGTTCGGATTCCTCGCGGATATCGTCGGCCGATTTCGACAGGTCGAGATCGTCGGTGCGCGGCTGGGGAATGTACCAGTCGGAATCGCAGAAGATCTCGATGCGGTTCCCCTCCGGATCGAAAATATAGAGCGACCAGGCGTTACCGTGGTTGGTGCCGTAGAGGCGTTGCACACCGGGCGCATCCTTGGCGCGCAGCCAGGCAGCCTGGACGTCTTCCAGTTGCGGCACCCGGAAGGAAATCTGGTTTATCTGCGTGAAGGCGCCGGCCGGCCTGCCGCCGACCAGGACCACCTGGTGGTGCTCGCGCGGATCGCCGCTGAGAAATACGATGGGGTTGCCGCGCGCCTCGCCGCGATCGGTGACGACGAAGCCGAGCATGCGCGTGTAGAATTCTTCCATCAGGGGCAGATCGGTCACATAGAAACCCATGTGGCTGAAGCTCAGTGGGAGGGTTCCACCGTCGGAGTATGCAGGGGAGGGTTGGGCAGCAGACACGGCAAATCCTCCAAAAGAAATGTTGTTTGGCTGCAAGCTTGCAGGCAGGCGTTGTGAAAACTAGTGTGAAATCGCAAAAGCGCCCAGCTCTTTTTGGGACAGGATGGCCGATTTCGCGCATGGCGGCCGCGCGCCGCATAGGATATGGGAGCGGCGAGCCAGATCGCATTGCGCGGACCGTGTCTGGCGACCGCGTCGGGAATGGAAACAGGAACGCAAGGAGAGAGCATGGCTGAAGGAATTATCGTCAAGAAGTCCGACGACCTCTTGGAAATCACCCTGAACAATCCCGAGCGGGGCAACGGGCTGTCGGACGAGCAGATCGTGTTCCTCGGCGATACGATCGAGAAAGAGCATGAGCAGGTCCGCCTCATCGTGCTGCGCGCCAATGGCGAGGATTTCTGCACCGGCCGCGCCGGCATGGGCACGCGTCCGGCGACGCGTCCGGAGGCGCTGGCGCTGCGGCGTATGAGCGACATCGTGTTTCGCTGCTACGGCATGGTGCGCAAGTCGAAGGCTCCGGTGCTGACGGTGGTGCAGGGCAAGGCGTTCGGCTTCGGTTGTGCGCTCGCCTGCGTCTCCGACATCACGATCGCAGCCGAAGAGGCTTCGTTCGCCATCCCGGAATTCAGCCACAACATCATGCCGACCATGGTCATGTCGTCCCTGGTCGATCGCGTGATGCTGAAGCCGCTGATGTATCTGGTGTGGACCAGCAAAGTCATTTCAGCACATGAGGCACAGCGGATCGGCGCGGTCAGCGATGTGGTTCCCAAGGCCGATCTCGAAAAGACGGCGAATGCGCTGATCTCCCGGCTGATGAACGGACCGCGTCCGGCAGTGCTCGCGGTAAAGGAATATGCCCATGGCGCGATGACCATCGACACCGCCAAAGCCGTCGACTTCGCGCGTAACATTCACAGCCTGGTCAATTCGTCGAGCGAGATGCAGGTGGCGAAGAAGTAGGATTGCGAACAGGCACGGCGCTAAAGCGCCGTGCTGCCGCCGTCGATGGGAATGACCTGTCCGGTGATGAAGCTGCCGGCGCCCGATGCCAGCAGCAGTGCCAGGCCCTTGATCTCCTGGGGATCGGCCATGCGCTTCAGCGGGACGGAATTTGCCATGGCTTTGACGCGCTCCGGCTCGCGGAACAATCTGCCCCCGGCGATATTGGTCATGAACGGGCCGGGCGCGACGCCGTTGACGAGAATGTTATAAGGTGCGAGCTCGATGGCGGCGAGGTGAACCATGTGGATCACCGCAGCCTTCGTCACCGTATAGGGATAGCCCGACACTTCCGATGTCCGCAGGCCGGAGATCGAGGCGGTGACGATGATGCGTCCGCTCTTCTGCGGCTTCATCACCGCAGCAGCGGCCTGCAATGTGGCGAACACGCCGGTCTGGTTGATCTTGACGACATTGTTCCAGGTCTCGAGATCGATATTCTCGATATGGCCCGCTTCTTCGCTGATCGGCGCGCCGCCGGTAATGCCGGCGTTGGCGACGACGATATCCATCTTGCCATAGTGTTTGGCGGCGCCGGCAACGGCGGAGCGAATGGCTGCCGGTTCGCGCACGTCGAGTTCGACGGCCATGGCCTGGTGACCGGCAGCGTTCAGCTTCGCCACCGCCGCATCGAGCCCTGCGCGATTGGCATCGGCGAGGGTGACGAGGGCGCCATGTTCGGCGAAGCCTTCGGCCATGGCATAGCCGAGGCCGCTGGCGGCGCCGGTGACGAAGGCGGTCTTGCCGGTCAGATCGAAAAGTTTGCTCATCTGATATCCTGTGATTTGTATCCATAAAGCCGCTAGCGCATGACGCTGCCGCCGTCGACCACCATCGTATGGCCGGTCATGAAATCGCTGTCGGACGAACAGAGGAAGACCAGGGTGCCGGTGAGGTCTTCCGGCTGCTGCTCGCGCTTGAGGGCGCGGGTGTTCAAGGTGGCGTTGGCGCCGGCGCCGGTCATCTGCGGGTTCGACAAGACGCCCTCGCTCATGGTCAGTCCGGGCGCGATGGCATTGACGTTGATGTTGTAGTCGCCCAGCTCTCTCGCGACGCAGCGCGTCAGCGCGACGATGGCGCCCTTCGAGGTGACGTAATGGGTGATGCCTGTCTGCCCCTTGAACACGGTGCCGGATGCGATGTTGATGATCTTGCCGGCTTTCTGCTTCATCATGACCGGCGCGACGGCTTTGCACAGCAGGAAAGGCCCGCGCACGTTGACGGCCATGACGTCGTCCCATTCCTGCTCGCCGATCTCGAAGAAATTCTGGCGCTGCAGATTGGCGAAGATCGCGGCATTGTTGACCAGCGCGTCGATGCGGCCATAGCGCTTGACGACGTCGTTGATGAGATCGTTGACTGACTTCGAGTTCGCGACATCGCTGTGAATGAAGATGGCACGGCCGCCTTCAGCCTCGATCGCCTTGACCGTTCCAGCACCGTCGCGAACGTCGGAGACGATGACGACAGCACCTTCGGCCGCGACCGCCTTGCAGAATGCCGCGCCGATGCCGCGCGCGCCGCCCGTGATGATGATGATTTTGTCCTGCAGGCGCGCCATGCGCTCTTCTCCCGTTGTATCGCGCCCTCCAGGCGGCGCTTGCCGGGAGGCAAACTAGTCCGTCAACGGAATAAATTCAATGCGACGTGTCGGATTCCGGGCGGGGTTCCACGATGTCGACACCGTGCAGCAAACCGCCTAGAGTTCGAGAAAATATAACGGAGGAAACCATGACGACAGACTACAAGAATATTGCCGTGGAAAAGGACAACGGCATCACCTGGGTGATGTTCAATCGCCCGGAAAAGCGCAATGCGATGAGCCCGCAATTGCACTACGAGATGGACGATGCGCTGATGCGGCTTGCCATCGACGATGAAACCAAGGTTCTCATCATTACCGGCAAGGGCGATGCCTTCAGCGCCGGCCAGGATCTGAAACTCTACTTTCGCGAAACCGAGAATGATCCGGTCGCCAAGCAGCGTGCCCAGCAGGCGGCGAATTCCTGGCGCTGGCACAGGATCACCAGTTTCCCCAAGCCGACCATCGCCATGGTCAACGGCTATTGCTTCGGCGGCGCTTTCACGCAGGTCTGCGCCTGCGACATCGCCATTGCGTCGGATACGGCGACTTTCGGCCTGTCGGAGGTGAACTGGGGCGTCATCCCCGGCGGCATCGTCAGCTGGAACATCGCCGAACTGCTGAACCATCGCGATGCCATGTTCTACGCCATGACCGGCCTTCCGTTCGATGGCAGGAAGGCGGCTGAAATCAAGCTGGTCAATTATTCCGTGCCCGCCGATCAGTTGCACGACGAAACGGTCAAGATTGCCAAGCTGCTGATGGAGAAAAATCCGGCCACATTGCGATACACCAAGGAGGCGGTGCGCCATGTGCGCGGCATGAGCCACGACCAGGCCTATAATTTCCTCGGCGCGAAATTGCTGGCCCTGCAGCAGGTCGACAAGGAAAAAGGCATGCAGAAGGGTCTGAACGAATTTCTCGATTCAAAGACCTACAAGCCAGGCTTTGGCGAATTCAAACGCTAGGCTAACGCGAAAAAAAAGGGGAGGATCAGCATGCGCCTGAATTGTGCGATTGCTGCGCTGTGCGCAGCAGCATCGATGGGGTTTTCGCTCGGCGCCGCGGCGCAGGAGGCGGACGCCGATCTGATCGCCAAGGCGAAAGCAGAAGGCAAGGTCGTCTATTACACCGATCTCATCGTCAACCAGATCGTAGTGCCGGTGGCGGCTGCTTTCGAGAAAAAATATGGCGTGAAGGTCGAGTATTCGCGTGCCGACAGCCAGGCGACGATCCTGCGCCTTGCGAACGAATCCAAGGCCGGCCGGATGCAGGCCGATGTATTTTCTCTGACGAGCGGTCTGCCGGCGCTGGTCGATATAGGCGCGGTGCGGCCAATCGATGCGAAGTATACGGCGCATCTGCCGAGAGACTTCTACGACCCGAAGGGCATGTGGGCCGCATCGAACTACTATGTAATGACGCCGGCGGTGAACACGGAGCTTGTGCCTGTGGCAGAGCGGCCGAAGAGCTATCAGGATCTGCTCGATCCGAAATGGAAGGGCCGCATGGCCTGGAAGACCAACGATATGTCGGGCGGCCCGGGATTTATCGGCAATATCCTGAGCTTCATGGGCGAGACCGACGGCATGGCCTATCTGCGCAAGCTCAGCGGACAGGACATCCGCACCGTCAATGCCAGTGCGCGCGCCTTGCTCGACCAGTCGATCGCCGGTGAATATCCGCTGGTGCTGCAGATCTTCAATCATCATTCGGAGATCAGTGCGCGACAGGGTGCGCCGACCGCCTGGGTGAAGATGGAGCCGGTGGCGGTGACGAACGAGCAGCTCAGTATGGCGGCAAAATCGCCCAACCCGAATGCGGCGCTTCTGCTTGTCAGCTTCATGCTGTCGAAGGAAGGGCAGGAGCTGTTTCAGAAGGCCGGATATTTTCCGACGCATCCTGATGTGCCGGCGCCGTTTCCAGCGCTTGCGCCAAGCTCCGGCGGCTTCAAGGCCAACTTCCTGAGCCCGGAATATATCTTCGCGAACTACGAAAAATGGTCGGACGTCTATCAGCAATTGTTTCGGTGATCCGCAAACGCGACTGGACGATCACAGGCCTGGTGTGGCAAAGAGCGCTTTAGAGAGAGCGCCCGGCTCCGCTGTGCATGTGAGATTTTACATCCAATGCCGAATGTCCTGATTGTCCTGACCTTGCCCGAAAAGGTTCGCAACGAATATCGGGACCGTCTGTCGGCGAGCTTTCCGGATATCAGGTTTGATCTCGTCGATCATCACACCAAAGCACATCAACTGTCCCACGATGCGGACATCGTCATCAGCTTCGGGGTTCAGCTTTCCGACGACATTTTCCGCCTGGGCCAAAAGATCCGCTGGGTCCAGGCGCTGGGATCCGGCGTCGACGGCATCGTTGACCAGCCATCGCTGCGCAACGACATCGTCGTCACCAATATGCAGGGCCTGCATGGCGCGCCCTGCGCGGAATCGGCGCTCTGCTCGATGCTGTCTCTCGCCCGCGCCATGCCGCGCGTGCTCGACAATCAGCGTGCCGGCTCCTGGGAGCGCTTTCCCCTGAAACTTCTGGACCGCAAGACGGTGGTGATCGTCGGCGTCGGCGTGATTGCGGAAGCCCTGGCGCCGCGCTGCAAGGCCATGGGCATGCGTGTGGTCGGCGTCACTTCCGCGCCGCGCGATCTGCCTGGCTTCGATGCGGTTGTGCCGCGCAGCCAGCTTCTGCAGATTGCCGCCGAGGCCGATTATATGGTTCTCGTCGCGCCCTACACGCCGGCAAACCGCCATATGGTCAATGCCGAGGTGCTGGCTGCTATGAAGCCCGGCGCGTTCCTGATCAATATTGCCCGCGGCGGCGTTGTCGACGAAGAGGCGCTGATGGCAGCGCTCGACGACGGCCGGCTTGCCGGCGCCTCCCTCGATGTTTTCGCCGAAGAGCCCTTGCCGAAGGGGCATCCGTTCTGGGCGATGAAGAATGTCATCGTGACGCCGCATCTGGCGGGGTTTCACGACGAATACCAGGATCTCGCGATCCCGATCGTCGAGCACAATATTCGTAAATTTCTTGCCGGCGATGTTGCCGGAATGATCAATGTCGTCAGGGATGGAAGCGGAGCCAGATCATGAGTGGTACGGAAGAACGCATCAACACGCCGATTTCGACAGCCGAGCTTGAACGGCGCTGGAAACTGGTCCGCGCGGCGATGAAGGCTAGGAACATCGATGTTCTGGTGATGCAGAACAACAATGATTTCATGGGCGGATATGTCAAATATTTCACCGACTTTCCGGCTACGAACGGCTATCCGCTGACGGTCATTTTCCCGCGCGACGACGAGATGACGATGATCGGGCAGGGGCCGTTCGGCATGGACGCCGGTGTTCAGCCTGGCGATCCTCTGCGCCGCGGCGTGAAGCGGGTCATGGGCGTGCCGGGCTATGCCAGCGCCTCTTATTGCAAGGAATATGATGCCGAATTGGCCGAAAAGGCACTGTCGTCACATCCGCGCGCGACCATCGGCCTCGTCGGCACGTCGTCGATGCCCTATGCGTTCGTCGATTATCTGAAGCGCGGCAAGCTGTCGAACTCGAGCTTCGTCGACGCGTCGGATCTTGTCGATGAAATCCGCTCGATCAAAAGCGCCGAGGAAATCGCCACCATGCGGGCGACCTGCGGCATGCAGGACATGCAGATGGAAGCCGCTTTCAAAGCGGTTGCGCCGGGCAGACGAGACATGGAAGTGATGTCGGCTGCGCGCCACGCGGGCACATGCGTCGGCAGCGAACAAGGCTGGTATATGTGCGCATCAGGCCCGGTCGGTACGGCCGCCGTCATGTCGCCGCCGCATCTGCAGAACCGCATCATCCGCGCCGGTGACCAGTATACGATCCTGATCGAGAACAACGGCGCCGGCGGTTTCTATACGGAGCTCGGCCGCACCTGCGTTCTTGGCAAGGCTTCCCAGGAGATGAAGGACGAATTCGCCTTCGTGCTCGAGGCGCGCGCCTATACGCTGCGGCTGCTGAAGCCTGGCGCCTCCTGCAAGGAGATCTGGGAATCGCACAACGCCTTCATGCGCAAGAACGGCCGGCCGGAAGAGCAACGGCTTTATTGCCACAGCCAGGGCTACGACATGGTGGAGCGGCCGCTGGTGCGGTTCGACGAAACCATGACCATCCAGGCGAATATGGTTCTGGCGGTACATCCGACCTATGTGACGTCGACGACCTATAGCTGGGCTTGCGACAACTATCTCGTCACCGAGTCCGGTGTTGAGCGGCTGCATAAGTTTCCGGAGAGGATCACGGAGCTGGGCTGAGCTTTCCCTGCTCGCCCTCATCCGACCCTCGCCCAGCGGGGTCGGTGAGGGTGCGTCCTCTACTTAAACAACAGTTTCTTGATCTGTTCGCGGAAATTGAGCAGCGTGCGTTCCAGCATTGGCTTCTGCTGCGCGAAGCGCTGCGCGGGTACCGGAATTGAAATCGCCAAGGGTCTGCCGAAGGCATCGAGCAAAGCGGTGCCGACGGCGTTGATGCCTTCGCCGTGTTCGCCGAGATCATAAGCGAGATGGCTGCGACGGACCTGTTCGATCTCGCGCAGCAGCGTGCGGCGATTGCGCAGGCCGTGGCTCTTATGTTCCTCGAGGCTCTTGGCGATGAGATCGTCCGTGTCTTCACCGGCAAAGCAGGCAAGGATGGCCTTGCCGTTGGCCGTGCAATGCAGCGGAAAGCGCTCGCCCACAGCCGAAAGAGCGACCAGCCGCTGCTTGCCCTGCACCTGATCGACGAACATGGCGGAGCCGCCGGAGAGAACCGCAAGGTCCACCGTTTCGCCGACCTGCTCGCCAAGCGTGCGCAGATAGGGCGCGATCAATTCCGGCGTGCTTGATCCTGCCGAGGCCGCAAGCCGGATGAGGCCGGGGCCGATGCGCACGCCGCCGCTGTGGCCGTTCGCCGCGACGAATCCTTCCGCTGACAGGGCACCGACGATGCGCTGCACCGTCGAACGCGCGAGGCCGACACGCTTGGCAATCTGACCAAGGCTCAGGCCGTCGGGCCGGTCCTCGATGGCGCGCAGCACGCGCGCGGCGCGGGCGATCACCTGAATGCCGCCGGGTGTGCGTCGCGCGGCGGACGCGCTGCTTCGCCCTTGCGAATTGATCGGCATCTGGCTGGCTCTCCCTCGAACTCTCGATCGCAAATTCTGTACCGCATGACGGGCGCGAAAATTTTGCCCACCACACCGCGGATGATTGACCGGTATATGATACACTTGTATCGTATTATGAAAAGGGGCTAAAAGCTTCTTTGTTTTTCGTTCGCGTCAGCGCTTTCCCAGGGAGGAGATAAAATGCCGATTACGGTTCGCGGTATTCAGTTCGAAGCCAATCTCGAAAATGCGATGGGGCTGCAGTTCTACAATCTCTCGCATCGCTTCGGATATCAGTCGCCCAACTGGCCGTATTTCGAAGACGTCAAGATCGAGCGCATCCATTACATGGCGAAGTCCGGCGTGCTGTCGCAGCGCATCACCACCAGCATGCACAACACCACGCATATCGATGCGCCGGCACATGTGGTGGCGGGAACGCCGTTCATCGACGAAGTTCCGCTGCCGCATTTCTTCGGCTCAGGCATCGTCATCTCGCTGCCGAAAAAGCAGTGGGAATCGATCACTTATGACGACCTTGAGAAGGCCGCCGGCAAGATCGTGCGGCCGGGCGACGTGGTGATCATCAACACCGGCTGGCATCACAAATACGAAGACAATGAAGAATATTTCGCTCTGGCGCCGGGGCTCGTTCCCTCGGCCGGTCACTGGTTCGTCGAGAAGAAGGTCAAGGTCGTCGGTCACGATACGCAGGCGAACGATCATCCGCTGGCCACCGCTATCGGTCCGCATCGCAACGGCCCGCTGCTGCCGCATCTCGCGGACGAATACAAGAAGTGGTCCGGCGGCCGCGACTGGAAGGACGACTTCCCGGAATGGGAGCCGGTGCATCGCATCCTGTTCAAGGCCGGCATCCTCGGCATTGAAAACGTCGGCGGCGATCTTGATGCCGTCACCGGCAAGCGCGTCACCTTCGCCTTCTTCCCGTGGAACTGGGATCGCGGCGACGGCTGCATTATCCGCCTTGTCGCCATCACCAATCCGGACCAGGCTTACCGGATCGAGAAGGGGGAGAGGTTCTGATGTTCGTCAAACGCTATCAGGACGCCAAGCCTTATGAGGCTGCCAATCACCGCGAGGTGAAAGGTCTGCGGCTTCAGGGCTTCGAGAAGGGCGGACCGACCAATCAATGGGTCGGCATGTCACACTTTCTGCCCGGCGGTGGCGCCGGGCCGGATTCCACGCCGTTCGAGAAGGTTTATATCGTCATCGAAGGCGAGATGACCGTGATCGTCAACGGCCAGGAAACCGTGCTGAAGAAATTCGATTCCTGTACGATCCCGGCAAACGAGGTGCGCGAGATCGTCAACCGCACCAATCATGTCTGCGTCATGATGGTCGTCATTCCCTATCCGCCGGGGTACCAACATGAGTGATTATCTCAAGAACCCACTATCGCTTTTCGACGTCAAGGGCAAAGTGGCGATCATCACCGGCGTGTCGGGAGCCTTCGGTGCTCTTGCTGCGCAGATCCTCGCCGCGTCCGGTTGCAAGCTCGTCCTGACAGCTGGCAAGAAGACTGAACTCGACGCCGTCGCCAAGACCTGCACGGATGCCGGCGCCGAGGTTGAGGCGCTGAACGTGCGTCCGTCGAGCGAGGCGATTTGCGAACAGGTGGTCGCTGCCGCCGTCAAGCGCTTCGGCAAGGTGGATATCCTGGTCGTCGCTTCGGGCAAGAACGATGTCTCGAAGATCACCGAGATGGCCCCGGAGCGTTTTCTCGACGTGATGGACGCCAATGTCACGCAATCCTGGCTGATGGCGAAGGCCTGTTCCAAACAGATGCTGGCGCAGGGGCAAAATGGTCAAGGGACTGGCGGCAAGATCGTGCTGATGTCCTCGGCGCGCGGCCTGCTCGGCCATCCCGCCGGCTACACCGCCTATTGCGCGTCGAAGTCGGCCGTCGACGGCATGACCAAGGCGCTCGGCTGCGAGCTGGGGCCGACCGGCATCACCGTCAATGCGATCGCGCCGACAGTGTTCCGGTCGCCGCTGACGGCCTGGATGTTCGAGGACAACGACAACGCCAAGACGGTGCGCAACGGCTTCCTGACGCGCGTGCCCAAAGGCCGTCTCGGCGAGGCGGAAGATCTTGCCGGCCCGCTGCTGTTCCTCGCCTCCAAGGCGTCGGATTTTTATACCGGGCATATTCTTTATGCCGATGGCGGCTATACGGCGGGGTAAGTGATGGCTGGCAAGCAGAAGATTGCGATCATCGGCGCCGGCCTCATGGGCCATGGGATTGCGCAGGTCTTCGCTGTCGCCGGCCATGATGTTGCGATCACCGATCCGGTCGAGGCGGCACGCCAGGCGGCGCCGGGCCGGATTTCGCGCAATCTGGCCGAGATGGGTCTCGATCCGGATGCCGTCAACAGGATCAGCTTGCATGCCGATCTTGCCGAGGCGGTCGCCGGCGCCGATGTCGTCATCGAGGCGGCGCTTGAGAATATGGAGCTGAAGCAGAAGCTCTTTGCGCAGATCGAGGCAGCAGCGCCCGCGCATGCGATCCTGGCTTCGAATACGTCGGTGATGCCGATCACCCAGATCATGCAGAACATTCGCGACAAGTCGCGTGCGCTCGGCACCCATTGGTGGAATCCGCCCTTCCTGGTGCCGCTGGTCGAGGTGGTGCGTACGGTTGACGTTTCCGACAAGACGGTGGCTTCGATGATGGCGCTGCTGGCGTCCGTCGGCAAGACGCCGGTTGAAGTGAAGAAAGACGTGCCGGGATTTGTCGGCAACAGGCTGCAGCATGCGCTGTGGCGCGAGGCGATCTCGATCGTCGAGCAGGGCATCTGCGACGCGGACATGGTCGACATGGTGGTGAAGGCGAGCTTCGGTCGCCGGCTGCCAGTGCTTGGCCCCCTGGAAAACGCCGATATGGTCGGCGCCGACCTGACCCTGGCGATCCACCAGCAGGTGCTGCCCTATATCGACAGCCGGCCGGCGCCGTCGCCGCTGTTGGAAGAGATGGTGAAAGAGGGAAAGCTGGGCTTCAAGAGCTGTGAGGGATTCCGCACCTGGAGCGCCGAAGACCAGAACGATCTGCGCAAAAAGGTTCTCGATCATCTGATGGATATGGATGCGAAGGACAAGGCTGCGAAGACCTAGGCGTTACGAAGGGTAGGCGCCGATTGGAGGAGGGTGTCATGAGCCAGGATGAGAAGAATAACGACAAGGGCTTGATTGGAATTGTTGCGCCGACGCGCCGCCAGGTCGTCAACGCCGGTGCGGCGCTGATCGCAGCCCCGGCGATCCTGCGGGCTATCCCGGCCAATGCGCAGAGCAAGACGTTGAAGATCGGCTTTGTCACGCCGCGCAGCGGGCCGCTCGCCGGCTTTGCCGAGGCGGACGATTTCATCCTGTCGCAGGTGCGCCAGGTGATCGGCCAGGGCATCACCAATAATGGCGTGCGCTATCCCGTCGAGATCATCGTCAAGGACAGCCAGTCCAATCCAAATCGCGCCGCGGAAGTGGCGCTCGAACTGATCAACGGCGACAAGGTCGATATTATCACCGCGGTTGCGGCGCCCGAGACGACCAATCCGGTGGCCGATCAGGCGGAAGCCAACGAAATTCCCTGCATTACCACGAACTGCCCGTGGCAGCCGTATTTCTTCGGCCGCAACGGCAATCCGGCGAAGGGCTTCGACTGGACCTATCATTTCTTCTGGGGTCTCGAAGACGTTATCGCCGCTTTTCTCGGCATGTGGGACGACATGCCGACCAACAAAATCATCGGCGGCATTTTTCCGAACGATGCGGACGGCAATGCCTGGGGCGACCCCAAGCTCGGTCTGCCGCCGGCGCTCGCCAAGGCCGGCTACAAGCTGATCGATACCGGTCGGTATACGCCGATGTCGAACGATTTCACCGCGCAGATTTCTGCCTACAAGCAGGCCGGCTGCGAAATCGTCACCGGCAATATGATCCCGCCGGACTTCGCGACCTTCTGGGCGCAATGCGCGCAGCAGGGTTTCAAGCCGAAGATCGTCACCATCGGCAAGGCACTGCTGTTCCCCTCCGTCATCAACAGCCTTGGCGACCGCGGCGACGGGCTGTCGTCGGAAATCTGGTGGGGGCCGACGCATCCCTTCAAGTCGAGCCTCAACGGGCAATCGACCAAGGAAATGACGGACGCTTATACAGCCGCCACCAAGCGGCCGTGGACGCAGCCGATCGGCTATACCCATTCCCTGTTCGAGGTGACGCTGGACGTGCTCAAACGCGCCAAGGACCTGAAGGATCCCAAGTCGATCCTTGCGGCCATCACATCCACCAATCTGAACACGATCGTCGGCCCGGTGAAATGGGGCAATGGTCCGGTGAAGAATGTCACCAAGACCGAGCTTGTCGCGGGGCAGTGGGTGAAGGGACCGAACGGCTTCGACCTTGTGATCACCACCAACAAGCCGGCGCCGAACATCCCGGTCGGCGGCAAGTTGAAGCCGCTTGCCTAGCTACGCGGAGTACGATGGGATGGCGTCATGACTGCGATCCTCACGCTAAAGGCGGTGAGCAAGCGGTTTGGCGCTGTCGTTGTCGCCGACAATTTCGACTTGTCGCTTGAGGCCGGCGAGGCGCTCGGTGTCATCGGCCCCAACGGCGCCGGCAAAACATCGTTGTTCAATATGATCGCGGGCGCGATCCGGCCGGATGCGGGTCGCGTGCTGTTTGAAGAACGTGACATCAGCGCGCTGTCGCCGTCGCAGCGCTGCCGCGTCGGCATCGGCCGCTCGTTCCAGATCCCGCAGCCGTTTTCGGGGCTGACGGTCTTCGAGAATCTCTGCGTGCCGGCTTTCTTCGGCAATACCCGCTCCAATATCGAGGTCGAGAAGCGCTGCGTCGAGGTGCTGGACCTGACCGGCCTGTTGCCGAAAGCCAATGCGCTCGCCTCGTCGCTGACCCTGCTCGAGCGCAAGCGCCTGGAACTGGCGCGGGCGCTGGCGGGCTATCCGAAGCTGTTGCTGCTCGATGAGATCGCCGGCGGGTTGACGCCGCATGAATGCGAAGAACTGGTTGTCGTCATCCGGCAGGTTCGCGCAACCGGTGTTGCGATCGTCTGGATTGAGCATGTCGTGCATGCCCTGCTGGCCATCATCGACCGCTTGCTCGTGCTCAACCAGGGCCGCAAGCTGGTGGAGGGCGATCCAAGGCAGGTGATGGCGAGCCGCGAAGTGCGCGAAATCTATCTCGGGGTCGAAGCCGATGGCTGACAGTGCCCTGCTCGAGATCGAGAACCTGAACGCCTTCTACGGCAGCTTTCAGGCTCTGTTCGGTGTGGCGCTGGGCGTACGCGCCGGCGAGACGCTGGCCGTCATCGGCGCCAACAGCGCCGGCAAATCGACGCTGATGAAGGCGATCGTCGGCCTCGTGCAGACGCGCGGCGCGGCGATCCGGTTTCGAGCTGAGAATATCGTCGCGCTGGAAACCCAGGATATCGTGCGTAAGGGCATCGCGCTGGTGCCGGAAGGCCGACGCCTGTTTCGTTCGCTTTCGGTCGAAGAGAACCTGCAGGCCGGCGGGCAGATGCAGCGCAAGGGACCGTGGTCGCTGAGCACGATCTATAGCCTGTTTCCCATTTTGCGGGAGAAGCGGGCGCAGCCATCCATATCGCTGTCCGGCGGGCAGCAGCAGATGGTTGCGATCGGTCGTGCCCTGATGGCCAATCCCGATCTGCTGCTCATCGACGAATTGAGCCTAGGTCTGGCGCCGATCGTCATCAGGGATATTTACGCGGCGCTCCCGCGCGTGACAGCGCAAGGCACTTCGGCCATCATCGTCGAGCAGGATACGACGCAGGCGCTTGCTGTCGCCGATCGCGTCTATTGCCTGCGCGGAGGGCGCGTCACCTTGGAAGGCACACCCACGTCCCTGTCGCGGGACGCCATCTCATCAGCCTATTTCGGAGTCTGATGATGGAGTGGGGCAATGTCATTCTGCAGGGCGTGCTGGTCGGTGGTCTCTATGCGCTGTTCGCCACAGGCCTGTCGCTCATTTTCGGCGTCATGCGCCTGGTCAATATCGCCCATGGCGATCTGATCGTGCTTGCTGCCTACGTGGCGCTGATCTGCGTTACGCAGACAACGCTCAATCCGCTGCTGGCGATTTTCATCGTCGCGCCGCTGATGGCGCTGGCGGGCTATTTTCTGCAGCGGCTGGTGTTCAACCGGACGCTCGGGCCGGATCTGTTGCCGCCGCTGCTGGTCAGCTTCGGTCTCTCCGTCATCATCCAGAATGGCCTGCTGCAAGTGTTTTCCGCCGACAGCCGCAAGCTGAGTGCCGGGGCGATCGAAACTGCGACCGTGCAAGTGGTCGATGGTCTTTCGATCGGCGTCCTGCCGCTGCTGATGTTCGCCACCGCGGTGGCGATCATCGGCGCGCTGCAGTTCATGTTCTATTCGCTGCCGCTCGGCCGCGCGCTGCGCGCCACTTCGGACGATCCAGAAGTCGCCCGCCTGATGGGTTATGACAACAAGCATCTGTTCGGCGTAGCCATGGCGATCTCGCTGGCGGTCGTGGCTGTCGCCGGCATCTTCCTCGCCGTGCGCGCAAATTTCGATCCGGCGATCGGGCCGTCGCGGCTGATCTACGGGTTCGAAGCGGTGATCATCGGCGGCCTGGGCAATCTGTGGGGCACGCTCGCAGGCGGCGTCATCCTCGGTGTCGCGCAGGCGATCGGCGCGAAGATCGATCCCGGCTGGCAACTGCTCGCCGGCCATCTGGTGTTTCTGGCCGTGCTGGCGTTCCGTCCCGAAGGCCTGTTTCCGAAGGTGGACGGATGAGCGCGCCGTCCTTCCGCATCGAACGCTCGACGCCCGAGAGCAAGGTGGCGCTGGGGCTCGGCATCGTCGCGCTGATTGCGCTGGCGGCGGGGCCGTGGTGGATCGACCGCAACGGAATGCGCATCGTCGGCGAGTTCCTCGTCTATCTCAGCCTTGCCAGCATGTGGAACCTGCTTGCGGGCTATGCCGGGCTCGTCTCCGTCGGCCAGCAGGCATATGTGGGTTTCGGCGGTTACTTCCTGTTTGCCTGGGCCGTGCTCGGTGGCTTGCCCCCCTTGCTGTCGGTTCCCTTCGCAGGACTTGCGGCGGCAGTGCTGGCGCTGCCTATCTCTGCCCTCGTGTTTCGCCTGAAGGGTGCTTACTTTGCCATCGGTACCTGGGTCGTGGCGGAAGTGTTTCTACTGCTGGCGGCGCAGGTCACGGTGCTTGGCGGCGGCTCCGGCATCAGCCTGCCCATCGATGTGGTGCGCGCCATCGGCGCCAGCCGCGATGCGCGCGACATGAATGTCTACTGGTCGACGCTCGGGATTGCCGTTGCCATCCTGATCGGCATCTACATTCTGTTGCGGTCGCGCTGGGGGCTCGCGCTGCAGGCGATCCGCGATGGCGAACTGGCGGCGGAAACGACGGGCGTCAGCGTAGCCGGCGCCAAACGGCTGCTCTATGTCGTTGCTTCGGCAGGCACGGCGATGATCGGCGCGCTGATCTTTCTCGCCAAGCTGCGCATTTCACCAAATGCCGCCTTCAGCGTCAACGACTGGACGGCCTTCGTGATTTTCATCACAGTAATCGGCGGCATCGGCCGTATCGAGGGACCGATCATTGGAACCCTTCTGTATTTCGCGCTTCGCAGCGCACTTGCCGATTTGGGCGCCATCTACCTCATTGTTCTCGGCTGTGTCGCCGTCGTCGTCATGCTGTTCGCTCCCAAGGGCCTGTGGGGACTGGTCGCCGATCGCTTCGGCTGGCAATTGTTTCCGACAACGTGCCGTCTCGTCCTGACGCAACCATCCTCGCAAACCTCACCGTCACTCAAAGGAGAATGACATGGCCAAGAAACCGTCGAGCAGCAACAAAGTCATCATCACCTGCGCCGTCACCGGCGGTATTCATACGCCGACCATGTCGGACTATCTGCCGATCACGCCGAATGAAATCGCCGAACAGGCGATTGCGGCTGCGGAAGCGGGCGCATCGATCCTGCATCTGCATGCGCGCGATCCCAATGACGGCCGGCCGACGCCGGACCCGAAAGTGTTCATGCAGTTCCTGCCGCGCATCAAGCAGAGCACGGACGCGGTGGTGAACATCACCACGGGCGGCGGCCTGCAGATGACGGTGGAAGAGCGGCTTGCCGCGCCGCTCGTCGCGTCGCCGGAAATGTGCTCGCTCAACATGGGCTCGATGAACTTTGCGATCCATGGCCTGGCGGACCGCTACAAGAACTGGAAGCATCCGTGGGAAGAGGCCTACTTGCGGTCAACCAAGGGCGGCATTTTCCGCAATACCTTCGATGACATTGAAAAGATCTATAAGCTGCTCGGCGAGGGCCACGGCACCAAGTTCGAGCACGAGTGCTATGACGTGGGCCATCTCTACAATCTGGCCCATTGCCTGGATGCCGGCCTGTTCAAGCCGCCGGTCTTCCTGCAGCTCATCTTCGGCATTCTCGGCGGCATCGGGACCGATCCGGAAAACCTGATCTTCATGAAGCAGACCGCCGACCGCCTTTTCGGCGACGATTATCGCTGGTCGGTGCTGGCGGCAGGGCGGTTCCAGATGCCGTTTGCGACCCAGGCCGCGATGATGGGCGGCAATGTGCGCGTCGGGCTTGAAGATTCGCTGTTCATCGGCCGCGGCAAGCTGGCGACCTCGAACGCCGAACAGGTCGCCAAGATCCGACATATCATTGAAGAGCTGGGGTATGAGGTTGCAACCCCGACAGAAGCCCGCGCCCTGCTCGGGCTGAAGGGTGCCGATCAGGTGAAATTTTAGGCCTGTCCAGGCCTTCTCCCTAAACGGCAGAAGGCTCGACCGGCGATTTCACAAATCTGAAACCCTGCGCTAGAAGGGCGGCGGGATGAAACGCCAATCGCGGGAACGACCATGAAACGCCTCAAACTGAGCATCGCTACCACGGATTACGACCATTTCCGCGATTTCCGCACCGGCGCGGTTCAGGCTGAGGGAGTCGACCATACGTGGATGACGCTCGGCCATCATGAGGTGTTCGCGCGCTTCACGCTCAACCGTGAGTTCGACGTCTCGGAATTGAGCTTCGCGAAATTCATGACGCAGATCACGCGCGACGATTCCGATATCGTCGGCCTGCCGATCGTCTGTTCGCGGCTGTTCCGCTTCAGTTCGTTCTACGTGAACAAGAAAAGCGGCATCAAGACCGTGCAGGATCTCAAGGGCAAACGCGTCGGTTCGCCGGAATGGGCCCATTCCGCCGCTGTCTACATGCGCGGCTGGATGCACAATGAGTGCGGCGTGAAGCTGCCGGACGTGCACTGGTATCAGGCCGGCGCCAATGCGCCGGGCCGGGTCGAGAAGGTCGAACTCTCCCTGCCGAAGGGCGTCGAGATCACCCGCGTCGCCGACAAGTCGCTGTCGGAAATGCTGGCGTCGGGCGAGATCGATTGCGCCATCATCGCGCGGCCGCCGACCTGTTTCCTCGAAGGTCATCCCGACGTGGTGCGCCTCTATCCCGATTATCTCGGCATGGAGGAAGACTATTACGAGCGCACCAAGGTCTGGCCGATCATGCACATCATCGCGATGCAGAAGCGCATCGTCGATGAAAACCCATGGGTAGCGCGTAATCTCGTCAACGCCTTCGAGGAATCGAAGCGCCGCAGTCTCGAGCGCCTACTCGATCCGGCGGTGTCGCGCTATCCGCTCGCCTGGCTGCCGACCTATGCGCGCAAGATGCGCGACATGTTCGGTGGCGATCCGTTTCCCTTCGGCATCGAGGCGAACCGGCCGACCCTGGAGCAGATGCTGCTCTATACCTACCAGCAGGGCATCGCCCACAAGCACGTCAAGCCGGAAGACCTGTTTCCGAAGGGCGTGATGACGAAGGTCGTGGTCTGATTTCAGCTTACGCCTCTGTCATTCTCGACGCCTGCGAAAGCAGGCGAGCGGGGATCCAGGCCTGACGGTTCAGTGACGGCAGCCTCACCGTCCAGCATCGAGGCAGTTGCAACACCTGGTTTCCCGCTCGCGCCTTGCGGCGCGTGGGGAATGACATTGGTGTCACTGGCCATTGATTTTGAGCAATTGCGCCCGTGTCGCGTCGGGCATGTTCCAGACGTCTTCGATGACTTTCTGGAGTTGCTCGCCGGTGGCGGGCGCATTTGCCGGGACGCCGATGCGCTCCGCCTCGCTGCGGTATTCGGCATCCTCGAAGGTCGCGGCGAGAGCCTTGCGCATGGCCGCGACATGGGCTGGCGGAACATTCGGCGGCAGCGCGAACGGGCGTCCCAGCGCGAGGGGCGCCGCTGCGGTGCGCAGCAATTGCTGCTTGGCCGGATCGGTGACGAGATCGGGCGCGAATGGCACATTCGTCATGGCGGGCTCGCGCCGGGGGCCGTATTGCACGATCATCTTGACGGTCTTGTCGCGGATCCAGTCCGGACGGGTGGAGACCAGGGACGACCAGAAGGTGGGGAAGGCGTCGACCTCGCCCCGGTCCATGGCCAGGAACACGTCGTTCTGGCCGCGATAGCCGACGACGAGCCGCAGTTTCAGCCCCAGGGTCTCGGACAGCAGGCGGGTGTTGAAGCCAGGCGTCGAATTGATGGCCGGAGCGCCGATGGTGATTTCCGTCTTGAGCAGATCCTGCCAGGTCTCGATCGGCGCGTCCTTGCGGACGACGAGAACGCCGGTCTCGTCGCTGGCCGAGCCGAGCCAGTTGAACTTGGTGGAATCGTATTGCGCCTCCTTGTTGCCGAACACCGGTTCGAAGGGGAGGGTGTTCTGCAATTGGCCGAAGGTGGCGCCGTCTCGCGGGGCGGCATTGTAGAGATAGTTGATGGCGACGATGCCGCCGGCGCCGGGCATGTTGCGAACGACGATCACCGGGTTGCCGGGAATGAAGCGGCTTATGTGTTTGGCGACGACGCGCGACAAGGTGTCATAGCCGCCGCCCGAGGCGGAACTGACGACAAGAGAGATCTGTTTTCCCTTGTAGAAATCCTCGACTTCGCCGGCCAGGGCGGGTGTGGCCAGGACAACGCCGGCAAAGCCCGCGGCGCATACCATGCGACGGATCATGTCTTCCTCCCATTTTCCACGCAGTTGCCGCTGTTGTTTTGGCCAGAGTGTCGCCGCTCACGCGGGCAGTCAATCCTGGCGGCGTTGGCGACCGAAATTCCCTGCTAACAGGGAAAATTTCCGGAGCCGGACAAGGGAATTCCCAAGCGCGGAACAGGGATTGAGCGGGCAAAGGAAAAAGCCATCCCTAGCTGATATACAAATTATTTCTGTTTATTTATTTGATAACCAATACAGAAAAGTGAATTGACGGCCGCCGAGAAAAGGTCTTTAGAGGGCCTATAAAATGGTGGCTCCTGGTCTAGCCGTAGGCCGATGATTTACAGCGGTTTCGGAGCCTAATCGCGGCGCCCTTGGGCCGCCACCTGAGGAGTATCGATAATGGCTCAGCCCAAGCGGGTACCGCTTCCGGCTATCCTTCTGGCGAATGATCTGCTCGACGGCGACGTTGTGTTCAGCACCGGCAACGGCTGGAGCAGAAATCCGGCTGAAGCGCTGATCGCCCGTGACGACGCGGCCGCGGACCGTCTCGAGGCGCAGGCGAAAGCGGACTTCGCCGCCCAACTCGTGGTCGATGCCTATCTCGTCGACGTCTCGATCGATGCGGCCGGCGTTCCGACGCCGCGCCATTTCCGCGAACGGTTCAAGACGCTTGGGCCAAGCAACCGGCCTGATCTCGGCAAGCAGGCGCAATACGCCAGCGCGCATCCGCACTGAAGGTCGAACGGCCGCATGTCGATTGCGGCGCTTGAAACCAGATTGGCGACACCAGATTTAAAGCCCTCGCCCTAAGGCGGCAAAGGACAGAACATGTACCGCTACGATCAATTCGATGAACGGTTTGTCCGCGAGCGTGTGGCGCAGTTTCGCGCCCAGGTGAAGCGTCGCCTCGACGGCTCCCTCAGTGACGACGAGTTCAAGCCGCTGCGCCTGATGAACGGCCTCTATCTGCAATTGCATGCCTATATGCTGCGCATCGCGGTTCCCTACGGCACCCTGGCGTCGCGCCAACTGCGCCAGCTGGCGCTGATTGCCGACCGCTACGACCGCGGCTACGGCCATTTCACCACGCGGCAGAATATGCAGTTCAACTGGGCGAAGCTGCGCGACGTGCCTGATATTCTGGGCCTGCTCGCCGATGTCGAAATGCATTGCATCCAGACGTCGGGCAATTGCATTCGCAACGTCACTGCCGATCATTTTGCCGGGGTTGCCGCCGACGAGTTGGAAGATCCGCGCCCGACCGCCGAACTGATCCGACAATGGTCGAGCCTGCATCCGGAATTCAGCTTCCTGCCGCGCAAGTTCAAGATCGCCGTCACTGGTGCCGAGCATGATCGCGCGGCTGTGAAAGTGCACGACATCGGCCTGCGCATCCTGCGCCATCCCGACACCGGCGAGACCGGCTACGAAGTCATCGTCGGTGGCGGCCTTGGCCGCACGCCGTATGTCGGCAAAGTGGTGCGCGAGTTCCTGCCGCGTCGCGATCTGCTCGCCTATCTCGAAGCGATCGTGCGCGTCTACAATGCCGATGGCCGGCGCGATAACAAGTTCAAGGCGCGCATTAAAATCCTGGTGCACGAGATCGGCACCGAGGAATTCCGCCGCAGGGTCGAAGAAGAGTTCGCGCAGCTCGATGGCCCCACCATCAATGCCGATCCGGAAGAAGTGGCGCGCATCGCCGCTTATTTCGCGCCGCCGGCTTATGAAAAGCTGCCGGCGAAATCCAACGCCTATGAAGCCCACCGCGCCGCCAATCCGGCGTTCGCCACCTGGGCGGATGCGAATGTGTTTCCGCACCGCGTGCCGGGCTATGCCGCCCTGACGATTTCGCTGAAGGCGATCGGCGAAGCGCCGGGCGACATATCGTCCGAGCAGATGCGGCTGGTTGCCGACCTGGCGGAGAAATATTCGTTCGACGAATTGCGTGTTACCCACATGCAGAACGTCGTCCTGGCCCATGTGCGGCAGGCCGATCTTTTCGCGGTCTGGCAGAAGCTGTGCGAGGCCGGGCTGGCGACCCCGAATGTGGGCCTGATCACCGATATCATCGCCTGCCCGGGGCTCGACTATTGCGCCCTGGCGACGGCCCGCTCCATTCCCATTGCCCAGGCCCTTTCCAAGCGCTTTGCGGATCAGGCGCGGCAGAAGGAGATTGGCCCGCTTGGCATCAAGATTTCCGGCTGCATCAATGCCTGCGGCCATCACCATATCGGCAACATCGGCATTCTGGGCCTCGAGAAGAACGGCGTCGAGAACTACCAGATCACCCTCGGCGGCGATGCGACGGAAAATGCCGCCATCGGCGGGCATCTCGGCCCCGGCATCGATGCGAAGGACGTGCCCGACGCGATCGAGCGGCTGGTCGACGTGTACCTCGCCCAGCGTGAGGATGGCGAGATTTTCATCGATACGGTGCGCCGCATCGGCGTGACGCCGTTCAAGGAAGTTTTCGTTGCCAAGACCCACGCCAAAAGCAAGGAGCCTGAAAATGCCGTTGCTTGACCGGAAGGGATTGAAGCAGAATCCGTTCGTGCGCGCCGAAGTGGTTGACGAGACCGCCGGCCCGAATGTCATCGTTCCCTGGGCGCAGGTTCAGGCGGCGCTGGCGGCGAGGGCAAAGGATCAGCAGATCGGAGTCGACCTGCCCAACAACGTGGCGTATGGCGATGTGCTGGCGCTTGCCGACCAGCTGGCTCTGGTCACGATCGATTTTCCGGCGTTCACCGACGGACGTGCATTCACTCTGGCGCGTCGTTTGCGTAACAACGGCTTTCAGGGCGTTCTGCGCGCCCGCGGCAACCTGATCGCCGATCAGTTCCCTTATGCCTTCGCTTGCGGGTTCGATGAGGTCGAGCCGTCGGAAGCGGTCTATGCGCGCCAGCCGGAAGAGCAATGGCTGGCTGCCGCGGGGCGCATCACCCACACCTATCAGCGCAACTACGGCGATGCGGGAAATATTCTGGATCAGCGCCGCGCCGCGCGTCTGGCGAAGGAACAGGCTCATGACAAATGAAGCGTCCCTCGATCAGGCTATAAATTTAAACGAGCGCTTCGCCGCGCTCGATACGGTCGAGCGGTTGCGATTGCTCTGCAGGGAAGTCGGCGGCCGCGGGGTTTTCACGACCAGCTTCGGCATCGAAGACCAGGCGCTGACGCATCTGATTTTTACCGCAGATCTGCCGATCGAAGTGATCACGCTCGATACCGGCCGGCTGTTTCCCGAAACCTATGCGGTGTGGAGCGAGACGGAAGGGCATTATTCGCGGCGCATCCGCGCCGTCTATCCGCGGCATGAGGGACTGGAAGCGCTGATTGCCGATCAGGGTATCGACGGCTTCTATCTGTCGGTGCCGGCGCGTCACGCCTGCTGCGACGTGCGCAAGGTCGAGCCGCTCAAGCGCGCGCTCGCAGGCGCGAGCGTGTGGATCACCGGCTTGCGGGCCGGTCAGTCGGCCAGCCGCAGTGCGATCGATTTCGTCTCTTTCGATGCTGCCCACAATTGCATCAAGGCCAATCCCTTGCTCGACTGGGACCGCGGCGATCTCGTTGCCTTCGTCGAGCGCGAGCATATTCCTGTGAACGCGCTGCATGCCAAGGGCTATCCCTCGATCGGCTGCGCACCTTGCACCCGCGCCATCAAGCCCGGCGAGCCGGAACGCGCCGGCCGTTGGTGGTGGGAAAACGAAGATCAGAAAGAGTGCGGGCTGCACGTCGATGAATCCGGCCGTTTCGTGCGCAGCGCGCCCGTTGCCGCCGAAGGGCCGTTCAGATGATTCAACTCACGCATTTGCAGAAGCTTGAGGCCGAGTCGATCCACATCATCCGGGAAGTTGTCGCCGAATGCGAGAAGCCGGTGATGATGTATTCGATCGGCAAGGATTCAGCCGTGATGCTGCATCTTGCCATGAAGGCTTTCTATCCGGGAAAGCCGCCGTTTCCGCTGCTGCATGTCGACACGACCTGGAAGTTTCGCGAGATGATCGAATTCCGCGATCAGCGCGCCAGAGAGCTTGGGCTCGATCTCATCGTTCACATCAATGAAGAGGGCGTGAAGGCGGGCATTAATCCGTTCGACTCGGGCTCGCGCCTGCATACGGATGTGATGAAGACGCAAGGACTGAAGCAGGCGCTCGACAAGTATGGTTTCGATGCGGCCTTTGGCGGCGCGCGCCGCGACGAAGAGAAATCGCGCGCCAAGGAGCGCGTCTTCTCGTTGCGTTCGGCGGAGCATCGCTGGGACCCGAAGAACCAGCGGCCGGAGCCGTGGCGCCTGTTCAATACGCGCAAGCGGCCGGGCGAAAGCTTCCGCGTCTTCCCGATCTCGAATTGGACCGAGTCCGACGTCTGGTCCTATATCGCGCTCGAGAAAATTCCAGTCGTGCCGCTGTATTTTGCCAAGTCGCGGCCGATCGTCCGGCGCGATGGTGCGCTGATCATGCGCGATGACGAGCGCATGAAGCTGCTGCCGGGCGAGCGCGTCGAGAACATGATGGTGCGCTTCCGCACGCTCGGTTGCTATCCATTGACAGGCGCCGTCGAGAGCGAGGCCGCGACCCTGGAAGCCGTTATCGAGGAAATGCGGAACTCGCACTCCTCCGAACGTCAGGGCCGGATCATCGACCATGACGGATCCGGCTCGATGGAGCAAAAGAAGCAGGAAGGCTACTTTTAATGGACGCGATAGCGGTTGACCGTGCGACAGGCGGCGAGACGGCTCCGCAAACGGCGGTAGCGCCATCGATTGACGGCGCGCAGAAGTCGCTGCTGCGCTTCATCACCTGCGGTTCCGTAGACGACGGCAAGTCGACCCTGATCGGACGGATGCTGCATGACAGCGGCGTCGTCTTCGACGACCAGATGGAAGCACTCGAAAAAGATTCGCAGAAATTCGGCACCCAGGGCGACCGGATCGACTTCGCGCTCCTTGTCGACGGGCTTTCTGCCGAGCGCGAGCAGGGCATCACCATCGACGTCGCCTATCGCTATTTCTCGACACCGCGGCGCTCGTTCATCGTCGCCGACACGCCGGGCCATGAGCAATATACCCGCAATATGGCGACCGGCGCCTCCACGGCGGAATTGGCGATCATCCTTATCGATGCGCGCAAGGGCGTGTTGCCGCAGACGCGGCGTCACTCTTTCATCGTTTCCATGCTCGGCGTGCGCGAGGTCGTGATCGCCATCAACAAGATGGATCTTGTCGGCTACAGCCAGCAGGTCTACGACAAGATCGTCGCCGACTACCGGGAACTGGCGAGGCGGTTGAACTTCGGCAATATCGTCTTCATTCCGATTTCGGCTCTGGAAGGCGACAACGTTACCAAGCCTTCGGCCGCCATGCCCTGGTATCGCGGCACGAGCTTGATCGCCCATCTCGAGACCGTCGATATCAAGCCTTCGACGGCGGCAGACGGCGCTTTCACTTTCCCGGTGCAATGGGTCAACCGGCCCAATCTCGATTTTCGCGGTTATGCCGGCTGGATGACGCGCGGCAGGATAGCGCAAGGCGATGCGATCGTCGCGTTGCCGAGCGGCCGGCGCAGCACAGTGGCGCGGATCGTAACTTACGATGGAGACCTGAGCGAGGCGGTGGCCGGCCAGGCGTTGACCCTGACGCTGGCCGATGAGATCGATGTGTCGCGCGGCGACGTCATCGTGTCGGCGAATTACAGCGGCAAGCCGCGTTCGCTGATTCCGGCCCGCATCCTGTGGATGTCGGAACGCCCGCTGGCCGATGGCTCGACGTACTTGCTCAAGCTCGGCACCGCGATGGCGCAGGCGAAAATCTCCGTCTCGCGTGCCGTCGATATTCACACCTATGAGGAAGGCGAGGCGCAGCGCCTCAACATGAACGAGATCGGCATCGCTGCGATCACGCTCGACCGGCCGATCGTCGCCAGCGAATATGGCGAGGATCGCGAGTTGGGCGGCTTTATCCTGATCGACCGCTGGACCAATGAGACGATGGCGCTCGGCCTTGTCGATTCCTCGCTGTCGCCGAAGGTGGCGCCAGATACCATAGCGCAGGTTGTTCCGGCGGGACTTGCCGGACGTCTGACGACCTTCCTGGCGGCTGACCTGCCGCTGCGGCGCCAGACCCGGGGCGGCATTTTCCAGCGCGTACTGCTCGGCTATGCACCGCTGGCGGTAATCATCGGCGGCATCATCGGCGCCCTGTCGGGAAGCCTGCTGCTCGGTCTTGGCGTGGCCGTTGCCAATGTCGTGGCATGTGCATTGCTTTCGCTGTGGATGCAGGATAGCGGAATGCCGGTGGACGAAAGCCGGTTGCGCGACGAGGCGAATGTCGACGGCGACGGTATATAGGTATTTGGGATATGGCAGCGATGGGAAAGGATGCGTCTGACATGTCGGATTCCGCGCCGGCGCGCATTCAGCCGCTGGCGACCCTGCCGCTGTTTCACAAGCTCTCAGGCGCGACGGTTTTGCTGGCAGGCAGGGGCGAGGCTGCCGTGGATGCCCTGGCCTGGAAGGCCGATCTTTTCACCGCCGCCGGGGCACATGTCATCGAGGTGGACGCACGCGCCTGGTGCGACGATGATTTCGCCGGCGTGCGGCTGGCGGTCGGCGCCTTCGAGGATGTGACGCAAGCCGGGGCATTTGCCAGCGCCGCGCGACGCCATGGCGTGCCGGTCAATATCATCGACCGGCCCGAGTTCTGCGATTTCCAATTCGGTTCGATCGTCAACCGGTCGCCGCTGGTCGTGGCCATTTCAACGGACGGTGCCGCGCCGATTTTTGCGCAGGCCATTCGCGCCAAGATCGAAGCGCTGCTGCCGACAGGGTTCGCCCATTGGGTCGCGGCCGCGAAACTGTGGCGGGCGCAGATACCGTTGCGGCAGGCTGGTTCTGTGCTGCGGCGGGGTTTCTGGACGGCCTATGCGGCACTGGCTTTCGCGCAGCCGCATCGCCGTCCTGCAGACGAAGATTTCGACACCTTGCTGGAGCAGGCAGGGTCGCCGGCCGCCAAAAGAGCAGGCAGGGTCAGTCTGGTCGGCGCGGGGCCGGGCAATCCGGAACTGCTGACCTTGAAGGCCGTGCGCCTGCTGCAATCGGCCGACATCATTCTTTACGACCATCTCGTGTCGCCGGAGATTCTCGATTTCGCACGGCGCGAGGCCCGCCGCATGCTGGTCGGCAAGACCGGTTACGGTCCGTCCTGCAAGCAGGACGATATCAATGCCCTGATGGTTTCCTTTGCCCGCGACGGCAAGCATGTGGTGCGGTTGAAGGGGGGCGACCCAGGCATTTTCGGCCGGGCCGGCGAGGAAATCTCCGCCTGTCGCGATGCCGGCCTGGCGGTCGAGATCGTGCCAGGCATCACCACGGCGCAGGGTGCAGCCGCCGATCTCGGCATCTCGCTAACCCATCGCGATCACGCTCAGCGCGTGCAATTCGTCACAGGCCATGCGCGTAGCGGCGCGTTGCCGAAGTCGATCTGCTGGGAAGCCCTCGCCGACAGCGATGTGACCACCGTCGTCTATATGCCGCGCAAAACGCTTTCCGGCCTGCGCGATGCGGCGATGGCTGCCGGGCTTGATCCGAATATGCCTGCAGCAGCGGTGTTTTCGGCGACGAGAGGGAATTCGCACAGGATCATCGCCACGATCGCGACGTTGCCCGAGCAACTGGAGGGGATCGACGAGGACGGACCGGTTGTCGTGATGATCGGCTCGGTCCTGTCGGAGGTTGAAATGGCTAGCGCTGGTATTCCAGTCGTGACGCAGACAGACGCGGCCTGATATTGAAGCTATCGCCCCCGTCCTTCGAGACTCACGCTGCGCGTGCTCCTCAGGGTGAGGGCTCCTGGATAAACTGTACAAGCTGACAGAAGCCCTCATCCTGGAGGAGCGCCTGTAAGGCGAGTCTCGAAGGACGGGGCGTCAGGCCGGCGCCTGGCCGTGCAAATTTCAGTCGCCAAACCCTGTCAAATCTTGTTATTTCTGGCCAAGAACAGAACTTGAAGCCACAACAAGGCCTCGGGGAAAGGGCGGAAAATGCACTTCGGCGTCATGGATCATCTCGATCTCAGCAGCGATCTGCCGCAGCACGAGCATTATGAAAACCGCCTCCGGCTCGGGGAGCTTTACGATCAGGCGGGCTTCCATTGCTATCATGTGACCGAGCATCATTGCACGCCGCTGGGCGGCGGCGCGTCGCCCAGCGTATTTCTGGCGGCGCTGGCGCAGCGTACGAAGCGGTTGCGCGTCGGCACGCTGGTCTATGCACTGCCGGCGCACCATCCGCTGCGGATGTTCGAAGAGATCTGCATGGTCGATCAGATCAGCGGCGGCCGGCTCGACATCGGCTTTGGCCGCGGGTCGGTGCCGATGGAACTGGCCTATTTTGGTGTCGATCCCACCGAGGCGCGCGAGATTTACGATGAAGCGCTGATCGTTGTCCGCCAGGGCCTGATCGACGGTCGCATCGATTTCACCGGCAAGCATTTCGACATGCGGAATGTTCCGCTGCACCTCAAGCCGTTTCAAAAGCCGATGCCGCCGGTCTGGTATGGCGTGCATTCGACCGAGAGCGCCATTCGTGCGGCCGGTGCCCGCTTCAATGTCGTGATGAACGAAGGAACGCAGACGGCGGCGCAATATATCGACGATTTCAAGCGCGAACTGACTGCCACCGGCTATGACGGACCGGAACGGATGATCGGCCTGGCGCGCACCATCGTGGTCGCGCCCAGCGATGAGGAGGCGATGACGATTGCGCGCCGGGCGCATCTGTCGTTCCAGAAGAGCTTCAGATGGCTGCACACGCTGCACGGGGTGGTGCCGAAGCTCAGCGGCCTCGAGGCCACCTATGACGAGTTGATGCAGGCGGAGAGGGCGATCGCCGGCTCGCCTGAGACGGTTCTGCGTTTCCTGCAGCAGCAACATGCCGAGACGGGAGCCAATTACTCGGTGCTCCGCTTTGCCTTCGGTGACATGAATTTCGAGGACATGCACCGGTCGGTGGAACTGTTCGCGCAGAAGGTGATGCCGCGTCTGCGCGTGATGGAGCCGGCAGTACAACCTGCCTGACTTAAGGAACCCGGCGCTGCAGAGCATCGATATCAGCCGCGGTGGATGCGTGGAATCACCAGGTCTGGTTTCCCGCTCGCGCTTCGCGAATGACAGGCGGCCGGCGTGTTACAGGCTGGCTAAGAAAGATTCCACATCGGCGAAATATCTGGGCCAGGTCGGTGCGACGAACCGCGCCGCGCGCTGGCACGCATCCTTGTAGAAATCCGAGTTTCTGTCGGCCATTTGCAGGATGGCCGATTTCCAGCCGGGGCCGTCGAGCGGTGATCGCAAGATGGCGCAATCCTGCATGATCTCACGGAAAACCGGGATATCGGAGGCGATGGCCGGCGTGCCCATGGACAGGGCTTCCACGACCGGCAATCCGTAGCCTTCATCGAATGTCGGCATCAGCAGGGCTCGCGCGCCATGCACCAGCCGGTTGAGCTGGGCCGAGGGAACGCCCGAGACTTCCGCCACATGGCTGCGCAGAACCGGCGAGCGGTCGAGCAGATCGACGACCTGTTCGCATTCCCAGCCTCTGCCGCCAACGATGAGCAGGCGGGGCGCATCGGGGTCTTCGCGGATCATCTCGCGCCAGAGCTGCAGCAGCAGGAGATGGTTTTTGCGCGGCTCGATGGTGCCGACGATGATGAAATAGGGATGACCGGTCGTATCGCGTTCCGCCTGCGCGACCGGCGTCTGGCTGTCGTCGAGCGCGAGCGGCGAGGGAAAATAGCCGACATGAATCGGGCGCGGGCGTTCGCCGAGTGCGCGCATCTCCTCTTCGAGCCTGGTTTTGACGCTTTGCGCAGAGACGAGAAATGCATCGGCGTGGTGCAAGGCGGTGGCAAGCCGGCGGCGGAACAGCTCGTAATTGTCGGGGCGGAAATATTCCGGATAATCGATCGACAGGAGATCGAAGACAAAGAAGACCTTGCGCAGATCCGGCCTGCGGTCGAGCCAGGCCAGGCGCCACGGATTTTCCAGCTGATGCTGGGCGATGTTGAGATAGATCGCGCCTTGTGGAATCCGCACCGACCGGTTCCGGGCCAGGCGCAATTGGGTCATGCGCAGCGAGCGGTATTTGCTGTAGAGCCAGGAGCGTCCGGGCTTCCTGACGTCGAGTTTCTCGAACCGCGTCGCCGGCGTGCTGGCGAGCCAGTCGAGCAGCCGATTGAAAGGTGCATCGTCTGCCGCGTTCGGCTTCTCTTGCCAGAAATGTTCGGCAAGCTCGAGGATTTTGGCTGCCTGCGCCGGTGAATGCAGCCGCTCGCGGCGGTTTCCGTAGTGAATGCCGCCGGTGAATTGAGAATTTCGGATGAAGTGCCTTGCGAAAGCGAGGTCGATCCTGTCGATGCCGGTCGGTTCGTTGACGATCAGCCTGGATACCATGTGCGTGACGTCGAAAGCCGTCCGCAAACGCTCACTTGGCAAAGCTAAGCTCCTGCGGCGCGTGCGGCCTGCGACTTGCATGGAACACAGTCGCCCAGCGTCGACGCGCCGATAATCATTCTGTCACTCGTCTTAAGCTATAATTGCTTCGAGGGAACTATAGTTGCCAAAATTGGGGGTTAGGACAAATTGTGCGTGGCATGCATGCGGGTGTCCTTCTGGACCCTCCCGCAAGAGTTTGATAACGATTGAATAGCTGAATTTACTGGTTTTTTGGCGTTTTGTCAGGGCCGGTAGAGGTAAAGCGAAGAGGTAGCGTTCGTGCAAATAACGAGTGTTCAGGCGAAAGCCGCGGAACCTGGAACGCAGCCCCCCCGGCTTCAGTTTTCGGACGCACTCTCCTGGCTTCGGGACCATGCCTTTGATATGTGGGCAAATTCCGGCTGCGATGTCGAAAACGGCGGATTTTTCGAACGAATCGATCTCCAGGGCCATGCCGTCGTTGAAAACCGGCGGGTGCGTGTCCAGGCGCGCCAGATTTATTGCTTTGCCCATGCCGGCGAGCTTGGCTGGGGCGGCGACTGGCGCAAGATGATCGATCACGGCGAGCGTTTTATTCTGGCACACGGACGCGATTCAAACGGATATTTGCGGGGAATCCATCCGGCGACCGGCGTTCCAGCCGATGCGCCGCCTGATCTCTACGACCAGGCGTTCTTCCTGCTGGCGCTGGCGCAGGGTTACCGTATCACCGGCGATGCGAAATATCGCGCACTGGCGCTGGCGCTGCTGCGCAATATCCGCCGCGATTTTGCCCATCCGATGGGCGGTTTCTACGATACGCCGCTCAACGCCGAACCCTTGCGGGCCAATCCGCATATGCATCTGCTCGAAGCTGCGCTGGCGTGGATAGAAGTCAGCGATGCCGCGGTCTGGCGCAATCTGGCGCATGAGATCGTGCGGATCTGCAAAGACCGGCTGATCGACCCTCGTTCCGGCGCCGTGCTCGAATTTTTCCATGCGGACTGGACGCCGGTCACGACCGGCCCTCAGGCCATCATCGAGCCGGGCCATCTGTTCGAGTGGACGTGGCTGCTGTCGCGTTACGAAGCCATTTGCAATGTGCCGTCCGCCGCAATCTACCGCCGGCTTTATGATATCGGCCAACGTCACGGCGTGTGCCAGCAGCGCGGCGTCGCGATCAACGAACTGCACCACGACTTGAGCTGGTGCAATTCTGGAGCACGGCTCTGGCCACAGACCGAACGATTGAAGGCGTCGCTGGCGCTGGCACAACTTGCCGACGGCGCAGAACGCGACGTCTATGTGGCGACCGCGCAGGACGCCGTCCATTCTATCGGACTTTATTTCGACGACCTGCCGAAAGGTTTGTGGCGCGACAAAATGTCGGACGATGGATCATTCGTCAGCGAACCGGCACCAGCCAGCACATTCTACCACCTTGTTTGCGCGTTCGCGGAAATCGCCAGGAGCGAGATTGCGGTTCCAAAGGCAAGCCAGAAGCGCAGAGACGCGATCGAGCCCTATACACAGGCTGCCGTCGACATCGTGCAATCGTCGGTCTCGTGAGAACAGGTCGCCGCCTCGCTTTTGTTGCGCCGGTCAGTGTACGGCGTAACTGAGTTCCACCTGTATCCGTTCACAACCCATCTTCAGCCGACAAATTTGGAGTTCGTTTTGGCAAATCCGGTCGTCCCCCCCGCGATTATTCCCGTCGTTCTGAGTGGGGGAAGCGGAACCCGCCTGTGGCCGCTTTCAACGGGCCAGAAGCCGAAGCAGTTTCATCGCCTGATCGACGATGACACCATGTTCCAGCAGACGTGCCTGCGCGTGCATGGCGGCGCCGATGGTCGTTTTGCGGAACCGGTGGTCATCTGCAATGCGCGGCACGAAGATTATGTGATCGAACAGCTCGAAGAAATCCATATCGATGCAAGCGCGGTGATCGTCGAGCCGATCGGACGCAACAGCGCGCCGGCCATCGCCATCGCCAGCCTGCATGCGCTGGCGACCAATCCCGATGCCGTGCTCTTGATCCTGCCGTCCGACCATGCGATTCCGGATCAGCAGCATTTCCGCGACAGTATTTTGCGCGGCCTGTCCGCGGCGCAACAGGGCTTTATCGTGACGCTCGGCATCCGTCCGGTAAAGCCGGAAACCGGATATGGCTATATCAATGTCGGCGACGCCATCGACAGCGGTTGCTCTCGCGTTAAACGCTTCGTCGAAAAGCCTGATCGGGAAACTGCGGAGGAATATCTCGCGTCCGGCGAATATCTCTGGAATGCCGGCATGTTCCTGTTCCGAGCTGCGGCGATGATCGACGCATTGGCCAGGCATGCCCCCGATCTGCTGCAGCAATCGCGCGCCGCCTATGCGGCCGCCAAGCCAAGCGGCCGGCATATCCGGCTGCCGCTCGATCAATTCCGCAAATGTCAGTCGATCTCCATCGACTATGCAGTGATGGAAAAGGCCGACAATGCCGCGGTCGTTCCCGTGGATTTTATATGGAGCGATCTTGGATCCTGGGCATCGATCTGGGAGCAATCGGCGCGCGACGCCGACAACAACAGCCTGCATGGCGCTGCGGTCGCTTCCGACAGCACGGGCAACCTGATTTTTGCCGAAGGTATTTCCGTTGGCGTGATCGGGGTGGAAGGTCTTGTAGTGGTGGCGACGCCGAACGGCGTGCTCGTCATTCCCCGCGACCGCACAGAGGAAGTTCGCAAGATCGTCGACGCGCTGATGCCGTGATGGATATCGGCCATCCGGATATTTCCGATGTCGGCGTTTGGACGAAATATTTTGTGCGTTGCGGTAATATCGGACCGCGCCGGATTTGCTTCAAGGTGCATGCAAAATTTGCACGCCGATCAACCCCATCGCGCTGACTCTCGCAGTGCTTCCTGCTCGCGAAATTGCGATTTCCCCAATCGACAGATCGTAGGCTAGATTAATTCCAAGGTAGTTGGCTACCTTGGAACTGCTTGGGAATTTGTCGATCGCATCAAGTGATCACAGTTGGAAGGGAAGAAGATCATGGCGTCTCTCAACGTTAACGGTAAGCCGTATCAGGCCGATGTCGATCCGCGCACGCCGTTATTGTGGGTGTTGCGCGATTCGCTTGGTCTCACGGGAACCAAATACGGCTGCGGCATCGCCCAGTGCGGCGCCTGCACGGTGCATATCGATGGCGTGGCTACGCGTTCGTGCTCGGTGCCGGTCAACATGGTCTCCGGCAAGAAAATCACCACGATCGAAGGTCTCGCCGTCAACAACGTCATGACCAAAGTGCAGAAGGCCTGGCTCGACAACGAAGTTCCGCAATGCGGTTACTGCCAGAGCGGGATGATCATGGCCGTCTCGGCCTTGCTGAAAGACCGGCCGAAGCCGACCGACGCCGACATCGATGCCGCGCTGACCAACATCTGTCGCTGCGGCACCTATCAACAGATCCGGCAGGCGATTCACGCCGCCGCGAAAGCTTGAGGGGCGCGACCATGAACGACATGCCGAAATTCGACTTGCCAAAATTCGATCGACGCTCGTTTCTCGTCGGCGCGGCTGCTGCAACCGGCGGCTTCTCGCTCGGCTTCAACTATATGCCCGATGCTTTGGCGGCGGATGCCACGCCGGAGGTGAATGCCTGGGTCGTGGTCAAGCCTGACGACACAGTTGTCATCCGTATCGCCCGCTCGGAGATGGGCCAGGGGTCGCTGACCGGACTGGCGCAGATGGTGGCGGAAGAACTGGAATGCGACTGGTCGAAGGTGACGTGGGAATATCCCACTCCCGGCACCAATGTCGCGCGCAAGCGCGTGTGGGGCAATTACAATTCCACCGGCAGCCAAAGCATCCGGCAGTCGCAGGAATACGTCCGCAAGGGCGGCGCCATCGCCCGCGAAATGCTAATTCAGGCCGCGGCTAACGAATGGAAGGTTCCGGCGGGCGAATGCACGGCGGCCAACAGCGTCATCACGCACAAGGGGTCGCGCCGCAAGACCACCTTCGGCAAGGTGGCGAGCGCCGCCGGCAAGCTCGACCCGCCCAAGGACGTCAAGCTGAAAGACCCAAAGGACTGGAAGCTGATCGGCAAGCCGGTGAAACGCCTCGACACGGTCGACAAGCTCACCGGCAAGCAGGTTTATGGCATCGACATCAAGCTGCCCGGAATGGTCATCGCTGCCATTCATGATTGTCCGGTCAACGGCGGCAAGCTGACGTCGTTCGATGCCGACAAGGTCAAATCCATGCGCGGCGTCAAATCCGTTGTTCGCGTCAGCGACAGCAGCGTCGCGGTGGTCGCAGACACGTTCTGGAACGCCAAGACGGCGCTCGCCGCCCTGCCGAAGACCTGGGACCTGGGCGAGAATGCCAAAGTGTCGAGCGCCACGATCGCCGACATGCTGAAGGAAGGACTTTCCGCCGACCAGGCGTTCGTCGGCAACAAGACCGGCGATGCGCCGGCTGCTCTGCAAGGCGCGGCCAAGAAGTATGAGGCGGTCTACTCCTTCCCGTATCTGCATCACGCCACCATGGAGCCGATGAACACGACGGCTCTCTACACGGCGGACAAGTGCGAGGTCTGGTGTCCGACGCAGAACGGCGAAGGCGCGCTGGCGGCGGTCGCGGAAGCAGCGGGTCTGCCCGTCGACAAATGCGATGTCTACAAGGTGCATCTTGGCGGCGGCTTCGGCCGGCGCGCGCGCACCGACTATGTGACGCAGGCGGTGAAAATCGCCAAGGAAATGCCGGGAACACCGGTGAAGCTGATCTGGACGCGCGAGGAAGATATGACGCATTGCGCCTATCATCCGGTGACGCAATGCAAGATGACCGGCGGTTTCGATGCCGCGGGCAATCTGACGGCATTGCATATGCGCATTTCAGGACAGTCGATCCTCGCGTCGCTGTTGCCGCAGGCGCTGCAGAACGGCATGGATCCGGCCGTATTCCAGGGCCTGACACCAAGCGCGCCCGAAGGCAATTTCGGCTATACCATTCCGAACGTGCTGATCGATCATGCGATGCGCAACACCCATATTCTTGCCGGCTTCTGGCGCGGCGTGAATCTCAACCACAACGCCGTCTATGTGGAATCCTTCATGGACGAGCTTGCCAAGGAAGCCGGGCAGGATCCCCTCGAGTTCCGCCGCAAGATGTTGAAGCCGAAACATCGCGCCGTGCTCGACGCGGCTGCCGCCAAAGCCAATTACGGCAAGGCGCCGAAGGGCGTCTTCCAGGGCGTGGCGCAGATCATGGGCTTCGGCAGCTATGTTGCGGCAGTGGCTGATGTGACGGTCAGTCCGGAAGGGCAGTTGAAGATTTTGCGCATCGTCGGCGCCACCGATTGTGGCTATGCCGTCAACCCGGCGCAGATCGAACGGCAGATCGCAGGCTCCTTCGTCTACGGCCTGACGGCGATGCTGTACGGCGAATGCACCGTCAAGGACGGCGCGATCGAACAGACGAATTTCGACAGCTACAACATGATGCGCATCGACGAAATGCCGAAAGTCGAATGCATCATCATGCCGTCGGGCGGCTTCTGGGGTGGCGTCGGCGAACCGACGATCGCGGTTGCGGCCCCGGCGGTGCTGAATGCGATCTTCGCTGCCACCGGCAAGCGCATTCGCGATCTGCCGTTGATGAATCACAGTCTCAAATCTGTGTAGGCATTGTCAGGGCGGTCCACGGGCCGCCCTTCCTTTTTGTTGGGAAAAGTAATGCCTCTTCGATTCCTCCTCGCCGCGATCCTGATGTGCGCCTGCGGACACGGCGCTTGGGCGGAAGGCCTCGACGCACCGGCTGGTGCCCTGTCCTGTTCGGGGTGTCATCCGGCAAGCGCGAACGTACAAACGCCGGCGCCCGGGATCGTCGGCCGCAATGCGGACGATCTTGTCGCCTCGCTGCTTGCCTTCAAGAACGGCAAAACGCCGGCGACGGTGATGGACCGGGTGGCGAAAGGTTTCACGGACGATGAAATCCGCGCCATTGCGTCGTGGTATGCAGCGCGGAAGGATTAAGCCGGATGAGCAAGACCGTCAGGCTCGACAGACGTAAATTCATCGGAACGGCGGCGGCCAGCCTATCCATGGCCTCGCTCTCCCGTCCGGCGCTTGCGCAGGGTGCGGCCGGCCGCGTGGTCGTTATCGGCGGCGGCTTTGGCGGCGCCACCTGCGCGCGCATGCTCAAACGTTTCAATCCTGCGCTTTCCGTCGTGCTGGTGGAGGCGAACCGGACATTCACGGCCTGTCCGTTCAGCAATCTCGTCATCGCCGGCCTGCGCGATCTGAAGCAGCAGGAGTTCGGTTACGACAATCTCGGCAAAACAGGCGTCGAGATTGCCTTTACCGCCGCAACGGGCGTCGATGCCGACGCCAGGCGCGTGACGCTCGCCGACGGCGCGACGTTGACTTACGACCGGCTGGTGCTTTCGCCCGGCGTCGACATCCGCTGGGACGGGCTGCCTGGCTATAACGAGGCGGCGGCCGCGATCATGCCGCATGCATGGAAGGCTGGTGAGCAGACCCTGCTGCTGCGGCGTCAGCTCGAGGCGATGGACGACGGCGGTGTGGTCGTCATCTCGTCGCCGGCCAATCCATTCCGCTGTCCGCCCGGACCTTACGAGCGCGCCAGCCTCATCGCCTACTATCTCAAAACCAAAAAGCCGAAATCCAAGCTCATTATCCTCGATGCCAAGGATGTGTTCTCCAAACAGCGCCTGTTCCAGAACGTCTGGAAGGCGCTTTACAGCGACATGGTGGAGTGGGTTTCGCTGTCGACCGGCGGCAAGGTGACCTCCGTCGATCCGGCGGCGATGACATTGACGACGGATTTTTCCACCTACAAGGCGGCGGTGGCCAACGTGATCCCGCCGCAGAAGGCAGGGCATATCGCTGAACTGGCGGGTGTTGCCGACCGCAGCGGCTGGTGCCCGATCGATCCGGTGACGTTTGAATCGAAGCTGCGTCCGGGCATTCACGTGGTCGGCGATGCCTCGATTGCAGGCGCCATGCCGAAGTCGGCATTCTCCGCCAATGCCCAGGCGAAAGTCTGCGCCGCCGCCGTCGTCACCATGCTCGCCAATGGCAAGCCGGCGGAGCCGCGGCTGATCAACACCTGTTACAGCGTCGTAGCGCCCGACTATGGGATCACCGTCGCCGGCGTCTACAAGCCGACGAACGGATTGCTGGCCGACATCGATGGTGCCGGCGGCACCAGCCCGCTTGATGCGCCGGCGGATTTCCGTGCCCAGGAAGCCCGTCTTGCCGATGGCTGGTTCAATACGATCACGGCTGAAGTCTTTGGCTAGAGGCTTGCACTGCCTGGCCTGGTTTCTATTTGCCGCAGCAAATGCGACAGCGGCAATGGCGCAACAAATGCCGGGAGAATTCGTGGTCGAGGACGGCGGCATCGCGAAATCTTTAAGCGGATCCCCTGGCGATGCAGCGCGGGGACGCGCCATCGTCGTCAACCGCCAGACGGGCCTTTGTCTGCTCTGCCATTCGGGGCCATTCCCGGAGGAGCGATTCCAAGGCACTTTGGCGCCGAGCCTTGCCGGGGCAGGGGTGCGGCTCAACGAAAGCCAGTTGCGGCTGCGGATTGCCGACGGGCGACGTTTGCATCCGGACACGATCATGCCATCCTATTATCGTACCGACGGCTTGACGCGGGTAGCTCCGGGTTTTGCCGGCAAGCCGATCCTGAATGCCGATCAGATCGAGGATGTCATCGCCTTTCTGATGACGTTGCGATGAAACGGGTTGCTGAAACAATGCTCGAACCGACGCGGCGGATCTTCATTTTGCGGACGGGGCAGTTGGGCCTAGGTCTGGTGCTTGGCGCTGCCGGCGCGCAGAGGGCACGGGCGACGCCCGATATGATGCGGCAACTCGTCGATGAGATCACTGGCGGCAAGCCCATGACCAAGGGCAAGGTTACGCTCGATCTGCCGCCGCTGGTCGACAATGGCAATACAGTGCCGATGACCGTTTCGGTTGACAGCCCAATGACCGATGACAATTACGTCAGGGTGATCCATGTTGTGAACGAAAAGAATCCGCAGCCGGATGTGATCACCTGCACCATGGGCCCCCGTTGCGGAAGGGCGAGTTTCGCCACGCGCATCAAGCTTGCCGACAGCCAGAAGATTACCGCGGTCGCCGAGATGAACGACGGGTCGTTCTGGTTCGACAATGCGGATGTTATCGTGACTTTAGCTGCCTGTCTTGAGGATATTCTGTGATGGCGCGCGCCCTCGTCAACGTTCCCGCCAATGCAAGGCGCGGCGATATTATCGAGATCAAGGCGTTGATCTCGCATCCGATGGAATCGGGCTTTCGCGTTGGTACGAACGGCAAGATTATTCAGCGCGATATCATTCAGACGTTCACCTGCACCTACAATGGCGAAGAGGTCTTCAAGGCGAAGTATTCGCCGGCCATTGCCGCCAATCCATTCATCTCCTTCTCGACACGGGCGACGGACAGCGGCGAGATCGTCCTCGCCTGGCGTGGCGACAATGGCTTCGAAGCGGTCGAGACCAAGCAGATCACCGTCGAATGATGCGGCCCCGCCGGCTTCGTATGATCATGGCCTGCATGGCCGTTCTGCTGGCCGGTCCGTTTGCAAGCGGAGACGAAATTCCCCTGGCGGCTCGCAAATCCGGTTCCGAATTCATGAGCCGGCAAACCCAGGACATGCAGAACGACGACACGTCGAATCCGGCGATGCTGTGGGTGCTCGAGGGAGAAACGTTGTGGAGCAAGCCGGCCGGCACCGCTAACAAGTCGTGTTCATCGTGTCACCGGGACGCAGCAACGAGCATGAAGGGCGTTGCCGCGAGTTATCCTGCTTTCGACGAGACGTCATCCAAAGTCATCAATCTCGAGCAGCGCATCAATCTCTGCCGCACGGAGCAGCAGAAGGCCTCGCCACTGGCCTATGAGAGCCGCGATCTTCTGGCGTTGACGGCCTATCTGGCGCGGCAGTCGAAAGGCATGCCCATCGAGGCGAAGGACGACAGCCGCACGAGGCCGTTCCGCGAGGCGGGGGAGAAGCTCTATAGCGAACGGGTTGGCCAGCTCAACCTGTCGTGTGCCCAGTGCCACACGGATAACTGGGGTCAAAAGCTCGGCAGCGCGCTGCTGCCGCAGGCCCACCCGACTGCCTATCCGCTCTATCGGCTGGAATGGCAGACGGTCGGTTCGCTGCAGCGGCGGTTGCGCAATTGCATGATCGGCATGCGCGCCGAGCCCTATGCTTACGGCGACCAGGAATTTGTCAATCTGGAGCTCTATCTGATGTGGCGTGCGCGCGGCATGACGATGGAAGCGCCGGGCGTCAGGCCCTGAGCTTCAAGACGCCGGTAGATAAGCGTTCGGATATACGGAACTTTCCGCGCCGGCCAATCCTGAAAAGCAAACCATTTGCTATTTTCTTTTTGGCAATGCCATATTCCGACCTGAGACTGTACGGGAGGAAAGAGGGATGATTATCGATTGCCACGCCCATGTCAGCGCGCCGGCGGCGTTGTGGGTCTATAAAGCCTCGATCATGTCGCACCGCGGCGAACACGGGCGCAAAATGCCCGAAGTCAGCGACGAGGAGATCAAGGAATCGTATTTCCGCAAGGAAATGGGTCCGGTCGCGCATATTCCGATGATGGACCGGCTTGGCATCGACAAACAGCTCATTTCGCCGCGGCCGTTCCAGATGATGCATAGCGTCAAGCCGTCGCGTCTGGTGCACTGGTTCACCGAGGAAACCAACAATATTATCGCCCGCTCGGTGCAACTCTTCCCCGACAAGTTCTTCGGCATGTGCGGCCTGCCGCAGGCGGCGGGCGAGCCGATCACAGCCGCCCTGCCGGAACTGGAGCGCTGCGTCACCAAGCTCGGGTTCAAGGGCTGTCTGCTCAACCCCGATCCTTATGAAAACGGCGGCGAAGAAGCGCCCGCGCTCGGCGACCGCTACTGGTATCCGCTGTATGAAAAACTGTGCCAGCTCGATGTGGCGGCGCATATCCATGCCACCGGATCGAAGTCGGAGCGCACGCCCTATACGCTGCACTTCATCAACGAGGAATCGATCGCGGTTTTCGGCCTCGCCAATTCAACGGTGTTCAAGGATTTTCCGAAGCTGAAGATCGTCTGCTCGCACGGCGGCGGCGCCATTCCCTACCAGATCGGGCGTTTCCAGTCGGGCGCTTCGCGGCGTGGGGTCGATTTCATCGAGGCGATGCGCAACCTCTACTATGACACTGTTCTTTATTCGGAAGCCGGCCTGCGGCTGCTGATCGAAACCGTCGGCGCCGATCGCTGCATGTATGGCGCCGAATGCCCTGGTGTCGGCTCATCGCTGAACCCGAAGACGGGCAAGACGTTCGATGACATCGTGCCGGTCATCAAGAGCTTCGATTGGCTCAGTGACGGCGACAAGAAGATGATCTTCGAGGACAATGCGAAGTCGTTCTTCAGGATTTGATTGCGGCCCATCGCCCTCGTCCTTCGAGACGCGCCTTTCAGGCGCTCTCGGGATGAGGGCTTCTGGGGAATTTGTACAACCTGTCAAAAGCCCTCATCCTGAGGAGCAACGCGTTAGCGTTGCGTCTCGAAGGACGAGGGCATCATGCCGCAGGCGTTTAACCGACGTCGAACAGTTTTGCCGCGTTGTTCCACGCCACATCGGCGCGGACTTTCTCGTCGACTTTCACATCATCCATGAAATTGCCGGCGACGACCCAGGGCTCGAAGGGGTAATCGGCCGAGAACATCACCCGGTCCTGGCCAAGCGCGGCAATGGCACAGTTGAACGGCTCGGCCGAATACATGCCCGAGATCGTCACCACGATATTCTCGCGAATGTAGTCGGAAGGCTCGCGCTTGAGTTTCACGCCATAGAGCTTGGCGCGGCTGTCGAGACGCCAGAGCAGGAACGGCAGGGTCTCGCCGAGGTGGCCGACCGCCAGCGTCGCCTTGGGAAACCGGTCGAAGACGCCGCCGAAGACCATGCGCAGCACATGCGTGCCGGTTTCCACCGTCCAGCCCCAGGTGGCGCGCCGCAGCGAATCGTAGTTCCCGAACGAATTGTACTGAACCGGCGGGTCAGCGGGGTGCAGATAGATCGGCACCTGCAGTTCCTCGGCCTTGGCCCAGAACGGATCGAACTGCCGCTCGTCGAGATAATGGCCGTTGCTGTGGCCGTTGATCATCGCGCCCTTGAAGCCGAGTTGCTTGACGCAGCGTTCGAGTTCCTTCGCCGCTTCGGCGGGATCCTGCAAGGCGATATGGGCGAAGCCGTAGAGGCGCTTGCTGTTGGGCGCGATCTGGCCGGCAAGATAGTCGTTGGCCTCAGCGGCGGTCTTCAGCGCGGTGCGCGTGTCCGGCTCGACCTGTACGCCGGGGCCCGCTGCCGAGAGGATCGCCTTTTCGATACCTGCTTCATCCATCTCCCGCAGGCGCATTTCCGAATAGTCGTGCAGCCGCGTGCGGATACGCTGGTAAATTTCCGGCGGCACGTCCGCCATCGTCGGTTCCCAATAGCTGGCGAGGCCCGGTGTCATACAATGTTCCTCGAGGGCGATTTTCTTCACGCATTTCCTCCGCTGGTCGACTTCCTTCATGGCCATATTTCGCAAATTGCGGCCCGTGGTGCGATTATGACGCGTGGCCGCGATCTGGTCCAGTTGCGCCGCAATGCGATACAGCACGCGCCATCGCAGTGCGCGGAAGCTTGTGCTATCAGGCCGCTGGATTGCAGAACGGCGGGGAAGAAATGTCCGGAACGAATGAAGATGACATCAAGGCCATCCGCGAAGGCGCCGGGCGGTTTGCAGCGCAGGTGTTTGGGGCAGCGCGACTTCGCAGGCTGCGCGAGCGCGCGGCGGGCCGCGATGATGAAGCCCTTGCGCACACCGGCGGCGATGGTTGGCTGTCGATTCTCGTGCCTGAGGAAAAGGGCGGCGGCGGCCTGGGCCTTGTGGAAGCCTGCGTCGTCGCCGAGGAATTTGGCAGGCATCTTGCCTCCATCCCCTATGTCTCGCTGATAGTGGGGCTCAAAGGCGCGGCAGCTTTTTCAGGCGCCGTCGATGTCGCTGAACTCGCCGAGGCGGTGGAGGGCCGCAGGCTGTTCGTTCCGGCGCTTGCCAGCACCGCGAGCGCCAGCGTCAAGGCGCATGCGGGCGCCTCATCCGGCATCGTGTTGGATGGCGTGCGCGGCGGCGTCTTTGCCGCCGCCGCTGCCGATGCCTTCATTGTCGGCTACGATCTCAACGGTACGGAAGGTCTGGCCTTCGTGCGTGCGGAGACGGCCGGGCTGAAGGTCGCCTCGAGCCGGACCGTCGATGGCATGAGCACAGGCACGCTGACGTTCGAGAATTGCGGCGTTGCTGCGACACATATTCTGTCGTCCGGTGCCGCCGCGCTTGCCGCTGAGCTACGTATCTTCCTTGGCCTGACCGCTGCTGCCGAACTCGTCGGCCTGATGGACGCGGCGCTGCAAATCACCCTCAACCATCTCAAGACACGCGAACAGTTCGGCAAGCCTCTCGGGGCGTTTCAGGCGCTGCAGTTCCGCGCGGTGGATGCCCATGTGCAGATTTCGTTGACGCGCTCGCTGGTGAACGAAGCCGCGCGCCTGGCGCTTGGCGGCGGCGCCGCCTCCGTGCTGATGACGTCGGGCGCCAAGGCGAAGGCGAGTGCTGCGGCAACCGCGGTGACGCGCGACATGATCCAGTTGCACGGCGCCATCGGCTTCACCGACGAGCATGATATCGGCCTGCATCTCAAACGCGGCATGGCGCTCTCCACCGCCTACGGCACTGCGAGCGAGCACCGCAAGATCGTCGCGGCGCGCATGTTCGGGGCAGGCGAGACAACAGAGGTGAAATTCCGCGAGGACAGCCCCCGTGAGGCGGCGTTCCGCCAGGAGGTTCACGACTGGTTCGAGGCCAATTTGCCCGACCGTCTGCGGCATCTGCCGAGCCGGCCGAGTTTCGAGGAGGCCTGCGGCTGGCACAGGAAGCTCGCCGCGCGCGGCTGGGTCGCGCCCAACTGGCCGAAGGACTATGGCGGCATGGGCGCCACGGTCGGCGAGCAGATTGTGCTCTACGACGAGGCTGGCAAGGCCGGCGCGCCGGAAATCTCAGGCCAGGCGATCTATCATCTCGGTCCCATCCTGCAGGTGTTCGGCACGCCAGAGCAGAAGGCGCGGCATCTGCCGGGAATGCTGTCCGGCGATACGATCTGGTGCCAGGGCTATTCCGAGCCTAGCTCCGGCTCCGATCTTGCCAGCCTGCGCACGCGCGCCGTGCGCGATGGCGACGACTTCGTCATCAATGGCCAGAAGATCTGGACCACATGGGCGCATCACGCTGACTGGATGTTTGCACTGGTTCGCACCAATCCGGATGTGAAGAAGCAGGCCGGCATCACCTTCATTCTGATCGACATGAAGACGCCGGGCATCAAGCCCCTTCCGATCCGCACTATCGCCGGCGATGAGGAATTCGCGGAAGTATTTTTCGACGATGTGCGCGTGCCCGTCTCAAATGTCGTCGGCTCCATCGACGATGGTTGGCGGGTGGCGACCGCACTGCTCGAGAAAGAACGGCTCAATGGCGCCAATCCGCAGAAATGTGCGCAACTGCTCGGCAAGGTGAAGCGAGCCGCGCGCGCGACCGGTGTCATGGACGACGACAGTTTTCGCGACCGTCTCGCCCGCGCCGAAATCGACTACGTGGCGCTTTGCGCCGTGTTCTCGCAGATCGTCTCGTTCGCCGAGAGTCGCACCAAAGCGAATGCGGATTTTGCCTTCGCCAAACTGGTTTCGGCGGAATTGCAGCAGGAGCTGTGCGAATTGCTCGCAGAGGCCTATGGCAGCGAGGCCGCGCTGGCTGTTGCCAGTGGCGACGGCGACAAATCCTTCCCCGGTCTGACCTATCTGCAGAACCGGCGCGTCACCATTTATGGCGGCACTGTTGAAGTGCAGCGGCTGTTGATGGCGCGTCGGGTACTGGGGCTCGGATAGCCCCGGCGCTGCCGCGAAACGTCTACCAGACGCAGATGCGCACGCGGGTTTCGGCGTTGTACCAGCATGCAAGGTCCTGCTTGTTGCGCTTGAACTTGCCGGGCAGAGCGACGTTGCGGCTCGTGCCGCGCATGACAAAAGCGGAAGCCAGGCCAGGCTCGTCCATGATCAGCCCGTAGCGCGGCTTTTTCGGTGCGCTGATTTCAAAACTGCCGTCCTTGTCGGTCGCCTTGATGTCGCAGTCGTAATAGCCGTCGTCCGTCGTGAAACATCGCGCGAGTTTGGCGTCTGCCCTGGTCGGGATGGTTGCGAGCGCTGCGGCGGCGAGAAACGACGATAAGAAGACAGAAGGAAAGCAAAGCAGACGCATGTTGCATCCCGAAAACGCAAAGAAGGAGCGCAAAATCGTCTGCATCATGCAAGGGCGTATGTGGCGATTCTATGTATCGGCCGTGCGGGGATGCAGGCGAAATATCAGCACTTACGGCGCTTTTTTATAAGGTCCCAACTCCTTCACGGCCCAAGCGACGAAGGATGTGTCCACCATCTGGTCGATTTCGACCTTCGGTTGTTCGATGAGACCCTGCTGTTTGAAAATGGTGAGGTCTTCCTTGAGGCTTGGGAGGTGCAAAGCGCCGTCCGGATTGCAATAGGCGAAGATGAACGACCGCCAGATTGCGGCATCCTTGTATGGGCCATATTCGGTGAGGATGGAGACGATCTCGTCGCCGCGCGCGCCGGTGAACTCGCCTTTATTGTTCAGACTGTCGTTATGATAGCGCACGCCGCGCAGGAAGGCGCGCATGAAGCGGCGCGCCACATCCGGGTTTGCCGTCGCGAATTTACTGGAATACAAAATCTCCGAAATCTGATGGATCGGGTAGACGTCATAGTCGTTCGCCACGGCGACGGCAGCGCCCGTGCGCAGAGCCTGCGTCACCGAAGGCTCGGCCGGCAGCGCCGCATCCACGGCCTTGTTCTGCAGCGCGACCGACATTTGCGGGAAGCTCAGCGAGACTTGCTCTACGTCGTCGGGTTTCAACCCGCCCTTTTCGAGGAATTTGAGGATGACTGTTGCAGCGGATCCGCCCGGCGCGGATACCGCGATCTTCATGCCTTTCAGATCGGCCAGAGATTTGTAGCGGCCGGAGTCGACAAGGTCCTTGCGGACGATCAGTTTCTGGCTGCCGCGGCCGGTTACATTCTGGCTCTTGTCGGAAACGATGCGGATGTCGATGCCGCGGCCGATGGCGTTGAAGAGACCAGCCGAGTGGCCGCCTGCACCTACGTCCAGGCTGTTTGATGCCAATGAGGTGACCATGCGCACGGCCGAGTCGAAGGTGATGAATTCGACCTGGATATTCTCGTCGCGGAAATAGCCCTTTTTGTCGGCGACCCAAAGGCCGACGTCGGTGGCCGATCCCGTGCCGCCGATGGTGACCTTCGTCTGCGCAAATGCCGTGCCCGACAGGACGATTGCGGCAGCGGTAATGAGGGCGTGCAGGCGCATGTCGATGTTTCCTCCCATTGGCGGCTTTGCTTCCGGCGTCTGGTCGCGCCGGTTCAAGATCCGCAGTTCCTGGCGGTTAACTTTCCAGAGACGGGAGGCTTATGCAAGTCCTTGCATACATGACTTTGGCTTGCACAAGCTTTGCTTCAAACGCGGACCCTTGCGCGCGGGCCAGCGGCCGCGGCGCTGGTGCGCGGGGGAGGCGCCGTCGAACCGCGCACGACAAGCTCGACCGGCATGATGACATGCCGGGGCGCATGGGTGCGCGTGCGATCCCTCATCTGTTCGTACAGCAGTTCGGCAGCCGCATAGCCGACGCGGTGCTGCTGGATACGGATGGTCGTCAGCGGCGGATCGATGCGATCGACCATCGCCATATCGTTGAAGCCGGTGACGGAAATGTCCGTGGGGCACAACAGCCCGCCGCGCCGCAGGGCAGCGATCGCCCCGATGGCGAGCCTGTCGTTGGCGCACAGAACGGCGGTGAAATCCGTGCGTCGCGCCAGCACTTCTTCCATGCACCGCTCGCCGGCATTCTCGTTGAAGCCGTTCGAGAAGACCGTGAGCGAGGGATCGGTGCTGATGCCGACCTTCCCGGCGTGATCCAGGAAGGCCGTCTGCCGGCGCTGCCCGGTCGAGAAATTCTGGCTGCCCGCAAGGCTGACGATGTTCTTGTGGCCCAGCGAGGCAAGATGCGTCAGCATCATTCGCACGCCGTCCTCTTCGTCATTGGTGACCGAGGATATCGACAGGTCGTCGATGCGGCGATTGACGGTGACGATGGCGGTGCCGAAGGCTGCCAGTTGACGCACCGTGTGGTCGTCCCGCTCGACGCTGGCGACGACGAGACCGTCGACACCGCGTGAGGCCAGCGCTTCGATGACCGTTGCTTCGCGCTCGGTACGTCCATCCGTGTTGATGACGAGTGTCGCATAGCCGTGCTCGGCCAGTGCATCTTCGACGCCCCGAATGATTGGAGGGAAAATCGAATTGGTGATGTCGGGTACGACGACACCGATGATTCGGGTGCGGTTGGTGCGCAGGCTGTAGGCGGCGCTATTGGGACGATAATCGAGCGCGCGACTGGCGGCAGCGATCTTCTGGGCGATGCTCGCGGTAATCAGGTGTCGCGTTTCCGGATTGAGCGCGCGCGAAACCGTGGAGACATGAACGCCCACCAACTCGGCCACATCCTTCAAGGTCGCCCGCCGCTTCCTCATGATTCTCCGCCGTCTGGATTTTGATAAGCCTGAACGGGCTTATGCAATCGTTTTCCAGTATGCCCGTCTTCGCACGGCCAATGCCGCGCATTGACAACAAAGCACAGGATTCGATAGGGTGCAATCGATTGCAAAAAATTTGCTGAATACGCACGCATGCCGCAAACGGCACAGGCAGGGATGGAAACGACCATGGCGAATGCTTTGCGACCCAATATCCTGAAACCGGAAGATCTTGTGCCGCACTGGCGATGGGAGCGCGCGATTCCTGCTTTCGGGCATACGTCGGTCGATTTCGAGCGCCGCATCGATCACGACCGCCTGCGCACGTACCGGCTGGCGCGGGCACGGCAGGCGCTCAGGAACTCACCTTGCGGCGCTCTGCTGTTGTTCGACGTGAACAACATCCGCTACGTCAGCGGCACCAAGATCGGCGAATGGGAGCGCGACAAGCTTTGTCGTTTTGCGCTGCTGGCTGGCGACAACGATCCCATCGTCTGGGATTTCGGCTCGGCTGCGGTTCACCACAAGGTCTATTGCGATTGGTTTCCTGCCGATAACTGGCGGGCCGGCATGGTCGGCATGCGCGGCACGGTGCCGCCCTCCGTCGGCCTGATGAAATTCCACGCCGAAGAAGTCATGGATCTGCTGCGACAGGCCGGCGTCGCCGACATGCCGGTCGGCGTCGATCTGGCCGAAACGGCGATGTTCTTTGAATTGCAAAAGGCGGGAATGAAGGTCGTCGATGGCCAGCAGATCATGCTCGACGCCCGCGAAATCAAGAATATCGACGAGATCGTTCTGCTCAACCAGGCGGCCGCCATGGTCGACGGCGTCTATCACATGATCTCGGAAGAGCTGAAGCCGGGTATCCGCGAAAACGACATCGTCGCGCTGGCCAACAAGATGCTCTACGAAATGGGCTCTGACGACGTTGAGGCCATCAACGCCATTTCGGGCGAGCGCTGCAATCCGCATCCGCATAATTTCACCGATCGCATTATAAGGCCTGGCGATCAGGCGTTCTTCGATATCCTGCAATCCTACCAGGGCTATCGCACCTGCTATTATCGTACCTTCAATGTCGGCCGCGCGACCGACGCGCAGCGCGACGCCTACAAGACGTGCCGCGAATGGCTCGACAAGGCGATTGCGCTGATCAAGCCGGGCGTTTCCACGGATACGGTGGCGAAGGTCTGGCCGAAGGCGGAAGAATTCGGCTTTCCCAGCGAGCTGGCGGCGTTCGGACTGCAGTTCGGTCACGGCCTCGGGCTGGCGCTGCATGAGCGACCGATCATCTCGCGTCTCGTCTCGCTCGACAATCCGATGGAGATCAAGACCGGCATGGTCTTCGCGCTCGAAACCTATTGTCCGGCGACCGACGGCTACTCGGCGGCGCGCATCGAGGAAGAAGTCGTCGTCACCGACAAGGGCTGTCAGGTCATCAGCCTGTTTCCGGCGGAAGATCTGCCGATCGCGAACAGGTATTGAGGTGGTGATGTGTGTTGCGATGAGCGGCAACAAGCTAACAGAAGCCCTCAGCCTGAGGAGGCGCTCAGCGCCGTCTCGAAGGACGGGGGCGATGGGCCGCGGTCAACCAATCGCTTTATGTCTGGACACGCCGGTCGAGAGTTTGCGGCTGACGCCCCCGTCCTTCGAGACGCGCCTTTCAGGCGCTCCTCAGGATGAGGGCTCCTGTTTTGTTCGGTCAAAGTTTGAGGCGTAACATGTCGATGTCCGAAGCCACGACAAACGACGATATCGGCGGCGACAAGCGGCGCGAGCTCTATCGTCTGCAGGTCGAGATCAGGCTGTTCGAAAAGCGCGCCTACGATCTTTTTCTGCAGAACCTGGTGAAAGGCACCAGCCATCTCTCGCTTGGACAGGAGGCGATTGCGGCAGGCTTCGCCGGGGCGATGAAGAAGGGCGATCTTTCCTTCTGCACCTATCGCGGCCATGCCCATACGCTGGCGCGCGGCACGCCGATGGAGAAAGTGCTGGGCGAACTGATGCAGCGCGACAACGGATTGATGCGGGGCAAGGGCGGCTCCATGCATCTGACCTCGGCCGAACATGGAGTCATGGGTTCCTATGCGATTATCGGCGCACATCTGCCGATCGCCTGCGGCGCCGCCTGGCGGGCGCAATACCTTGGCCACGAGGATGTCAGCGTCTGTTTTTTCGGTGACGGCACGACGAACATCGGCGCGTTCCACGAGGCGCTGAATTTCGCCAAGGTCTGGATGCTGCCGGTCGTCTTCGTCTGCGAGAACAATCTCTATATGGAATATACGCCGATCGGCGATGTGACGGCGGTGCGGCACCCCGCAGCCGATCGCGCTTCGGCCTATGGGCTGGAGAGCATCATCGTCGACGGCAACGATGCCGACGCGGTGTTTCGCACGGCGCAGGCCGCGTTCGCCAAGGCGCGCGCCGGGGGAGGCCCGTCACTGATCGAATGCAAGACCTATCGTCATTCCGGCCATTCGCGCGCCGATCCCGGCGCCTATCGCCCAAAGGGCGAATTGGAGGAATGGCTGAAGCACGATCCGATCAAGCTCTATCGCCAGCGGCTGGCCGACTTCGGTATTGCCGAGGCCGACATTGCTGAGATCGAGCGGCGGGTGGAGGCACAGGTGAACGAGGCGACGGAAGCCTGCAAGGCGGCGGCGCCGCCGCCCGAGGACATTCTCTGCACGGATGTCTATGCCGATGGAGGCTGGGCATGGCGGAACTGAGCTATCGCGACGCGGTGGCGCGCGGCATCGCCCAGGAGATGGAGCGCGACGAGCGCGTCGTGTTCCTCGGCGAGGATGTCGGCAAGCCCGGCGGGGTGTTCAAGGCGACGGTCGGCCTCTATGACCGGTTCGGCCCGAAGCGCGTGCGCGACACGCCGATCTCCGAACAGGCCATTCTGGGGGCTGCCATGGGCGCGGCGATGACAGGCTTGCGGCCAATCGCGGAGATCATGTTCTCGGATTTCCTGGCCGTCTGTTTCGATTTCATCGCCAATGAATTCCCAAAGACGAGATATATGACCAACGGTCAGATGGGCTGTCCGCTGGTGGTGCGCACAGGCAATGGCGCGGGCTCGCGCTTCGGCGCGCAGCATTCGCAGTCGGTCGAAAACTGGTCGATGATGATCCCGGGGCTGAAAGTGGTTGCGCCGTCGAGCCCGGTCGACGTGGTCGGATTGCTCGCGGCTTCGGTGCGCGACCAGAATCCGGTGATCTTCTACGAGCACAAATCGCTTTATGCGGTGAAGGGCGAAGTCCCCGACGGCGAAATTCTCGACACTCTGGGCACCGCCAAAATACTGCGGCCGGGCCGCGACGCCACCATTCTGGCGCTGGCGCTGATGGTGCCTCGCGCGCTCGATGCGGCAGAGGTGCTGGCGCGCGAGCATGGCATCGACTGTGAGGTGATCGATGTGCGCTCGCTGGTGCCGCTCGATACGCAGACTATTCTGGGTTCGATCGCCAGGACCGGCCGTCTGTTCACGGTCGAGGAAAATCCCCGTCTGCTCGGCTGGGGCGCCGAGATCGCCTCCATCGCAGCCGACGAAGCCTTCTACGATCTCGACGGTCCGATCGTGCGCATCACCACGCCGCATATTCCCTTGCCGGCCGCCGACAATCTGGAAGACATGGTTCTGCCAACCTCAAAACGTATCGTGGAAAAGATCACAAGGTCGATGAGTTGATTGCGATGAACTGATCGCCACGAAGGAGAATTACCATGGATGCGAAACCGATCATGGATATTCCGACCGGTCTTTTTATCGGCGGCAAGTTCGTCGATGCTTCGGACGGCGAGCGCTTCGATGTGATGAACCCGGCGACGGAGCAGGTCCTCACATCGGTCGCCAGCGCTACGGTGGACGACGGCATGAAAGCGCTGGATGCAGCCGAAGCTGCCTTCTCCGACTGGGCCGGCCGCACGCCGCGCGTCCGTGCCGAGGTTCTGCGCAAGGCGTTCGAGCTGATGATGGCCGAACAGGAGCGCCTGGCACGGATCATCACCTTGGAGAACGGCAAGGCGCTGTCGGATTCGCGCAGCGAGGTCGCCTATGCGGCGGAATTCTTTCGCTGGTATGCGGAAGAGGCGGTGCGCAATCTCGGCGATGTGATGCGCGCGCCTTCCAGCGGCGCCCGCATTCTGGTGCAGCACAAGCCGATCGGTATCGCCGTACTGGTGACGCCGTGGAATTTTCCCGCCGCCATGGCGACGCGCAAGATCGGCCCAGCGCTGGCTGCCGGCTGTCCGGTGGTCGTCAAGCCGGCATCGGAGACACCGCTGACCATGCTGGCGCTGATGCCCATTCTGGAAAAGGCGGGCGTGCCGCCGGGCGTCGTGAATATCCTGCCGTCACGCAGTTCCGGCGCGCTGGTCGACAAGCTTCTGCATGATCCGCGCGTGCGCATGATCTCGTTCACCGGATCGACGGCGGTGGGGCGCAAGCTGCTGCATGGCGCAGCCGACAATGTGGTGAATACCGGAATGGAGCTTGGCGGCAATGCGCCGTTCATCGTTTGCGCCGACGCCGATATCGATGCGGCGGTCGAGGGTGCGATGATCGCCAAGATGCGCAATATCGGCGAGGCCTGTACGGCCGCCAACCGCTTCTATGTGCACGAGGAAGTGCACGATATTTTTGCCGCGCGGCTGACGGATAGAATGCGGCGGATGAAGATCGGTAACGGCCTTGAAGAGGGCGTCGAGGTGGGCGCGCTCGTCAATGCGGAAACCAGGGACAAGGTCGAGCATTTCGTCGCCGATGCGGTGGCGAAGGGCGCCGAGATCCTGACCGGAGGCGAGCCTGTCCCCGGCAAGGGCTATTTCTATGCGCCGACGGTTCTCGTCAATGTGCCGGACACCGCGGAATGTCTGCGCGATGAGATCTTCGGGCCGGTTGCCGTGCTGCAGCGTTTTCATTCGGAGGACGAAATGATCAGCCGCGCCAATGACACCGAATATGGCCTCGTCGCCTATCTGTTCACGAAAGACCTGAAGCGTGGCCTGGCGCTGAGCGAGCGGCTTGAATACGGCATGATCGGGCTCAATCGCGGGCTGGTGTCGGATCCGGCGGCGCCCTTTGGCGGTGTGAAGCAGTCGGGCATCGGCCGCGAAGGTGCGCATGCCGGGCTGATGGAATTTCTCGAGACCCAATACATATCGGTTGCCTGGTAAGGCTGAGCGGGGCGGTCTGCGATGGATGTGCTGATGCCGCAACTGGGAGAGACCGTGACCGAGGGCACGATCTCGGCCTGGTTCAAGAAAGCGGGCGACCGGATCGAAGCAGGCGAGAATCTGCTGGAAATCGAAACCGATAAGGTTTCGATGGAGGTGCAGGCAATCGAATCCGGCGTCGTTTCGCAGATCGTTTATGCCGCAGGAGAGACGGCGCCGGTCGGCGCCGTCATCGCGGTGATCGGCGAAGGCAAACCAGCGGCGAGGCGCGCGGAGCCAATTGGCAAGTCTGCGGCTGTTTCGGTAAAACCCGCGCCGGCTGTATCACCTGCGGGCAAAGCACACGGCACTCTCGCCGAACGGGGCTTTGCGCCTTTCAACGAAGTGTTCACGCCGACACGCAATTTCGGCCGCGCCGAGATTGCCCAGGGCGTTCGTACAACGCCGTTGGCGCGCCGCCTGATCGCGCAGCACGGCGTCGATCTCCATCGTCTTGTGGCGCACGTGCGCTCGCAGGGCAGGGGCCGGATCGCTGCTGCCGATGTGCAGGCGGTGCTCGTCGGTCAATCCCAATCGGCTCCGGCCTTGCCGATCACCGGCCCGCGCGAGCGCCAACCGCTCAATCGCATCCGCCAGCAGACAGCCCGGCATCTGACGCGGGCCTGGCAAAACATTCCGCATGTTTTCCAGACCATCGAGATCGATTTCGGCGCCGTCGCGAAATTGCGCGACCAGCGAAAAGAGGCGTGGCGCGCGCAGCATGGCGCGAGCCTGACGTTCCTGCCGTTCATCGCCCGCGCCGTGTGTCTTGCCATCCGCCAATGGCCGCGGGTGAATTCGTCCGTCGACGGCGATACGCTGCTTGTCGCGAGCGAGATCCATCTCGGCATCGCCGTCGACCTTGCCCATCAAGGGTTGGTCGTCCCTGTGATCAAAGATGCTGATAGCATGAACGTCGCCGGTCTGGCGCGGGCCATTCAGAAGCTGTCGGAAAAAGCGCGCGCCGGCAAGCTGACCCCGGATGATCTCGAAGGCGCGACCTATACAATCTCCAACAACGGCAGTTTCGGCACGTTGTTCACGGCGCCGCTGATCAATGCGCCGCAGGCAGCCATTCTGTCCACCGATACGATCGTCAAGCGTGCCGTCGTTGTCGAGACGGAGCTGGGCGAAGCGATCGTGGCACGGCCGGTCGGCATTGTCGCGCAGAGCTTCGATCATCGCGCCTTCGACGGTGCCTATTCCGCATCATTTCTGGCAAGCGTGAAGAGCATTATCGAAACGCGCGACTGGACGGCAGAGTTCTAACCACCCAAGAGGGCAAACCAATGCGTGAGAACAAGCATCGCCTCGGATGGATCGGCATGGGTCGCATGGGCACGCCCATGGCGGAACTGCTTCTGAAGGCCGGCAATGAAGTGCAGTTGTGGAACCGCACGAAGTCCAAGGCCGAGCCGCTGGCCTCCAAGGGCGCCAGGCTCGTCGATGCACCGTCCGATCTTGCCGGCGTGGATATTCTCTTCACCATGGTGTCCACCGGCAAGGATCTGGAGCATATCTATTTCGGCCCCGATGGCGTCGCGACCGGCGGCAAGGGCAAGGTGCCGAAGATCTTCGTCGATTGCTCATCGATCGGTGTTGAGGACTCCGCCAGGATCGCGGCGCGCCTGGGTGAGGTGGGTGCGCAGTTTCTGGCCGTGCCGGTTTCCGGCAACGGCAAATGCGTGAAGGCGAAAAAACTGTCAGCGGTGGCGTCGGGCCCGCGCGAGGCGTTCGAGATCGCCAAGCCCTATATCGACACGTTCGCGCTGGCCGGCACTTCCTATGTGGGTGAAGGCGAGCTGGCGCGTATCTGCAAGATCGCGCATAATGTCATGCTCGGCGTGGTGATCCAGAATCTCGCCGAGATCACCATCCTGGCGCAAAAGCACGGCGTGCCGCGCCATGCCTTCCTCGAATTCATGAACAATAGCGTGATGGGCTCGACCTTCATGCGCTACAAGAGCAACGCACTGGTCAATCTCGACTGGACGACGACCTTTACGCCGGAGCTTTTGCGCAAGGATATGGACCTCGGGCTGACGGCTGGGCGCAAACACGATGTGCCGATGCCGCTCACGTCGGCAGCGCGTGAGGCGATCCAGGCGCATTTCGGCGCGGCTTCCCTGAAACCGGACCCGAAAGCCTATCTCGACATGGATTTTGCCGCCTTGCTCGAGACGCAGGCGCGTGCCTCGGGCATTGGGCTTGAAAGCGAGAATGTTCCCGTGCCGACGGGCTTGGAAGTCGACCACTGACTTGCTAAGCCTGTACCAGACACGGTTCGGGGCAGGGAATGACACAGCAGGCGGGCAGATTGGCGGCGGTCAGACTTGCAGGGATGCGACCTCCGACGCGCACGCTTGCCGCCACGCCGCCGACCTGGGGGCTGGTGCGCGACGACGGGTTCGTCGATTTGGGCGCCCGCCACGCCACCCGATTTCCGACGTTGAAGCATGTCGTCGAAGCGAATGCCCTGCAGGCAATGGTGGAGGCAAATGTCGCGACGCCTGCCGATCACCCGCTCTCGGCGCTGACCTATCTGCCACCGCTCGGCAATGCCCAGAAGATCATCTGCATCGGCGTCAATTATCCCGACCGTAACGAGGAATATAAGGACGCCCAGTCCGCCGCCGCCTATCCGAGCATCTTCCTGCGCTTTCCGACCTCATTCGTCGGCCATGGCGAAAATCTCGTCAGGCCGCCGGAATCGGAGCAGCTCGATTACGAAGGCGAGGTGACCCTGGTCATCGGCAAGCCAGGCCGTCGCATCGCGCGGGTGCAGGCACTCGATCATGTCGCTGCCGTGACTTTGTGCAACGAAGGCACGATCCGCGACTGGCTGCGCCATTCGCGCTTCAACGTCACCCAGGGCAAGAATTTCGATCGCAGCGGCAGCATCGGGCCGTGGATCGTGCCCTTCCGCGATGAAAGCCAGATCGCCGACATCCGATTGACGACCAAGGTTAACGGCGAGATCCGCCAGGACGATCGCACCTCGCGGATGATCTATGATTTCCGCTATCTGATTTCCTATGTCTCGACATTCGCCACGCTTCTGCCGGGCGATCTCATCGTCACCGGCACGCCGACGGGAGCCGGCGCGCGCTTCTCGCCGCCGATCTGGCTGAAGCCCGGCGATGTGGTCGAGGTGGAGGCCGACGGGATCGGCGTGCTGCGCAACGGCGTCGAGGACGAAAACTCATGAGCGTGCTGACGGGCCGGGAGATTGTTGCGGCGGCCGGGCGGCTTGCGGAGGCCGAGCGCACGCGCAAGCAGATCCGCATGCTCAGCCTCGATCATCCCGGCCTCGACATGACGGGTGCCTATGCCATTCAGAAGGCCTGGATGGATCTCAAGCTGACGCAGGGTCGCAAGGTCAGGGGCCACAAGATCGGCCTGACATCGAAGGCGATGCAATCGGCGCTCAATATCGATATGCCGGATTCCGGCGTGCTGCTCGACGATATGTTCTTTCAGGACGCCAGCGATATTCCGACCGACCGTTTTATTGCGACGCGCATCGAGGCGGAGCTTGCCTTTGTTCTGAAATCGCGGCTTGCCGGGCCGGACTGCACCTTGTTCGATGTCATCAACGCAACGGAATATGTGACGCCGGCGCTGGAAATTCTCGACACGCGCATCCTGCGCGTCGATCCGCAAACAAAAGTCACACGCACGGTCTTCGATACGATTGCCGACAATGCCGCCAACGCCGGCATCGTGCTTGGCGGGCGGCCGTTCCGGCCGATGGATGCGGACATGCGCTGGATCGGCGCTATCGTGTTCAAGAATGCGCAGGTTGAGGAGACCGGGCTTGCGGCCGGTGTGCTCAACCATCCGGCCCTGGGCATTGCCTGGCTCGCCAATCGGCTGGCTGAACATGGCGGCGCGCTGGAGGCGGGCCAGACCGTGCTCGCCGGTTCTTTCATCCGTCCGATCGAAGCACGCAAGGGCGATACCTTCCACGCGGATTACGGCCCCTGGGGCACCGTAAGCTGCCATTTTGCTTGAGGTTGATATGTTCGAGATACACAATCCGTTCAAGGCAGCGATGAAGGCCAAGAAGGCGCAGATCGGCCTGTGGCAGGCGCTTGCCAATCCGATCTCGGCGGAACTCTGCGCCGGCGCCGGTTTCGATTTTCTCGTCGTCGACGGCGAGCATGCGCCCAACGATATTCCCACCATCGCCTCGCAACTGCAGGCGATCAAAGGCACCCTGGCGCATGCCATCGTGCGGCCGCCGATCGGTGAGACGCATCTCATCAAGCAGTTGCTCGACATCGGCGCGCAGACGATCCTGGTTCCGATCGTCGAGACAGTGGAACAGACGGAGCAGCTTGTGCGGGCCGTGCGCTATCCGCCGCAGGGCGTGCGCGGCGTCGCCACCCTGACGCGGGCGGCGCAGTTCGGCCGCGTGCCCGACTATCTGAACCGCGCCAATGACGAGATCTGCCTGCTGGTGCAGGTCGAGACCGTGAAAGGTCTCGACAATCTTGATGCGATCGCGGGGGTGGAAGGCGTCGATGGCGTCTTCATCGGGCCGTCCGATCTGTCGGCGGCGCTTGGGCATCTTGGCGATCCGATGCATCCCGATGTGCTGAAGGTGATCGAGGATTGCATCAGGCGCATCGCCAAGGCCGACAAGGCGCCGGGCATTCTGATGGTCAACGAGCCGTTTGCGCGCAAGTGCCTGGAACTGGGCACGCTGTTTCTCGCCGTGGGATCGGACGTCACCGTTCTAGCCCAGGGCACGACCGCGCTGGCGGCGAAGTACAAGCGCTGAGAGCCATCCTCATCCGGCCATTGCCTGCCTTCGCCGAAGCGGAGACAAGCTCCGCTTGGCTTCGCGCAGGCAGGCTGCGCAAGGGCCACCTTCTCCCGCCAGCGTGAGAAGGATCAGAGCGCCGCAGGAAACATAGGGCCGCGGGATTGTGCCGCTTCGACGATCACCGCATCTGCTTCCCAGCCGGGGCCGTCGCGCGTCTGCATCTGTTCGATCTCGGCGAGGATGCGTTTGGCGCCGATCTGGTCTGCCTGAAACATCGGGCCGCCGAGCCATGACGGCCAGCCGTAGCCGTTGACGAAGACGAGGTCGATGTCGGACGCGCGCGCCGCTATGCCTTCGCGCAGGATTTTCGCGCCCTCGCAGGCCATGGCGGCGATGAGGCGGATGCGGATGTCTTCGGCCGTGAACGTCGTGCGTTCGCCACCGCGTCGCGTCACGGCCTTGTCGATGAGTTCGCGCACGAGCGGATGGTCGCTGCGCACGCCGTTGTCATAGCGATACCAGCCGGCGCCGGTCTTTTGGCCGAAATGGCCCTGCTCGCAGAGCTGGTCGGCGATGTCGACGTAGCGCTCACGCGGGTCGCGCGTCGGCGCCAGGCGCTTGCGCTGCGCCCAGGCGATTTCGAGGCCGGACATGTCGAAGACGCGGAACGGGCCCATCGGCAGGCCGAAGGATTCCATGGCATCGTCGATGTCGCGCGGTTGCGCGCCTTCCTCGAGCATGTATTCGCACTGGCGGCGGTACATGGCGTAGATGCGATTGCCGATGAAGCCGGGGCAGACGCCGGACGCGATGGCGAGTTTGCGCAGCTTGCGCGCGACGGCGAGCGCGGTCGCCAGGACGTCCGGCGATGTCTGCGCCATGCGCACGACTTCGAGCAGCCGCATCACATTGGCCGGCGCGAAGAAATGCATGCCGATGATGCGCTGCGGATTGGTCGCGGCGTCGGCGATGAAGTCCGGATTGAGATAGCTGGTATTGGTTGCGAGGATGGCGTCGGGACGCACGATCTTCGAGAGCGCGCCGAACAGAGTGCGCTTCACCTCGAGATCGTCGAACACGGCTTCGATCACCAGATCGCACGGCGCGAAGGCCTGCAATGTGCCGGCAAGCTCGACGCGCGACAGCCGTTCGCGCAGGCTTGCCTCGTCGAGGCGGCCGGATTTCTGCAGGCGCGCATAGAGTCCCTCGATGCGCGCGCGTCCCGCCGCAACCGCTGCCTCGTCGCGCTCGACCACGGTGACCTTGTAGCCGGCATCAGCCAGCGCCACGGCAATACCCGCGCCCATGGTGCCGGCGCCGGCAACGCCGACGTGGCGGATATCGATGGGCTTGGCGTTCTCCAGTCCATCGACCTTTGCGGCGGCGCGCTCGGCGAGGAAAATGTGCCGCAGCGCCTGGCCCTGCTGCGAGACGACGAGCCTGGCGAAGACCTCGCGTTCCAGCGCGACGCCTTCGGGCACGGACATTCTGGCTGCTGCGAGCACGAGACGCGCCGCTTCGCCGGGCGATTGCTGGCCGCGGGCGCGCTTGTCGACATCCTTGATGACCTGGTCGATTTCAGCTTGATCGAAAGGTGGCACTTGCCTGTCACAAGTGCGCGTCGGCCGCGTACCGACCAACGTTTGCGCATGGGCGAGGGCGGCGTCGACCACGTCGTTATCGACCACCTGATCGACGATGCCCAGGCTCAGCGCTTCGTCGGCGGCGATCATACGCCCCGTGGTGACGACGTCGATGGTTTTGGCGAGCCCGATGATGCGCGGCAGGCGTTGCGTGCCGCCGGCGCCCGGCGCCTGGCCGATCTTGACCTCCGGCAGGCCGAGCCTGGCGTCGCGTTTCATCAGCCTGGCATGCGAGGCCAGCGCGATTTCAAAGCCGCCGCCAAGCGCTGTTCCATGTACGGCGGCGACGACCGGCTTCGGACAGGCTTCGATGGCGGCGCAGGTCTCAAACAGGATGGGCGGCACCAGCGGCTTGCCGAATTCGCGGATGTCGGCGCCGGCGGTGAACGTGCGTCCGGCGCAGGCAATGACGATGGCGCCGACGTCCGGCTGGTTGCCGAGCCGTTCGATCGCGGTCTTGAGTTCGGTGCGAACGGCCAGCGAGGCGGCGTTGACCGGCGGATTGTCGATGGTGACGAGAGCAATCGCGCCGCGCAGTTCGCTGCGCACGACGGGGACATCGGCGTTCATGATCGGTCCATTGTGAAAAGTTGCGGGTTTATTTTCTCAACGTGGCGATGGCCATGGCGAGGTCGCTGGCGCTTTGCTCGACGCTGCGGCCGGCGGTATCGACGACAGCCTCCGCGCGCGCATAGAGCGGTTCGCGATTGGTGAGAATGGTCACCAGTTCCTGCATGGCGGTGCTGTCATTGGCCATGGGGCGCAGGTCGCCCTGTTCGCGGACGCGGTTCATATGTTCGTCCGGTGAAGTCTTGACCCAGATGGTGTGAAACGAGGACAGCAGCAGTTCATAGGACAATGGCTCTGCGACGATGCCGCCGCCGGTGGCGAGCAGCAATGGCCCGGTCGTGCCGGCGACGATCTCGCGCAGGCTGGCGAGTTCCAGCCGGCGATAACCATCCTGTCCGTAGAGCTTGTAGATTTCGGTGACGGAGAGGCCGAGCGAGCGTTCGATCTCGCGGTTCAGTTCGAGAAATTTCCAGCCGAGCCGTCCGGCGACGATTTCGCCAAGCGTGCTCTTGCCGGCGCCGCGCAGGCCGACAAGGGCGATGCGGCCGGGTGGAATGGGCTGCGGATGGCTGTCGAGCGGCAGGCCCTGGCCGGCGAGAATCTGCCGCGCCCGGGCGATGCGTTCCGGCGCCGCCGAACGCAGCATCCGCCGGATGGCGGCCCAGTCGTCGGAGGCGTCCATGACAAGGTCTTCGACCGGCATGCTCACGGCGGCGGCGATGCGGCGCAGCAGCACGATGGAGACATTGCCCATGCCGCCTTCCAACTGGGCGATATAGCGTTCGGAAATCCCCGAAACCTGAGCGAGAACCTTGCGCGACATGCCCCTGATGGCCCGGATACGCCGCACGCGCTGGCCGAGATCGAAGAGATAGGCGGCGTCCGGCACCTCGCCTGCGGGACGTTCGGCGTGATCGGGAGCGGCCGCCGGCCGGATGTCGGAGTGTGGATTGACCAATGGCTATCCTGGGCTGTCTGGTCGCGGTGCCGGAAAAATAATACATAGGTGATTTAACGGCAACGCGGAATTGTCTCCATTTTCTGTAGTATAATGCATTATCTAGCTCATTTCAGGCGCCTGCTGCCGCCAAGCTCGTCGCGCTGGGTGATCAGGCGGGCGCTGCGTTGATTGAAGGTATGGATCCAGAGCCAGTTGAGCGCGACGGACAGGCGTGTGCGCAGGCCGATCAGGAAGTAGATGTGGGCGATACCCCAGATCCACCAGGCGAGCCAGCCGCGCAGCTTGATCCAGCCAAAGTCGATCACCGCCCGGCTCCTGCCGATCTGCGCCAGGCTGCCTTGATGCTTGTAGACGAAAGCCGGAAACGCTTTGCGCGCGAGCCGGGCCTTGATGGCGCGGCCGACGTAGGTGCCGGCCTGCTTGGCGGCGGGCGCGATGCCCGGAACAGGCTTCCCGTCCGGCCCGGCGATCGCGACGGTGTCGCCGATGGCGAAGATCTCGGGATGGTCCGGCACGGTGAGGTCTGGCAACACCTGAAGCCTGCCGGCGCGATCGGCCGCAGCACCCAGCCATTCCGCGGCGGGTGAGGCGCGCACGCCGGCGGCCCAGATGATGGTGGCCGCGGGCAGGGTACGATCGCCATAGACGACGCCGTCGGCCGAGCAGTCCTTTACGGGGCGTCCGAGTTCGACTTCGACGCCGAGCTGTTGCAGCGATGTCTGCGCATAGTCGGAGAGATCGTCGGGATAGCTTGAGAGAATGCGTGGTCCTGCTTCGATCAGCACGGTGCGCGACGTGGTGGTGTCGATGTGGCGGAACTCTTTCGGCAGGGTGGTGCGCGCCAGCTCGGCGATCGTGCCCGCCAGTTCCACCCCGGTCGGGCCGCCGCCGACGACAACGAAGGTAAGCAGCGCTGCGCGCCGCGCCGGATCCTGCTCGCGCTCGGCGCGCTCGAAGGCTAGCAGGATGCGGCGGCGGATCAGGGTCGCATCCTCGATCGTCTTCAGGCCCGGCGCGAACGGCTCCCATTCGTCGTGGCCGAAATAGGCGTGACGGGCGCCGGTCGCGAGCACCAGCGTGTCATAGGGAACAGCGGTGCCGTCTTCGAGGAAGACGCTGCGGCCCTGCGTGCTTACGCCGACGACGCGCCCCAGGATCGTCGTGATATCGCGGCGGTCGCGGAAGATGCTGCGGATCGGCCAGGCGATCTCAGATGTGGCCAGCGAAGCCGTCGCCACCTGATAGAGCAGCGGCTGGAAGATGTGATGATTGCGCTGGTCGATCAGGCAGATGTCGACAGGCGCGCCTTTGAGGGCTTTGGCCGTCTCAAGGCCGCCGAAACCACCGCCGACGATGACGACGCGATGACGCCGAGGTGAAGTCGTGCTCTCGCTCATGCTCGATCCCTGTTTCCGGGCAATAGACAAGCGATTTGAAGCTTCCCTTTGTCAACAGGCTGGCCGTGTCTTGACGCGGCGGTCAAGAGCGCGGAACCTGTCGGCTGGGAACGGCGCGCGCCAAAGATGCGCTTCAGGGAGGACATGATGATCGCTACACAGGGCAAGGCTTTGGCATTTTTTCTCGGGTTGGGGCTGGCAGCGCCATGGAGCTTCTCCGCTCATGCCGCCGACCAGGCCTTGATCGACGCGGCGAAGAAGGAAGGCCAGGTCACCTGGTATACGGCGCAGATCATTCCGCAGATCGTGCGGCCGATCGCCGAACTCTTCGAGAAGAAATACGGCATCCGTGTTACCTATGTGCGCGCCAATGCGGCGGAGATCGCGCTGCGCGTCACCAATGAGGCCAAGGCCGGCAAGGTCCAGGCGAGCATTGTCGACGGCACGCAGACGTCCGTGATCCTGAAGAAGTCTGGCCTGGCGATGAAGTGGGTGCCGGACGTGAAGCTGCCGAAAGAACTGTTCGATCCCGAGGGCTATTGGGTGGCGAACAATCTTTATGTGCTGACGCCGGGCTTCAACACCAACCTCGTGCCCAGGGGCACTGAGCCGAAGACCTTTCAGGATCTGCTCGATCCGAAATGGAAGGGCAAGATGGCGTGGAATACATCGCCGTCGAGTTCGGCGGGGCAGGGCTTTGTCGGCGCGGTCATCCACGCCATGGGCGAAGACAAGGCGCGCCCCTATCTGGCGCAACTGGCGAAGCAGAACATCACCGGCCTCAGCGTCTCGGGGCGGCAGGTGCTCGATCTGGTGATTGCCGGCGAATATCCGATCGCGCTCGAGATCTTCAACAATCACGCCGTGACCAGCGCACGCCTCGGCGCGCCGGTGAGCTGGATCAAGATGGAGCCGGCCCTGCTGGTCTATTCCGCCATGTCGGTGCTGAAGGACGCGCCGAGCCCGAATGCGGGCAAGTTGCTCATCGACTATATCGTCTCGCTGGAAGGCCAGAAAGTGTTCGCGGATGCCGGCGAACTGCCGGTGCATCCCGACGTGCCGCCGAAGGATCCGACCCTGCGGCCCGACGGCGTGAACTTCAAGGCGACGTTCCTGTCGCCGGAGGAGCTCGACAAGCAGTTGCCGCACTGGACGGATGTCTACAACGAGTATTTCAGGTGAGCCCTTCGAGACGCGCTCTTCGCGCGCTCCTGAGAGCCTGACTGAAAATGCACAGCCGTGCCAAAGGGCTTGTTATGCTGCCAGCGACGGGCCGACGTTATCCCGTTGGCTTCTGGATCCCCGCTCGCGCCTGCGACGCGTCGGGGATGACACCGCGGCGACATGCTGCAACCAATGTCATTCCCGACGCGCGAAGCGCGAGCGGGAAACCAGGACTCAAGGGCTGTAACTCGCGGTGGACAGCGGTGCTGAGCTGACTTTTCAGTCAGGCTCTGAGGAGCCTGCGCAGCAGGCGTCTTGAAGGACGAGGGCGTCAGGCCGCAACCAAAGACACTACTTGTTATAATACTTCAGAAACTCGTCCATCTGCTCCTTGCTGAAGGGCGCGGGGATGAACTTCAGCGCCACGGCGTCGGCCATGGCGTTGTCGAGGCCTGAGAGGCGCTTCGAGGTCAGGTTGTTCTTGGGGAAATATTCGTCGCGGATAATCTTCGCCTGCGCTTCGCTGATCTGCGCGAAGTCCGCATAGGTTTTCAGGGCATCCGGGTTCGAATACATCCAGTCGATGGTTTCGTCATAGGCGGTGAGGAAGCGCTTCACCACGTCGCCGTGCCTGGTGAGCGTGTTGAGATTGGCGAAGTTCATGCGCACGGTCTGGTTGCGGAAGGCTTCGAGGTCGCTCTCCCTGGCGATCATGCGCACCTTGCCGCTCTTGACGTCGTCGACCACATAGGGCGGCGCCGACCAGCCGATGTCGATCTGGCCGGACATGACCTGCGTGTACGTGGACGGCGCGGTGCCCGCCGCGATGGCCTTGATGTCGACGCCCGACTGGCGGATCAGCGCCAGCGCGCCGAGGTTCGACGAGGAGCCGTTGGACGAATAGGCCATGGTTTTGCCGGCGGCGTCCTTGAGGCTCCTGATCGTCGAATTCGCCGGCACATACCAGAAGATGTCATCCGCCCCCGTCATGGCATTCGAGATCGGCCGCACCGGCGCGCCCTTGGCGAAGGCCGCCATAATTCCGGACGTGCCGGTGCCGACAGCAATGTCGACGCTGCCGGAAATCAGCAACTGGTTCGTCTCGCCGGCGCCCGCCGTATAGAACGTCTCCATCCGGATGCCCCGCCTGGCGAAGATGCCGGCCTTCTGGCCGATGTCACAGATGGACGTGTCCCAGTTGCCGCGCTGGGGAATGGCGATCTTCAACAGGTCCTCGGCCGTGGCGGGTGTTGTGGCAGCACAAACCAGCGCCAGGGTCAGCCCCGTTCCTAATGCCTTGAAATTCCGGAACATACGATCCTCCCCATGGGCGCGGCGCCTGTGGCTGCCGCTGTCCTGGCGCCATTGGTCGCCGCCCATCGGGCGGGTGTCAATCCGGAATCTTTCCGGGCTGCCGGGGGCAGGCCGGCGGGTTGCAGATTGGCAGCGGGAAAATCCGCAAACCGCTTGAATGGGAAAATACGCCCGCCTATAAACCCCTGCGTCGGCTGCTTCGGGCAGCCGCCGACACGCGGCCTTCGCTGTCGTCGCGGGTGTAGCTCAATGGTAGAGCAGCAGCCTTCCAAGCTGAATACGAGGGTTCGATTCCCTTCACCCGCTCCAATTTGCCCTGTAAAAATCGACATTGCGACTCGGCGCTGAAGCGATGCGCGCGAGGATCTAAACGTGAGCCGTGATGGGTAACGCTACGCGCATATGCCTCTTTGCCATAATCGCTTTTGCCGCTCAATTCCCGGCGTTTGCATTGGCATGTGACTGCCCTCGGCGAATGGGCGCGACACGCGAGATGCAAAGCAGATACGAGAAACAGCAGGAGGCCATTAGAGCTACGGCTGTCACTGTCAAAGTGTTGGATTTTCGCATAGCCCCGAGGGCAATCGATGGAGACCCTGCGGCAGTCAGCAACGTCGAGTTGGTAAAGCAACCCAAAGATCAGAAGCCTTTCCCAAAACGCTTCAAGATCGTCACGTTGGGCGGGGATGAGGGTGCCAACTGTGGCTATGCCAGCCTTCTTTTCGAGGCGGCATCGTCCTCTAAGCTGATCACAGCGACGATTTCAGGCAATCCCAAAACCAAGACGTATTCGATAAACTGGTGCGGCGGATACTATAAGCTTCACAAATTTTGCTCGGCCATAGCGGGCTGTGATGGAGTGAATGACGAAAGGGAGGGCGGAACGGCAGCCCCGATGACCGCAAGTGAGCGGGGCCTTTTCGAAGAAAAATTGAAGCGCAACGAAAAGTCTTCCGAATAATGTAGTTGCGAGCACCGCGGTGAACGATCCATGGGCATGAACGCCTGAAAAAACGCCACGGAGTGCCTCGGCCAGATGTTACGTTTCCGAATGGCAGCATGACTTCGCAAAGCCATTGACCTGCGGGTCAATCCGGGCATGCTGGCGGCAATATCAGCCCTCCAGATACCAAGGACGCACGCCCGCCATGAAATTCTCCATGCATCTCAGCACCCGCATTCAGGACAAGCGGAATGAACTGCCGCTCCTCAACTGCCTGACCGATCTTGCGCTGGAGGCGGACGCCAGCGGGTTCGGGGCGATTTCGCTCACCGAGCATCATCTCTACGAGAACCAGGGCTATCAGAATTCGCTGCTGTTCGCATGCGCGCTGGCGCCGCGGCTGACACAGGCGACGATCGTGCTCGCAACGGTGAACCCGGCGCTGCATCATCCGGTCCGCCTGGTGGAATCGTGCAACCTGATCGACCAGTTGAACAGCGGGCGGCTGGTTGTCGTTTTCGGGTCCGGCTTCAAGGATACTGACCTGATCCTGTTCGGCCGTGACCTGGCGGAGCGCCACACCTTGTTCGAGCAGGGTATCAAGACGGTCCTCGATGTCTGGGCTTATGACGGTACGGGCGGACCACTCGAGATTGCCGTCGGTTCGGATCGCGGGCGGCTGGACGCGCCCGTGAATCCGTCGTCGTTCCGCAAGCCGCGTCCCATCCTGGCGCGGGCGACGCTGAACGGGTCGGCAATTGCCGATGCGGCCGCGCGCGGCTGGCCGATGTTCACCGCGATCAAGGATCCCGTGGTCGCGCGGGAGCAGTTGGCGGGCTATCACGCGGGCCTTGCCGCCGCCGGCCATGACGCCGAGACGATCAGGCTTGCCAAGGAATGGTCTTCGGTGGGCAAGGCGATCCACATTGCGGATACAGATGAACAGGCGAGGTCGGAAGCCGAGGCCTTTTTCGCCGGCAATCCGAGTGGCGCGATCGCGCGCAATCCTGATGACATGATCTGCGGCAGTCCGGAGACCGTCGCGCGCCAGATCAAGGCCTTCGCCGATGCCGGTGCAGGTCTGATGATCTGCGGGTTCCTCATCAATGTCGTCGACCAGTCGCGCCTTCGCCGCAGCTTCCGCCTGTTCAAGGAGGAAGTCATGCCACAGTTCGCGGCCGAGCCCGCGATGGCGTGAGAAGCTGACCAATCGTATTCCCGCGCGTGTCGCCCGGGCATGACGGTGGATCGATGTCGCGTAACGCCCTCGTCCTTCGAGACGCACGCTGCGCGTGCTCCTCAGGATGAGGGCTCCTTTGCAAATTGCTGCCGTCATATTTCTTAAAATAAACTGGAACACCGGCGCCGACTTCACGTTGGGCTAATCCGAACTATCCAACTGGAAGGACATCCGATGGATAATTTTGAGCTGGTTTTGCTGGAGAATGGTAATGTTGTCTGGCGGTCAGGTATCAAATCGACGCAGTGTGAGACCTATACTGCAGGTCAGACGATCGATCTGACGCCGCTTGGGTACGGCTCCTATCGCATCGATGAGGTTGCGCGTGAAATCGCGCCCGCGGAATCGCCGACGATCTCGGAGGGTCTTCTGTTTCGAACCATCCTCAAGGTGTCGCCAAATCCTGCGCAACGCGCACGAGCTGCGTAAGTGAGAGCGTGCGGCCGGGTAATCTTTCACCCGCGCCGTGCTTTTGCGATCGCCGCGACGTCAATCTTCTTCATGCCCATCATCGCGGCGAAGGCGCGTTTGGCTTCGTCGCCGCCCACAGCCAGTGCCTCGGTAAGCACGCGCGGTGTGATCTGCCAAGACACGCCCCATTTGTCCTTACACCAGCCGCAGGCGCTTTCCTGACCGCCGTTATTGACGATGGCATTCCAGTAGCGGTCTGTCTCTTCCTGATCGTCGGTGGCGATCTGGAACGAGAAGGCTTCTGTGTGCTTGAACACAGGGCCGCCGTTCAGGCCGAGGCAGGCAACGCCAGCCACCGTGAACTCCACCGTCAGCACATCGCCCTTCTTGCCGGAGGGATAATCGCCGGGTGCATGGTGGACTGCACCGACCTGGCTGTCAGGAAAGACCGTGGCGTAGAAGGTCGCGGCAGCCTCGGCGTCCTTGTCGTACCAGACGCAAATCGTGTTTTTCGCCATCGCATGTCCTTCCGGTGGAGCGGCTTGCGCGAAGGGAGAGGAGATCGGTCGATGATGCGGTAACGGGATGACGGCGGCAAGGTTCCCATGCGCAAAAGGCCCCGGTGATGCCGGGGCCTTTCGTGTGCAGTCCGCGTCCTACTGGAACTTCAGGTTGGCAGCCTTGACGACCGCGCTGTAGGTGGCGATGTCGGACGCGATCAGCTTGCGGAACTCTTCGGGGGAATTGCCGCCGGGGTTGGCGCCGAGCTGAACGAGCCTGGCGCTGACGTCCTTGTCGCGGATCGCCTTCTGGAAAGCATCGACCAGCTTGTCGACGATGGGTTGCGGCGTGCCGGCGGCCACTAGCACGCCGGACCAGAGCTTGGTGTTGACTTCCGGATAGCCGAGCTCCGTCATGGACGGTACGTCAGGAAGCTGCGACGAACGCTTGTCGCCGGTGACGGCGATGGCCCGCACCATGCCGTCCTGCGCCTGCGAGACGGAAGGCGGCGGATCGGGGAAGGCCAGCAGGCAGAGATCCTGATTGACGCACTGAACCATCTCCGAACTGCCCTTCAACGGCGAAGCGACACCGGGCATGCCGGTCTTCATTTTCAGAATCTCGGTTGTGAGCGTGAAGGCCGGCGAGGTCGTTCCGTAGGTCGACTTGTCCGGGTTGGCCTTGGCGAAAGCCACCAGATCCGGGACCGTCTTGATCGAGGATTTCGGCGGCACGATCAGCACAAGCGGGAAGTCCGCGATCATGGTGAGCGGAATGAAGTTCTTGAGCGGGGAATAGGCAAGATCGGGATAGACGGCTGCCGCGACCGACATATTGCCGCTCGCGCCGATGTAAAGCGTGTATCCGTCCGCGGGCTGAGAAACGACATATTCCGCAGCCACCCGCCCGCCCGCCGCCGGCCGGTTCTCGATGATCAACTGCTGGCCGAGAATTTCAGAGGCCTTGGCGCCGACGAGCCGTGCAAAGATATCGTTGCCGCCGCCGGCAACGAAGGGCACGATCACGCGAATGGGCTTGTTGGGATAGTTCGCATCGCTTTGCGCATGTGCCGCGCAGGACGCGCCGATCAGCAAACTCACAGCGATGACGGCAATGTTCGCGCGCCAACGGCACAGTTGAGCATCCATGCCCGAATCCTCCCTTTGTTATCGTGCAGACTGTAATGAGTTTCGCGACTGAAGGCGAGTGCCCGCGATGCGGGCCTGCCGTGTTGCTTCGATGTCGAGAGGCACACAGCATGCGGCATTTCAGGCATTGCAAAATCAGGCCTGGAATGGTTAAGGCTCCTGCTCAATCAGGAGTTCGATATGAAGACGTTTTTGGCTGCCGGCATTTTTACGGCGGCACTGCTCGGACCGGCCCAGGCAGGGAAGGAGTTTGGCGGGTACGAGTGTACGGACGGGTGCGTATCGCATGCCGCGGGTTACAGATGGGCCGAAAGCCGCCATATAACGAAAGAGGCGGCCTGCCGCGGCCGCTCCAACTCCTTTGTCGAAGGCTGCCGCGTCTATGTGAGTGATCCCAACCACAACGCCGACGAGGATGATGATGGCGATCCGATCGGCAGATAGCCGGATCTGATTGGACGCATGTTCGCGGGCGGCGCGAGCGCATCTCGCTTCGCTACAGTACCAAACCCGAAACAGCATTGACGCGCACGGCCTCGGCTGGCGCGTTTTGCGTGTTGCAGCTCAGCCACAGTATCCCGGCTTTCGGTGATTTCTCTGACAAGGATAAAGCGGGATCAGAACATGCCGGTAGGCAGATCAGCGGTCCGTGACATTCTTTGGAGCGCAAATCAGGGCCATTTCGCGCACGGCTTCATTTTAGAATAAATAAAAACTGAGCAAGCTTCAATTTAGACTGATTAAAAGCTCACGCATGCGTGTAAAAAGCCGGATTGCATTCAGCCTGCTTTCGCCGTTTTGTCGCCATGCTTGAGTGGGGCTCAAGGAGACGGCTGATCGAATGCCTGGCCTGTGACGGTGGTGCTTCGGCAGCCGGGTCGTCCTTCCTGAATCCACATCACAGGCGATCTTTTCGGGCTCAGCCGCCGATACGACTGCGCTTCGCATCGGCTCCGGCGTAGCCGTTTTGCGACCGATGTTTGTTGGCGATGTCGGTCGCACTAATGATGAACGACGAAACTCTGGGGGCAAGTGTGAGTGATGTTCTTCCTGTCTGGCGGCTTGCCGGCGTGTCAGCGCTTGCGACTGTGAGCTATCTTGCGATGGCGGTCGCGGCGCCACAGGCTTCGTACGCACAGAGCGCAGCCCCCGGGATGCTCCCGGGCGTCACGGTCGATGCGCCTGTTCAGCGCCAGGTCAGGCGGCGCACGGTGCCGGTCGCTCAGGCGCCGTCGCGGGTCCCGGTTGCGCGACGGCGCGCGCCGGAGCGCAGGGTCAGGACGCGCACCGTGACCAGAACAGCGGCGCCGCCCACCGTCGCGGCTGCCTCCCCGCCGACGCCCCAGGGACAAGACGCACAGACAGGGACGGTCGGCGTCTACACCAACAGCACGGCGACCGCGACGAAGACCAACACCCCGATCCTCAATATTCCGCAGTCGCTCAACGTCGTGACCAAGGACCAGATCAAGGACCAGAGCTACGGCAGCCTGACGGACGTGACGCGCTATATTCCGGGCGTCGCCGTGCACCAGGGCGAAGGCAACCGCGACGAACTCGTCATCCGCGGCGTCGACTCGAGTGCCAACTTCTTCGTCAACGGCTTCCGCGACGACGTGCAGATCTACCGCGATCTCTATAATACGCAGAGTGTCGAAGTGCTGAGGGGGCCGAGTGCCCTGACGTTCGGGCGCGGTGCGGGTGGCGGGCTCCTGAACCGTACGCTGAAGGAGGCCGACGGCCAAAGGATATTGGAAGCCAGCACGCAGTTCGGTTCCTACAACGATCGCCGCGTCTCTCTCGACGCGGGCAATGCGCTTACCGACAATGTCGCCGCGCGCCTGAACATGTTCTACGAAAAGTCGGATACGTTTCGCGATTTCACGAACCTGGAGCGGTTCGGCTTCAACCCGACCGTGACCTTCAAGCCCGATGACGCCACTAAAATCAAGCTGAGCTACGAGCACTACCACGACGATCGCATCGCCGATCGCGGCAATCCGTCCTGGGCCAACGGAGTCATTCCGTCACCGCCGTTCGCGCCGGCAGGCAATCTCAGCACGTTTTACGGCAGTCCGTACTACAACAAGGCAAAGGCTAACGTCGACTCGGTCATGGCTTCCATCGACCATGATTTCGGCAACGGATTGACGGTGCGGAATGCGACGATCTTTGCCGACTACCACAAATTCTATCAGAACGTCTATCCTGGCGGCGCCGTCAATGCGGCTGCGACGTCGGTGAATCTCTCCGCCTATCAGCATTGGACCAACCGGCGAAATCTCATCAACCAGACGGATTTCACCTACAAGGTGGCGACGGGGCCGGTCTTTCACACGCTCGCATTCGGAGCCGAATTCGGCCGGCAGGAAGGTATAGACGCGCGAAACACCGGAACTTTCGGAGGGGGCGCAACGACGGTCGCCGTCAATCCATTCGCGCCCACGTATTTCGGTCCGGTCATCTTTCAGCATCTCTCAACCGACGGCAACAGCAAGTATCGCCTCAATACCGAGTCGGCCTATGTCCGCGATACTGTGGATGTGACCAAGTGGCTGCAGCTCATCGGCGGTGTCCGCGTCGATCGCTTCGATCTGTCGGCTCTCGATCAGAATACGAATACACTGCGCTCGCGGGTCGATACGAAGCTGTCGCCGCAAGCGGCAGCCATTTTGAAGCCATGGGACAACGTTTCGGTGTACACAGCCTACAGCGTTTCCTACCTCCCGGCCTCGGGCGATCAGTTCAGTTCTTTGAATTCGACCAATCTGATCCTCGATCCACAAAAGTTCGAGAATGTGGAACTGGGCGCCAAATGGAACATCAACCCGCGACTGCTCGCCTCTGCGGCAATCTACAACCTGAACCGGACGAATGTGCCGTTCCCCATTGGCGGCGGCATTTCCGTTCCCTCCGGCGCGCAAAGAATTCAGGGATTTGAGGCGAGCCTCACGGGTTTTGTGACAGGCGACTGGCAGGCATCGCTCGGCTACGCCTACACTGATGCGCGCGTAACGAGTAAATCATCTCCGACCATCGTTCCTGGCAACCGCGTACAACTTGTTCCCTACAATCAAGTTTCGCTGTGGAACAAGTATCAGTTCAACCCGTGGGTGAGTGCGGCGCTCGGGGTCATCTATTTTTCCGACTCCTTTGCGGCATCGGATGATCAGGTGAAACTACCCGGGTTCGTGCGCGTCGATACCGGCCTCTACTTCAAGGTCACTGACAACGTGAAAGCGCAGCTCAATGTCGAGAACCTTTTCAACAAAGGTTATTGGGCGTCGGCTGACGGCAACAACAATATTTCTCCGGGCCAGGGGCGCACGGTGCGCGTCAGCCTGACAGCGAAGTTCTAAGGTTGCGGAAGCTACCCTCATCCGGGCCTTGCCTGCCTTCGCCGAAGCGGAGACAAGCTCCGCTTGGCTCCGTGCAGGCAGGCTGCGCAAGGGCCACCTTCTCCCGTAGAACGGGAGAAGGCCCGGTCCATGGGATCAGAACACGTCCGGTACATAGAGCTCCGGCGGAACCGGCGTGCGCTTGTAATTGTCGTGACGCATGCGCGGGGGAAGTTCGATCTCTTCCTTGGGCACATCGCCGTAGGCGAACTGCGAGAGCAGGTGCGATATGCAGTTAAGCCGGGCTTTCTTCTTGTCGACCGCCTCCACCACCGACCAGGGCGCGGTCTGCGTATGGGTGCGCGCCAGCATCTCTTCCTTGGCCTTGGTATAGTCTTCCCAGTGCACCCGGCTTTCCAGGTCCATCGGCGACAGCTTCCACTGCTTCAGCGGGTCGTTGATGCGCATCTTGAAGCGGAATTCCTGCTCTTCGTCGGTGATCGAGAACCAGTACTTGATCAGCGTGATGCCTGAGCGCACCAGCATGGCTTCGAATTCGGGAACCGAGCGGAAGAATTCTTCGAGTTCGTCCGGTGTGCAGAAGCCCATCACGCGCTCGACGCCGGCGCGGTTGTACCAACTGCGGTCGAACAGCACCATTTCGCCGGCCGTCGGCAGATGCTGGACGTAACGCTGGAAATACCACTGATGACGCTCGCGTTCCGTCGGGGCGGGCAGGGCAACGACGCGGCAGACGCGGGGATTGAGGCGCTGGGTGACGCGCTTGATGGCGCCGCCCTTGCCGGCTGAATCGCGGCCTTCGAAGATGACGAGGGCTTTGAGCTTCTTGTACTGAATCCAGTCCTGCAGCCGGACGAGTTCGTGCTGAAGCCGGAACAGCTCGCGGAAATAGACTTTCCTATCTAATGTGGACTCATGCCCATTGGACATGCCTTCGGCGACCAATTCATCGAGCCGGTCTTCTTCCAACTGCATCTCCAACTCTTCGTCGAAGCTGTCGGTGATTTCCGCCTTGATGCGGTCCAACTGGTTCTTTTCGTCCAAGCTCATTGTTTCTGTCCTGTTTGATATTGTTACAGAAACCTTTCCTTGTAACATCAGTATGACTGCGCAGGTGTTTTGCCGGTAAGGCCGGTGTTCTGGAGCGACGTCGGTCGTGCCAGGCATTCGGCGGTATGCCGGGCGATCATCAGCTCTTCGTTGGTGCGGATCACGAAGGCGCTGACCAGCGACCCGCCGGAAGAAATGAGCTCGGCTCCCTCGCGATTGGCTTCCCGGTCAATTTCGATTCCGAGCCATTCCATGTCTGCCAGCACGGACTGGCGGATTGTCCGTGAGTTTTCGCCGATGCCGCCGCAGAAGACGATGGCGTCGAGCCCGCCGAGCACGGCGGTCATCGCGCCGATCTCCCGGCGTATGCTGGAGACGAAATAATCGACCGCCTGTTTGGCCTGCGGATCGTCCGACGCTTCGAGGTCGCGCATGTCGTTGGAAATACCTGACAGGCCCTTCATTCCGCTCTCCTTATAGAGCAGGTTCGAGATGGCCTGGGCGTCCATGCCTTTGTGGTCCATCAGGTACAACAGGACACCGGGATCGATCTGCCCCGGACGCGTGCCCATCGGCAGTCCGTCCAGTGCCGAGAATCCCATGGTCGATGCGACCGACCGGCCATGGCGCAGGGCACACATCGAGGCGCCGGAGCCCAGATGGCAGATGATGATCCGGTCTCCGGCGTGGTCGGGAGCGATTTCCGTGAGCTTGCCGGTGACATATTCGTAGGAGAGCCCGTGAAAACCATAGCGCCGCACGCCTTCGTCGTAGAGCGCGCGGGGCAGGGCGAAGGCGTCGTTGACGAATGGATGTGCGCGGTGAAACGCCGTATCGAAGCAGGCGACCTGCGGGACGCCGGGAAAGGCGGCCTTGGCAGCGGTGATGCCGGACAGATTGTGCGGCTGGTGTAGAGGCGCAAGAGGAACCAGGTCGGCAAGCTGGCGCAGGATGTCGTTATCCACCACGACCGGCGCGGAATGGACCAGCCCACCATGCACGACGCGGTGGCCGACCGCGACGATCCTGGCTTCGGGAAGATGTTCGGCGATCGCTGCAAGCACGGTGCGTAACGCGCCGGCGTGGTCGGCAACGAAGTGGTCGCCCTCCAGCATGTCGGACAGCAGCTTGCTGCCATCCCCGTCCTTCATGACGAAATTCGGATCGGTGCCGAGGCCGTCGATCATGCCGATGGCGGTGCAATCCATGCTGTCCGCGTCGAAGATCGCGAATTTCAACGAGGACGAGCCGGCGTTGATGGTGAGGATTTGCTGCGACATGCCAGCTCCTATTCAGCCGCTTCCGGCACGGCTTCGACATCCAGCAGCGGTTCACCGTGCTGCCGCCAGTAGTCGTAGAGCTGCGCCACAGCACAGGAGGCGACCCGCGATTTGTCGTTGTCTGCACGCGACGTCAGGATGATCGGCGCCCCGGCGCCGACGACGAGGCCCGCGGCCTCGGCGCGGGCGACGAAGGTGAGCTGTTTCGCCAGCATATTGCCGGCTTCCAGGTTCGGCACGATCAGTACATCGGCGTGGCCCGCGACCGTGGAGACAATGCCCTTGGTGCGCGCCGCTTCGACGTCGACGGCGTTGTCCATGGCGAGCGGCCCGTCGACCAGCGCGCCGGTGATCTGCCCGCGGTCGGCCATCTTGGCCAGGGCCGCCGCTTCGAGCGTCGAGGGCATGTTGACATTCACGGTTTCAACCGCTGCCAGAATGCCGACCTTCGCCTGGGTAAGGCCGCAAGCGATGGCGAGGTCGATGGCGTTCTGGACGATATCGACCTTCGTCGTCAGGTCGGGCGCGATGTTGATGGCCGCGTCGGAGATGAAAATCAGGTCGCTGCGCGTCGGCGCGTCCATGACGAAGACGTGGCTGATGCGCCGCGTGCCGCGGAGGCCGCCATCCTTCTTGACGACCTGGCCGAGCAGTTCGTCGGAATGAACATTGCCTTTCATGATGGCGCGGACCTCGCGCGCATTGACCATCGCGACGGCGCGCTTGGCCGCTTCGGAATGGTCTTCGATATCGATCAGCGGCAGCGCGGAAATGTCGACTTCGGCCGCATCGGCGGCGCGCTGGATCTTGCCGCGCGCGCCGATCAGGAAGGGCGCGATCAGACCTTCCTGCATGGACAGCATCACGCCGCCGAGCGAGTTGGCGTCGTCGGGACAGACCACGGCGGTGGGCATGGGTGCCAGGCGGCGGCAGCGCTGCACAAGGCGGGAGAAATGTTCGTGCCGGTCGAGCATCAGCAGCGGCAATTGCCGTTTCGGCAGCACCACCGAGGCGATCGGCGCCTCGATCTCGCCGACGCCTTCGAGAATGAGCGTGCCATCAGATTTTTCGACACGGGTTTCGAAGACCGCGCGCGGCTTCTCGCGCTTTTCGATGCAGCGCACCGAGATGATCAGCCGGTCGCCAAGTTTCGCTCGTCCCTTGAACTGGAACGTCTGGCTGCGATAGAGCGTGCCGGCGCCGGGCAGGATCGTGCCCAGGACAGAGGATACCAGTGCGCCGACCCACAGCGACGGCGCAACCGTGTCGGCGTGTCCATCCTGGTCGACATCCGCTCCGGGCATATGCATCGGATTGGTGTTTCCCGACGCATAGGCGAAGACGTAGAGGTCGTCGGCGGTGACCGACCGTTCGATGCTGGCCGTTTGTCCCACGGCAAGTTCGTCGAATGTCGTGTTTCTGTGCGACAATGCGGCCATCGACTGCACTCCTGTTCCTGCCTGTCCTGGATTGGATCTGGCGGCAGCGTTACGCGGATTTCAGCAAGACGTCGGCGTCCTCCGTGACGTTCGACGCCACAGAGGGCTTACGGCCCAGCATGACTTCGAATTCGTGATAGAGGGAGAGCGCCTTCGGGTTCATCGTCTCAACAGGCCCCGCCACACGCATGACCAGATCGAGGGCGCGTTCACGCTCCTCCGGCGTCTTGAGCAGGCGCGGCAGGCTGTTCTTGGCCTTTTCAGGGGCGAACTGGACGACCAGCGATTGCGTATGGATCAGCTTCGCCCGCTTGGCCTCATCCATGCTGGAGAACGGTTCCTCGGTGGCGAAGATCTGCAGCTCGCGCTCAAGGCGGGTGCGGCGAACATAGCCGCGCGCGCCCGACAGCAGTTCGAGCATGCGGACCGCGCCCTCGGCCTCGCCGCCGTCTTCCAGATGTTCCAATGCGTCGCGGACTTCGGGCAGGTCGAGCAGATTGTCCGCGACCGCTTCATGGCGAGTGGCCAGGCCCTGCGCCCCGATCATGCGCATGAACGGCGACGAATAGATCATATGGAACGCCATCTCCTGCATGGAATCGCGCATATCGCGGTAGACATTCAAGCCTTGTTCGATGCTTTCCGAGACGAGGTGCTCGATTGCCAGGAACGGATTATCGGCCTGAACGGGCTTGCGTCCGGTGCGGGCATGCTCGGCGAGCGCCTTCACCGGCTGCATGAGGGGGTTGAGATCGGAATAGGCCACACGCTCGGTCCGCATCGGTTGCGCCGCAAAGAACTGCTTCGCTGTCTGATCCGTGACGAGCGAGCGCACCAGCGGCCGCACCAGCTTTTCGTAAAGCGTGGCGTTGACCTCCGAGATATTGGCCACCGCGGAAAACATTTCCTCGTCACCGCGGCCGTCGTCCAGCTTCATGATGTCATCGACGGAGCGGGGCGCGAACTTGACGTGCAGCCGGTCCTCGCCTTGCTCCAGCTCCAGTTCGTAAAGGCCGGGCGGTAGGGCCTCGATGGCACGCATCGTATCGGTGATGGCTTCATGTTCGCGGCCGGCGACCTTGGCGGAGACGAAAATGCCGAGATGGCCGATGCTTGGGTGCAGCAGATAGACGATGCGCTGGCCGCGCGCTTTAATTTCGTTGACATCATGATAGGTGTCGGCGATCCAGTTCAGCGCCTGCGGCGGCGGTGTGATGTTGTCGCCGTGCGATGCGAATACGATGATCGGCGAACGGATGTTCTTCAGATCGATGCGTTCGTCTTCGAAATGGGCCTGCCCATGGGCGAGCCGGTTGCCGACGAAAAGATTCTCGACGATCCAGCGGATCTCCTCTTCGTTCATCATGAAGAAGCCGCTCCACCAGCGCTCGAATTCCAGGAACCGTTCGGTTTCGGTGTCGACCTTCGAATAGAGATTGTAGAGCTTCGACCAGTGCGTGTTCGCCGGGTTCAGGTTTTCGAAGTTCTGCACCAGCAGCGATCCGTCGAACACGCCGTTGCCGAGATCCGCCATCAGTATCGCCGGCCAGACGCCGCCGACCTGGCCGGCGGTGTAGCGCATCGGGTTCCTTCCCGAATGACCGGCCCAGTACGACATCGGTGCGCCATTGATCGCGATCGGACCGATGTCGTCGGGATGCGAGGCGGCGAGCAGCATGCAGCCCCAGCCGCCCTGGCAATTGCCGATGACGACCGGCTTCTCCGCCTGTGGATGACGACGGCGAATTTCTTTCAGGAAGGCCGCTTCGGCATCGCGGACGTCGGCCAGCGTCTGGCCGGGCTCCGGCCATTGCCGGAAGATGACGAAGTAAACCGCATGGCCGTTATGGAAGGCATCGCCGACCTGGCTCTCGGGCTTGAAGCCGCCGATGCCGGCGCCATGGCCGGCGCGCGGATCGACGATCATGAACGGGCGCCTGTCCGGGTCGATCGTGACGCCGTCCGGCGGCGTGATCACGACCAGCGAATAGTTGACCGGCCTGGGGAGGGTGCGGCCGTCGATCACCACGTCGTATTTGAAGTCGAGCGCCGGAGGAATGTCCTTGCCCACCGCCTCGTTGAAGGCGTTGCCGCGCTGGCGCAGCACGTCGAGGAAGAGGACGCCGCGTTGCGCCGCGTCGGTAGCATAGTTGGTCCAGGCTTCCCAGGGATTGGTATCGTGGGACCATTTGAATGCGGCCGCCTTGGTCGCGCGCGCGGTGAGGAGGGCGAGGTTTTCGTCGGCGATGCGCGAGGAGTGGTTCATCCATAGCCGCGACAGCGCTATCGCATTGTTCCGGTTGATGGTGATCGCGTCGTTCAGAGATTGAATGTCCATGGAATTCCCCGATCCACAAATCCGTCTCGGCGCAGTGTCAAGCGTCAGGATGATAGAGCCGGTCACGCGGGCTTTTCGGACGCAGGTGCGTCTTCACCGCGACTATCGACAGCTCAAGTGACGGCCTGATGAACATCGCGCAAACCTGGCGGAGCCATATCTGTGACAGAATTGACGACAGCCTGTCACAGACGCGCTAAACTTATGGTCGACAGAGTTTACTGTGGCCTGCCGGCTGTGGCGGGCGGGGCTTCCAACAAGGCGGGCTTTCATGTCTGGTAAAATTTCGCGCGTCGGCGTCATCGGGGCCGGCACCATGGGCAACGGCATCGCGCAATTGTTCGCATCCGCAGGCTGCAATGTGGTCCTGAGAGACCTCAAGCCCGAATTCCTCGACCGCGGCATGGCCGCCATCACCAGCAGCCTCGATCGTCTGGCGTCGAAGGGAAAGCTGAGCGCGGATAAGCATGCCGCCATCCTCTCCCATATCCGGCCGACGACCGACCTCGCCGATCTCGCCGATTGCCAGATGGTGATCGAGGCCGTTCTGGAGAATTACGACATCAAGGCCGGCGTCATCCACGAACTCGACAAGCTCTGCGCCGAAGATGCGATCATTGCGACGAATACCTCGTCCATCTCGGTGACGAAACTCGCCGCTGCGTCAAAGAACCCTTCACGTGTCATCGGGATGCATTTCTTCAATCCGGTGCCGCTGATGCAACTGGTGGAGATCATCCGCGCCATGCAGACCAGCGACAGCGTCTGTGACACCGTCGTCGAACTCACTGCCTCGCTCGGCAAGACCGCCCATGTTTCAAAGGACAGCTATGGGTTCGTCGTCAACCGCGTTCTGGTGCCGATGATCAACGAGGCCATCAATTGCGTTCATGAGGGCGTCGCCTCGGCGGCGGACGTGGATGAAATGATGAAGCTTGGCGCCAATCATCCGATGGGTCCGCTTTCGCTGGCCGACCTGATCGGCCTCGACGTCGTGCTCAACATCATGCAGACCCTGCAAGCTGGCTTTGACGATCCGAAATACCGTCCGAGTCCGCTGCTGAAGCAGATGTGCGACGCCGGCTATCTCGGCCGCAAGACCGGCCGCGGATTTTTCGTCTACGGAAAGCGCTGAGAAGGGCCAAGTCGTTGTTTGGCGCTGGTCTTGCTTGGTGATAGCCTTGCTGAATCAGGTGAGGCGAAATTGTCATGAACGCAATTACCGAGGAATTGGACGGCGACAGCCACTCGCATGTGGTGCGTCCCGACAGCATGGAATGGCGTGCGACGCGGTTCCCCGGCTGCGAATCCAAACTGCTCCTCTTCAATAAGGAGACCGGCCTGGTGACGGCGTTGATGCGCTTTCAGCCCGGTGCGGTTCTGCCCGATCACGAGCATGTCAAGATCGAGCAGACCTATGTGCTGGAAGGTGTGCTTGTCGATACTGAGGGACCGGCCGCTGGCCTTGAGGTACGAGCCGGCGAATTCGTCTGGCGCGAAGCCGGCAGCCGGCATGTTGCGGCTGCTCCGCATGGCGCGCTGACGCTTGCCATGTTCCAGGTACCCAATAAATTTCACGAGACTGATGGCCGGATCCTGGATATTTCCGGCGATGACTGGGACCTGCTGTGGGGCGCGGTGCGCTGACCGTTATTGCTGCTCGACGAAGGCCGGTTCCTGAGGCAGGGCCGCGGACCCGGATTGGCGATCTTCGAAGGCCTCGATGGACTCGACCGGTATGTCCTCGTTCGTCCGCCGCTGCAGGCGCGCGCTTACCAGACGGTGAATGTAATCGAGCTTGCGAATGACAGGCGGCGCGATCACGAACGGGTATATGTCCTGGTGGCCCATGGCGCGGCTGACGTTGTTCATGGCGAACACGAACGGGAGCCAGGCATCGATGATTCTTTCCATCGACTCGGAATGATAGGGATCGAAATCGAGTTTTGTCGCGATGCCGTTGCTGGAATGGACCTTGGCTTTCACCGTAATTCCGAACGCGTTGCCCATTTCCAGCGTGTCGACGATGTGAAAATAATGGGCCCAGGTCTCGGCGAAATCCTCCCAGGGATGCATGGTGGCATAGGACGAAACGAAGTTGTCCTGCCAGTCCGGCGGAGCGGCGTTTTGATAGTGGCTTCTCAGGGCTGTTTCATAGTCGGCGGTGTCATCGCCAAAGATCTCGCGGCATGAGTCAAGTTGTCCGCCGTCGCGTACAAGAATGTCCCAATAGTGATGTCCGATCTCGTGCCGGAAATGGCCGAGCAGAGTGCGGTACAATTCGCCCAGTTCCTGCCGCCGCCGCACCCGCTCGACAGCATCGGCTTCTCCAAGTGCCAGGGTGATAACCCCGTTGTCATGGCCGGTCATGATTTTGGGTCCGAGGTGCGGCGGGGGGTCTGCAAGAAAACGAAAGATCAGGCCGTGAGCATGATCTTCGGCACGGGTTGCAAGCGGAAGGTTCAGGCGCAGGAGGGAATAGAACAGGCGGTGCTTGGCCTGCTCGATCAGCCGCCAGGACGACAGGTTGCCCGGATCGGAGATATCCGGGATCATTTCGTTGTGGCGACAGGCGAGACAGTAAAGGTCCGGTGCGTCGGCCGGAATGAGCCAGTTGCACACGTCATGCTCGGCATTGGCACAGAAGCGCCACGCTTCGCCGGGTGCCGCGAGCGCCGACCACGATCCGTCGGGTGCCTGCTCCAGCGCCGACAAAGCGTTGGCGTGCGGCAGGTAACCGAGCTGGTGTCCGCAAGACTGACACGCGCGGTTCTCGAAATAGATGACACTCTGGCAGGACTGGCATTCGAACAGGCGCACTCGCGACTCCGGAAAGGCAGCACAATGGGCACGACAAAACGGCCAAGCCGTATCGTTGCTCATAACGGGCCAGCCCCTCGCGGGTTCCGAAGTACAGTTTAAATCGATGTCTTGGTGCCAGTCGCGGCCCAAGGGAAGCGTTCCGGCATCCGGGCGGCGTTGTCCGGCGGAACGGCGATGAAATTTGTGGAGGAAAGCCGTTCGACCGAAGGGGAGAGGCAGCTCGCCGCTTCTCCGCCTTCCACAGCGTCGGCGTTGCCGCTATTTTCCTGCCGGTGCGACGATGTCAATCAATCCAGCGAGGTCTTTGGTGGTGGCGGTCGGCGCCATATATTTGAAGGAGATCGCGTCGCGCACCGTCAGGTCCAGGCCCTTGACCTCCGTTGTCTGCACGGCGGCGCGGGGATAGAACTCCAGCACTTTTTTGGCGAAGTCGACGGTGATCTTGTTCTCGGCGGCGAAATATTCCAGGGCCTTGGGGTTGGTGTAGGCGAAGTCGACGGCAGCATTGTAGACCTTCATGAAACGCTGCAGCGCATCGCGCTTGGTCTTCAGTCCCTGTTCGGTGACGACATTGACGCGCACGGTCTGGTTGGCAAGCTGGGGGATGTCGGAGCCGCGTCCCACGATCACCAGCTTGTTGTCGAGCACATCCTGCAGGGCGAAGGGCGGGACAGACCAGCCCATATCGATCTGCTTGGTCGTGACCTGCACATAGGTCGCCGGCGCGCCGCCCGTCGGGGTCGCTTTGGCATTCGTGCCGGCAAGCTTGATGAGCGCCAGGACCATGAGGTTGGTGGACGAGCCGTTGGATGAAAATCCGATCGTCTTGCCGTTCGTGTCCTTGAAGCTCTTGATGCCGCTGTCGGCGCGGGCATACCAGAAGGCGTCACTGCCGCCGGTGAATTCGGCCGAGATGACGCGGATCGGGGCGCCCTTGGCGTAGCGGCCTATGACGCCCAGCAACCCATTCGACATGGCGATGTCGACGCTGCCCGACATGACCGCATCCAGCGTCGTCGCGCCGCCTTCGGTGTAGAAGGGCTCGATCTCGAGATTTTCCTTTTTGAACATTCCTTCCTTCAGGCCCATGTCGATGAAGGAACTGTCCCAGAACCCGCGCTGGGAGATGGCGACCTTCAGTGTCTCCGCCTGCGATGCGACGGTGGACAGAACAAGTGCGGCGCTGAGCATGACCGGGCGTAGAAACATAAAACCTCCCTATGGCGCCGCCGAGCCTTGTCGCAGGAGTGTGGGCGGCAGCGGCGGGAGCCTAAGGCCATTGCCGCGGCCGGGCAATGCCGAACAAGGCCGCCAGGTGGCGGCAAGGGAAGAAAATTCCGTGGACGGATGGTTTTGTTGAAGTGCGGGCAAAGCCGGGCTGCGTTGCAAGGGAGCTCCTTGCGCCGCATCCCATCCGCAGGCAGATTGCCCCGGATGGGACGGAGCGCTACGCACGGGAGTAGTTTCGATGGGCATTCTGGTCAACGGCGTCTGGCGTGACGAGCGGCTGGCGCAGGAAACTGCCGCGAGCGGCGATTTCCTGCGGGCCGACAGCGCCTTCCGCGATCGCGTCACCGCCGATGGATCTTCAGGTTTCAAGGCAGAGGCGGGGCGTTATCATCTTTACGTGACCTTCGGCTGCCCATGGGCGCACCGCACCTTGCTGATGCGCGCGGTCAAACAGCTCGAGAGCGCGGTCAGCGTCACCTGGGGGCTGCCTGACCTGCGCGATTATGGCTGGACATTCGAGAGGCGTGATGCCTGGCCGGACTGCACGGCCGACCAAGTCAACGGCTTTCATTACCTCCACGAGGCCTATACGGCGAGCAAGCCGGATTATACCGGCAAGGTGACGGTACCGACCTTGTGGGACAAGCAGACGAAGCGCATCGTCAATAATGAATCTTCCGAAATCATCCGCATGCTCAACAGCGCCTTTGTCGGCATCGCCGGCAACGACAAGGACTTTTATCCGCAAGCCCTGCGCGACGACATCGACCGGATGAACGCCAAGGTCTATGCGACCGTCAACAACGGCGTCTATCGCTGCGGCTTCGCCCAATCGCAAGAGGCTTACGAAAAGGCCTTCGACGACGTGTTCACGACGCTCGATGAACTGGAGGGTTTGCTCGGGCGGCAGCGCTATCTGTGCGGCTCGCAATTGACGGAGGCCGACTGGCGGCTGCTGCCGACGCTCGTTCGCTTCGATGTCGCCTATTTTCCGCTGTTCAAATGCAACCGGCAGCGCATCGCCGATTATCACAACCTGTCGAACTATATGCGCGAACTCTGCCAGTATCCGGGCGTGATGGCGACGATCAAGCCGCGGCAGTATATCGCCAATTATTACTCGATCACGCGTCTCAATCCGTCGGGCATCGTGCCGAAGGGAACGCCGGTGGATTATGCCGCACCTCACGACAGGGCAGGATTTGCGGTTTGAAACGCGATGCGCCCGACCGAAATTTCGATTGCCAACTATCGCTCCATCCGCGGCCTCTTCATGCCCATTCAGCCCCTGTCCGTATTCGTGGGCGAGAATGGCGTCGGCAAATCCAATCTCTATAAATCTCTATCGCTGCTGCGCGATGCGGCCACGGGCCGGATCACACGCACCATCGCCGATGAAGGCGGGCTGGAATCCGTCTGCTGGTCCGGCGTCCGCAAGCGCGGCGAGGATGGGCGGCTTCGCCTGGCGGCAAGATTCGAACGCATCAAATATTCCATCGAACTTGGATTTCCCGCGCCGACGGAGGCGGCATTTCCGAGCGAGCCGATGATCAAGTCGGAGAGCATCGAGACGGTGCAGGGAAAGCGCAAGCTCCTGCTGATGGAACGCAAGAATGCGCTGGTCAGCGTCCGCGACGAGAACGGCGCATGGAGCGACCACAAGAATGCGCTGTTGCCGTCGGAGACAGCGCTCGCCAATTTCATGGAAGGCAAGGGGTGTCCCGAGATCGACCTGATCAGGAACGCCATGCTCGGCTGGCGTTTCTATCATGATTTTCGAACCGATGCGGCGTCACCCATACGCAAGCCCTGCCTCGCGATCACAACACCGTCGCTTGGCGCCGATGGCAGCGATCTGGCCGCAGCGCTGGCGACACTCTTCGCCATCCGACGTGATGTCGCCGATCTGCAGGAAGCGGTAGAGGATGCATTTCCGGGTGCGAAACTTCGGGCCTGGGAGGAGAACGGCTGGTGCGAATTCGCGCTGCAGCTGGCAGATATGCCGCGTCCGTTCAAGGCGCATGAACTGTCCGACGGAACATTGAAGTATATCTGCCTGCTTGCCGTGTTCCTGGGCTATCGACTGCCGCCGTTCATCGCGCTGAACGAGCCGGAAGCCAGCTTGCATCCCTCGCTGTTGCCGCCACTCGCCCGGCTCGTCGCCAAGGCGGCGCGTCGCGCGGACATCTGGATCGTCACCCATTCGGAACAGTTGATGCAGGCGTTGCAGCGCGAAAGTCCGGTGCCTCTGCGTCGGGTGATCAAGGCCAAGGGTGCCACGGCCATCGAGGGGCTGACTATTGGCGGCGAATTTCGCGATGGAGATGACGATGAGGACGATTAGCCGTGTAGAGTTGGAGATAGAGCCATGACGGATACAAACAAAAAGTCAGCATTGATCGTCGGCGCCGGCAGCGGGCTCAGCGCCTCGCTGGCGCGGCTGTTGTCGCGCGAGGGCTGGCAGGTGGGGCTCGCCGCGCGCGACAGCGGCAAGCTTGCAGCGCTTTGCGAGGAGACCGGCGCCAAGGCGTGGAGCTGCGACGCGACCGATGCAGCCGGCGTGGCGACCTTGTTCAACACGGTCGACCGCACGTTGGGGGCGCCGGATGTGGTGGTCTATAACGCCAGTGCACGGGCGCGCGGACCGATCGCCGAACTTGACGTGAACGATGTGCACAAGGCGCTAGATGTCAGCGCCTTCGGCGGTTTCCTCGTGGCACAGCAGGCGGCAAAGCGCATGTTGGCACAAGGGCAGGGGACGATCCTGCTCACCGGAGCTTCTGCAAGCGTGAAGGGCTTTCCGCTGTCGGCTGCTTTCGCCATGGGCAAATTCGCCCTGCGCGGCCTCGCCCAGAGCATGGCGCGCGAACTTGCGCCCAAGGGCGTGCATGTGGCGCATTTCATCATCGACGGCGGCATTGCCCGTGCCGGCCGCACGCCGCCATCGGATGCGCCTGATGCATTGCTCGATCCCGATGCGATTGCAGCGACCTATCTGCAGATCATCCGGCAACCGCGCAATGCCTGGACCTGGGAGGTGGAGTTGCGCCCGTGGGTAGAAAAGTTCTGATCTCCCCCTCGGCTTTTGGTTTGTCATTCCCGACGTGCCGCAGGCATGAGCGGGAATCCAGATGCTCCTGCAGTTCCATTGCTTCTTGCTTTGGACTCCTGGATCCCCGCTCGCCGCTACGCGGCGTCGGGGATGACAGGCATTGGCATATTTATGCTGCCGTTCCCCAAACCTCGTTCGCGACTTCCACCACCAATTCGAGCTTCTTCTTCTCGATCTCTTCGGTGATGCGGTTGCCGGGCGCACTGGAGGCGAAGCCGCATTGCGGGCTGAGGCAGAGCTGGTCGAGCGCCACGTATTTCGAGGCTTCGTCGATGCGCTGCTTCAGCATGTCCTTCGATTCGAGCGCCGCTTCCTTCGAGCTGATGAGGCCGAGCACGAGTTTCTTCCTGCCCTTGGGGAAGAAGCGCAGGGGCGCAAAGCCGCCGGCACGGTCGGTGTCATATTCGAGGAAGAAGCCATCGACCTCGGTGACATTGAACAGGGCGTCGGCGACGGCTTCATAGCCGCCTTCAGCCATCCACATGCTGTCGTGGTTGCCGCGGCAGGTGTGCAGCGTCACGGTGAGATTGTCGTCGCGCCCGGCGATGAGGCCGTTGATGATGTTGGCATAGGTTTCAGGCAGCTTCTCGGGATCGAGACCATCGGACGCCATCTGTTTGCGCACGCCGGCATCGCACATGGTGGCGAAGGACACGTCGTCGAGTTGCAGATAGGTACAGCCTGCAGCGACCAGATCGGCCACTTCGGCGCGATAGGCCCTGGTCATATCGACCCAGAACTCGTTCTGATCGGGATAGGCGCTGTCGGCCACGACCTTCTTGCCGCCACGCATGTGCATATAGGTCGGCGAGGGGATGCAGAATTTCGGCGTCTTCGTCGTCACCGATTTCAGGAACTTGAAGTGATCGACCATGATCGGCTTCGAACGGCCGACCTTGCCGGTGACGGCGATCATCGAACTTGTGCTCTGGGTCTCGCCGCCCTTGCCCTTGAAGCTGACGGCATAATCGCCCTGGGTCGCCTCGATGCCGTCGAAGCCAGTGAGGAAATCCACATGCCAGATGGCGCGGCGGATCTCTCCGTCGGTGATCGCGTTCATGCCGGCGTCTTCCTGCAGCTTCACCACATGGCGGATCGCCGTGTCCTCGACCTTGCGCAGCTCTTCGGCATTGACTTGGCCGGCGGCCTTTTGGGCGCGAGCTTCCTTGACGGCCGGTGGGCGCAACAGACTGCCGACCTGATCGGCGCGGAAAGGACCTTTGGACATGCGATTTCCCTCGGTGACTGACGAACTGACAATGGACCGTGCGGCAGATGCAGTCGTGTCCGCCGCACGGTTGTTGCTTACGGCGTCTTCTGGTTCGGATAGGTGGCGAATTCGATGTGATAGAGCTCGCCGTCCTTGCGTTCGACCTTGCGGATATAGATGTTCTGAATCGGTTCGCGGGTCTGCGGGTCGATGGTCACCGGGCCGCGCGGGCTGGTCCAGGTGAGGCCCTTGAATGCCTCGAGCAGTTTCGGCCCGTCCGTCTCGCCCTTGGTCTTTTCGAGGGCCGCGTAGATGGCGTGCAGGCCGTCATAGCCGCCGAGACCGATCAGGTTGGGGCGAACGTTGTCATTGGCTTTCTTGAACTCGGTGACGAACTTCTTGTTCTCCGGCGAGTCGTGCGCGGCCGAATAATTGTAGGACGTTACCGAGCCGATCACGCCGTCACCCATGGCGTTGAGCTGTTCGTCGTCGAAGGCATCGCCCGGGCCGATGACCTTGATGCCGGCCTGCGGAAAGCCGCGGTCCATCACCTGGCGCATCAGCGCGCCGGCCTGGGGCGCCGGCACGAACAGCATCAGCGCATCGGGCTTGAGATCCTTGGCGCGCTGCAGGAACGGGGCGTAATCCGGGTTGAGAAGCGGCGCCCGCAATTGCTCAAGCACCTTGCCGCCCTTTTCCTCGAACTTCTTCTTGAAGGCGTCCTGCGCGTCGATGCCGGGGCCGTAATCGGCAACCAGCGAGACGACGGACTTGATGCCGTTTTCGGCCGCCCAGAGAGCGCTGGGGATGGTCTGTTGCGGCAGAGTAAAGCTGATGCGCACGAAATAGGGCGAGGTGCCAGTAATGGCTGCGGTGCCCGCGACCATGATCACCGCCGGCACTTTCGCCTGGGTGATGACGGGGCCGACCGCCAGGGCCAGCGGCGTCAAACCGAAGCCGGTGATGACGGCGACCTTGTCGTTGACGATGAGCTCCTGCGCCAGGCGGCGGGTGATGTCGGCGACGCCGGTGTCGTCCTTGACGATCAGTTCAACTGTTTTGCCGCCGGCCTTGTTGCCGTTGAGCGCCATATAGAGTTTTGCGCCGGCGACCATCTGGCGGCCGGCCGCGGCCTGCGGGCCGGTCATCGGCGCGATGAGGCCGATCTTGACGGTCTGCTGCGCCTGTGCGCCGCCCGCGGCCAACAGGCCGGCCATTAGTGCCGCCGTAATAAGCTTCTTCATAATCCCTCCCTCGTCTGCTTCGTCAGCCCTTTTCCACCCGCTGCCGGGAGGGCTGATCGATGTCATGCGGGCTCATGCCTCGCGAGAGCTTCATACTGCGCTTTTGCGAAAAAATATGCTCCCGAAACAGGGCGTCGGCGCGGCTGCCCTCGCCATTGGTGATGGCGTCGAGGATGGCGTGGTGCTGCCGGTGCGCGTGCCAGAGCATGTCGAACATCTCTTCGAGATTGCGGCGGTCGAAAGCGATGGCGGCGGGGGAGGCAAAGGGCACGCGGTCGGCACGCTCGAGCGCCTCGCGCAGAAAGCCATGCTCGGCACCGTCGGTGATGGTGCGATGGAATTTCAGGTTGATCATGCTGTAGGTCGCCTCGTCGGCCTCGACGAGGTGGCGCTTGGCGAATATTTCGTCGCCCTGGTCGACGCTGTCGCGCAGAGCCCGCAGCAGTCCGCGCGAGGCACCGCGTTCGGCGAGGATGCGTGCCGCCATGCCTTCGAGTACGCCGCGCACTTCCACGGCCTCGAGAATTTCCAGCGTGGTGAAGGCACGGACGCTATAGCCGCGGGCGCCGGCGGGGACGAGCAGGCCTTCCTCGGCCAGCACCGGCAGGGCCTGGCGCACCGGCGTGCGCGAGAGACCAAGCATATTGGCGACGCCGGCTTCGGCCAGGCGCTCGCCGGGCGCCAGCCGTCCCTGCAGGATCATCTCCCGGATCTGCATCACCGCTTGCGATTGCTGGCTCATGTCGCGCTCCGTGTAGCTGATCCTGCCTCATGGGCTCCCGTTTTGTCAATTGGGATCCCAAATGGTCAGCTCATGCTGAAATGGACCGGTGGCGGCAGCGCGGCTAAGACGGGGTGGACTGGAGGAACTTTCAATGACGCCATTGCTGACATTGCCGCGCATTCATCTGGAATTCGGGGCGATCTGTATCCTGCCGCAGGAACTCAAGATGCTTGGTGTCTCGCGGCCACTGATCGTCACCGATCGCAATCTGGCTGCCTGTGGCGTGCTGCAACGCATCGAGGATGTGCTCAAGCCGACGATTTCCTTTGTGGTATTTGATGCGATTCCGGAGAATCCGACTTCCGAAGGCGTGCTATTGGCGCTTGACGTTTACCGCGAAGGCAAGTGCGACGGCGTGGTGGCGCTTGGCGGCGGCTCCGTTATCGACAGCGGAAAGATGCTGGCAATATTGGCCAATCAGGGCGGGCGGCCCGAGGATTACATGGGCAAGCCGGGCAGCGTCTCGGCTGACGTCGCGCCGCTCATCGCCGTGCCGACAACGGCCGGCACCGGCAGCGAGGCCTCGCCCGCTTCCAGCATTCACTCGACCGCCAGCGAGCGGGGCGGCGGCGCGGCTTCACCCTTCATCGTGCCGAAAGTGGCGATCTGCGATCCGGAACTGACCTATACCCTGCCGCCCAAATTGACCGCCGCCACCGGCATGGATGCGCTTTCCCATTGCATCGAGAGCGTTTTCGCCCTAGCCGACAATCCGCTGGCGGAGGCGATGGCCTATGACGGCATCGGCCGGGTGTTCCGCAACCTGCGCAGGGCCGTCAGCGATGGTCGGGATCCCAAAGCCCGGTATGAGATCATGAGCGCGGCGCTGATCGGCGGCATTGCCTTGCAGCGCGGCCTGGGCCCGGCCCATGCCATCGCCATCGCTTGCGGCGACCAGGGCGTCAATCACGGCGTTTTAAGCAATATCGGCGTCATCGCCAGCACGGATCTGGTCGCGGTGCATGCGCCGGAGCGGGCGCAGCGAATCGCTGCCGCGATGGATCTGCCGCGCGGCAGCTCGCCGACGGCGGCGGTCGTGGCGCTGAGCAGGGATCTCGGGCTTCCGCTGGGTCTTGGCGCAGCCGGATATCATGTGCGCGATCTCGAAGAAGTGTCACAGGCGGCGCTGGCGACGCATTTCAACCGAACGGCGTCCTACAAGCCAAGCCTGGACGATTACCGCCGGATGATCGCCGCGGTCGCTTGATTTTACAGATGTTTTCGCCACGGCGATTGTCGCTTTGCTGGGCGCCGCGTCATTTCGCTTGCGGTGGGAGCGAAAACTTTCTATCGAACCGCGGCTTTTCCGCCGCGCGTTTGGCCATCGTTTTGAATTTGGCGGATTTAACATTGGAAGACCGGAAGAGACCATGGCGAAGGAAAAATTCGAACGGAATAAGCCGCATTGCAACATCGGCACGATTGGTCACGTTGACCATGGCAAGACGTCCCTAACGGCTGCGATCACGAAGATCCTGGCCGAGACGGGCGGTGCGACGTTCACGGCCTATGACCAGATCGACAAGGCGCCGGAAGAAAAGGCGCGCGGCATCACGATCTCGACGGCGCATGTGGAATACGAGACGACGAACCGCCACTATGCGCACGTCGACTGCCCCGGCCACGCCGACTACGTGAAGAACATGATCACCGGCGCGGCGCAGATGGACGGCGCGATCCTGGTGGTGTCTGCTTCCGACGGCCCGATGCCGCAGACGCGCGAACACATCCTGCTCGCCCGCCAGGTCGGCGTGCCGGCGCTGGTGGTGTTCATGAACAAGGTCGACCTGGTCGACGATCCGGAACTGATCGATCTCGTCGAGATGGAAGTGCGCGAGCTGCTGTCGAAGTACGACTTCCCGGGCGACGACATTCCGATCACCAAGGGCTCGGCGAAGTGCGCGCTCGACAACACCAACCCGGAAATCGGCCATGATGCGATCCTGGCGCTGATGAAGACGGTGGACGAGTACATCCCGCAGCCGGAGCGTCCGATCGACCAGCCGTTCCTGATGCCGGTGGAAGACGTGTTCTCGATCTCGGGCCGCGGCACGGTTGTGACCGGGCGTATCGAGCGCGGCATCGTCAAGGTCGGCGAGGAAGTCGAGATCGTCGGTCTGAAGGCGACGGTGAAGACGACGGTGACGGGCGTTGAAATGTTCCGCAAGCTGCTCGATTCGGGGCAGGCGGGCGACAACGTGGGCTGCCTGCTGCGCGGCACGAAGCGCGAGGACGTGGAGCGCGGCCAGGTGCTGTGCAAGCCGGGTTCGGTGAAGCCGCACACGAAGTTCAAGGCGGAAGCGTATATCCTGACGAAGGACGAAGGCGGCCGTCACACGCCGTTCTTCACCAACTACCGTCCGCAGTTCTACTTCCGCACGACGGACGTGACGGGCATCGTGACGTTGCCGGAAGGCACGGAAATGGTGATGCCTGGCGACAACGTGACCATGGACGTGGCGCTGATCGTTCCGATCGCGATGGAAGAGAAGCTGCGCTTCGCCATCCGTGAAGGCGGTCGCACCGTCGGCGCCGGCGTCGTCGCCAGCATCGTCGAGTAAGGAGCGTGTTTCACGCGGCGCTCCGGCGCCGCGTGATATCCGGGGGCCTCAGTGCAGGCCTGCAATCCCGGTCGGCATAGGCTTGTCGGGACTGACAGCTGCAAGGGAATGAAATGATGAACGGCCAGAATATCCGCATACGCCTGAAGGCGTTCGATCACCGGATTCTTGACGCCTCGACGAAGGAAATCGTCTCGACGGCCAAGCGGACGGGAGCCCAGGTGCGCGGTCCGATTCCGCTGCCGACGCAGATCGAGAAGTTTACGGTGAACCGCTCGCCGCACGTCGACAAGAAGTCGCGCGAGCAGTTCGAGATTAGAACCCACAAGCGCGTGCTCGACATCGTCGATCCCACGCCGCAGACGGTCGATGCTTTGATGAAGCTCGACCTTGCTGCCGGCGTCGATGTCGAAATCAAGCTCTAAGATCAGGTAACCGGGCACCTCTTCAAGAAATGTGCCTTTAAGGACTAGAACAATGCGTTCAGGTGTCATCGCACAGAAGGTCGGCATGACCCGCGTCTTCACAGATGCAGGCGAACATGTGCCGGTCACGGTTTTGAAGCTCGACGGCTGCCAGGTCGTCGCGCACAGGACCAAGGATCAGAACGGCTATACCGCGCTTCAGCTTGGTATCGGCCGCGCCAAGGTCAAGAACGTTCCCAAGGCGGAGCGTGAACGGTTTGCGCGCGCCAAGGTCGAGCCGAAGATGAAGCTCGCCGAATTTCGCGTGCCGGAAGACAAGATGATTCCGGTCGGCGCCGAAATCACCGCCGATCATTTCGTTGCGGGGCAGTTCGTCGATGTCAGCGGCACGACGCTTGGCAAGGGCTTCGCCGGCCCGATGAAGCGCTGGAACTTTGGCGGTCTGCGCGCCACCCACGGTGTGTCGCTCTCGCATCGTTCGCATGGTTCGACCGGCGGCCGTCAGGATCCCGGCAAAACCTTCAAGAACAAGAAGATGGCGGGCCATCTCGGTGTCGAACGCGTCACCACGCTCAACCTGCGCGTCGTCCAGACGGACGTCGAGCGCGGTCTGGTGCTGGTTGAAGGCGCTGTGCCCGGTCACGCCGGCGGATATATCCACATGCGCGATTCCATCAAGAAGCCGCTCCCCAAGGAAGCGCCGCAGCCAGGCAAGTTCAAACTGGCCGATGCTCCGAGCGATGCAGCCCCAAGCGAAGAAAAGAAGGAGGGCTGAGCCGTGAAATTCGATATCTCATCCATTGACGGCGGCCAGTCCGGTTCGATCGAACTGAATGACGCCATTTTCGGCCTCGAGCCGCGCGCCGACCTGATCGCGCGGATGATCCGCTACCAGCTCGCCGCCCGGCGCGCCGGCACCCATGCGGTCAAGAACCGTGCGGACATCAACCGCACGACCAAGAAGATGTACAAGCAGAAGGGTACTGGCGGCGCTCGTCACGGTTCGATGCGCGTTCCCCAGTTCCGTGGCGGTGGCCGCGCCTTCGGTCCGGTGGTGCGCAGCCATGCGCATGACATGCCCAAGAAGGTGCGTGCGCTGGCGCTGCGTCACGCCCTGTCGCAGAAATTCCGGGACGGCGGCATCGTGGTCTGGAACTCGGCCGAACTCGCCGAGCCGAAGACCAAGTCGTTGCTGGCTTCCTTCGAGAAGTTGGGGCTCAACAATGCCCTGATCATCGACGGCGCCGAGCTGCAGGCGAACTTCAGCCTGGCGGCCCGCAACATTCCCAATATCGACGTGCTGCCCGTCCAGGGCATCAACGTCTACGACATTTTCCGCCGCGAAAAGCTCGTGCTGACCAAGGCGGCGATCGATGCGCTGGAGGCGCGGTTCAAATGACTCAAGCAGCGCGTTTCGCGGACGCTCGTCATTACGACGTGATCGTTTCTCCGGTGATCACCGAGAAGGCGACCATGGCGTCAGAGCACAACAAGGTTGTTTTCAAGGTGCGCAGGGAAGCGACGAAGCCTGAGATCAAGGCTGCGGTCGAGCGCCTTTTCGACGTCAAGGTCGAAAGTGTGAACACCAATGTCCGCAAGGGCAAAACCCGGGTATTCCGCGGCCGTCGCGGCACCCAGAGCGACGTCAAGCGCGCCGTTGTGACCCTCGCCGAGGGCCACCGGATCGACGTGACGACCGGTCTCTGAGCGGAGCAAGGATTAGACCGATGGCACTGAAACACTTCAAGCCGATCACTCCGGGCCTGCGCCAGCTGGTGATCGTCGACCGTTCCGAGCTGTGGAAGGGCAAGCCTGTCAAGACATTGACGGAAGGCAAGTCCTCCAAGGGCGGCCGCAACAACTACGGCCGCATCACGGTTCGTTTCCGCGGCGGCGGACACAAGCAGTCCTACCGTCTCGTCGACTTCAAGCGCCGCAAGCTCGACGTCGCGGCGAAGGTCGAACGTCTGGAATATGACCCGAACCGTACAGCGTTCATCGCGCTGATCAAATATGCGGACGGCGAACTGTCTTACATCCTGGCGCCGCAGCGCCTGTCGGTCGGCGATGAAGTCATCTCCGGCAATCAGGTCGACGTGAAGCCCGGCAATGCGATGCCGCTGTCGAACATCCCGGTGGGCACGATCGTGCACAACATCGAGATGAAGATCGGCAAGGGCGGCGTTCTCGCCCGCTCCGCGGGCACTTACGCGCAGATCGTCGGCCGCGATCAGGGCATGGTCATCATGCGTCTGAATTCGGGTGAGCAGCGCCTGGTGCACGGCCAGTGCTTCGGTACCATCGGCGCCGTGTCGAACCCGGACCATATGAACGCGACGCTCGGCAAGGCCGGCCGTCATCGCTGGCTCGGCCAGCGCCCGCATAACCGCGGTGTCGTCATGAACCCGGTCGATCACCCGCATGGTGGTGGTGAAGGCCGCACGTCCGGTGGCCGTCACCCGGTGACCCCTTGGGGCAAGCCGACCAAGGGCAAGAAGACCCGTTCGAACAAGTCGACCGACAAGTTTATCGTGACCTCGCGTCACAAGAGCAAGAAGAAGGGCTGATCCATGGCACGCTCGATCTGGAAAGGTCCGTTCATCGACGGCTATCTGCTCAAGAAAGCAGAGACGTCGCGTGCTTCCGGCCGCTCCGAAGTTATCAAGATCTGGAGCCGTCGCTCCACCATCCTGCCGCAGTTCGTCGGTCTGACGTTCGGCGTTTACAATGGCCACAAGCATATCCCGGTCAACGTGAACGAGGACATGATCGGCCACAAGTTCGGCGAATTCTCGCCGACGCGCACGTTCCACGGTCATTCCGCGGACAAGAAGGCTAAGAGAGGCTGATATGTCGAAGCCGAAGACAGAACGCGCTCTAGGCGAGAACGAGGCCAAGGCGGTGGTGCGCATGCTGCGCGTCAGCCCACAGAAGCTCAATCTTCTCGCCCAGCTCATTCGCGGCAAGAAGGTCGATGCGGCGCTCGCCGATCTGGAATTCTCGCGCAAGCGGATTTCGGTCGAGGTGCGCAAGGGGCTGCAGAGCGCCATAGCCAATGCCGAAAACAATCACTCGCTCGATGTCGATGATCTCGTCGTCGCCGAGGCGCATGTGGGTAAGGCGCTTGTTATGAAGCGCTTTCACGCCCGCGCCCGCGGCCGCGCCGGCAGCATTGAAAAGACCTTCTCGAACCTCACCATTGTGGTTCGCGAAGTGCCCGCCGAAGCGAAGGCCTGAGGAGAGAACGATGGGACAGAAAGTCAATCCGGTCGGCCTGCGTCTCGGCATCAACCGCACCTGGGATTCGCGCTGGTTCGCCTCGCGCGCCGAGTACGGCAAGTTGCTGCACGAAGACATCGCCATCCGTGCCGCGCTGATGAAGGCGCTGAAGCAGGCGGCTGTGTCGAAGATCATCATCGAGCGCCCGCACAAAAAGTGCCGCGTGACGATCCATTCCGCCCGTCCGGGTGTGGTGATCGGCAAGAAGGGCGCCGATATCGACAAGATCCGCAAGCTGGTTTCGAAGCTGACGGAATCGGAAGTCGTGATCAATATCGTCGAGGTGCGCAAGCCCGAGATCGACGCGACCCTGGTCGCCGACTCGATCGCCCAGCAGCTCGAGCGCCGCGTCGCCTTCCGTCGCGCCATGAAGCGGGCCGTTCAGTCGGCCATGCGTCTGGGCGCCCAGGGCATCCGGATCAACTGCTCGGGCCGTCTCGGCGGTGCCGAAATCGCGCGCCTGGAATGGTATCGCGAAGGTCGCGTGCCGCTGCATACGCTGCGCGCCGATGTCGATTACGGCGTTGGCACCGCGCATACGGCCTATGGCACCTGCGGCATCAAGGTCTGGATCTTCAAGGGCGAAATCCTTGAGCATGACCCGATGGCTCAGGACAAGCGCCAGAGCGAGTTGGATAACAGCGGCGGCGGTAATGAGCGTCGTCCGCGTCGTGAAGGCCGTGAAGGCCGCGAAGGTCGTAACAACCGCGACGCGGCCTGAGCGCCTGAGGACATCGAGAGCTTAAAACAATGTTGCAACCCAAGCGCACCAAATTCAGAAAGGCCTTCAAGGGCCGTATCCGTGGCACGGCCAAGGGCGGGTTCGAGCTGAACTTCGGACAGTTCGGTCTGAAGGCGCTTGAGCCGGAGCGCGTCACCGCGCGCCAGATCGAAGCCGCCCGCCGCGCCATGACCCGTCACATGAAGCGTGCCGGCCGCGTGTGGATCCGCATTTTCCCGGACGTGCCGGTGTCGAAGAAGCCGACCGAAGTGCGCATGGGTAAAGGCAAGGGTGCGCCGGAATTCTGGGCAGCCCGCGTCGCGCCTGGCCGCATCATGTTCGAGATCGACGGTGTGCCGCTCGATATCGCGCGTGAGGCGATGACCTTGGCCGCAGCCAAGCTGCCGATCAAGACGCGCTTCATCCAGCGCATCGCAGAGTGAGGACGACGAGATGAAAACCAATCAGCGCCTCTCCGATATCCGCGCCATGACCGAAGACCAGCTGGTCGACGAGGTGATGAAGCTCAAGAAAGAGCAGTTCAACCTGCGTTTCCAGCGCGCCACCGGTCAGCTTGAAAACACGTCGCGGGTTCGCGTCGTGCGTCGCGATATCGCCCGGGCCAAGACCATTGCGGCGCAGAAGCGCGACGCGGCGAAGAAGTAAGGACAAACGAGATGCCGAAGCGAATTCTCCAGGGCGTCGTCGTGAGCGACAAGCAGGCCAAGACGGTTGTCGTCAAGGTCGAGCGCCGTTTCACGCATCCGCTGCTCAAGAAGACCGTGCGCCGGACCAAGAATTATCATGCGCATGATGAGAACAAGGCCTACAAGGTCGGCGATACGGTCTCCATAGTGGAGTCGAAGCCGATCTCGAAGCTGAAGCGCTGGACAGTCGTCGAACCGGCTGCGAAGGCGTAACCAATTTGTGTAGAGGGAACTCCGGTTCCCTTCAGGCGAAGTCCGGGCTGGATTGCCCGTCCGGAAACCGATCTGAGAAGGAAGGCTATCAGCCATGATTCAGATGCAGACCGCCCTCGATGTGGCGGACAATTCAGGTGCACGCCGTGTGATGTGCATCAAGGTTCTCGGCGGTTCCAAGCGCCGCTATGCCGGCGTCGGCGACATTATCGTGGTGTCGATCAAGGAAGCGATTCCGCGCGGCCGCGTGAAGAAGGGCGACGTCATGAAGGCGGTCGTCGTCCGCACCGCCAAGGATATCAAGCGCGCCGACGGTTCGGTCATCCGCTTCGATTCCAATGCTGCCGTTCTGATCAACAATCAGAGCGAGCCGGTCGGTACGCGTATCTTTGGGCCGGTTCCGCGCGAGTTGCGCGCCAAGAACCACATGAAGATCATCTCGCTCGCGCCGGAGGTGCTGTAATGGCTGCGAAGATCAAGAAGGGCGACAAGGTCGTTCTGCTCGCCGGTCGCGACAAAGGCCGCAGCGGTGAAGTTGTGCGGGTGATGCCGACCGAAGGGCGCGCCGTCGTGCGCGGCCTCAACATGGTCCGCAAGCACCAGAAACAGACGCAGACGCAGGAAGGCGGCATCATCTCGAAGGAAGCCTCCATTCACCTGTCGAACATCGCCATCGCCGATCCCAAGGACGGCAAGGCGACGCGCGTTGCATTCAAGATTCTCGACGACGGCCGCAAGGTCCGCGTCGCCAAGCGTTCCGGAGAAACGATCGATGGCTGATGCTCCGAAGGATAAGGGCGCCAAGGATAACGCCAAGGCGCCGAAGGCGAAGCGCGGCGAAGCCGCGATCCCTGAGAACGTGGCGACCGCTGAATCCCTGGCCGTGCCGAAGGGATATTCCCCGCGCATGCGTAAGCTGTACGACGAAGTCGTACGCAAGAAGATGATCGAGGAGTTCGGCTACAAGAACCCGCTCGAAGTGCCGGTCATCGAGAAGATCGTGCTCAACATGGGCGTGGGCGATGCGGTCAACGACACCAAGAAGGTGACGACGGCCGCGGGCGATCTGGCTCTCATCGCCGGCCAGAAGCCGGTCGTGACGCGCGCCCGCAAGGCCATCTCGACCTTCAAGCTGCGCGAGAACATGCCGATCGGCGCCAAGGTGACTTTGCGCAAGACCCGCATGTATGAATTCCTGGACCGCCTGGTCACGATCGCGCTGCCGCGCATTCGCGACTTCCGCGGTCTCAATCCGAAGTCGTTCGACGGCCATGGCAACTATGCCATGGGCATCAAGGAACACCTGGTGTTCCCCGAGATCGACTACGATAAAATGGAATCGGTTCTTGGTATGGACGTGATCGTGTGCACGACCGCCAAGACTGACGAAGAGGCGCGCGCCCTTCTGCGCGCATTCAACTTCCCGTTCCGGCAGTGAGGCCTGGGAAATCCCTTTCGGGTCTCAAACGCGGAATCAAGAGGTAAGCTCATGGCAAAGAAGAGCGCTGTAGAAAACCAGAAGCGCAAGGAACGTCTGGTGAAGAAGTTTTCCGGGCGTCGCGCGCGTCTGAAGGAAATTGTGAACGACGAGTCTCTCGGTATGGAAGAGCGGTTTGAGGCGTCCCTCAAGCTGGCCCAACTGCCGCGCAATTCGTCATCGACCCGTCTGCGCAACCGTTGCGAAGTCACGGGCCGTCCGCGGGCTTTCAACCGCAAGACGAAGATGTCGCGTATCGCTGTCCGCGAATTCGGCTCGAAGGGCCTTATTCCGGGTCTCGTCAAGTCGAGCTGGTAAGGAGCGCCGCCGATGAACGATCCATTGGGCGATATGCTCACCCGTATCCGCAACGCGCAGATGCGCCGCAAGGGCAAGGTGAATACACCTGGCTCGCGGCTGCGCGCCAACGTGCTCGAAGTCCTCAAGGACGAGGGCTATATCCGTGGCTATTCCACAACCGACTACGGCAACGGTCGCTCGGAGTTCGAAATCGAACTCAAGTATTTCGAGGGCGAGCCGGTCATCCGCCAGATCGATCGTGTTTCCAAGCCCGGCCGGCGTGTCTACGCCGCCGTTTCGCAGATGCCCCGTGTCGCCAACGGCCTCGGCATCACCATTGTATCGACCCCGAAGGGCGTCATGGCCGACCATTCTGCGCGTGAGCAGAACGTCGGCGGTGAAGTGCTCTGCCGGGTCTTCTGAGCGAGAGGCTTTCAATCATGTCTCGTGTCGGTAAGAAGCCCGTTACGATCCCCGCTGGCGTCACCGCCAAGGTGGATGGCCAGGATGTGGCCGTCAAGGGATCGAAGGGGGAACTCAAGTTCTCCGTTCCTTCTGAGATTTCCGTCGTTCTCGACGGGAGCTCTATCAAGGTCGATCCGCGTGAAAATTCCAAGCGCGCCCGCGCGATGTGGGGCACCTCGCGTGCGCAGATCGCCAATCTTGTGACAGGCGTCACCAGCGGTTTCGAGAAGAAGCTCGAAATCACCGGCGTCGGCTACAAGGCGGCGGTTGTCGGCAAGAATCTGCAACTGTCGCTCGGCTACAGCCACGACGTGAATTATCCGATCCCCGCCGGGATTGCGATTGCCGCGCCGAGGCCGACGGAAGTGACGATCTCCGGCATTGATCGCCGTCAAGTCGGTCAGGTCGCGGCTGAAATCAGGTCGCTGCGCGGCCCCGAGCCCTATAAGGGCAAGGGCATCAAATACGCAGGCGAATTCATCTTCCGCAAGGAAGGCAAGAAGAAGTAAAGGAGCGCAGCGATGGCAAACAGCAGTCAGGCCACCGCCCGCCGCAAGGCGCGCGTTCGCCGTTCGATCCAGGCGCGTGCCTATGGCAAGCCGCGTCTGTCCGTGCACCGGTCGTCGAAGCAGATTTATGCCCAGATTATCGATGACGCGAAGGGCGCGACTTTGGTCGCAGCCTCTTCGATTGAAAAGGATCAGCGTTCAGCCCTGAAGACGGGCGCGAACGTGGATGCCGCCAAGGCCGTCGGCAAGTTGATTGCCGAACGCGCCGTTCAGGCCGGCATCAAGGAAGTTGTCTTCGACCGTGGTTCCTATATGTACCACGGTCGCGTCAAGGCGCTCGCCGACGGCGCGCGTGAAGGCGGACTGGACTTCTAATTAGTATCTAGTTTCCCGCGCCCCTGTGATAGAGGGCGGGCAATCCCAGCGAGCGGTTCGCTTTCGAGCCGCGCAAGTGACGGAAGAAAAGTATGGCACGTGATTCTGAAGGCGGCGGTCGCCGCGATCGCGACGAGCGCGACAGCGAGTTTGTGGACCGTCTGGTTCACATCAACCGCGTCGCCAAGGTCGTCAAGGGCGGCCGGCGTTTCGGCTTTGCCGCTCTCGTCGTCGTCGGCGACCAGAAAGGCCGCGTCGGCTTTGGCCACGGCAAGGCCCGCGAAGTTCCCGAAGCAATCCGCAAGGCAACGGAAGCCGCCAAGCGCGGTCTCATCCGCGTGCCGCTGCGCGAGGGCCGCACCCTGCATCACGACGTTCACGGACGTCATGGCGCTGGCCGCGTGGTCGTGCGCGCCGCACCGGCCGGCACCGGCATCATTGCCGGCGGCCCGATGCGCGCGGTTTTCGAAACCCTCGGCGTGCATGACGTCGTCGCCAAGTCGCAGGGGTCCTCCAACCCCTACAACATGGTGCGCGCCACGTTCGATGCGCTGAAGCACGAGGATTCGCCTCGCACGGTTGCGGCGCGCCGCAATCTCAAAGTCTCCGCCCTGCAGTCGCGCCGTCAGGGCGTCGATGCAGACGCCGTCGATGCTTGAGGGAGGGCTGACATATGACCAACTCTTCCAAGAAGACCATCACTCTTGAGCAGACCAAAAGCGCCATCGGGCGTCCGGGCGAACAGCGCCGGACTCTGAAGGGCCTCGGCCTGGACAAGATCGGTCGCCGCTCCTCGATCGAGGACACCCCGGCCGTTCGCGGAATGGTCGCAAAAGTCGCGCATCTGCTGCGCGTCGTCGACGACAAGTAAGGGGTTCCAGCGATGAAACTCAATGACATCAGGGACAATCCCGGTTCCTCCAAGGAACGCACCCGCGTCGGCCGCGGCATCGGTTCGGGCAAGGGCAAGCAGTCGGGCCGTGGCGGCAAGGGTCAGACGGCGCGTTCCGGCGTGCGCATCAAGGGCTTCGAAGGCGGCCAGATGCCCGTGCATCGGCGTCTGCCGAAGCGCGGCTTCAATGCGCCGTTCTCGACCGACTACAACGAGGTCAATCTCGGCCGCGTGCAGCAGGCGATCGAAGCGGGCAAGCTCGACGGCGCCAAGCTGGTGACCCTGGAAGCGCTGATCGCCGCCGGCGTCTGCGCCAAGGCCCGCGACGGCGTGAAGATCCTCGGTAATGGCGAATTGAAGGCCAAAGTGGCATTCGAAGTCGCAGCAGCGTCGAAATCGGCGATTGCGGCGATCGAGAAGGCCGGCGGAAGCGTCAAGCTTCTAATCGCCGCACCCGCCGAAAGCGCCTGATCTCGCAGGCTTCCGGGCTTTTCAATGGGGCTCGGAATAGCCATATAATTTCGGACGGGGCGTAAGGTGCAGGCCTTTCGCCCCGTTCCCGTGTCTAGGTTATTGAAGAGAGCAGTTTTCTTCACGCGAACCGGTGCCCACCACTTCGCTCGAGAATGCTCTAGGATCATTGAATTCGGCGCGCCTGGCGCGCCAGCGGAGCGCTCACATGGCATCGGCAGCCGAACAGCTAGCAGCCTCGATCAACTTTTCGGCCATCGGCAAGGCCGAGGAACTCAAAAAGAGAATTTGGTTTACGCTTGGCGCGCTGATCATCTACCGGCTGGGGACCTATATCCCGCTACCCGGCATCGATCCGGTCGCGTTCGAACAGAGCTTCACCGGCAAACAGCAGGGCGTGCTCGAACTGTTCAATATGTTCGCCGGCGGCGCCGTGCAGCGCATGGCGATTTTTGCGTTGAACATCATGCCGTATATCTCGGCTTCCATCATTCTTCAGCTTCTGACCTCGGTGGTGCCGTCGTTCGAAGCCCTGAAGAAGGAAGGCGAACAGGGCCGCAAGGTCATCAACCAATATACGCGCTACCTGACCGTCGTGCTCGCGGTGTTCCAGGCCTGGGGCATATCGATCGGTCTGCAGGGGCAGGAGGGCGTCGTCGCCAATCCGGGCCTGTTCTTCCAGATTTCGACAGTGATTTCGCTGGTCGGTGGCACGATGTTCCTGATGTGGCTCGGCGAGCAGATCACCGCGCGCGGCATCGGCAACGGCTCGTCGCTGATCATTTTCGCCGGCATCGTAGCGGCGTTCCCCTCGGCCATCGTCTCGACACTCGAACTCGGCCGGCAGGGTGCGCTGAACACGGGCATCATCATCTTCGTCATTCTGATGTCGTTCGTGGTGACGGCCTTCATCGTGTTCATGGAACGGGCGCAGCGCCGCCTGCTGATCACCTATCCCAAGCGCCAGGTCGGTAACCGGATGTATGAGGGGCAGACCTCGTTCCTGCCGCTGAAGCTCAACACGGCAGGCGTCATTCCGCCGATCTTCGCTTCCTCGCTGCTGTTGCTGCCGACGACCCTGGCGAATTTCTCGCAAGCCGATGCGACCGGCTGGCTGGCGACGATCAATGCCTATTTCGCCCACGGCCGGCCGCTGTACATGATGTGTTACATCGGCCTCATCGTGTTCTTCGCCTTCTTCTACACCGCGGTTGTCTTCAATCCGGTCGAGACGGCGGACAATCTGAAGAAGCATGGCGGCTTCATTCCGGGCATCCGGCCCGGCGAGCGGACGGCGCAGTTCATCGACCAGGTCCTGACCCGCATCACCGTGATTGGCGCGCTTTATCTGTCACTTATCTGTCTGTTACCAGAAATGCTTATATCCTACGCCGCGCTGCCGTTTTATTTCGGTGGTACGTCGCTGCTGATCGTCGTCAGTGTGACGATGGATACGGTGGCGCACGTCCATGGACATTTGCAGGCCCAGCAATATGAGGGTCTTGTAAAGAAAGCGAAGCTGCGGGGGAGAAGACGATGAGGCTCATATTGCTCGGTCCACCGGGGGCCGGGAAGGGAACGCAAGCCGAAAGGCTTATGAAGAAGTATAATATTCCGCAACTTTCGACCGGCGACATGCTGCGCGCCGCCGTCAAGGCGGGCACCCCGATCGGGTTGCAGGCGAAAGCGGTAATGGACGCGGGCGCGCTTGTGTCCGACGACGTCGTGGTCGGCATTATTTCCGACCGGCTGAACGAACCCGACGCCCGGAACGGCTTCATTCTCGACGGGTTTCCGCGTACGGTCGCCCAGGCCAAGGCGCTCGACGAGATGCTTGAGACGAAAAGCATGCAGCTCGACGGCATCATCGGCCTCAAGGTCGACGAAGAGGCGTTGCTGGCGCGAATCGAGAAGCGGGCGAACGAGACGAAGGCTGCCGGCGGCACAGTCCGTGCCGACGACAATCCGGAGACATTCAAGACCCGGCTCGATGCCTATCGTGCCCAGACGGCCCCGGTGGCCGCCTATTATGATGGCAAGGGCACATTGAAAGTGATCGACGGCATGGCCCCGATCGACGAGGTTTCCAAGGCCATCGATGCGGCCTTGGCGGGTTAAGCCGGGGCCGGGCAGGGGATTTCACAGAATCGTCGTGTTTTAGGGTTGACGCACGCCGGTTAAGTCCATATATCCGCGCCATCACAGAGATCGCGTGGTCCGGTGTCCTCATTCGAGGGTGCGGGGCCTTTCGTTCGTTATAACCGTCTACTTATCACTGCCTGCAGGGGCCGGCCTCCACCGGACGCAGGTTTTCGCAACGCCAGAGTGTCTACACGTCTGGCCTCACATGGAGACTTGAAGATGGCGCGTATCGCCGGTGTAAACATTCCGACCAACAAGCGCGTGATCATCGCGCTGCAATATATCCACGGCATTGGCGCCAAAAATGCGGCCGAGATCTGCGAGAAAGTGAACATCCCGGCGGATCGTCGCGTCTCGCAATTGACCGACGCCGAAGTGCTCCAGATCCGCGAGACGATTGATCGCGACTACGTCGTGGAAGGCGATCTTCGCCGCGAAGTGGCTGTCAACATCAAGCGTCTGATGGACCTGGGCAGCTATCGCGGCCTGCGTCATCGCCGCCAGCTCCCGGTTCGTGGTCAACGCACGCATACCAATGCGCGCACCCGCAAGGGCAAGGCCAAGCCGATTGCCGGCAAGAAGAAGTAATTCCGAATTTGCGGGGACATAGCGTCCCCGCATTGTTGGTTCCGAGTTCCACACGCCGGTTTATGCCGGCCAACATTGAGCCCTAGCGCCTGGTATTACGGGCGCGCCAGAAGGACTGAGTACATAGATGGCAAAAGATGCAACGCGCGTTCGCCGCCGTGAACGCAAGAATATCGCCTCGGGCGTCGCTCACGTGAGCTCCACGTTCAACAACACCATGATCACCATCTCGGATGCGCAGGGCAATACGATTGCCTGGTCGTCGGCCGGCACGATGGGCTTCAAGGGTTCGCGCAAATCGACGCCCTATGCCGCCCAGATGGCGGCGGAAGACGTGGCGCGCAAGGCGTCGGAACACGGCGTGCGCACGGTCGAAGTCGAAGTGTCCGGCCCGGGTTCGGGTCGGGAGTCCGCATTGCGCGCCCTGCAGGCTGCCGGTTTCACCGTGACGTCGATTCGCGACGTGACGCCGATCCCGCATAACGGCTGCCGCCCGCGCAAGCGTCGTCGCGTCTGATTTCAAAGTCTCGTTGCGCTGCCGACGGGTGGCGCAGCTTTTTATTTCCCGACGCCGCAGGCCATGGTCGACGGACCGATATGCCTGCGGGCCCTATAGAAAGGCGCTGTCGTGATTCAGAAAAACTGGCAGGAATTGATTAAGCCGACCAAGCTCGAGGTGGCCTTGGGCGACGATACCAAACGTTTTGCGACGGTTGTCGCGGAGCCGCTCGAGCGCGGCTTCGGCCTGACCTTGGGCAATGCGCTCCGCCGCATTCTCCTGTCCTCGCTGCAGGGCGCCGCCATCAGCTCCGTTCACATCGACGGTGTGCTGCATGAGTTCTCCTCCATCCCCGGCGTGCGCGAAGACGTGACGGACATCGTCCTGAACATCAAGGACATCTCCATCAAGATGCAGAGCGACGGCCCGAAGCGCATGATCCTGAAGAAGCAGGGTCCGGGCGCTGTGACCGCCGGCGACATCGCCGTCACCGGCGACGTCCAGGTGCTCAATCCGGAGCTGGTGATCTGCACGCTCGACGACGGCGCCGAAATCCGCATGGAATTCACGGTCACGAGCGGCAAGGGCTATGTGCCGGCCGACCGTAACCGCGCCGAGGATTCGCCGATCGGTCTCATCCCGGTGGACAGCCTCTATTCGCCGGTCAAGAAGGTCAGCTACCGCGTCGAGAATACGCGCGAAGGCCAGATCCTCGACTATGACAAGCTGACCCTGACGATCGAGACCAACGGCGCGATCAGCCCGGAAGATGCTGTGGCTTACGCCGCGCGCATCCTGCAAGACCAGCTCAACGTGTTCGTCAACTTCGACGAGCCGAAGCGCGAGGAAGCCGCGCCGTCGATCCCCGAACTCGCCTTCAACCCGGCGCTGCTCAAGAAGGTCGACGAGCTCGAACTCTCCGTGCGTTCGGCCAACTGTCTGAAGAACGACAACATCGTTTACATCGGCGACCTCATCCAGAAATCGGAAGGCGAGATGCTGCGGACGCCGAACTTCGGCCGCAAGTCGCTCAACGAGATCAAGGAAGTGCTGGCGCAGATGGGCTTGCATCTGGGCATGGAAGTGCCAGGCTGGCCGCCGGAAAATATCGACGAACTCGCCAAGCGGTTCGAAGAGCACTATTGATCCAATTCCCTGACGCATCGGCGCCGGGGATCACCCCTCCCGCACAAGCGTGAGGAATAAGGAACGGCCGTACCTTGGCACGGCGGCCGTAACAATGAAGGAGTATCGCCATGTACCACGGACGCCAGAAGCGCCGTTTCAACCGTACGGCCGAACACCGCAAGGCGATGTTCGCCAACATGTGTCAGGCACTGATCAAGCACGAGCAGATCGTCACCACCCTGCCGAAGGCAAAGGACCTTCGTCCCGTGGTCGAGAAGCTGGTGACCCTCGGCAAGCGCGGCGACCTGCATGCGCGCCGCCAGGCGATCTCGCAGATCAAGGACGTTGCCCTCGTCGGCAAGCTGTTCGACGTGCTCGGCAAGCGCTACCAGAGCCGCAACGGCGGCTATACGCGCGTGCTGAAGGCGGGCTTTCGCTACGGCGACAACGCGCCGATGGCCGTCATCGAATTCGTTGACCGCGACGTCGATGCGCGCGGCAAGGATTCTGGCCCGGTGCAGGGCGAGCGCGAGAATGCATCAGCCGCAGCCTGAAGGCAGCAACAGGTCAGAAAGAATTTGAGAGCGGCCTTCGGGCCGCTCTTTTCTTTTGGGCGGAGGCAGCCGCGGGGTGAGCGCTCATATGCGCCGTTGCCGAACGTCTTTATCGCCGGCCATATTGAAGCTTTAAAACATGGCTAGGTCCTGTTTGCGAGGCTGCGCGAACGGCATTCGAAATTCGTACCGGACGAGGTGGCCAGCATGGATGCCGACCTGATAAAATTTGTGGAGGCACAGAACCCCATCCGGGAGCAGATCACCGCTGAACTCGCCGACGGACAGAAACGCAGCCACTGGATGTGGTTCGTCTTTCCGCAACTGGTCGGCCTTGGCCATTCTACCATGGCGCGGCAATACGCCATCAAGGACATGGCGCAAGCACAGCGCTATCTCGCTGATCCCGTTCTGGGAGAACGTCTGCGCCTCGACGTGCGTCTTATGCTGTCGCACAAGGACAAAACAGCCTTGCGGATTCTTGGCTCGCCCGACGATCTGAAATTCCGCTCCTGCCTGACGCTCTTTCAAGCCGCCGCATTCGAACAATCCGATAACGCCTTGTTTGCGAAAGCCCTGGAGCAATTTTGCGACGGAGAGCCCGATGCGCGTACGTTGGAGTTGCTAGGTTAGACTTCTGTGATCGGATGGTTGGGCATAAGATCGCTTACTTTCCTCCCTGGAGGTCCGCATGCGCTTTGCTCTGCTCTTCGCCACGCTGGCGGTTTTCCAGGCGATGTCGGTTGCCGCGCAATCGCTCGCAAGCCGCGATCTGCATGCGGCGGCCACGCAGGGCGACCTGAAGGCTCTGAACGCGGCGCTCGATGCCGGGATCGGCGTCGACAGCGCCGACGGGCAACGGCAGAGCGCTTTGCTGCTGGCCGTCGCAGGGGATCATCTGCAGGTCTTCAACGCGCTGCTGGCGAGGGGCGCCAGCGTCAATGCCTTGGCCGCCAACAAGGATACGCCCTGGCTGCTGGCCGGCGCGCTGGGCCGCACAGCCATGCTTGAGGCGATGCTGGCGCTGCCGCCCGAGCGGGCGCCCGATCTCAGCCTGCGCAACCGTTTCGGCGGCAGCGCGCTGATCCCGGCCTGTGAGCGCGGCCATGTGGAGACGATCGCGCTGCTGACCAGGAGATCTAAAATCGACGTCAATCTCGTCAACAATCTCGGCTGGACCTGCCTGCTTGAAATCGTGATTTTGGGGAACGGCGGGCCCCGGCACGTGGCGGCGACCAAACTCGTGCTGGCGGCCGGCGCCAACGTCAATCTGGCCGACCGGGAGGGGGTGACGCCGCTCGCCCATGCACGCCGGCGGGGACAGGTCGAAATCGCCCGCTTGCTAGAGGCGGCAAAAGCCCGCTGACAACCTGTCGCATGCGACTGTCGAATGGTGTTGACCATGCGGCTGGTTCGCGCCTTTTTTGCGCCGTGCATTTGGGGCAGAGTGGAAACGATTTAGCTTTGGAATTATTTCCGAATCGGCCTTTTTCAGACTATCGATCCCAGGATATCGACCGGGATATCTATCAGGACTTGGACCCATGACCGTTCGTCGTTTCGCTGCCCTTCCTGCGATTATGCTTTCAGCGGTTCTGTTCGGCGCCGCTCTGCCTGGTGCTTCTGCCTTCGCCCAGGCGGTGCAGCGGCAGGTGCCCGACAGCCGCCAGCAGATCGTTCTGTCTTATGCGCCGGTGGTCAAGCGCGTCATCCCAGCCGTCGTGAATGTCTATGCCTCGCGCACCGACCGGCGGCCGCAGAACCCCTTGTTCGACGACCCGTTCTTCAGGCAGTTCTTCGGCCAGAACGGCCGGCCGCAGACGCAGCAGTCGCTCGGCTCGGGCGTCATCGTCGATTCCACCGGCCTTGTCGTCACCAACAATCACGTCATCGACGGGATGACCGAGGTGAAGGTCGCGCTTTCCGACCGGCGCGAATTCGAGGCCGAAATCATTCTGCGCGATCCGCGCACGGATCTCGCCATCCTGCGCCTGAAAGGCGGTAAGGATTTTCCGGCGCTCGAAGTCGGCGATTCCGACGCGCTGGAAGTCGGCGATGTGGTGCTCGCCATCGGCAATCCGTTCGGCGTCGGCCAGACGGTGACGCAGGGCATCATCTCGGCGCTGGCGCGTACCCAGGTCGGCATTTCCGACTATGGCTTCTTCATCCAGACGGACGCGGCCATCAACCCCGGGAACTCGGGCGGCGCGCTTGTCGATATGAACGGCCGTCTGGTGGGCCTCAATTCGGCGATCTACTCGCGCTCGGGCGGTTCTGTGGGCATCGGCTTCGCTATCCCCGTGAATATGGTGAAAGTCGTCGTGGCCACAGCGAAGGGCGGCGGGCGGCAGGTGCGTCGTCCTTGGCTCGGCGCGACCTTGCAGAGCGTGTCGCGCGAGATCGCCGACTCGATTGGCCTTGAGCGCCCGGCCGGTGCGCTTGTTGCCGACGTGATCGAGAAAAGCGCGGCCGAACACGCAGGCCTCAAGCGCGGCGACGTTATCACCGCAGTTGATGGCCAGGCGGTGGAAGATCCGGAAAGCCTCGGCTTCCGGCTCGGCACCAAGACCGTCGGCGGCACAGCCGGGCTCGGCATCCTGCGCGGCGGCAAGCCGATCATGCTGCCGCTGAAATTGCAGGTGGCGCCGGAAACGCCGCCGCGCGAGGAGATCAAGATCAGCTCCGGCCGTTCGCCCTTTATCGGCGCGACTTTCGTCAATTATTCGCCGGCGGTGGCGGAGGAGTATTCGGTCGAACAGGTGCGCGAAGGCGTCGTTGTTGTCGATGTCGCCGATGGATCGAACGCCCAATCGCTCGGCCTGCAGAAAGGCGATGTGATCGTCTCGATCAACGACGCCAAGATTGGACGCACGAAGGACATGGAGCAGGCGACGTCGCAGCGCCGGCTGTTCTGGCAGATCACTATTGGCCGCGGCGGCCAGTTGTTCACGACGGTGATCAACGGATAGACCGGCAAAGAAAAGCCCCGGACAGGTGAACCCGTCCGGGGCCGGTTTGCGGAATTGGCCTCAAATAAATCAGGCAGAAAATACTCAGGCAGCTTTCCGAACCGGCGCCTTGCCCTTGTTCATGCGGCGCTTGAGTGAAGACCAGAGTTTGCGGATTTCCTCGGCGGCTTCGCCGGAGGCATGAAGCTCCGTGACGCCGAGGCCGAGCCGGGTGGCTTCCTGATAGTCGACGCGAGAGCGGATCAGCGGATTGAGCAGGCCGCCCATGGCTTCAAGCGCTTCGACGCCCTGTTCGACACGGGCGCTCTGCTGGGCCGGCGGGCATTGATTGAGCAGGAAGGCGTATTCCTTGCGCAGGCTGCGCAATTGCTTGCGGGTGGTCTCGCTCGCCCATAGATCGAAGGCGTTCGGCCGCGCCGGGATAATGCAGAGGTCGGCAACTTTCATGGCGGAGGCCGAAGCAATGGAATCGGTGCCGGGCGTATCGATGACGACAAGCGTGATGCCGGCCTTTTCCATGGCGGTGAGGGCGTTCGGCAGTTTACCTGGAGCGATAGCGGTGACCCCGATGTTGGTGTCCTTACGAGCGCGCGACCAGCGCGTCAGCGAAGCCTGCGGGTCCATGTCAACCACGATGACTTTTTCGCCAGCTTCTGCCGCAGCCACTGCGAGCGATGAGGCGATTGTGCTTTTTCCCGAACCACCCTTTTGGGTGACTAGAGCAATAATGCGCATATCCTATCCCCTTTGTTCCTGCCGTCCCTCGGCATTCCTTTCCTTCGAGTAATGGCGTCCTAAGAAACCGAAGCGTGTCATAAGATGAAGGAAACATGGTTAACTTGGTTAAACTTCGTAAACGAACTGTTAACGTAACGTAACAATTGTGCCATTTCGGGTCATGAAATGTCCGATCTCTTTGTATCTGCGGGACTTGAGAAGAATGTGCCGCGGCCGCTTGCGGACCGTATGCGGCCGCAAACACTTGCCGAAGTGGCCGGCCAGGACCACCTTTTAGGGCCCGATGGCGCGCTGACGCGACTCATTAAAGCAGGCTCCATGGGCTCGTTGATTTTCTGGGGTCCGCCCGGCACCGGCAAGACCACGGTGGCGCGTCTTCTGGCCCGTGAAAACGCGACGGAATTTGTGCAGATCTCGGCGATCTTTTCCGGCGTCGCCGATCTTAAGAAGGTATTCGAGACCGCGCGCAAGACGCGTGCGACCGGCCGCGCCACGCTGCTGTTCGTCGACGAAATCCATCGCTTCAATCGAGCCCAGCAGGATTCGTTTCTGCCGGTGATGGAGGACGGCACGATCACCCTGATCGGGGCGACGACGGAGAATCCGTCGTTCGAACTCAATGCGGCGCTGCTGTCGCGCGCGCGCGTGCTGACGTTTCGCGCGCTCGGCGAAGAGGCGATCGGCAAATTGCTGAAGCGTGCCGAGGAGATCGAGGGCAAGCCGCTGCCGCTGGAGGACGGCGCGCGCGCGGCCCTGGTGCGCATGGCCGACGGCGACGGCCGCGCCGCGCTCACCCTGGCTGAAGAAATCTGGCGCGCGGCGGGCGATGGCGAGATTTTCGATACGGCAAAACTGGGTGAGATCGTGCAGCGCCGTGCACCGATCTACGACAAGGCACAGGAGGGCCATTACAACCTCATCAGCGCCTTGCACAAATCCGTGCGCGGCTCCGATCCCGATGCGGCGCTGTATTATCTGGCACGCATGTTCGATGCGGGCGAAGATCCCTTGTTCATCGCGCGAAGGGTCGTGCGCATGGCGGTGGAGGACATCGGCCTTGCCGACCCGCAGGCGCTGGTGATCGCCAATGCGGCGAAGGACGCCTATGATTTTCTAGGCTCCCCCGAAGGCGAACTCGCCATCGCCAATGCGGTGATCTATGTGGCATCGGCGCCGAAGTCGAACGCCGCCTATACGGCCTGGGGCGCCGCCATGGCGCTCGCCAAGCAGCACGGCTCGCTGATGCCGCCGAAGGTCATCCTCAACGCGCCGACCAAGCTGATGAAGGCTGAAGGCTATGGCGAGAGCTATCGTTACGACCACGACGAACCGGAAGCTTTTTCAGGCCAGAACTACTGGCCCGACAAGCTGGGCCGGCAGAAGCTCTATGACCCGGTCGAACGCGGCTTCGAGCGTGAGGTGCGCAAGCGGCTGGAGTATTGGGACAAGCTGCGCAAGGAGCGCGGAGAAGAATAGTGCGCGGGAGACTTTGGCATGTCGCTGAAAAACACGGTCGTCGCAGCGGGCTTGATCGCAGCGTCATCCAGTCTGGCGCTCGCTGATAATGGCCTCATTACCAAGCCGAGCAAATACACGGTCAATGAGACGATCGAGAGGTTCGAGGCCGCAATCAAGGCGAAGTCGGCCGATGGATGGACTGTTTTTACCCGGATTGATCATGCCGCCGCCGCAAAGAACGACGGACTGGAGATGCGGCCGCGTACCGTGATCGTCTTCGGTAATCCGCGAGGCGGAACATCGCTGATGACCAGGAGTGCCACGCTGGCTATCGACCTGCCGTTGAAGGCACTTGTCTGGCAGGATGACAAGGACAAAGTCTGGCTGACCTATAATTCAAGTGCTTATGGCGCAACGGCCATCTATCCGCGTCACGGCCTCACCGTGCCCGACGATGCAGCCAAGTGGCTGGAGACATTCCTCGCCGCTGTGAGCGATGCAGGTACGCAGTGAGTTGCCTCACACGCCCTCGTCTTTCGAGGTGCAACGCAGGCGTTGCTCCTCAGTGTCTGATCGAAACGTAACGCCCGTTTTTAGGGCTTTTATCTTGAGACCACCCATGAGCCCTCATCCTTCAGGAGCGCCTGAAAGGCGCGTCTCGAAGGACGAGGGCGTATGGTAACACCTCGCGGATGCGCTCAATACGTCGTCGCGAGATAGTCCACGATCTTGTCGACGTCCTTTGCCTCGATCGGCGCGCCGTAGACGTTGATCATCTTGGTCACCTCGGCCTGCCAGAAGTCCTTCTTGAACTTTGGACCTTCGGGCTGGGTCTTGATGTAATCGGACGAATGGCAGGACGAGCAATTGTTCTGCACGACCTCCAGGTTGGGGCCGGGCTTGAACGCCGCGGTCTCGTCGGGAAGCGTATAGGTGACCGGCTTGGCGTTGACCGCGACAAGGCCCGAGCCGGTGACACCGAACGCCACAAGGCCCGCGAAGATGAATGGTGTGAAGCGCTTCATGGCCATTCTCCTCAAGCCGCTGTGACGCGAATGGTTTCGACGACGTTGCGCAGATAGCCCGCCGGATTCCAAAGCGCCTCCAGCGGTTGCGTCTTGCCGTCATTGCTGGTGGCGCGGACTTTCAACTGGTGTTCGCCCGCCGGCAGTTTCACCGCGAAGTGCCATTCGCGGAAGGAGTACTTGCCGAGATTCCTGCCGAGAGCCGCCGGCCTCCACGTTTTGCCGCCGTCGGTCGAGACTTCCACCATCTTGATGCCCTTGCCGCCGTCAAAGGCGATGCCGCGCAGGCGCGTCTCGGCGCCGGCTTTCAGCTTGGCGCCATCAACGACGCTGGTGATGAAGGATCGCACTGTCAGCCGGTTTATCGGGATCGTCGCTTTCGGTGCGGTGCCGGGCTCCACGCAGTTGCAATCGTTATCGGGAATCCGATAGGCTGATTTCATCCAGAAGCCGTCGAACACGCTGTCCAGCACGGTGATCTCGTTGAGGTGCTTGACCCAGTAGGTGCCGTAATAGCCGGGCACGACCAGGCGTAGTGGATAACCGTTGAGGATCGGCAGATCCTGTCCGTTCATGGCATAGGCCAGCATCACCTCGCCGTCGCGGGCATGGTCGATGTCGAGCGCCTTGGCAAAATCCGGCGTCTTGTCAATGACCGGCCCATCCATGCCGGCGAACGCAACCTGCTTTACGCCGGCCTGAACACCAGCCTTTTCCAGTACGGCCTTCAGTGACACGCCTTTCCAGCGCGCATTGCCCATCGCCCCGTTGCCGAGCTGGCCGCCGGCGACGCGCGGATTGAAGAAGCCGCGGCTGTTGCCCGAGCACTGGTTGACGGCCACCAGTTCAATCGACGGCATTTTTTTGATGTCGGCGAGGGACAGCTTGAGGGGCTTGTCGACCTTGCCCTTGATCTCGACAAAAAACTTGTCGGGATCGATCTCCAGCGGAATGTCGGCCAGATGGTAGCGCACGAAGAACGCATCATTGGGCGTGATGATGTTTTCGTTATAGACCGAGAAGGGCGTTTCAAGCTGCGGCGGCCGGCTTGTGAGGCCGATCATCGGGCGCTTCTGCGGATATTTGACGATCGGCCGTTCCCCGTTATCGAAGGACAGGTTTATGAGTTCGGCTGCGAGGCTTGCGCGCGATGATCCACCGATCATTCCGCCGCCGGCCAGCAAAGCCGCTCCGCCCTGCAGGACGGTTCTACGGTTCATCATTGTTCTCTCCCAAGGACATGTTCCCCACGGAGAGATTGACACACGACTTGCGGATTAATTCCAGAATCTTTTTATTCAAGGCGGCAATGCGGTGCGTGCGCGCCAGCTCAGGTGTTGAACAGCGCAGCTTCGGGGCCGTCATAGGGCACATCCACCTCAATATATTGAAAAGCTGAGACAAATTTCGCGCCATAAGGGTGCCCGCAGAAGTGCGCCGGGCGCGCCACGTCCCAGATCAGCGATCCGTCCTTGCGCAGGCAGTCGCTGTCGACGGAGGCCGCCACCACCTTGCCGCAGACCATCAGGCGGCCGGTCCATTCCTGAGTCCATTCGACCTCGCATTCGAAATGGCGGGGACATTCGGCGATGCGCGGTGGCTTGATCTGCGTGGCCGGCAGGCTGGTCAGGCCGGCACGCTCGATTTCGTTGACGCCGCGCTCAAACGGCAGGCTGACCACGCAGACTTTCTCGAGGATGGCGCGATCGAACTTGGGCAGGTTCACGGTGAACTGGCGCGTCGCAAGGATGTTCGCGGCCGTGTCCTTGTGCGCTCCCACGGTGAAGGCGATGTAGACAGGGTTGTGGCAGACCCGAGTGCAGGTACCGAAGGAGGCTGCATTGACCTTTCCCGTGGCATCGATGGTGGTGATCATCGCCAGCGCCGACGACGGCGCGAAAAGTTCATCCCAGCGCTCTTTCGGCTGGTTGATCTTGGTGACCGGCATGCTGCTTCTCCCTGTTGACGGATGGATTGCCTCACACGCCCCGTCCTTCGAGACGCAGCGCAAGCGTTGCTCCTCAGGATGAGGGCTTCTGGGGACGCTCTACAAGCAGACAGGAGCCCTCATCCTGAGGAGCGCCTGAAAGGCGCGTCTCGAAGGACGGGGGCGTCTGGTAGCGTGTTGCAGCGCGCCTCACATTCCTAATGTCCTATCGAACATAAACGTCGATCTCGCCGAGCTTCGAAATATCGGCATGAATGACATCGCCGGGACGGATCGGCCCGACGCCGGCCGGCGTGCCGGTGTAGATGAGATCGCCGGGATAGAGCGTGTAAAAGCGCGACGCATAGGCGATCTGCTCCTCGACGTTGAACACCATGTCCGACAGGAGGGCCGATTGCCGCAACGCGCCGTTGACCGACAGCCGCATCCGGCTCTTCGACACATCGCCAGCCTCATCCGGTGTCACCAGCGAAGGCCCGAGAACGGTATAGGTGTCGATCGATTTGCGCAGGCTGCGCTCTTCCGGGCCGCGCAGGGTGATGTCGAGGCCGATGCTGTATCCGGCGATGAAGCGCGCGGCCTGGGCGGCTTCGACCGGCTGCGAGATGACGTCGCCGATCACGACGACAAGTTCGACTTCATGGTCGGTCCGGCGCGTCGGAAACCGCAGTACGACGCCCTCTGACGGTCCGACGAGCGAGGAGGTGGCCTTCAGAAAGAAGCCGGCCTCTTCCATGGTCGCCATCCGCGTGCTCGCCACCGGATCGACATTCTGCATCTCGGCGGTGTGGTCACGGTAATTGTTGGGCGCCGCCAGGATCTTGGTCGGATTGCGAACGGGGCTGAGAAGTTTGACGTCAGCGAGGCGATGGCGGTTGGCTTTGGCCAGAGCTTCCGCATTCAGCGTGCGCAGATGCGGCAGGGTGCGAACAAGAGGATCGCCGATGTCTTCGCCTATGGCGGGAACATGTTGCGTGATCTCGATGACGTCTTCACCCTGGATCAGGCCGTAACCGCCCGCGAATCGACATAGTCTCACGAAAGCCTCCCATCTTGCCCGGCAGCAATTGCCTCCGCCGCCAGCAGTGCTGTGCAATATGATTTTGCAAGGCCGCCGATGTAGCCGGCGATGGGCCCGCCTTCCAGACCCGCGGAGGTTTGTCCGGCAGCGTAAAGCCCTGGAATCGGCTTGCCGTCTTCGCGGATCACGCGCGCGTTGACGTCGATTGCCAGGCCGCCCATCGTACAAGTGATGCCGACGGCCAGCGGCGCAGCGTAAAACGGTGCGCGCCGGACAGGACGCACGGGGACGCGCTCGGTGGCGTTCCTGATCACGCCAAAGCGCCGGCCCAGCGAGCGCGGCGGAACGAGCTGATCGCCGCGTCCGGATTCGACGGCGTTGTTATAGGCGGCCACAGTCGAGGCGAGGGGGCCGGCGGGAAGGCCGGCCTTCGCGGCCAGCTCCTCTATGGTCTTCGCCGATATCACCGTGCCGCCCGCCTCGATCAGATGCGGATTGGCGGGCACAACTTCGTCATATCCCGTCGTTGTCCAGATCTCCTCATCGAAGATGATCCAGGTCGAAGTCGGATCATCCATCTCCGCGATCAGGTTGGAAAGCGTGATGCCGCCCAGTCCTTCGTCGAACAGGCGATTGCCGTCGCTGCCGACAAGAATGCTGCCGTTGGTCATGCTGTCCAGAGTCGGATAGGGCCAGAGACTGGCGTTCTGGAAGGCCGCCCTGGAAAGCAGGTGGCCGTAGAAACGATTCATATCGACGAGCCTCGCGCCGATTTCAGAGGCCATGCGGATGCCGTCGCCAAGGCCGGTGCCTGCCGAACGCTGAACCAGTTTCTCCGGACGGGCGCAGATGTAGCGTCCCACCATCTTGGCATTGCCCTGAAAGCCGCCGTCTGCGAGCACGACATTGCGCGCGTCGATCGAAACTGTTTTTCCGCTCGTCTGTGCCGAGACACCGCAAACGTGGCCCTCTTTCACCAGAAGAGATTGGGCACTGGTGCCGGTCATCAACTCGCCGCCGCGCGCCTTCAACCGCTCCGCAAGTACGTCAAGCAGAACGTCGGCGCCACGGCCGCGCCAGTCGAGTCCTGGGACGAGGCTGCGGGGTGGCGCCAGCATCCACGACATCTTGCCCTGCATTTCCTGCCGGACGAATTGAGCGCCATTGTCCTTGAGCCATCGCAGCCCGCGGCCCGCAACGGCTGCAATCGCCGCAGCCAGGGCCGGGTCGGCGTGGCCTTCCGTGTCGGCATTAATGGCGTCAATAAGCTGGGCAGGGGGCAGCTCGGGATTGCTATGCGCGAAGTTCAGCGAGCCGGTGGCGATACGGCTGTTGCACAAGTAGCGGTCCGTTCCGGCTTCCAGAACGGTAACGCGGCAACCAAGCTCGGCGGCGCGATTTCCTGCGATCAGACCAGCGATACCTGCCCCAACAACAACCAGATCCAGCATTTATCAGACCCTCCATACGACGCACCGACGAAACGAATCAGGAGTCCGCACTCAGAGCGAGGCATCGCTTCTGCGGCAGGTGGATGCGTATGACATCGCCGCCGTTGGGGGCTTCCTCCGGGTGCAGCCGCAGTTGCAGCGAGACGTCGCCGACGCGGACGAAGGATTCGACGCATTCGCCGAAGAAGAGCGAGCGTTCGACTCTGGCCTCGAAGATATTGTCGGCCCCCGGTTCGCCGGTGTGGACGATCTCCACATCTTCCGGCCGTACCGCGAGCACGACGGCATCGCCGCCGCCGCCATCCCGGCATCTGACCCGGCCGAAATCCGTATGAACGAGGACTTCGCCAGCCGACCGCGAGCTTTCCATCACGCGGCCTGGAATGATGTTGCTGCGGCCGATGAACTTGGCGACGAAGGCGCTGCGCGGTTGCGAATAGATCTCGGCCGGCGTGCCGGACTGGATGATTTTTCCGTCTTTCATCACCGCGACCACATCCGACATGGTCAGCGCTTCCAGTTGCTCGTGGGTGACGAACAAGGTGGTGACGTTCAGCCGTTTGGCGAGCTCGCGCAGTTCGACGCGCATCTCCTCGCGCAGTTTTGCGTCGAGGTTGCTAAGCGGTTCGTCGAGCAGCAGGACGCGAGGCTCGCCGACGAGGGCGCGCGCAAGTGCCAGGCGTTGTTGCTGGCCGCCGCTGAGATGGGGCGCGGGCCGGTCCACATAGGCATCGAGCTTGACGAGGGCAAGCGCGTCGAGCACGCGCTTGCGCACCTGGTCGGGAGAGATGCGCGAACGATCGTTCTTCAACGGAAAGGCGACATTCTCGAATACGCTCATGTGCGGCCAGATCGCATAGGACTGGAACACCATGCCGATGTTGCGGCGATAGGGCGGCACCCAGGTTCCCTGCGTCGACGAATAAACCACCTTGTCGCCGACGGCAATTTCGCCGGTGTCGGGCTCTTCGAGCCCGGCGACGCAACGCAATGTCGTGGTCTTGCCGCACCCGCTCGGGCCGAGCAGCGTGTAGAACTGTCCCGGCTCGATATCCAGTGATACATCCTGGATGGCAGGCACAGATTCACCGCCCGACCGGTAGCTCATGCGAAGATTTTGAATCCGGATCATGATTATCCTTGAAGTCCGGTTATGACGTAGCCATCAGGCCGGTACGCCGCGCGATCGTCCAGTACAGCGCGATCACAGGCGCCATGGCGACGAGCATGATCATGGCGAGTGCCGAGGCCTGTCCCAGCCCGCCGCCTTGCCAAAGACCCCAGATGACCATCGGCAAGGTGGTATTGTCGCCGGATGTGAGGATGGCGGCCAGAGTCAGCTCGCGGAAGGTCAGCAGCGCGATCCAGAGCCAGGCGTAAAGCAAGGTCGGCGAGAGGAGGGGGACGAGAATGCGGCGGAATACACGGGGCATCGACGCGCCGCTCATCTGCGCGGATTCCTCCAGCTCCGTATGGAGCTGGATGAAACCGCTGTTGGTCATGCGCGTCGCGTAGCTGATGCGCGTGATGGTGAAGACGAAAAGCAGAATCCAGATCGTTCCGTAGATGGGAACGGCGCGCTGCAGCACGTACAGGGTTACCAGCAAAGCACCGACGCCGAAAATGATGCTGGGGATTGCGTGCGGCAGAAACGCAACGAAATCAAAGAAGGCCCGGCCGGGTATCTTCGAGCGGATCACCGCCCAGGAGAAGGCAATGCTGACGAGCAAAGTCAGCGTTGGTGTCAGGATCATCAGGATCACCGTATTGCTCACGCCGGTGAGGACCAGATCCCAGGGCAATCCCCGATAGTGATTGAACGACGCCAGTTTGAAGGCCATCGCAGACGGCATCTGGAAAAACGGCAGCGACGAGCTCCAGGCCAAAAGGACAATGGGCAGCACCGTGCTCAGAAAGAAGAAAAGGCCAAGGAATATCCATGCCGGATAGGCTGTCCAGCCGAGCTTGTGCAGCTTGGGACGATAGGCTTTGCCTGTCACGACCGCGAACCGTCGCGAGCGCTTCTGCATCAGTCCGTACCACCAGCTCAGTGCCGCTGCGAGAATCATGACGATGGTGCTGAGCGCTGCCGCGACGCCGTATTTCGGCAGCACATCCTGCGGACTGATCAGCAGATAAAGAAACGTACTGAAGGTGAAGATGCGATTGCTCCAGCCGATGATCACCGGCACGTCAAAGGCGGCAAAGCCGATGGTGAAAATGTAGATGGCGGCTGCCATGATCCCGGGCGAAGCCAGGGGCAGGGTGACGCGCAGCATCGTTCGCAGCGGATTGGCGCGGCTCATCTGCGCAGCTTCCTCGAGCGAGGGATCCATCGCACCGAAGACAGCGGCGGTCATGATGAAAGCCAGCGGCGCCAGGTTGAGCCCCTGGACCCATCCCATGCCAACGACGGTTGCGATATTGAAGGGGGCCTGTTCAAAGCCGAATGTCCGCGTCGCCAGCACATTGAGCAGGCCGATGCGTGGATGCATCAGGAAGAGCCAGCCCATGGCCGCCGCGAAGCCCGGGATGATCATGCCGATGGTCATCATCGTATAGAGCAGCGTCTTGCCGCGAATATTCGTGCGTTCGGCCAGCCAGGCGGCAGGAAGACCGAAGGCCATTGCCACCACGAGGCTCACGACCGAGAACCACAAGGTATCGACGAGGACGCCCGCAATGCGGTGATCCGTAATCATCTCGCCGAAGTTCTTCAGCGAGTAGGAATAGGTCTCGATGCCCGGAGACCCTTCCACCAGGCTCAGCCAGAGGATCACGCCGAGGAGCGCGAGGATTGCGAGACAGACGACCGCCACACACGCGAGCATGGCGATCGCAAGCGGTTCAGACTTGCGAAAGCGGCGCCGCACCTTCGGCGGTTCTATGGTGATCGCAGTCATCTTCCAGTCCTTTGAGCGCTGCGCGGTCTGCCCGTTGTGTATCGCGCTATCTCGTCGTCAGAATCTTGATGAGTTCGCTCTTGCCCTCATCGATTTCAGGATGCTTCAGCCACCATTCGATCGTCACCTCTTTGAATTTGACGTTCTGGGCGCTGTATTTGTCGACGGTCTTGGCGATCTGCGATCCCGGAAGCAGATGGAGATCGGTCTTCCAGGTGTCGTAGGCGATCTTCTGGCCTTCTTCTGTCATCATGAAGGTGATGAACAGTTTCGCCGCGTTCGGGGATTTGGCGTTCTTCGGCACGGCCAGGTAGTAGTAGCGCTCCTGCGCGGCATCGAGCGGCACCATCTGCTCCACCGGCGCGCCGCGGGCCTGCCAGATGAGCGCATCCTGTCCCGTGCAATCCATTACCAGCGCCAGAAACTCGCCGGTTGCTATGCGCTCGGCATCGCCGCACCGCATCAGGCCGGCGATCTGGCTGCTGAGCTTCTTGACATAGTCGACCGTGCGCTGTCTGCCCCAGACATCATCTGCAAGGAAAACGTCGAAGCTCGCCGCATAAGGCGTGGAGGCGATCTTGCCCTTCCAGGCCGGCTTCAGAAAGTCATCGAGCGTGGTCGGCTTGAATGGCGCTAGGCTGGCGTTATAGGTGACGCCTGAAAGAGCGGTGTTGAAACGCATGAATTGGTTGTCGACTTCCACGAACTCCGGCTTGATCCGGCCGGGCAGGTATTTGGTCCAGTCGGCCTGCTCGAACATGTTGAACTTGACGAGGGGCGCGATCTGCGCCGCCGAGCCGAGATAGATATCGGTGCTGGCGGGCTGTTTGGCCTGGAACTCGGTGGCGAGCTGATTGCCGATGCGCGCCATCTCAGGTCCCGGCGCAAACCTGATGCGGACATTCGAGCCGAACAGCTTGTTCATGCTGGTTTCCATCATCGCCGCGCCCTGGCTTCCAGCCAGCGTCGACTGGCTCCAGCTCAGGCTCAGTACGCCTTCCTTGGTTGCCGCGGCGGCGAGCGCCTTGAGTTCGGCGTTCGGCTCCACCGCTTCGGCTTTTTGTGCGGCGATAAACAAAGTCAGGCAGGCGACGGCTGGCGTTAAGAACTTCTGCATGTGATCCCTCCCGATCCTGGTTGCCTTTCCGGCGTTACCGGCGCGGCTTTTATGCCCCGCGGGTCACGCGTCCCTTGTCGTCGACCGTGACGCCATAATCTTTCTTGGCGCCTTCGGCCGTGATGTAACCTTCGTCCAGATCTCTCTGAACGAGTGCCACATCCCGTTCGGCTGGCGGGCCGTAGCCGCCGCCGCCGCCGGTTTCGAGAATGACGATGCTGCCGGCGGCGATTGGTTCGCCGTGCGCCTTGTTCTTTTGCGTCTTTGTGCCGGTCTTTTCGTCGATGACGAGAACGTTGCCAGGCCGCGCCTCCTTGCCGCCGAGAACGCCCCAGGCCGGGTGGTTCGTGCGGTCGAGATTGGTCTGCAACTGGCAGTCTTCCAGAATGCGGTATCGCTTCTCAAATCCAAGACCGCCGCGGAACTTGCCGGCGCCGCCGGAATCCGGCCGCAAGGCAATGGACTCGACGCGGAACGGCACAAGGCGTTCCTGCAGTTCGATGGGGATGAGCCGTGTGTCGCCATGGGCCATCGTGCGGAAGGGGCCGGCACCGTCGTGGTTATAGCAGGCGCCCCAGCCGCCGTGGCCGCTGTCGTGGCCGTTGAAAGGGCGGCCGTTGGCGCGCCGGCCGAACAGGCGAAAGCCCGAATGGGTGGCGAAGTGACCGCCGGTGACCCGTTCGGGAAGCGCCTTTTCCAGCGCCTTGATCACCGCGTCGATGATGGTGGGGAACGGCATGGGATAGTTCGCCATGGGGGCCGTGGGGTCGGCGCTGACGATCTTGCCCATCGGCAGAATCAATTTCAGCGGACGGAACAATCCCTCGTTCGCCGGCTCATCCGGCGCCACGAGATAGCGGAAGGCGACGCGCGCCGTCGTCAGGCCGCCGCCATGATAGCCGGAGTTGATCGAGCCTTTGGCCTGTTCGGCGATGCCGGTGTAGTCGACAGTGATCTCGTCGTCCTTGATGATCACCTTCACCTTGATGGGGATTGGCGTATCGCCGACGCCATCATTGTCGAGCCAGGTCTCATGAACGTATTCGCCATCGGGAAGATTGCGGATGTGCTGGCGCGCGGCCGCTTCCGCCTGATCGAGGATGATCTCGATGGCGCGTTCGAACGTCGCGGTGCCGTATTTTTCGACGAGATTGGCAATGAGATCGCGGCCGAGGAAGCAGCCGGCGAGCTGCGCCTGGATATCGCCCATCAGCTCGGTAGGAAGCCGGCTGTTGTTTTCGATGATGCGATAGACTTCCTCGATCGGCTCTCCCTTCGACCACATCTTGACGGAGCGCAATTGCAGCCCCTCCATGAAGATGTCGTGGGAATTGTTCATCGTGCCGCCGATATCGATCCAGTGCACGTTGATGGCGAAAAAGCCGATGAGCCGACCTGATCCGTCGGCGTGCTCGGCGATCGGCGTGTACATGACAGTGTTGTTGAGATGCTGTCCCTGTACCGCCGCATGGTTGCAGACGACGACGTCGCCGTAGTGCAGACGGTCCAGCCCGTAGATCTTGAGCCCGTCGCGAACTGCGGTTCCCACCGAATCCGCCACGAAAGGCGGCATGCCGCCGGTGCATTGCGCGACGAGGCGTCCGTCGATGTCCGTCATGCCGACGGCGAAGTCGTTATACTCGTAGATATAGGGACTGAAGGCGGTGCGCTTGATGTTGGCGTCGATCTGATTGGTGGTCGAGATGAGGCCATAACGGATCACCTCAAGAGTGATCGGGTCTATGGTGCCTTGGGCGTCACGGCTTTCCGGCTTGTTCCGGGTGGGCTGAATGTTCATTTCGTTCCCGTCCATGGCGTTTTCCGATCCCTGGATCGGAAAGGCGCGTTCGATTTATTTAAAGAGCGCATTTTCTTCACGCGAACCGGTGCCCACTTCGCTTTAAATGCGCTACTGAGCGTCACAATGGATTCGGATTTCGTACAAGGGTCCGATCTCGAAGCGATCGAAGGGGCCGACGAGCGTTGTCGAACCGTATTCCTCGATCAGCGCCGGTCCTGCCGCCGCGAAGCCGGGCGGAAGAGCGGAGCGCTCGTAGACTGCTGCGTCGACGAAGCCGCCCTTTTCCTTGAAGTAGACGTGCCGGGACGCGGGCGCTGCGCCGCTCTTGCTGATAAGCGGCAGACCGGAGAGGTCGGGGCGCTGCTGCCGCGCGAAGGCGGACAGATGCAGGGCCTGAAGCTCGGCCGGGTTTTCGGAATCGGAATGCCCATAGCGGCGCTTGTAGTCGCGCTCGAAGGCTTTCCGGATGGTGGCGAGGTCGCCGCCGCTGCCGACGGGCACCTTGATGTTGTGGCGCTGGCCGAGATAGCGCATCTCGGCATGGCGTTCGAACATGATCTCTCTCGCGCCGAACTCCTTGCGCAGCGATGCGGCGGCTTCAGCCTCCAACGCCTCGAAGGCGTCCTGAACGGGGCCGATCGCGTCTTGAGTTAGAATGCCGGTGAAGGTCTTCGACAGGTCGATGCGGGCATCGGCGAGCAGCATGCCGACGGCTGAGAAATTGCCCGGTGCGGGCGGGATGACCACGGTGGGGACCGAAAGCTCCCGCGCCAGCGCCGCGCCGTGCAGCGGCCCGCCGCCGCCGTAGCTGAAAAGCATGAAATCGCGCGGATCGAGGCCGTGCTCGACGGAGACCTGCCGGATGGCGCCGGCCATGGTCACGGTGGCGAGTGAAAGAATGCCGTCGGCAAGGCGCAGCATACCCTCTTCCCCGCTGTAGCCGAGCGGCTCGGCCAGCTTGCGGATGGCGCGTTCTGCGCCTGCCGTATCGAGCTTCAATTCACCGCCGAGAAAGCGATCCGCATTCAGGCGTCCCAGCACCAGGTTGGCGTCGGTGACGGTCGCTTCCGTGCCGCCGCGGCCGTAACAGACGGGGCCGGGGGTCGATCCCGCGCTGCGCGGACCGACGTGCAGCCGGTTCTGGCTGTCGAGCCAGGCCACCGAGCCGCCGCCTGAGCCGACTTCGACAATGTCGATGACGGGCGATTTGATCGGGAAGCCGTGGACGTATCCGCCGGCGTAATAGATCGATTCGACGTTGAAACGCCCGTCCTCGACGAGGGCGCATTTTGCCGTGGTTCCGCCCATGTCGAAGGCGACGACGTTCTTGAAACCGAGTTCTTCCGCATAGGCGCCGGCGCCGATGCAGCCGCCGATCGGCCCCGATTCCACCAGGCCAACGGGTTGGCGGCAGGTGCGGTCGACCGACAGCAGGCCGCCGTTCGAGCCCATCATGAAGAGCGTGCCGTCGAAGCCGCGCGACTTCATGTCGTCTTCGAGACGGCGGATGTAGGTATTGACCTGCGGACCGACGTAGGCGTTGGCGGCAACGGTCGAGGTGCGTTCGAATTCATACCATTCGCGCGTCAGATCGGTGCTGCAGGTGATGTAGACGCCAGGCAGCTTTTCGCGGAGGCGCTCCGCGGCCTGGGTTTCATGCGCCGAATTGGCGAAGGAGTTTATGAAGAAGATGGCGACAGCCTCGACTTTTTGCGCGCGCAACTGCTCCGCCAGCCTGTCGAGAGCATCAAGGTCCAGTGGCGCCAGCACTTCACCGAACGTGTCCACCCGCTCGGGAACCTCGAAGCGCAGGGAGCGGGGGATGAGCGGCGGGTCGCGCTGGTAGTGCAGATCGAACGGATCGGGCCGGTTGGCGCGGGCGATCTCGAGAATGTCGCGGAACCCCTCGGTCGTGACCAGCGCCGCCTTTGCGCCGCGTCGCTGGATGAAGGAATTGATGACGAGCGTCGTGCCGTGATTCAAATACTGCGCCTGCTCCGGCGTCAGATCAGCCTTGACGAAGCAGTCGAGAATTCCATCGACGAAGTTTCCGTAGGTTGTGGCGCTCTTGGTGTAGACGACCCGGCGCGTCTCGCGATCGTAGCCGACCAGGTCCGTGAAGGTCCCACCGATATCCACGGCGACGGCATATGACATCTATTCAACTCCTGCTCTCGATAGGTCTGCGCCTCAAGCGCGCGTTGAGTTTCGCGGCGTCGCTGGTGAAATCTTGCGATATCGAAAAGGATCGGCGCCGCACGTGCTGCGCTTACAGCCGGACGGAATGCTGAAGCTCGACAGAGGCATCATCATCGTCTCTTCCCTAGTCATGCCAGAAGACCACAGGTCTTCCGGTTATTCTTTTATTTTTCTGAATTGCAGAAAAATATTACATGATTTAGAAAAACTAGGCGTGAGCCGAAATTTTGTCAACACCAGGAAAAAGGTCCGCAGATGTCAGATGGGATGTCCAATGCGCGCAGGGGGCGGCCGGCCCAGCTTTCAACGGAAGCGGCCGGCAATTCGACGGCGCTCATCGGGCTGGAATTGCTGAAGGCCATTGCCAAGGCCGCGCGACCGATGCCGCTCACGGAAATTGCTCGCGCCGCCGGCATGTCGGCGAGCCGCACGCACCGATATCTGTCGAGCCTTCAGCATGCGGGCTTCGTACTGCAGAACGAGAGCACGGGACGCTACGGGGTCGGTCCCTCGACGATCGAAATCGGCATCGCAGCGATGAAGAGTGTCGACGGATCGCAGATCGCGGCTGCGGTGATGAAGGATCTCACCGAAAGGACAGTGCTGTGTTCCTACCTGTGCATCTGGGGATCGAACGGGCCGACAGTCATCCGCAGTGAAATGGGCGACGTCCAGACCGCTGTGCGGATGCGCATCGGGACCAATATGTCCCTGTTGACGGCAACCGGACAGATATTCCTGTCGTTCATGCCGGAGGAGCGCACGCGAGACTTTCTGAAGCGAGATATCGAAGACTGGAAGGAGGAAATGCCGGAGAGTACGGCCAGTGTCGAAAAGTCGATGCGTCTGCGTGCTCGCGTTCAGAAGCTGGGCATCGCAAAGACGCGCGGCATGCGCAATCCCACGTGGACAGCGTTTTCCTGCCCCGTGTTCGATCCGAGCGGGGACTTCCGCATGGCGCTCACGGTGATCGGCGTGTCGGCGCTGTTCGACACGAGCCTGGATGGTCCCGTCGCCGAGCAGCTCAAGGCATCGGCCAAGCAGCTTTCGTCCACCATCATCGCCTGAGGGTTAAGCGGCGGTGAGACCGCCGTCATGAGCGAAGGTCTGGCCCGTCACGTAGCGCGAGGCGCTGCTGGCGAGATAGACCGCAAGGCCGGTCAGATCGTCCGGCGTGCCCATATGGCCCATGGGGATCGAGCCCTGGATGAAATCGTTGAAGCGCTTGATGACGGCAGGCTCGGAACTGGCCTGGCGTTCACGGCCGAGCCGCGTGCCGCCGTGCCAGCCCGGCGCGATGGCATTGACGCGCAGGCCGTCGCGGGCATATTCGATCGCCAACTGCCGCGTGAAGCCGTCGACACCTGCCTTCGACGAGGCATAGGGGATGGCTGTGATCTCGAAGCCCGGATAAAGGCCGACGAGTGCCAGGAATGAGCTGAGATTGATGATCGACGCGTCTTTCGATCTGAGCAGCATCGGCAGCAACGCCTTGGAGCAGAGGAAGACACTGCGCAGATTCGTGGCGATGACCCTGTCCCAATTGGCGACGGAGACATCGAGCAGGCGACCGGGCGGGATGGCGATGCCAGCGTTGTTGACCAGCACGTGCAGCGTGTCGGCGCTGGCCTCCAGCTGCGCCGCCATGGTGGTGACGGCGGCTTCATTGGATACATCGGCCATGAGCGGCAGCGCCTTGCCGCCGTTCTTTTCGATGAGGGCGCAGGTTTCCTCGACTGCCGGATCGATATCGACGCAGGCGACGAAGGCGCCGCGCCTCGCAAACGCCAGCGCGAAGGTACGGCCGAGGCCCTCTGCTGCGCCGGTGACGACGATGTTCCTGCCGCGCAGGGAGAAAATATCCGTATCCATCCTTCGTCCTTCAGTGGAAGATCGCGCCGCCGTCGACGTTGATCATCTGGCCGGTGACAAAAGCGGCATCGTCCGATACCAGAAAGGCGATGGTGCCGATGACATCGTGGGCGACCTGGGTGCGGCCGAGCGGGCGGGTGGCGGCGCGCGCCGCAACCGCCTCCAGTCCGAACACATTGCGCGTGCCGGGCGTATCGGTTAGCCCCGGCGACACGACGTTGACGGTGATGCCGTATTTGCCGAATTCGTTGGCCATGCAGCGGCTGAGGCCGATGACGCCGGATTTCGCCGCGACATAATCGGGATGAAACGCCGGCGCGTTGAAGACGCTGCTGGAGCCGATGTTGACGATGCGGCCGCGGCCGATGGGTTTTATCAGCGGCAGCAGGCTTTTCGTCATCAGGAAGACGCTGTCGAGATTGATGGCCATGACGTCGCGCCACTGCGCATAGGTCAGTTCCTCGAACTTGTGGACGGGGAAGAAGCCGGCATTGTTGATGAGCACGTCGAGGCGACCGCAGCGTGCCTTGACGAATTCTGCTAGCGTAGCGCAGGCAGCCTCGTCGCTGACATCGACGGCGCGGGTGATGAGCCTGTCCTGTTTGCCGAGCACGCCTTCAAGGCGCTGCAGGGCTTCTTCGTTGCGGTCGACGGCAACAAGCGTGCCGCCATCGGCCAGGATGCGTTTCGACATTTCCATCCCGATGCCGCCGCCCGCGCCCGAGAGCACGGTGGTCCGGCCGGCAAATCCGTTTCTCGTATCTGCTGTCACGCCGTCACGCCTTGCTGCTGAGGTCTGCCTTCAGGGCCGCACGCTGCTTCATGAGATCGGCGCATCCGGCCTGGATGGCGTCATATTCGAAACCGCGCATGACGGCGGGCATGTCGTCATCGCCGACAGACTGCTGGCGCGAGGCGAGTTCGCCCTTCGTCAGTTCCTTGATGGTGCCGAAGCGGGAGGCTTCCAGAATGAGCGCGGCGTTGTCGAGCAAAGCCTTGCACAGGCGAATGAGCTGGCTTGCTGAACGTCCCGCGCCGATGAAGCCATGCCCGCGCACCAGCACGACGCGCGCGCCGCCCGACAGGCAGGCCGCGAGATCAAGGCCCTGTTCCATGTTGACGATCAGCATATTGGTGTCGCCGAAGCGATCGCGGATATCCCAGACCGGCACGTCGGCGCCGAATTCGTCCGCCGTCATGAACACGGGTCGCATCTTCAGGTCCGTCACGGTGAACGGCAGCAGTGGGCGCGGATGGCCGTGAACGACCGCATGCACGTCCGGCCGCTGCTTGTAGATCGCCGCATGGATGAAGCGTTCCAGATAGGGTGGACGATTGTCGTCCCTGAGCGTACGGCCTTCGAGGTCGAAGCGCATGATGTCGTCGCGCGTGACGAATTCCGGGCTGAGCGAGCGTGACAGCAGAAACTCGTTGAGGTTGTCCGGATTGCGCACGCTGACATGGCCATAGGCATCGACGGCACCGACCTTGGCGAGGACGCGATTGGCGATGACCAGATCAATGCAGGCGATCTCGAAGGCGGGTGTTGCTTTTGTCATGTCTATTGCGCCAGCGAGTTGATGGGCTTTTCCCAGGCGACGATCTGCTCGGCCGCAAGCTTTGTGACGTCGGCGACGCTCTGGTCCGGCGGCGGCGGGGTGAGGCGAAGCTGGTCGAGCATTTTCACGATGACCGGGTCTTTCTGCACCCGAAGAAGGGCGGTGTGATATTTGTCGAGCAAAGGCCTCGGCATGGCGGCGGGCGCCATCAGGAATACGGTCGAGATCATATTGTCGAATTGCGGATAGCCGAGTTCGATGGTGGTCGGAATATCGGGGAAGGCCGCCAGTCGCTTGCCGTCGATGACAAACATGGCACCACCTTGCCGCTTTCGACCAAAGCGCCCGAACCGGTGGGCGTATCGATCATCCAGGTCAGCACACCAGACATGAGATCGGGCAGGGCGGCGGCGCCGCCGCGGTAGGGCACATGGGCGATGTCGAGGCCGAGCTGCTTCACCAGCAATGCGCCGACGATGGCGCCCGGCGTGCCGGGGCCGGGGGAGCCGTAGCTGTGCTTGCCGGGCTCGGCCTTGATCCTGGCGACGAGGCCTTTGAAGTCCTTTATTCCGAGCGACGGCGGAATAGACATCATGAGCGGCGAGGAGGCGAGCGCGCCGACGATGACGAAGCTCTGCAGCATGTCGAGGTCTTTGACATCGGGCGCCGGTGTCGTCGCCTTGGCCAGGGTTGGGCGCAGGACCAGCGAGACGAGCAGGGTCGTGCCATCGGGCGGCGAGGCGGCAACGTAGTCCTCTCCGATCTTGCCGCCGGCGCCCACCTTGTTCTCGACGATCAGCGATTGGCCGAGATCGTTGGAGAGCTGGTTGGAATAGCCGCGCGCAAGCGTGTCGATGAAGCCGCCGGCGCCATAGGGAACGACGACCTTGATGGTCTGATTCTGCGCCTGCGCCGGGCTCGCTGCGAACGCGCAGACCAGAACGGTTGCCGTCAGCCAGCGGTTGAAAGGTCGGAACATTTTCGTCTCCCGTTGTGAAGCCTTGAAGCTTTTCTGGTTAATCCAGTGAAGGTTCGTTATGTCTTACAGGTTGATCGACGATTTGGCGATGCCTGGTGCGTTCGATCCGCCCTCATCCGACCCTCGCGCAGCAAGGGTCGGATAAGGGTGGCTCGATGCTGATCCAGCTCACGCAGCAGCCACCGCCGCCGTCACCTGGCGCAGCGCGGGCATGACCTCTGAGGCGAACAGGCTGACGGAATGGCTCGCCTGTTCGAACGTCATGTCGCCGAAAGCGTATTGGCCGATGAGGTAGTTGATCTCAGCCGTCTGCGCCCGCCGCACCAGGAAATCCGCGACGGTCTTTGGCGAGCCGGCGATGCCGCGGCCGAGCTTCTGCAGGTCGGGGAAATTGTCGGCGCGTTCGCCCAGCATCGGCGAGCGCCCGTGCAGGCGGTAGAGATAGTTGAAGCTGGCGAACCACGTCTTGTAGCTCTTGTCGGCGATGGCCATGGCTTCGGCGTCAGTGTCGGCGACGACGATGAAGAAGTTGAGGCCGGCCCTGGCTTCGGCAAGTCCACTCTCGCCATGGAGCTTTTTCCATGTCTCGCGATAGTGCCTGACCCGGCTTTTCATCTCGGCCGGATCGAGAATGCAGGCCATGTTCATCTTATAGCGCGCGGCAAATTCGGCGTTCTCCAGCGATTGCACCCCCATCCAGAGCGGCGGATGCGGCCGCTGCGCCGTCTCCAGCTCCATCGGCACGTCGGTGAAGCTGCGGTGTTCGCCCTTGTAGGTGACGCATTTGCCGGTGAGAGCGGCAAGGATGATGTCGAGCGATTCCTTGTAGACGGCGCGGGACACATTCATGTCCGGGTTTTCGCCGTAATAGGCGCTCTCGATGGGCGAGATACCGCGCCCGACGCCCACCTGCAGACGGCCTCCGCTTAGCTGATCGAGCATGCAGATTTCTTCGGCCAGCCGCAGCGGATGATAGAGCGGCAGGGTGTAAACGAGCGAGCCGATCTTCAATCGACTGGTGCGCTGGATGACCGAAGCGAGATAGACGCTGGGCGAGGCCGCCAGCCCCAGCGGCGTGAAATGATGTTCGGCCACGTGATACCCGTAAAAGCCAAGCCGATCGTAGGCTTCGGTGAGGCGCAGGCGTTGCTCGTAGAACTGCCCCAGGGGGAGGCCGCTGCTATCCACATGATCGAAAATGCCGAATTCCATGTTCCGCTCCCGAACTCAAAATGTTGGAGGGACGGTATCGGCGGGAAGCGGCGGGTCAATCGCCAAAACGGAACTGTCCGGCCAGTGGACAGAGGAATGCCTGCTATTACCCATCTGCAGGCCTGGGGCGGACACGTTTGGCAATGGCCTGGGCCGATGCCAGGAGATCCGGCAGATGCCGCTCAAGTGCTGCGGTCGTCGTCATCGCCGAGGCGATATATGTGATCGCCATCGATGCGACGGCGATGCCTTTGACGATGATGGGAACGGCGATGGTGGCGTTGGTGTCGATGATATCGGGATAGGTTTCGCCTGCCATCGTATTGCGATGCCTCGTCGCATAGCCGCGTTTGCGCGTGACTGACAGGGTGCGGCTCATCTTGGCACGGTTACGGGCCAGGTCGCTGTCGGGTGAGGGCGGCTGCTCCTGGAAATAGCGCAGGATCGTGGTCCGCTCGGACGGCGCGCAATGTGCCAGATAGGCGATGCCGAGCGCGGTACGCAGGATGGGCACGCTGACGCCGACATTGCCGTAGTCGATGACGAACGGGCTGTGCCGTCGCGTCGTGTGGATGAGGCGCATGCTGAAGTTGTGGCAGGTGGCGATCTCGGTCGGCCAGACGACCTTCTTCTGCAATTTCTCCAGTTCCGGTGCGGCGATTTCCCCGATCCAGTATTCGTCCTTGAATCCGTCGCTCAGCGAACGGACGAGCCCGGTAAGGACGAACCGGCCATCCTCGCGCCGCGAGACATAGCCTTCCTGTACGAGCACATTGAGGATGCGGTAGAGCGCCTGCCGCGACGTGCCGGTGAGGACGCTGAGGCGCGAGACGCTGGCGCCGTTCTCGATGTTGAGCGCGCGAATGAGGTTTAGCGCTCTGATGGTGCCGCGGCCTTCATCCTGCACGGGGGCTCCTTCAAGCTTGCGGCCGGACTTGCTGTCCGGCGTCGACGGGCAGGGAAAAATATCGAATCATTGCGGCAAGCGACAGCAGGCCTGTCGCGACGAAGGCGATGTGGAAATCCATGGGTGTCGCCAGCTTTTCCGCGCCGCCGTGGAACGCAATGGCGGTGTTCAGCACGATGGCCGAGAAGGCGATGCCGAGCGCGCGGGTGACGTTCTGGTTGAGGCTTGCGAGCGTCGAGGCGCCGGTGAGTTTTTCGCGCGGCACGTCGGCGAATTGCAGGGACGAGAGGGCGGTCATCTGCAGCGAGCGAACGGCGCCCGCGATGAGCAGGATGGCGAGCAGGATGGCAACCGGGGTGTTGTCATCGACAAGCGCCAGCGAGGCGATGAGGATGCCGAAGATCGCGGCGCTCGCGATCAGCGCGATACGGAAGCCGAGGATCTGCAGGGTCTTTGTGGTGATGATCTTCATGGCGAGATCGCCGGCCGAATGGGCGAGCACCAGGAGGCCGGCGACAAAGGCCGATTTGCCGAGCCCGACCTGAAGGAACAGCGGCAGCACGAAGACTGGCGCCGAGATCGCCATGCGAAACAGCGATCCGCCCAGCATGGTGGCGACGGCGAAGGTTTTGATCCTGACGGCGGAGAGATCGATGAGGGGATGTCTCGCGCGGCGGTAATGGACAATGACGATACATCCGATCACGGTACCGAACGCGGTCAGCGCCGCGCCGATCCAGCGGTTGCCGCCCGGATGGCCGATAAGGTCGAGGCCGATCAGCAGCGCTACGAGGCCGATGCCGTTGAGGCAGAAGCCCAGGACGTCGAACGACCGGCGCGCGGCATCGCGCACCTGCGGAATGAACCGCCACGCCAGCATTACGCCGAGCAGCCCGACGGGAATGTTGATGAAGAATATCCAGCGCCAGTCCGCATAGGTGGCGATGAAGCCACCGATGGGCGGGCCGATCAGCGGACCGACGAGCCCCGGCGTCGAGACGAAGTTCATGGCGCGGACCAGGTCCTTCTTCGCGACCGAGCGTAGAACCACGAGGCGGCCGACCGGCGACATGAGCGCGCCGGCGCAGCCCTGCAGCGCGCGCCACACAACGAATTCGGGCAGCGATCCAGAAAGGCCGCAGAGGGCCGAGGAAATCGTGAACAGGATGATGGCGGCACAGAAGACGTTGCGGACGCCCCAGCGGTCGGCGATCCAGCCGCTGGCCGGCAGGACGACCGCCAGGGCGAGGATGTAGGAGGTGAGTCCGATGCTCAGCGCCACGGCGGTTGTCGAAAATGCCTTCGCCATCATCGGCAGCGCCATGGCGATGACGGTCGAATCGAAGGTCTCCATGAAAAAGGCGGTGGCGACGATGGAGGCTACGACGAGGGGATGAACGCCGCCGGTTTCAACGGCGGGTCGCTCCATTTTCTGATCATCCATCAGCTCAAAAATCCCAGAATCAGAATGCTGGCCCTCGGCAGGCAGACTATCAGTTATCAGGGTCTTGGAAGACGGCAGGACGGACGTCAGCCCTTCGGCAGCGGCGGGGCGGTGTCGCGCACGCTGGGGCGCTGGGCATGGAGGTCGTAATAGGCCTTGAGGTTGGGGTATTTCGCCATGGCGGCAGCGGATTCGGGGAACCTGACGGCGCCGGCGAGGATGGGGAAGATGTTGATGTCGGCCAGAGTCAGGGTATCGCCGACGAGCCAGGTTCTGCCCGTTACCGCCTTTTCAAGAATACCCAATTGCTTGTCCACGTTTGGCATGGCCGCCTCGATACAGGCGCGATCCGGGGCCTTCTGAGCCATTCCGGGGATAATATAGCCTGGAACGACGTATTGCCGGATGATCGCCGGGTCGGTCACCGTGTTGACGAAGGAGATCCATTGCTCGACCTGGGCTGCCCCCAGGGCGTCGTCGGGAATGAGTTTCGGGCCGGGAAAGGCCTTGTCGAGATAGGTGCAGATGGCCTTGGATTCGAACAATTCGATGTCGCCATGGCGCATGCAGGGAATTTTGCCCATTGGATGGATGGCGTCCACATCGGCGGAATGGGGTGCCGCGGGCCGGAAATCGTAGGGAATGCCTTTTTCGGCGAAAGCAATGCGCACGACCCGGACATAGCTTGATACTGGCGACCCGATGATTTCGACGGCCGACATGAAAACCTCCCTGTTAAGCCGGCAAGTGTTGCCTTGCGGTGGCGCGATTGCAAGCTGCTGTGCCGAGACGTTGTGCCCGTTGAAAATCGCTATGCGCTGGTCTTCGTCTGGAGGCGCTTGATCGTTATCCAGCTCCATGTGAACGGACGCAGCACGATGGAGAGGAAGACGGCGCGCTTGTTACCGCCGAAGGCTGCGACAGACCGCCAATCGACGAGCGCGTGGATGGCCTCGTGAAAAAGATAATATGGTTCGATGCGCAGCAGCGCGACTAGAATCAGCATCTGCGTGCTGGCGAACTTGCGTTCGCCGCCGGTGGCTTTATGCGCCAGCCTGTCGAGCGAATATTTCTCCAGAATGCGAAGACGCCGGATTCGACCGAGGTCGTTGCGTATCAGCGGCGGGATGTCCGTGTCGAAAAGCCTTTGGCAGAGGAGCAAAGCGAGACCGACGGCAATTGCGCTTCCTTCTTGTCGCGCGCGCTTCCACAGCAGCGGCAGGCGCGATGGATCAATCTCGATGAGGGCGGCAACATCCGCGAGCCACTTCAGCCGCTCCCACAGATGTCCGGAGCCGTGCAGACAAAGATAGATGAACAGATCGTCGCCCGCGAGTGCCTGAACCGTCACATTGGGCGCGAGTTGTACGGGCTCGCGCTGCAGCGCGGCTTCGTTCAGCAGATGAGGATTACGCTGCAGCCGGCTGTGCAATTCTATGACGTCGCCGGAGGGGCTGACAAAGGCCAGATCCTTTTTGAGCCATAGCCATAATTCCAATTCAGCTTCGTCGTCCATTCCTTCAGGAAAATTCTGGTGGTAGCCGGCGTCGATTAGAATCTTGCGCGCTTTCAGAATGTCGGCCGGCTTGACCAGCACGTCGAGGTCCCTGCATTGCCGCAGTGATATGTCGCCATAGGCAAGCAGAGAGAGCGGAGGCCCTTTGGCTATCATCATGCTCAGGCCGGCCTTTTCAAACAACGCCTGCATCGATGCCGCCACTGCGACCAGCTTGACGACCTGACGGGTATCCCTCAAGGCAGTTGCCCGCAGCGTGGTTTCGATATGCGCGGGCAGGGCGCATTTGGCGAGATTGAGCCCGTTCCAGGCGATGGCCGCCATTCTGTGTCTGTGCACGGCGGCGACAAACTCATTCCAATCATGGATATTGCCAGCCGCAGTTCGAACGCGTGTTTCCCGCGCCTCGGATTGCTGCCGGCCGGCGCAGGCAGCCAATAGAAGAAGTTCTGGCCGGATGGCCCGCCCCGATCTGGACTCTTGGCGCGTAATCATTTTGATAAATTTAGGTCACTTCAAGATGCAGCAAACAGCGTTCCGGCAAATAGTCGACGGACTGTCAGCTCTGTGCAGAATGAATGATATAGAGCATTTTGGCGCAAGAAATGATCAAATTTGCTATTGAATTCGCTCGATTTTCTGGAAGGCGGGGGCTGGTTACGGCCTTTCTTGTCCTTGCCGCGGCCCTGCTTGAAGGCGTGGGGCTGGTTCTTATCGTTCCGTTTTTCGCAATCGTGGTCCGGCAGGACGCAGGTAGCGGAGGGGCGGCGGCGATTTCCCGCGCGCTGGCCGCGGTCGGCGGAGCAAGCGCCATTTCGCAGCTGATGATCCTTTTCGCAGTTCTCGCCGTGCTTGTCGTTTTGCGCGCTCTTGTCATGTACGCCAGGGATATATCGCTTGCGTCCCTCCAGTCAGCTTTCGTCGAGGCGCAAAAGATGCGCACGATGAGAGCGCTGGCCGAAGCCTCCTGGGTCAGGATCGTTCGCTTGTCTCACGCCCGCATCGTCAATGCGCTCGGTATCGACAGCCATCAGATCACGGCAGCTGCCGCGCACCTCGTCCAGGCTTCGGTGGCCGTCGTCATGCTCGTATTCCAGGCCGCGGTCGCTCTTTACTTTGCTCCGATCTTCGCTGCGATCACAATCGGCCTGATGATGATCGGTGCGGCGTTTCTGGCCGTGACGATGCGCCGCGACCGGGCGGCCGGCGGGCAATATGGCCAGGCAAACCTGGATATGATGTCCAGCGCCACCGGCTTCCTCAATGGTCTCAAGGAAGCCATTGCACAAAACATGCAGGTTCAATTTGTCAGCGAGTTCGAATCGATTCTGCAAAGGGTTCGCTTTCATCATCTGGACTTCGTACGCCGCACTGCCTTGAACCGTCTGGTCTTCGCCATAGCGTCGAGCCTGGTCGCGATCGCGATGGCGGCCATCGGTTTCGGACTTCTGGCCGTCAGCCCCGAGGTTTTGATTGCGCAGATCTTCATTTTCATGCGCATGACCGCGCCTGCAGCGCAGCTTTCGCAGACATTCCGGCAGTTGTCGTTCGGGCTCCCGGCCTTCGACAATATCGAACGGCTGGAGATCGATCTGGGGGGGGATCGTGTTCGCCACCAACGATCTACTACGCCGCTGCCGGCGGGACCTGTCGTCTTGCGCGAGGCCGGATATCGCTATCCCACCGGCGGCGGTGTGTCAGATGTCGATTTCACGATCGCGCCTGGCACGATGCTTGGAATCATTGGTCCTTCAGGCTCCGGCAAGACAACGCTTGTGGATTTGCTGGCCGGGCTCCTCATGCCCCAGACAGGCAGCATAACAGTTGGCGGTCGTTTGCTCGATGAAACAAGCATCGACGACTGGCGGCAGGACGTCGCCTATGTTGCACAGGACAGCTTTATCTTTCCCGACAGCATCGCGCGCAATCTGCAATGGAATGGAAGCGCCGAAGACGAAACGAGCTTGCACGGGAATGCGTTGCGCCAAGCTGAGTTGCGTGAAGTCGAGTTGCGCGAAGCGATGTCGATCACGGGTCTCGACAGTCTGGTCGAGAAGCTGCCGCAGGGGCTTGAAACGCCGGTCGGTCATCGTGGGGCAATGCTCTCCGGCGGCGAAAGGCAGCGTGTCGCCATATGCAGGGCGCTGCTCCGCCGTCCGCGCCTCCTGATACTGGATGAGGCGACGCATGCCCTGGATATAGCCAGCGAGGCGCGTGTCCTTGAAGGGCTTAGCAACATGGCCCGCCAGCCGACGATCATACTCGTGGCGCATCGTAAAGAGAGCCTGGCCCGTTGCGACCAGATTATCACCGTCGAGGCAGGCGTTGCCTGCGTCCAGACCGCCATGGCTTCCCGCGCGCGGCTGTGACCATAGCGTTTCCGATCGGCTGGATCGGAAAGACGCGTCTAGTTCATTGCAAAATCTTCATGCGAACCGGTGCCCATTCGCTTCAATGCGCTGGGTCTGCTTCAGGTTCTGCCCGGTACAAAGCGCGTCATCTCGACAAGTCCCGGTTCGAGAGGGAAGCCGGTCACCTCCAGTTGGCCCACGCTCAGCCAGGCATGAGCGGCGAGACTGCCGTCTGGTTTTCGTAAAACGCCAAAATGCATTTCGCTATCAATGCGCCGCCGGTTGAGCATGGCATGCGCCGCCATCGCCTGCTGAAGGCAGACCGCCCGGAAAGGAACATCGCGGGCCGCGCGTTCCACCGCCCATTTGACAGTCTGGACGAGCTGCCTTTCTGTCTCCGACGGGGCGGTTATAGTTTCAGGTTCGGTCTGTACGGGCGATTGTCCAGCTCCGAATTTCTTCACGAGCCGGTCGAACGGGACGGCTATATGCTGCAGACGCGCGACGGCAAGGCTAAGAACCGCTTCGGCCAATATCATCCGAGCGCCTGAGGGAAGCGCACGCAACCGCCGCGCAGTACTGGTTGCGGCCTGAAGTGTTCTCACCGCTTGGCCATCCTCACCTCAGTTTAGCTTGACAATGAGCTCTTGTGCCAGGAGCGCTGCCAGGAAATCTTCGGTTTCTTGTCTGCACTTCTCGGCAGACACAGCGAACCGGCTCGTCAGATATCCCACCAGGGTGTCCACGTCTTGCGGTGTCTCCAGATAATTCCAGATCGCCATTCCCACCTTTTCAAATTCGATATATTGCCAAGTTTTAGTATGCAGCAGCACCAATTGGCCGCCGACGTCAGCCGAAACGATCTCGTCAGTTCGCCGATAAACCGGTGAAAAAGCTGGCGTATACTGATTTGAAATATTCATTCTTCACAGCCTGATCGTGCCGAAGTATCTGGACACGATGATCTTTCATATTTTTGTCGTGAGCAGTCAATCACGTAAGGAGCCCGAATGGCGTTTTTCGCACCTGTCCCCGGCATTCCCGGTGCGGCCACCTACCGCGTGGAGAGCCTGCCGGCGGATATCGTGGGCGGCGACGTCCTGAACGACTACATTCAGGCCAAGCCCGGAGAATTGCTGTTTTCCATACCTGGGATCGCGCGTTTTCGGGTCCGGAATGGCGATACCATCGAATACTGGGAGGAAGATGGGGCCGACCCCGGCCTGGTCCAACTCTACCTGCACGGCACCGCGCGCGGCGCGCTGATTCACCAGCGCGGTGAGCTGCCGTTTCATGCGGCAACGTTGGTGCCGCCCGGACAAGAGACGGCACTTGCCATTTGCGGCCCATCGGGCGCAGGCAAATCCACCCTGGCAGCCGAACTCGTGCGCCGCGGCTGGATTCTGGTCGCCGACGACACGACCAGGGTGACGAGCCAGGACGGTCAACTGCTGGCGTGGCCAAGCCGCGATACGATCAAGCTCTGGAAAGACGCCTGCGAGGCAGCGCAGATCGAGGTCAGTGAGGCCGACCGTGTGGCGAAAGACATGAACAAATACTACGTCCGGGCCCCGTCGACCGATTGGCCTGTGCCGCTTGGCTCGGTCGTGGAACTGATTCCCGACGCCGGCGGTGCTCCTCTCGGTGTCGGCGCGAAACTGGCGCTTTTGACACGCAATACCTACCGCCTGGCTCAGATAAAGCCGTTGGCCGTCGAGCTGCATCATGTTCGCATGGTCAGTCAAATCGCTACCCGATGCCGGATCATACAATTGCCCAGCAAAGGCCTTCCGGTGACCGAACTGGCCGATCTGGTTGAGAACGAGCTGGGCGCAGCGTCTGGATAAATGTACGCGCGCTGCCCCCGCCGATCAGGCGGCGGGCCGTCTCTTCGGATATCGCGCGTAGCGCGGTGATAAGCCAGAGGCGATAGTTCGGCAGCGGAGAGTCAGCAGGGACGGCCGCCTCCATCGATAGCGGGGGAGAGCGCTCGCCTTCGGAAGCCTCCGACGCTCCAGTTCATTGAGATAGAATCTTTTTTGCGAAAAGCGGGCGTCCTGCGGCTGGATGGCGACGCCCTGGCCTGACGATGGACGTGGTTGACCTGCACTCCGCAGCCCTGTGCGCAATCTACGCTTACGAGTTGCCCCCCTCGACCCGCCGGACATAGCGTCCTGCCGCCAGTGCCCGGGAGAGCGTCAACTGGTAGGCATAGATAACCTCGGGCGTCTGCCAGCCACTTTCCGGCAAGCTTTCAGCCAGTTTGCGCATGCGAGGGAGGTCGAGGGCGCGGCTCGCCAGCGGGCTTTGTTCCAGCCGGCCGATCTCCGCTACCATCTCAGCCTGGGCAGCCTGGGCGGCGACATGCCAGTCTGCGGCCTGCAGCCCCTTCGACTTCTCGCTCAGAACGCGTTCGGGAAGGATTCCCCGGAAGGCTGTCTTGAGAAGGGACTTTTCGACGCTGCCGACGAAGAACTGCTCGTGCGGAATGGCCAGGCAATATTCGATGACACGCCGGTCGGCCGTCGGATCCAGGATATCGATACCGAAGCGGCGCTTGAAACCCCGCCAGTACAGGCCGAGTTCGACGCGGTGGAGAATGCCGAGACGGACGTCATAGCCCTTGGCCCGAATATTATCGAGGTTGCCGCCGACGGCGAGGGCTTCCTCCGCCACGCCGGTCTGGCGGGCGAAGTCCATATTGATGGCGGAGCAGTCCTTGAGACCGAACGTAAAGTGACCACGCATGGCCAGCAGCCGGCGCTTAAGACCCGGCGGTAGACTGCCGCCGAAAATGCGATTGGCCAGATTGATCCAGGAGGCGCCGGCCTTGCGGCGCAAGCGGGCGGCCTTGAACAGGCGGGTCCATTGCCTCTGCTGAAAAAGAGCCCGCTCCAAAGTGGAGGCATTGTAGCTGATGGTGGCATTGCCCATCTGGCCGCCGAGGAGGACGGTGATGCCGCGCTCGCGCGCCGCCTTGCCGATGCCGTTGAGCCAGAGTTCATTATAGGGATTGAGCAGCGGCGTGTCTGCCGTGTGGTGGACGCTGTCCATTGTCGTGAAAACCTCGCCGGACACGTTCGGCACCAGCACATGCTCGATGTTGGGATATTGCGCGGCGGTCAGGGACGCCAGTTCCGTCTCGTCGCCGAAGCGCCCGCTATTGGGCGCCAGTTCAAAATCGTGTTTCGGCACGGCCGTGAACGAGGTCAAGGAGCGACCGTGTTCGGCCAGCAGGCGAGCTGTGAATGCCGTGACACTGGAACTGTCGAGGCCGCCGCTGAGAAGGGTGCCCATGGTGGCGGAGGGGTCGATCCGGCAGCGGACGGCCTCTTCGAAAATGCTGCGCAGGGCGTCGCAATACTCGGCATCTGTAGCAAAGCGGACCGGCGCCAGGGCTTCCGGCCGCCAGTAGCGATGGGTGTCTACGCCGGATGAATCGAAACTGACCACATGCCCGGGCAGAACGCGCTCGATGTGCTGGTAATGCGTGCGCGTTGTTTCATCTGGCAGAAGAGCGATGAAGCGCGCCAGCCAGATTTCGTCAGTGGCTTTGGGAAGGTCGGGGTGAACGAGGAGGCCGCGGGGTTCGGTCGCGAAGCAGACCCCGGCAGGTCCGCCCCAGAAATACAGCGGCCGCATGCCGACGATGTCGCGGCTGAGAAGAAGGCGCTCGTTCTGGCCATCCCAGACGGCACAGGCAAAATCGCCGATCATGTGGTCGGCGAAATCCTTGCCCCACCTGTCATAGGCGAGCAGCACGAGATCGGCCGCGGTCAGAGCGTGGAGGGACGGGTCGCCGCCGCCGAGAGCCTCGGCCAGTTCGCGCCGGTTATCCAGGCGGCCTTCGAAGACCGCCGCATTGCCGGGAACCTGCCGGCTTTGCGCGAACTGGGCTGCATCGCATTTGCCGAGAGCGGCGCCGTCGCCGTGCCAGACGGTCGGGCGTGCTTTGGTAAGCGCCATGGCAGCGAGCGACCGGCCAAGATCGAATGCGGTGCCGCCATGTCCGCGCCACGTGAAGGTGCCGCTTATTGCCATGATGAAGCCGGCGGCAGGCCTTTATTCGTTTCAGAAAAAGACAACATATAGTCCGTCAGATCGGAATTGGCCTCGATCTCTGCCCCCAAAAAGTCCCGGCTTCCTGGGCGCTTTGGCTGCTTCTCAAAGGCCTTGGCCTTTGAGAAGCACGTGAAGCGCCAATCCCGGACGCTTCAGGTAAAGCTAATACTGTACCTTCCGAGAAACGTCCGACAGCGGCGGATTTTAGCTTCCATATTCTGGCGGCCTCTCAAGCGCCGCCGCCAGCCTAAGCGATCAAGAACCGAGCACCGGTAAATCAGGGATGGGAGGACCGGAAAGCTCCGCGTCGCGGGCGTCAAAGCTCTTGAAAGCCGGCGTCGCCCAGGCTTCCTTCGTCCGGCCTCCCTGGCCAACGTCCGCATCAAGCAATTGGTTAGTTGAGATGTCATCTTGCATCAGGTTCTCCTCGAAGTAAATCAATGGGTTGTTTGATAGTAGGGCATCTAAGGCAGGTGCGTGCCGGCCTCAGGACGAAAAGCCGCATTTCCGCATCGCTCGCGTCGAACGTCTGCAACGAAGCGTAGTCCAAGCGTCGTGGCTCCTGCATCGAATTATCCCGGCAATGCAATCAATTAGCTATTGTCGCTGACTTCGTTGCCCGATGCAATGATTGGATTGCTGAAAATTTTTCATCTGGTAGATTTTGGTAGATTTCGCCTGATCGTAGTTGCCCGTGTAATGCCAAGGTGCCGCATCATCAGGGCCTCGCGCGTGTCGTTTCGGTTTTGGGTCTTGGAGCGAGCAAACCTCAGGGCTGCCGCCGAAAAAGATGACGCAGCAGCTTCAGCCTTCTATAGAGACCCCATGTCAGCCTTTCTCATCGTTTTCCTCGGCGCCGGCCTGGGCGGTATGTTGCGCCATGGCGTCAATCTGGGTTGCGCCCGCCTGTGCGGCACGGACTTTCCCTGGGGTACTATGACGGTCAACATCCTCGGTTCGCTCGCCATGGGGCTGATCGCCGGCTGGCTGGCGTTTCGCGCCGGCGAAAGCTGGACCCAGCATGTGCGTCTTTTCCTGACGACGGGCATCCTGGGCGGCTTCACCACGTTTTCGGCTTTTTCGCTCGACGCCATGCTGCTGTGGGAGCGTGGCCAGACGAGCGCGGCGATAGCTTATGTGCTGGTGTCAGTCCTGGTTTCCGTCCTGGCCTTGGCGGCCGGTCTTGCGCTGGTGAGGACGCTGTCGTGAGCATCAATGTGAAAAGTGGCGCCAGGCCCAAAGCCGTGCCCAAGGCGGAACCGAAAGCCGAGGCCAGGATTAGCGCGGGCACCGGCGTGCAGACCGTCATTGTCGGCGCCGAAGACGATGGCATGCGGCTCGACCGCTGGTTCCGCCGCCGCTTTCCGGCGCTGTCGCTGTCCCATCTCAACCGCATCGTTCGCAAGGGCGAGGTGCGGGTCGACGGCAAGCGCGTCGAAACCTCGACGCGCCTTGCCGAAGGCAATGCGGTGCGCGTGCCGCCGTTGAAGCTCGATCCGCCTGCCGGCGGCCCCGCCAGTCCCGCCGTCAAGAAATCCACCCCGGCTTCGCCTGCCGATGTGCGCATGCTGCGCGAACTGGTGCTGTTCGAAGACGAGCACCTGATGGTGATCAACAAGCCGTTCGGCCTCGCGGTGCAGGGCGGTTCCGGCACGACGCGGCATATCGATGGCATGCTGATGGCGATGGAGGACGAAAAGGGCGAGCGGCCCGTGCTCGTCCACCGGCTCGATCGCGACACATCCGGCGTGCTGTTGATCGCCAAGACGCGCAAGATCGCCTCGGAGCTTGGCGAATTATTTCGCTCGCGTCAGGCGCGCAAGATTTACTGGGCCGTGGTCGAGGGTGTGCCCAAGCCTTTGCAGGGGCGTATCTCGCTGTTCCTCGCCAAGGGCGCGGCGATGGGCGACAATCGTGGTTCGCGGAGTGACACGCCGCGCACGGGCCCGCGGGTCGATCCCGAAAAGATGCGCGTCGTCAAGCATGGCGCCGAAGATGCGCAGCACTCCGTTACCTTCTACGCCACCGTCGACAAGGTGCAGCCGCGCCTGGCCTGGCTGTCGATGAAGCCGATCACCGGGCGCACGCATCAATTGCGCGCCCATGCGGAGGCTATAGGCCATCCCATCATCGGCGATCCGAAATACGGGCTTCAGTTGAAGGAGACCGATCCGCGCCGCACCGACCCGTTGCGCGCCGTGCCTGCCGAGGTCGAGCGCAAGCTGCATCTTCTGGCGCGCCGGCTGGTGCTGCCGCATCCCAAGGGAGGTACGCTCGACGTCACCGCGCCGCTGCCGCCGCATATGCAGAAGACGTTCGATCTGTTCGGCTTCGATGTGAAGCAATACGATCCGATCGAGGATGCGCCGCAAGAATAGGGGAGCCGTTGATGACCGAATGCCGTATGCCGCCGATCGCCGAGAAGGATTTCACGGCGGCGCAGAAGCAGGCGCAGGACGAGTTCGTTGCCGAGCGAAAGGTCCCGTTCAGCGGCCCGTGGCATGTGTTCGTGCGCTCGCCGGAATTGCTGATGCGCACCCATAGAGTCGGCGAATTTCTGCGCTATCGTTGTTCGCTGTCGGGGCGGTTGAGCGAGTTCTGCATTCTGATGGTGGCGCGCCACTGGTCGCAGGATTACGAATGGGGCGCCCATCGCAAGCACGCGCTGGCCGCCGGCGTCACCGAGGCGAGCATCGCCGCCATTCGTGATGGCCGCCGGCCTTCGCCGTTGGCTGATGACGAGCAGACCATCTGGGATTTTGTCTCCGAGCTTCTCGCCACGCGCCGCGTCAGCGATGCGACCTATGCTGCCGCCAAGGCGCGCTTTGGCGAGAACGGCGTTGTCGAACTGTGCGGCCTTGTCGGCTATTATTCGATGCTGGCGATGACGATGAATGTGGCGAGAGTGGAACCGCCGGAAGGCGAGACGGCGCTGCCGCGTTTTCCCGAGTAGAAATCCGTTTGAGAGTGCGATGAGCGAAGATCTGTCGAAAGCATTGCTGCCGTCGTCGGGTGAGAAGATCGATCCGGTCGAGATGGCGCGGCGCGATCTCAAGAAAAGCCTGCCGAAACGCTTCTACAAGGAAGCGGGGGTGGCATCGGAGGGCGAAGGCTTCGCGCTGGTGCTCGATGGCCGCCCGGCGTTGACGCCGGCGCGCAATCGTCTTGCCGTGCCCTCGCAACCTTTGGCGCAGGCGATGGCCGCGGAATGGGGCGCGCAAGGCGAGTTCATCGAACCGTCCAGCATGCCGGTCACGCGCATCGTCAATTCGGCGCTTGATGGCGTAGCCAGCCAGATGGAAGCGGTGAGCGCGGAGGTAGCGAAATATGCCGAGAGCGATCTCATCTGCTATCGTGCCGGTACGCCACAAAACCTGGTCGCTGAACAGGCTGCAGCCTGGGATCCCGTGCTCGCCTGGGCGCGCGAGGCTCATGGTGCGCGCTTCATGCTGGCCGAGGGCGTAATGTATGTGACGCAGCCCGAGCCCGCCGTCGCCGCCGTGCGTCGTGCTATCGGCAGGGCGGTCGGTGGGGACGAGGCGGCGGCGTTGCGCCTGGCCGCGCTGCATACGGTGACGACGCTGACCGGCTCCGCTCTGCTGGCGCTGGCTGTGGCGCAGGGCCATCTGAGCCCTGCCGAGGCCTGGCGTCTTGCCCATGTGGATGAGGATTTCCAGATGCGCACGTGGGGCGAGGATACCGAAGGGCTGGCGCGCCGCGCGCAGCGCTGGACGCAAATGGAAGCCGCCGGCCGTATGCTGCAATTTCTGGGAGAGGGTGGGCGATGAAAGAGATGTTGAAAACGCTGCAGGACCGCCGCGACCGTGCCGTTCTCGGTGGCGGGCAGGCGCGCATCGATGCCCAGCACACGCGCGGCAAGCTGACGGCGCGCGAGCGCATCGACCTTCTGCTCGATCATGGATCGTTCGAAGAGTTCGACATGTTCGTGCAGCATCGCAGCACCGACTTCGGCATGGACAAGGGTGAGAAGATTCCCGGCGACGGTGTCGTCACCGGCTGGGGCACGGTCAACGGCCGCACCGTCTTCGTCTACGCCAAGGATTTTACGGTGTTCGGCGGCTCGTTGTCGGAGACCCATGCGCAGAAGATCATGAAGATCCAGGACATGGCGCTGAAGAACCGCGCGCCGATCATCGGCCTGTTCGATGCGGGCGGTGCGCGCATCCAAGAAGGCGTGGCGGCGCTCGGCGGCTACGCCGAAGTGTTCCAGCGCAATGTGATGGCGTCCGGCGTCATTCCGCAGATCTCCGTCATCATGGGACCGTGCGCGGGCGGCGATGTCTATTCGCCGGCGATGACCGATTTCATCTTCATGGTGCGCGACACGAGCTATATGTTCGTCACCGGCCCCGATGTGGTGAAGACTGTGACGAACGAGACCGTGACGGCGGAGGAGCTTGGCGGCGCCTCGGTGCATACGACGAAATCTTCCGTCGCCGACCGTGCCTATGACAACGATCTCGAAGCGCTGCTGCAGATGCGCCGGCTGATCGACTTCCTGCCGTCGTCGAACCGCGACGACGTGCCGGAATGGCCGTCGTTTGATGATGCCGAACGTCTCGACAAATCGCTCGATACCTTGATCCCCGACAATCCCAACAAGCCTTACGATATTCGCGAGTTGATTCTGAAAGTCGCTGACGAGGGCGATTTCTTCGAGATCCAGGGCGCGCATGCGGCGAATATCGTCACCGGATTCGGCCGTATCGAGGGCCGCAGCGTCGGCTTCGTCGCCAACCAGCCGCTGGTGCTGGCGGGCGTGCTCGACAGCGATGCCTCGCGCAAGGCGGCGCGGTTCGTGCGCTTCTGCGACGCCTTCAACATTCCCATCGTCACCTTCGTCGATGTGCCTGGGTTCCTGCCGGGCACGGCGCAGGAATATGGCGGACTCATCAAGCATGGCGCCAAGCTGCTGTTCGCCTATGCGGAAGCGACGGTGCCGAAGGTCACCGTCATCACCCGCAAGGCCTTCGGCGGCGCTTACGACGTGATGGCATCAAAGCATCTGCGCGGTGACTTCAACTATGCCTGGCCGACGGCGCAGATCGCGGTGATGGGCGCCAAGGGCGCAGTCGAGATCATTTTCCGCGCCGACATCAAGGACGCGGAAAAGATCGCGGTGCGCACGAAGGAATATGAGGATCGCTTCCTGTCGCCCTTCGCTGCCGCTGAACGCGGCTATATCGATGAGGTGATCATGCCGCACGCGACGCGCAAACGTCTCGCGCGCGCCCTGGCGATGCTGCGCCACAAGGATGTGGAGAATCCCTGGAAGAAGCACGATAATATTCCGCTATAGATCAGCTTGGCCATGACTAAGGGGTGCCGGAGCGGTTGATGGCTTCCGTCTGCGTCATAGCGACGTCGCGCATGTGTTTGATTTATCGCAATGCGGTCAGCCGGCTCTTCAGCAAAATCGAAACGTGCTGAGGAGGATGGTCTATGTCTTGCCAAGATATTCTTTGTGTATTCGAGCCTACGCAGGCCGGTTTGCCGCCGGCTTTCGCGCAGGCGGTGGCTCTGGCGAAAGCGCAACAGGCGCATTTGACGGTGGTGCCGGTTTCGGTGATTTCGCGGGCACCGGGCAGCGCGATCAGTGCTGCCCTGGTGTCCGGTATGCTCAAAACGGTGAACGATCAGGTTCGCGCGGCAACGAATGTGTCAGCGCAGGCGGCGAAAGAGGCGCTGGCCTTGTCGGGGCTCACCTACGATGTGAATGTGCATGAAGGCATCATGCTCGATCTCGGCGACTGGATTGCCAAAGCCGCACGATCGGTCGATCTCACCGTGGTTGACCGGCCCTCAAACGCGATCGAAGCGAGCGAGCTGTTCTTCGAACGTGCGCTATTCTCATCAGGCCGGCCGGTGCTGGTCGCCAGCCCGGAGCATATGAGCGAGGCCGTTCGCAAGGCGACCTTGGCATGGAACGGTTCTGCCGTCGCAGCCCGCGCGCTGGGTGAAGCCATCGCGCTTTTTCCGAGCCTGAAGGCGGTCGATGTCGTCGTCGTCAATGGCGAGAAAAGCCTGGCGAACGCCCTCCCGGGCACGGAGATCGCGCAACATCTGGCGCGCCACAAGATCGAGGTCAATCTTATCGAGGCGCCGGTTGTTTCCGGCAGCATCGCCGCCACGATTGACGAAGTGGCCACGCGGGCGAAGTCTGATCTGATCGTCATGGGCGGCTTCGGCCATTCGCGGCTGCGGGAGTTCCTGCTCGGCGGCGTGACGGCTGAGATCACCGCGCTGGCCCGGTTGCCGGTGCTTTTTGCGCACTAGCAGGCTGCTGAAAAAGTCGGATCGACCGTCTGTTTGGGCCTAAAAATTGAGTACGGACTGGAATCGAACCGTGAACGGATAGGAATCAAAAAGTTTGAATTCCAAGGTTCAAAAACCTTTTTCAGCAGCCTGCTAGAGCATTTTCGGTTCTGATAGAATCAGAACCGAAGCTCTAGTTTTTGTTTTGACGCGTTTTCTTCACGCGAACCGGCGTCCACTTCGCTCGAAAACGCTTAGGCATAAGCACTCGTAGCGGGAGCGCAAGGGACGGTTCGGCATTCAGAACCGTACCATCGTTCCCGCCCGTCCGCTGATCGCCGTGGTCCTGTCATTGTTCCACTCGCCGCGCAGGCTGGCGAAGAAGGTGTAGTTGCTTTCATCGCGCCATTCGAGGCCGGCGGCGGCGAAGACGCCAAACGTGTTCCGCGGGCCCATGGCGTCAAGCGCTATGCTGGTGCCCAGCATTTGCGCGTTGACCTGCGTGCCCGAATAGTTGCGCGAGATCGCGCCGAGCGTTTCGTAAAGGTGCAGCGTCCCATCGAGATAGCGGTAGACATGCTTACCGGAGATTTCAGCGCGCAGTTCACTGGTCCGGCTCGAGCGTGAGCCGAGGTTGAGGCCCGCGGTCGGGTCGTTTTCGCTCATGCCGTCCCAGCTGGTAACCAGATAGCGATAGCGCACGGCGGGAGTGATCGTGGTCACGTCGTCGATCGGGACATTGACGCCGACACCGATCTCGGGGCTGATGAATTTGCCGCGGTTCGTGCCGGTCAAGGTTTCCTGGCCGTTGGCGATCATATTGCCGATGATATTGCGCCGGCTCTGGCCGGAGACGACGCCGCCGGTGAGGTCGGCGTCGACGAAGAACATGCCGGGCGAATAACGGCCGTAGAAGCCGGCAATGCCATAGCTTGCCTGCAGGCTGTCGGGCGCCGAGCCGCTGGCCCGCGAGGTGCCAATGGCGCCACCGGCGAAAGCGCCAACCTGGAGATCCTGCATCGGATTTCCTTCGACGCCGGCGATGGCACCGGCATAGCCGTGGGTATAGGCGGCGGTGGTGATGGTTTCCGTTTGCTGCCGGCCGCCGCCGAAGGGCTGGATGTAGAAGCCCGTGTTCGACTGGCCCCGCTTCACCTGCTCGGTAACCCGCCCCATGGTGATGTTGCGCACCGCATCGCGCACGTCGGCGACACCGCGATCGGCCATCTGCAGGGTCGTCGTATCGACGACGACGATGGAATTGCCGATCTTCTGCCAGCCCGGCGCATTGGTTACGTTGATATTGGCGTTCTGCAAGGTGTCGAAGGTGATGACCTGCGAGCGATGGCCGCCGGCATCGAGATTGATCGTATCGCCGCCGCCGCCCACGGCGATCAGGCCGGTGATGTGCGAGTTGCGGGTCAGGTTCAGCGTATCGGCAGCGTCGGTGAGGCGGATGGCGGTGCCGCCGGTGCCCGTGATCACGCCGTTGTTGGTGATGGTCGAGCCGGTTGTCGGCGTCGTCGGCGACGTCACCTGGATACCGGTGAAGCCGGTGATCGTACCGTTATTCGTGACCGACACGGACTTGAGCGCGGAGATGCCGGCTGAGCCCGTGCCGGTGCCCTTCAGGGTTCCGCTGTTTGTGATATTGGCGGTATTGCCCGATTGCAGCGCGATATTGCCGGTGATCTCGCCGGAGTTGTCGATGTTCAATACATTGGCTGCAAAAATGCCCGCAGTGCTGCCGGAAATTCCATTGGTGTTCGTGGCGGAGACATTGTTGCCGGCAAACACGCCATAGCCGTCCGCGCTGATGGTGCCGGTGTTGTTGAGCGTCGCATCCTTGACGGTCGCAAATGCGATCGAATTGGTGCCGCTGGCGGTGATCGTGCCGGAATTGGTGAGGATGACACTGGTTGCGCCAGCAACGGCCGTGGAGCCGGTGCCTGCCACTTTGATGCTGCTCTTGTTGGTGACGGTGGAATCGCCGCCCGTGAAAATGCCGAAGACCGGACCGGTGCCGCCTGCCGAAATTGCCCCTTCGTTGGTGATTGTAGCCTTGCCGGCTACCGAAATGGCGGCGGTGGTGGCCGTGGGATCAATGGCATTGCCGGTGGAAATCTGGCCATTGTTATAAATGTTGGCGTCATGTCCGACTTTGATGGCAATGCTGTCGTTTGCCGACGAGATCAGGCTGGAGTTGGTGATCGCGGCATCGTTGGTCACTGCGATCGCATTCGCATAGCGGCCGGACGATGTGATCTTGGCGGTATTGGAAATCGTTGCGTCGGTGGCGGAAATCGTCGTTGCCGATTGGCCGCTCGACGTCATCGAACCATTGTTGGTGATGGTGGCCGTGCCCGTCACCAGAGCTGCGCCGGTGGTGCCGCTGATGGTGCCGTTGTTGGTGAGGTTGAATGCGCCGACGCTGTAAAAGCCGGCGCCCGACTGGCCGTTGATGGTGCCGGTGTTGGAGGCGGTGATGCCGAAAGCGCTGACGCCGCCCGTGATAGTGGCGCGATTGGTCAGGTCGAGGTCTCCGGCAGCTCGGATCGCCTTGCCGTTGAGATCGGTGACCGCGATGGTACCGTCGTTGACCACTTTGGCGCTGCCGGGATCGGTGCCGGTGATGTCGACGCCGGCGACGGAGCCGGTCAAGGTGCCGTTGTTCTTGAGATCAAGCGTCTTTGAACTCAGCGCGATGCCGGCGGTGATGCGACCGTTGTTTTCGAGCTGCAGAGACGTGCCGGCGACGATACCCCAGGTCTGGGCTTGAATGAGACCATTGTTGGTGCCCGAGATGGCGCCCTGGGCGGTGACGCCGGCCGCGCCATTGCCGCGGATGACGCCATTGTTGGTGAGCACAAGCGCGCCCTGGCTGGTAACACCATTGACGTTGCCGGTGATCGTGCCGTCATTAAGCAGGCCGCCGGAGGGGCCCATGGAGACGCCGGAATTGGTGGTTATCGTGCCGCCGGTGACCGTCGCACCGGATTGAATATGGACGTCGCCGTTGACGCCAGTGTTATCGACGCCGCCAGGTGAAATGTCGCCGGAGCATTCGAGCGTGCCGGTGCCTGCCAGGACGCAGGCGGCTTGCGCCGGAGCGACAAAGGGGGCGGTGCTGAACAGCAAAGCCGAGGCCAGTCCCACCACGGGGAGGCCTCCATAGGTCCACAGCCTGCCATTCGACAACCCAGAATACATTTCGCGTCCCTTGCGATCGTTTGCACCCTTCGGCGTCTCGATCGTTCCATGACGCATCAGGTCACAGGGGCGCTTAACGGACTCATAAATATGGATTCTTCAGACTATAGGGATTACGGAATCCATTTATTTACCTAAACAGCGCGTTTACTTTTGTGATGCTGGACAAGTCTCAAAAAGACGCAGCCGATGTTAGCGACTTCGCAACTATGCCCGTTTCGGGCCTCTTAACCGTGAAGTCGGAAGCTTTCACCCCGTTCACCGGATGGCAAGGGACCTGACTTAGAGGTTAACGCCATCAACAACGCCGGTTAATGGCGGGCGCATCAAGCGCCAGGTGTACAAGGAGCGGGTGCCATGATGAACATTCAACGGATGCACAACATCGCAGATCATCTCGACCGGGGTTGCGCCGCCATCGCCGCGTTGATGCCGGGCGGCGAAGTCACGCCTGAAGATGTGGCGCGTCTGCGCCGCACCGTATTCGCCCAGGCCAGCGTTGGCCGCGCCGAGGCGGAAGCCTTGTTCGCCATCGAACGGTCGGCCGTGCCGAAGTGCAAGGAATGGACAGCGTTCTTTGTCGAGGCGATCACCGATCACATCGTCTGGCAGGTCCGTCCGACCGGCGTCGTTAACACGCCGCAGGCCGAATGGCTGATTCAGCAGGCTGACCAGACGCGTTCGCTCAACGCGTTCGCAGCGCTGGTCAACGTCCTGGCGGAAGCCCATCGCGTGCCGGGTTGGCTGCCGGCCGCCGTCAAAGGCCGCGCCGGCGCAGGCTGGCCCGGTTTGAGCGATGCGCTGCATGAGGCCGAACGTCTGGCCGCGTAGCTTTGCAGACTACGCGCCTTCAGCCTTTAAGGTTCAATAGCGGCATTCCGTGCGCGGCACCCATTTCAGACCCCCATTGCCATCCATCACCTGATTGCGGGTCTGGAAACAATTGGGATGATAGTCGAACTGCTCCTGGGCAGGGGGCATCACCGGATCGATTGCCCGTTGCGGCGCTTGCGTGCCGCTTTGTAAAATATGGTGATGGTGAGCCGGTTTGTGATGCCCGATGGGGGCTGCCGCATTTGCGGCCGATGCCGTCATCAGCGCCGCCGCAATAAGCGGAAGAGTGCCGGCGCGCAACGCGCGGGAGTGGTTGTGAATTTTCATTTTTCGATTTCCGCAGACAAGGTTTGACGGCGCGATCCTCACGCCGCAATTGCGGATGAACCGCGGCAGGCCGATGTCAATTCTGGCGAGTGGAATAAACTCGGCGTCACGTTTTTTAGCGTGTTTGTGAGGTGCGACACGACAGCGCTGCGGTGCCATGATGGCGAATGATTCACGCATGGAACGAGCAAAGCGATGGGCGCGCACGATCAAGCGCGATGTCGTCGCACTCTGGCTGGCGGCACGCGATCCACGCGTGCCCTGGTACGCGAAAGCACTGTGCGCGATCGTCGCCGCCTACGCCTTGTCGCCGGTCGATCTCATCCCCGATTTCATTCCCGTGCTGGGCTATCTCGACGACGTTGTGCTGGTGCCGCTGGGCATATTGCTCGCTGTCCGCCTGATCCCTCCGCCGGTGATGAGCGAGCTTCGAGCGGCGGCGGACCTGCGCCTTGAGCGGCCGGTCAGCCGTGTCGGCGCCGCGGTCATCGTCGCCGTATGGCTCGCGGCCGCGGGGCTGCTGCTGTGGTGGTTCTGGCCGGTGCAAGTCAGATAACGGTAAGCGCTTGATTTACGGAGCGAGTTCCGCCCCTATGGACGCCTGCGCGGGCGGCTCCTAATACTAGGGCCATATTCCGGGCTGGCAGAGACGGCGCTCGCGCCGCAGGAGGCGTTGGGGCGTTTATGTTCAGCAAGATTCTGATTGCCAACCGCGGCGAGATCGCCTGCCGCGTCATCAAAACCGCGCGCCGGATGGGAATTGCCACAGTGGCGGTTTATTCGGACGCGGACCGCGATGCGCTGCATGTGGAAATGGCCGACGAAGCAGTGCATATCGGCCCGCCGGCGGCCGCCGAATCCTATCTCGTCGCCGACAAGATCATCGCCGCCTGCAAGGCGACGGGCGCCCAGGCGGTGCATCCGGGCTACGGATTTCTGTCGGAACGCGAGGCGTTCGCGCAGGCGCTGAAGGCGGCGGGAATCGTCTTCATCGGCCCCAATCCCCAGGCCATCGCCACCATGGGCGACAAGATCGAATCGAAGAAATTCGCCAATGCGGCGAAAGTCTCGACCGTGCCCGGCTTTCTCGGCGTCATCGAGAGCCCCGAACATGCGGTGCGGATCGCCGACGAGATCGGCTATCCGGTGATGATCAAGGCCTCGGCCGGCGGCGGCGGCAAGGGCATGCGCATCGCGTACAGCCGCGACGAGGTAGCGGAAGGATTTTCGCGGGCCTCGTCGGAGGCGAAATCCTCGTTCGGCGACGATCGCGTGTTCATCGAGAAATTCATCGTCAATCCGCGCCATATCGAAATTCAGGTGCTCGGCGACAAGCATGGCAATGTGATCTATCTCGGTGAGCGGGAATGTTCGATCCAGCGCCGCAACCAGAAGGTCATCGAGGAAGCACCATCGCCGCTGCTCGATGAAGCGACGCGCCGCAAGATGGGCGAGCAGGCGGTGGCTCTGGCGAAGGCAGTAAATTACGATTCCGCCGGCACGGTGGAATTCGTCGCCGGACAGGACCGCAGCTTCTTCTTTCTGGAAATGAACACGCGCCTGCAGGTGGAACACCCCGTCACCGAACTGGTGACGGGCATCGATCTGGTCGAGCAGATGATCCGGGTTGCGGCCGGGGAAGAACTGGCGATCAAACAGACCGATGTGCATCTGCGCGGCTGGGCGGTGGAGAGCCGGGTCTACGCCGAAGATCCGGTGCGCGGCTTTCTGCCCTCGACCGGCAGGCTGGTGACCTATCGCCCACCGCAGGAAGGCCATGCCGACGGCGTGACCGTGCGCAATGATACCGGTGTCTACGAAGGCGGCGAAATCTCGATCTTTTACGATCCGATGATCGCCAAGCTCGTCACCCACGCGGGCGACCGCGAGGCGGCAATCGACGCGCAGGCGCAGGCCCTCGACGAATTCGTCATCGACGGCATCCGCCACAATATCCCGTTCCTGTCATCGCTGATGCACCATCCGCGCTGGCGCGCCGGGCAATTGTCAACAGGCTTCATTGCCGAGGAATATCCGGAGGGATTCAAGCCCGTTGCGCCGCAGGGCGAAACGGCCCTGACCATGGCCGGTATCGCGGCCTATGTCGACCACATGTCGAACCAGCGCAAGCGGCAGATTTCCGGCCAAATGCAGACGCAAAATCCAGTGATCTTCCTGCGCGAACGCACCGTGCTGCTCGATGGCGTGCGTTACGACATCGTGATCGACGACAGCGAGGGCATGCTCTTCGTGCATTTTGCCAATGAAGCGGGAACGGTACTACAGGTGGACTCCAACTGGGTGCCAGGAGAGCCCGTCTGGCGCGGCACGATCGACGACGAGCCGGTGGCAGCGCAGGTGCGTGCCGTGCTCAACGGCATGGTGCTGAACCACAAGGGCGTTGCGGCGACCGCTTATGTCTACACAAGGCGCGAGGCCGAGCTTGCCGCGCTGATGCCGGAGAAGAAGCAGGCAGAAGCTTCAAAGGCGCTGATCTGTCCGATGCCCGGCCTGATGAAATCCCTGCTGGTGAGCGAGGGACAGACAGTGGCTGCAGGTGAGCCGCTCTGCGTTGTCGAAGCCATGAAGATGGAGAACGTGCTGCGCGCCGAGCGCGACGTCACCGTGAAGAAGATCCACGCGAAGCAGGGGGATTCGATTGCGGTGGACGCGGTCATCATGGAGTTCGGGTAAGCAGTTGCGGGGTTGCTGCGCGACGCCCCGTCCTTCGAGACGCCTGCTGCGCAGGCTCCTCAGAATGAGGGCTCCTTTGGAGATCGTACACCCGCCCAGGAGCCCTCATCCTGAGCAAAGCGCAAGCGTTGCGTCTCGAAGGACGGGGGCGTCAGGCCAGGACGTTGAACATAACAACAAACAAAGAAGGGGACAGACATGATCAAGATCCAACGCCTGGGCCATGCGACGATCGAGACGCCGGAACTGGAGCGCGCGGTCGAATATCATCAGCAGTTGAACGGGCTGAACGTCGTCGGCCGCGATGGTGCCGGCGTGCATCTGGCAACGAAGGTCGGCCAACTGGCGATGACTTTGGTGGAGGCGCGCCATGCCCATTGCAGCAGGCTCTCGTTCGAGGTAGCGCCCGGTGCCGATTTCACGGCCTACGCGAAAGAGCTCGCTGCCGCAGGCATTTCCAGCCAGGTACGCAGCGATCCGTTTCCCGGCACGCCGCAGGTGCTGACCTTCAACGATTGCGACGGCACCACCATCGACCTGTTTCGCGAATGGAAATTTCACGATGCCGATGCGCGCGGTGGCGGCCTGGGCCCATTGAAGCTGGGACACATGGCGTTCTTCGCGCCCGACGTGCAGCGCAAGGTCGCCTTCTATCGCGACCTGCTGGGCTTTCGCGTGTCGGACTGGATCGGCGATCACTTCGTCTTCATGCGTTGCAATACCGATCATCACACGGTGAACTTCTTCCAGGGCGATGGGCCGCGCCTGCATCATATGGCGTTCGAGCTGCGTGACTTCTCCCATATGCAGCAATGCTGCGAAATTCTGGCGTCACTGCGCATCCGCATCGGCTGGGGGCCGCTGCGTCAGGGGCCGGGGCACAACATCGCCGTCTATCACCGCAATCCGGACGATCAGGTGGTCGAATATTATTGCGAACTCGACCAGATGAAGAACGAAGACCTCGGCTATTTCGATCCGCGCCCGTGGCACGAGGACAGGCCGCAGCGCCCGAAGGTGTGGGAGCCGGGCGCCTGGACTTCTGGCTGGGGTACGCCGCCGGCGCCGGGATTCATGCGGAATTGAGAATGGGCTAGGGATATTCCATGCCGCTGTATTTTGCCTATGGCTCGAATATGGACGTCGCTGCCATGCAGCGGCGCTGTACGCGTTCGCGTCCGCTTGGGCGCGCCGTACTGCCGCGCCATCGGTTTGTCATCATGAAGGAGGGCTATGCCTCGGTGGTGCGCGACGGTGGGCGCAGCGTGCATGGCGTGCTGTGGGACGTGGCGCTGGCGGATGTGCGTCCGCTCGACGCCTATGAAAGCATCTCGACCGGGCTCTATACCAAGGTCTCGCAGCCAGTGCTGCGCGACGGTGCGGCGGCTGCGCGCGCGCTGCTTTACATCGGGCGCGGCAACGGCGGCGGCAAGCCGCTCGACGGTTATATGGAGATGGTACTGGCGGCGGCAAAAAGCTGGGCCATGCCGGACGCCTATCTGCGTGAACTCGCGGCGCTGACGCCGGGGGGCGGGCGCAATACCGGCGAGGCGGGCTTCACCGAGCCGACCGTGGCGCCGAAGGTGCGGCCCCGATATGCGACTCCGTTTGATCGGTAGTTCTGCAGCGCCAGAACGTTCTGCTGCGGCCATGAGATTTGAGGGAGCCGGTCCAAACGGCGGCCCCTCACCGGACCCTTCCAAAGCGGCCGTCAGGCCGCCTTCTTGTCCTTGTCGAACGGAATCTCGATGTCCACTGCCAGGGTCGAGACCTGGGCGCCGCGCTCCATGCGGATGGTGACCCTTTCGTCATCGATCTGCATGTGCTTCGAGATGGCGCGCAAAATTTCATCGCGCAGCTTCGTGAGAAGGTCGGAATCGCCGACCGCCACGCGCTCGTGGGCCAGCAGAACCTGCAGCCGTTCGCGCGCTGCGGGAGCCGACTGCGGGCGGGAGAAAAAACGGAGCAGTTTCATGCCGCTTTCCTTCCAAAGAGCTTTCCGAAGAAGCCACGCTTCTCGCCGGGAATGGTAACGGGCAGGAGCTCGCCCCTGAGCCGGCGCGCGGCATCGAAATAGGCGATCGCAGGCGCGCTGCGCTCATCCGACAGTGTGACGGGCGACCCGACATTGGAGGCGCGCAGCACATCCATGCTTTCCGGAACGATGCCGAGCAGCGGGATCGACAGGATCTCAAGGACGTCGTCGACCTTCAGCATGTCGCCGCGCTCCGCGCGGGCCGGGTCGTAGCGGGTGAGCAGCAAATGCTTCTCCATCCTCTCGCCCTGTTCGGCCATCAGCGTCTTTGAATCGAGCAGGCCGATGATGCGATCGGAATCGCGTACCGAGGAGACTTCCGGATTGGTCACGACAATGGCCACATCCGCGTGGCGCATCGCCAGCGTGGCGCCGCGCTCGATGCCGGCGGGGCTGTCGCAGATGACCCAATCGAAGCTCTGTTTCAGCGCGGCAATGACCGTCTCGACACCCTCGGCTGTCAGATTGTCCTTGTCGCGCGTCTGCGAGGCCGGGAGCAGGTAGAGCGTCTCGAGCCGCTTGTCACGGATCAGCGCCTGCGCCAGCTTGGCCTCGCCCTGGATGACATTGATGAGGTCGTAAACGACGCGTCTTTCGGCGCCCATGATGAGATCGAGATTGCGCAGGCCGACATCGAAATCGACGACTACGACCTTCTCGCCGTTGCGGGCGAGGGCTGCGCCCAAGGCCGCCGAGGAGGTCGTCTTGCCGACGCCACCTTTGCCCGATGTGACTACGATAACTTTGCCCATAGAACTCTCCTGTTTGTGTGGACGCGCCGTCGACTCAGGCGAGTGATCCAACCTTGAACGTGTCGCCTTCCAACCAGAACTGGACGGCCTTCCCGCGCAGATCGCGCTCGAGATCCTCGGCCGTCTTGTAGTAGCCGTCGATGGCGACCAGTTCGGCTTCCAGCTTGCTGCAGAAAATGCGGGCGGAGCCATTGCCCATCGTTCCGGCCATGACACGCCCTCGCAACGTCCCGTAGATGTGGACTGAACCGCCGGCGATGATCTCTGCGCCGGAGGCGACAGAGCCTACGACGGTGACGTCGCCTTCCGGGAAGAAGAGAGCTTGCCCCGAGCGGACGGGCTCCGTCACAAGCATCGAAGGTGAGGTCTTCGGGGGCGGCGGCGAGGGCGGAGCAGCTTTCTCCGGGGTTTTCGCCTCGACGCGTTCATCCTCGGCGGGCGCTTCGATATCGGAGGCCGGACGTCCATCCGCCATCGGCGGAGGCATGTCCGGTCCGAGCAGGGACGGGCGCGCGCCCTCGATGCCCATGATCCGCACATTGCGTTCGCCGAGCTTGTCGAGCAATTCGCGAAGCTGGGACCGGTCGATCTCCAGCCCGGTGACGTCGAGAACCAGGGGACGGCGCCTGAAGAAGTTGGTAGAGCGCGACGCCAAATGGTCGAGCTGCGCCAGCCAATCCTCGAAAGGATGTTCGGGCGTCAGGGCAAGGGCAAGAAAGCTGCGCCCCTTGAGGCGGATAGGCCGGGGTTGTGTTAACAAGCTGGTCATCTTGGTAAATATTCGGTTGCTTCGATTTACCGAGCGAATGGTTAACCGATGGTAAATCTCCAGCAAAAGACCGACGGCCGAGACCTGCTTTCTGATCGTGCCCAGCGGCTGTTGGAGAAGGGCGGCGATGACGAGCCATATCGTCTACACCAGTTCCGGCGTCTCCTCATGGACGGCAGGATTGGCGGTGAGGTCGAGGATCGGGCTACGCGTGATGCGATAGACGGAGGCGGGTGGAATGTTGCGCAGGGTGCGATCCATCAACGTCGCCTTCAGGCCAAGGTGGTCGAGCAGCGGCTGCGATATCGGACATTTCCTGCCGTAGGTGAACTGGTAGAATGCGCCGTCGGCGTTGAGGTAGCGGAAGGCGCCCGTCAGGATGGCACGAACTTTTCTTGACGGCATGCTGAGCAGCGGCAGTCCGCTGATGACTGCGCCGATCGACCCTTCTTTGGCGATGCTGACGGCCGGCAGGGAGGCTGCGTCCATCCACAGCACGCGGGCCGAGGGAAACCGCAATTGCAGAATGCGGACGAAGTCGGAGCCATATTCGACGAGGGTGATGTCTTCCTGTCGGATCCCTTTCTGCAAGAGCTTCTGTGTGAAGACGCCCGTGCCTGGACCGAGTTCGATGATCGGGCCGGAGCGGTCGGAAATGTCGCTGGTAATGAGCTCGGCCAGGGCGTTGCCGGACGGGGCGATGGCAGCGACGCGCAAGGGGTTCGACAGCCAGGACAGGAAGAACGACGCCAGATAGTTGGGCATAGGTTTTGACTCCGCGATGCCGCGGCGCATTTGAATCGCCAGGGCTTACGGAGATGTTGTGCAGGGCGTGCATTGCGGTTGCATTGCGTGATGCCCCTCATCCGAGTTTGCTGCGTCAGGCCACCTTCTCGCGTAAACGAAGAAGGATTCAGGCTACGGGTAGAGAGATTTTGAAACAGGCGCCGTTCGGCGCGCGGTTGGTGACGCTGACGTCGCCTTTGTGCATGCGGATAATTTCGCGCACGAGATGCAGGCCGAGGCCGGCGCCCTGGCTCTGCGGGCGGACGCGATAGAGCGGTTCGAAAATCTGCTCGCGCTCGTCGCTACAGATGCCGGGGCCTTCGTCGCACACTTCCATGACGGCCGGCAGCCGCGCGGCAATATCGATGGCGCCGCGGCGGCCGCCGTGCTGGATCGCGTTTTGCACCAGGTTGACCAGGGCGCGTTCGAGCGCGCTGCGATCGCCCCAGGCCATGACGCTGTCGGCATCCTTATGAAACGAGATTTCATAGCCGCCGGCAATGGCGATGGGCGCCAGATCGGCGGCGACTCTGGCGCAGATCTCGGCAAGATCCACCGGCTGCATCACATAGCGCTGATGCTCCAGCCGCTCCTTGTCGAGCAATTGCTCTGTGAGATTGGCGAGCCGGGCGACATCTTCGATCAGCCGCGTCTGTTCTTCGCTTGGCGGCAGGGATTCAAGGCGCGTGGCCAGAATGGCGATCGGCGTGCGCAATTCGTGAGCGGCGTCGGCGAGAAAGCGGCCCTGGCGGTCGTAGCCTTTGTCGAGACGGCCGAGTGCTTCGTTGACGGCACTGACCAACGGCTCGACCTCCAGCGGAACGCCATCAACGGGCAAGCGTGAGCCGCGTTTATCGATGTTGATCTGGCTGGCGTGCCGCGCCAGTTCGTCCAGGCCCGACAGGGCGCGCCTGACGACGATGGGCGTGGCGATGAGAGTCGCGAGCGTCATCAGTATCAGGCTAGGGACGGTCAACAGGCCGAAGGACAGGGCGATCCATCCGATGGCCTTCCAATGGGAGAGTTTTGCTTCCGTCGTGGTGATGATCTGCACCTCGCCGGCGGCGGTCTCCAGTCTTTTCATCACCGCGCCGCGGTCGTCGTCCTTTGCCGGTCTCCGGTCCCAGCCGAATTTCGCCTGACCAAGATCGTCAAGCGAACCGGCCAGGCGCTCGTAGAGCGGCGGCACAGGGCCTTCCTTCAAGATATGCCCCGTGCCGTCACGCACCAGCAGCCAGGGTGGGGGATCGGCGGCGCGCAGGCGCTCCAGCATCGGCGTTGAACGCAGCGCGAGATCGCCATTGCCGTCGCGGAAGATGGCGTCGCTCACGACTTTGACGACGGCTTCTTCATCGCGTTGATGGGGGATGACGCCTGTCGTCCACAAGGTCGCCACCAGCAGCAGGCCGAGCATGGTCAGCATGATGCCCTGCAGCTTGACGAGGCTGTGGACGAGCCGTGAGCGCAGCGGCATGGCGCAGATGCCGCAGGTATCGCCGATGGCGGCGTGCAGGCCGGAACTGGAGGCGGAAGTCGTGGCGGCGGTCGCGGCCACGCTCATGCGCCTTTCATCAGATAGCCGATGCCGCGAATGCCGTGAATTTCGACGCCTGCTCCGGCCTCGCTGAGTTTGCGCCGCAGCCGCGAAATATGCGTGTCGAGCGCATTGGACTGGATCTCTTCGTCGAGCGCATAGACGGCGGCTTCCAGTGTGGCACGCACGACGGTGCGGCCCATGCGGCGCATCAGGGTGGCGAGCACCAGCAGTTCGCGACGCGGCAGTCTCAGCGGCCGGCCTTCCACATCGGCGTCGAGATGATCGAGATTGAGGTTGAGGCGGCCGAGCCGCACCATGTCGGGCTTGAGATCGGCAGGGCGGCGCAGCACGGCGCGCAGGCGTGCCACCAGCTCTTCGACGGCAAAGGGCTTGGCCATGTAGTCGTCGGCGCCAGCGTCGAGGCCGGAGATGCGATCGGGCAGGGTGCCTTTGGCGGTGAGGATGATGACGGGGGTGTGGATGCCGCGCTTGCGCAGGCGCGGGATGAGACAGAGCCCGTCGCCGTCGGGCAATTGGCGATCGAGCAGGATGGCGTCGAAGACCGCCAGCGCCACCAGTTCCTCCGCCTCGCTGATGCTGGCCGCGCGGTCGACTGCCATGTCGTATTTTCGGAGGGCGGCCGACAGCGCCGCGGCCATTTCCGCTTCGTCTTCCACCAACAGGATGCGCACAGCAGTACCTCGCTGCAGATTTCGGCCGCAGATTCTGGATGATCGTCTGATCGCTCCATAGGCGGCGAAGATTGCGGCTACATTGCGGGTTCGGGCGCTTCAGGCCACTGCGGAGCCACGGAACCGGCGGCGGTCGGGACGGGACGGCGTACCGGCAGCGGGCAAGGAGACCTGGTTGAGGTCCATCATCGCGGGGCTGAACAGGCAAAACGTGTTGCGGCCGGCGGCTTTGGCGGCATAAAGCGCGGCATCGGCCCGGGTGAACAGTTCGGAAGGTTTGAGGCCACCGTCTATGGTGGCAATGCCGACCGAAGCGCCGACCCGCAGCAGCCCATCCTTCCGCCGCATCGGCCGGCCCAGTGTATCGACGATCCGCCGGGCGATCGTTTCGATCCCGGTTTGATCAAGGGAGCCTCGCAGCAACACCGCGAATTCATCGCCGCCGATGCGCGCCACCAGGTCGGCGGCCCCGTGACAGGCGGTGCTGAGGCGCTGGGCAGCCTCCTTCAGGCATTCGTCACCGAGCGCATGGCCGAAGAGGTCGTTGATCTGCTTGAACCCGTCGAGATCGACCAGCGCCAGCGCGCCGGCCGGCCGGCCACCTGTGCCTACCTCTGGTCCCAGGGCTGCAAGCCTGGCCTGGAACGAACTGCGATTGGCAAGACCCGTCATGACGTCGAATTCGGCGAGATAGCGCATGCGGTCGGAGAGAATCTTTTCTTCGGTGATGTCCTGTTTCATGCCGAAGATGCGCACCGGCACGCCGTCCTCGCATTCAACGGTTGCCGTCAGGCGGATCCAGCGGCGGTTGCCCTTCGGCGTTACGATCTCGGCATCGAGATGAAAGCCGCTGTGCTCGGCAAGGGCCCGGCTGCGCACCTCTTCAAGCTGCTTCAGGGAGGCGGGTGTGTATAATTTCAGGAGTTCTTCGCGATTCAGCGACGCGTCACGCGCGATATCGAACATTTCATAAACCTGATCTGTCCAGGTCAGCGACGCGTCGGCAAGGGTGCATTCCCACACGCCGATGCGGGCCGCGGCCGAGGCGCGATCGAAGATCTTGCGGCTATGGGCAAGAGCTGCCGCCTGTTCGCGAATAAGGGTTGCCTGGGCTTCCACCTGGGCCTGCAGCCGCGCCATGGCGGCGGCATCGTGCCAGTGGCCAAACTGCGGCGTCTGGTCAAGATCGGGGGTGACGGCAGATTGTGAAAGAGGCTTCCAAGACCCTTGGGCGAACCGCATTTTTGCTCGATTCTGTCTTATTGACGGCCCGAACTGTAACGCGGGAGTGTTAAGAGTTCCAGATGGTTTATTGGGGCCTTTGATCGCATGTCATTTCGCCGGATGCCTGGCGGAGTGGTATCGGCCGGTTCCGCGCGCGATCACCTCATCATCCGGCAATATCTCGCCAGGCTCAAGGTCGGGCTGTCGCCTCGCCCGCTCGTAGAGTGGTGCAAAGTCGATCCGGCCAAGCTCCAGCAGTTCGTCCAGGTTGTGGAGGAAGAAATACGTCTCCTGGAAATCGTCGATCCGGTAGTTGGTTCGCATCACCCGTTCGAGATCGAACCGAATGCGGTTGGGCGATGCATCGTCGAGGGCAAAGACGGTTTCTGTGTAGGACGACACGATGCCCGAGCCGTAAATGCGAAGCCCCTCGGCCTGGGTGACGAGCCCGAACTCCACCGTGTACCAATAGACCCGCGCCAGGTTCGGCAGGACGCCCAGCTTCTGCGCGCGCAGGCCGCCGATGCCATAGGCCTGGATGTAGTCGGCGATCATCGGGTTCATCAGCATCGGCACATGGCCGAACACATCGTGGAAGACATCCGGCTCTTCCAGGTAATCGAGCTGGTCGCGCTTGCGGATGAATTGCCCGGCTGGAAAACGGCGATGGGCAAGGTGATCGAAAAACACCTCGTCGGGAACGAGACCCGGAACCGCGACGACCTGCCAGCCGGTCTGCTTGATCAGCACATCGCTCAGGCGCCGGAAGTCGGGGATGTGATCGGCGCCGATGGGAAGCGCCTGCATGCCTTGCACGAATTCATCACAGGCGCGGCCGGGAAGGAGCTTGGTTTGCCGCTCGAACAGCGTTTCCCAGACAGCATGCTCGTCGGCCGTGTAATTGTCCCATCCCTGATCGATGGTCCAGTCGGGACGGTCCGGCGTGATGTTGCCGGCGGCGGCGCCGTGTTTGGCGCTCTGCGCGTTCATTTGCGTGTTCCGAAGCGCTGGAAGATTCGATCCGCCTCGTGGGCGAGATCAACGTCACGTTGCGTGAGGCCGCCGGCGTCGTGAGTAGTGAGTGTTATCTCCACCTTGTTGTAGACATTCGACCATTCGGGATGATGGTCGCGGCGCTCCGCCACGAGCGCAATCTGCGTCATGAAGGCGAAGGCCTCGGCGAAATTGGCAAAGGTGAAGGCGCGGGTGATGGCATCGCGCTGCGGATCGTGACGCCAGTGTGCGAGACCGGCGAGCGCCTTGTTTCTGGGTGAGGGTTCGAGCTTTGTGATGACGCCTCGCCTCCTGCGCGGATTACTGCTCGCAAACTACATCATCTGCGCTGCAAATTCATTGCGAAAACGGCGGCGAGGTTCACCATATTGCATGGGACACGCTCATTTTGCGGCGTTTATGTGCGGTTTATGCACGAAAGGAGGAATGAGCCCCTCACCTCGGGGTAATCCGCACCTTCGCCGTCCCAGCATTGTTCCAATAGAAAAACCGGGTCACCCACGGCAGGGCAATGACCGCGTCGTTGACGTAGAAAAACACTTCGCCTGACTGGTTCGGTGTGATCACGGAACGATAGGTGAGGACGGCAGGATCGGTCCCTCTGAAGACGACAGGATCGAGAAAATATTCATCGACACCGGTTTCGCCGACGCGGGCGACGAGCATGTACCAGGGACGGAAGAGGATGCGGCGCAGCATGACGGCCGAGCGCAGCTTGAGTTGCGCGATGAAAGGTTGTGACGTCGAGCCATATCCGGCAGGAGACGTGTCGATGCTTTTGTCTTTCCAAGGTGTCTCGACGGTGATGAGCACGTTATAGGGCACACCGGCGCGCACGCTGACGCCCGTCGGGGCACACAAGGATTTCGTGTCGAACTCAATGTCCTTTGGAGGTATTCCACCGGCTGGCGCAAGAAGGGAAGTGGTTGTGCCTTTGCAGAAGGCACCGGTCGAGTCGGCAAGGTTGAACAGCAGATGGCTAGCCGAGGTGAGGACAACCCAGGCTATCGCGAGCGCAAACAGAAACGGCAAAACGTAAAGTCGTCCGATGCGGATGAAAGCGCGATAGAGCCAGTGCGAGCGGAAGTTGTAGATGATCCGTTGCAGGCCGCTGTCGGGCACAGGGCTTGTCGCGCCGCGTGACAGCCAGATCTGCCGCATCGTATCCTTTATCTTTCCGCTGAGGCTCGAACTGATGAAGAGCAGGGCGGCGAGAATGGCGATGCCTCCCAGGAACCATTCGGGATTGGCAGCGTACCGGTCCGCCCACCAATGCACCGGGCGCGGCAGCAGGGATTCGATCGCCCGCACCATTTCCGAGACGAGGCGGATGGAGCTTTGGTATTCGTGCTGCCGATCGATCGGATGAAACAGCCAGAATGCGACGAGGTGGAATGTTGCCGCCAATGTTGCGAAATAAGCGAGCCGGCGCAGCCAGACATAATTCCACAGCCGTTCCTGTGCGCTGTGACGCGCGGCAGCTTGCGCAGGCGTCTCGAGGCTGCCGCCGGACGGCGCTGCTACAAGCCCATCTTCCGCCACGACGGCATATTTCTCCGGCAGGCCGATAGGTGCGTAGGAGTTGCAGCCGCTGTCGATGCGGCCAAACACAGAATGATGGATTTTTGGAACCGGAATGCTGACGCCCGCATCCACGTCGTTGCAGAGATCGGCGAGCTTACGCGGCCCATAGCGGTAATAGCCGCCGAGGCCCGAACGGGAATCGTAAAGCCTGCCGTCCTTGTCCTGCGACGACCTGATCCATTTCGTCGTGTCCGGGTCTGCATCCAGTCCGGACTTGAAGACGAGCCCGCGCTGCTTGGCTTCTTCGAGAATCCAGTACAGCGGCACGAAGGCGAGCGCATCGTCGGGATAGCCGCCGCCGACATTGGAATGCATGCCGGTAAACCAGACCTGCGCGAGCCTTTCGCCGGTGACAGGGTAAGGCGTTTCGCGATGGCCCGGCTCATTCTGCTCCGTCCATAACAAGGGATGAAACGTTGTGCGCTCGTCATCGAGGGCGACGGCATGGCGGGCGCAGAGCACACGGGGATTCAAGATCCGGTCGGGAAAGCGCAACGGCCATATCCAGTCGCTCACGCCGCGCGTCATCTCGTCGACGGGCAGGCCGTAGGCGGCGACCGTGTCCCAGATGCCGAGGAATTCGATATTGGGGACCTGGGTGTTGGAACTGCGGTCATAGGATTTACGTCGCGTGATCCGATCATAGAGCGAGATGACCTTGTCGCGCAGCCAGCGGAACGGCACTTCGATTCTCCAGATCGAATGGTAGCCATTGGCGCGATAGGCGCGGTAAGCCTTGCGCGCGAGATCGTGCAGCTCCGCGTCCGATTGGGCCTTGACCAAACCCTGCTGCAGAATGAACGCAGTCAGCACCCGCACGGTGAAAGCGCCGCGGCTGAAGCCGAACAGGTAGAGCCTGGCGCCGCTCTCATAATTGCGACAGACGAATTTATAGGTGTCCAGCACATTGCGTTTCAGGCCCCAGCCGAAGGCGCCGCCGAGAAGGGCGAGGGGCAGGAACGACGACGTGCCGACGCCGTCGTCATATTTTGCCGCCTGCGCGTTCGACTGGAGATCGAGCGACTGGAAGATGCGCCAGACATTGGTGCGCCACACGCTCGACGCGGCATTGCCCGTGCCATCGGACAGAATGACGATCCGTTCAGCCATATCCAGCCCTCGCTTGCGTCGCCGCTCTGAGGGAGCGATCGCATGATGATGCTGTGCCGGCGTCGTTGGGAATGCAATGGCTTAGTCTCTGTTATCCCTGAACTATATTGCGACGGCTCGCACTGCAATTACCCCCTGCTCAATTATTAACTAAATCAGTAGAATTTATGTACTTTAGTAGAGAGGGTGATTGTGAGCTGTCTTTACGGCCTCACCTCATTTCCTTCCGCAGATATGCCGAATAACGCCTCAAACTCCCTGCGCATCACCGCATCCACCGCGTCCATCGTCACCGGCAGGCCGAGGTCGACGAGGCTGGTGATACCATAATGGGCATTGGAAATGCCGCAGGGCACGATGCCGGAGAAATGCGAGAGATCGGGTTCGACGTTGAGCGAGATGCCGTGGAACGTGACCCAGCGGCGCACGCGAATGCCGATGGCGGCGATCTTGTCTTCCGCCATGCTGCCGTCAAAGCCTTTCGGCTTGTCGGGCCGCTGCACCCAGACGCCGACTCGATCCGCCCGGCGTTCGCCACGGATATTGAAGGCTGCGAGCGTGGCGATGATCCAGTCTTCCAGGCCGCAGACGAAGGCGCGCACGTCGGGCCTGCGGCGCTTCAGATCGACCATGACATAGGCCACGCGCTGCCCCGGACCGTGATAGGTGAATTGGCCGCCGCGGCCCGTCTGGTGGACGGGAAAGCGCGCGTCGATAAGATCGTCGTCCTTGGCTGACGTCCCCGCCGTGTAGAGCGGCGGATGTTCCACCAGCCAGACGCATTCGGGCGCGGTGCCGGCAGCAATGGCATCGACCCGCGCCTCCATGGCCGCCACGGCTTCCCCATAGGGCACGAGGCCCTCGGAGACGATCCACTCGACCGCGCGGGTGCCGGCTTGCGGCAGCATCAGGTGGGACAGGCTGCCGCGCGGCGGCGTCATTTGGCAGGCGGCGGGCTCGGGCGTGGGCGGTGGGGCGGCAAGAGTGGTCATGGGCGGTGGGAGCGGCTTTCGAGGGCGTTTTTCATTCGAGGAAATATAGGGTGGTATTTTGTCATGATTGGGCGCAAACGGCCATCCGCGGCGGTTCGGGGCAGGGTTGCGCCGCGGGCGCGGGTTTTCCGGGGCATATCCGGCCTATGTTTGTCCACGGTTCTCCAAAGCAATCGCTTGTCACCCGCCCGTTGATTTGTTAGACGACCGCCTGCCGTCGCTTCGCTCCGCGCAAGCGCCGGTTCGGGTTGAATTTCCGGAAGTTTTTCGGGCTCTCCCTGCGGCCATGGCGGAATTGGTAGACGCGCTAGCTTGAGGTGCTAGTCCTTTAACCGGGGTGGAGGTTCGAGTCCTCTTGGCCGCACCAAGCATCTTTCCTGCAAGGCAGGGGGGTGCGACGGTGCCAGATCTGGGGTTTGGCGGTCACGTCTGTGCCGCCGCCCTGCGGAGGCCCAAAAGACCTCGTTTCCAGCAAAATCAAATCCTTCGTGTTGCGACGCTCCGTGTTGCGCGGAACCGATGCCGGCCGTTTCCCGTTGGGTTTACTGGTTGAACCCAGGGGATACGCCCATGACCTCCAGATCGATGATCTCCAGATCGATTCTTGCAACCTCGGTTGTTGCTCTTGCCCTGTCGGCAACACTCGTCTTCGGCGGCGCCGCCATCGCCCAGTCTTCGTCCGCGCCCAGCGCAGCCGACAAGGCCGCCGCCGCTACATCGCGCGCGGCCGACGACGTAAAAAACTGGACGAACAAGCAATGGCAATCCGCGAAAAGGGAATGGGCCAAGGACAAACAGAAATGGTCGTCCTGCCAGGCCCGATCGCACAAGCAGAAACTCTCCGGCCGCAAAAGCTGGTCGTTTCTCTATTCGTGCATGACCGGATGAGTTGCAGGCCTCCGGTCCTGAGTGGCATCGTCATGGCCGGCGCCGCGCCAGCCCCATGACAAGGATGCCCGCTATGCCAATGCTGCCGCAAAGGCAGACGGCCGCACCGGCCGGATAATCATCCATGAGAAGATAGGCCCCGCAAAGCAGGGCAGCCGCCTTCGACAGCACGACGCCAATTGCAAAGCGAATGTCGCCGCGTTCTGCCGGCATGCCGGGCGTTTCTAAAGCTTCGTGCTCTGTGTGGTCTTCCGCGCTGACGCGCGGGCGCTGAAGCTCTTGGAGATTGGTCAGATGGGCCACCTCGATGCAGGCCATAAGCCTCATCCTCAGTAAGCCGGACCACAGACATACGTGCAGCAGACCGGATAGCGCCCCCGTCTCCTGATTTCATTGAATGATGGAGCGAATAAGGCGGGATGGTGCCGCAATAAAGTTTGGCGCGCGCGACTTGCGACGGCAGCGTTCCAAGCGTTCCGGCTTATTATGCCTGCAGCAGAGGGCTTTTTCAGATGCCTTCAAGCTGCCCGGAACCCTCATCGTGAGGCGCGGCGCGCAAGCGTCGCGTCTCGCAAGGCCTTATGAACTGGCAGGCGGCTCCTCAACTGACCTGCGTCTCGAGCTTCTGTCCCGCGTTCGGCAGCAGCGACAGGTCCGGTCCAAAGCCCATGGCGCGCAGATAGTCCTGCCGGACTTTGGCCGGCTGGCCGGCGCAATGTCGATGATCGATGAGCTTGCGGCTGAGACCGGGGTGCTTCTTCCATTGCTCGCGCGTGAGGTCGCCCGGCAACGGCGGTAGCAACACCCTGTCGAGCGGCACGCAGCGCGCCAGTTGCGGATCGCGGATGACGCCCTTGGGGTCGAGGCCTTGCTCGACCCTCTTCATGTCCTCGAAATAGCGGCGGCGCATCATGACGATGCCGCGGTCGCTTGCGGCGAGGAATTCCTGGCTGCGATCAGCGATCCGGCCCTGGCCGACCCAGGCGACGATGTCCTGGTTGATGACATGGGTGGTGATCCAGCGGCCGGTGTCATCGACGATGGGGCTGATCCAGACCGGCACCTTGTCCTGCATGACAGGGGCGACATCCTTCGGCGATTGTTCGAAGAACCAGGCGATGCTGAGCGTGTTTTCATCATCCACCGGCACGCGCCATTCGAAGTGCTCGCCGAGATAGAAGGCGAGCGGCCACAGCGCCAGCCGGCCGACCGTCCACAAACTGCTGCCTTCTTCCTGGCCTTCGCGGATGCGGCGATAGGCGTGGCCGAAGTCCGTCTCGACGAAATCGAGCTGGAGATGCTTGGCGGAATTGTCGTCGCGGCCCTCGAGTCTGGCACCCCAATTGTCGTGCATCCATTCGAAATGCACCGGATCGCAGGAGTTTTCCTGGCACTGAAACCAGTTGCACGGAACGTCGGACTTGACGATCTGGCGGAAGCCGCCGGTCCAGGTGAACGGTGCCCAGACGGGGAGTTCCGGCACCGGCGCGGGGCCCATATAGGTGAATAGCAGGCCGGCCAATTCCTTCACCGGATAGGCTTTGGTCGAGGCTTTTGCCTTGAGATTCTGGGCGGGATTGGCGGTGTCGTCATAGGGCATTTCGATGACGTGGCCGGCCTCGTCCATCAGCCAGCCGTGGTAGTTGCAGCGCAGGCCGCAGGCCTCGATGAAGCCGTAGGAGAGATCGGCGCGGCGGTGCGGGCACTGCCGGTTGATGAGGCCGAACGTGCCGCTACCATCGCGATAGGCGACGAGATCCTCGCCGAGCAGGCGTACGGCGCGCACCGGCTTCTCGTCGAACTCGCTGGCGCCGGCGAAGGGAATCCAGTAGCGGCGCAGCAACTCTCCCATCGGCGTTCCGGCGCCGACCTGAGTGATCATTCTGTTCTGTTCTGTCGTCAGCACGTTTGATCTCCACACGCAGCCCGCGTGGCCGCGCCCGTACGATTCGCGAGAGCGGGCCTCGCAGGGGTTTGAAAGCTTTCAAAACCTAAAACCCGCCGGATGGGCAAGGTCAAACGAATAATGGCGCGCAAAGGTGCTTGCCGCATGCGGCCGTTGCGGTGCATCATCGAGCCTGCCATACCACGGGGAACCGGCGACATGATCCAGCTCAAAGGCCTGGCGCACTTCAGCATTCCGGTCAGCGACGTGGAGCGCAGCGTGCGCTTTTATACGGACGTGCTAGGCTGCAAATATCTCGCCGCCATGCCGGACAGAAGCATAACGTTTCTGGATGCCGGCGGCGATTGCGTGCTGCTCATTCATCGCCCCGCTTATGTGCCGCCCAGCGCGCCAGAGGGCTCGGGTGGCGTGCACCACGCCTTCATGATCGACGAAGACCAGTACGAGGCGGCCAAGGCCTTCATTCGCTCCAAGGGCATCGACATCTTTTTCGAGGAAGACCGCCGCAACGGCACAGTCAACGGCCCGCGCTTCTACTTCCGCGATCCCGACGGCACGCCGCTGGAGCTGATTTACCGGACGTCTTACAATGTGGAGGGCAGGCGGCCTCCTACATCCACGCGATCGTCTGCTTGATCGCCGTCCACTCCAGCATCTGCGCGGTGACGCCGTCTGGGATATGGCTGTAGGGCGGTAGGGGCCAGCAGGTCGTATAGGAACCGCCGGGCTCGATGATCTTGTCGCTGGAGAGATTGCGGGCGGAGGATACGACCGAACTGAAGCCTCGCCGGTGACCTTCCAGGTTGAAGGTGACGGCCTTCAACGTCTGTGTCGCCGAGCCGTTTTTGATGGTGACGGCGATCGGCATGCCGCTGTCGGGACAGGCGGTGGCGTCGCCGCCGGCTGTGACCTCGATCTGCGCGAATTCGCGCGCGCGCTGTTCGGCAAGCTGCTTTTCCAGTTCAGCCGTCCGGCGGCTGTCCTGCACGAAATAGAAGATCAGAGCCCCCACGGCCAGCACCACGCCGGCCAGGATCCACACGGCCTGTTTCGGGAATGCCAGGAGACAGATTGCTACAGTGATTGCGCCGCCGACGATCCAGACCATGGCTGTCCCTGAAGATATTTTGGGGCGCAGATGTAGCGGATGGCGGGGAATTTCCCTAGGGGGTCTTTTTAACCGTCCATTCAGGGGGCAATCCGTCGCGGAGGGCGTGCCTGGAATGGGGGCCCGGTCGGATTTACCAACTGCCGGACGACAATTCGAGGGGTGGCCATCCATCGCCATGAACGTTATGCCGAAATGCTGTTTCATCCTTGCCGGCATTGTCCTGCCGGCGGCCCTGTTTGGACTTGAGCCCCCGTGATTGCCACGCTTCTCATCATTGTCGCCGGATGGTTCCGCCACAAACCGGCGGCAGTCGGCATCTTCGTCGCCGCTATGGCCATCCACGTTATCTTCATCGAGCCGCGGTTGAGCCAGGACCTGCCGCAGCAGGATGCGCGCGCCGGCCTGATCTACAGCACGATCATTCTGGCGGTGCTGAGCCTGATCTTCTACGGCTTCGGCGCGGGCATGCGCGCCGGCTGGGAAGCGTGGAAAGGGCGCGGCGCGCGGCGCTAGAAAACAGGAAGTGCCGGCAGCTGATTCCAGCTTGAAAAACTTGCGTTTTGCAGACAGTTGAAGTGGTGTAATCACCCGCGCACATGATGCTGAGATCGGGTGAAATGGCGAAGACGGCGAAACGGTCAAAGGTGAACGGGGCCAGGAGTGACACAGCCGGGGTCGACCGTACGACTTCTTATCTCGATGGCGGCCGCGTCAGCCAGAAGCTGCGTACCAGAGACGCCCTGGTCAGCGGCGCGGCCGACCTCATCCGCCGCGGCCAGCCAGTGTCGGTGACAGAGGTGGCTGATGCGGCGCGCGTCAGCCGTACCACCGCCTATCGCTATTTTCCGACTTCTGAAATGCTGAGCGCGCAGGCCTCGCTGTTTGTCGCCGGCAGTATAGAAACGCAGCATCTCGACGACCTCATCCACGGCACCGGCACGCCGGAGGAAAAGCTCGACGCGGTGATTGCCGGCAGCGACGCAATGACGGCAGCTTATGAATCGGCCTTCCGTTCCCTGCTGCGCTTTTCGCTGGAAGCAAACGCCGCAGCCAAAGGTTTACCGCGGCGTCCGCCTTTCCGCCGGCAATGGATCGAAACCGCGCTTGCCGACGTGAGGAAGGACCTTGGCGCCAAGCGCTTCAACCGCCTCACCGGTTCGCTCAGCCTGCTGTGCGGTGTCGAATCCTTTGTCGTCCTGCAGGACATTTGCGCGATGAGCCCGGATGAAGCACGCGAGGCGAAGCGCTGGGCCGCGCAGCTGTTGTTGCGGGCCGCGCTGGCGGAAAGCGAAGACGTGCGGCCGGCTGGTGTGAAGGGAAAAAAGGGGCAAGTAGGCAGTAGGCAGTAGGCAGGACGCGGTGGCTCACGCCCTCGTCTCGCTCCAGGATACGGCGTGATGTTCCGCCTGCGCTTCCAGGCGAAGTTCGCTTTCCGCGGCGCGGGACAGCAGGCGGCGCAGGCGGACAAGTCCGGCGTCATGTGAATAGAGGCTCTCGTGGTCTCGCGCGTCGGGGATCAATCCTTCGAGAACTTCGCGATCCTGTTCGAGGACAGCCCAGTGCCGGGCTTCCAGCTTGGTCCGATAGAGGAAGCGCCAGGCGGCCCTCTGCCAGCCGGAGACCTTGCGCAGGCGCCAGAAGAAGACCTGGCATGTGTTGTTGTCGATCGGCACGACGCCTCCGATGATCCAGAACGGTCCGCCGGGGCCGGCGCCTGGACCATAGGGAACGGTTGCGCGCATCCAGTGCGCATCGAGGTCCATGAATTCGACCCAGTCGAAATTCAGTTCCGCCTGATCGGTCTTGCGGAAGATGAAGCCGTCGGGCGTGTCGACAACCTCCATGCTGGCCCGCTTTTCGCCGCCGGACATCGAATGGGAGACGGCATGAAGATAGGCGCCATGCATCAGATCCATCAGATTGTCATGGGCGTAGCGGTAGTTGCAGCGCCAGACAGCGGTGCAAAGAAAGCCGGAGAACTCTTGCGAGGTCGGTTCGTGCGGCAGACGCAGGGGTGGCGCGTCGCCGCCGCCGAACCAGACAAAGATCGCGCCCTGTCTTTCCTCGACCGGAAACGAGATCAGGGCTTTTCTGCCGCGCATGTTGGCATGGTCGGCCGCCGGCACGTTGGCCACGACGCCTTGGGCATCCACTTCGACGCCATGATACCAGCAGGCGATGCGATCATGACTGGCGCAGCCGAGCGACAGGCGCGCGCCGCGGTGGGGACAACGATCCTCGACCGCGTGGATCTGGCCCTCGCTGTTGCGCCACAGAACCAGGCTCGTGCCCAGGCGGGTGATGCCTCTCGGCGTTGAGCCGAGTTGCCAGCTCGCCAGAACCGGATACCAGAGGTGTTTGAGGCCGGCGTCTATCCGCGCCTTAGGGCTGTCGCTTTGATGAGCAGTGGTCATGCGATCTCTCCCTGCACCTCGAGGCAGCCAAGCAGGTTCGCCTCGGTCCAGGCCGCACCCGACGGATGGGCGAGGCCGGCCCCGGTCAGATGGATGACCAATTCGGGAAGGGTGGAAACCCCGGCGAGGAAGGCGTTCTCCATGGCGTTCGCCAAGGCATTTTCCCAGGGAGCGGGCGGCGCGGACCGCGTCTGGATGAAAATGTTGTCGATCATGTCGTAGCGTTCGTACGTGCCGTTGCGGCGGGGGCTCGCGCCGGCATCGGGAGTGGCGGCCTTCAGGTGCGGATTGTAGTGCGGCATCGGCAAATTCCAGGACGAATGTCTGAACGGAATCAGCACGAAATGGGCCGGCCGGGCTTTCACGAAATGCGCGGCGATGTCGTAAAATGCTACTTGGCAGTATGCACGCGCAGGCGATATGCGCTTGGCGTGATGCCGAACCGCGCGCGGAACGCCGCCGCAAAATGGCTGGAACTTGCAAAACCCGCGTCCAGGGCGATATCGGTCAGCGACATCTCGCCGTCGCGCAGCATGGTCTTCGCCAGCGCAAGCTTGCGCAACTGGAGATAGCGATGGGGCGTGTGCCCGTAGGTTCGCCTGAAGGCGCGAATGAAGCCGCTCAGCGACATATCGACGATGCGGGCCATGTCGGCGACGGCGATCTGTTGCGTCTCATGGCGTGCAATGTAACTGTCCAGCTGCTTGACCTTGCTTCGCCCGAGCGGCCCCAGTTCACGGGCGGCGCCTGCGCCGGTTTCCGATCCGATATCTTCATTCGCCAGAAGCAGAAGCGTGACGAAGCTTTGCAGATAGGTCGGCAGACTGGCGGATCTTGCCTCGATCAGTCTCTCCATCTTTCGGCCAAACGACATGGCGTCATAGGCGTTGGCGGCCAGGTGCGGGCGGTTCAACAGGGCGTCGATCGTCAGATCCGGATCGCTCAGCCGGTATTTTTCATGGAGATAGATGTTGAGCCATGACGATTTCGTCTCCGGCTCGCTCCATCCTTCCATGTTTTCGCCGCGCGGCAAAGCGAACAGACAGCCGCCCAGGGAGCGGTGGGAAGAGGTGAATGCGCGCGTGCGGGTTTCGCCGCTGCGCCGTTCGCCGGACAGGCCGATGGCCAGATAGGCGCATTCGCCGCCATAGGCGAAGACATGGCGCTTGAGCGTTGTGGTCCGGACGATTTCGACGCTGGCGTCGCCGAAATCGATCCGCTTGGTGTGAGCGTTCCAGCTCGCGGAAAAGCCAACAGACAAGGGCACATCCCTGTAACAAGATTTATGCAATCCTGACATGAATGGGCCTTGGGGACAAGAAGCGCGGGTCGGCGGCCTAGTACCTATGCTCGGAGGATCTGACTGGTTGATCGGAGCGCAGCCACTGTCATTCCCGACGCGCGAAGCGCGAGCGGGAAACCAGGCGTTGCAGCGCCTCGACGCCGGGCTTCCCATGGAATGCGAACTGCGAAGCGCTGAACCGTGAGGTCTGGATTCCCGCCCGTCCGCTGCGCGGCCGTCGGGAATGACAGTGCTGAAAGGGCGTTTCGTATGGACGGCCCAAAGAGTCATAGTCTCTGTGGAACGGTACTAGGGTCTGTCGCGCTGTCCGCTCCCCGCCTTGTCTTCCGCCAGTCTCGTATAATACCGCCACAGGTTCGCCGCTCGTCCCGATGGCACACCGACGATCGGGTCGCCATAGCCCGTGTCGATCTTCATCTTGTGGAACGCGTCCTGTTCCTCCTGCGGGATTGTGGTGATGTCGCCGAGCGAGTAGGCGCGATAGTTCATGGTGGCGATGTCGTTGAGGTGGATGGCGTAAAGGGTCGCTTCCTCGACGCTGTTGGCCGCCGTGGTGATGCCGTGGCCTTGCATGAGACAGACATTCTTATTGCCCATGACGCCCGCAAGCTCGCGGCCGAGTTCCGGCTTCTCGATGAGGATGCTGCGCTTGTAAGTCGGCACCCCATCGAGGACGAGGCGCAGGCTCTGTGGGTCGTAGGCGCCGTAGATCGGCAGCAGCGGCTTGTTGCAGATGGTGAGCAGAACGACGATGGACGGGTGAATATGGGTGACGGCATTCACCTCCGGCCGCGATTTGTAAATCTCTGTGTGGATATGCACTTCCAGCGGCGCACTATAGCCGTCGCTCTTGCCGTCGACGCGTTTGCCGTCGAGGCCGATTTCGAGAATGTCGTCCTCGGCGGTATAGCGCACGCCGCTTTCGGCCGGGCCGCGGGCCCGGATGAAGATGCGGTCCGTGCCCGGCAGGCGGGCGCTGACATGACCCAGCGTGCCAGGGGTCAGGTCAAGCAGGCCGATGACGCGGCAGGCCTGCGCCACGCGTTTGCGTAGTTCTGCGGTCTCGTTCACGGAAGGCTCCTGTTGTGTTCTTACGGCGCCGGAATCTTGATGATGACAGCTTTCAACTGCTGTTCCGTGAGCGGGGCGCTCATGAATTTGGCTTCCACCGCATCCGCCATCACGCCGTCGAGGCCGGTAATGCGATCGAAGTCGAGGCTTTCCTTGGTATAGATATCGAGCGTCTGTCGGGCGATCTTTTCATTCGTGCCCATGAAGGCGGCTATGGCCGTCAGCGCTTTGGGATCGCTGGAATACATCCAGGCCATGGTCTCGCGGTAGGCCGCGACATAACGCTTGATCGCATCGGCCTTGGTCGCCAGCGAATTGGCGTTGGCGGCAATGACGCGCACTGTCTGGTCGACGTATTCCTTTGCATCGGCGCCGCTGGTGAGAATCCTGATCTTGCCGGCGTTGAGCGGCTCGAACACCAGCGGCGGCGAGGTCCAGCCGACGTCGATCTGGCCCGACATGGTGGCCGTCATGGTTGCCGCGAAATTGCCGGTGGCGACCATTTGAGCGTTGACGCCGAATTGCTTGAGAAGCGCCCTTGCGACGATCTGCGTCGATGATCCGGTGGACCCGTAAGCAAAAGTGCGGCCGTTGACGTCTTTCATTGATTTGATAGGGCTGTCGGACTTGACGAACCACATCAGATCCATGGCGCCGGTGGTGTTGCCGCCGATGATGCGGACCGGCGCGCCCTTGGTGAAGGCGCCCATCACCGCCGAGGTACCGACGCCGATGCCGAGATCGACCGCGCCGGCGATGACCGGCTGCAGGGTCTCGCCGCCGCCGGCCGTGTAGGTAAGTTCAAGCGCGAGGTTGTGCTTCTTGAATATGCCCGCCCTGACGCCGATCTCGGAGACAGATGTCGGCAACGCGCCCTGCTGACCGACGGCAAGTTTGAGCGTGTCCTGTGCCGCCGCGAGATGCGTGGCGGCAAGGAGGGCAGCGAGGGCGACAACTGTTGCGGTTTTGTGTTTCATGGGTTTCTCACATTTCTGCGCTGCGGGCACTGGTCTCTTATTTCCTGAATATCGCCTTGGCGTTGGCGACGATCGGCTTCGGCAAGGTGAACATATGATCCACGGCTGCCTGAAGCTTCACGCCCGGCGTCGGATCGATGTCGATCTGCTGCTGTTGTGCATCGGCCAGCAATTGGGGATTCTGCATCGCCTTGTCGAAGGCGTTGCGCAGCTCCGCCACGCGCGGGGCCGGCACATCGGGTGGCGCGACGAGCGGCGTGGCAATCTGGGTGTCGCTGATGAGAAGGCGCATGATGTCGCGCTCTTCGTCCGTCTTCGCCAGATCGAGCGCCAGAGGCACGTCCGGGAGATCCGGCGCCTTTTCCACGCCGGTCTGGACGAGGAGATTGAGTTTCTTGTCACGCAGCCAATCGGGTACGCGGCGCTTGATGGTGGTCCACGACCAGCCACACATGCCTTCTACTTCGCCGCGCTCTAGCGCCAGCACGATTTCCGACGAGCCGGGATAGCCGGTGACGATCTTGAATTTTGTGCCGAGCAAAGCATTGGCGAGGCGTGAGGAATTATCCGTGCGCGTGCCGCCGATGGCGCCGACCACGACCTCGCGTTGCCGGGCATCCTGAATGGTGTTGACGCCCTTTCTGGCCATGGCGACGCAGAGGGGCGTTTCCCTCGCTCGGCTGCCGATCCAGTTCAGTTTGCGGGCATCGAAACGCGCTGTGGGATTGCCGAACAAGGCTTCGAAGAGGACGGCGCCGTCGGAAATGGTCATCACAGACCCGTCGCGTGGGGCGGTGTTGGCAAGCTGGTTGAATGCCACAAGTCCGCCGCCGCCGGGCAGATTTTGCACGACGAACTGGGGATTGCCCGGCAGATATTGGCCCATGTGGCGCGCCAGCAGGCGGGCCGAGGCGTCATACGTGCCGCCGGCCGAGGTGCCGACCGTAATGGTGATGGTCGAAAGCGGTTGCGATGCTGCTGGCGCGGCAGCGCAAAGCGCCAGTGCAAAAGCCACGAGCGTGCTTCTCCCTCCCATGCATTCCTCCCTGAGGTTCGTCCGCCAGTTCTGGTCTAGACGCGATATGCTGAACCACGTCGAGTGTAGCGCGATTGGCTTCGACGCCATAGGGCCATGGTGCTCTCAACCCGGAACCTTGATGCCGCGCTCGGCGACGAGGCGTTTCCACTTCTCGATCTCCGCCCTGTAGAACTTGGCGAAGGCCGGCGCATCGAGGGTTGCGGGCTTAAGGCCGAGCGTGCGCAGGTTTTTCTGCGTCTCAGGGTTCTTCGCCACGTCGACGATAGCGTTGCCGAGTGTCTGCTGAATGTCCGCAGGCGTGCCGGCAGGGGCGAGAATGCCGAGCCAACTCGTGACGATGAAGCCGGGAAAGCCTGCTTCCTCCATGGTCGGCACGTCGGGCATGGCGGGTTCACGGTCTTTGCCGGTGACTGCGAGGATGCGCAGTTGCGCATTGCCGATCTGTGGAATGACGCCGCTCATGCTCTGCAGGCTGGCGGTGATCTCGCCGATCATCAGGTCGTAGAGCGCGGGCGCGGTGCCGCGATAGGGCACATGCAGCATCCGCGTGCCGGTCTTCTCCATGAAATATTCCATTGCCACATGGCCGACCGAACCATAGCCCGGCGTGCCGAAGGAGAGGCTGTCGCCCTTCGACTTCGCATAAGCGACGAATTCCTTCACGGTCTTGGCCGGCACTTTGGCATTGATCATGAAAGCATGGGAGTATTCAGCGGGCATGGCGATGGGCACGAAATCGCGCAGCGGATCGAATTTCACATTGGGATCGACAAAGGGATAAATGGCGTGGCTGCCGTCGTTCGCCATCAGCAAAGTGTAGCCGTCGGGCGCGGCGCGCATGGCCTCGCCGATGCCGATCATGCCGCCGCCACCAACCTTGTTGAACACCACGACGGGCTGGTTGAACTTGATGCGCAAGCCCTCGGCGACGATGCGGGCCACCACATCGAGAATGCCCGCCGGCGCATAGGGCACAATGATGGTGATCTGCCGGTTGGGGTAGGGCTGCGCCGTGGCGATGGAGAGCGTGGCGAATAGCACACACACAGCGGCGATGAATGTTGTTGCGATGTGGCGCATAGATTCTCTCCCTGTTCTGTCTTGTAACAGCCTCATCCGACTCTTGCTGCGCAAGGCCGGATGAGAGCTTGAAAACGCTTACTTCGCCGGTTCGTGTTCGTTTGTCTGCTTGAGGTCCGGCGCTACGTAAGCCGCAGATGCCTGCACACCGTCGAAGCCAAAGGAGATTTGCTCCTCGATCGGCAGCGTGATCCACGGCGTGTTCTTCGCTTCGTCACGGATGACGCCCATCGGGTCTTCGCCGCGCTCGACCTTCTCGATCTCCTGCAACAGCGTGCGGCGATACAGCACCACGCCCTTGTCGCTTTCGAGCAGATTCTCCTGGCTGTGATCGGTGATATCGCCTTGCGACAACATCACCATCATATCCTGCGCATTGAGCTGCTCGGGAATATAGCGGCCTTCCTCGTTGGCCCATGGATTGTCCCAGATCGGCACTTCGATCTGCTGCGGGTCGCCGGCCTTGTGCGGCCGGCAATTGTACCAGTAGAGATTGGTGTTGGTGTCATCGACCGGCACGCGGATCTGGAACTGTACCCAGCCATGATTGTACGAGACCTGCGCCGTGCCGGGGAAGATCTGCGGATGGCCGATGGTCCACTCCGGTGAATCCTCGTTGTCGCCTTCCCACAGGCGTTTTTTGATGATGCCGTATTCGAACAGCTCGAATGCCAGCTTCTTGTGATTGCGCACGGGAATGGTCGAGAGGCCTTTGCGCCTGCGCACATAGTTCGTGTACATCATGTGCAGGTATTCGATGTGGACCGGATCCATGGTGTTCTCTGCCACCTGCAGCCAGTTGCACGGCATGCGGCTGATGCCGATGTCCTGGACATAGTCTTCGCGCACCGCATATTCCCAGCGCGGCAGTAGGGGGGCGGGCGAAGGGCCGAGATAGGCCCAGATGAAGCCGCCCATCTCCTGCACTGGATAGGCGGCGATCTTGATACGGTCCTTGTTGGTGCTGCCTTCCGGCTCCGACGGCTGATCGACGCATTGTCCCTTCTTGTTGAATTTCCAGGCATGATAAGGACAGCGGATGCCGTCGTCCTCGACCATGCCGTAAGACAGAGCCGCGCCGCGATGCGGACACCGCTCGGCGACAAGGCCGAGGCTGCCATCTTCCGAGCGGAACAGGGCGAGGCGCTCGCCGAGCAGCTTCACCGGAATGGCTGGAATGTCCGCGTCCTTCTTCAATTCGGCGGAGGTTGCCACCGGATGCCAGAAACAGCGCAGATATTTTCCCATGGGCGTGCCGGGGCCGACGCGCGTGAGCCGCTCGTTGCGCTCCCGCATTGCATCGCTTCTGCCAGTCTGGGGTGTTGTGATGTTGTCCATCTCGAGGTCCTCCGCTTTTTCCAATCGATACGTTGATCTCATTATGGGACTTATGTAACATAAGGTGGAATTGTTCCAATCGTCAAGACAGGTTCTGCGACGCGTTGAACCCAATTGCGAAGCATGCGTAAAAGCAATGGTGAGTGCAGTGCAAAAGGGAGGTTGAGATGAGTTCGATGGCGATCGTGGGGGCGGGTTTTGTCGGGCGCGCCTGGGCGGTGGTGTTCGCGCGGGCGGGGTGGCGCGTGCAGGTGAGCGAACCCGCGGCGCGGGTGCGCGAGCATCTTCCCGCACTTTTGCACACGATGGCGGATGAACTTGTCGCGGCGGGTCTTGCGCTTGACGCCGAGACGATCGCCTCAAGGATCAAAGTGTTCGACCGCCTTGAAGATGCATTGCAAGGCGTCGGCTTTGTGCAGGAGAATGGACCCGAGCGGGTCGAGGTCAAGCAGGCTATCTTTGCAGAACTCGACCGGCTCGCGCCGCCTGACGCCATTCTCGCGTCATCGAGTTCAGCCATTGTTGCGTCGCGCTTTTCGGAAGCGTTGCTAGGGCGCGCGCGCTGTCTCATCGGTCATCCGGTCAATCCGCCGCATCTCGTGCCCGTGGTCGAACTCTGCGGTGCGCCATGGACATCGCCAGAGACGATGGCGCGGGCTCGCGAGATTTATCACGGCATCGGCCAGGTGCCGGTGACGGTGAATCGCGAGATCGAGGGTTTCGTGCTCAACCGCCTGCAGGCGGTGGTGCTGACAGAGGCGCTGCGGCTGGTGGCCGACGGCGTCGTCTCGCCGCAGGATCTCGATCACACGATGAAGGATGGGCTTGGCCTTCGCTGGTCGTTCATGGGGCCGTTCGAGACCATAGAGCTGAATGCTCCCGGCGGCATTGACGATTATGCCGAGCGCTATGGTCCGACGTTCGCCCGCATCGCGGCCGATGTGCCTGACGCCGGCGTGTGGACGCCGCCGAAGATCGAGAGCCTCGTCGCTGCATGGGGCAAGCCCGATGCCGCCACCTTGAAAGCCAAGATCGACTGGCGCGACAAGACGCTGGCCGCATTGATGGCGCACAAGCGGTCGAATGCAAAAGCACCGGGCTGAATGGGCCAGCCCGTTCAGGAGTTGTTATGTCGAAAGTTGTTTTCGCGGCGGGTACGTCGCATACGCCGCTGCTCACCTTCGGGGCGGCGCTGTCGCAGGAGTATTCCCAGCGTGATACGCGCAATGAACGGCTCAATCTCTCCGATGGGTCGTTCATCGCCTATGGCGATCTCCTGGCGCGGGTGCAGGCGCGTCATGGCGTTGAAGCGACGGAGGCGGTGTTTCTGGCGAGAGAAAAAATCTGCCAGGCGTCGCTGAGCCGCATTGCCACGGAGCTGCAGGAGGCGAAGCCGGATGTGGTACTGATCCTCACCGATGATGAATCCGAATTGTTCAGCCGGGCCAATACGCCGGCGGTGTCGATCTACTATGGCGATACGATCATCACGCGGCCGTTCTCATCCAAAATGCTCGACCTCGATGATCCGCCGCCGTATTTCGTTGAAATGGCGAAACACTATGCCATGGACGAGCCCCGCAGCTTTCCGGCGATGGGTAGTTTCGGGCGCGAACTGATCGAAAAGCTGATCGAGCGTCACATCGATGTCGGTGCAGCAGGGCAAGTGGAAGAGCCTTTGCGTTCGGGCTTCGGCCATGGCATCGGCTTTGTCATTCAGCGGTTGTTTGGCGGCCGTGACATTCCGGTCATCCCGGTTCTGTTCAACACTTACTATCCGCCGAATGCGCCGGTGCCGGCGCGCTGTCTCGACATCGGCCGCGCATTGCGTGCATCAATCGACGAGAGCACGCAGGACTTGCGAGTTGCGCTTATAGCGTCAGGCGGATTGAGTCATTTTATTGTTGAAGAAGAACTGGACAGAAAAATACTGCGGGCGTTGCGCGATGGCGACAGTGAGTCATTGCGCCGCATTCCGGTCGGCGCCCTCAACTCCGGATCATCAGAAATCCGGAACTGGATTGCGATGGCGGGTGGATTGGCGGGGTTGCAACTGAAGTGGTTGGAATATCAGCCGATCTATCGCACGCCTGCGGGAACGGGCATCGGCACTGCATTTGGCGTATGGCGCGAGGCGCGTTGATGTTATTGCGTAATTTCGAATGGCCTTGGGAGACAACAAAAACATCGTGCGGCGAGCTTGTTTCGCAATTTGCGAAAACGTTCCCGCATGGTGGTTCACTATCTTGTGAGACTGTGAGGTTTTTCTGGAACAATAGCTACACTCAAGTCTTCTCCATCGTGCCGGCTCTTGTGCCGCGCTTAAAACTGGAGAAAAGACTCATGAAGCTAGTGACCCTTTGCGCCATCGCCGCGACAATGGCTGGTTCTGCGCTACTCAGCACGGGCGCCATGGCGCAAGCGACCAGCCCGAACACGAGCGTTTCGCAACCCGCCAGCGATGCGGCGGCGCCGGTGAAGGCGAAAGCGAAGAAGAAGCAGCACGTGGCGGCGGTTCACAAGAAGAAAAAGAAAGCTGCGAAGAAGCCCGCGGCCGATACCCAGATGGACAGTTCCCCGATGAGCTCGCCAACGGCGCCCCCCGCGAGCGGCGGCGGGATGTAAGGGACACCGATGATCGAGGTCTTGCAGGCGTGCGCGCCTGCAAGTTGGCCTTGGGTGGGGGTCCTCAATGATCAGTACGCTCAGTCGCCCGTGCTGCTCTCAGCAACGTTCGCCGTCAGTGCACGCGATTGTAATCTGGCCCGGGCATGATCTAGCGCCGCGCGACGATGGAGGCAGATTTGGCCGTCGGTATACATGGCGGCATGCAGCCAATCGTCGACCAGGCATTCGTCATCGAGATCGAGACCGGCTTCGTCGTGGCCGCGCAGCAGGGTTGCTGCCATCTCGTGGCTGCGTGATATGGGGGAGAAGGTGCGTCCATTCATGATTGTGCGCCCGCGATAGAAGCCACCATGGCGCAGCGTTCACGCTCGCGATCCCAGCCGATTTGCATCAGTTCGGCATCGTCGTCCTGAATCTCTTCTTCGTTTGAACGGTCGAGATCGAAGCGCAATAGAAGAGCGCGGGCGCAGGCGCGTATGCGCCAGCCGTCCCGGCGGGCGTCGTCGCAGATTGCGGGGATCAGCCGCGCCACGTCCTCGGTTACGTCGCGGGCCCAGCCTTCGGAGGGATTACATTCGACAATGCGGACGACGGCGCAATCGGGCAGGTCGTTGTCGCAAAGCGCGCGGGCGATGTCCGCCTGGCTGGCATGGGCGTTCCATTCTGTCGCGGTGGCAAGGCCGCGATGATTGCGCTGCACGACAAAGGCGTGGCGCTCGAAATCGATATGCGAGGGGAAGCTTGCTGGCATGTCTCACTCCGGTTAAGGCTCAAAAATATAGTAGTACGAAATATTGTCAAGAAAAATAATCTACTACTAAAAATAACAGGCGGCTTTCGAGTGAAGGGCGCGGAACGATGGCGGCGGCGCTGGGCAACCCTTCAGCGGGCGGTGCGTTAGATCGGGATAAACAGGGATTTCACGTGCCAATACGTGTGGTTACCTACAACGTGCATCGCTGTCTCGGCACCGATGGGCACTATTCCACGGCGCGGATCGCCGATGTGCTGACGGGCATCGATGCAGATATCATCGCTTTACAGGAACTCGACCTGAAAAGGGGCCGTAGCGGGGCGATCGATCAGGCGCATGATATCGCGCGCCGGCTCAAGATGACGCACCAGTTTCACCCGGCGCTGAAAGTATTGGATGAGGCCTATGGCGACGCTGTTCTCAGCCGGTACCCGATGCGGCTCATCAAGGCTGCCGCGCTCCCCGGCTTCTATCGGATGGAACCCCGCGGCGCCCTATGGGTCGAAATTTCCACGGACGAAGGGCGATTGCAGATCCTGAACACGCATATGGGGCTGCTCAGCCTGGAGCGACGGCGGCAGATCAATTGTCTGATGGGCCTGGAATGGCTCGGCAGCCAGCGATGCGCCAGCGCAGTCGTGTTTCTTGGCGACCTCAATGCACGGCCGGGGTCATTCACGCTTAGGCAATTATCAAAGCGGTTGTCGGATGTGAGACGTAAAGCCAGCAAGCGCGTACCACCGACCTTTCCCAGCACGAGGCCCTTTCTTCGGCTCGATCATATTTTCGTCAGCGCCGACGTTCATGTCGCAGGAGCCTTCGTCGTCGCAGATGCTGCGGCGCGGCTGGCTTCCGATCATCTGCCGTTGTGCGCGGATATTTCTCTCGCCGCGGGTTGAGCCATGACGCATGCTGCGCGATATCATATCCGCGCTTCCAGGAGCATGCTGCGAGCGTCGCTTGTCCTGGTCGCGGCTCTTGCCGGCGTCGGGCTGATTGCGCATTCCCTGCGCCAGTACGATCCGGCTCAGCTCACTGACGCGATCGAGCGGTTTCAGTCCACGAGGATGTCGGCCGCCATAGGCTTTGCGGCAGGCAGCTATTTCTGTCTGACGTTTTTCGACTATCTCGGCTTGCGCTACGCTGGATGCGGTTTGCCTTGGCGGAAGGCGGCGCTGGCTTCGTTTACCAGCCTGTCTTTCGGTCACAATATAGGCTTTTCCGCGTTGAGCGCCGGGGTTCTGCGCTATCGCTTCTACGCGAGGTGGGGCGCCAGTGCCGAGCAGGTCGTCAAAGTGATTTTCGTCAGCGCCACGACCGTGGCGGTGGGGCTTGCGACGCTTGCAGGTCTCGCTGCGCTGGCTAACCCTGCTGCTGGCCAATTGCCGCTGGGCGCGCCCATCCCCGCCTTTGTCTTTTTCGCGGTTCCTGTCGGTTATGTGGCGGCGTGTCTGCTGCTACGCAGGTGCTACGTCTATAAGGGGGTGACATTGCAGTTGCCGCCGCTGGATATCGCCTGTCTGCAGGTTTTTGTCGGCACGATGAACTTTATTTGCGTTGCGGCGTGTATGCAGCAATGCCTGCTGGCGGTGCGTGAGGTGAGCTTCACACAGGTGGCTGCGGCCTATGTGGCGGGAAATGTCGCCACCATCGTAACGCATGTGCCTGGCGGCCTGGGTGTGTTGGAGACGGTGATTCAGTTCGTCGTCGGCAAGCAAGGGCTCATCATTCCACTGCTGATGTTCCGGCTGATCTATTTCATCATTCCGCTCGTGCTTGGGAGCGCGTTGTTGATCGGCAGTGAGGCTTATTTCAAATCCCGTTCTGCTCGCGTCTAGCTTTGTCAATGCGTATTCTTTTAGCGCATTGACAAAAGCCAATCGGGTTCGAACGGCGTCATCGGATCGAACAGGCTGGTGCCGAACACGGGGGCCCGAGGTCCTCTGTCGCTCAAGGCCGGGAAAGCCCTGAGCCGCCGCGGCTTTGTGTTCAGGCGTTCGATCGTCTCGATCATCGAGCTGGTCTCGTGTTCGCAATGGGCGAAATGTTCGGCCGTCGTGTCGAGGTGTTCGGCGAGCAGCGAATGGCGCGCCTGCCGGATATCGCGGCATTGCGAGGGCGCCGCCGCCATCAAGGTCGCATCGAGTTCACTGTCGAGTTCGACCGAGCGATTGTTGAGATTGGACGAGCCGGTTCGCAGAAAGCGATCGTCGACGATGATCATCTTGGAATGGATGAGGATCGGCTCTTCGCCATCGCGGGATGGAACGACCGGATAATAGGCCTGGAAACGGCCGAACCTGTCGTGGGCGGCGAGACGGCGGATCAGCCGGTCCCGATTCTCACCCAGCACCCAGCGCTCGAGACGCGAGTGTACGCTCATGCTGGCGACGACGACGATCTCGGGGCCTTCGTCGGCCTGCAAAAGCTCTTCCAGTACATCACCGACAAAGGCGGCAGTGAAATATTGGCTCTCAATGAAAATGCTTTTCTTGGCCGCGCGCAGCAGATCGATGGTGAGATGATAGGATTCGCGTGCGCGATGACGTCGACCCCAGCATGGCATGGAGCGCGACAAGGCGACGTCGCAACCCTGAAAAGCAGCCGGATAGTCGTCTATCCAAAGCGCCGGCTCGCCGGGCGCAACTTCGGCAATGGTCTCGCCGGTGGCATCGTTCCAGCGTAGGCACGCGGCCCTCGATAGCAGCGCGGCGGCATCGCCGTTGAGCATGAGCTGCAAGTCGTGCAGGGGACTGTAGCTGCTGCCGTCTGGGCAGGTGCGGCGCGGATCATGGGCAAGATGACGGCGCGTATCCCAGCGGTCCACCGTCACGTCCATGCCGCCGACGAAGGCCAACTGTCCGTCGATACTGACGATCTTCTGGTGATGCGAGGCATAGATCGGGTGGGTGGTGTCGAGGCGAAGCTGAATGCGGGGATGATGTTGCCAAAAATCGCCGATCAGCAGTTCCGCGGGTGAACTCGGCGCATGCACGACCGCAACGCTCCATACGAGAATGCGCACCTCGAGCTCCGGTATTTCCTCGACGCGCTGGCGCAACAGTTCGCCGATAGTTGGCCCGTTTGCGTCGTCGCGCTGCAGCCGCACATGTCCGTCAAAATCCCACGCGATTATCCAGATCGAACGCCGGGCCAATTTGATCGCCTTGGCAAGGGCCTCGAAATAATCGCAGCCGTCGATGAGGAGCGCCCCTTTGTCGACCTTGGCGAGCGCTTGACAGTTTTGTCCCGGCTGGAAGAACGAATCTGCCATCTCACGGGCGCGGGGAGCGGTGTCGGCGTCGAGGGGCAAGGGCCAACCCTGTTTGCGTTGAGTTGAGCAGAAAGGATTCTGCGCCTCCACAGCATTTGCGGCGAAGGCGCCTGCGATCAGAAGCTGTCGGGATTATAAGGGCAGGTGACGTTCGGAACCCAGACGAGCCGTCCTCCCCGGTTGACTTGCTCGCGGCCGCCATAACAGCCGTTAGCGCCTTGGAACGCATCCGGCCGACCGCGTGGCACATTTCCGTAATAGGCCGGATCGCCGCCATAGGAGCGCGGGCCGGCAGCATAGGTGCCGGGACCAAAGCCGCCGCCGACGCGCATCCTGTTGTGCCGATAAACGTAACGCGGCTGCGTTTGTTCATAATACGAATGGTGATGACGCTTGGATTTTGCCTGCGCGGGGGCTGCGCCGAGCAGGCCGAGCGAGGCGAGGAGCGAGGCTCCCATAAGAGCGGTCCGTAACATGTGCAGTCCTCCTGTTACCGTGGAAACTTTCAAGCTTACCATAAGGTTCCGCAGAGAATTGTCAGCTGAGCGTGCTCTCGACCATCATGATGTGGCGTCTGCCCGCCGCTGACAAGCTGCGAAAAGTGATCGACCAGCGCGTCGCCGCCATTGCGGCGATGCTGTGCTCCCACTCATTCCGGGCCTCGCCGCTCAGGTGATAGATCGAGCGGGGCGCCAGCAGCGCCGAGCGGCGGTCGAAGCCGGCTATGGCGTTTTCCGACCTGCGGCGGCGAAATCGCATGGTCGCGGGCGCGCCCAGCGAGACGCCGACGACATGTTCGAACAGGGGGCGGTCGCGGTGCCAGCCGATGCCGGCGCCGGGATCGTAGCGGATCAGCAAAGCCTGGACCAACTCGGATGGCCGCAGGCCTGCGAAGCGAGCAGCGCGGTGCCGCACCGGCAGAAGCCAATCCGGAATGGAATCCGCAAGATCGAAACCCCCGCCGTCGAAATCATAGCGCCAGCCAAACGAGGCGGTCAGTCGTTTGCCGGTCCATCCCTGGAAACGGAACGGCGACAGATCGACTGCATCGATAGCGGCGACGAGCGCACGTTCTTCATCGGGCGTCACGACGTCGTCGGCCTGAGCCAGACCGGGGAGCAGCGGTGAATTGAAGAGGTCGGGTTGGACGGAGATCATTCGCTTTCAGCCTTTGGATCTCATCTCATATGGGTGCCGTCTCGCTAACCGCAAATCCCGGATTTCGCGATGTTTATGTTCCAGATGGATCGAATCTGCCGAGCCCGCGTTGTTGGACGGGTTGTGGGGAAAGGCCATGGAACAGACACATTCAATGCCGTCCTATATCGTACGTTTCTGCATCATCGGGCTGCTGCTTTGCTGCATTGCAGGCTTAATCGTGCTCGCGACGACCGAGCCCAGCCTTCGCGATGCGTTTCCAAGCCGGCAAACGGAAAAGACAGTCGCGGCCGGCAATGACCTTGGCACGGCGCCCATCCGAAAAGTGAGAACTGTTCCGATCGATTCCAACGGCCAGCCGATCGCTGACCCGGGAAAGTAATGCACCCTGCGTGGACAGGTTAACCGGACATGAATGGTGGGATCATGCGGAGTTCACCTGCAGGCTCGTATCGTAGGGGATCGCTTCCGACTGGAAGCTGTTGAGGAGGAGAAGATCATCATGTCCAGAATTAGACAGCTCGTCCGGTTCAATATGGCAATCGCGCTCTTATCCGTACCTCTATGCCTGGCGTTGACGCCGGCAAGCGCTCAGCTCGGTGAGAAGCCGCAAGCGCCGGCCGCTCCGCCCGCAGCCGCGCCGCCTGCCGCCGCGCCTCCGGCCGCCGCACCCAGCATGGCACCTCCGGCGGCGCCACGCTCCACAACCTCGCCGTCCTCGCCGTTAGGCCGGTCGGGTGAAGGTGCGCGTCCGCCGACACAAACATTGCCGACTCCCGCGCCGGGCAGGGTTCAGATACCACGCGAACGCGTTCCCACGGCTCAGGCACCGTATCGCAATCCATCGGTCAACATGCATGTCAGGACCGGACCGCGCGGTTATCATCAACGGCCGGGCCGCTTCTATCGTCACGGCATGCGCTCCTACCGCCCCTATATGCGGCCATATCGCTATGTCGAGACGCGCTGCGTCATCCGCAAGCGTCTGGTGCGGACCGCGTTCGGACCGCGGTGGATCAAGCGTCGCATTTGCTTCCGTTAGGATAGACGGGCCTGTGCGATAGCCTCGCGCAGGGCACATGCCCGGGCCTATTTCGGGTTTGGCTCGGGCCGTCGCTTGGCGACGAACGAGCCCGCTCTTTGCGCGAGCACGGCGTCGGCCATCGCCTCGGACGCGTTGATCACTTCCGTGCGGAAGTCGTCATCCTCATCGAGCGCCTTATGACTCGTGGCATAAGGTTCGTAATATCCAATATAACCATCCAATTCGGCATCGGCCCCTGCGCCGACAAGATGCATGTCCGAGGCCCAATCCATTAGGATACGTCGCAAGGATTCCGCTCCCACGGTATCGCCATGAACAATTGTCCCGAAAAGCCGGCCTGCCAGATGCCGAGGATAAGGCCAACCGGCAAGTTCCAGCGCCCTGGCTTCCTCCGGTCTTTTGCCGTGCGTTGAAGATGGATCCGGATTGCCGCCGTCCGCGCATACAAGCCGGTCCATCATCAGTTTCAGTGGGCCAGGGGCCTGATACCAGTTGACCGGCGTTACGATCAGTATGCCATGAGCCTCAACCCATTTGGGATATATCTCATTCATCCAGTCCTGAGTTTGACCCAGTGAATGATTTGGATAGCAACTGCACGGCCAGTGGCAAAGCGGCATTGCGGTAGACACGCAAGATTTGCAGGGATGAATCCTGCGGCCGTATTCAGAGGCCAAGCGGCTCAAATCCAGGACTTCAACCTGGATGTCCCTGGCCGAAGTGACCGTCCGGGCCAGTTCCAACAGCCGCCAGCTCTTCGACATCTCGCCGGGGCAGGTGTGCTCGCTCCGTGCAGATCCGTTGATGAGCAAGATGCGCGGCCTGCCGGTCCTGTCGTCATAGCGCGCCTGCGCGGCCTCAATATCTTCCTTGGCCTGCAACCAATCGGTGGATATTTCATAGGAGGGATCGGCAAAGCCCGGTCCGGCCGCGCGTGTATGAGGGGATTTGCGTCCGGCAGAATAGGCTTCCCATGCGACTTCGCCTATGACGGCAATCTCCTTCTCAAGATCAGCAAATGCCGGATCAACGAACATCTGCCGATAGCGGGACATGAAAGAGTCCCGGTCTAATTTCGGCGAAGGCATTCCCTTATAGATTTCAGGCACGTCAGTCTCGCGGGAAGAGGGACAATCTTCCTCAACGGGCAATCTGCCGAAAAGTTTCGCCGCCGGAACGACCAGGTCTGTATCGACGTTCCCCGAAACCATGACAGAAATCCCTGCAGATCTTAAATCTCCCGCAGCCCTTGCGAAACAGTTGAAACTTCGGATCGTCAGTCCAGCAGACCTGCTGCTGTCGCGACGCCGCAGTGGCAAGGGTTTCAGGTATTTCGATGAGGCAGGCAAAGATATTATCGACAGGGCTCGTATCCGCCGGCTCGCATCGCTTGCGGTGCCCCCGGCCTATCGGGATGTGCGTTATGCGAAAGACGAGCGGGCGCATTTGCAGGCCATTGGCTATGATGCGGCCGGGCGTCTTCAATATCGCTATCATGCGGACTGGGAGCTTGTGCGCGAGGCGCTCAAGGGACGCAGGCTGGCAAGTTTCGCACAAGCGCTGCCGAGAATCAGGCGTCATGTCAATCAGCAGCTAAACGCCAACGATCTGAGCAAGGCTTTCGCCATTGCGGCGGTCATTGAATTCGTGTCCCTGACCGTCATTCGAGCTGGCAATGAAGAATATGCCAGGGAGCGCGGCACGCGTGGTGCAACCACGTTGTTGAAGTCGAACGTAGTTGTCGGCAAAGGCAGCATGCAGTTGCGGTTCAAGGCCAAAGGTGCGGTTGGCGTCAATCGGGATATTTCCCACGCGCGTCTTGCAAAAATCATTTCCCGTTTGCTGACCCTGCCGGGGCGCCGCCTGTTTCAATACAGGGATGAAGCCGGGACCGTCCGGGAGATCCGGGCTGGCGACGTCAATGCCTCTCTGAAAGAGATCGTCGGCGCACCTGCGTCCCTGAAAGATTTTCGTACCCTCGTCGCCTCCGCGAGCGTCCTGCAGAATTTATCCCAGCTTGTGCCCGCGGAAAGTCAACGTAAGCGGCGCAGCCAGATATTGACGGCAGTGAGAGAGGCGGCGGAAGAACTGTCGAACACGCCGACCGTGTGCCAAAAAAGCTACGTTAATCGCGCCGTGATATCCGCCTTTGAAAACGGCTCCCTGCAGAAGTATGCAGATGCGCTCAAAAGCGGCCGATCGAAATCCAGAACTGTGGAAATTCTGGCGGAGATCGTTTCGTCGGAGGCGGTTGACAAAAAGCGATCGTCATTGCCGCAGGTATAGAAGACGGATGAAGCGTGACAGCGCGTATACCGCTCGCCCTTGAATTCCGCGCTTTGGAGGTTAGAAGTTGAAACGCCCGGCAAATTCGACGGCTTCGGGCCCCGTCACGCGTATTGTCGCTATTTCGCTGCCATCGTGGCGAAGCAGGCGTCCGTGACTGGGGCGCAAGTGCCAAAGCGATTTCGCATTGAACTGCTGACGCAGGATACGCTTTGCAAGTTCATAGCAAGGTTCATTGACCGGCAGCGGCATATCCGGAACGCCGGTGTCGCCGGGCTTATGCCTGAAGAGTTGCAGCCGATTAAATTTGACGGGATTCATATCGACTTCCCCATCGGATAAGCGGAACTGCGTTTAATATGGCGCGATAGAGATGCTCCGTCACGGCCCCAGTCGGAATGCGATTGAGTTATCCCCACTGCGCTGCGTCGTTAAGCATGGTGTTGGAAATTCCGGCGTTTCTGCGTGCCAAGCCGGCTGGCGTTAACCTAGTAGGCTGGGCAAAAACCCCTCGCAAACCTGCCGAACGGCGGATGCCAGTCCCATCCGAACCGCAGCCGTCTCCCACGCCCATCGTGCGCGAACTGGACCAGTTGGTGTGGATCCTTATCCCGGTTCGTGGGGCTGAATGCCGGTCCTCCGAAACCTTTCGAGATGATGCGCGTTGGAATTCGATCGGATTGGGCTTGGGACCACATCCACGCGCTGGAAGGCGGGAGCTGGAGGCGGATATGAAAGTTCATGCTTGGTTGGCACGAGAAGAAGTCAGGTTCGACCATGAATTCGAGACGACGATGAAACCCTCGCCATTGGGGGTGGCAGCCGTCGTCATTGGTACACTTGGTTTCTGGGCGGCGATCGCCATGCTGATCCGGACAGTCGTATGAGGGACGGGCAGAGAAGGCACGTCGCGCGACGTTAGCGGCTCGCGCTGTCGTTTCAGGAGATGATGATGGATTGGTGGCTGCTGCATGGAACCCCGCTGCAGGTGGATCAGGGGCGGCTTGAACGTATGGTTTTCGCGACGAAGGCTGACGCATTCGAGTTTGCCAAACGGATTGTCACCGAGGGCAGGCGTGCGGTCGAGATCAACGGGCCTACCGGCGAAACGCTCAAGGAAGCGGAGATTAACGAGGCGCTCAGCAAAGCGGACAATCCAGGCGTGGATTGACGCCGCGTGTCTCACTCGACCTCATCCGGCGTTTCGCCGAAGCGCGATAATTTTCGCCGGTCCGAATTCGCCGCTTGCGGGGTCGCCGCTGCGGGAAAAATGCTACTGCACCGGCGTGCTTTTCCGACATGGCGGGGGCGGCATTGCGGGCCAAGTCGTTTGATTGAAACTCCTTCGGCTCGCCGCATATGAGATCGCCATCGTCAGACGGCCGGAGGGCAGTGCGACGTAATAGGTCATCACGGGCATGGGTTATCCATTTTCGCGCTCCATAGCAGGACAATGGTGTGATTGAAGCCATGTCCAATTCACGGCACGTACCTGTTCAGGTCTACAGTTTCAGGGCAATCGGGGCATCTTTGGTTTCACCGGCGATAGGGCCGGTGCCAATCTGCCGCCTCGCTAGGGGCCTTGGGCGCCTTTTAAGACGGTGCAGATGGTCCGTGGCACGCCGGTGGCCGGTGTGGATGTGGATGAGTGCCTCGACGATATCGAAGCGCATGGATTTTACATCACCGATGCACACGTGCGCATTACGCAGCAGGCGCTTGGTTGAGCGGCGGCCTTCATGCCTTTCGCTTCGTTGCCGCTTTCTTTATTGTCGCCGTGCGCTTTTCTTTCGGTGGAAGCGTCGCAACAAAGGCGAGGCTGCGCCGCACCCATTCCAGCAGCGCCTTGTCGGTGGCGCAACCTTTCGCATCGACGAGGATGAAGCCCTTGGGACTGCGGCCGCCGAATTTCCATGCGGCGCGTGTGCGTCTTTGCCAGCGCGCTGTCGCGCGCGGCTTCGCCGACGCGCACCAGCAGCGACGAGCCGGTGACGCCGCAGCACATGTTGCCGTTGACCATGAAGACGAGACCGCCCATCAGTTTCGTTTCGACAAATGCCGTGCGTGCGTCCAGGAGATCGCGCACGCGTTGGCACAAGGTCTCGTCATAAGCCAAGTGCTTGCTCCGTGTGTCCGCTCCGTGTGTTTGCTCCGTGCGTCCGCTCCGTTCAGGCGGCTTCCGCCGACAGCAATTCGACAAGGGTTTCGAGGCTCACCTCCCAACCGACGGAGGTGTTCTCGAACATGGCAGGGGCGACGATGCCGCTGTGGCGCAGGGTGAGGCGGGTGCCGCCTTCGATTTGTTCAAGCGTGTAGGTGACGATCGATGGCGGCAGCGCCGGGCCGACGGGACTCCAAGTATGAACGAGTTTGCGCGGCGGATCCACTTCGGTGAATTCGCCTTCCAGCGTGTACGGTTTGCCGTTGCCGATGCCGGAGGCGCGCCATCTGCCGCCGACTCTCACATCGCCCACCCATTCGCGCGTGTCGAAGACGCCGGGGCGGACCCACCATTGAATGATTTCCTCCGACGTCAGCGCGCGGAACACGCGCTCCGGCGGAACGCGAATGTCGATGGTGGCGACGATGACGCCGTCAGTGACGTCGGCGATGGCGCGCGCAGTGCTCATGTCTCTTCCTCCAGATTGCGTTTCAATTGATCGAGGCTCGATTGCCAGAAGGTTCTGTAGTCGCCGAGCCAGCCGAAGACCTCGCCCAGCGGCGCGGCGTTGAGATGGTAGATGCGCTCGCGCCCCGAGGGCTTGTCGATGACGAGACCCGACTCGCGCAGGATGCGCAGATGTTTCGAAATCGCCGGCCGGCTGGTGACGAAATTGCCCGCCAGCGCATTGGCATTGGCCGGCCCCTGGCGGAGCCGGTCAAGGATCGCGCGGCGCGTCGGGTCGGCGATGGCTCTGTAGGTGCGTTCGCTCAAGCAGACCTCTTGGGATGTCATAATAATATGTAACCATATGGCTACTCATTCTGATGGAAATGTCAACAGTCATCCCGCATTCATGGATCGTCTCTCATCTTCCGTTCTCTCGTCGCGATACGCCGAGGGTCGTGCGTTTGATGGAACCTGGAGATTTTCGACAATGAGGAAGATCGTTTTCGCTGCCATGGCCGTATCAGCATTGTGCTGCATGGGCGCCTCCTATCAGGCGGCTGCGCAAGGAGCGGGACAGGACGGCGAACCCAAATTCACCTTGCCCCATATCACCGTCGCCGGCTCGTCCTTTATCGAGGTGAAGCCAGACGTGGCGACGCTGTATCTCGGTGTCGTCAATGAAAAGAGCACCGCTGCCGCGGCGGCTTCCGAAAATGCCAAGGGCGCCACCGCGGCCATCGCAATGTTGAAAGACCTGGGCATCGAGCCGAAGGACATTAAGACTACCAGCCTCACGATTTCGCCGGTCTTCGTCCAGGATCGCGATCCGAAAACCTCCGTCACCAAGCGGACGCTGACGGGCTATAGCGCCTCCAACTCGATCGAGGTCCGCATCCGCGATATCGACAAGGCGGGCGTCGTCGCCTCGCGCGTTGTCGAGGCGGGTGCCAACAATTTCCGCGGCATTGTCTTTTCCGTCTCCGACAGGGATGCGCGGGAGGACAATCTGCGCGCCCAGGCGGTGCGCGAAGCGATGCGGCGGGCGGCGCTTTATTCAAGCGGCGCCTCGATGAAACTCGGCCGGCTCCTGGCCATCAATCCAGACACGACGCCGGATGATAACGGGGCCTCCCTTGCACGGAGCGCGGCAACTACGTCGAACACCATCGTTGTGCCAGTCGAACCGGGCGTAGTGCGGATTGACGTGCGGGTCTCCGCGACATGGGAGCTGGTGCCGCAGTGAGGAAGGCGACCACAGATACCCGGCATGCAGGCTTGCATTTGAGTGGCGCGATTGATTGCGAACGCCTTGTCTACGAACCGGAGGACGAACATCACGGCCTGCTTTCCGCTTTTGTGTGGAGAGCGAGGGGGTTTGCCGGTCGCGGAGAGGCCTGGTTTGTGATTGAGGAGCTCAGGGAATTCTGCGCCAGGCTTGGCGCTTGTCCGATCCCGGATGATCGCAAACCAATGCTGGCAGGCGGATTTTGGAACAAGGAGGTGCCCGGCGTTCTTGACCAGGCACATGTCAGCATTGAAATCTCGGCGCACGGATCGAGAGGATTAGTGTGCGTCGCTTCGCAGGTGGCGACGAAAGCTTATTTTCCCGCAACGAATGATCTTCAGCAACGGCTGACCGCGGTTTTCATCGTCAATTATTGTGGTCTCGCACGGTTCAGCCGGAGCTGGTGGCGCTGCTCGGGGGCGACACGGAAGAAGCGCGGCTTGAGGCAGTAGCGCTGCCGGGCGCTCTCAATATTGCACGGCGGCGCTGTGAGCAATCTCGATCGGGCGCAGGATGAGACGGATTTATTGGAGAGCCGGCGGTGTCATACCGTTCCGTCACGAGGATTTTGGGAGACGGGGAGAACTTCGTGGATTGATTCCGGAAATGGTGGCAAGAAATTGAGATAGAGTCATTTTCTTGGCTGGAGAGGCGGGTCAGCAGGTCTGGCTTCGCTAATTCAGTTTCGCTCTCCGGTCCCATTCGACTCGGAAAGAATGTTCCAGGCCGCGAGGAACATGGCCGCGATGACCGGACCGACAATGAAGCCGTGCAAGCCGAAGCTCTGGATTCCTCCGAGGGTCGAGATCAGCACGATGTAGTCGGGTATCTTCGTGGCTTTTCCGACGAGCATCGGCCGCACCAGATTGTCGACCAGCCCGATGACAAGAACGCCGTAGACGATCAGGAGGATCCCATGCCAGAGCGAGCCTGTCGCGAGGAAGTAGATGGCGACAGGAAGCCAGACAAGCGCGGCGCCGACGGCCGGCAGCAGCGACAAGAAGGCCATCAGCACCGCCCACAGCAAGGCAGCCCGAACGCCGAGGAACCAGAACGCGAGGCCGCCCATTGCCCCCTGTAGGATGGCGACGAATATGTCGCCCTTCACCGTGGCCCGGATAACCACGGTAAAATTGGCGAAGAGGGCATTCTGCTGTTCGTCCCGCAAGGGGATCGCCTTCTTCATACGAAGCACCAGCGAGTCCCCATCGCGCAACAAAAAGAACAGCAGATAGAGCATGACGCCGAGGCTGACCACGAAGTCGAGGGTGCTCTGGCTGACCGTGAGGGCCTGCGCAGCGACGACCTTGAAGCCGCCGGGCAGTGCGACCGACAGCCGGTCACGGATCGCCCCGAGATCGGTCAGCCCGAACCGACCGAGCCAGTCGGTCGCCCAGGATGGCAGGGCTTCGAAGACGGGCTGAAAGAAATGGATCGGATCGATCTCGCCCGATTGAATCCTGCCGAACAGGTCTGTCGCCTCGCGCACCAGGGCGGCTGCGATCAGCAACACCGGCAGGACCACAATGAACAGAATGACCAGCACGGTTGCCAGCGCCGCCAGATTGCGGTGACCGCCCCAGTGGCGCAGAAAGCGCCGGTTCAGGGGATCGAAGGTAATGGCGATGACCGCGGCCCAGAACACGGCGCCGAAGAAGGGCCATAAAATCCAGGCGAACGCCAGTGTGACCGCGGCGATCAGCACGAGAAATGCCCTATGCTCCAAAGTCGTCAAGGCAACTCCTTCCGGGCCTGGCCGCGCCAGTCCTCATCGTCTGCAGCGGGGAGTTTATAAGGAAAGTTGCAGCATAGACTCTGAAAATGCGGGAAAGCTGTTGAGAGGGAATTGGTTTTCGAGCGGAGCTGGTTTCTTCGCCGTCCTGCCAGGCGTCTTCACGGATTGAGTCCGCAAACGGTCGCAGGGCGCTGATGGAAAATCGCTTTTTGGGAACGAACGTTGCGCAAGCTCCTCACGCCCTGCATTCTTCCGCTGACTTGCCAATCCCGGACCGCAAACCGATCGCGCTGGAGAGGCAGCCGATGATGAGAGCCAGGCCGGCCAGCATGACGACAGCATGGGTGCCGTTCACGAGGTCTCCTTGCCCCGCCACCAGCGATCCGAAGACGCTTCGGGCCGGGAACTTCGCTTGCGGGGTAGGCGGGCCGTGCACTGGCCTTGCACGCCGCGCTGGTTTAGATGGCGGCAGGATCGAACGGGACGGATGCAAATGGAAAACCGGTTTCTGTTTCTGACGCTGGACGAGGCCGGGGCGGGTTCTCACGGCGCCAAGCTCTATCTGGTGCTCAACGATCTCGGCCAGCTTCTGGTCGAGCGCGAGGACTGGACGCGCGACGGCAAGCGCAGTTCGTTCGTGCCGGTGGAGCGCGTGTTGCAGCAGCCGGGCGAGGACGTCTTTCGTCGGCAGGTGGAGGCGGGCTTGCGCAAGCGTCTCGATTACGCGCGTCACGACGATGGCAAGGGCGTGCCCGTGTTCGACCTGATGTTCGAAGGCAAGGCCATTGCGACGAACGCGTCGAAGGCCGAGATCGCTCGCGCCGTGGCTGCGCTTGCGGCGGGCAAGCAGATTGCCGGTACGGAGCAGGACTACTTCGAGAGGCGGCTGGCGGATCGCGCGCCGTGAGGGATGTCCGGCGAGCTATGCTGGAATTGCAGCGGGATTTGCGCAGCCAGATGCATCGCACATGATCTGAATCAATGCTTGCCACTACGATTGGCGCGAGGATGACACATCGAATTCAGGAGCGTGTCATGCAGCAGTCCAATCCCGCCAACCCCAATTCCGCAAGTCTCGAGACTCTCGATCGCCGTATCATTTTCATCCTGCGCCTGCTGATGGGCTGGACGTTTCTCTATGCCGGCACATGGCAGATTCTGCAGAACTACGACACGGGGGCCTTTCTCAGTCATGTCGATACGTTTCACGATTTCTTTGCCCTGTTCGCCCGACCGGAGATCCTGCCCATCACCGATTTCCTGGTGAAATGGGGGCATCTGCTGATCGGCCTGTCGCTGATCTCGGGGCTTCTGGTGCGGGTGAGCGGGCCGTTCGCGGTACTGCTAATGATTACCTATTATTTCGCACACATGAAGTTTCCCTACATCAGCGATCATCTGAGCCTGCTGTTCGACTATCACCTGGTTTACGCGACCGTGCTGGTCTACCTCATCGCCCATCGTGCCGGTCACGTGTGGGGACTCGATGGCCTGCTCGAGGGGATGCGAGTGACCGAACGCCATCCGGCGCTGCGGCCGCTCGTCTGAGCAGGCGGGGGCGCGGCGGGGAGACCCGCCGCGCTTCGCCCGATAAGCAGATTTCCGACTGGATGCCGTTGCGCTGAGCGACGGCATTTTCGTTATGGAGCTTCACAGATTGAGTCCGCAAACGTCCGCAGTCGCTTGATCAAGAATCGTTTTTGTTCGGCGGTCGCGCCTTCCTGCGCGGCCGAATCTATCAGCTATTCTCGATCGCAGCACTGGCTGCGTCGAGCTTTTCGGCAATGTCTTTCGCCTGGGCTTCGTCGAGCGGACCACGCGAGAGGCGCAGGCGGAGCGCATGTTTCAGCCGGCGAAGAGCTTCGCCAAGAAGTGGGGCCGGGGGGTCGCCTGCGGCCGCGCCGGTCTGGGCGATGCGCGCGAAAATGGCATCGACGGTTTTGCGGTTGGCGGCGAGCGCAGCGAGGCCTTCTTCGGTGATGGTGTGGAGCTTGCGGCCGTCGGCGCCATCGCTGACGGTCAACTGTCCAAGTTCCTGCAGAAGGGTCAGGGTCGGGTAGACTGCACCGGCGCTCGGCGTATAGGCGCCGCCGGATTTCTCCTCGATGGCCTTGATGATCTCATAGCCGTGGCGGGGCTTTTCCGAGATCAATTGCAGGGCCACCAGGCGGAGATCGCCATGCTCGAAGAAGCGGGCGAGCCGGTGCGGACCGCCGTGGCGGCGGTGCAAGCCTCGTCCTTCGCCTCGTCCTTCGCCGCGGCCCATGGGACCGTGGCTTTCCGGGCCGCGCCCTTCATGGGCAGGCCCTAAGCGGCGCCAGCCGCGATACTGGCCTTCAGGATTAAAGTGTCTGTTTCTCATAGTTTTGTCCCATTTAGATGCATCGAATTATTCGATATAGCGTAATATACGATATATCGAAATTAGAAGCAAGGGGGCGGATAATTTTCTGCGGCAGCCCCCAAAATGAGCAACAACACTTTGCTTCACCTCGTAAATGATGCGGCATATCTGCCGGACAGCGCGCACGTAGCGGGCTGCGCTCGTTGCCTGTTCTGCTTAGTTGTTGACGAAACGACCGGCGGGCGCGGAATGAGGAATCGTCCAACCGAAATAAACCTCGGCTTCAACAATTTTGCCGCTTCTGATCGTCAGGATTTCGGTATTCCGGAATCGTCTCGCGGTGGCGCCGGAGCTTCCGGATGTGCCCTGGTAGGTGACGAACACCCGCTCACCGTCCTGCACCAGATTGATGAAGCGGAAGTCCGCTACAGTCTCGCTGTTGGGCCAGCAGCGCTTGAAATAGGTGGTCCTGTCGATGCGATTATCGAGAGGACTGGTGAAATGAAAATCCTCTCCTATCAGCGTCTCGATGGCGGATCGGTCCTTAGCCACATAGGCCTGATAGCTCGCGCGCGCGATGGAGATGAGGTCGTCCGGCATGGCCGCGCCTTCCGTGTGCAATGTGCAACCAGTAATACGGGAGAATGCCGGCGACGAGCAGATCGTTCCCTGGAAACCTGGGATTGCGAAGAATATTTCCCTCTATAGAGACTTTATTCCTTGACGCGGAGAGCATTTGTTCTTATTTTGTTCTCATTATCCTGCGAGGAGAGGCGTTATGGAAGCTTTCGTGAATCGGGTTGCCGCTTTGATTTTGGCGCGGATTTGCGAACTTCGGGTTGAGCAGACTTTGGATTGTCGGGCGTCTGATCATGAGCAGGCTGCCGAGCTGCGGGAGCTCGAAGGGCTTGCCGGATCAGAGGCGCCACGCCGGACTTTGGAGTGCGGGACTTGCCCGGGCTGTCCGCTGCAGGGGATTTTGCCGGTCGCGGCGGAGCCAGCACGGCAGGCACGACTACACTGAGGTCATCGTCGTGCTTCGTTGCATCGGGATCGAGGATTGCTGCGAGCACCCGGGCGGCTTGATCGCGGGTGTCCTGGGGCGCGCGGGCCAGGCGCAGGTAAAGCTCATCGAGCTGATCGAATTTCGTCGGGTCGGTGCTGAGAATATCACCCGGCCGGCACTGCAGCGCGTCAGCCAAGTCCTCCAGTGTCAACTGGGCGAACAAGGTGTCGCCCGCCTCCAGCTGAGAAATGGCGCCGTTCGACAGGTCGCTCATCTCGGCCAGCTTGTTGCGCCGCAAGCCTCGCAGCTCCCGCCATTGCTTGAGGAAGGTGGGGTAGTGGGGCTTTCGTCCAGGGCGCGCTTTCGGCATGAAAGTTGAGTAGCACTGAACTTCGATCGATGCATCACATCGCGTCCGAATTTTTTGCTTGCCAATTAAATTTCGTAGTGCTAAAAATTATCATCGAAGACTTCCGGCGCGAGACGTCGGGCCCTTCCAGAGGATGACGTTCTTCGTTTCTTTAAAAGAACAAAACACGAACAAGGAATATTCTTCATGTGGACTGAGCAGAACACCGTTCGTCTGTGCCAGCTCTGGTCGCAGGGCTACAGCGCCGCCGAAATCGCACGCGAGATCGGTGCTGCGTCACGTTCGGCCGTGCTGGGCCGGATCCATCGCCTCGGCCTCAGCCAGCACGACCCTTTACGGGCGCAGGCGGTAGCGGAACGGCAGAGGAACGACCAGGAAAGTCGTTCGCCGTCTGCGGTGCGGCCGACAAAACCACCGACGCTTTATGGCGATATGGCACCTGATCAATGCCGCTGGTTCTGCGAGCCGTTCGACGTTCCGTTTATGGAGCGCTTCGTCTGCGGCGAGGATGCCATAGCCGGTTCAAGCTATTGCAGCATGCATCACAAGTGCGTCTGGGAGAAGCCGCCGCAAAATCCGCGCGCCGACTGGCTGCGCGAACAACGGGAGCGTACGCGCGCGTTGCTGGCGGCGCTGCGGCAGCATGCAGCGTAAACGCCGCCCACCATCTTCGGTCATCAGCAGGGAGATAGTCATGGACAATTTGGGAGCGGGGTTCTGATGGCGCGCCTCGCATTGTCATTCCAGACCATACAGTGCTCCGGCAAGACCATGCGGATCATGGTCGAACGGCGACCGATCGGGAAGCGGGCTGTCGAGACGCCTGTCGCTGCCGAAACGGCGCCCCTTGCGCCGGCGCAACTTCAACCTTCCATCGCCGCCGAGGTGCGCGAGGCCTTGTGCCGCGGCCCGGTTTGTTTTCCTCGTTCCTGGTGGTTCGACGCATGAGCACTTCAGACTCGACAACGGAATTTGAGACCCGGGAATATGAGACTCGGAAATACGCGACTGCGGAATACACATCGCGGCGCTGGCCGCTGCGGCGATTGCTGCGGGCGGCCTTCCTCGCCGGGCAGGGCATGAGCCATGCTGATATTGCCGCCGACGAATTCGTCAAATCGACGGAACGCACGGTGCGCAATCAATTGACCCGCTTCGGCATACGGCTGCGCGATGCGCCGCGCGGCGCGGTGCGGATCGATCTTCGCAAACCGGCACTCGAAACATTCAACGCGGCCGGCGCCACGCGAGGCGTGACCGCGGACATGGTCGTCGCCCGGGCGGTGGAGATTCTTGGCGGCGATCCAGGCCTGCTGCGCAACGTTCTCGACGATTGAATGATCTCTAGAGCGCCGTGCGTTCCTTCGGAATCGTCCGGCACTCTAGTCATTTTATTAATCGCATCGTTTTTGCGAAAAACCGGCATCCACTTTTTCGCACGATGCTCTTCAAGCAAAGGACACGTCATGCGCGACTTCTCGCCGGAAATACTCGATCACCTGCGCGTCAATTCCCTGGAACGGCCTTATGATCCGCAATCGGAGCCTCTGCCCGAAGCATGGACGCCCGATCATCTATCGCGCCGCCTGGTCGATTGCTTTGCGACCTTGAGGCGGTTGCCGCCCGTGCGCGGGCCGCGCCAGCCCGGCAATCATGGACCGGCTTACGCGCACAGCGCGCTTGACATCCGCGGCTGGGACAATCCGGAAAACGTCACGCCGGAGGTGGCCGCGCTCGGCAACCCGTTCGAGGAGCGCAAACGCGACCTCAACGCCGATCGCCTGCCGCCGTCCACAATCGATATCGCCCAGATGGAAGCCTGCAATGAATTCCTGCGCAGCTACCGCCAGCGTGATCCGGCCGGCGCCTCGGTGCTTGCGCGCTGGGCGATGGCGATTGCCTTCAATCTGTCGGTGGAACGTAAGGCCGTCGCGCTGCGGATGTCGAAGCGGTCGTTCTACAGCAAGCGGGTGAATGCGCTGAAGGCGTGTGCCACGATGTTGAATGCGCGAAGCGAGGCTGTGTTCTAAGGAAGACTTGGAAGACAGTCTCTTCATTGTCGTGCCCGGCGCAAGGCCGGGCATGATGCTGCTTGCGCGCCGCTTATCGAATCGTGCCCACGTCAATATTTAGCTGAAACGAATCAGCTGATTCGATTTGATGCGCTTCCACGCATTCGATCGACAATTCGATTGTATCGGCGAGGCAAAGTGAAAATATTCAACATTACAAATCCGTCATGTTGCATTATTTTGCAGATGCACGAAGGCCCTGCAGCACAGGCCTAAATTGATGAGCGACGTCAATGCTATCTTGCAATATCGGCAACCCTCACTGCAACGAAGTCTGTTGAATTTGTATCCAATCACACGCGCTACATGCGGGTGTGTCGAGGCGATCTACGCGTGCTTTTCATTTTGAACAAGCGCATTCATCCCCACATTCACAAAGGGTTCATCTGCGCAAAGCTATGAGTCGATCGCCTTAACAAACAGGAGAATCGACCATGAAGTTTCTTGCCCAAGGCCTCACTGCTGCATTGATTGCCACCGCCGGCTTTGCCGCTGCTGCCCCTGCCAGCGCCGCTCCGATGATGGCGCCGCTTTCGGTGACGCAGTCGCAGACAGGCATCGAACTGGCGCAGTATTATCGCCCGCATCGTCCAGGCTTCTATCCGCGCCGCCCGGTGTGCCGCACGGTAGTCACCCGTACACGTGGACCTTTCGGCCGCGTGATCGTGAGAAAGGTTCGGGTCTGCCGCTGATCTGTGATCATAGGTAAGACTGTGCGTCCGGCGGCTTCGGCCCCGGACGTTTTCGTTTCTGTCTTTCTCCGCTCTCCCACCACTCCCGCATCGAAGCTCAAGTGCCTTGCCGGGCACTCTGCCTGATTCGAATTTCGATATCTTCGCCTGTTGCGGAAACGTCGCGGCTTCGTTTAAGCAGACTCATGGGCATGCAAGCGACAGACCTGCAAGGTGTCGAACGGCCAATTCGTTTCTTTCGGAAGATGCCATAAGGCACTGCGTTGCAAAGTGTAAACGCAGCTTGCGGCAATCTTCAAATGGTGACGTCGACAATCCGGGCCGAGCCGATCCATGTTGACGAAGCACCCGATTGCACGCTCTACATGCGAGGGCCGGAGCGAACTGCGTCTTGCTTCCGCCCTTCACCAACGGTTCGCTGAACCGCGTCACTCTGAAGATTAAAAAAGCGTCCGCAACTTTTGCTGCGGGCGCTTTGATTTATCCGATTGCCTGATTGCTATTGGCCAAGCCCGCGGTGAACGCCACCGGCGGCAGTACCACCACCGCCTCCGAACGAGCGGCCACCGCCGATGGCAGCGCCGCCACCGCCGCCGAATCCGCGGCCGCCACCTCCGAACGCAGCGCGGCCCGGCATGGCTGCGCCCGCGCCACCACCGCCGGCGCCGAGGACCGGGCCGCTGTAACCGCCGCCGGGCCTGGGATAGCCGCCGGGTCTGATGTGACCGGGGCGATAGCCGCCGTAATAGGCCGGACGATAGCGGCCGTAACGGCCGCCGTAATATCCACCACCGTAATATCCGCCGCCGTATCCATAGCCGTAGCCATAGTCGGTATAAACGCCAGCCGATGGACCGTAATAGCCATAGCCGGCGCCGCCATAGGGTGCGCACCCGGCGAGGCCCGCCGCGCCGCCGACGATGGCCGCGGCGATAGTGAGTTTCTTGATGCTAAACGAACTGACCCGGATCATTTCTGCCTCCTCTTTTCTTACGCTACCCTGATTGCCCAATCCTTAAAGAGGGGTTGAACATCCGCTCTTCGTGAATTCCGGCAAAGCTATATGGTTCCGCCACATTCGCGGGCCGATGCGGCGGGAATGAGGCTAAAATGAGAATGGTGGCAGACAGTTGGCCCTCTTGGTGCCTTTCCTCTCTTCGCAAACCCTTATCGAGATGTGATTGACACATGCCAGCCTTGAAAAATCGCAAGCATGAAATGTTCGCGCAGGCAGTGGCGAAGGGAAAGCCGGTACGCGCCGCTTATGTCGATGCCGGCTATATGGACCACGCCGGCAATGCAGCAAAGCTGCGCGGCAGCAGCGCCATTGAAGTACGGCTGCGCGAGCTGCAATCACATCCAGTTGCGGCCGCGGACACACCCGCCGCGGCGACTGTCGAAAGCCTACTCGCGGAACTGGAGCTGGCACGCCTCAAAGCAATGAAAGAAGGCCAGACCAGCGCCGCCATCTCGGCCATCATGGGAAAGGCGAAATTGCAGGAACCGCCGAAATCAACCGGTGCGCACGACGACGGCCTTCAGATATTCGATCTCTCTCACGCAACGGATGCGCAGCTTGCCACGCTTGAAGCCATTTTTGGTCCGCTTGCCGCCGCCGGCCCTGCTGATGGCGGCGATCGCGGCGGAGAAGGCACGCAGGGCTGAGATTGCAAGACGCAGAACGTTTGAAGTTGAATTGGCGCGTTGTGCCAGGGATATTCTGCATTGGTCAGACCATTATCTTTGGACCTATGATCCCCGCCTGGTCGGCCAGAGTGGCGGCGCCTATGTGCGCTTCAAGCTCTGGCCGCGGCAGCGCGAGATTGCGCTGTGGCTGCTGGAGCGGTTGCGTGCCGCGGAGGAAGGGCTGATCGAGAAGAGCCGGGACACCGGCGTTACCTATATCTGCGCGGCCGTAGCGCTGCATCAATGGCTGTTTACGCCCGGCTTCAAGGCGACCTTCGGTTCACGCAAGGTCGATTACGTCGACAAGAAGGACAATCCCGACAGCATATTCGCCAAGCTGCGGATCATGTTGCGACGGCTGCCGGCAAACATGCTGCCGGAAGGCTTCGCCTGGTCCCAGCACGATCATTACATGCGTCTGGTCAATCCGCAGACGGGTGCCGTGATCTCGGGCGAGGGCGGCGACGATATGGGGCGGGGCGGCCGCTCTTCCGTCTACTTCATCGACGAGGCGGCCTTCGTGCCGAATGCCGAGACGGTTGAGAAGGCGCTGTCGGGCAACACCGATTGCGTGATCTGGGTGTCGTCCGTCAACGGCATGGGCAATCTCTTCGCCCGCAAGCGGCATTCGATCCTGAAACCGCACCAGGTTGCGCGGCTGCACTGGCGCGACGATCCGCGCAAGGATGAAGCCTGGGCGCTGGCGAAGAGGCTGAGCCTTTCCGATCCCGCCAGCTGGGCTAGCGAATATGACATCGACTATTCGGCGTCGGTGGAGGGCGTATGCATCCCCGCCGCCTGGGTCGAGAGCGCCAGGCATCTGGCGGCCATGGAGCCGCGCCTGAGCGCCGGCCACGACGTGGTGGTCGGGCTCGATGTCGGCGCCGGCAAGGCGAAGTCCGTCGCCATTGTGCGGCGGGGTCCCATCGTCGACCGGCCGTTGTCGCGCCACGCGCCCGACACAACCGATACGGCGTTATGGGCGCTCGACATCGCGCGCACCTGCCAGGCGCATCGTCTCGGTTTCGATGCGCCGGGCGTGGGCGCCGGCGTTGCATCGACCTTGATGAAACGGCCGGACGACGCGTTGAGCGTCATCCCCATCAATACCGGCGATGCGCCTTCGAGCCGACGCTGGCCGGACGGGCGCACCTCGCAGGAGATGTTCGGCAACCTGAAAGCCGAACTCTGGTGGCTTTGCCGCGAGGCCTTGAAGCGCAGTCACGAGCATATGCTGTTCCTGCAGCGACGAGAGGGCGGCAGGGAGCACGCCCCAACCGATCTAATGGCTTTGCCTTCGGGCGATGCCGACAGCGATGCGCTGGCGCTGCAGCTCTCGCTGGTGACGTGGGAGCGCAACGAGCGTGGCCGGATCGTCATCGAGAAAAAACAATCGCTGCGCCAGCGCGGCATCGCCAGTCCCGACCACGCCGACGCGCTGATGCTCACCTTCGTCGAGCCGCGCCGCAGCCTCATGGATGCCCTATGAATATGAACGCCAACGACGGGTTGCAGAATGTCGTCGCCGAGCTCGGCACGCCGAAGGACAAGGCGAGCGCCTGGACCTATGCGGTGCGCTATCAGAGCAATATCGAACTCGAGAACATCTATCGTTCGAGCTGGCTCGGCCGCAAGATCGTCGATGTTCCCGTCGACGACATGACGCGCTGCTGGCGCACCTGGCACGCGGAAAGCGGGCTGGTCGATCGCATCGAGGCGGCGGAGCGGAAATTCGATGTGCGCGCCAAGATGTCGGAGGCCTTGCGCTGGGCACGGCTGTTCGGCGCCTCGGCCATCATCATCGGCACGAAATCCGGCCGGCCGGATGAGCCGCTCGACGTTGAGCAGATGGCGCAGGGCGATCTGCAATTCCTGCATCTGGCGGTGTCGCCGACCCTCATCGTCAAGGAGTGGGAGACGGATTTCAACTCGCCGCGCTTCGGCCAGCCGAGCCTCTATACGTTCACGCCGGCGGTCCCCGGCAATATGACGTCCTCTGTCGACGTGCATGCCTCGCGCGTCATTCCCTTCACCGGCGTCGAGCTGCCGCCCAATGCGTCGCGCGGCCTCACAGCCTGGGGCGACAGCGTGTTCACCTCCATTCTCGATACGCTGGTGACGGCAGGCTCGATCACCTCGGTTATCGCCTCGCTGGTGCTGGAAGCAAAACTCGACGTGGTGAAGATCGCCGATCTCGGCGCGCTGCTGTCGACGCCCGGCGGGGAAGACAAGATCCGCAAGCGCTTCGCCCTCGCCGCGAGCCTGAAGAGCGTCAATAACATGCTGCTGCTCGGCGAGGGTGAGGAGTATGACCAGAAGACGCTGAATTTCGCCGGCCTGTCGGACATCCACATCCGCATCATGCAGGAGGTCTCAGGGGCCGCGGATATCCCGGCCACCCGCCTGTTGGGCCAGACCCCGGCTGGTCTGCAGGCGACCGGCGAGAGCGACCTGCGCAACTATTACGACATGATCGAGGCGCGGCAGGAGACGAGCCTGCGCGATCCGCTGGAGCGGTGTGACAGGATCGTCTTTGCCTCCGAGGGAATAGACGTGCCGCACGGAGCTTTTTTCAGCTTCAACCCGCTTTGGCAGGAAACGCCGACGCAGAAGGCGGAGAACGCCTTGAAGAAGGCGCAGGCGACCAGGGCGTTGCATGCGACAGGGTTGATCGATGAGGGGGCGCTGACCCGGGGCGTGATGTCGCAACTGGTTGAGGACGGCGTGTATCCCGCTCTGAGTGCATAATTTCTGCTTGAAAATGTTGCCTTTACGTCTCTCCGACCTAGATCAGCTTCTGCGTGCGCGACGTTATGTGGCATAACGGAGTCCGAAAATACCTGAGCAAGGCCAAGACTTCGAATGCCGGACAGCACTATCCAGGTCGATCTAACCAATTGCGATCGTGAACCTATTCATCTTCTTGGCGCCATTCAGCCGGTCGGTTTCCTCATTGCGGTGAGCCGGGACTGGTTCGTTGCGCGTGTCTCGCTCAACATCCAGCAATATCTGGGCTTTGAGCCGGAATCGATGATCGGCAATTTGTTGTCGGATTATTTTCCCGCCGGGATGATCCACGAGCTGCGCAATCGCGTGGCGCGCATCGGCAGCCCGGATACGATCGAGCGATGGTTCGGTGCGAGGCTGAGGGAGGGCGGCCGGCCATTCGACATCGCGGTGCATTTTTCCGGTAGCCAAATCGTCATCGAAGCCGAACCGGGCCACGAGCATAACGGCGACGCGACCAGCACGGTGCGTGGCCTGATCGCGCGCCTCGACAGTCGAGCCGATCTGGCGGCGTTCTATCGGGAGGGCGCCCGCCAGGTGCGGGCGCTCCTCGAATACGACCGGGTGATGGTTTACAAGTTCGACGCCGACGGCGCCGGCGAAGTCATCGCCGAATCATGCAAGCCCGGCATCGGCTCGTTCCTGGGGCTGCACTACCCGGCCAGCGATATCCCAAAACAGGCGCGGGAGCTTTATAAGCGCAACCTGATCCGTCTCATTCGTGACGTGAATTCCACGCCTGTCGAAATTTTCCCGAGCCTCGACGCGCATGGCAGGCCGCTCGATCTGTCGCTTTCGGTTCTGCGCTCGGTCTCGCCGATTCACGTCGAATATCTGAAGAACATGGGGGTTCAGGCGTCACTTTCGATCTCAATCCTGGTCGATGGCGAGCTTTGGGGCATGTTTGCGTGTCATCATTACACGCCGCGCGCACCGACTTTCGAGCGACGCTCCATTTGCGAGCTTTTCGCGCAGATGTTCTCGATGCGGCTTGAAAGTCGCGAACGGCGCGCGATGGTGGAATATGAGCGTCGAGCGCGCGACATTTCGGATCAGTTGCTCGGCGCCGTCGCTTCGGATGAAACCCTGCTCAACGATCCGGATTGGCTGGGCGATATTCTGACCAGTACCATTCCGGCTGACGGGGTGGGCGTGTGGATCAACGGAAACTATGCCTTTTCCGGCCTTACGCCTCCCACCGATGATTTCAGACGCATTGTGCGCGCTCTGAACGGCACCGCCGCTGGCAAGGTCTTCGCGACGGACAGGATCGGCTCTCTGATCGACCGGTCAGATCACTTTGCCAAGGAGGCGGCAGGACTTCTGGCCATCCCTATCTCGCGCTCGCCGCGCGATTATGTGGTGCTATTTCGCTCCGAGATGCGCGAGTCCGTCCGCTGGGCCGGCGATCCGCGCAAGCCGGTCGAATATGGACCCAACGGGCCGAGACTTACGCCGCGCGAAAGCTTTGCCGAGTGGCTTGAGCTCGTCGAAGGCCGTTCGAAGCCGTTCACGCAATCGGAACTAAGGATTGCCGAAACCCTGCGGGCAACCTTGATCGAAGTCGTGCTTCGCCTGGCCGACGAGGCGGCCGCGCAGCGCCATCAGGCGAACGCCCGTCAGGAGCTGCTGATCGCCGAACTCAACCATCGTGTCCGCAACATTCTAGGTGTTATTCGAGGACTCATTCGACAGTCGCAGCCGGACACGGACGAGGTGAAAGAGTTCGTCAAAGTTGTCGACGGCCGCATTCACGCGCTCGCCAGAGCCCACAACCAGATCACGGACGACCATTGGGGGCCTGCACCGTTGCAGGCATTGATCGACGCGGAGTCGTCCGCATTCCTTGCCGGAAAGGAGCGGATGATCCTTTCGGAAGGCCCGCCGGCGCTGCTCAACCCTCAGGCGTTTTCGACGATGGCCCTGGTGATCCACGAGCTTGTGACGAACTCGATCAAGTACGGCAGTCTTTCGGGGGACGGGATTGCACGGATCTCATGGCATTTTAACGAAGGCAAAGATCTTGTCTTGTCCTGGGAGGAAATTGGCGGGCCCATCGTGTCCCCGCCAAAACGCAAAGGATTTGGGACGACCATCATCGAACGGTCCGTTCCCTATGATCTCGGCGGGAAGGCCGAGATACACTACGAGCCGACCGGCGTGCGGGCCGAATTTTGCATTCCTTCTCGCCATATCTCCGCGCCAAGGAATTTCAAAGGTCCGGCCGTGAAGCTTCCAGGCCCTCCGAGCCAGACGCACGCGCCGACACGGCCCGATTTCCTGCTGGGACAATCGGTTCTGCTCGTGGAAGACAGTTTGATCATCGCGCTGGATGCGGAGGACATTCTCACGCGGTTTGGAGCCGACCTGTCCGTCGCTTCTACTACCGAAGCCGCTCACGACATTCTCGACCAGACGAAGATCGATTTTGCCATTCTGGATATCAATCTCGGGGATCAGACAAGCTTCGGGATCGCCAATCGTCTCCATGATGCCGGTACTCCGTTCTTCTTTGCGTCCGGGTACGGCGAGCAGGCGAAACTACCGGATGAGCACCGGGGAAAAATCGTCGTGCAGAAACCCTACACGAGCCATAATCTTGCAAGGGCTATCGAGGCGCTGCTCGGACTTTCGACTGAAAGCTAGAATGTCCAGGCAACTGCTTGATCCTCCCGAATGCCTTCGTGACCGCCATTTGCTGCTTCGAATGCTCCGACCCAATGGATAACCGGCGATGACGACCGATAGCTTACGGTTTTTTCTCAGAGCGCAAACCGCCCAGTGTCATGCCGAACTGGATCGCGCGATCGGATCGATCGAGAATGTTGCCGCTTACGCGAGATACGTTCAAGCGATGCATGCATTCCGGTCGTCAGCCGAAGCCTATAGCAGCGCGGACTTGCCACCGGCTTTCGCCGATTGGCGGGCAACCCGGCTTGCCGGGCTGCTGCAACTCGACCTTGCAGATCTCCGGCTGCCTGCCATCGCGCCGCCGCGCCTGGATTTGCCTGGCGGCACGTCATCGCTGATCGGCCTGCTTTATGTGCTGGAAGGTTCGGCCCTCGGCGCAAGGCTGATTATCAAAAGTGCCGCTGCACTGGGTTTCACTGCAACCCATGGCGCCCGGCATCTGGCGGTTCAGGCGGCCCCGGACAGCGGCTGGAAGGCGTTCCTGACCCTTTTGGACCAAGCACCGAACATCGACAGGGAGTTGGCCGCGCAGGGCGCGATTGCCACATTTGCATGCGCAAGGGAGGCGGTGGGTTTGGCGACTCCCGGGCTGGCGCAAACGCCACCGGAGGAATGCCTGTCGGGATATCCAGGGTAGCGTCTTCAATATCCGGATTTGGCGGCGGCCAAATTTCGTATCCGGAAGAGCGGCCGGGAATTGCTTTTTTCCGGCCCGCCCTATGTCTCTTTGTGCAGTGCCGGAGACGCCAATGCCGATCGTCACATCCGCCATCCTGAATTTGATCGTCGTCCTTGCGATCGGAATTGCTGTCGGCCTGCTTTTCAACCGATTCGGCATAAGCTGGCTTCGCAGGAAGACCGCCGGCGCGACGGGCGTTGGAGATTCAACCTATGCCCTGGTCGGGATTGCCGGTTCGTTTATCGGATATCATGTCGCCGTCATCCTCGGCCTTCTGCCGACGCCGCTGACCCTGTTTTTGGCCGCGATCGTTGGAGCGGTGCTCACGGTCTGGCTCTGGCAAAAAAGGTAGGCGTATCGGATCTCAACGGCAGGAGGTGGCATGGCCGACATGGAACACGTCGAAGGTGATCTGATCGTGGATACCGATCGTGAGTTCCACGGGACTGTGACTGGCGATGTGACTGTCACCGCCGGCACGCGCTTTGCGCTGTTTGGAACCGTCAAAGGCAATGTTCTTGTCAAATCCGGCGCCATCGCGATCATTCACGGGACGGTGGAACGAATGGTGCAAAACGAAGGCGCGCTCGTCGAAATCCATGGAAGCGCCGGTGGCGTGATCGACCAGGATCCCGAGCAGCCCACGATCCTAGGCGACGACGGCACGGGATGAACTGGCGAGCCTGTTAAACCTTGCAGATGATCCCGCTGCCCGTTGCCGGATCTCTCGGATTGTAAGCCGGGCGGGATGCCATTGGGGGCCTTATTCCGCTGCGAAACCTGTGAATCCCATTGAACCGCTTCAGGGACGCACTAGGAAATTTTGAGAGAATCATCGAAATCTGGACAAAAGACCAACGGGATGACGGTGCCGGGAGCGGCTGGTGTCCAAGATGAGCGTGCAACGCGGATGTGGGCGGGTCCAGGTGACCCTGTCCGATGATGCGAATTCTCGGGTGGAAGTGACCCTGGATGAGGGGGAAGCGTCGGCGCTTGGGACCTTGCTTCTGGATATGTCTGGCGATGCAATCGCGCTTCAGGACAAACCCGAGACGCCGACAATCATGGATCCAGTGGCTTTACGGGCAAGCGCCCGGCGCTTCGTCGCCCGTCGCCTGAACGGCACCTAGATGTCCGAGATAACAGTGCGCCGCGTGGGTGCGCAGGTCATTATGACGCTGGTATGTGAAGGGGCGCCCAAGGTCGAAGTCACGATGGACGAAGCCGAAGCAGCTTCGCTCGGCTCACAGCTGATGAGCCAGCCGGCCAAAGGTGACTGGGGTTCGCCTGGCCCTTATAAACCGCGAAAGATCGCCGACCTGTTTGACGACCGCCAACTGTCTCGTGACTCCGTGCCGGCGAGCGGGAGTTAGACATGCGTGGTTGAATGAGGACCTTCGGCAATTGTTCAAGGTCGTTGCGTCAAGCCGATCGGCGCAAACGGCGGGCGATGCTCAACAGCCATAGCCTTGCCGTCCGGATTTGAGCATGACTCTCATGGCGGCCCTGGTTCCCCAAGCGTAGCTTGAGTTTTCATTTGCCGGCAGACCTATCCCAATTCGTAGTAGAAATCGCAGATCAGGTGGGCCACCTTCGCGGCTTCGATGTCGGTCATGCGGTGGGTGGTTTCCACCACCTCGTCATCGACGTCGCGGGTGTCGACGGCCAGCAGATCGAGAATGCGCGCCAGTTTCAGCTTGAGCTCAGGATCATCGTCGAATTCATCGAGCGTGACCTCGCGAATGCTCACATAGGCGTCAGCCAGGCGGGACTGGATGTCAAAGCTCGAGATTGCCATCGCTCTGAGGGCGTCGAAGAACTGCTCGCGGGCATGTTCATAGAGATCGTCCATATCAAAATCCTCATTGGGAGCTTCGGACGACAAGCTCCGGGACCTGTCTTCTACACGAGAACGGGGCGGCTGCGGTAATAAATCTGCCGAATTCTCGATGAGCGGACGCGAGGGCGCTGATGGTGCTTATTCGCGTACCAGCCATGCGACGCACTGGGCCGCAAGCCAGGCGGTCAGGCCGAGGAGCGGGATCGGAGCCGTGAGCGCGGCAACGACAGGACCGATGCCGAAGCCCACATCAAGATTGACGATGGGAAAGCTGACCATGGCCAGGACGACGCCAATGCCCTGACCTGCATCAAAGACATTGGAGACCATCTCCCAGGCCAAGGAAAACAAAGCCACGTTCGGCAGGGACATGGCTGCGACGGACGCCCACATCGCCGGCTTCGCCGCGCCGAGCGCCGGCCATAGGCGGCAGATCACGTAAAGCGCCGCGAAACCCCAGTTTGCCGCAGCGAAATCGATGGGCAGGTCACGGATCAGCGTCGATAGACGATAGCCGGCGGGGCCGGGATGGATGATGCCAAGCGTGTAGCCAAGCCAGATCGCTATCGCGAAAATGCTTGGACCGATCGAAGCGATCACAAGGGCGACAAGCGGGACTTGCGTCCAGGCTGCCCCTCGTCCTCTGATATAGGCGAACACAATCGCCGGCAGCATGATTGCGAGGGCGATGTAATTATAATAGTCGAACGAGAGGAACGGCGGCATTTTATCGCTGTGGGCTGATGGTTCTGTGGATACGCCGGCTCATTTGCGCCATATCCGACGGGGGCTGCGTGCGATGGCGCACAGGTCCGCAGCCTCGTTGCGCGACTTGCCTCAAACCTTGCAGATGATGCCGCCAGCCATCGCCGGGTCCTTCGGATTGTAGTCCGGGCGAGGCGCCATGGAGCGTTCGGCGGTCAGATGTGCGTTGGTGATCTCATCGAGATGCATCAGCTTCCAACCCGCAGGCTCGCCGCCGAGGCTGCCGCCGCGGACCTGCCAGGCGCGCAGGATCAGGGTGTTTTCCGAGGATCGCCCGACGGTATGGACTTCGACCACTCTGCGAAAGCCGTGGTAGTCGAGTTCGAGGCACTTTTTTGACTGGAGTGCTTTACATGCCATGGCTGAGCGCATCGAAGCCTCACTCACGTCTCGTCAAAGCAGATGAACATGACCGGCAGCAGCCGGCGATACAGGCATCCCACATCATATTACGAAACAGCAGGCCGGGATCATAGCTGCGTTTGGCGGCGATGAAACGTGGGATGTCGAGGTTCGGCTGCGGCTTCCCTGAATCGTAAGCCAGAAGGCCGATTTGGCTGCCTTTCTCTCCCTTCCATCGTGGCAGCGCACCGCGGCGTGGATGGCCGGGACAAGCCCGGCCACGACGCGCTGGGAGGTGGCGGCGCTGCTGCCGACTGCCTATTGCCACTGGCTCCTTTCTCAACCGAGGTCCCTCATGCAGATTGAATTTACCGACGCTGTCCTCTTCGACGGCGCGTCGACGCGAGTCACCAAGGACGGCTATGTAGTTGGGCGCGCCAGGATTGCCCGCGCGGGCGTGCAGGCCTATGGCGGTGCGTCGGTCGGGCGCGGCGATCTCGAGGTCGTGCGTGTCTACCGGCCCGAAGAGGAGGTCTTTGCCGACGCCGCCATGGCCTCGCTGGCCCACCGGCCGATCACGCTCGATCATCCCGACGGCTTCGTCAGCGCGCAGAACTGGAAGGACCTGGCGGTCGGCAACACCGGCGGCCGGGTGGTGCGCGACGGAGATTTCGTGGCGCTCGATCTGGCGCTGATGGACCAGGCTGCGATCGAGGCTGTGCGGTCCGGCAAGCGGCAGCTCTCCGTCGGCTATAGCTGCACGCTCGATTTCACCGCCGGCCTGACGCCCGCCGGCGAGGCGTATGACGCGGTTCAGCGCAACATCAGGGGCAATCATCTGGCCCTTGTCGATGTGGCGCGGGCAGGACCCGAATGCCGGATCGGCGACCGCCATTTCGCGCCGACGCTTGAGCAGCTCGCGGCGAGACTTGCCGAAGCCGAGTGCCAACTGGCCGATGCGCGCAAGGCGCTCGATGCGAAGGCCGGCGAACTGGCGGCGCTGACCAGGACCCATGCGGACGAGATCGCCGCGCGCGATGCCCGCCTTGCCGACGCGGAAAACAACCTCGATGCCCGCATCGAGGAGCGCCAGGCGGTGATCGCCGCCGCTCAGATCATCGTCGATCCGCCGCCCGTCATCAAAGGCAGGAGCATCGCCGAGATCTGCCGCGCCTGTGTCGCGTCCGCGCTGGGCGAAGCGGCCGTCAAGGACAGGAGCGACGATTACATAAGCGCCTCGTTCGAAGTGCTTGCCGCCGCCGCGCGGGCCAGACGTCAAACCCCTCACGATGATTCCCTCGCACATGCCGTGCAGATGGATGTCGCTCACCGCCAACCCGTCAACGTCTGGGATAGCGCCTTTGCTTCCTCCAGCGTCGCGATGAAGAAGGATCGATAATATGACTGTGTTTACCGAAGGCCGCGCCACGGCCGAGTTTATGATTTCGGAGGCCCGCGGCTTCCGCTCCCGTGACGCCATCATCATCGCTTCGGGGCAGGGCAAGCTTGCCGCCGGCACGGTGCTATCGAAACAGGCGCTGGGGGCGGCGACCGCCGCCGCCAAATCCGGCGGCAATACCGGCAACGGCACGATCTCCGCCGTCACGGTGCTCACCGGCGCCAAGACCGGCGTGTATATGGTGCGATTTACGGCGGCGACGGTTTTCGTTGTCGAAGATCCCGACGGCTTCAGCCTCGGCAATGGCGCGACGGCGACGGCGTTTGCCGATGATGTCGGCTTTACGATCACGGCCGGCGGCACGCCGTTTGTCGCGGGCGATGGTTTCGACATCACGGTTGTCGCAGGCTCGGGCAAATATGTGGCCGCGGCCGTCGGCGATATCGGCAACGGCATTCTGTGGGGCGCGGTCGACGCCACCTCGGCCGATGCGCCGGCTGTCGCCGTCACCCGCAGCGCCGAAGTGGCGGGCGCGCATCTTTCCTATCATTCCACCGTCGATGACGCGAACAAGAAGGCGACGAAAGCCGCCCAGCTTGCCGCCGTCGGCATCATCGTGCGGTAGCGCATTTTCACGCGAAGTGGGCACCACTTCGCGTGAAGAAAATGCGCGCTTTTTCGAAATAGACGCGTCTTTCCGACCCTAGCGGATCGGAAAACGCTATGGGAGCGTTTTACACATGACCGCAATGAACGTCTTTTCCGCCGATCCGTTTTCGATGATCAGCCTGACGACCGCTTTCGCCAAGATCGACTACAAGCCGCAGCTGCTCGGCTCGCTCGGCCTGTTCACGCCGCGCCCGTCGCGGACGCGCTCGATCGCCGTCGAGCGCTACAACGGCGTGCTGTCCCTGATCCCGACCAGCGAGATCGGGGCGCCGCCGAGCGAACTCACCAACGACAAGCGGGATATCCGCGACTTCCGCACCAATCGCCTGGCGAAATCGACGACGCTCTATGCCGAGGAGCTGCAGGGCATCCGCGCCTTCGGCAGCGAAAGCGAACTGACCCAGGTGATGGCGGAGGTGCTGCGGCGCGGCGCGCGGCTACGCGACGACATGGAGCTGACGCATGAGCACCTGCGCCTCGGCGCCCTGCAGGGCATCGTCTATGACGCCGACAATTCCACTGTGCTGAAGAACTGGTTCACCGAATTCGGCATCACCCAGCCGGCCGAAATCGATTTCGATCTGGACAACGCCAACCCGGCGGCTGGCGCCGTGCGCAAGAAGTGCACGGCCGTGGTGCGCGCCATGCAGCGCGCCTCGAAGGGGGCGTGGACCCTGGGTACGACCGTGCATGCCCTGGTCGGTGACGACTTTTTCGATCTGCTGATTACCCATCCGGAGGTGGAGACGACCTATCTCAACTGGGCTGCAGCCGCCGATCTGCGCCAGAACCTGTCGTTCCAGGCGTTCACCTATGGCGGTATCACCTGGCACAATTATCGCGGCACCGACGACAATACGACGGTGGCGGTGGACGCGACGAAGGCGAAGTTCTTTCCGGTCGGCGCGACGGATGTGTTCGAGGTGGGCTATGCGCCGGCCGAGTTCGGGCCTTACGTGAATACGCTGGGGCGCGAGCTCTATGCCATCGTGATTCCCGACCGCGATCGCGAAGCCTGGGTGCGGGAGGAGATCTACTCCTATCCGCTGTTCATCTGCACGCGGCCGGAGATGCTGCAGCGGGCAAAGATGACCTAGGACTCGCCTGACGCCCTCGTCCTTCGAGACGCCTGCTGCGCAGGCTCCTCAGGATGAGGGCTCCTACCAGAAGCCCTCATCCTGAGGAGCGCCTGCAAGGCGCGTCTCGAAGGACGGGGGCGTCAGCCGCGCTCTTCGAAAGGCTTCCCTTCATATGCCTGTCGTAACTCCCACAGCCGCCGCGTTCAAGCTGCGCTATCCATCCTTCACCAACGTCGACGACGCTCTCATCTATCTCGTGATCGCCGAGGCCAGCGGCGCGGTCAGCGAAGGCTGGGCCATCGCCGATCAGCAGCCCGGCATCCTGGCCTATGCGGCGCATCTGCTGACGCTCGATGGCTATGGCGGCATCGCGGTTGAACCCGGCGACGGCAATGTCGATGTGGCAGGACCCGTCAGTGCCGTTGAGGTCGGTGATGTGAAGACGACGTTCTCCACTCAGGGCCGGGTGCGCTATACGCTCAGGAACGCGGCCGAAGGCAGCCTGGCGGATACGGTCTATGGCCGCCGCTATCTCGATTTGCGGCGGCGCAATGTCGCTGCCGTCGTTGTGGCCTGAGCGGACGCAATCCATGACCTTCTCAAACAATTTGTCGCCGGCCTTGCTGGCGATTTCGGCCATGGCGCGCCCGGCGATCCGCCGGCGCGTCGCGGGCGCCTGGGATGACCGTTATGGCGCCTACCATGACGGCATCCCAGGCGACACGCCGATCCGTGCCGTCATTCATCCGCTCAAGGGCGAGGAGATCGCGCAATTGCCGCGAGGCGAGATCGCCGACGAGCACCGCCTCATCTGGACCGCCGCCGAGCTGCGGGTCAGCGACGATGAAGCAACATCCGACATCGTGATCGACGAGACGGGCATCGCCTATCGCATCACCCTGCATGGCTTTCGCGTCGAGGCCGGATTCACGCGCTGCATCGGGAAACGGATTTATGACCGAGGACGAAGCGTTTGAGGCGATCCATGCCTTCATGTGCGCGATCAACAAGGAGCGCAGGTTCATCGATGCGCTCTACAAGCCGCTGGTCGCCATCAACCGGGCCTATCAGACAGCGCCCGTGCCGAATGGGCCTTATGGGCTGATCACATTCCTGGGCACGAAAGATACCGCCGAGGCCGACTACCGCAGCTATGGTGAGGCGGTGGTGCTGGATCGCTCGCGCCAGGCGAGCGATCCGGCGTTGCAGGCCGTGGCCGTCGCCACCGAGACGCGCACGACATCCGAGCTGCATCGCTATCGGTTAGATTTCTACGCCAGCCGCGCCGGCGATTATGCGCGGCTGTTCCAGTCGGCCTTCCGCTCGGAACGGGCGCTGTCGGACCTGGGCGGCCTGCTGCCGCGCACGGTCCGCGACATTTCCTATGAACCGGAGCTGGTCGGCCAGCAATGGGAAGGCCGCGCCCGGTTCGAAGTCGAACTGGCGGCGCTGCGTGTCGAACTTGTCGCCATCGACACCATCGAGACGGGCAGCGTCTCTCTCGAGGGTGAGGGCGCGAGCCGTGTTGAAACCGAATTCTCTTTTCAGAAAGGCGCATAAATGCCCGCTCGTCTTCCTTATAACCGGGTGGTGGATGTCACCATCACCCGGCAGGATCGCTTTGCCTCGGCGCAGGGCTTTCTCACCGCACTTCTGCTGACGCCCTCCACAGTGGCGGGCTCGCTCGATGCCAGCCACCGCACCAAGCTCTACTCGGCGATCGAGGTGGTTGCCGCCGACTGGGCGTCCTCGACCGAAGAATACAAGGCGGCGTCGCGCTTCTTCCAGGCACGCATCAGGCCACGCCAGTTGAAGCTGGCCTATTTCAACCCGGCCGGCGTCTTCGCCGACGAACTGGACAGCATTTATGCCGCCGACAACGACTGGTATTGGGGCCTGCACCTGAAGGGGCTGAACGACACCGCCAACCAGCGCACGCTCGCCGACTGGGCGGAGACGCATGCCGTCATCTTCGGCCTCGACACCAACGATGTCGATACGGAGACCGTCGGCGCCGTCGCCGACGCCACCTCCACGGTGACGATGACCATCGCCACGCCCGGCGTGATCAGCTGGACGGCGCATGGTCTGCTTGCCGGCGATCCGGTGCGCTTCTCTACCACCGGCGCGCTGCCGACCGGTCTCGTGGCGGGCACGACCTATTATGTGGTGTCACCGGCGACGAACACGTTCTCCGTCTCAGCCAGCGCCGGCGGCGGCGCCATCGCCACCACGGGCACGCAGTCGGGCGTGCATACGGCGACGGCGCCGAAATTCGGCGGCTCGATCGCCGAATATTGCGAGGACAAGGCCTACGACCGCTCGCCGTGCTTCTATCACACGGACCCGAATTCCTATCTGGCCGCCGCCGCCTGGGGATACGCCGCCGGGCGCGATCTCGACCAGGCCAATTTCAACCTGGCGCGCCAGGGCGTGATCGACAGCGGCCAGGCCTATACGATGAAGTTCAAGAACCTGCCGGGCGTCGATCCGATCGACCGCACGTCCGGCATCGTGCAGGCCATCACCGGCTTCATTCCCGGTCTCGGCGTGCAGAGCGCGGCCGGCCATTCGGCCAACACCTATGTCAACATCGGCGGCGTCAACATGCTGCTGGAGGGCACGGTGCCGAGCGGGGCCTTCATCGACGAGATCCATGCGGCCGACTGGCTGAAGGCGCGCACGCAGGAATCCGTCCTGTCGCTGCTCGCCAACACCCAGCGCATTCCCTACACGACCGGCGGCGTCAGCCTGGTGATTTCCGGCGGCGTCGAGCCGCCGCTGCGGCGCGCCTTTGCCGCGGGCATCATCGCCGACATCGAGGACGCCGAGACGGGCCTGCGCCTGCCCGCCTTCGAGATCCAGGTTGACGATGTGGCCAATGTGCCGGTGACGCAGCGGCGCAACCGCATCGCACCCGACATCAAGGTGAAGTTCCGCTACGCTGGAGCCATTCACTACGTCACCGTTTCCATGACCATGCAGTTCTGAACTGCGCATTTTGAGGTTTGAACCATGGCACAAGATACCGCGCCCTTTGGCGTCTACGGCATGGACAATGTCGTCCTGCAGATTGACGGCGTCCGCATTCAGGGATTTGCCGACGGCGACGACGTGATCAAGCTTGAACGAAGTACCGAACTGGGCACACCGCTGATCGGCGCCGACGGCGCCTCCATCGTCTCCATCAGCGCCGACCGTTCGGCGAAACTGACCCTGAAACTGCTGCAGACCAGCCCGGCCAATCAACAAGGTCTCGCGCCAGCGCGCCGGCGCGCTGACCGGCCTCACGTTCAACATCGGCTTCGTCGATCTGAGCTGCGGCGAATCCGGCGGCTGCACCACGGCCATCGTCACCAAGGAGGCTATGCCGCAGAAGGGCAAGAACGCCTCCGAGCGCGAATGGGAAATCTTCTGTCCGTGCTGGGAACCCGGCACCATTGACGTGGCGAGGGGCTGAGCATGGCTGAGAAGAAGATCGGCAAGGACGTCTATAAATTCGATGAGATTCTGGGGTGGGAGGCGTTCGACCTCGCCGATCTCATGCTCGATGTGGTGGGGCCGTTCGCCCAGATCATCGAGGCCATGGTGGGCGCGGAGGGCAGCAAGATCGCCGGCGAAAAGGCGTTTGTCGCGGCCTTCGCCCAGGCGATGCGCGACCGCAATTCCAGCGCCACGCGCCGGCTGATGGAAGGCCTGCTGTCTCAGGTGCGGGTCAACGGTGAGCCGTGCGTGCCGGGCATGAAGCCCGGACGGCTCGACGAGATGATCGCCGTTTCCGTCTGGGCCGCGGAGGTGCAGTTCGGGCGTTTTTTCGACGCCGGCGTGCTCAGCAGCTTGATGGCGCAGGCCAGGACGAGCAGCCGCTGATCGCGCCCAAGGAATTGCGGCGGATCGCGCCGAACGTGTCGCTGCGCATGATGGCCTGGCGGCCGATCATCGCCGACCCGCCAATCTACAGCGTCGCTGATGTGTGCCGGCTGTCGTTGACTGAAATGATGGATGCCAACGAGGCGCTGGACCTGCGGGCGGAGCTGATCCGCCTGGCGCGGGAGCGGGCGATGAGTGAGGCGAAGGGGAGGCGGACGTGAGCTGTGTTCCCTGCGTGCAGGCGCGAGCGGCCATGGCGCGCGCGGTGCGCGAGGTGGCCGGTGGGAATTTGCGGGCTGCCGCGGCGCAGATGCCGAAAGTGGTGGATGCGTTGGTAGAGAAGGCCGAGGATGCGCGGGTACGGGCGCGGTTGGCCTTGAGGAAGGTTTCTGGGCAGAGCGGGCGGTGAGGTATGTGGCGCTCTTCGTTTAATCGCAATCAATCGTGCGGGCATGCTGACACTTCTGCACTGGCCGAAGAATAGGATTTGAGCATGCCTGGGCCTGTTGTAATAGCCGTTGAGGGAGTTGCTGCACTTCTGTCTGCCGTGGGCGCGATCAATGATATCGTGGAGCTCATCATCAAATTAGCTGACAGTCCTGCAGTCAAATCCGCGCTTGGATTGGCGCGGGCTGGCGCGGCTGGATCCAAGACGGGAATTGACTACGCACGTCAAGTAACTGGCCAGCGACGTACCGCTGCCGGCTTGGGAACGACTACGCAGAATGTTGATGCGCTCTCACGGACGTATGAAGGTCTAGGCCAGTCTTCGGAGGACGCGACAAGGGATATTATGCGGTTCGCAGCCGAGTTGGATTCAGCCTTCAGCAAAACGGATAAAGCTCTTCCATGGGTAGAGGCGCTGGGCGTCGAATCGGAGGATAAAAACGGCAACCGACTTGATACGGGCGAAGTCTACCAGAACGTGCTGAAGGCACTCGCCGATAAGGGCAAAAGCATTCAAGATCGGCAGGAAGAATTCACCGCCGTCAGGCAGGCGGGAGGAACTGTCAAGCCGGAGGATCAGGCTAAACTGATTGCAGATCAGAAGGTCTTCAATGCGGCTTCCAGTGAATTTTTTAAAGACAATACTAAGCTCTTCGGCGCGCTCAAATTAATCGGCGGCAGTGCGAATCTCAAGCAACTGACGGATGATGGTCTGGCGCGCCACCCCTCCTTATCGCCCCAAGATTATTCGGCGTACGAACGCGCTGAAAAAAAAGAGACGGAAAACGATCAGAGCCGTCGAAGACTGAACGACATAGAGAATAAGAATTTCCTGCCCGATATCGTCGCAGCGGCAAAGAGGGGCAGTGAAGAGGTTGGGGTAAAGATAGAAGATGCTATCCGGACCGGTGAGGCTCTAAATAAGAAAAGATTGGAACAATGGAATATCAAAGAAGCTAAGCGGGGAATTCGAGAGCAAAGCCCTATTGAAGAGAGGACCCGCCGGCGAATCCCCGAAGCGCGGGATACCCCATTTTGGAGCAATGCTTATAAGGCTGCCCAGGATTTTATCGCACAGGCAGGTTTGGTCGATAAGGCTCGCTCTCAAGCCGCAAAGGCAATTGGCGTGGCGAGCCCCGAAATTCAAACCAGACTGACAGTAAAATACTATGATGAACTAAGAAAGCTTTTCGATGCCGAATACTCATTCCTGAAAATGCAGCGCACCGACGTTAAAGGAAGACCTGAGCAGAGAAGCGACAATTCCGATGCGAGCAACCGCAGTCAAACATATGCGTTTAATATCGATATCACGGCTGGAGCGAGCGCTTCGGAAATAGCAAGTGCGGTAAGAGGCAGCGTCCAAACCGCCGTCGCAATGCTCAAAGGAACCAATGGTTGGACGCAAGGGGCGGCAATCGGGTAACGTCGTGCGAGGCGCCGCGTTTTCCTTATCTTCTTACATTTCTTCTTTCGGAGTTATGCAGGATTGTCTATTCTTTCTGGCTTCATAAGGAGATGAGTTATGCGGGTAGGGCTGCGGCTGGGAACATCCTTGGTTTTGATATCGATTATTTGCGGTGCAGGCCTTGCCAGCGCGCAAGGGTCGAGTCTGGCAAAATTTACGGCGCAATTGATCGTTGAGCAGTATAGCCGCATGCTTGATAAGACACGAGAACGTCTCAAAGATTGCAACGAGCTTGCCGGGCAAAAAGAGAGGCGCTCATGCATTGGAGAACTTGAGCAGGATCTGAAAAAACTGATTCCGGAAGTTAAGGTTAAGGCAGAGAACCTTATAGCTGCGATCTCGGAATGATGCCGCCTGTCGTCAATCTTCCCTTTGGCACCTTTGTGTGTATTTGTACGGCGTCGGCTGATTAATCGCTATCGTCACCTAAACATGCCGGCATTGCTGGCTTCGGCCTGCCAGAGGCGTCGTGAATCTGCGAATGAGCGCGTGGTGTCGACGTGGGCAACCAGATCCCGGCGATATGCTGAGAGACATCGCGCTGCCTAGTTTTTGGCGATCTGCTCTTATGCCTTGAGATGTCTGCTGCGTAGGCTTCTGAAGAATAACAATCTAGCTTTGTGTTCCGAAAGCCTTCACTCTGAGAAGCGTATTTAGGTCCGTCTCGATGGATCAGGCGCCATGCGCGTTAGCCTCCGAGCCCTCATCCGACCCTTGCTGTGCAAGCGCCACCTTCTCCCGACGTGCGGGAGAAGGCTATCTCTGTTTAAGAGGCTGCCATGTCCTGTGTCATACTGTTCCGCGATATCGGCGGCGTGCCGATCGATGTCGTCATCAAAGAGAGCGCCGAGGCGGCGATGGAGATTCCCAGCCATCCGGTCGAGACCGGGGCGAGGATTTCCGATCATGCCTGGCGCACGCCGACCACCTTGTCTCTGGACTGCGCCAGCAATGGCGTTACCGATACGTATGAAGCGCTGTTCGCCGTGATGAAACAGGCGGAGCCATTCTCCATCGTTACCGGCTTCACCCTGTTCGACAATATGCTGATCAGCAAGCTTTCGCCGGAGCGGGATTCCACCACGGGCAATGTGCTGAAATTCACCTGCGAGCTGACGGAAGTGATCCGCGTGAGCTCGCAGACCACGACCACTCAGGGGCGCGCCGGCGGCCGCGGCGGCGATCCTCGCGGGCAGGGCGTGACGCAGCGCGGCCAGGTGCAGGCGCTCGATGTCACCGGCGCCAGCCAGGTGGCCGCGCAACAGACGGGGTTCGTCTGATGGCCGCATATGAAATTCCCATCATCAATGCGCCGTTCCAGCGGCTGCAGACGGTGCTCAACCAGAGGAGCGTTGGCCTTGTGCTGGCGTGGAACACCTGGCTCGGCCGCTGGGCGCTGTCGATCGAGATCGACGACGTGGAAGTGGTGAGCGGCTTGCGCATGGTGCCGGGCACGGATCTGGTGCGCGGCTTCGGGCTCGGCATCGGCCAGCTCATGCTCGTCGATTGGGCGGGCAGGGGTGGCGACCCGGGCTATGCGGAGCTGCCGTCCGGCGAATTCCGCCTCGTCAATCTGGTATAATTTGCTGGTCTGACCCATGCTGAAATGGAAACGCAAGGTGCGCCTCACCCTCTCGGGTGTGGGCGGCGGAGCCATGTTCGAAGGCTCGCAGGCGCCCGACGACGGCTTCAAGATCGATTTCAAAGTCACCAAGACGCTGGGCTCGAAACAGAACTCCGGCACGGTGACGATCTGGAACGCCAGCAAATCCAACCGCTCCAAAATGGGCGAGGAATTCACGCAGCTCAAACTCGAGGTCGGCTACGAGGATGGCGGCATGTCCGTGCTGGTAGAGGCCGACATTCGCGATGTGAGCCACGACAAATCATCGCCGGATATATCTTCCGAGATTTCCTTCGGCGACGGCGACAGGGGGGTCAACAAGGGCGCAGTGTCGAAGACGTTTCCTGCCGGGACCAAGCCGAAGCAGGTGTTCGACCATCTCGTCGGCGAGATGCCGGGGCTGGAGATGGGCAAGGTGCAGGGGCTCGACGACCTTCCGGCCTACAAGCGCCCGGTGACCGTCTATGGCTGGGCGAGCCGCGAGCTCGACACCCTGGGCCGCGAGAACAGGTTCTACTGGAATATCGACAAGAATAGGATCAACGCGGTCAGGAACGACCAGCACCTGGGGCAATGTGCCGTCATCTCCAAGGAGACGGGCATGATCGGCGTGCCGGAAGAGACCGACAAGGGCATCAAAGTGAAGGCGCTGATCGAGGCCAATGTGGTGCCTGGCTACATGATCAAGGTGGAAAGCAATTTTCTCGACCTTGGTTCCGGCCGCGACAAGAAGACCTCTGACGCCGGCGGCGGCGAGTTCCGTGTCAATGCGGTGACCTTTTCCGGCTCGACGCGGGAGGAGGCCTTCTTCATGGAAATCGAGGCGAACCGGGTGCAGGGCGGCAAGGTGGTGAAGTGATGGCGGGCTATCAGGGCACAGGAACGCGCAACGACTATCTGGAGGCGCTTTCGGCGATGATCGAGGCGGAGCGGCGCGAGCATTACACCTCGCTGACCGGCAGGATTGTCTCCTATGACGCCAAACGCCAGAAGGCGACGATCCAGCCGCTGCTGACACAGACCTTCGAGGGCCAGACATTGCAGGCGCCTGAGCTGCAGGAGGTGCCGGTGCAGCATGTACGCGCCGGCGGGCTGATCATCCACAAGCCGCTTAAAGCGGGTGACGAGGTGCGGCTGGACTTCGCCGGCCGTTCCATGGACGCGACCTGGGACGATGGCTCCGACACCGACCGCGCCCCGGGCCGCCTCGGCTCCCTCTCCGACGCTATGGCGACGCCCAGCGCCAGTTCGAAGACGAAGGAACTGCCGAACCTGCCGGCGGACCGCATGCACATCGGTACGGAAGACGGCCAGTCCGGCTTTCAGATGAAGGATGACGGCTCGTTCGATATTTTGAAGGGCGGCGATACGCTGATGACGCTGTTTGTCGACTTTCTCAAGGCGTACAAGGCGCATACGGGCATGAGCGCCCCGGATATGGCGAAGGCGCAGGAGCTGATCGATCGCGCCGACGCGATGAAGGCTGGGTGAGGGCGCTGCGGCGTATCGCCCTCGTCCTTCGAGACGCCTGCTGCGCAGGCTCCTCAGGATGAGGGCTTCTTTGCAAGTTGTACAACGCCCCCAGAAGCCCTCATCCTGAGGAGCGCCGTCAGGCGCGTCTCGAAGGGCGAGGGCGTCAGGCCGCAATGATCCGGCCGCACTCCCACTCAGGCTCAGACATGGACCGTATCGGCATCGCCATCATCCCCTATAACGACATCGGCCTCGATGAGACCGGCAATCTCGCCATGGCGCGCAACACCCAGGCCATCGGCCAGCATGTGCGGCAGCGGCTTTCCTTCTACAAGGGCGAGTGGTTCCTCGATGCCGACGTCGGCGTCGACTGGTTCGGCCTGGCGCTGGGGCAGAGGCCGGCGCGTCTCGATATCGCCGAGGCCGTCATCAAGAAGGTCATCCTGCAGACGCCGGGCGTGACCGGCATTGTCGAAATCCGGAGCGACTTCGACCGCATGACGCGCGGCGTCGCGGTGCGCAAATGCGTCGTCGAGACCGAATACGACGATCCCGCGATCATCTACTGACACAATTTTCGAGGCATCATGACAACCTATGGCGTGACCCCGACCGGCTTCGTCAGAAAGCCGCTCGACCAGATTCTTGCCGACATCGAGGCGCGGGCGGCCGCGCCCGACGTGTTCGGACCCGGCGTCATCCAGACCCCGGAAAGCCCGCTCGGCCAGTTGAACGGGTTGATGGCCTCGCTCGCCACGACCGGCTGGGAAATCGCCGAGGCCGTGTATCAAAGCCTCGACATCAACCAGGCGGAAGGCGCGCGGCTCGACATGCTGGGGCGGCTGCGGCTGCTGGCGCGGGCTGAAGAGGAAACCGATGCCTCGTTTCGCGCCGACATCACCAATGCCGGCCGCGCCAATGTCGAGATCACCGATCTCGCGCGCGCCGTGCGCCTCGTTGCCGGCGTGACCTGGTCGCAGGTCTGGATCAACGACCACGGCACGATGGACGACAACGGGCAGGATGCCCATACGCTGTGCGTCGCCGCGATCGGCGGCAGCGATAGCGACCTGGCCGAAGTGCTGATGGCCTATGTCGTGCCTGGAATCGGGACGCACGGCAATACGCCGGTGCAGATGGTCATCGAAGGCTATTGCCGCACGGTCTATCTGATGCGGCCTGAGGAAGTGCCGATCGGGTTCACCATCCAGGTCAAGGCGGTGCCCGACAAGTTCGGCTGCTCGCCGCCGTCCAACGCCCAGATCGCCAGTGTCATCGCCGGGTATTTTGCCGGTGCCGATCGCCCGGCGAATGGCGTCGACATGACGATCGCGCTGCTCAACCGCATCGTCTCCTGCCTGTTCTCGAATGTGGAGATCGTGTCGGCAGCCGTCTCGCGGCCGGACCTGGGCGAGAGTTATGCGCTGCCATACGTGATCGCCTTCGACCAGATCGCCGGCGTCGGCGTGGCCGACATCATCCTCTCGCGCGTGTGAGCCATGCCAGATTGTCCAACCGTCGGCGACCTTGTCGAACGCGAGGTCGCCAGGCTTCCGACGCAATATCGGGAGGCCACGAAGCTGCAGGCCTATCTGCGCGCGGTACTCAGCGAAGTCGAGGCGGCGGCGGTTGCCGCCTGCGACATCCCCAACCACTTCGACATCACCACGGCGGTGGGTGACCAGCTCAGCCTTATCGGCCAATGGATGGGCTTCCCGCGCTGCCATTGCGTCTGCGTCTCGACGCCGGTCTTCGGCTTTCCGTTTCCGGATCCCGCCGATTATCCGGCGACGCTCACGGGTTTCTGCGACGGCGGCTCGTGGTTTGGCTGCGATGGCGGCTCCGCGGGCGAAATCTGCCTGAGCGACGACGATCTCTATCGCAAGTTTCTCCTGGTGCGCCGGTACCAGATGCTTGCTCTGTTCGATCGCGACAGCCTGCTGGCGGCGATCCGCACCTTCTGGGGCGCCAAGGCCAGGATCGTTCAATCCGAGCGATGCAGCGTTGTCATCGCGCCCGGCCGGCCGCTCGGCGCCGAGGAACTGCCGCTGCTGCAGATCATCGCGCGCGTGCTGCCGGTGGCGCCGGGCATCACGCTCAAGAGCTGGCTCGACGATCGCCCCACCTTCGGCTTCGGTGAGGGCTATGCCGGGTTCTGCGAGGTCTCGTCGACGAAAGTGTTCGGCTTCGACTGCGGCGACCAGAGCTATGAGATGGCCGGCTTCTGCGACGACACGGTCAAATGGGCCGATTGCGTGCCGCGCGGCGCAGGCTTCGGCGTCTGGCTCTGCCCGGACGAGATGAAATCCATCTGCTGATTTTTCACAAAAGGACACCGAAATGAAGGCGGCATTTTCCAGCCCATGGGCGCTCACGCCCACTGACCAGCGTCGCGAGCCGACGAGCGATGAAATCGCCCACGGCTTTCCTTGCGGCCCGCCGGACCGGGAGCTGTTCAACGAATTGTTCTACCGCCTGTCGCAGGCGATGAAGGAGATCGAGAACGTCATCACGGCCGGGGGCCTGACGCCGAACGACAGCCTTCTGAACCAGATGGCGAACTCGCTCGACGGCCTCGTGGGCGCGCGCGTCGCGCCGACGGGCATCATCGCGCCGTTCGCCGGGGCTACGGCGCCGACAGGCTGGCTGCTCTGCTATGGGCAGGCGATCTCCCGCACGACCTATGCCAGCCTGTTCGGTGTGATCAGCACGGCCTATGGCGTCGGCGACGGCTCGACGACGTTCAACGTGCCCGATCTCCGAGGCCGGGTGATCGCCGGCAGGGACGACATGGGCGGCGTTGCCGCAACCCGGTTGACAAGCGCGACCATCAGCGGCGGCGCCCTGGTCCTCGGCAAGACGGGCGGCGAGGAGCGGCACCAGCTCACGATCTCCGAACTGGCAAACCACAATCATGCGCTGACCGATCCCGGCCATACGCATCCGCTGCCGCAAACCACGGGCGCCGGCTCGGGGCAGGCGCTCGCCGTGTCGCAGACGCCAACCACCGCAGCGGCAGCGACAGGAAGTGCCACGACCGGCATCACGCTGGCCGCCACCGGCGGCGACACGCCGCACAACAACGTCCAGCCGACCATCATCGGCAATTACATCATCCGCATCTGAGCTCTCGGATGCAGAGTGTCCGCACCAAGGCCGGCGACACCTTCTCGTTCGCGGGGCAGGTGGATCTTCCGGCCGGCTCGACATGGATGGGCCGGGGCCAAATCCGCAGGGAAGACGGCTCGCCCCTCAACGATGATCTCGGTGTCCTGGATGTCGAGATTTCCGGCGAAGAAGAGTTGTGGGTCATCGTCTCCAAGCCCGCATCGCAGACCGTAAACTGGCCGCGCCCGGCAAACCCCGGCGAAGTCCTCATCTTCTACTTCGACTACGAGATTTACGACGCCGACGGCGACACCACCGTGTCGAGCGAAACCGTGCGCGTGCTCGTCGAATTTGACCCCACGAGAGCCTGATGCCAAGCACCCCGACGCTGCCTTCCCTGATCCCTGCGCTCAAGGGCGACAAGGGCCTGTATGTTTCGGCGACCTGGGACGCCGATAAAGTTCCGTATCGCAAGGATAGCTGGCTGAAGCACAATAACGCGCTTTGGCTGGCTCTGCGGAAGACTTCCGCGGAGCCGTCCGACGCCGCGCCTGACGACTGGTTCAAAGAGATCAATCTTCAGGGTGTCGAGGACAGCGCCGGCGCGGCGGCAGCGTCTGCCTTGGCTGCTGCTGGTTCGGCGAGCGCGGCGGCGGATTCCGCTTCATCGGCCGGTTCCTCAGCAGGCGATGCTGCTACGGCAGCCGGTGCGGCCGCTGGGGCGGCGACTGCGGCTGACGGCGCGGCCGATGCCGCGGCAGGTTCAGCTTCGACGGCACTTACCCAGGCGGGCATCGCGACAACCCAAGCGGGCGATGCGGCGGCGAGCGCCGGCGCTGCGACGGGGTCGGCGACGGCAGCAGCGACATCCGCGACCAACGCTGGCAATTCCGCCATCGCCGCGGCTGGCTCTGCGACGTCTGCCGGAACTTCCGCTACCAATGCCGACAACTCGGCTACGGCGGCGGCTGGTTCTGCGACCGCCGCCTCTACATCAGCGACTTTCGCTGCTACTTCAGCCACGAATGCAGCTACGTCTGAAACGAACGCTGGAAACTCTGCTACGGCTGCGGCGGCATCTGCCGCCATAGCCGACCCGTCGAACGCATATGGGGCTCTCGCCGGCTATGTTGACCCGGTAGTGGAGTACGGCCAATCCAACATCACGGGCGTTGCTGCAACCGCAGGCCGTTGTCATGCGATCTACCAGACCAGCGGCAAGGCCGGTTTCCTGCAATGGATCAAGGTGTATGTTCTCAGCCTGGGCGACGGCTCCGCTGCCCTCAAGGTCAGCGTTCCCAATCCCGATGGCTCGCACGATGTCATCTATAGCGAAGCCCTCCCAGCAGGTAGCATCACAGCCACCGGTGCACAGACATGGACGCCTGTTGGCGGCGCGGGCTCCGTGCATTTCTCGGCCGGTATATGGGTTCCGGCCGGCGCATCAGTCGAAGTTGGTTGTAACGCCACTGGCGCATTGCTGACGGTCGAGGGTTCCACGACGGGCAATTATATTTCCTTCACCCAGGTTGGCCAGAACGTCGCTTTCGGTGCGACGACCCAGCGCCTTCGTGGCTGCTTCGGTGTCGCCAACCCCTTCGTCGTCAAGACGGAGACGAGTGCTAACAAGTTGCAGGCCCAGCAGGCGGCGCTATTCGCCAACACGCCCTTCGACACGATCAAGTGGGGCCTGCCTCTCTCGACGGTTCCCGGCAACCCAATCGCAGGCAAGGTCTACGTCTCCAACAATGTGCCCGTAGGCCGCTCCTGCTTGGTCGCTGGCCTTGAAATGACCATCAACACGGTCGGCACCTTTGAAGTGCAGTTCTGGAAACCCAACAGCCCCGGCGCCCCCGCCGCAACGGGCGGCGTCTGGAAAGCCAGCAGGTTCATTACGGTTGGCTCGACGTTTGCGACGACCGCGAGCATCGCCGCCACGACGATGACGGTCACTGCGACGGCCGGTGTTCTCGCAATCGGCCAACGCATCAGCGGTGCCGGCGTCACGGCGAACAGCTATATCGTCAAGCAACTCACCGGCACGCCGGGCGGCATCGGCGATTATCAGGTCTCGGCAAGCCAGACCGTGGCCAGCATCGCAGTGACGGTTGAGCAGACGGGCCGGCAAGAGGTTTACTTCGATGAGGCCGTGTCTGCGGACCCGGACTGGATCGTCTGGCTTCGTTGCGGCACGGGGCGCGTGCAGCTTGCGGCCAACAGCCGACAGCCTGGGATATCCATCGGCGCACCGAACTTCCTGGCGGGCACATGGACGACGGTCGGCTTCAACTACATGTTCCGGCCGATCCTCAAGGTGCCGAAGACCGCCAAGCAAGTCGGCGCAGACCAGATGCGCAAGGCAACGGTCATCACACGCACGACCTTTCCGGGTATTACGACGCCAGCCAACTGGACGCTGAATGGTTGGACTGTGTCTGACGGCCTGCGCTCGCCGGCGGCCGGCGGCTATACGACGTTCGCGCGCTACGCCTACCCATCAGCGCTCGATCGGCGTAAGGTGTCCTGGCGCGTCAACCTGCATGTGCCTACGGCCGTATGGGGCATCGGCTTCGACGGCATCGACACGGGGGTCTACAACAACGGCACGCTAGCGATCATCGACGGGTCGGCCGGGGCGAGCGCAGCGGTCATGCGGTTCTATGGCTGGAACGGCGGAGCGAGTGCACCAAGCACGGTGGGTACAACTCCGGGTTCTACGATCTCCAAGGCAATCCCTTTCACGCTGGTTGCGAATCGCGATTACATGGTCAGCCTGGAGAAGGTGAAGAACGTAAATATCTTTACCATCACGGATACGATTACCCGCGTCTCCTGTGTGCTGACCGATGGCGAGTACCAATCCAATTTCTCCGGCCGAGGCTGGGGTCGCATGGGCATCTGCTATGTATCTGGTTCAGGCGCTGCCGGCGACATCATTACCAACCGTGTTCACTACACTGCCACTGTGCAGCAGAACCTGCATTTGCTGATCGTAGGCGACAGCAACGCGGAGAGCATCACAGACTTTGGCGACAACATGAACCGGGGCTTCGCGCATCTTGTGGAAGCCATGCGCGGCAGGGGCGATGTTATCATTTCTGCGCGAGGAGGCAGCCAGACCACGGACTTCCTCACACGTCTCGACATTGACCTCAACCTATTCAACCCGGCCTATGTGCTGGTGTGTCTTGGGACCAATCTCGACAACCTGGCAGGGTCCGACGCGGCTAACCTCGCCACGTTCCAGACGAACAATCCGCTCATCCGGGCGGCCATCGTGGCTCGTGGTGCTATCCCGGTATGGGGGACCGCACCGCCTCGGTCGGACAAGCTATCCTTGGGCGCGTCAAAGAACGGATGGCTGCGGACCTGGGCTGTCGGACAGGGAGACCCGCTCGTGGACTTCGCGCGGTGCGTATCGGCCGCTAATGATGACGGCGATTGGTTGGCTATCAATACCTGGGACGCCATCCACTACTCGTTTATCGGAGCCGGGCTGGCGGCGGATCAGGTGGCGATAGATGCGCCGTTTCTGATCGATGCCGTGGTGGCGTAACAGTCGCCAACTGAAGGAGAACGCTGTACTCCCTGTAATGGCCAGCGCGATAGCGCCGCAGGGCGGCTTCACAATATTCCTACCGCTCCTGTGGCGGCTTTTTTATTGCCCGAAGTCTGGAGATTTCCATGATCGACCGTGAACATTTCTTCACAACGGTTCGCGTCGGCCTGTTTCATGGCGAGCTGTCGCAACCGCAGGTCGACGGGATGAACATCATCCTCGACGCCTACGAGGCGCGGAACGTGCCGAGGCATTTCCAAGCCTATCCGCTGGCGACAGCCTGTCACGAAACCGCCTTCACGATGCAGCCGATCGACGAACTCGGAGGCTATGCCTATTTCGAGAAGAACTACGGCCCGACCGGCCGGAATCCGAAGCGGGCGAAGGAGATGGGCAACATCCATGTCGGCGACGGCGCCAAGTATCACGGCCGTGGCTTCGTCCAGTGCACATGGTTCATCAATTACAGCCGGGCGACGAAGGAGCTCGGCGTCGATTTCGTCAATCATCCGGAACTCGCCAGGGAGCCGCAGCATGCCGCTGATATCATGATCCTCGGCATGAGCGAGGGCTGGTTCACCGGCAAGAAGCTCGGCGACTTCTTCACGCCGGCGAGCGCACGGCCGGTGCCGGCGCGGACGATTATCAACGGCGCGGACAAGGCTGCGACGATCGCCGGCTATTACGGAGTGTTCCAGAATGCACTCTCGCCGCCATCGGCATAGCGCCGGCGTTCTGGCGGGCCACGAAGAGCGGCTGTTCGGCAACTCGAACTGGGACAAGCGGCGCCCGGTCATCTACCTGTCGCTGCTGTTTTGCGCCGGCAACGTCCAGTACCTGATCGTGTGGGGAGCGGATACGGCGCTGCATCAGCAGATCGCCCTCGCCTTGATCGCGTTCGCGGTCAGCGTCGTCGGCTCGTATTGCTTCGCAGCCGTGTGGGACGACAAAAGCAAGCGGGACGCGGCTGTCGCTGCTGCCGAAGTGCCCGACGATGACGACGAGGTGTCCGAGCGCCCGGATCCTCCGACCTCCCTCCCGACCGACAGAAGGTAGCAAACATGCTCGACTGGCCCCAATGGTTTCAGGGCTTCACCCACATCTTCACCCGCTGGACGATCGGCGCGCTGCTGATCGCCGGCGGCGCGGCCGCCTGGTTCCGCGTGCCTGTTTTCGGCCACTATCTCGGCCTGGCCGGCGTCGCCGCCGGCGCGGCGCTGATCTGGGGGGCGGTCCAGTACGGTGCCGCCGCCGGCAATTGCAAGGAGGCGATCTTCCGCGCGCAACTGACGACGAGCCAGGCGCGCGTCACCGAGCTCGAGCGCCAGATCGATGCCGGCAAGCGGACGCTCACCGACGCTGCCGAGCGGACGGCACAACTCGAATCCGCAACCGAGGCTGCCAACAAAAGGGCCGATGACTATGAGGACCAACTCAACAAAGCCGGCCAGAACGGCAATTGCGCTCTCGATGATGATCTGTGGAAGCGCCTGCGCCCCTGATCCGGGGAAGCTGGATCTGAATGCGCCGAAGGAGCAGCGCGTGGCCTTGCCGGCGGCTCCTGCCGACTTCGGCAAGCCGGTGGCGATCCCAGCCCGCACGCAAGACGCCCGCGCCTGGGCGGCGCGTGCGCGTGGTGCGATCGACACTGCCAATGGCCGGCTGAAGAATGATGCGCAATTCTACGGTGACGTCCAGCGCGATTTTGGGCGGCCTTGACGCGTGATGACGCCAGGTATCGTCTCGCACCGGGTTCGGCTTCAACTGGGCGGCTCCAGGTGACCCATTCGTGTTTCAGAGCCTTGCGATAGGCCTCCATTACCGCTATGGGGTTTTGTGCCTTGCAGCAATTTGGAGCGGTATCGTGACGACGATTGGTGGCCGTCTTCTCCTTGTTGAGAATCGGCCGAGCGGGTTCGATTATATGCGGTTGACGCTGGCAATCGGCGTGATCGCAATGCACAGCGTCATCGTTTGCTATGGCCTCGACGCCGAGATGGATTTCTGGAAGTCGGCCGCGAGACCCTTCATTCGCGAGATATTGCCGGCATTTTTCGCGCTCAGCGGTTTCCTCGTCGCGGGCAGCCTGGAGCGGTCAAAAACCATTCTGATGTTTCTCGCGCTTCGGGTCATCCGGATATTTCCGGCGCTCTCGGTTGAGGTCTTGCTGTCGGCGCTCATCATCGGGCCGATATTCACGGCGCTTTCGCTATCCGAGTATGTGTCGCACCCGATGTTTCATAAATATTTCTTGAACATCGTTGGCGATGTGCAATTCCATCTTCCTGGTGTCTTCGCCAGTAACCCTTTTCCTGGGGTTGTGAACGGGCAGATGTGGACGGTGCCCTATGAACTCTATTGCTATCTGACCCTTGCGGCGCTGGCCTGCGTTCGCAGGAAGTGGGCGGTCCCGGTTGCTGCTGTGCTGATCAGCGTGATGTATGCCGTCTACAAGGTGAAGACCATAGGGTTTGTTCCGGTAGAAGTGCGAGGGCCTATCCCGGGGGTGCTCCTTTTGGTGTGTTTTCTGCTCGGCGTCGCGACCTATCTTTACAGGGATGTTTTGCCATTCAGCCGCGTCGGCACGGCAATCTGCCTCCTGGCTTCCATGGCGCTTTTGAGCGTGGTTCCCTACGGAGAATATTTCGCGCCTTGGCCGATTGTTTATGCGACTGTCGGCATCGGGCTTTTGAACCCGAAGCGAACAGTCGTGGTCGATGGGGCGGACTATTCCTATGGGCTTTTTCTTTACGGCTATCCGATCCAGCAGGCGCTTGCCGCGACCGGACCCTGGGCGCAGGTCTGGTACATCAATATTTTGGCGACACTCGTCGTCGGAATCGTCTTCGCAATGTTCTCGTGGCGGGTCGTCGAGAAGCCGGCCCTGAACCTTCGGCCATTGCTGCGAAGATTGGAAGACCGATATCTCGCCTATCGGAAAGCCGTCGCCGTTCCCGCCCGCTAGGGGAAACGGGGAGCGCGCGGCGGAATGGCGCAGGTTGTTCACGTCACGGTGAGGATGATTGTGCCTTTCACGCCGGTGGGGCAGTGATATTTCGGGAGGCCGTCATGCATGAGGACACGCGCGAACGCGTGGTCGCGCTGGAGCGCGACGTCAAACATCTCAGCGCGCAGATGGACGACATGAATCAGAAAGTTTCGGAAATGCACGCGCTGCTGATGCAGGCCAAGGGAGCACGCTGGGCGATGCTGACCCTTGTCGGCATTGGCGGATTTCTGGCCGGCAAGGTGGGCGGCCTGATTTCTCTTTTCGGGGTTCGGTAGCCCGCCGCGATCAATTCGTCAGACGGGTCTGCGACAGGGCGGCCTGGAACATCGCCTGCATGGCTTCGTTGATGCCCTGGGTCGGTGTGATCTGAAAGTAGAACCCCGGCGATGCGCAGGCCTGCAGCCTGACTGGAATCTGCGTGGAGATGGGCGCCACCCATTGGTTGTAGAACGCGTTGCTGGTGACCGGAAGATAGGGCGTGTAGAGCACGGCGATGCGAATGTTCTTCTGCTTGATGATATCGCAATAGGACGTCGTGAGCACAGAGATCAGGCGTTTGGAGCTGACATTGCCAACGGCGTTCGAATAAAGGTTCGGCCTGACTTCGACGCCGGGATCGACATAGGTGGAACCCGGCGCGATCGCGTCGGCGACATCGCCTTTGCCGGAGGCTGACATGACCGGTTGATCCTGTACGCCGTCGGTGACGATGAAGAGGAAGGCAGAAGGCGCGATCTGCTTCGTACCGTCTCCGGGCGACGGCATGATGTCGTTCATCGTCGTCAGGGCTGTCTCAAATGAGGTTTGGGTGTCGCGCTGATCGTAATAGGCGTAGGCAAGATCGATATTGTCGGCCAGAGACTTCACGTTGGGGGACCCGGTGGTGAGATTGGTCAGCGGGCTTGAAATGACCTGGAGAATATCGCTGAACGTGTAGATGCCCATTCTGAACTGATTGGGCATCTGCGTTGCGGCGACCGCCGAATCCGTCAGATTCTTGGTCGCGGTGCGCAGAACGTCGATGCGGGTCTGCACGCCGCCCTTCTTGGCGATGGTGTAATAATCGGTTGTACTGTTGCCGGTGATGCGGCCCTGACTGTCGAATGTGTGCATATGGCAGGCGAAAGCGCAATTGTCGGGCGTCAGCGCTTGCAGCTTTGTAATATCGGTTGCCGTTGCGCCTAGGCCCATGGAGGGCGAATTGTCGAGCAGCAGGTAGAAGTCGACATATTTGGGCTTGTTCGCCGCAGCCGTGGCGCTGCCGTGAATGGAGATGCTCTTGAGGCCGGCGATCTGCATGAACGTGGTGGGGACGTTGGCCGTATAGGATACGGTGGTGGAAATACTGGTCGCCGTGGTTGTCGACTTCACGTCGATGGTGGGGAAGGTCACGCCGGGAAAATCGGCGCTGAATGCGTTGAAGAATCCTCTCACCTGGGATTTATTCGGCTTCGCAAGGTTGCCATTGATGCTTTCGGATACGGCAGCGAGCGCCGCGGAATCAGCGGCGACATTCATCTTCGTTCGCAGCGTAAGGGCCCTGCTGTAATCGACGGTGGCGCCGATGAGGAGCATGATCGTCAACATGCAAAGCGAGAAGATGATGGCGACATTCGCGCGGCGGTCGCCGGCGAATTCTTGCAGCGGGCCGATATGGGGCAGGCGATGGCGAGGATGCATTTCCAGACACGCGCGTGAGACACTTGCGCCGTATATCGCCCATGCACCTTCTAAAAAATCTAACGCGAAAGCGGTAGCATCCGTTAATTTCCATTAATTCATTGGAAATTCTTCCTGCCGCGGTGGAATGGCCTGCGCTCACCCCAAAAGCTCCTCTCCGCCGCGGCGGAGAGGAGCTTTTTTGCGTTTGCGACCTCTTTGTTCCATCGGCCGTTTAGCGTCTATTTCGGTGTCACATCCTGGCGGCCGCCGGGAGAACCAGGTGGCGGAATGACGGGCGTGGTTGCGGTTCCGGAATTAGGCGCCGGCCTCACCATGCCGCTGTCGGTATTGGCCGGTGGTTTGACGATGCCGTCGGATCTTTCCAGTTTGTCGCTCAGGCTGGAACCGGAGCTGCCGGTCGAATCCGAAGATGGCGGCGGCTTTTGCTTTTCGGGGATGGTTTCATTGAGGCGCGGCGAGCCGGGCGCCACCGGTGGCGGTATCACCTGAGGTTGGGTTGCCGGAGGCTGCGTCGTCTGCGCCAATGTCGTTCCAGCGACCGGGGCAGATCCGAATATGCCGGCTGCCAGAGCAAGCGAAAGACGTCTGCGGTTGAATGACATGGCAGAATTCCCTTGTCCGTCTCGAAGCCTCTCTCCAAAGAGGTTTCAAAGGTCGATGTACAAGTCGGGCGGACGGCCTTGGTTCCCTTTTCAGGGGCTGCAAGGGACTTCTTCAATCAGCGCGGGGCAGGGCGATTATCGGCATATTTCCCCACGTTTGTCGTCGAGCGCTGTATAGTCCTGCATGACTATTTGACGCGCAACGAACTGTCATATTTACTCACGCTGTCGTCAACGACCGTCCCGCAGCCGGGAAGCGCTGTCTGGCGTATACTCAACCCCGCTGCCGCCGCTGCGGGGTTTTTCTTTGGGCAGGACGGCGGGGACAGGCCTTTTTTGCATTTGACGGGCGCACGACTCCCATATCTACTCAAGCTGTCGTCAACGACCGTCCCGCAGCCGGGAAGTGCTGTCTGGCGATGACTCAAGCCCTGCTGCTCGCCGCCGCGGGGTTTTTCTTTGGGTCTGGCGCAGCGGGTTGCCGGTTCGAATTGCTCCGGTCATGTCCCTCAAACTGCATCAGGAATCGACTGAATAATGCGGTGATTCCCTCTCTCAATCCGCCTGTTTTGTACCAGGACGTGCCCTCGCAAACGGTCGTTGTATCGTTGTCCGCCAATTTAGCTATGCCTTTGAATTTCCATATTTCAGAGGGATTCTCGACATAATTGGGTGTGGCTTTTTCGCAACGCACGCCACAAATGGATGAATCGGGGCAAACGAGTGTTTGTTTTCTGATTTTTTGCAGGTTAAGTTTTGGACAGATTCACTGACAGAGGAAATTTCAAATGCGGAAATATTTGCTTGCTGGCGCCGCAGTCGCCGCCTTCTCGTTCGGCGCCCAGGCAGCCGACCTGCCGTCGCGTGGTGTCGCGCCGGCGCCGGTTTATGTCGCGCCGATCTTCACCTGGGCCGGGTTCTACGTCGGTCTGAATGCCGGCTACGGCTTCGAAGGTAGCAAGTCGGTCACCATTGGCGGCTCACCGCTGATCACGGCCTCACAGATCGCCGGCACCGTTCCGTTCTCCTTGTCGAAAAAGCGTGACGGCTTCATCGGCGGCGCCCAGATCGGTTACAACTGGCAGGCTGGCTCCTTCGTGTATGGTATCGAAGCCGACTTCCAGGGCGCCGACATCAAGGGCACATCCAGCTTCTGCTCTCCGCTGGGTTGCGCCAACGTCCAGACCACTGCCACGCAGAAGCTTGAGTGGCTCGGCACGCTTCGCGCTCGCCTCGGCTTTGCCGCTTTCGATCGCACGCTGCTCTATGTCACCGGTGGTCTTGCCGTCGGCAACAGCAAGCTGAGCGGCAACATCAATGAATTCGCCGGCGCTGGCCGTCAGTTCATTGCTTCCGAGTCGTCGAATGCCCGCGCTGGTTACGCCATCGGTGCCGGTGCTGAATACGCCTTCTCGCAGAACTGGTCCGCCAAACTTGAATATCTCTACTACGATCTCGGCTCGCGTACCGCGGTCGGCATCCAGACGAATCCGGTTGGTCCTGCCGAGTTCGCGACCTATCATGCCAAGACCGATGGTCACATCGTGCGCGTCGGCCTGAACTACCGCTTCGGCGGCCCGGCCGGCCCGATCTTCGCGAAGTACTAAGCCTACCTTTCACGTCTGCTGGAATTCAGCTCCGCCCCGGCTCGTCCGGGGCGGAGTTTTTTTGCGTTCTGAAGCGCGCCAGCATATCGGGCGCGGCTCTGCCCTGAAGACCGTTAACGCATCTTTCAGCATGCTGCGATTCAACGCTGCCTACCGGCACCGAAAGCGGCCAACGATAAAAATTGTGTTTAATTTTTTAACGGATGCGGTTTTAGAAATCGCGCATTCGCTTTCTAAGGAGATAATTCAGATGCGGAAATATTTGCTGGCCGGTGCTGCGGTTGCGGCGTTGTCGATCGGAGCGGGTTCTCTTGGAGCTCTTGCCGCCGACCTGCCGTCGCGCGGTGTCGCACCGGCGCCGGTTTATGCCGCGCCCATCTTCACGTGGTCGGGCTTCTATGTCGGCTTGAACGCCGGCTACGGCTTCGGCGGCAACAAGTCGATCACTGTCGGCGGCTCGCCGCTGATCACAGCCAGCCAGCTCGCCGGCACGGTTCCCTTCGCCCTCTCGAAAGAGCGCGACGGCTTTATCGGCGGCGGCCAGATCGGTTACAACATACAGTCCGGTGCGGTCGTCTACGGCGTGGAAGCTGACTTCCAGGGCGCCGACATCAAGAGCTCGGCCAGCCATTGCGATCCCGTTGGAGGTTGCGCCAACGTCATGACCACCGCTACCACCAAGCTTGATTGGTTCGGCACTTTGCGCGGCCGTATCGGCTTCGCCGCCTTCGATCGCACGCTGCTTTACGTCACCGGCGGTCTCGCCGTCGGCAGCAGCAAGCTGAGCGCGAACATCAATGAATTCGCACTCGCCGGCCGTCAGTTCAATGCGTCGTCGTCTTCGTCGACCCGCGCCGGTTACACCGTCGGCGCCGGCGCTGAATACGCCTTCTCCCAGAACTGGTCCGCCAAGATCGAATATCTCTACTACGATCTCGGCTCGCGCAGCGCAGTCGGCCTGCAGACGAATCCGGTCGGTCCCGAGTTCGCGACCTATCGCACCAAGACCGATGGTCACATCGTGCGCGTCGGCTTGAACTATCGCTTCGGCGGCGCGGCCGGCCCGATCTTCGCGAAGTACTAAGCCGAACTTTCGCGTCTGTTAGAATTGAGCTCCGCCCCGGTTCGTCCGGGGCGGAGTTTTTTTTGCGTTGTAAAGCCGTTGGGATGCTTTGGCTTTGTCCACCTCTCGCGTTGAGGCTGCAGCGCTTGCACTTCGACCGTGACACGTTCCAACCTTCAGATCGAAACGTCCCATCCGCCAAGCACACCTCCGGCGACGCGCGTTCGCGTTATCATGCCGAAAGGCGGCGGGCCGCCCCCAGTGCCATCAATCGCGGCCGCGCGTATTTTCGGTGTCAAGGATATTGAAGTCCTGATCCCCGAGGCGAGGAGCCGGGGCAGGCGCAAGTTCAAAGGCACGCCGGTTGATCGAGGAACGTGTCGAGCGGCGTCAGGTTTGTCGCGTATTCAACGGCGATTCAATAGGGCGGCTACTTCAGACGGTTGTCTTTCATCCAGAAGTCAGGCGATTCCAGTTTCATTTTAATGACGTTTTTGCTGCGCTGCCCCACGTTTTTCAGAATAAGCTGGTTTTTTCTGAAAAGCACAATAACCTGCCCGGGCTGAATGCAACGGAGGATTTTATGGCTACCGGAACGGTCAAGTGGTTCAATGCGACAAAGGGCTTCGGATTTATCCAGCCCGACGATGGTGGACAGGATGTCTTCGTGCATATCAGCGCTGTCGAACAGGCGGGCTTGCGCGGTTTGAACGAAGGTCAAAAAATTTCATACGAGCTCATCGAGGACAAGCGCAAAGGCAAAACCTCGGCGGGCAACCTCAAGGCAGTCTGACCTTCAAGATCGACCGCGACGAGAAGCATCGTGTTCTCGTCGCGCTAATGTCCTGCATCGCTGCTATGGGCGAAGCTCCATCTACAGGCCGGACGCGATGGCCCGGAGCAGGCGGAAGCGTATCGCGCCATCATTGCCCGCAAGCGAGATCACGAAACGCACCCGCCCGTGGCTCGAGGTGTCGGTATAGCCGGCAAGCGTACGCACGCCGTCCAAGGTGCCGGTCTTGTTCATGCCGCCGTCGTGGCCGCGAAACAAGTCGGAATGGGGCGCGAAGAATTCCAGCACTTTGGCGAGCCCGCGGGCGGTGAAGCGGTTGTTGCGGCTGATGCCTGAGCCCTCCTCGATACGGATGGCGGAGGCGAGGCCGGTTGCCGCGAGCTTTTCGTTGGCAACCTGGAGCGACTTCGCGAGGCTGACCGGACCGCCAAGGCGTTGTCCGCCGATCTCAAGAAAAACCTGGTTGGCGATGTAATTGTTAGAGCCGCGCATCAGTTCTATGAGAATTTCAGACAACGTGCGTGATTGGCGGTGGATGTAGATTGGCTGTAGCCCCGCCGGGACCGATCCAATCGTGATACTGCCTCTCACGCTGCCGCCGGCCTTTCCGATGAAGGCCGCGATCAACTCGCCGGCATATTGCAGGCTCATCGCCGGGTCCTGGCTCAGGCTGATGCGGCCGCTGCGGCGCTGCTGGAACAGGGTGGTGGCGAGTGGCGTAATCGGGGTCTGCGCCTCGCCCGGGAGCACCTGCTTGCCGTTGCGCACGGCAGCGATCGTATTGAAGTTCACCGCCAGCGCCGAGTTCAACGCATTGTAGGCCTCGTCGGTGTTGACGACGCCGGGGATGCGGATGTTCGAAGGGTAATAGCTTCCGTCAAGCACGATACCTGCGATCGGCTGCCGTCCGGTCGCACCGACCAGCCCGGCGGCGAGCGGCGCCAGCTCTTCCGAGATCAGGAAGGGGTCGCCGCCGCCCCGCACATAAAGCATCCGGTTGCCGTCGAGGTAAAAACGCGTCTCGAAACGGTAGTCGCCGCCAAGCGTTTCCATTGCCAGCCAGGCCGTTACGATCTTGGTGACGGAAGCTGGGACGAACGGCTGGTCAGCGTTCTGGGCCACCAGCTCGTTGCCGTTGGCGTCCATCACCAGCACCAGCCCCGACGGCGCGAGGGCCGCAACATTTTCCTTGATGCCGGCCAGGACCGGAGTGGTCTGCGCCGGAGCGGTCAGCAAGAGCAAAGCAAGGGCGAGCATGCGAGACCACATGGCGACTCCAGCGCGGCTGATATCTGGTTATATTGAATATAGCAGAGGAGCCCCACGCACGGACTAATTCGCTGCTGCCTTTACGACCGCCCGCGGCGGTTCCGTTCAGGCGCCGTCGATGAGCCGCACGGGAATGTTGGCCGATTTGGCGAGATCTATCATGTGCCGGGTCATCTCTCCGCCCGGGAAAGCGACCACGAGATCGGGTTTCCCTTCTTGCAGCAGGCGTTCATTGCGCTCCGCCGTGGCGCCCAAGCCTTTACGTTGCCGGCCGGCGTGGATGACGACAATTTCGATCTGGTTGCGGTTTGCCCATTGGGTGGCGAGGCGCTCGGCGCTGCCTTCATTGCCGCAGATGATCGCGGAAAAACGGTCGTTGACGTGAAGTTCATTCAACACGTCCGAGAGTCGCTTTCGCTCCGCCGTGGCTCGGACGATGGCTTCGTTTGTCTCTCCACCAGGACGGGTTTGAGTGGGAATTGCGCCGTAGGCACGTCCCCCGCAGACCAGCACACGCATGACCACACCGCACAGACAACATCGATCGGATGACAATAATTGTGCTTTGCGGCCCGACAATGACGATGTGAATTTTTACTGGGTTGAGATGAACTTTTACTTGGTACGATGGCTTTAGTCTGTTTGCGATGCTTTATCCCAAGTCTAATCTGAACAGATATGCGTCATCTGACCTAATTAATCAGCGGACGCCTACAATTTTTGCTCGCACCCGATATTATTGGCGAGTGTCGGTTGAAGCCGCTGCGGCCCGTCATACCCGTACTGTTCTGCTGCATGACGATGTCTTTGGGAAGCAGGTCTGAGACCCATCCGACCGGCGTTATCCACCAGCGGTCTCGCCATAACGCGCCAAAACGATGGCAGGACCATAGCCGGACTCTGCAGGCGCTTTCGACTTCGACAAGGCAAGGGCGCCGCCATGCAGTTTCGAAAGCCGCTCTGCAGCAATCAAAGCGGCCTCCTGCGTGCGGACGCGGATCGGTTGCCCGGGACAGAACGCACCGTCCTTCAATTTCAGGATTGGCATAGCCACGAATAAAATTTCGCCGGGCGATCTTGTCGAAGCCGTTGCAACGCTCGTCACCCGCTGTCCCCCGTTTTTCAATCCCATGCGGGCAAGGTACGCGATTCGGCTTGGACAGTGAGGCGGCGGGTAGATTAATCCCCAGCCAAATCAATGGGATTGCAGAATAACAAGAGCAGGCGAGGGCGGGTTGGCTACTCGCCTTCCGGCGCTGTCGGAAGACCAATGAAGACGGCGGACTTTTCGTCGTCCGCAATAGTCTGGTCGGCGACGGCTCCGCGCTGCGTGCCTTGTGCGAGACTGAATTCGCCCTTCGTTTTTATTCGGGGTTTGGGCTCGGTCATGGCGAAGATGCTGACGAGCACCAATCCGGCAGCGCCGATGATGGCTGGATAGCTCATCCTGGCCCTCATTTTAGAAACATCCGCACCTTCCAACTGCGGATCATGCAAATGGTTTCAATCTTTCAGCGTGTCTGCTTCAACTTCACAATCGCGTTTTGCGGTCTCCTGGATCGGAAAGACGCGTCTAGTTATTGAAAGCCCATTCTCTTCACGCGAACCGGTGCTCCCTTCGCTTGAAAATGCGCTCGCACGACAACTGAGGCAGCCGGACTTGTCTCTCGGCTTGTCGGCCGCAGGTGGCCGTGCCAGTTTCCAAATCAGATCAAGGAGCCGCCAATGGACGAGCATGCGATGGATTATCTCAAGCTGCTGGCAAGCAACACAGGCAGCTACATCTGGCTTGAAACCGATCTCCAAAAACCTGTTCTGTCATTTTGGACGGAGGACGGCCATCGCCTCGCCGTCACCAATGGCCAGGGCACGACAGAGACGGACATGCCGCGCGAGATGTTGGACGATCTCGTGCGCCACAATTACGTCGAGCAGGACGAGACCGACGGCAAGATCATTTTCCGGATTACCGCGGACGGGCATGCGCTAACGCGCGGCTAAGCGTCGGCCCATAGCATCGTGCGAAAAAGTGGATGCCGGTTTTTCGCAAAGCGATGCGATTCAAGGAATCCAGAGCGGCGGATGAGTGCGACGGAACGCTCGACGCTCTGGTTAAATTTTCTTCACCACGGAACCAGCTTCGCGCTGGTGCATTAAAGCGTTTTGGCCCTCAGTGCGGGGTTGAAAATGCAGGGGCTCAACGACGTCATCGAACGCGCCTTCGAGCTGGCCCGGTCCGGCACATGCCGCCATCCCACGGATGTGCGCCTGCGCCTGCGAATGGAAGGCTTCAGCCACGTCGATCTTTTCATTTCCGGTCCAAGTCTTGAGGCCGATCTAAATCGGCTCTGCCATACGGCGAGCGACGAGCGTATCAAAGAATCGCATGTCGAAGAGGTAAAGGCAGCCGGGCGTCCCGTCGCACACTGATGCAACATGGCGCGATCGCGGTCATGTCTTCTCAACGTTCACGCCGCCTTGTTGGACGTGAACCTGTCTGCATCGTTGCGCAGGAGAGCGGATGCTTCGGCGACGAGCTGGCCTTCATCGAGCAGGCCCTGCGCCCGCAGCCACATGAAAAAACTATCGACCTCGTTAGCAAGATCTTCGTTCAAACGGTTTTCCGAAAGCGTTCCAGCCGCGGCGCGGACGACGCCCGCATATTTCCGTTCGTGACTACTGGCTTTCGATAACTGATCGGCAAACTGTCTCAGCCGCTCGACTCGGTTCGGCATGATGACCTCCAACTCGATTACTCGGTGACGCTCTTGATGGCGTCTGACGTCTCTTCCACGCTAGCCCTTGCACACGTCAGTTGCATGACAGGAGGCAGGGAGAAAGAAAAGCTGTCCGTTTTTTAAGCACGGCCCCTATGGGGGGCTGTATTTTCGCGCATCTCGTTGTCGAGCATCGCACCGTCCGGCACCGTGCTGTCGACTTGTGGGACGATCTGCGAGCCTTTCAGCAGCGTCGCCGCCTCGGCGAGGAGATGGCTTTCTTTGGTCCGGGAACGGGCCAGCAACCACGCCGAGAAAATATCCATCTCTATGGCGAGGGAATGATCCACCCTCTCATCGGCAATGAGTTCGGCTGCCTCAAAAACAAGGGGAGCATATTTCCTTTCTTCCGGACTCTGGCTCGACATCAACTTTGCGAATTGCTGTAGCTGTTGAATGCGGTTGTCCATGGTGGCCTCCTACACGCGTATTGCTATGCTCGTGAAGCCGAGGCGCATATTCGAGACATTCGCTGCGGAAATGTCAATTGAAGAGCATGTACGGTGCTGAAATTTGAACACAGCGCCATTCTGTGGATTCAAATAGTTGCCGGTTTTGCTTTATTCCAAGCTGCGCGAGTTAGCGTATATCATCTTCTATTCGTTCGGCCTTCTCTTGCAGTTTAGCCCTCCCTACCGCCTTTGATGTTTCAACTCATCAAAATTGCGGGGTTATTTGGTTCGATTCCGAACTCTTTCGGGCAAGGTTTGGTGGACAGACTTCGGCTCATCGACCAAGGCGAAAAATTGTCGAGGCAAGGGCGATAAGGCGACATTTCCTCTCGAAGCCGATTCAAGATGCCGCAGGGCGGTGAAATCAAATTTTTTGGAAATTTTTTCGGAACCAAGATTCCACAATAGCGTTTTGCGCGGGCCGATCTCATGCCCTTGAGATTGTCACATCGACGAAACAGCAGAACTCTATTGGCAGCACATGAGCAGCATCGATTCGATTGGTCCTCAACACCCCGTCCCCCTCACGCACGTATTGGGACGCCGGAAACGGAAGTCTGCCACGCCGTATCCCGGCGCGGCATATCCCGCCCAGTCTTACGAAGTCCAGATCGACGGATCGCCGCGTGGGCGATTTGAAGAGATGGACGATGCATTATTGTCCGCTGCGATTGCCAGGCAGGAATATCCTGACGCGCATATTTACGTGGCGGATCGCAGCAGCGGATATCTGATCAACAGGATAGCCTAGCTGTGCCGCCGCCGGTATTGGGCGAGGGCGCATTTCCGCGCCCCTGCCTCGCCTTGTCCTAGTTCAGACAGAAGCCATGACATGGCCGTCCGCCGTTCTTATTATCCAGGCGGGGGCGGTACCGTCGTTATCCCCCCGTAAATCCCCTATCCCTCATCCTTTTTGCTCGTTCCGCTCGTCGGCGCGTTCTCGGCCTGTTAACGTCGCGTTACCACCAACGCGATAATTTGCCATTTATGCGAACGACGATGGACGGTCCGGTTGCCGGAAGACTCAAGTTCGGTCTTGCGGTGGCCGCCGCTTTGACCCTGGCTGCCTGCGGCGGCGGCGGTTCGGCCATCCCGATGATGGATGCCGGGGAGGGCGCGCGCGCCGGCGCCGGCAACGAGCATTTCGTCGGCATGCACCCCAACAATTTTACCATTCACGGCATCGACGTCTCGAAATACCAGGGCAATATCGACTGGGCCGCGGTGCGGGCTTCCGGGGTCAAATTCGCCTGGATCAAGGCGACCGAGGGCGCCGACCATATGGACGAAAAGTTCCTGGAAAACTGGAACGCGGCCAAGGCCGCCGGGGTGCCGCGCGGGGCCTATCATTTCGTTTATTGGTGCCGGCCCAACCACGAGGAAATGGGCTGGTTCAAGCGCAATGTGCCGGTCGATCCGCAGGCTCTGCCGCCGGTGCTCGACGTCGAGGCGACGCCGACCTCGCGCACCTGCAAGCGCACGCTCTACAAGCCGGAAGTGCTGGCCGACATGCGCGCCATGCTCAACGACATGGAGCGCCATTACGGTAAGCGGCCGGTCATTTACGTGACCGTGGATTTCTATCAGGCGATCCTGTCGGAAGGCGAATTCTCCGACTATCCCATGTGGGTGCGCTCGACCAAACATCCGCCGAATGTGCCCTACGGCAGCCGGCGCTGGACGTTCTGGCAATACCAGTCCGACGGCCGCGTGCCCGGCATCAACGCCAAGGTCGACCGCAACGCCTTCTCCGGCGACGAAAGCCAATGGCGCGCCTGGCTGGCGGGGAAATAGGGCTCTGCTATTTCTGTAATTGGGCAATGCTGAAGCCGGCGATGGACTTGTAGGAGTCCTGCCATTGCGCGACCTCCTCTTGCGAAATCACATCTTCCAGTTTCGCGAACGGCCGGCCGCCCGTTCGCTGTTCGACGACGCCGAGAATCGCATCGGGCGCCTGCTCGCGGTTGGTCAGGACGATGCGTGCCGTGGCAGGCAGTCTTTTCTCCTCGTAGGCTTTCAACGTCCGCAAAGGATCGCTGTCTGTCGCCAGCATCTGAGCCAGCGTATTGCCGTCGATAATCGCCTGCGCCGCACCGTTCGATCCGCGCGGCAGCATCGGATGGGCGGCGTCGCCGAGCAGGGTGATGCGTCCGTCGGTCCATGCGGGCAGGGGATCCTGATCGACGACCGGATATTCGTAAATCGAGCTGGCGTTGCGGATCATCGCCGGGACGTCAAGCCAGTCGAACGACCAGTCCGACATGAGATCGATGAAATCGTCATAACCCGCGCGCCGGTTCCAGTCGCGGACGCCGCAATCCTCCTTGGCAACTTCGACGACCCAGTTGATCAATTGCCGCCCTTCGGTGTCGACATTCTCCCTGATCGGGTAGACGACGAGCTTGCCTGTCTCCGGCGTGCCGACGTAGGCCATGCTTTTGCCGGTCAGGAACGGCTGCGAGACCGTTACGCCGCGGTATTGCACGGTGCCGTGAAAGCGATAGCCGGCTTCGTCCGGGTACATCTGCTTTCTGATGACCGAGTGAACGCCGTCGCAGCCGATGACGACGCTGCCCTTGGCGCTCACCGCGCGGTTGCCCGGCGTCAGGAAGTGTGCTGTTGCCGACGACGCGTCCTGATCGGCGGAAACGCAGCGATGACCGAGGTGAACCGCATCTTCGCCGAGCCGATCAATAACTGCCTGCAGCAGGGTCATATGCAGATCGCCGCGGTGCATGGAAATCTGCGGCGCCGTATAGCCCGCGTGGCGGCCACGTTCCTCGCGATGAACGAGCTGTCCGTGCGCCGTGAAAAAGCTGACGTCCCTGGTTTCGACGCCCAAGGCCAGCAATTGATCGAGCAAGCCTAGCTTGCCCAGTTCCGTCACCGCATGGGGCAGAAGGTTGAGGCCGACGCCAAGCGGTTTGATCTCCGCCGCCGCCTCATAGATGCGGCAGGGCACGCCGACCTTGAAGAGCGCAAGAGCCAGGCTCAACCCGCCGATGCCGCCGCCAACGATGATCACAGACATTGGATGCCGATCTAATTAAAAAAGGGGAGGGAGAATTTAAGTCTCAGGTGGCGCCGGCTGCTATGGCATAGGCAGGCGCCGAAGCCTCGAACAGCAGCAGACGGTCGCGCGAGCCTGTGTTGCGGATCTTGACCGCCTTCTGATACTCGGCGCTGCGATACCATTCCTGCGCGGCTCCGAGCGTCGGGAATTCGACCAGGGACAACACGTCGGGAACGCCGGCGCCTTCCAGAAGAATGTGATTGCGGCTGACGCTGATATATTTGCCGCCATGAAGGGCGGTGGTTCGAGCTGCCAGCGCGCGATATTCGTCGCGGAAACTGGCGTCCCATAGTTCAAGCCGTTCCATGAAGAGATAAGCGACCATGACAACCTCCCGATTGGGCCGGTCTTATCACGTCGGTGCAACGTCAATAGTCTGCCGCAATGCAACGCAACGTTTCAGGCGGGAAACGATTGGCGCGAAGCCATAGCCAGACCGGCTGCCGGCCCATAAACTGGCGGCGGGGGAGGCGGTGCATGATAGACCCGAAGCTGTTGTTGATCTTTGCGAAGGTCGTGGAATGCGGCGGCATCACCGCCGCCGCCCGCGTGCTGGGCTTGCCGAAGGCGACTGTCAGTCGCGCCATCGTCAAAACCGAGAGCAGCTTTTCATCGCGGCTACTGGAACGGTCTTCGCGGCGCTTCCGGGTCACGGAGGCAGGCGCCATCCTGTTCGAGCACTGCCAGCGCATTGCCGGCGAGATAGAAACTGCCGAAGCCGCCGTCGCAACGTTGCAGGGTGTGGAACGAGGCCGGTTGAAAGTGGCGACGCCGTTCACCTTCGGGCATTTCATTCTGTCGCCCATTCTTGGCGAATTCCTTGCCGCCCATCCCGATATCCAGATCGATCTGGAATTGACGAACAGAAGGGTGGACCCGGTTGAGGAGGCGTTCGATTTTGTCGTCCGGGTCGGTGTACTCGAAGAGACCAGCATGATCGCCAAAAGCCTCGGCGACGTGGCCTATGGGCTGTTCGCCAGCGCGAGCTATCTTAAATCCGCCGCCGTCTTGAAACATCCAAACGATCTGGTGCACCATTCCCTGCTCGGATCATTCGCGGGTGCCGAGCGCAACACCTGGATTTTCTCCGAGGATGCTAAGGGCGAAGGCAAGAAGAGAGTGCGCGTCGATGTCGGCAGGACACGGCTCGATGTCAACGATCCCTTCGTGCGGCTGGATGCGGCCATAGCCGGATTGGGGATCGCGCTTCTGCCCGTCTGGCTGGTGAAAACGCGGCAGGCGGATGCCAGCGTCCGCCGCCTTCTGCCGTCATGGAAGCCGATCGTCAGCGCGCCGGTCAGCGTGCTCTATCCCAATCGCCGCAGCGTCACGCCGCGATCACGAGCGTTTCTGTCGTTCCTTGAAAAGCGTGTGGTCCCCATGCTGGCGTGAATTCGGCTGCGGCCGCCGGCGACACGATGCACAAAAATGAAACGATCCGTTGCATCGGGGCGGACTATTGGCGTTCTTCCAAAGTGGTAAGACCGGGCGTCTGGGAGGGCGCGATGGCGGTCTATCTGATCTTTCAACGGCTGGAACTGTGGGATTCGTCTTTCCGTGACGAGTACCGGACATTGGCCATGGCCAGCATGAAAAAATATGGCGGCAAATATCTGACCGTCAGCCGTAACAATATTCTGCTTGAGGGGCGCGGACTGCCGGAGGTGGTGTCCATCCTCGAATTTGAAACCGCCGAACAGGCCAGGCGCTGGTATTATTCGCAGGAGTATCAGCAGGCTATCCGTATTCGCAATACCGGCTCGCGCGCCAGTTTCATCCTCGTCGATGCGGAGCCGCGCTAGCTTTCTGCCGCTTTCAGCCACCAGATACTTGAGGTCCGACGCATGACTGTCGCCACACCTTCGGCTCACGACAACAGCGGACTGGTCGGGCTGCTCGAAGAGCATAACGTCCAGCCGCTCTGGCTGCGCTTCCATTCGATCGCCTCACGCGAACCGCAACCGATGGATAATGCCATGCACTGGCCATGGCAGACCATGCGGCCGCTGGTCGATCGCGCCGTCCAGGAAGTTCCCATGGAACATGCCGAACGGCGGGCTCTAGTGATGGCCAATCCTGAACTGGGGGGCAGGCTGATCACGACCGGGTCGATGACCGGCGCATTGCAGATCATAGAGCCCGGCGAGAGCGCCGATCCGCACCGGCATACGGCGGCGGCGATCAGGTTCATTCTGGAATCGGAGGGGGCGGTCACGTCGGTGAACGGCCAGGGCTGCGAAATGCGGCCGGGCGATCTCATCCTGACGCCGGCATGGACCTGGCATGGGCATGTCAACAACACGGGCCATCGCGCCGTCTGGTTCGACGGTCTCGATGTGCCGCTCGTCAGGTTCGATGTGGATGCGTTCTTCTACGAGCCGGGTAAGGACAGGGCGCCGCCCAATGCGCTTGCCGCCTCCGGTGGCGGTAACGGGTGGAACGAGGCGGGGATGATGGATTGCCAGACTGCCGCCAGCCCCGCCTATTCGCCGAAGTTCAGATATTCCTGGCAAGCAGCCATGCGCGCCATCGAGAGCATGTCGGCCTCCCCCGACGGATCGACGCTGATGCGGTACGTCAATCCGCAGACGGGCGGCGCGGTGATGCCGACGATGGATTGCCGTCTGTTGCATCTCGCCAAGGGCGTGGAAACGAGGCCGAGGCGGGGCACCTACAGCAGTGTCTGTGTGGTCGCCGAAGGGGAGGGGCATTCGACCGTCGGCGACCGTAAGATCGCCTGGAAGAAGAACGACGTCTTCACCATTCCGCACTGGCGTTGGGCGACGCATATGGCGGCATCGCCCTCGGCTTCGATCTTTCAGATGACCGACAGGGAACTCTATGCACGGCTCGATCTGCTGCGTGAAGAGCAGCAATAGAAATCGCATTCAATAGACGGGACATCCTGGGAGGGATAGCAATATGAAAAAGGCAATTGCAGGCCTGTTCCAGGTCGTGGTCGTCGCGGCAGTCGCTGCCGCAACCACCGCCACGGCGCAGGAATGGCCACGTCGCAAAGTCATCGAAATCATCATTCCCTCCGCTGCGGGCTCCGGGCCCGACGCAACCATCCGCAGCTATTCGGAACATCTTTCCAGGAATCTCGGCCAGGGCGTGGTGATCACCAACCGGGCCGGCGGCTCGGGCACCATTGCCGCATCGGCGGCGGCGCGATCGGATCCCGATGGTTACACATTTCTGCTGGCGAGCCTGTCGCAGCTCATCGTCAATAAATACACGATCAAAAACCTGTCTTACGATCCGGACAAGGATTTTCAGCCGGTCGCGCTTCTCAACCGCGCGCCCTATATCGTGCTGACCAATCCCGACATGCCATTCCGCACTCTGCCGGACCTGATCGCTTACAACGCGAAGAATCCCGGTAAGGTTTTCCTTGCCTACGAGGGCGCTTCAGCGAAAGCGGCTTCGATCTATCTGATGCGGGCGCTCGGCATCGATCTGACGATGGTACCCTATGTGAACCCCAACCAGGCGGTTCAGGATCTCCTGGCCGGCAACACCCAATTGCATCTGCAGGGCACGGCGCTGGCGCTGCCCTTCGTGAAAGACGGCAGATTGCCGGCGCTGGCGGTGACGGGCAGCGAGCGGTTTCCGGCCATTTCGAATGTGCCTGCAGTGATCGAAACCTATCCGCAATTTGGTTCATTCGAAGCCTGGGTCATGCTGCTGGCGCCGCGCGGCACGCCCGAACCGATCATCCAGCGCATGTCGAAGGAGATCGGGCAGATCGCCAGGCTTCCGGAAACGCGCAAGCTCTTCGACAATCTCGGCATCATCGCCGCCGACGATGCGTCGCCGCAGGCAGCCGTGGCGTTTCTGCAACGGCAGAACGAGCAGTTCGCGAAGATGGCGGAGATCGCCGATCTGAAGCCGGAATGAACCGGTTCCGGGGACGAGGCCGAGCGTTTCAAGAGACTTGGTGGAGAAGATGAAGCTTTGCAGGTTTAACGAAGATCGGCTTGGCGTCGTCGTCGGCGACGTGGTCTATGACGTAACTCCGGTGCAGGACGCCATTCGCAGGTCGGCGCGATACGACCTGATGGGCGATGCGCTGATCGCCGCATTGCCTCACACTGCCGAGGCCCTTCAGAAAGCGGCGCAGGCCACACCGGGCATAAATCTATCGCAGGTCAAACTGCTTCCTCCCGTGGCGCGTTTTTCCAAGGTGATGGCTGCACCGACGAACTATCACGACCATATCGCCGAAATGGCTTCACGTCCGGGCAACGCGATCGAAGCCCATCGCGGCATTCAGGCCGCCGGCATATTTCTCAAGGCCAATTCGTCGATCATCGGCGCCTCTGAAGCCATCCCGCTGCTTTCAGGGAGAAGCTGAATGAGCACGAGCTGGAGATGGTGATGATCATCGGCAAGCCGGGAACGGATATCCCGCTGGAGAAAGCTCTTGAACATGTCGCAGGCTATTGCATGGGCCTGGATATGACGGTGCGTGGCCCGGAAGATCGAAGCTTTCGCAAATCGCTGGATGGGTATTCGCCCATCGGTCCGTGGATGGTGACGGCCGATGAGATAGCCGATCCCGACGATCTGGCGATCGAGCTGACGGTGAATGGCGTCACGAGGCAAAAGTCGAGTACCAAAAATCTCATCTACAATTGCGCCAAGCTCATCGAGTTCGCCTCGTCCTATTACACGCTGCACCCCGGCGATATCTTTTTTACAGGAACGCCGGCAGGCGTCGGTCCGGTTGTGCCGGGCGACTGGATAAGCGCGTCATGCCCGCAGCTGGGGGAGCTTCACGTAGAGGTCAAGGCACACCGAATTTAGTGTGATCGCAAACTGCAGGGACGCGACGATGTTGACTTTGGCAGACATGACCAGGACAGGATTGGGCGCAAGCAAGTCACCCATATTCAAGCCGATTGCCGTTGATCGCGGCATGCTGGTGACGCTCAACTTGAACAAAACGAAACTCTTTCTCGAGAAGTTCTTCGGGTTCAGGACTGTCAAAGTCAACGACAGTCTCCTGCTTGCCAGGCACGCGTCAGATCGGTCGAACGGCAATGCCTATTGGATCCTTTCCATCAGGGAGGTGGTGCAGATCGATAAGCCCCAGAACATGTACAATCATTGGGGGTTCGGCATTCCGGGTAATGAAGAGGTCGACAAGGCCTACCACGCTGCCGTCCAACATAAGGATGAGTACGGAATCCGACGCATCCAGAAGCCGGCAATCAATCACGGTTCGTACAGTTTTTATCTGGAGGACATCTCCACCAACTGGTGGGAGGTCGAATCCCGCCCGGAAGCGAACTCTTACGCCAACGGGCTGAACGGCACAAAAGAATACGTGTCGGAGGAGATTGTTCGATGACGGGCGTGCATTTCGAAATTGAATCGTTCTCCCATGGGACGCTGGAATGCCGTGATCTCGAGGTGACAAAGCGCTTCTACCGCGAATTCCTGGGCCTGCACTGTGTCCGGATGTCGAAACGAGTTTGCTGGGTGTGGCTCGGCGGCGAATGGCTGATTGCCTGCATCGGTGCGGGCGCGTTCAAACAGCCACAGGAGAAGCAAAACCGCTTTGCTCTCAGACTCGAGTCGAGCCAGGCAGTTGAAGCTGCCTATGCAGCGGCTGTCGCAGCGGCCGAGGAATGGCAACTTGCGGCCGTTGAGGCTGTCGAAGGTCCGGAAGAGTTCCGGTCGTTCCTGCTCAACGACATGGATGGCAATTGGTGGGAAATCTACAGCAGGGCCGGGACGCGATACGATGATATTTTCGACCACGAGCAGGCGCCGGCCGACGAGGATCGGCCGGCTATGATCCAGTTCATCAAGGCGTGTTCGATCGATGATCTGAAGACGGGGACCATCACAAGGGTCGAGATCGAAGGGAAAATTCTGGCCGTTTACAACATAGACGGCAACTATTACGCGACCGACGCAATGTGCACGCACGATGAGGTCGATCTGGCCGCAGAAGGCGAATTACAGGGCGATATCGTCGAATGCCCGGCTCATTTCGGCCAGTTTCATGTGCCGACCGGCAGGCCCATGGCCAGGCCCTGCCTTATCCCGTTGAAGACTTACAATGTCTGTATCGAGGGATATGATCTCCTGATCGATATTGGCTAGCAGTGCAATCGGCACAGGTGAGAAGCTCATCCAGAGAATGAGCAATATTCCGCATCTGCCGTCGGACTATCGATCGCAGGCTCCGGTCAATATGACCGGCAGAACAGCGGCGCTTCATGTTCAAGTTCGGTTTGATCGGTTCGTTTGCAGCCTGTTTTGTATCAGCTGCGAGTGCTCAGGAGGTTATCAACATCGGCTGGGTGCCGGCCATGGTGTCCAGTCCCCTGGTTATCGCCGAGGAAAAAGGATACTTCAAACAACAGGGGCTGAAGGTCGAGCTCAGTCCTATCCAATCGGTGAGCGTTGGATTGCCGATGCTGTCGACCAATCGAATCCAGATATTGGAAGGCGGTCTGCAGGGCGGGCTTTTCAATGCTCTGGCGAGGGGCTTTCCCGTAGCCATTGTTGCGGACCGGGCCTCGACGCCATTGGGCCACACGCTCATGGTGAGAAAGGACCTGTCTTCGACCGTCAAAACGCTGGCCGACCTGAAGGGCAAGGTCGTCGCCACCAATGCAACCGGATCCACGCTATCGTACGAACTCGACAAGCTGCTTCAGACCGCCGGATTGAATCTCAATGACGTCGAAACCAAAGTGGTGTCGTTCACGCAATTGTCGGCGGCATTTTCAAACAAGGCCATCGATGCGGCGATAGCCATCACCCCGATCAGCTATCAGCTTGAGGAACAGGGCGTGGCGCTGCCGCTTTTGTCGATCGACGATGTCCTGCCGAACATGACCATGGCGGTCACGCTGATCAACACGGACTGGGCGAAGGAGAAGCCGAAAGCCGCCGAAGGGTTTTTCTACGCGATGTTCAAGGCGGTTCGTGAATTTTGTCAGGCATACCACAATGGCAGCAATCGCCAGGAGATTGCCGACATCATGTTGCGTACGCGAGTCGTCGATAACGCTGACCTGCTCAAGCATTTCTGGGGATCAAGACGCGTCAACGGCACCGTCAACGTGCAGGCGTTGCGGGATGTCGTTGCTTGGTACCGGAATGAAAAGCTGCTTTCTGCCGATCTACCAGACTCGAAGCTCTTCGACAGCCGTTTCGTCGACAGGGCCGCCTCGCAGCTCGGTCCTTTTGTTCTGGAGAACCCGGGCAGCGGTGTTCGCGGCTGCGATTGAGTGCGATCAGGACTGCTCCAAAGCATCGAGCGGCAGTTCGACGCCGCTCTTCAGCGTGTCGAGCACGACGCTGGAGCGCACGTGGGCGACGCTGGGGTGGGGCAGCAGCACTTCGCCCAGGAGGGCCGACAGGGCTTTCAGGTTGGCCACATTGACCTTGAGTACATAGTCGGCGTCGCCCGTCACCGCATAGGCCTCCTGGATGGCGGGCACGCGTTCGACCAGCGCCTTGAAGTCGCGTGATGTGTTGGGGTTGTGGCTGGCGAGCGTGACCTGGATCAGCGCCGTCACCGTCAGGCCCAGGGCCGAAGGGTCCAGGCCCGCGTAATAGCCGCGGATGGTTCCGTTGTTTTCCAGCACGGTCCGGCGTCGAGAGCATTGCGAGGGCGACAGGAAGACGGCTTCTGCGAGCTGCTGGTTGCTGGCCCGCCCGTCGCGCTGCAGGGCCGCGAGGATTCGGATATCGAATGCGTCCATCTTGCATGATCTCTCTTGAAAAGAGCATTTTTATGCACGAACCACGCATTTAGAGCCATTTCCATTCCGGCTTTGCAAGCACTTTGCGGGATGCTTTTGCTTAACTGAGGTTCCAACATAGCTTTCGGAGGATGAGATGGGACCTTTTCCGCACGGTGCGCCCCCCGCCGCTATTTCGGCCGACAATCCGGCCAGCACCGATGGATTTGCCTTCGTCGAATTCGCCCATCCAGACCCTGAAAAACTGCACGCCCTGTTCAGGCTCATGGGTTTTTCGGTGGTGGCGCGCCATGGCAGCAACGGCAGCACGCTCTATCGCCAGGGCGATATCGACTATCTTGTCAGTGTCGATCCGGCCGGCCAGGCGGCACGCTTCGCGGCACAGCATGGGCCAAGCGTTCCGTCCATGGGGTTTCGCGTGGTCGACGCCCGGCATGCCTATGAGCGGGCGGTGGCCAACGGCGCCGAGCCCTATGAGCCGGCCGATGGCAGCAAGACGCTCGACGTGCCGGCCGTGCGCGGCATCGGCGGCAGCCTGCTTTATTTCGTCGATACCTATGGCGACAAGGGCTCGGCCTTCGATGCGGAGTTCACCTGGCTCGGTGAGCGCGATCCGCATCCCGAAGGCCGGGGGCTTTTCTACATCGATCATCTGACCCACAACGTGCACCGCGGCCGCATGGATGTATGGACGGATTTCTACAAGCGCATCTTCAATTTCCGCCAGATCCGCTATTTCGACATCGAGGGCAAGATGACGGGACTGTTCTCGCGCGCCCTCACCAGTCCCGACGGCCGCATCCGCATTCCAATCAATGAATCCGCCGATGCGAAGAGCCAGATCGAGGAATATCTGCACCAATATAAAGGCGAGGGCATCCAGCACATCGCCATGGGCTGCCGTGACATCTTCGAAACTGTCGAGGGCCTGCGCGCTGGCGGCCTGCCGTTCATGCCGGCGCCGCCGCAGACCTATTACGAGCGCGTCGCGGGCAGGCTTCCGGGCCATGGCCAGGATATCGCCCGCCTCACGCGCTCAGGCATCCTGATCGATGGCGAGGGCGTGGTGGAGAATCGCGAGGCGCGCATCCTGCTCCAGATATTCTCGGCCAATATGGTCGGGCCGGTGTTCTTCGAATTCATCGAGCGCAAGGGCGATGAAGGATTCGGCGAGGGCAATTTCCGCGCGCTTTTCGAATCCATCGAGGAAGACCAGATCCGCCGCGGCGTGCTGAAGCCCGGTAAGGCGGCGTGAGGCGAGGGTGGCTTTGCCGGCATTTCCGTTTTAGAAGTTCGCACGAGCGCGGCCTTCGCGCTTGCCACCTGCCAGCGCGAGCCGGACCATGCGAGCCAACCCATCGATCAAGACCCTCAAGGCGGGCGTCAAATCCCGCCACAAGGACGGCGTGAAGAAAGCCAATGGCGGGCCGGCTCAGACGAGCGACAAACAGGCCAGGCTCGACGCGCTGGTGCGCGAGATGAAGCGCAAGTTTGAGGAAGTCAATAAGAAGTAGGCTAGCCTACCGCCTGTGGCTGCCGTTGGCGCAGAACGTCGTGCGGGCCGAGCAGCCGCGGTCGCTTTCCGGCTGGTCGTTGCACTGGCGCAGCGCCTCGCTGATGGCGTCGGCGAGTTGCGGGCGCAGCACCACCGACGAGCCGAAATAGATGCGCCGGCGGTTTTCCGTGCGGTAGCTCGCCATGGCGACGCATGAGGCGTCCATGCCCGCCAGCAGGCGACAATCGGCGTTGCGGCCGGCGCGGCGGCGGCATTCACGCAGCGCCTCCTGCTCGGCATCCTCGCGGCTGGCGCGGTTGAATGTCTGGCCGAAGGCGCCGCGCGCCGTATAGGCGATGGCGCCCCAGGTGGTCGACAGCCTCGCTTCGCGCAGGCGGCGCCATTGGTCCGCAGAGAGCGTGCCTGTGACCGGCTGGTTCGTCGTCTTCTGCCAGTCGTTGATGGCCTCGCGAGTGCCGTTGTCGAAGACACCGTCGCGGCGGGGCACTTTATAATTCAGGTTGTAGAGTTTGTTCTGCAATTCGCGGATCATCGCCGGGTCCGACATGTCGAAAGCGGCCGTTTGCGGCCCCGGCTGCGGTGTCGGAGCGGGCGCCGGCGCGGCGCGCTGCTTTTCCATTTCCTCGATGCGGACGCGCGCCAGTTGCGCGAAAATGCCGGCGGGAAAGGATTGCAGATAGGCGCGCAGTTCGGCCGGGTTCTTCGAATCCTTGACGGAGTTCCAGAAGGCGATCTCGGCGGCATTCTGCGCCGGCGCCGGTGCTTCCGCGGCGGGGGCGGGCGGTGACGTCTGCGCCTGGGCGGACACAGCCAGCGCGGCGAGAATCACGGCGGACAGCAAGGCAATCTGGCGTTTCATAACAAGTCCCCGGCCGAATGAACGATCTTGAAATAAGGTGGTCCCGCCGCCGCGGACCGGCATCTTCATTCAGCCGGCGGCATTCGTCCATAGGGTTGTCGATCCGGCCAAAGCCGGCGACTGGAAATAGGACGCGACGACGTCAGCGGTTTGATAATGGCAAAGGCGGCGGCGGCGCGGTTGTGCCGGCGCCGAGCGAGCGCTGCACCATGACGCTGTCAGCCCAGCGGCCGTGGCGATAGGCGACGCCGGGCAGGAAGCCGACGCGCACGAAGCCGAATTTTTCATGCAGGCCGAGCGAAGGGGCGTTGTCGCCGTCGATATAGCCGATCATCTGGCGGAAGCCCGCCGCGGCGCAGGCATCGATAAGCCCCTGCATGAGCTGGCCGCCGATGCCTTTGCCGATATGCAGGTGATGCACGTAGATCGAATGCTTCACCGAATAGCGGTAGGCAGGACGCTTGCGGAACAGCACCACATAGGCATAGCCGATGACCTCGCCGCGATCGATCGCCACCAGATGTGGAAGGCGGCGGCTGCGCAGGTTCTTGCGCCGGTCGCGCAGATCGTCGGGCTGCGGCGTGCCGTTGTCCTCGACCCCTTCCTCGACGCCCTGGCGGATGTGGCGGCGGTAGATCGCCAGCATGGGCTCGACGTCGGCGTCGCCGGAGGGCCGTATGACGAGTGTCGGTTCGTTCTCCATGGCCGGCTTTTATATGCGTCGCCGGTTCCGATGCAATCGGAACCAGGGCTTTCGCCGGCGGGGCTACTCGGTCACCACGTACGTATGCAGCCGCACCTGGCCGGCCGCATCGACCTCGCGATAGACGCCCTGGATCTCGACGTCGAAGCCGGGGAAGGTGTTGAAACAGGCCTCGAACATTTTCAGATAATCGATCATCGGCTGCGCCCGTTCGGTCAGCCGCTCGCCCGGCACGATGGTGGCGATGCCGGGCGGATAGACTACGAAAGGTGTGGTGGCGATGCGCCCGGCGATGGCGTCGATGGGCAGAAAATCGACATCGTTGCGCACCAGCGCGCGCGCCGCGTCATGGGGCGATATGGCGATCTCGGGCAGGTGATCGGCGGAAAACTGCCTGGCCTGCAGGGCGCTGACATCGTAGGAGCGGAAGAAGCGGTGCATGTCGCCGCACAGGTCACGCAGGCGCACGCCGCGATAGCGCAGCGGCCGGCGCCGGAAGAACTCCGGAATCGCCTCTTCGAGCAGGGCATTGTCGTCGTGCAGTTTCTTGAAGGCGACGAGCCCGCTGATCAGGGTGCCGGCCTTGCTCGCCTCGACGCCGGGCGTCAGCAGAAAGAGCAGGGAGTTGAGGTCGTTCTTCTCGGCGACAATGCGGTTCTCGCGCAGATATTGCGCGACGACCGGCGCGGGAATGCCGTGGTCGGCGTAGCCGCCGGTGGCGCGGTCGAATCCCGGCGTCAACAGGGTCAGCTTGTTCGGGTCGGTCATGGCGAAGCCCGGTGTCATGTTCGGGAAGCCATGCCAGGCGGCGCCGGGCGCCAGATGCCAGTAAGCAGGATTGGCGACGAGCTGATCGGTGCCGATGCTTTCCCAGGCGACGTTATGGACCGAGCCGGGGCGCGCCACATCGGGTATCTCGACCCGATCCGGCACGAACGGTTCGAAGAACCAGCGCCGCTCGGGCCGCGTTTCCTTGTCCTCGAAATCGTGGCGCAGGGCGCGGATCTTCTTGCGCAGCTCGATGCCGAGGCGGATCGTGTCATCCCACAGCACTTCGCCGGAACGGCCCTTCATCATCTGCGCGCCGACGTCGAGCGAAGCGAACAGCGGATAGAAGGGCGACGTGGACGCGTGTTGCATGAAGCTTTCGTTGAAACGCCGGTGTTCGACCCGGCGCTTCTGGCCGGTGATGTGCCGGTCCTTCATGTGGATCTGCGAGGCCTGCGAGAAGCTCGCCAACTGCTTGTGGGTGGATTGCGTGGCGATGATGCCCGGCGCGTCGGGGCCGAGATTGGCGAGCCCCATGGCGAAGCGGCCGGCATAGAGCGGATGAAACTTCATGAAGCCGGCCCAGGCTTCGTCGAAGAGAATGTAATCGCACAGATGGCCGATGCGCTGCAGGATCATCTCGGCATTGTGGATGGTGCCGTCATAGGTGCATTGCTCGACCACGGCGACGCGGAACGGGCGCGGCTTCTTCCAGGCTTCCGGGTCCTTGACCAGCGGATGCGTGCGGATGCGCTCGCGCAGCGCTTCCTCGTCGAAAGCCTCCCAGTTCATCGGACCGATGAGGCCCCAGGCATTGCGCTCGGTCGGGATGTAGACCGGAACGCCGCCGCAGATCAGCAGCGCGCCATGGTGCGCGGCCTTGTGGTTGTTGCGGTCGAACAGCACGAGGTCGCCGTCGGTGACGAGCGCCGACAGCGCCACTTTGTTGGAGGTGGAGGTGCCGTTGAGGACGAAATAGGTTTTCTCGGCCCCGAAGATCTTGGCGGCTTCCTTCTGCGCCTGCAGGGCGGGGCCTTCATGAGTCAGCAGATCGCCGAGGTCGAGCACGGAATTGTCGAGATCGTCACGGAACACAGCTTCGCCGAGGTGTTCCATGAACACGCGGCCGATGGGGCTGCGGCTGTAGAAGACGCCGCCGTTGTGGCCGGGGCAGGTCCAGAGCTGGTTGCCCTCTTCAGCATAGTCGACGAGCGCGCCGAAGAACGGCGTCTTCAAGGTCTCGGCATATTGCTTCAACCGGCTGATGAGGTTCTTGGCGATGAAGGCCGGCGTTTCCTCCGAGAGGAAGACATAGCCGTCGATGAAGTCCAGCACCTCGACGGGCAGGTCCTCGAAGCGCTTGCGGCGGATCAGCAGGATGATCGGGAAGTCGAGGCCGCGGCGGCGCATCAGATTGATGAGGGCGGCGGTCTTGCCCTCCATGCCCTTCTTGCCCCAATCGACCATCATGCAGCCGATGGCGGCGTCGGTCTGCACGGAGATCTCGGCATCCTCGAGCCGGCGCGCCTTGACGACCTCGAAGCCGGAACGCTCGATCTCCTCGACGATCTGGTTGAAGCGGATGCCCTCGAGATCGTCCGCATCGAACGACGGCGTCGAGAACAGGAAGGTGAAGCGCCTGAAATAGTCCATGAAGGTCCGATTTTTGGTTGCGGAAGCGAGCTATCCGCGTCGCAGGTGACAGGACGGTGACTATAGAAGCCGGGCCGGGGTGCCAATCCCTGATTTTCCCCGGATCCAGCTTGCGGGCAGCCTGATCTTTGCTGGCCCGCGGAAGGGGGAGCGCATCAAAATATTTGCGGCGGAAAGCGACAATCACTCTTTCAATATCTAAAGCGGACCTGCTAGATTGAGAACACAACGGGAACGTTGGCCGGGGGCACCAATGCAGCGTGTGGTATTTTTTGCAGCCGTGATGATTGCTTGCCAGAGCCAGGCCGCACTGGCGCAAAACGGCGCCACCGCCGCGTTGATGGCGATCTGCGATCAGGCTGCAGCTAGCCCCTTCGACACCCAGCGGCGTAGCGGCGTGGCTGGTGTGGCCGCCGACAAGATCGATCCTAAGATCGCTATCCCGGCCTGCGAGGCAGCCGCCAAGGCCGCGCCCAATGATCCGCGCATCGCATTCCAGCTCGGCCGCGCGTATGCGGTGACGAAGGCTTATGAATCGGCGCGCAGCCAATACGAGAAGGGCTATGCTGCGGGGCACCTGCTGGCGACCAGCAATCTTGCAGCACTTTATCTAAATGGGGACGGCATGCCGGCCGATCCCCGGCGCGCCATCGCACTTTTGGAAAAAGCAGCGAATGGTGGCGCGGCTATCGCAATGAGCAATCTCGCGCAGATCTATTACGACGGAAAAAGCGTGCCGAAAGATCTCGCCGCGGCACGGCGCTGGATTGAGAAAGCCGCGGACGGAGGCTTCCCCGGCGCGATGAACAGATTTGGCAACATGCTTGAGAATGGATTGGGCGGTCCGCAAGACCTGAGCCGCGCACGCCGCGCGTATCAGAAAGGGACGGCGGCAGGCGACTTTGGAGCGATGAATAACTTCGCGAATATGTTGCGGCGCGGATCGGGCGGGCCGCAAGATTTTGCCGAAGCACGACGCTTGCTTCAGACGGCGGCGGAAGGCGGCAATGTCGAAGCGATGGTCAACCTCGCTGCCGTCGCGCAGGCGGGACAGGGCGGCCCGATCGACCTCGCTACCGCCCGTCGCTGGTTTACAAAATCGGCTGAGGCCGGCGATACCGATGGAATGGCTTTCCTCGGCCAAATGCTTCTCGCCGGCTCCGGCGGCCCACAGGACATCGGGGAAGCGCGGCGCTGGCTTCAGAGAGCGGCAGAGAAAGGCAATGTCGTTGCGATGGTGAATCTGGGTGCGATGTATCAGGTCGGACCCGGGCAAACAGATCTGAGCGAGGCGCGTCGCTGGTTCCAGATGGCAGCTGCGGCGGGAAATGCGGGCGCAATGAATGTTTTCGGTCTGCTGTTGAAAGAGGGATCTGGCGGCGCGCAAGACCCGGTCGAAGCACGACGATGGTTTCGCAAGGCCGCGGAAGCGGGCAATGCCGGTGGGATGGGGCAGCTTGGCCCGATGTTGCACGCCGGCGCAGGTGGACCGCAGGACCTGGCAGAAGCGCGTCGCTGGTTTCAGAAGGGCGCCGAGGCAGGCGACGTCGGCTCTATGAGAAACTTTGGAGCCATGCTGTTCGCCGGGCAGGGTGGCCGGCAGGATCGGGTCGAAGCGCGCCGCTGGACGCAGAAGGCAGCAGAAAGAGGCGATGCTGATGCGATGAAAAACCTCGCCGGCATGTTGGATGCGGGATCCGGCGGCCAGAAAAATCCAGCGGAAGTTCGTCGATTGCTTCAAAAATCGGCGGAGGCCGGCAATGCGGAAGCAATGTATAATTTTGCCCTCAGTCTGCAGCGCGGGATCGGCGGACCGATGGATTCAGATGAGGCCCGGCGATGGTATCGCAAGGCTGCAGAGGCAGGCAACATCAAGGCGATGGGCAGTCTCGCCGAAATGCTGTCCAAGGGCTCAGGCGTTTCGCAAGACCTTATCGAGGCGCGGCGCTGGTTTAAGAAGGCGGCCGAGGGCGGCGATGTCGATGCGATGCAAGATTATGGGGCGATGTTGCAGGAAGGATCTGGCGGTCCGGAAGACAACGACGAAGCGCGCCGCTGGCTTCAAAAATCGGCGGAGGCAGGCAACGTGAACGCGATGAATTATTTCGGCTATATGTTGGACCACGGCTACGGTGGCCCGAAGAATCCGGTTGAAGCACGACGTTGGTATGTCAAAGCGGTTGATGCGGGCCACCTGGGAGCGATGAATAATCTCGGCGGGATGATGAGGACAGGATCCGGCGGGCCGAAAGACATGGCGGGAGCGCGCCGCTTGTTTCAGAGGGCCGCGGAGGCCGGCAACGGTACCGCGATGGACAACCTAGGCTTATTACTGCGGGACGGATTTGGTGGCCCGAAGGAGCTGGCGGAAGCACGAATCTGGTTTCAAAAAGCAATAGATGCGGGCATCTTATTCGCTCACCGACATCTCGAGGATCTCGATAGAGCAGGGCGATAATCAGCGGACTCTTGAACCGAGCCAGTTGTCGATGTGAATGACGGGAGGGGCGTGCCTTCGGCGCGATCCTCCATCTTGCTTGTTTCAATCGCTCACGCCGCCGTGGCAGAATAGCTGCGGCAGAAGGGCGTTCCGGCGAAGGAAAGGGCATCATCGTCAATCACGGGCCGATGTTCAACTTCGACCTTGGCGATACCGCCGACATGATCGGGCGACGACGAGGAATTTCGCGCAGGACGAGATCGCGCCGCGCGCCGAGGAGGTCGGCAGGAGCGATACGTTCCCGCGGGATCTCCGCCGAAGCTCGGGACGCTAGGCCTGCATGGGGTGACGGTGACGGTCGAGGAGGAATGAGAACCGGTGCGGAAATGGTTTCGCAAAGGCTCGGGTGCTGCTGACGACACAATGGATGATTTGGGTTCGATGATGTTGGCGACCAAAAGACGTAGCTGGGACCCCGACAAGATCGACACAGGTTATTGCGTTGGCTTAAGCCGTGCCTGTTTTCGGGGAGAGGAACGGCGCCCCCCTCCCGCCGGCGTTGCAGGCCTGTTAAGCGGCAGCCACCGCTGGGGAACTGGGGTGAGGGTCTGATGCATCGCGTGACATTCGCCGTGGTCGTGATGACGGTTGGTTTGGGCCACGGAGCCCTGCCGGTTTCGGCGCAGGATGGCGGCGTGGCGGCGTTGATGCTGGCTTGCGACCGGGCCGTCGCCAGCCCGCTGGACGACGAGCGGCCGAACATCGTCGCCGGTGTGGCCGCCGAGAAGATAGATCCGAAGACCGCCATTCCGGCATGCGAAGCAGCGGCGAAGGCCGTCCCTGGCGATGGGCGCATCGCGTTTCAGCTTGGACGCGCCTATGCGGCGAAAGATGATTATGAGCTGGCGCGCGCGCAATATGAAAAAGCGGATGCCGCAGGCCATGCGCTGGCCGCCTATAGCCTCGCCTCGCTTTATTTCGGTGGGTTGGGTGTGGCAGCCGATGCCCAGCGCGGCCTTGCGCTCCTGGCACGGGCAGCGAATGGCGGTTCGGCCATTGCCATGAACAATCTGGCGCAGATGTATGTGAGTGGATCCGTCGTTTCTAAAGACCTCAGCATGGCGCGACTCTGGTTCCGGAAGGCTGCCGAGGCTGGCGACGTCGCCGCGATGAATGATTTCGGGCTGATGTCGTATATGGGGTCCGGCGGTCCAAAAGATCTGGATGAGGCGGCGCGCTGGTTCAGCAGTGCTGCGGGAGCAGGCAATGCCATCGCCATGAACAATATTGCCTCCATGCAGATGAAAGGCCTTGGCGGTTCGCAGGATCTTGTTGAAGCGCGCCGCTGGTATCAGAAATCCGCCGAGGCAGGCAACGCGATCGGGATGGATAACGTCGGTCTGATGCTGCTCAACGGCGCAGGCGGGCCGAAAAATCCGGTTGAGGCACGCAACTGGTTCCAGCAGGCGGCCGAGGCGGATCATGCGAACGCCATGAACAATTTCGGCATGACGTTGCAGAATGGGATTGGTGGTCCGCGTGATCTTGCGGCGGCGCGTGGCTGGTATCAAAAATCAGCGGGGGCCGGTAACGCCAACGCGATGAATAATCTCGGCACAATGTTGCTGAACGGAACCGGCGGACCCAAAGATCCGGCTGAAGCGCATCGCTGGTACAAGGAAGCAGCCGAGGCAGGCCATGCGTCTGCGATGAACAATATAGGCATGATGCTGCAGAACGGGCTCGGCGGCCCGAAGGACCTTGTTGAAGCGCGGCGCTGGTTCCAGGGCGCTGCGGAGGCCGGCAACACGAACGGGATGAACAATCTTGGTCTGATGTTGCTGAACGGGTCCGGCGGACCTGAGGACCGCGTCGACGCACGCCGCTGGTATCAGAAGGCGGCAGAGGCCGGCGATGTGAAAGGGATGAGCAACACAGGCGTGATGTGGCTGAACGGAACCGGAGGCGCGAAAGACCCCGTTGAGGCACGTCGCTGGTTTCAGCAGGCCGCGGAGGCGGGCGATGTGACTGCCATGAATAATCTTGGCGCGATGTTGCGGGACGGGCTCGGCGGATCCACGGATTTCGTCGAAGCACGCCGCTGGCTTCTGAAGGCCGCGGAGGCGGGCAGCGAACTCGCGATGAATACGGCCGGCGCGATGTTGCTGACTGGCGCTGGCGGGCCGAAAGATTCGGAGGGAGCGCAGCGCTGGTTTCAGAAAGCCGCGGAGACTGGCAGTTCGCAGGCCATGTACAATTTGGGCTTGATGTCCGAAAGCGGAACCGGCGTCTCGCAAGATCCGGCCGAGGCGCGTCGCTGGTATCTGAAGTCGGCGGAGGCGGGCGATGCCCTCGCGATGTATCGATTGGGCTTGATGCTGCAGAATGGATCGGGTGGTCCGCAAGACCTGGCTGAAGCGCGGCGCTGGTATGAGAAGGCGGCGATGGGTGGCAATGAACAGGCACGAGAGAATTTGGCTGATCTCGGCCCGCCGCAAAGACAGTCGGAGAGCCATCCAGGCGCGCCGGTCCCGGGCAGCCAACGATAGCAGGCGATCCTTCAGAAGGGTCGGCCTTTCAATCGGCGGGCTTGGCATGCCAGAATAAGCTGAGCCAGCGCGAGGTCAGCGGAGGAAACAGCATGATCGTCAATCACGGGCCGATGTTCAACTTCGACCTTGGCGAAACCGCCGACATGATCCGTGCGACGACGCGGGATTTCGCGCAGGATGAGATCGCGCCGCGCGCCGAGGAGATCGACAAGTCCAATACGTTTCCGCGCGATCTGTGGCCGAAGATGGGAGCGCTCGGGCTGCATGGCGTGACCGTCGAGGAAGAGTATGGCGGCGCGGGTCTGGGCTATCTCGAACATTGTGTGGCGATGGAGGAGATCAGCCGCGCCTCGGCCAGCGTGGGGCTGAGCTATGGCGCGCATTCCAATCTCTGTGTCAATCAATTGCGCCGCAACGGCAGCGAGGAGCAGAAGCGGCGCTATCTCGGCAAGCTGATTTCGGGTGAACATGTCGGCGCGCTCGCCATGTCGGAGCCGGGCGCCGGCTCGGACGTCGTGTCGATGAAGACGCGCGCCGACAGGCGCGGCGATCGCTATGTGCTCAACGGCAACAAGATGTGGATCACCAATGGTCCTGTCGCCGAGACACTGATCGTTTATGCCAAGACGGATCCTGCTGCCAATGCGCGCGGCATCACTGCCTTCATCGTCGAGAAGGGCATGAAGGGGTTCTCGACGGCGCAGAAGCTCGACAAGCTCGGCATGCGCGGTTCCGACACTTGCGAACTGGTGTTCCAGGATTGCGAGGTGCCGGAAGAAAATGTGCTGGGCAGCGTCGGCAAGGGCGTCAACGTGCTGATGTCGGGCCTCGACTATGAGCGCGCCGTTCTGGCGGCGGGACCGCTCGGCATCATGCAGGCGGCGATGGATATCGTCATGCCCTATGTGCACGAGCGCAAGCAGTTCGGCCAGGCGATCGGCGAATTCCAGCTCGTGCAGGGCAAGGTCGCCGACATGTATGTGGGCATGAACGCCTGCCGCGCCTATGTCTATGCAGTGGCGAAGGCCTGCGACCGCGGCGAGACCACGCGCGAGGATGCGGCCGGTGCCATTCTCTATGCGGCGGAGAAGGCGACGAAAGTGGCGCTCGATGCGATCCAGCTTTTGGGCGGCAACGGATATATCAACGATTATCCGACGGGGCGCCTGCTGCGCGATGCCAAGCTTTACGAAATCGGCGCCGGCACCAGCGAAATCCGCCGTATGCTGATCGGCCGCGAATTGTTTGGAAAGTCAGGATAAGGTGGCCGACAGGGCGTTATGCTCGCGCCTTTCAGAGGGATCGAGTATAGAGCTGTCATTATCTACACTTGGACCCATTCCTGTCATAGCCTCGCCCTAAAGTCCCTCTGTCTTGCCCACACGATTCACCCAACAGGAGTATTCTATGATTTCGCGCCGAACGCTGCTGACCGCATCACTGCTGACCGGAGCGGCGCTGTCGACGACGCGGGGTTTTGCCGCCGGCTGGGACACGGCTTTGCAAAACGCAATCGCCGCGCTGGAGCGCCGGCATGGCGGCCGGCTTGGCGTTGCGGTTCTCAACACCAACGGCGGCAAGACCGTCGCTTATCGCGGCGATGAACGCTTTCCTTTGTGCAGCACGTTCAAATGCCTTGCCGCCGCCTTCGTGCTGGCGCGCGTCGATAACAAGGAGGAGAACCTCTCGCGCAAGATCGTCTACAAGAAAGAGGATCTGGTCGCCAATTCGCCAACGACCGAAAAGCACGTCGGCAACGGTTTGACCATGACCGAGATCTGCGAGGCGGCCATCACGCTCAGCGACAATACGGCGGGCAATCTGATGCTCGATAGTTTCGGCGGCCCGGCCGGCCTGACGAAATACCTGCGCTCGCTCGGCGACAACGTCACCCGCCTCGACCGCCGCGAGACCGAGTTGAACGAAGCTGCGCCCGGTGATCCGCGTGATACGACGACGCCGGTCGCCATGCTGGAGACCCTGCGCAAGATAGTGCTGGGCAATACGCTGTCGGATGCCTCGCGTGAGCAATTGACGGCCTGGCTCGTCGCTAACAAGACGGGCGGCAAGCGTTTGCGCGCCGGCCTGCCGGAAGGCTGGAAGGTCGGCGACAAGACCGGCTCTGGCAACAATAACACGGCGAACGATGTTGCCGTGCTATGGCCGCAGGGCCGCGCGCCGGTCATCGTCACGGCCTATTACACGGGCGCGACCGCCACGGATGACGAGCGCAATATGATTTTGGCGGATGTCGGCCGCTTCGCGGCGGCTGTCGTGACGTAAGGCGCTCACTTCGTCGCGACGAAGAACAATCTTGGGAACGGCAGCAGGACGCCGCCGTCGGAGAGCGCCGGATAGGCCTTCGCTACTTCGGCGATGTAGCGATCCAAAAATCGCTTCTGTTCGCTCTCGTCGAGCCTGGCGAGGAACGGCCGCAGGCTGCTGCCCTTGAACCATTCGGCGATGGCGGCTGCGCCGCCTGCCAGCGGGTGATGATAGGTGGTGCGCCAGATATCGACGCGCGAACAGAGCGGCTTCAGAAGATCGTAGTGCCAGCTCGCGCTTTCGCGGCTCATGCGTTCGACATTGGCGAGCTTCGTCGCCCACGGTCCGTCCGCCGCGATCTCGCGCATTAGCCTGCGCGCCGGTTCGTTGAGATTGTCGGGCACCTGGACGGCGAGATTGCCGCCTGGCGCCAGCTTGCTGACCAGGCGCGGCAGCAGGGTCGCGTGATCAGGCACCCATTGCAGCACCGCATTGCTCAGAATGAGGTCGACTGGCCTGGCGGGCTCCCAGGTGGCGATGTCGGCGACGTCGAACTGGACGTGCGGCATGCGCTTGCGGGCGGCGTCGATCATATCGGGCGAGCTGTCGAAGCCTGATATCGCGGCGTTCGGGAATTGGGCGGCCAGAACCTCCGTCGAATTGCCGGGGCCGCAGCCGATGTCGACGGCAATTGCAGGCGCCCGGTCCGGCACGGCCGACAGCAGGTCGCGGACCGGGCGGGTGCGTTCGTCCTCGAAGGCGACATATTGCCTGGCTGACCAGCTCATTTGCGTTTTCCTCATCTATTTCGGGTTTCCGCCGTCGTCAGACACCGATCGGGCGGCGGGATCAAGGCCGGGCAGGGCATGGCGGTCGCCGGGGCAATGCTCCCTGCTCATGTTGATCGGCCGGTCGGGGTCTTCGCACTTGCGGTCATGCCGGATCGCCCGTAATTTGGCTGATCTTCCTGGGCGGGTTGTTTTCCATGACGAATCGGGGCGGCATTTTCGGTGTGCTGGCGGCAGCGGTGCTGGCCGCGTTGCCGGGCGTTGCTTTGGCGCAGGCCCAGCGCATCGGTGCGGCGAGTTCCGTCCAGAACAGCGTTTCCCGGATCAGCGGCGGCGCGACGAATCCGCTGTCCGTCGGCGGATCGGTGTTTCGCAACGAGACCGTGGCGACAGGCGCAGCCTCCTCGGCGCGCCTGACCTTCCTTGACGAGACCAATCTGTCGATCGGGCCGACGTCGCGAGTGCTGCTGAACCATTTCGTCTATTCCGAAAATTCTTCGGCGCAGGCGCTGGCGGTCAATCTGGCACGCGGCGCCTTCCGCTTTTCCTCGGGCGCGCTCGACGTCAAGGCGTACAAAATCAATACGCCGACAGCGACCATCGGCGTTCGCGGTACGATCGTGGACCTGTTCATTTCGGCCGGGCGCACGGTTATGACCATGGTCGAGGGGCAGGCGACGGGCTGCACCGCGTCGGGCAGGCAATGCACGACGGTCCGTGAGGGCGAGACGCTGATCATCGATGCGTCCGGCGTGCATCGCTCCGGCGCCGGCGGCACGCGCTTTTCGTTTCAGCAATATTGCACGGCGAGCGCAGGTCTGTGCGGCAACACCCAGTTCGCGCGTCACCTCGGCATAAAGGTGCTTTCCGACGGCACGGTGGTGCCGGTCGGTGCGACGGTGCAAGAACTGGAAGATGCTTTGTGCGGCCGTTGAGCCGTCCATCGTCCGGCTTGTTCCTGTCATAATTTGACGCTTGATATCGCTGCGCTTACTTGTGCGCGATTGCGGGAGACATCATGCTGAAAGTCTGGGGACGGACGAATTCGCTGAACGTGCAGAAGGCCCTGCTGGCGATCGAAGAAATCGGGATTCCGTATGAGCGCACTGATGCGGGCCTGCATTTCGGGGTGAACAATTCGCCGGAATACCGGGCGATGAACCCCAATGGCCTGGTGCCGACGATCGATGACGATGGGTTCATCCTGTGGGAATCAAACGCCATCGTGCGTTATCTCTGCGCCAAATATTCGGCAGGCAAGATGTGGCCCGTCGATCCGCAGGTCCGCGCCGCCGCCGACCGCTGGATGGACTGGCAGCAGACGGTTCTGCTCGATCCCATCAACGACATCTTCCGGCCGCTGATCCGCAAGATGGGCGATGCGACGCCGGAGCAGATCGAGGCGTTCTGCAAGCGCTGTGACGCGAACATGGCGATCCTCGACGCCGTCCTGTCGGCGCAGCCGTGGATGACGGGGCAGGTTTTCGGCATGGCCGATTGCGTGGTTGTGACGCCCGTGCATCGCTGGTTCAACCTGCCGATCGCGCGCAAGTCGTTTCCGCATCTGGAGCGCTGGTATGGCGCCATTGCAGCGCGCCCGTCGGGCCAGAAAATTCTCACCGTGCCGATCACCTGAGCGGGGCTGACCCGTCCAATCTCGCTCACCGGATCGCATCCCATGTTCTTCTATCTCTCGAAGATCCTCTGGTTCTTCGCCCAGCCCTCCAATCTGCTGATGGTCGTCGTGGCGCTTTCCGCCTGTGCGCTGTATGGCCGGCACGTGCGATTGGCGCGCCGCTTTCTGGTGGTTTCCACCCTGATATTGCTGTTCTTCGGCATGGGGCCAGGAGGGATCTGGCTGCTGATTTCACTTGAAAACCGCTTTCCGCAATTGGCGGCCGATTTCCCGGAGCCGACCGGTATCGTGGTGCTCGGCGGCGGGGTCGACGAGGTGATCAGTTCAGCAAGGAACACCGCCGAGCTTTCGCCAGCCGGCACCAGGATGACCGCCTCTGCGGCGCTTGCCCGGCGTTATCCCCACGCCCGGCTGGTCTTTACAGGAGGGTCCGGGAGCCTGTTGGGTGGCGATGTCAGCGAGGCGGAGGTCGCGCGACGCATCTACGTCGGCATGGGCATTCCGGCCGACCGGCTGACGCTCGAGCAGAAATCGCGCAACACCTGGGAAAATGCGGTGATGACCCGCGATCTCGTCAAGCCCAGGCCTGGCGAGGTCTGGCTTCTCGTGACCTCGGCCTTTCACATGCCGCGTTCGATGGGCATTTTTCGCAAGGCCGGGTTCGAAGTCGTGCCCTGTCCCGTCGATTACACGACACGCGGGTGGTGGCAGGACTATGTGCGGCCAAGCCTGGACACGGCCCAAGGCCTGCGGCGGCTTGATGTCGGCGTGCGCGAATGGATCGGCCTGATCGCCTATTATCTCTCGGGCAAGACGACGGCGCTATTTCCGTCGCCGTGACCTATTCCTTTGGTGGCAGTTAGTCCTTACGCGGCAAGCCAAGGCGGTAGACGCCGCGAAAATCGTCCGGATCGGCGGGCTTGCCCTTGCGCAGGATCACCAGGTCGCCCTTGCGGGCCATGCCGATGGCTGCGGCGCGCACCCGTGGCAGCCAGCTCTGCCAGCGGGCCTCGTCATCCCCCTTGGCATCGGCGACAGCCTGGGCGGCATCCGTCGGACTGATCGAGCCTCCCTTGGCGGTGCAGAGAGCGACGATGATGTCTTCGATCGACTGGCGCGGGCCGGTCTCTTCCTTTACGACGGGGTCGCTTTCGGTAGGTTTTTTCATGGCCCCATCTGGGGCGGTTCGCGCCGGCCGTCAAGCGCAAGCCGGTTTGAAGACCCGCCTATTTGATGTTGAGGGTTTCGACAAACCGCTTGCTGGGATCGATCGCGTCATGGGCGTCCGAGCGATATTGGCGCGACCACATGGCGTAGAGCACCCAGGCCGTCGTCGCCATGAACACATACGGGCCGAGAAACCAGCCCGTGTAGGCAAGCGCAAAGAAAAACGCCCGCTGACCGCGAGTGAACTGGCGGCCGGCGGCAATGTTCATCCGCCCGGCATAGGCGGAGATTTCGGCGCGCCGCACCGGATCGCCGAACTGCGCCGAGGGCGTCGCGCCGACCAGAATGGCGCTGTAATTGAACAGCCGGTAGGCCCAGGCGAATTTGAAGAACGCATAGCCGAAGACGAACAGCAGGCCGATGACCTTGATCTCGAAATTGGCCCGGGTCGGCACGAAGCCGAACGGCAATTCGGTGGCGATCTTGATCATGTCGTCGCTGGTGCGCAGCAATGTGGCGGTGGCGCCGAGCGCCAGCAGGGAGGTGGAGGCGAAAAAGGCCGTGCCGTTCTGCAGGGACGACATGATCGAGGCGTCGACGATGCGTACGTCGCGGCCCGCCATTTCCTGCATCCAGCGCATGCGATAGGCCGCCATCTGGGCATTCAGCGCCGTGCGGGCATGCCGCTTCAGCATCTCATGGTAGATGAACCAGGCCGCGACGAAGACGGTGATGGCGATGTAGTCTGGAAGGACGAATCCGATCATGTCGCCAGTCTAGCCCAGGCCGGGAGTGGTTGGAATGTGCGCCGCTTCACAGCGCTGAGATTTGCAAGCCGTCAGATTCAGGGTCTTTCGGCGGACCCGACCTTGGCCGGGGCATTGGAGCGATTGCCCATGACGACAGTGTTTCGGCGCCTTGTTCTGTCCGGGATTGTCGCCCTCGCGGCCGGTTCTCTCTCGGCGGCTGCGCAGGATGGCAAGCCCGCATTCTTGCAAGACCCGCCGCTGATGGAGACCACGCTCGATATCGACCATGACGGCAAGATGGACCGTGCCATCATGATGGGCGCTGACCTCTACATTTATCTATCGGCCGGCGATGAAAAGCCCGATCTTTCGCGCAAGCCGTCCTTCCTCAGGAAGGACCTCGCGACCGCCAGGGTTCTTGCGGTCGAAAGCCGGGGAAAAGGCAAACCGGCGCTGATCGTCAAATACGGTTGCGGCGGATGCAGCAATGATTTCGGCACCACCCTTACTATCGTCTACCGCGGCGGTCAGTTTCTGGTCGGCGGCGTGACCTATGACTGGGATACGCGCAGCGGGATCGGCAGTTGCGATATCAATTTCTTCACCGGCAGGGGCATCGCGACGCACGGCCTGCACGAAGATAAGCGGACGAGGCGGTTGAAAGGAATATTCGCGCCCGTGAAGCTGGCGGACTGGTCGGACGACAAGCGTCCGAAAGCCTGTGGCGGCTAAGCCTGTGTGACACCTGCTAACGTCCGGCTTGCGCCAACCTGCGCTTTTGCTAGGGATGGCGGATCGAGACGCGGCCGGAAACAAGCGATCATGTCGTATCCATTGTCTTATCAGCGGGCGCGCGGATGAAGCCTGCCGATGTGCGCGCCCCGCAACCTGCCGACGAGGCCGCCTGGCGCAGGCTGTGGGCGGGGTATACGGCGTTCTACCGGGTCGACGTACCCGAGGCCGTTACGGCAGGGCTATGGCACAAGCTGGTGACCTCGGGCGCCGATGTGCGCGGGCTCGTCGCCGAACGGGACGGGCGCCTCGTCGGCCTGGCCAATTACCTGTTTCATCCTTCGACATGGAGCCTGAAGCCGACCTGCTATCTCGAGGACCTGTTCGTCGATCCTGAGGCGCGCGGGTCCGGCGCCGGCAAGGCGCTCATCCTGGCGGTGGAAGCGGCGGCGCGCGCTGCCGATGCGTCGCGGATCTATTGGCATACGCAGGAGTATAACGCGCCGGCGCGCTCACTCTACGATACGCTAGCGCCGCGCACATCCTTCATCGTCTATCGCAAAGCATTCTGACCAAGCACTTTGAACGAGGCATTCTCATCCATGCTCACGCTTTTCATCGGCAACAAGGCCTACTCCTCCTGGTCGCTCCGGCCGTGGATCCTGCTGGCGACCCTGCACATTCCGTTCGAGGAAAAGCTGATCAATCTCTATGACGATGCCGGCAAGAAGAAGCTGCGCCGGCAGTCGCCGACGGCGAAAGTGCCGATGCTGGTCGACGGCGACATCGAAGTGTGGGAGTCGATCGCCATCCTTGAATATCTCGCCGAGAAATATCCGGCGAAGAACATCTGGCCCAAAAACAAAGCGGCGCGCGCCCATGCGCGATCGCTGTGCGCCGAAATGCACGCCGGTTACATGGCGCTGCGCCGCAACTATCCGACGAACTTCCGCCGCGACGTACGCAAGCGCGAATTGACGCCGGAAGCCGATGCGGAGGTCGCTGCCGATGTGGCGCGCATCGATGCTGCCTGGAGCAAGGCGCGCATGCTGTTCGGCAAGGGCGGGCCATTTCTGTTCGGCAAGTTTTCGGCCGCCGACGCCATGTTCGCGCCGGTGGTGAACCGGCTCTATATTTACGACGCGCCGGTCTCGAAGACGACGCGCGATTACATGACTGCGATCATGGCGCTCCCGGCCTGGGTGGCATGGCATGCCGATGCGGCGAAAGAAAAATGGCACCATGAGATCTATGATTCCATCTGACGAAGACACGGGGCACCTGGCCCGTCATCGCCGCCGCATTTTTCTAGGCGACCGCGAAATTGTCATTCGTGGCTTCCAGACCAATATCATCCGCGATTTCTATCACTATGCCATGCGTGCCTCATGGCCGGTGTTCTTCGCCGGATTTGCGGTCGCGTTTCTTTCCCTCAATTTCCTGTTCTCGCTGCTCTATTCGCTTGGCGTCAATCCGATCGCCAATGTGCGCGAAGGGTCGTTCACCGATCTCTTCTTCTTTTCCATCGAGACGCTGGCCACGGTTGGCTATGGCGACATGCATCCGCAGACGACCTTCGGCCATTCGATCGCCACGGTGGAAATTTTCACCGGCATGTCGATCGTCGCTGTGATGACGGGTTTGGTCTTCGCGCGCTTCTCGCGGCCGAAAGCGCAGATCGTCTTTGCCCGAGCACCCGCCGTCGCCGTCTACGATGGCCGAATGACCCTGATGGTGCGCTTCGCCAATGCGCGCCACAATTTCATCTCCGACGCCAGTGCCAGTCTTTGGCTGACGCGGCTGGAAACGACGGTGGAAGGCAAGACCCTCCGACGCTTCCATCCGCTGGTGCTGGAGCGTGCGCAGAATCCGCTCTTCGCCCTGAGCTGGACCTTGATGCATGTGATCGACGAGACCAGTCTGCTTTACCACGCGACGGCCGATAGCCTGGCGCAGGTGGAAGCCGGGCTTATCGTCACGGTGCGCGGGCTCGACGAGCAATCGGCGCAGGATGTATTCGCCCGGCATTTCTACAACCACTCGGATCTGCGCTGGGACCATCACTATGTCGATATCCTGACGACGGACGACGAGAACCGGACGGTGATCGACTACCTGCACTTTCACGATACGCAGCCTGTGGAGATCGATGCGGACGCGCTGCCCGTCGATCCGCCGGAAGATCCGCCGGATCGGCTGCTCGAACCCCGACAGACTGATCTGTCCGGCGCGGCGGAGGGCAGCGCTTGATTCATCCCGGTTTCCCGGCATAGTCCGCGGGCGAGGGATAACGGGCGGCAACAGGGCGGGCGTGTGGCGGTTTTAAAGAGCAGTTTCGATCCCAATGGCTCCGATGTCGCGGCCAACCGCGCCGCATGGGCGCGGCTGAGCGAAGAATTACACGGACGCCGCTCAATTGCCGCTGCCGGCGGACCCGAGCGTGCCCGCGAGCGCCACGTGAAGCGCGGCAAGCTGCTGCCGCGCGAGCGGGTCATGCGGCTGATCGATCCGGGCTCGCCGTTTCTCGAGATTGGCGCGCTCGCCGCCTTCGGCATGTACGAGGGCGACGTCCATGCCGCCAGCATGATCGCCGGCATCGGGCGTATCGAGGGTCGCGAGGCAATGATCGTCTGCAACGATCCCACTATCAAGGGCGGCACGTATTATCCGCTGACGGTGAAGAAACATCTGCGCGCGCAGGAGATCGCGGCTGAGAATAACCTGCCTTGCGTCTATCTGGTTGATTCCGGCGGCGCCAATCTGCCCTATCAGACCGATGTGTTTCCCGACCGCGAGCATTTCGGCCGCATCTTCTTCAACCAGGCCAATATGTCGGCGCGCGGCATTGCGCAGATCGCCGTGGTGATGGGCTCGTGCACGGCGGGCGGCGCCTATGTGCCCGCCATGTCGGACGAGGCGATCATCGTCAAAGGGCAGGGTACGATTTTTCTCGGTGGGCCCCCATTGGTGAAGGCCGCGACCGGCGAAATCGTCTCGGCTGAAGATCTCGGCGGCGCCGATGTGCATACGCGCCTGTCGGGTGTTGCCGATCACCTGGCGCAGGACGATGCCCATGCGCTGGCCCTGGCGCGCCGCGCCGTGCGTAATCTCAACGGTGCAAAGCCTGTGCAACTCGCAAGGCTGACGCCGCGCGCGCCGGTGCTCGACATCGCTGATCTCGAGGCAATCGTGCCGGCTGACCTGCGCAAGCAGTATGATTGCCGCGAGGTGATCGCGCGGCTTGTCGATGGCTCCGAGTTCGATGAGTTCAAGGCGCGCTATGGCACGACGCTGGTGTGCGGCTTTGCCCACCTGCAAGGCATGCCGATAGGCATCGTCGCCAACAACGGCATCCTGTTTTCCGAGAGCGCGTTGAAGGGCGCGCATTTCATCGAACTGTGCTGCCAGCGTGGCATTCCCTTGCTCTTCCTGCAGAACATTTCCGGCTTCATGGTCGGTCGCGAATACGAGACCGGCGGCATCGCCAAGGATGGCGCGAAACTGGTGACGGCGGTCGCCTGCGCGCGCGTGCCGAAGATCACGCTGGTCATCGGCGGCTCGTTCGGCGCAGGAAACTACGGCATGTGCGGCCGCGCCTACGGCCCGCGCTTCCTGTTCACCTGGCCCAATTCGCGCATCAGCGTCATGGGCGGCGAACAGGCGGCCAGCGTGCTCGCTACGGTACGGCGCGACAATATCGAAGGCGAAGGCAAGTCGTGGAGCGCGGACGACGAAGAGGCTTTCAAGGCGCCGATCCGCGGCAAATATGAGGAAGAAGGCTCGCCTTATTATGCCACGGCGCGGCTGTGGGATGACGGCATCATCCTGCCGTCGGAGACGCGCCGCGTGCTGGCGCTGGCGCTGTCGGCAACGCTGAATGCGCCGGTGGAAGAGACGAAGTTCGGCGTGTTCAGGATGTAGGCATGTCGGTCAGTCGAAATCACTAACCTTCGCCACTGCAGACACAAGCCGTTCGTCGGGGAAGAGGCCTAGTTCATGCAGCGCATGCAGCTTCGCCTCGAAGTTTGCATAAGACAATCGCGGATGGCCATCGCGAGCAAGTTCCTCCAGCTCCTGGCCAATAGCCTTTATCCGTTCGATCCTGGCTTGGCGTGCTTTCGGGCTCGGCGTTGCCGGACCGTCCGAAGCGTGTTTGTCCGCGTGTGCCATCACCCAGCGAGCTATGGCGTTGAAAGCGTCGGTGGTGCTGGCAATCAGACTATAGCTGGTGCTGCGGCCTCCAGCCGGATCGCGTGCGAGAATGCCTTTGCGGGAGAGGTCGTCTATGTCGCGCGCAGCGGTGTCCTGGGAACATTTGGCTAGAGTGGCATATTTCGACGATGTCAGCTTGCCTTCGAAGCCGTTGAGCAGCCGGTTTACGATGTAACGCTGTCGTTCATTGAGAACGTCGCCGGCATGAGCGTCCCAGAAGCGTGCGCTGCGAAGGACCGAGGCGAGAATCGTCTCCGCTCCGGCAAAGGCACGGTTCAGACAGAGCAGAAACCATGTAAGCCATTCGGTGATATCCAGGTTGCCCTTCTGGGTTCGTTCCAGTGTTTCGTAGTAGGCTTTTCGATCGATCCGGATCTGCGACGACATACTATAGAAGCGCTGCGGCGTCCCCTCCGAGCGCGCCAGCGCCATATCGGCAATCGCCCGCGCAATACGTCCGTTGCCGTCGTCGAAGGGATGGATCGTGACGAACCACAGGTGGGCGATGGCGGCGCGAAGGACAGGGTCAATCTCGTTGGTCGTGTTGAACCAGGCCAAGAAGGCTTGCATTTCAGCTGCAAGTCGCTCTGCACCGGGCGCCTCGAAGTGAACACGCTCACGGCCGATCGGCCCTGAGACAACCTGCATCGGTCCTGACGTTGAGGTCCGCCATGTGCCGACGGAGATCCGGGTTATGCCGCTACGGCCCGTCGGGAACAGGGCGGCATGCCAGCCAAACAGCCGCTCCTCTGTGAGCGGCGTATCGTAATGCTGGGTGGCGTCGAGCATCATTTCGACAACTCCCTCGACATTACGGTCGATCGGCGCGAGAGCGCCGATGTCCATTCCGAGCCGGCGCGCGATCGAGGACCGGACCTGTTCGCGGTCGAGCCGTTCGCCCTCTATGTCACTGGACGTCAGAACTTCTTCGGTCAGAGATTGCAGAACGGCTTCCGTCCGGCTCTGGAAGCCGAGTCCTTCCATGCGACCAACAAACCGCCCCTGTCTATGTCGCGCGTCTGCAAGCGGGGCGGAGATTGCTTGATAATCCCACTGAAATCGCGGCCAATTCGGCAAATCATGGATATAAATTGTCATTCTCCGCATTATCTGCGGAATAAATGGCATTTATTCTCCGCGTGTCAAGGATAATCTCTGCAGATTATGCGGATATTATGGCTCAATTCTCCGCTGATGCGCATTTCTTTCTTCGTGCTTCAAGTAAATTCAGTCCATTGTTCCCGTCCCGGATTCTTCGAAAGCTGCTGATGTTCACCTCGGTCCTCATCGCCAATCGCGGCGAAATTGCCTGCCGGATCATCCGCACCGCGCGGCGGTTGGGCATGCGCACGATTGCTGTGTTCTCGGAGGCGGACCGGCAGGCGCTGCACGTGAAGATGGCTGACGAAGCGCATTGCATCGGCCCTTCGCCGGCGGCGCTTTCCTATCTGCGCGGCGACGTCATTCTCGATGTGGCGCGCGCCTGCGGCGCGCAATGCATTCATCCGGGCTATGGCTTCCTGTCGGAGAACGCGGGCTTTGCCGAAGCCTGCGCCGCGGCGGGCGTCGTCTTCGTCGGCCCGCCGCCGTCCGCCATCCGCGCCATGGGTCTGAAGGACGGGGCGAAGGCCTTGATGCGCAAGGCCGGCGTGCCGGTTGTGCCGGGATATGACGGCGAGCGGCAGGAGGCGGGCTTTCTGCAGGAGCAGGCGGCGCGGGTCGGCTATCCGGTGCTGATCAAGGCAGTGGCCGGCGGCGGCGGCAAGGGCATGCGCAAGGTCGAGCGCGCAGAGGATTTTGCCGCTGCGCTGGCTTCGGCGCAGCGCGAGGCGCAGGCTTCGTTCGGCAATGCGGGCATGCTGATCGAGAAATATGTCAGCGCGCCGCGCCATATCGAGATCCAGGTGTTCACCGACAATCACGGCAAGGCCGTGCATCTGTTCGAGCGCGATTGCACCCTGCAACGCCGCCACCAGAAGGTGATCGAGGAAGCGCCGGCCCCTGGCATGACCAATGCGGTGCGCAAGATCATGGGCGAAGCGGCGGTCGCGGCGGCGCGGGCTGTTAACTACAGCGGCGCTGGCACTGTGGAGTTCATCGTCGATGGGTCGCGGCCGCTGGCGGCGGATACATTCTGGTTTATGGAAATGAATACGCGGCTGCAGGTGGAGCACCCGGTGACCGAGGCGATCACCGGGCTCGATCTCGTCGAGATGCAGTTTCGCGTCGCAGCCGGTGAGCCTTTGCAGGTCTCGCGTGGCGAAGTCGCCTGCAACGGCCACGCCATCGAGGCGCGGCTTTATGCGGAAGATCCGGAGACCGGCTTCCTGCCGTCGACCGGCGTCATTCATGTGCTGAAATTGCCGTCGGGTGAGGGCATTCGCGTCGATGCGGGGGTCGACCAGGGCGGCGCGGTGACACCGTTCTACGATCCCATGATCGCCAAGATCATCGCGCACGGCGCCACGCGCAAGGAAGCCATCGCACGGCTTGCCGAGGCGCTCGGCAAGGTCGTCGTCGCCGGACCGCGCTCGAATGCGGGTTTTCTCAAGGCGCTCGTGTTGCAACCGGCGTTCGCGCAAGGCCGGTTCGATACGGGTTTTATCGAACGACATGTCACGGAGCTCGGGGCTGTCAGGCAGCCTGTTGATGATAAAGCTGTTGCATTCGGTGCCGCTGCGGTTTTCAGCAAGGCACAGGCCTCGCGCGCATCGCAGCGTGACGATCCGTGGAGTGTTGCCGACGCGTTTCAGCTCGGCGCGGCGCGGCGCATGGCTGAAAGGATTCTCGTCGATGGCGCGCCGCTGTCTGTCGATGTGGCATGGAGCGCGGCTGGACCAGCGGTGACATTCGGCGCGCAGGACGTTATCGCCGCGAATACCGCCGATCCGGAGCTTGTCATTGTCCCGGCCGGCGATGACGTCTTCGTGCTGCATCACGGCCGGCAGACGCAGGTGAGCCTGTTCGATCCGCTCGAACACGCGGGCGAGGATGCGGCCGAGGGCGGCGGTACCGTGCGCTCGCCGATGCATGGCAAGCTGATCGACGTGTTTGTGGCGATCGGCGATCTGGTGCAGAAAGGGTCGCGGCTGGCGGTCGTCGAGGCGATGAAAATGGAGCATCTGCTCGTCGCGCCAGTGGCCGGGCGGGTTGCGTCGATTTCGGCTCAGGCGGGTCAGCAGGTGGCGCAGAACGCGCCGCTGATCGGCATAGAGATCTTGGGAGGAGAAGGTTAGATGGCTCAGGCGAAAATCGCATTGGTGACGGGCGGTGGCACGGGCATCGGCCGCGCCGCGGCGCTGGCGCTGGCGGGCATCGGCTATACGATCGTCGTTGCCGGCCGCCGGCAGGAGCCGCTTGACGAAACCGTGGCCGCCATCGGCGCCAAGGGCGGCAAGGCGCTGGCGGTTGCCTGCAATGTCGGCGATCCCAAACAGGTCGAGGCTTTGTTCGCGCGCATCAAGAAGGACTATGGCCGTCTTGATTTTCTGTTCAACAATGCGGGCATGGGCGGCCCGCCGTCACTGCTCGAAGATCTGCCGTTCGACAAGTGGCAGGAGGTCGTCAGCGTCAATCTGAACGGCGTGTTCCTGTGCACGCAGGGCGCGTTCCGCCTGATGAAGGAGCAGGAGCCGCGCGGTGGCCGTATCGTCAACAACGGCTCGATCTCGGCGCATACGCCGCGGCCGAATTCCATCGCCTATACGTCGACGAAACATGCGGTGACCGGCATCACCAAGGCGTCGGCGCTCGACGGCCGCAGATATGACATCGCGGTTGGGCAGATCGATATCGGCAATGCGGAAAGCAGCATGGCCGACAAGATGAAAAAGGGCGTGCCGCAGCCGGACGGTTCGATCCGGCCGGAGGCGACCATGCCGCTCGATCATGTCGGGCAGGCGATCGTCGCCATGGCCAATCTGCCGCTGGAGACGAATGTGCTGTTCATGACGATCAAGGCGACGAAAATGCCGTTCGAGGGACGCGGATGAGGTTTGCTGCCACCACAGTTGCCGCAGCTTTATTTTTCGGCGGGTTTGCGCCGGCGGCCATGGCCGCCTGTTCTTGCCCCAGGCAGACGCGCGACCAGCTTGCGGCGAAAGCCTCTCTCGTTTTCACCGGCCGCATGCTCGGCACGCGGCGGGATGGTGCGAGTAATTTCACTCGCCTCGAGACGGTGCAGGTGCTGAAGGGCAGCGCGCCGCCGGTTGTCGAGGTGATGACGCCGGCGTCGCCCGCCGCCTGCGGCTATGCGTTTCCGGCCGGGCAGGTGGTTGCGGTCGCCGCCACCCTGCGCCAGCAGCAGTATGAGACCGATTCCTGCGCCATGGTCGTGCTCAATCCGTCGAAGCGATAAAGCGGACTTTTTTCCTTTTCTCCCGTACCGTGTGGCGAAATGCATGTCCAGTATGCGCCGGACTTGCTTGTTTCGCTGATCCGGCAGCCGCAAAATGGGCCATGCCTCTTCATCTGATCAAACTATCGGTCGGCACCGACTCCATTCGCGATCTCGAGGAATGGATCGCCGGGCGCGTCGCAGCCAAAGTGAAGGCCGGCGAAAAGCCGGAGCATACCCACCGCACCCGCATGGTGCCCAAGCGCGTCGCGGAGCTGCGCGACGGCGGTTCGATGTACTGGGTGATCAAGGGGCAGATTTCGGCGCGGCAGAAGATCATCGACATCCGGCCGTTCACCGACGATCAGGGCATTTCGCGCTGTTTCATCGTGATGGAGCCCGATCTCATCCCGGTCATGCCGCGCTCCTGCCGGCCGTTCCAGGGCTGGCGCTATCTGGTCGACCACGAAAAGCCCGCCGATGTGACGGCGGGCTTTGGTGAACTCGCCGAAATGCCCGAAGAGCTGCGCCGCGAATTGCGCGAGTTGGGACTGCTGTGAGCTTTTAGAATTTACGCGTGACCGCGCGTTCGCGCAGGCGCAGCGCATAAGGCAGTGTCCCGAACATCAGGCAGAGCAGGGCGCTCGAACCCGTCACCAGCGCCATCGGCCAGAGCGTGCCGTCGGCCAGGATGCCGTAGATCTGCGCGAAGACGGCGCCGCCAAAGCTCTGCGCGAAAATGCCGACACCCGACGCCGTGCCCGCCAGGCGCGGGATGGTCGCCATCGCGCCGCTTTGCGCATAGGGCAGGGAAATGCCCTGGGCGAAGGGAATGAAGAAGGCGGGAAAGAAAATCGTCTGCGGGCTGACATGGCCCGACACCAGCAGGCTTGCCTGCACGAGCACGGCGACGAACAGGATGATCGAGCCGGCCAACACCATGGTCTCGGTGGCGATGCGATTGCCGATGCGGCTTGAAACAAAGTTGCCGCAGAAAAATCCGGCCGGAAACAGGAAGAAGTAAAGGCCGAATTCCGATGACGGCCGTTGCAGATATTCCTTCATGATGAAAGACGCGGCGGTGGCGTCGGCGAAGAAGACGCCGGTGCTGAAGCCCGGCTGAAACGAATAGCCGGTGAAGCGCGGATGCCGGAACAGATCGATGTAACCACGCAATATGCCCTGGCCCGGCGCCGGTTTGGCGCCAGGCCGCGTCTCCGGTACGAAGAAATAGGCACCGAGCGCGACCACGATGCCGGCGCTGAGCGAGAAGACGAAGACGGCGCGCCAGTCGAAGGCGTCGACGAGGAAACCGCCGACCATCGGCGCGAACATCGGCCCCACCGTGTAGAACATGGTCAGATAGCTGATCACCTGGATCAGCTTGTCGGGCCCATAGGCGTCGCGGGCGATGGCGCGCACCAGCGTCGTGCCGCAGCCGGCGCCGACCGCCTGCACCAGCCTGCCGGCAATCAGCATCGGCATGGAATTGGCCAGCACGCCGATCAGACCGCCGAGCAGAAACAGGGCCAGGCCTGACAGCAGCACCGGCCGGCGGCCGTAGCGGTCGGAGAGCGAGCCGTAGACAAGGGTGGAGACCGCCATCACCAGCAGAGCAAGGCTGAAGCTCATCTGCGCCTGGGCGTTGGAAACGCCGAAGGATTGCTTGAGCACCGGGATGACCGGCAGGAACAGATGAATGGCGAGAGGGCTGATCAATCCGATCGAGGCCAGACACACCGCAAACAAACGACCAGCTTGAACCGCCATCAGGCCTCCCCTTGGGAGCTTTTCACATGTGGGAGGCGCGCAGGCAATCGGCGCGGGGCTTTTTGACCTTGCATGGAAGCAATGCGCGCACTAATTCACTGCCGATCCACCGCCGGTGGCTGACTTCTGGCGGAGGGCAGGCGGCCCAATGCATAGGCGATCTTCCCCAGATGCATGGCGGTCTGGTGCTTTCCGGGCAACGGTGGCGCCTACTACGCCACGTATACATGGGACGTCAGCGCCCCGACAACATGGGCATCGGCCGGCTGACGGGTATCTCCGACGAATCCGGCGTGACCTGGCGGCCCTATGACGCTCAAGGCCGGGTGACGATCGATTACCGTACCAATTACCCCGCGCCTGCGCTGGCAACGCAATACACCTACGATGCCGCCGGCAAGGTCACATCGATGACCTATCCGTCCGGACGCATCGTCGACTTCACCCGCGATGCGCTGGGCAATATTTCCAACATCTATACCCGCAAGGATGCCGTCTCTGCGCAGGAGACGGTGGTCTACAACGTCATCCGCCATCCGTTCGGGCCGCTGAAGAGCTTTACCTTCGGCGGCAACAATATCGTTGCGACGTTTGGGGTCGATACCGACTATCGCATCTCGTCCCTGCAGGAAGGCGGTACGGCCAACAAGACCTATGCCTGGACGGGGGACAATCTTGACCAAATCACCGATGTCCTCACGCCGGCGCAAACGCAAACCATGACGTATACGCCAACCAACAGGTTGGCGAGTGCGGTGGGCGGCTATGGCACCTATGGCTGGGCCTATGACGCTGTCGGCAACCGGACATCGGAAACGCTCGGCGGCATCACGTCGACCTACGCCTACCCGCCGACATCGAACCGACTGGCCTCGATCACGCCGTCTGCCGGCACGGCGCGCAACTTCGGCTACGACGCCGCAGGCAATACGACGACCGACAGCCGCTCACCGACACCGGCGATGACCTTCGATTACGATCCGGAGGGGAGACTGTCGAAGGCGACGCAAACGGCGACTCCGGCCGAGAACGCCACCTATACTTACGACGCCATGTCGCGGCTGGCGCTGCGCACCGTCAACCACGCCACAGGTTCGCCGACGATCATCGGCTATATCCACGACCTGAACGACCGCATCATCGCCGAGACGGATGCGTCTGGCGCCACCCTGCGCGAATATATCTGGATGGACGACCTGCCGGTGGCGGTGGTCGACAATGTGAATACGGCGACACCTGTCCTCTACCACGTCCATACCGACCACCTGATGCGGCCGATCCGCATCACCGACAACAGCAGCACCTGGGTATGGAGCGCGGATTACACGCCCTTCGGCGTGGCGCAGGCGATCTATCCGACAGCGACGACCATGGACCTGCGGTTTCCGGGGCAGTGGTTCCAGTTGGAGAGCGGGCAACTGCCGCGACTATTGGTATCGGCGTTCTGACAATGTCCAAACCTGGGGGGAGCAAAAGCTAAGTCCAGCAATCCATCCAATATATGTGAGCCGGATAAAAATATCTGCGATAAGGAGTTTGATGAAAACGTCAACCGCTGTAATCGCAGCTACCGGTCCAGACCGGACGCATTGCGTGGATGTATGCAGCGGGCAGTTGCGGCCTATAAAGAATGCCTGCAAGGGGGGAAGGGGCCACGCCAATGGAGCGATGCAGATGTGGATGGGATAACGTTTCCTCGTCCCCCAAAGAAAAGATCATGGAGTCTAGATTGACGAATGTAGATTTCGATGCGCTTAGACTTGATCTACGGCGTCTACGTGAGGAGGCAAGCAGTAGAAATCAACCAGCAACAGAAGGAATCGCTCGGCTCAGAAAGTTACTCGCTGATGTTAACGGCGAAGAGGAACGTTTCCAACTTTATCTTATGCTAGAGCTAGAACTTCAACTCAATGGGGACTACTTCGCAGCGTTGGATGTGACCACCGCTCGATGGAATGAATTTCGCGACATTGCCTCGCAGTGCGGGCTAGGCGAAGCACTCATGAATTGTAAACGGCATAACGAAGGAATGGCGAAATTTAAAAGCGCTTTCCAAAAGGCCGTAGAGGAGAAGAAACTCGTCAATATGTCATTTGAGTATTTAGCACGGGGATCGCTGCAAACGCGCGATATTGAAACGCTCAAGATAGCTGCAGGCCAGTTGTTGCAGTTGCCAATTGACTATACCGAAAACGATATACCCATGGAATCGGATTGGTTAGATGATGCGCAAGAACTTGGCTTGGCAAATGATATCATAAACGCAATCATACGCCGTGCGAGAGCCCAAAAGTCCATGCTTGATTGACAAGAATAGAGCTTTGAACAGCGGTCGGCAGCCGCACGTCGGAGACGCTGGGCGGCGTTGCTCCACGCCTCCGGCTTCGCCGACGATCATCGGCTATATCCACGAGCTCAACGACCGCATCATCGCCGAGACGGATGCGTCTGGCACGACCCTGCGCGAATATGTCTGGATGGATTACCTGCCGGTGGCGGCGGTCGACAATGTGAACCGGCGACGACCATGGACCCGTGATTTCCCAGGCAACGGTTCCGATTGTATAGTGTTGCTGTACGGACAATCTCGCTCGCATCCGCCAAAACTTCATCGCTATCCACCGTCAGGATTGTGATCAATCCTTGACTTCAACACTGCCTGAGACACAATATGTAGTGTTCACGGTTCTGCAGATTCGTTCTGTGGCTAAGAGGGAACCCGGTGCGCCGTCAGGCTATGCCGGGGCTGCCCCCGCAACTGTAAGTGGTGAGTCTAGTCGAGTAAGCCACTGACGCTTCGGCGTTGGGAAGGCCGGCGAAGGCATCGATCCACGAGCCAGGAGACCTGCCGGGAACATTGGTACGTCCACGGGCGGGGCGCCTCGTTGGTCGCATGAGAAACTCGCGGGCTTTCGCCCGACGGGCTCCCCATCGCACCAGCAGAACTCTTCGCCACCCTTTTGCGGCGAATGGGGCTTTGCATGACACAGGCAGCATTGGATTTCGACAAGTTCGGCCATCTGGTTCCAGCTCCCGATCCGTGGAAGCGCGAGCAGAAGGCCCGTGCGCCTGAAAAGCTGCCCGTTCAGGCCCCTGTCCGGATCCAGCCGGAAACCTCCACCCGGGTGCTGAACGCGCCGCTGCCGTTTCCCCTGACGGCGCGGCCGACGCCCGCCGACCTGACGCTTGACCGCTCCCGCGACGCGCTTTTGACCGCCTTCGGCAAGGCGACGCTCGACGATCGCTACCTGATGCCGGGCGAGAGCTATCAGGACATGTTCGCGCGCGTCTCCTGCGCCTATGCGGACGATGTCGATCATGCCCAGCGGCTTTACGATTACATGTCGCAGCTCTGGTTCATGCCATCGACGCCGGTGCTCTCCAACGGCGGCACGACGCGCGGCCTGCCGATCTCCTGCTTCCTCAACACGGTGCCGGATTCTCTCGACGGCATCGTCGAGACCTGGAACGAGAACGTGGCACTCGCCTCCAACGGCGGCGGCATCGGCACCTATTGGGGCAAGGTGCGCTCCATCGGCGAGGCGGTGAAGGGCAATGGCGCGACCTCCGGCATCATTCCCTTCATCCACGTCATGGACGGGCTGACGCTCGCCATCAGCCAGGGCTCGCTGCGGCGCGGTTCGGCGGCCGTCTATCTCGACATTCACCATCCCGAGATCGAAGAGTTCCTGGAAATCCGCAAGTCGTCCGGCGATTTCAACCGCAAGGGGCTGAACCTCCATCACGGCATCAACGTCACCGATGAATTCATGCTGGCGGTGCAGGCCGGCGACAAGTTCGCATTGAAGAGCCCGAAGGACGGCAAGGTCATGCGTCATGTGGATGCGCGCCAGCTCTGGCAGCGTATCCTCGAGACACGCATGCAGACCGGCGAACCCTATCTGTTGTTCATCAATGCGGTGAACCGGGCGCTGCCGAAGCACCAGCGCGATCTTGGTCTCAAGGTCTCGACGTCGAACCTCTGCAGCGAGATCACCCTGCCGACCGGCCGCGATCACAACGGCGAGGACCGCACCGCCGTGTGCTGCCTCGCCTCGCTCAACATCGAAACCTGGGACGAATGGGCCGAGCATCCGCGCATCATCGAGGACGTGCTGCGCATGCTCGACAACGTGCTGACCTCGTTCATCGAGACGGCGCCCGACAGCATGGCGCGGGCGCGCTATTCGGCGCTGCGCGAGCGCTCCGTCGGCCTTGGCGTCATGGGCTTTCACTCGTTTCTGCAGAAGCGCCGCGTGCCGATGGAAAGCGCGCTGGCGAAATCCTGGAACCTGCGCATCTTCCGCAAGATCAGGCGTGAGGCGGATTCCGCCTCCGTGCTGCTGGCCAACGAGCGCGGCGCCTGTCCGGATGCGGCCGAGCGCGGCATGCGCGCGCGCTTCAGCCACAAGATCGCGATCGCGCCGACGGCCTCGATCAGCATCATCGCCGGCGGCACCAGCGCCTGTATCGAGCCGATCCCGGCCAATATCTACATTCATAAGACCCTATCCGGCGCCCATGCGGTGCGCAATCCGCACCTCGAGAGCCTGCTCGAAGAGAAGGGCATGAACACGCCTGAGATCTGGCAGTCGATCGTGGCGCAGGAAGGCTCCGTGAAACATCTCGACTGCCTGAGCGAAGACGAGAAGCTGGTGTTCCACACAGCGTTTGAAATCGACCAGCGCTGGATCGTCGATCTCGCCGCCGATCGCGCGCCGTTCATCTGCCAGAGCCAGTCGATCAATTTCTACCTGCCGGCCGATATCGACAAATGGGATCTGCACATGCTGCACTGGAGCGCATGGAAGCGCGGCATGAAGAGCCTGTATTATTGCCGCTCCAAGTCGATCAGCCGCGCCGCCTTCGCCGGCGACGGCCAGCAGAAGGCAGCAGCCACCGTGGCTGCCAGAACCGACTATGAGGAGTGCCTGGCATGTCAGTGATCGATCTCAACGCCGGCGGCCTCTTCGACCTGAATGTGCCCGATCTCGGCAAGCCCGATCTAGGTAAGACCGATCCGCGCCAGCTCATCGGCAGCGGCAAGGTCGGCCTTTTGACGGCGACCGGCACCTATAATGTCGATCGCTATCCCTGGGCCTATGAATTCTGGAAGCGCCAGCAGCAGACCCACTGGATGGGCGAGGAAGTGCCGCTCGGCGCCGACATCAAGGACTGGGCGTCGGACCGCGTGACGGACGGCGAGCGCAACCTGCTGACGCAGATCTTCCGCTTCTTCACCCAGTCGGACGTGGAAGTCGGCGACAACTATCTCAAGCGCTACATCCCGATCTTCCAGCCGCTGGAAATCCAGATGATGATGGCCGCCTTCTCCAATATGGAGACGGTGCATATCGATGCCTATGCACTGCTGTTGAAGACGCTGGGCATGCCGAACACCGAATTCGCCGCGTTTCGCGATTACGAGGCGATGCGCGCCAAGGCCGATTACATGCACACATTCGGCGTCGGCACCGTCTCGGATGTGGCGCGCACGCTCGCCATGTTCGGCGCCTTCACGGAAGGCATGGCGCTGTTCGCCAGTTTCGCCATGCTGCTCAACTTCCCGCGCCACAACAAGATGAACGGCATGGGCCAGATCGTCAGCTGGTCGGTGCGGGACGAGAGCCTGCATTGCGAAGGCGTGATCAAGCTCTATCACGAATGGCATCGCGAGACCGGCGCGGTGACGCCGGTCGTGCGTGACGACATCGTCGATGTGGCGCGCACCATGGTCGGGCTCGAGGAGCGCTTCATCGATCTCGCCTTCGGCCTCGGCGAGATCGACGGGATGACACCGGACGACATCAAATCCTATGTGCGCTACATCGCCGACTGGCGGCTGTCACAACTGCATCTGCCCGGCGTCTATGGTTATTTCACCGAGACGGCGAGCGGCCACAAGCAGGTGAAGCCGCATCCGCTGCCGTGGCTGGTGGAAAGCCTCAACGGCGTCGAGCACGCCAATTTCTTCGAACAGCGCGCGACGGAATATTCCAAGGGCGCGACCTCGGGCTCATGGGATGGCGAAGACGGCGTTTGGGCAGCGTTCGATCGGACGGTGAAAGCCGAGAGCGCCGCGCATTAGCCTATGCATGAAGCGACGGAAGTGGGGCCTGCGCCGCTTCATGCGTCTTACCGGACAAAATAATAGTTCGTGCCGCTGCCCGTACCGCCAGCGGCGGATGTCGTCGAAGCACCGTTGATGGTTTTGGCCGAGCTGGCGAACGTCCAGTTGATCTGATCCAGGATGATCTGGTTGACCACAATGGTGATGTTCTCCGACGAGACGGTCGAGACCGAATTGAAGGTGATATTGCGGCTCGGCAGATAGATAAGGCCGGTAAAGCTGTGGCCGGCCGACCCGTTGATCGAAAAGCTCGATTTGCTCAGTCCTACCGGCTCATAGATCAGAAGATTGGCGTATGTGCCCGAGGTCGGCGCCGAGATATTGATGGCGACACCGCTGTTGACCTGAATGTACGAGTTGGCGTCGGCGAAATAGAAGGTGACGCCGGTGCCGTTCACCGTCCAGCCGCTGTTGAGATTCCAGCGCGTATTGTTGAAGACGTAAACGCCGGGCTGCAGGTTCAGCGTGCCCGTGCCGTTGAAGTTGAAATTGCCGCAATAGACGCCGGGGGTCAGCGTGTTGGTGCCGCTGTAGTTCTGGTTGCTGACCGTGCAGGACGTGGAGGAGGGGGCCGGTAAAGTGCCGGCAAAGGGATCGGCGGCGGTCGTGCAGTTGGTTGACAGCGCCGATACGGTGCCGCCGTTCTGGATCGTGTTGGTGCCGGCGACGCAGATTTTGGCGACATTCAAGGTTGCGGCCGAATTGAAGATGGCGGCCGGACTGCCCTTCGAGGCGACATCGATCTCGCAATTGGGCGCGTTGATGGTGACGCCGCTATTGACGAGCAGGGTCTGGCTCGACGCCGGGTCGAGCACGAGGATGCAGACGTTGGACAGGCTGGCCGTACTTTTGGCGGCGACTTTCGAGGCAGCGGACACGGTCACGTCCGCCCGATGGATGAGATTTAGAAACGTGGTGGCGACGACCGCCGTTGCCGTGCCTGTGGCGCTGCCGTCGCTGCCCCGGCTCCAGGAGCCCACGACCATGGAGGCGTGGGTATCGGCCAGGGATGCATTGAGAACCGTTGTCCCAAGCGTCGTGGCGTCGGTGTTGGTGGTCTGCGCGACCGTCATGGTGGCGCTGTCGAGCGCGGTCTGCAGGCGGGCTTTGACGGCGAGGCTGCGGCTGTAGTCGATGGCGATGCCGGTTCCGATCAGTATCGGCACGAGCGCCAGCGAAAACGTGACCGCCATGGACGCGGAGCGGTTTTGCCTGAAGCGATTGATCTGAACGGCGAGGCGGCGGCCTATTGCGCCCCATATTCTAGTCTTGCGCATCGAATGGTTCCGGGCATCGTTTGAATGCAGGAGCCTGTTGTGCAACGGCGCCAAATAAAGAGGACGTAAACGAACTTCCGCGAAAGCCTAAAGAGACATTAATTTTTGGCAGGCGTGAATGTCCGGTGTGCCGTTAGAATGGTCGGACACTCATGCCGTGGTTGTGCTGACGGAGCTTTTCAACCGCTGGGGGTAGGCTGACCGGCCAGATCAAGCGAGGTGGCCGGCCAGCACGACTCCGAGGAGGCCACTCCTGAATCGCGCCGGCCGGCCTGCCCCACGGACCCAGGAGATGCGGCGGACCTGAGCAACCCGTAGGGTATTTGAAGTCTTGTCGGCTAGAAAGTCCCGTCTGGGTCGGCCCCGTGGCCGGATCCGGACGTCTCGATCAGACTCACCGCCTGACTGAGCGGACGTTATCTTGAGAGGCTGTGTGCACGCAATCGCTCAAACGCTGCGTCCCGCGTTAAACTCTTGTTTACCTAAAGGATTGGGGTTAACGCGCCCGTTTTGCCTGCCCGGAATGCCAATCGTTCGCAGCGTTTCCGATCCGGCAGCCCGGAAAGGGAAATGTGCTCGAGGATACCCGCCAACTTGCTGGTATTCTGCCGGTATTTTATGACAGGGATCGGACGGTTTTCGCCGGTCAGGCGGCGTCGGCGGTGACCCGGTTCCGGCCTTCGTTCTTCGACCGATAGAGCGCCCGGTCGGCCCGCCGGAACAGCATGTCGGGATCGGGTTCGGACACGGATTGCGCCAGGCCGATGGAGACTGTCACCGGGATTTCCCGGTTGGCCACGCCGGTCGAGAAATTGCAGTCCTGTATGGCGCTGCGCACGCGCTCGGCGATCCGTCCGGCGAGGTCCATGCCGGTGTCGGGCATGACGACGACGAATTCCTCGCCGCCGAGACGGCAGGTCAGGTCGGCGCCGCGCACGACGTTTTTCACGCGCTGGGCAAAGGCGCGCAGCACCTCGTCGCCGGCGTCATGGCCATAGGTGTCGTTGACGGCCTTGAAATAATCGATGTCGAGAATCATCAAGGTCAGCGGTCGCGACCGGCTCGCCGCGTGGTCGAGCATTTCCGCAAGGTGCATTTCGAGATAGCGGCGATTGTAAAGTCCGGTCAGCGAATCGACCAAGGCCAGTTCGATGGAGGCCTGGACATTGTTGTTCAGCGCTTCGGCATAGCGCTTGCGGCGCACCTGGGTGCGCGAGCGGGCGGTCAACTCATTCTTGTCGATAGGCCGGGTCAGGTAGTCGTTGACGCCGAGATCGAGGCCGCGGAGGACTTTGGCGCCGTCTTCAAGATCGGCAATCAGCAGGATCGGCAGATGCCGCGTGCGTTCAAGCGAGCGCAACTGGCTGCACAGGCGCAGGCCGTCGAAATCCTGCAGAGACAGGCTGACCACCACGAGTTCATAGTCGCCGTCAGCCGCGCGGAAAAGCGCATTTTGCGGCTCTGTTTCCAGATCAACCCTATGATGCAACGACAGCGACCGCACGATGCGTTCGGAGGAACTGGGACGGTCGTCGACGACGAGGACGCGTGCGTCGAGACCCTTGTCGGCGATGGCGCTGGCGAGATTGTTGGTGGCGCCGAGATTGGTGGCGGTGCGGGCGCGGCTGCGCAATTCATCGAGCGTGACCTTCAGGCGCGAGAGCGAACGCACGCGCGCCAGCAGGCCCACTTCGTCGACCGGCTTGGTCAGAAAATCATCGGCGCCCGCTTCAAGTCCCTTGACGCGATCGGCCGGCTGATCGAGCGCCGTCACCATGACGACGGGGACGTGGGCTGTGGCGCTGTCGGCCTTCAGGCGCCTGCAGACTTCGAAGCCGTCCATGCCGGGCATCATGACGTCGAGCAGGACGATGTCGCATTGTCCCTCGGCGCAGATCGCCAGCGCATCGGCGCCGTTCGTTGCCGTCAGCACGTCGAAATATTCGGCCGTCAGACGGGCTTCCAGCAGTTTCACATTGGCCAGAATGTCGTCGACGACGAGAACACGCGCGGTCATGGATGCCAGCCCCTATTTGCCGCCTGTATAATTGCGAACGGTTTCCAAAAACTTGACCACCGAGATCGGTTTTGAAAGATAAGCCTCGCATCCGCCCTGACGGATTTTTTCCTCGTCGCCCTTCATGGCGAAGGCGGTGACGGCGACCACGGGTATATCCCGCAGGCTCTCGTCGTCCTTGATCCATTGGGTGACTTGCAGGCCGGAAACTTCCGGGAGCTGAATGTCCATTAAAATCAGGTCTGGATGGTGCTGGCGCGCCAGTTCGACGGCTTCGACGCCATTGCGGGTCTGCACGGTCAGGTATCCGTGGGCTTCCAACAGATCGTTGAAGAGCTTCATATTCAGCTCATTGTCTTCTACGATCAACACGGTCTTTGCCATAGGATTGCCGAATCCGTCCCGTTATGCCTCAAATCGCGAGAGGCGAGCGCGTTGTACGAGCGTCAGTTGTACTCAAGGAACATTTACGAAATGCGAATCGAATTGAAGGGAAACGGTTATGCCCGTTGAAATCAATCGTGAAGCAGCAGAGGCGCTGTCGATAGAGGCGCTTTCGTTCCTGGCGGGTGACCCCGAGCGGCTTGAGCGGTTCCTCTCCCTGAGCGGGTTGGACCCGGCCACGATCCGGCTGGCGGCCTCGGACCCGGGCTTCCTGGCCGCGGTCCTCGAGCATTTCTGCTCGGATGAAAGTCTGTTGCTGGCTTTTTCGGCAAATACCGGCCGCGACCCGGCCGACGTCGGCAAGGCCCTGCGGGTTCTGGCGGCTTTCGACCGTGATTGCGAGCCGTGAGTGCTTCCGGCCTCTGTCGCGATTGCCTGCATGAAACGCCGGCGGCGCGGCGCTGCGCCGCATGCGGTTCGCCGCGCCTGATCCGCCATCTGGAACGCGATGCCTTGAGCTTCGCCCATATCGATTGTGACGCCTTTTACGCGGCTGTGGAAAAGCGGGATAACCCCTCGTTGCGCGACAAGCCGCTGATCATCGGCGGCGGCAAGCGCGGCGTGGTTTCGACCTGCTGCTATATCGCGCGCACCTTCGGCGTGCGCTCCGCCATGCCGATGTTCAAGGCTCTGGCGCTCTGCCCACAGGCGACGATCGTTCCGCCCAACATGTCGAAATATGCTTTTGTTGGGCGGCAGGTCCGCGAGTTGATGCTGGAACTGACGCCGCTCGTCGAGCCCCTGTCGATCGACGAGGCGTTTCTCGATCTGACCGGCACGGAGCGCCTGCATCACGCCAGCCCGGCGCTTGTACTGGCGCGATTCGCCGCACGGATCGAAAAGGAGGTCGGCATTACGGTCTCCGTTGGTTTGTCCTACTGCAAATTCCTGGCAAAAATGGCGTCCGATCTCGACAAGCCGCGCGGCTTCGCCATCATCGGCAAAAGCGAAGCCAGGGCGTTTCTGGCGGAGCGTCCCGTCGGCGCCATCTGGGGCGTCGGAAGGGTGGCGCAGGAGCGCCTCGAGCGCGGCGGCCTGCGCACCATCGGCGATATCCAGGCGCTCGACGAGGTCGAGATGATCCGCCGGCTCGGCACTGAAGGACAGCGCCTGTGGCGGCTCTCCAACGGCATCGACGACCGTACTGTCTCGCCCGATCGCGAACGCAAAAGCGTATCGGCGGAGACCACGTTCGAGGACGATATCGGCGATTTCAAAATCCTTGCACAGCGGCTGTTTTCGCTCAGCGAGAAAGTCTCGGCACGGCTCAAGGCGCAGGAGATTTCTGGCGACAGCCTGCAGTTGAAACTGAAGACCGACGATTTCAAGACCATCACGCGGGCGCGCATGCTATCGGAGCCAACGCAACTATCCGGCAGGATTTTCGAGGCCGCTCGTGATCTCCTCGCCAGGGAGGCGACGGGGCGCAAATACCGTCTCATCGGCGTCGGCATTTCCAATCTCGTGCCTGCGTCGCAGGCGGATCACGGCGATCTTGCCGATACGGGCATCGTCCGCCAAAAGGCGACGGAGGCGGCCGTCGATCGCCTGCGGGAAAAATTCGGCAGCGCAGCGGTCGTCAAGGGCATCGTGTTCGGAGCGAAGTCAGGCCGTCGGCCTGACCGTTCCGGCCAGACCTAGGGGCACGGCGCTTCCGGCAGCATGTCCAGCTTCGTCATCGTGCCCTTGAGCGCGAAGTCGCCGTAATCGAGAACGAGATCGCTCGAGACGCCGTTCTCCCACATATTGAAAGACAGGGTATAAGCGGGATTGGAATCGGATTTGGCCATATCGAAATAGCTGACGGTGACCCTCCAGCGCGACATGTCCTTCATTGCCGGCGTCGTCTTTGTCGGGTCGTTCAAGGCATCCTTGGTGCCGTGGCCGATGATGTTGAGCGTCTGATAGATCTTATCGCCGCCGTCCGAACCGTCGTAGATTTTCATTTCGACGGTGGACTCGCCGTCACGCGCCGCTGCGATGGATCTGATCATCTGCGCGGTGGGAAAGATGGCATCGACATCGTTATCGCTTTTCTTCGGCATCGGCTTGCTGATGTCGATCGACAGGGAGCCGTCGCCCGAGCGCGTCGCCTCGCCCTCGTTGGTACTGGCGACCTGGCCGCCGACCAGGTTCTCGATGCGGTAATGCAAGGTCTTGCCGTCGCCGCTCTCAAAGGTCAGCGAGCGCGTGTCAGTCAGGCGCGGCTCGCCTTCGGACGGTGTGATCTCGGTCAATTGCCGGAACGAGACCTGGTAGCCCTTGCAGGCCGAGCCGGTGAATTCATAGACGATGCGTCCCTGAGCCGATACGGGTGCGGCGCTGCCGGTGCCGCGCAGGAAGGACAGATCGTAGACGGCGCGATGGGCCGCGAGGCGTACATCTGCTGCCTGGGCCGGAAAGCCGGCGAGCGTCAGAAAACCGGCGGCCAGCGCGCAATTCGGGATTTGGCGAAAAACAGAGAACGAATGACGCGCCATGCAGTTGGGCTCCAAAGGGAATCGATGCCGGATAAGCGTCCGACGTGGCGAAATTAGGGTTTCGGCTGTCGGCGGCAAGCGGCATAATCCGGTCCTGTGGCAAGCAGAAAACCTGCCAATCGGCATGTCTCAGATTTGACATGTCCGGAATAGTCATATCCGAAATCGTGTCCGACAGAACCTAACGTCTCGGTTGCAGATTTCCAGAGGAGGATTTCATGTCGTCCATCGATGCACGGTTGAAGGATCTGGGGATCGCGCTTCCCAGTCCCGCCGCGCCCGTCGCCAATTATGTCGCCTGGACGATCTGCGGGTCCATATTAACGATTTCGGGACAATTGCCGTTTGGCGCCGACGGCAAGCTTGCTGCGCGCTTTACCGGCAAGGTCGGTGGCGATGTCGACGACGCGGCGGGCAGGGAGGCCGCGCGTCAGTGCGCCATCAATGTGCTGGCGCAGGCCCGCGCGGCTTTGGGCGACCTGGCGCGAATTCGGCGCTGCCAGCGTCTCGGTGGTTTTATCGCTGCCGCGCCCGGTTTTCATGCCTTGCCCGGCGTGATGAACGGCGCGTCCGACCTGATGGTCGCCATATTGGGCGAGGCGGGGCGGCATGCGCGCTCGACCGTGGGCGTCGCCGAACTGCCGCTCAACGCTGCCGTCGAAGTCGAGGCGAGTTTCGAGATCGCCGCAGGTTTCGAGACCACTCGATGACGCAGGATCTCTCCTGGCTGGTTTCGCGCCCGATCGCCCATCGCGGGCTGCACGATGAGAAAGGCGGCATCGTCGAGAATTCACTTACCGCGGCGCGCCGCGCGGTCGCCTCGAACTATGGCGTCGAGTGCGATGTGCAGATGTCGGCGGACGGCGAGGTCTTCGTGTTCCACGATTTCACGCTCGAACGATTGACCGACGGGCAGGGTAAGGTCGCCGACCAGACAGCAGTTCAGCTCGCCGCAACAGGCCTGCGTGGCGGCGGCGAAACCATTCCCACCCTTGCGGCGCTGCTCGACGTCATGGGCGCGGACCATGTGCTCGTTATCGAAATCAAGAGCGCGTTCACCGGCGACATGCGGCTTGCCGAACGCACGGCAAAGATGGTCGCCTCGCATCCGGGCCGGATCGTTCTGAAAAGTTTTGATCCGCAGGTGATGGCGCATCTGCGTTTGCATCGCGACAGGCTGGGCATTACCGGTGTGCCGCTCGGCATGGTGGCCGAGGCGCATTATGACGACGCGGAGTGGGGTTTTCTCGGCGCGCAGGAGAAGCGCGCGCTCGCCAACTTCCTGCACTGGAATGAGACGAGGCCGGAGTTCCTGTCTTACTGGGTCAATGATTTTCCCCATGCAGTGCCGCATCTGCTGCGCCGGGCAGTGAACATTCCGGTGATCACCTGGACGGTGCGCACGCCCGCGCAATTCCAAACGGCGTCGCTCTGGGCCGACCAGATCGTGTTCGAGAACTGGATGCCAGACTAGCATGTTCTGGATGCTCCTGCCGTTCGCATTGTGTGCCCTGGCGTCCGCGATTTCCAATCGCGCCATGGACCCGTTGATCCTGCCGATCGCGCGCGAATTCGGCGTTCCAGTGGCAACAGCGGCACTGGCGACGTCGTTCTATGCGCTGCCCTATGCGTTCGGCCAGCCTCTGCTCGGCCCGATCGGCGACTTCTACGGCAAGATCAAGGTGCTGCGCTTCTGCCTCTGGCTGCAGGCGCTCTGCCTGCTCGCGGTGGTCCTGTCGCCGACCCTGACGGTTCTGCTGGCCGCGCGGCTCGTTGGCGGCTTCGCCGGCGGCGGCATCATGCCGGTGACGATGGCGATCATCGGCGATCGGGTGCCGCCGGCGCAACGCCAGCTCGCGATGGGCCAGTTTCTGTCGGCTGGAATGACCGGCATGATCTTCGCCACGACCGTCGCCGGCCTGCTCGCCGAATATATCAATTGGCGCGCCATTTTCGTCATCGGCCTGGCGGTCGCCCTCACTGCTGCCGCGACCATGACGTTCAAGGTCAATGAACCATCGCCCGACCGGCAGGGGGAGCGCATCAGTTTCGCGCACGCTGCGGCGGGCTATAAAAAGGTTTTCGCCAACCCGCGGGCTTTGATCTGTTTCGGGGCGGTCTTCACCGAAGGCATTGCGATCTACGGCGTGCTGCCGTTCATCGGCCTCATTCTGGAAATGCGCGGTCTCGGCGGCGCCAAGGAAGCCGGCCTCATCATTGCCGGCGTCGGCATCGGCGGGCTCATCTATTCGCTGTCGCTGAAATGGCTTTTGAAGATTTTCAGCCGTTATCAGCTCATGTTCATCGGCGGCTTCTTCGCCTCGGCCGGCATCATCTCGCTCAGCCTCGGTCTGGCCTGGCAGATTTCGGCGGCGTTGTTCTGCCTCACCGGCATGGGCTACATGCTGATGCATAATTCCATCCAGGCCGAGGTGGCGGGGCTGACGACGGATTCGCGCGGCTCGGCCTTCTCCATGCATTCGTTCTCGCTGTTCTGTGGCCAGGCGCTGGGGCCGCTGCTGGTGGGGCCGAGCATTTACTACCTGGGCGTCAACGCGACACTGATCTGGTGCGGACTGGTGCTGCTGGCGCTGGGACCGCTCATCGCATTCCTGTTTGCGCGCCAACGAAGCCTCTCGGGCACAAGCAGCTTCTGAAGCAGCCGCGCATTCCTGCCCTTGTCATGGGGCATTGGACTTTTGTCAGCCGGCCCACTAGGCCTAAATCATTCTGCCGATCGGCACGTATTGCGTTTCACAGGCTTTCCCTTGGTATTTTTTATTTTCCTGCTGTGCGGTTTTACCAGCGCGCTGTCGACACGCACGCTCGATCCGTTGACGGTGGCTCTGGCGCATGACCTTGCCGTCTCGACGGCGTCTGTCGCCATGCTGGCCTCGGCCATGGCGCTCCCCTATGCGCTGGTGCAGCCCGTGCTGGGAAGCATCGGCGATCATTTCGGCAAGAACAGGATTTTGAAGATCGCGCTTTGGGCGACGGGACTGTTCCTGTTCGCCAGCGCTTTCGCGCCGAATTTCGAAACGCTGCTGGTGTTGCGGCCGCTGACCGGCGTTGCGGCGGCCGGCGTGATCCCGGTCGCCATGGCGATGATCGGCGACATCTATCCGCCGTCGAACCGGCAGACGATGATCGCCCGTTTCGTCACCTCCGCCATGCTTGGCCAATTGCTCGGCGCGGTCTTCGCCGGCATGGTGGAACCGGTGATCGGCTGGCGTGGCGTCATCCTGATCTGCGCCGCGGTGGCCCTTGCGTCAGCGGCAATGGCCACAGCCTTTCTGCCGAATGCAGGGCGCCCGCAGTCGAAGGCGTTCAGTCCGCGCGGGGCGCTGCGTATCTATGGCGGCATCCTGCGCAATCCGGTCGCGCGCATGTGCTACAGCACTGCGTTCATCGTCGGCGGCATGACCTTCGGCGTGTTGCCGCATATTGCGCCGATCCTGGCCGGCCAGAACAATGGCGGCGTCCGAGAGGCGGGTTTCATCATCGCGGGCCTTGCCATCGGCTCGATGGTTCTCTCCGTTTCAATTCCGATCCTGCTGCGCTTTTTTGCGCGGCCGGCCATGATCATCATCGGCGGCACTGTCCTCTGCGCGGCCTTCATCGCCTATTCCTTTGGCTGGGCCTGGCCAATTCAAATCGGGATCATGGCTTTCGTCGGCATCGGCTTTTTCATGGTCCACAATTCCGTCCAGGCGGAAGTCGCCGAGATTGCGCCGAACAACCGCGCCACGGCCTTCTCCGGCCATGCCTTTTCATTTTTCCTGGGTCAGACGCTGGGTCCCATCATCTGGGGCGCGGAGATCGCGGCCATCGGCGCTGCCGCCGCCGCTGTCGTCAACGGCATCGGCATTTTATGCGTGGCGCTGTTTGCCGGTTCTTTCTTCGCGCGGCTTCGTCAGCCCTCACGGCGCTGATTGCGGGGCCGCCACGGTCTCTGCCGACATGCCCTCGCTGTCATCCGGCTTCCGGTTGCTGCTGCGGGCCGGTCCTGCCTTGTAGGACAGGAACGGCGACCGGAAGGCAGCGATCGTCTCAGCCGACAGAAGCTTCCGTTTGGGCTGCAGACCGCGCACTATTCCGTCCTCAACCGCGGCATCGGATTGGGCGTTGAAGCGGTCCAGATCTTCCTGCACGCAAACCCCGTCCGCAAGTCTGCGGCGGAGATCCGACCCATATTTGTTGATATCGCGCAGTCCCGCCTCGACGATCTCGCGTAGCGAGTGGTGATATCTGGCGTTGCGAAGTCCGAAATATATCCTGTTCTTGATCAGCGGATACCAGTTGGAGAGAACCTTGTGTTCGTTGCGTATGTCGCTGGGGGCATACTTGTGATGGACGAAGGCATCCGATCGCTGATCGATCTTGAAGCCGGCATCGTTCAACCGGCAGCAGACGTCGGTCTCCTCCAGAAAATATTCGTATTCCTCATCGAAGCCGCCAATTTCAAGAAGCGCGCTCTTCCTGATGGAGCAATTGGTTCCCAAAAGATGCGGGTAGGCCGCCGAGAAGGGAAAGTTGGTATGAGGCGCCGGGGCTTGCCAGCTCGAATCGGCATAGCCAAGGCGGTCGGTGGTCTCGAATTCGGTTTGAAAGGCGACGCCCGTATTGTCGTAGACGAACCCGCCGGCCGCCGCGACCTCTGCCGTCCGATATGATTTGGCGAGATCCGTCAGCCATTCAGGGTCGGGAATGGCATCGTCATCGATGAAAGCGATGATATCGCCGGCGGCGAGAGCTATGCCGATGTTGCGGGAGCGGGCGATGTTTCTGGCCTGACATGCCGCAATCTTGATTTCATTTTCACGCTGCTGCAAGAGCTCTTTTGTTCCGTCGGGGGTGGGGCCATAGACAACGCAGGCCTCGAAGTTATCATAAGACAGAAAGCGCAAACTCTCGAGCGTGCGCTCAAGATGCTCGCGTCTGCCATCCGTATTGATGACGACGGAAAAGGACAGGCTTTCGCTCACTCACCGTTCTTTCGTGCAGAGATGCGAAACTCGAGGCCCGTTTCACTGCGGCGGTCCTCATACTCCACTTCGATCGTCTGAAAGCCGGCCCTGGCGAGCGCGGCGCGCGTGGAGAAAGGTGTCCAGAGATGCTGATAGCTGTCGTCTTCATCCGCCGCAACGATAACGAGCGTTCCGCCGGGCATTAAAATCCGATGCCAATGGGGCAAGAGAGCCTGGTGCACTTGCTCCGCGCTGAAGCGGGCCAGCAGATGCGATGCGAGGATTTCCTGCACTTCGCCTGGTTCAAAAGGGAGATTGGCAACATCGGCGATGATGTCGACGCCGGGCATTTCCTGTGTGTCGACATTCAAATAGTCCTCCAGCATATGGGGCCCGCAACCCAGATTGAGCTTGACGCCCCAGACTTTCCTGCGCGTCAGCTTCGCTTCATTCAGAATTTTCGGAACAATGGCCGATGGGCCGGGGGCAATGCCGTTGGCAAGACCGACCGCCGTTCGCAGCTCATGCAATAATTCCAAGCGGAGCTGTTCGATGCGGTTCTCCATAGCCTGAAATCTGGCATCGGGATTGTCGGCAGAAGCGCGCTTTTTAACCTCGGCGAGTGCTTTGCCCATGGCGCTTGTGCTTGCGTTCAGGAAGTTTGTCTTCTCATCGAGATAGGCTTTCAGTTCACTTGTCGCGTGCTGGACTCTGGCTTCGACCTTTTCCAGGACTTGCAAAATCTGCTTCTCCGTGAAGGCTTGCACCTGCTGAGCCTGGACGCGTTCATGGGCCTGCGAAATGCGTTCTTCTGCAAAAGCCTGCGCTTCCTGGAGCGCGGTCTGAATGCGCGCTTCCACAAGCGGGGAAAGTTTTTCGGAATCTCCGTCAGTCCCCCAGCCGAACCTCGATAGCCATTTGCTGAGAAACCGTCCGGCGCTTTGAGTGGTCATCAGCGGGCCTGAATTTTCTGCGGGCGCCGAAAAATGACCAGGTCGCGAATCTCGATAATCAGGTTTTCGGAAACATAAAGACGGATTTCCACCGCCTGAAAATCCCGGTGAAGGGCGAAGTCCAGTTTCAACAGGCCGTGGATGTCCTGCATGATATGTTGTGCGGCGATCTTTCGATGCGCGAACTGCGTCTCGCCGGTTGCGCAATAGGCTTCAATTTCGACAAACCCGGCATCGAATTTGCCGCAGCGCCGGACATAGAAACCGGCGGTATAGTCGCCAGCCGCCAGATCGATGTAAGGTCCGTAGCTCAGATGGCCCGGCTTGCCGTCGGCTTTGCGGATGCCGTTGCTCTGGTCCAGGCCGATGATATGGGGCAATTGGGTGCCGCTAAACTTCGCATAGCTGTGCAATGGCTGTCCCTTCGAGACCGGAAAACCGAGGCTACAAACTCCTTGCCTTGCCTGCTGTCTACAGGAAATCGGATCAAGCCGTTATTTCTGCAGGTCTCATTTCGGGATATATTTAATCTCGGAGGGCAGCCGGACTCACACCTGTCCGCGCATTTTGGCGACCCACCAGCGCAGGCCAACGAACAGGAAGCGCCAGTCGCGGAAGAATTCCGGCGGTTTGCCCTCATAGACGTGGCCGACGAATTGCAGGATCCAGCCGAGGATGAACAGGCCGAGGGCCCATAGCCATAGTCCTGCAATCCAAAGGGACGCGACAAACAGGGCGAGGGCCACGACAATCATCGGAATGCCGAGCGTGTGGCAGAGGCGATTGCGCGGATCGCGGTGGCTGAGTTCGTATTCCGAGACCCAGACGTTCCAGGGGCGGCCAAAAAACATGACGCTTTCCTCCTTGCCTGACCTCTTTGCCGGATCGAAATCCAATCGTGCGGGCGGCGCAAGCAAAACTTCGGGCTGGCGGCGCGCTTGCATGGGACGGGCGGAATACTAGATTTGGCATGAGCCAAATGGTTATGCTGATTTCGACCCTATCGGCCGTCCCGGCCGCTTCCGGAAGTGCAATGTCCGAAACTGAATTCAAAGTCCGCATCGCCCGTTCCATGGCTGAAATCGATCCGGCGGGCTGGGATGCCTGCGCCAATCCGGTGCGCGCGGGCGCTGGGGCGGCGGACATCGCCGATCCGCAACGTGAACGTTTCAACCCGTTTCTGACGCATGCCTTTCTCAATGCGCTCGAGACGTCCGGATCGGCGACGGCGCGCACCGGCTGGACGCCTGTGCATGTGGTCGTCGAGGACGCAGCCGGCGCCATGCTGGGTTGCGCGCCGTGCTACCTGAAAACCCATTCGATGGGTGAATATGTGTTCGATTATGCCTGGGCCGATGCGTTCGAGCGGGCAGGCGGGCGCTACTACCCGAAACTGCAGGTCTGCGTGCCGTTCACGCCGGCGCAGGGGCGCCGGCTGCTGGTGGCGCCGGGGCCGCAGGCCGAAGCGGTTCAGGCGGCGTTGCTCGCCGGCCTGCGCGCGGTGCGCTCGCAAACCGGCGCTTCGTCGATCCACATCACCTTTCCGGTCAAGAGCGAATGGGAGGCTCTGGGCGGCAAGAGCTTCCTGAAGCGCACCGGCAAGCAGTTCCATTTTTTCAACCGCAACTACGGTTGCTTTGATGATTTCCTTGCCGATCTGTCGTCGCGCAAGCGCAAGAACATCCGCAAGGAACGCGAGGCGGCGCTGGCGAACGGCATCGAGATCGAACAGGTGACGGGCAGCGCCATCACCGAGGCGCACTGGGATGCGTTCTTCTCGTTCTACATGGACACCGGCGCACGCAAATGGGGGCGGCCCTATCTGACGCGACGCTATTATTCGCAGGTCGGCGCGGCGATGGCCGATCGTATCCTGCTCGTCATGGCCAGGCGCGCTGGCCGTTATATTGCCGGCGCCATCAATTTCATCGGCGACGATGCGCTGTACGGCCGCAACTGGGGCGCCATCGAAGAGCACCCCTTCCTGCACTTCGAGGCCTGCTATTATCAGGCGATCGACTTCGCCATCGCGCGCAAACTGTCGAGGGTTGAGGCTGGCGCACAGGGCGAACACAAGCTGGCGCGCGGCTATGGCCCGGTCGAGACCTATTCGCTGCACGAATTCGCCGATGCGAGACTGTCGCGCGCGGTTGATGAATTCCTGCGGCAGGAACGCCTGTCGATCAGCGAGTCCATCGAACTTTACGGCGAGCACGTTCCCTTCCGAAGGGATCTCGCGCGCGAGGTCGATTGAGGCGGAAATCTGCGAAATCTAGTGCAGGCTCAACTCATGCTTGAGCATGCGAATTTCCGCCGGCTTGATCAGGCTGCAATGCGCGACAGTCACCGAATGCAATTTGCCGTCGAGCTTGGCTGTCCAGAAATCCAGGAATTTTTGCAGCTCGGGAAAGCGCGGATGCAGGTCGTAGTCCTGCCAGATGTAGGTCTGGAGAATGATCGGATGGTCGGGAAGCCGGTACAGGATTTTTGCCGTGGTCAGGCCATAACCAGCGAGCTGACGAACAAATGCACGCGACGCCATTTTGCTCCTCCGCGAAGATGGGCTCATCAAGCGAGACTCGTTTTCCCGATCCAAGAATCGGAAACACTATCGGCATAATTGATATGCGACAGAATGACGGCTGAAGAGTAAAATTTCGCTGAAGTCACATAAAAATCAGTTTGTTAGCAAAGGGCGTCGGTGAGTGACAAGCCTGTCTCGCGGGCATTCGCCGCGGGCCGCTGGCTTGACGGCGCGGCGGTTGCCGGGTTGAGCTTTTGATCTGTCGCAAAGATGACTTGCAACCTGTCGTTACAAGCCTTTCGGCAAGGATCAGTTCGGAGGAAAAGCGTATGGACCAAAACGTCGTCTACGAAAGTGACAATATCTTCGCCAAAATTCTGCGCGGCGAACTACCCTGTCACAAGGTCTTCGAGGACGACGTAGCGTTGGCGTTCCTGGACATCATGCCGCGCGCCAAGGGCCATACGCTGGTCATTCCGAAGACGCCGGCGCGCGGGCTTCTCGATATGCCCAAGGCTGCCATCGGCCCTTTCATCGAGCGGGTGCAGACCGTGTCGCGCGCCGTGATGAAAGGCATGGAAGCGGAAGGCCTGACATTGCAGCAATTCAACGAAACCGCAGGCGGACAGGTCGTCTTTCATCTGCATTTTCACGTGATGCCACGCTGGGAAGGCATTCGCCTGCGGCCGCATACGGGCGAGCTGGAACAGCAGGATCTGCTGCACGGCTATGCGAAAAAAATTCGCGCCGCGTTCTGACGTCTTTACGGTGCGAACCACCAGGCCGCCAGGATGATGGCGGCCTCGCCGGTGGCGACGCCGGCGACCACTGACCGCCGCGTCAATGCGAACACCGTGAGACCGAGCGCCAGCGCTGCGCAGCGGGCCATCAGCGGCACGCTGGCGAGTGCGCCGGCCGGCGTCAGCAGGATGTTGGCGACGACGCCGGCCAGCAGGGCGGTGGCGACGGCGCGCACCCATTCCAGCACTTCGGATTTCTCGTCGACGCCATGGGCGATGAAGATGGACAGAAAGCGCCAGATCTCGCTCGGCAGAAAGCCGAAGAGGATGAGCGCCAGATAGGGCCAGATGCCCGTGCTCCAGGTCTCCGGCGTCATCATCGAGCGGTTTCCCCGGCGGCCCGCGCACGCAGCCGCTTCTGCCATCCCCAGGCAAGCGTGCCGCCGGCTAGGCCGATAACCAGAAGATCGAGACCGGCGCCGACGACACCCTTGAGCAGAGGCGCGAGCACGAGGCCTGAGGACATGGCAATCCAGTCGATCGGTTCGCGGGCGTTGCGTGCCAGCGCGGCAATGAAATAGATCGGCGTGATGAACAGAAGGCCGGCGGCGAAAGCATGCGGCAGCGCGCCGGCGAGCGCATAGCCGACATAGGTTGAGATGCAGGCGGCGATGACCAGACTGTGGGTCAGCCCGATGAACCAGGCGATGCGCCGGTTGTGCGGAATATCGCGAATGGCGCGGATCGATTCTGCCCAGGCCGTCACCGCTACATTGTGGGCAAGATAAACCACGGCGATGCGTGAGGTTCCGGCTCGACGCAGCATCGGCAGCAGCGACACGCACATCGGCAGCAGCCGCACCGACGACAGAGAAATCGAGAGCGCGATGGCGGGCAGGGCGACGCCGTTGATGAGCGCGCCGAAATAGATCACCTGCGCCGGGCCGGCCCAGATCGTCAGCGTTGACAGCAATGCGACGCCGAGCGGTACGCCGGCCTCCCGCGCCAGGCTGCCGACGCCCAGAAACGTGAACGCCATGACAAAGATCGGCAGCCGGGCGGCAACCAGAAAACCTTTCAACGCCCAGTGAAAGTGCGGTTGGACGGCCGTATCGTCGAGCTTGGCGGTTGTAGGTTCGCCGGGCCTTTCAGGTGGTGGCTGCACGCAAATCTCTGGCTTTGGTCTCTAGCTGGGATATGACGGCGGCAACGACATTTCTTGCAAAATCCCGGCGCGGCTCGTTTAATCCTCCAGATAACATAAGAAACCGGGAGGCATAACCGTGCGGCAAACGTCGCATCGGCCAATATCCGGCCAACAAATCGCCGCCATCGTCGACAAGCTGTTGAGCGTCGGCGGCAATCGATGGTCGTTGTCTTGCCGCGTCGCGCGTTGAACGCCATGGACGGCGTCAATTTCGGGAGATTGATGTGATGCGCCTGGTTCGAATTGCCGTTCCTGCTGTTGCCGCCCTCGGCATGGCATTTGCCGCCGGAAGCGCCCATGCGCAGCAATCGGCGACGGAGCTGTTCAGCCGCGCCTCGACGCAGCAGATGCTGATGCGCATGGAAGTGGCGCTGGCCAAGGTGCAGGCGCGCCGGGGCATCATTCCCAAGACCGCGGCGGAGGAAATCGAGCGCACCGCAAGCATCGACTTCGTGCTGCCGCAGCGCGTTGCCGAGGAGCAGCGCCGTGTCGGTCACCCGCTCGTGGCGCTCATCAACGTCTGGGCGAAGGTCGCGCAGGGCGATGCAGGCGAGTACCTGCATTACGGCGCTACCACTCAGGATATCTACGACACGGTGCAACTCGCCCAATGCCGCGACGCGGCGCGTATTTTCATCACCGATCTGCGCGCCGTGGAAGAGGGATTGTTAAAGCTGGCGCACGAATATCGCGCCACGCCGATGATCGGCCGCACGGTCGGCCGGCATGCGCTGCCATTCACCTTCGGCGTCAAGGTCAGTTCCTGGCTGGCGGAAAACCGCCGCAACATCGAACGCCTTAAGAGCTGGCTCGAGCGCTCCAACACGGCCATGCTGTCGGGCGCCGTCGGCAGCTACGCGGCGCTTGGCAGCGATGCTTTCGCGGTGGAAGCCGAGGTTGCCAAAGACATGGGCACGGGCGCGCCGTTCCCAGCCGACTGGAAGGGCGCCAGGGACATGTATGGCGAATACGGCGAGATACTGGCCATCACCTCGAAATCGCTGGGCCGCATGGGGCAGGAGGTGTTCCTTCTGCTCGGCGACGACTTCGGCGAGCTCGAGGAACCGACGGCCAATGTCGGATCATCGACCATGCCGCACAAGGTGAACCCGAACTATTCGCGCACCCTGGTGCAGATGTCGCGTGTGGTGCCGGCCCAGGCGCAGATCCTGCTCGACTGGATGATCTCGATCTACGAGCGCGATCAAATCTCCAATGCCGATACGCTGGGCGATATCAGCGCATCCATGGAGCGTTCGACCAAGGCCGCCATCGAGATGGTCAATGTGTTGAAGGTTCATCCGGAGAACATGGCGCGCAATCTGGACCGCACCCATGGGCTGATCATGGCCGAAGAGGCAATGTTCATTCTGGGCGAGAAGATCGGCAAGCATACGGCGCACGAAGAAGTGCGGCTGGCGGCGCGCTCGGCCTGGGACAAGGGCACAAGTCTGATCGAGGAGATCGAGGCGCGGCCGCAGCTTGCTGAGCCTGCCAAGGAATTGAAGCTCGCGGAACGGCTCGACCCGAAGAAATATCTGGGTCTCTCGGCCCAGGCGACGGATCGTACCATCGCCTTCATCAAGAAGGCCAGAGACACAGACGCTCCGGCTTTGAAGCCGGAGCGCTGAGATTTCTACCAATTGACGGCTGAAGCCTCTAGCTCTTCAGCGGTTCGGACGGGGTGACGGGCTTGTCCTCTTCCGGCTTGTCCTGCTCATCTTCCTCCGATTTACCGCGTGCCTTGGCGCGCCGCACTTCAGGTTCCTCGCGCGGACCGCGCTTCTTCTTGCCGGCCTCGACGACTTCGCGATCCGGCTTCGGCAGGACCGGCCCCTCCGGGAAGATGAAGGCGAGCTTCTTCTTGCCGGTTTCGGCGTCGTCCTGCACGACGATCCGCACGGCGCCGCTGCCTTTCAGCCGGCCGAACAGGACCTCGTCGGCCAGCGGCGTCTTGATGTGCTGCTGGATGACACGGGCCATCGGGCGTGCGCCCATGGATTCGTCATAGCCGTTGTCGATGAGCCAGTTGCGGGCGTCATCGCTTAGTTCGATGGTCACGTTGCGGTCGCCGAGCTGGGCTTCGAGCTGGGCGATGAACTTATCCACGACCTGGGCGATGACGTCGCGCGGCAGATGGCCGAACTGCACGGTCGCGTCGAGACGGTTGCGGAATTCGGGAGCAAACATGCGATTGATCGCCTCGATATCCTCGCCCTCGCGCTTCTTGGCGGCGAAGCCGAACGCCGCACGCGCCATGTCAGCCGCGCCCGCATTCGTCGTCATGATCAAGATGACGTTGCGGAAGTCGATCTGCTTGCCATGGTGATCGGTGAGCTTGCCGTGATCCATAACCTGCAGAAGGATATTGAACAGGTCCGGATGCGCCTTCTCGATTTCGTCGAGCAGCAGCACGCAGTGCGGATGCTGGTCGACGGCGTCGGTCAAGAGGCCACCCTGGTCGAAGCCGACATAGCCCGGAGGCGCGCCGATGAGCCGGCTGACCGTGTGGCGCTCCATATATTCGGACATGTCAAAGCGCACGAGCTCGACGCCCAGCGCGATCGAGAGCTGGCGCGCGACTTCGGTCTTGCCGACGCCGGTCGGGCCCGAGAACAGGTAGCTGCCGATCGGCTTCTCGCCGTCACGCAGGCCCGCACGGGCCAGCTTGATGGCGGAGGAGAGGGCGGCTATTGCCTTGTTCTGGCCGTAGACGACGCGCTTCAGCGTCTCTTCGAGATGCTGCAGCACTTCGGCGTCGTCCTTCGACACGGTCTTGGCCGGGATGCGCGCCATCGTCGCGATGGTGGCTTCGACTTCCTTCGTGCCGATCGTCTTCTTGCGCTTGGCTTCGGGCAGCAGCATCTGGCTGGCGCCGGTTTCGTCGATCACGTCGATCGCCTTGTCGGGCAGCTTGCGGTCGTGGATGTAGCGGGCCGACAATTCCACCGCCGCCTTGATCGCGTCATTGGTGTAACGCACCCGGTGGAATTCCTCGAAATAGGGCTTGAGGCCTTTCATGATCTCGATGGAATCGGGCACCGATGGCTCGTTGACGTCGATCTTCTGGAAGCGGCGCACGAGCGCGCGGTCCTTTTCGAAATACTGACGGTATTCCTTGTAGGTCGTCGAGCCGATGCAGCGCAGGCTGCCTTGCGACAGGGCGGGCTTCAGCAGGTTGGAGGCATCCATCGCACCGCCGGAAGTGGCGCCGGCGCCGATGACCGTATGGATTTCATCGATGAACAGGATGGCGCTCTTGTGCTGTTCGATTTCCTTGATCACCTGCTTCAGGCGTTCTTCGAAATCGCCGCGGTAGCGCGTGCCGGCGAGCAGGGTGCCCATGTCGAGGGCGAACACCGTCGCGCGCGCCAGCACGTCGGGCACTTCGCCCTTGGTGATCTTGCGGGCGAGGCCTTCGGCGATCGCGGTCTTGCCGACGCCGGGGTCGCCGACGAGCAGGGGATTGTTCTTCTGCCGGCGGCAGAGGATCTGGATGGTGCGCTGGACCTCGGATTCACGGCCGATCAGCGGGTCGATGCGTCCGTCGCGGGCTTTCTTGTTGAGGTTGACGCAATAGGCTTCGAGCGCGCCTTCCTTTTTCTTACCGTCGCCCTGGTCGCGGCCTTCGCCACGTTCGCCGCGCTGATTGTCTTCCTCGTCGGCGCCACGCGGCGTCTTCGAGCCGTCGGACATGCCGGGTCGCTTGGCGATGCCATGGCTGATGTAGTTGACGGCGTCATAGCGCGTCATGTCCTGCTCCTGCAGGAAATAGGCGGCGTGGCTTTCGCGCTCGGCGAAGATGGCGACGAGCACGTTGGCGCCGGTCACTTCCTCGCGACCCGACGACTGCACGTGGATGACGGCGCGCTGGATGACTCTCTGGAAGCCGGCGGTGGGCTTGGCTTCGTCGCCGCGGCCATTGGTGGCAAGGTTGGCGAGCTCATGGTCGATGTAATTCACCAGGCTCTTGCGCAAGGCATCAAGATCGACGGAACAGGCGCGCATGACCGCAGAGGCATCGGTATCCTCGATCAGGCTCAGCAACAGATGTTCAAGCGTCGCATATTCGTGCCGGCGTTCGTTGGCTGTCGCCAAAGCCCGGTGCAACGTCTGTTCGAGGTTTCTTGAGAACGACGGCATAGGGGCTCCTTTTACTTCTTTTCCATGATGCATTGCAGCGGATGCTGATGCTTGCGGGCGAAGTCCATGACTTGGGTAACTTTCGTTTCGGCGACCTCATATGTGTAGATGCCGCACTCCCCAACACCATGCTGATGGACATGCAGCATGATGCTGGTAGCTTCTTCATTGTTCTTGTTGAAATAGCGGCGCAGCACCGTCACGACGAATTCCATCGGCGTGTAATCGTCGTTGAGCAGCAGCACGCGGTACATGCTGGGCTTGCGGGTCTGCGTACGGGTTCTGGTAATGACGGCGGTGCCGGATCCGTTGCCGCCGGCGCCGCCGTTATTGTCGTTATTGGCGGGGTTATTGGGTTCATCCGCCGCTGTCGGGCGCTTGATCGGGTCCTTGGCTGTCAATTGCGGTTCGATAGACGCACTGCGGGATACGGCGAGAACGGTCGCGCCCGGATAGCGCCCTTCCAACGGCATCGGCGAGGCCGCCTCGAAAGCTGCTCTGGAGGCGTAGACGTATGGTTCGCTCGTCTTCCGAAAACTCAAGAAGTCCTCCGTTGGATTCGGCCCCTGAAGTCTACCTTCAATCCCTGGGTCATCCGCAACCCCTATTCGACACTGCACCACCGTAATCTAGGAGCGAAGCAAAGCCTGCGCCAGTGGCAGGCTTGCACTTTCGCCAAAGGGGTGAATTAATCACGAAACGGCCACAAACAACCGCGCGCCATGCGCGGATTTATCTTGTGCTGAACCGAAAACGAAAAAAGGCCCGGCAAATGCCGGACCTTTGAAGGCTTCAAATCTGCCGCCTCGGCGATGATCGCCGGAGCGCAAAGAATTGGTGATTAAATTCGTCTTATCCGACTGACGCGAAATTACTTCGTGGCAGCCTGGACCTTGGCGACGGCGACTTCAACCGGCTTGAAGGCGTCCTTGGCGAGCGCCGTATAGAGTTCGCCGATCTTGGTGCTCTGTGCGACGAAAGATTCATAGGCCGACTTGGCGTATTCGCTCTGCGCCTGGAAGGCGGCGTCGATGGACTTCGAGCTGACAATCTTTTCGAAAGCAGCGGTGGCTGCCTCGAGGGACTTCTTCGAATAGTCGCTGGTCTCAGTGGCGATCGCCTGCAGGCTCTTCGTCAGAGCCGAGCTTGCGGCCGTGGCGGCTTCGACTTGATCTTTACCGAAGCTCTGCAACTCTTCAAAACTTTTGAACATGATCTGCCCCTGAATTGGGCCGTCGTGCGCGAGTCCGCGGGCGGCCGATTGCCTGACGTGCAGGCGTTTATATGTGCATTGCACAATAAATGTCAATTCAAAAATGTTGCGATGCAAAAATTCCTGCCGTCGGAAGCGGCAGGGCGCTGAAGGGTCGCCCGCATTATCGCCGAATGCCTTTTAATTTTGATCGGTTGCGGCAGCCTTCGGTTAACCGACGCGTAACCGCATTCCACTACGCTGCTGCGATGTTGTGCTGCGGCAACACTCCGCAGGCAGCTGAAAAGAGCGGCGCTTTTCGGTGGTGGGACAATATAATGGCATTGCGTAGCGTATTTTCCAGAAGGTCCGGGTTTCAAGTAGCTGTCGGTCTGGGGGCCGTTCTCGTCGCCAGTTCGCTCGTGTCGTCGGCCGAGGCCCGGTCCCGGCATCGCAGGCATGCGGCCCGGCACGTGGCCACTTATTCCTATTCGCCGCCGTTTTCCGCCATGGTCGTCGATGCCAATTCCGGCAAGGTGCTCTACGCCGTCAATGAAAATGCGCTGCGCCATCCGGCGTCCCTGACCAAGGTCATGACGCTGTACATGCTGTTCGAACAGCTTGAACGCGGCCGAATTCGTCTCGACAGCGAGATCCCGATTTCCGCCCATGCCGCGTCGATGCCGCCGACCAAACTGGGCCTGCGGCCGGGCCAGACCATTGCCGTCGAAGACGCGATCAAAGCTGTCGTCACGCGCTCGGCCAACGATATCGCAGCCGCTATCGCAGAAGCGCTCGGCGGCGACGAGGAGACGTTCTCGGCGCAGATGACCCGCAAGGCGCGGGCTTTGGGGATGACGCGCACGAATTTCGCCAATGCCTCGGGCCTGCCCGATCCGGACCAGATCACGACGGCGCACGACCTGACCATACTTGGCCGGGCGATCCAGGAGCGCTTTCCGCGCTATTACCCTTATTTTTCGACCCCCGTCTTCTATTTCGGTCGCCAGGCGATCCGCAATCACAACCGGCTGATCGGCGGCGTCGAAGGCGTCGACGGCATCAAGACCGGCTATACGCGCGCTTCCGGCTTCAATCTGCTGACGTCGGCCAAGCGTGACGGCAGGCGTATCGTCGCGGTCGTGCTCGGCGGCAGGTCGACGGCCCAGCGCGACCGCGCCATGGCTCAGCTCGTCGAAGACAATATCGACAGCGGCGCCCGCAGCCGCACCGCGCCGATGATCGCCGAAAACAATGCCATCGACCGTGAGCCCCCGCCGGCCCGCTCCGTGGAAGTGGCACGCGCCGAGCCGGTCCGTGCCGAGCCCGTCCGCGCCGCCGAAATGCTGCGTCCCGAGGCGCCGGTCGGCCGGCCGGTGACCTTGGCGTCGTCCAGCGCTTACGCCCCTGAAGAACGGCCGCGTCCGGCGGTGATTTCATCGGGTTCGAAAGCGGAAGAACGTATCGCCAATGCCGGCACCCGCAGCGGTGCTCCGGTCGTGCTCGATGGTTCGACCTCGTCGCGTCCGGTGGTGGCTTCGACTTCGACGCCGTCGACCTTGCGCTGGGTCATGGGGCCGCGCTCCAGCGAAGCCGCCGCCGAGGCCCGCGCCAAAGCCGCCTATACGGCGCCTCCGACCGCACCGAAACAGGCCGATACGAAAGCTGAAACGAAAGTCGCCAAATTCGCGCCGCCGGCGCCGATTCCGACCTCCTCGATCCAGCGCAATGCGCGCGACACCGCAAGCCGCGAAACACCGCGTCCAGCCGCCGCACGCAGCGGTCTGATGATCCAGATCGGCGCCACCGACGATCAGGAAAAGGCGCAGAACCTGCTGACGCGCGCCCGCGCCCAGGGCAAGTCGGTCCTCGGCTCGGCGCAGCCGTTCACCGAGAAAGTGCAGAAGGGCGGCGGGACGCTATGGCGCGCCCGCTTTGCCGGCCTGTCGGAAGACGGGGCGGAGGCTGCCTGCAAATCACTGAAACGGTCGGGTTTCGCCTGCTTCACCACGCGCAACTGATCCGGGTCGAACGCTGACGCATGAGTATGGGTTACGGAGTCTGGGTATGACGGCGGATCAGAATGTCCTTGGCCTCATTGATACGAGCGGCAAGACTCGTCGTGCCGCCGAGGTCGGGATGGAGCTTCTTCATCAGGTTGCGGTGCGCCCGCGCAATGTCTTCAGCGCTCGCCCCCTTCTGAAGCCCAAGGACTTCATAAGCTTCATCCTCGGACATCGCAGCCGCAGCGCTGCGCGGACGTCCGCCGGTCCCGTGGCCATTCGCCTGCTCTGCGTCACGCCAGCCGGGGAACCGGCGGTCGAAATACGCTTCGAGTAGCCGCGCGCCCTCCAGATCGTCCGCCATGCAGGCGCGCAACAGAGCTCTGGCCTGTTCGCGGGTCAATTCCGCCAGCCGCCTGCCGGCGAATTCCCCCGCCAGGACGCTGCCCTCGATGGCGCCGGTATCGTGGTCGAGTTCCATCGCGATCATGGCCGACCGCACTTTCGAGACATTGGGCGCGCCTGTGCCGGATCCCGGCCAGTGCAGGTGCTTCGCCCATTCGGGCGGCTGCGCCAGGCCCAGCAGCCAAAGGCCGACGCCGCCGACACCCACGGCGATTTCCCAACGTCCGCGCATCAGCAGGAACACGGCCGCGGCCAGCGACAGGCCGCCGCCGACCTGCTTGACCAGTTTCGCCACGGCCGCGGGCGGCGTGTAGGCGAGCTTGCGCAACAGCAATAGCGCGCCCATGACGGCGATCAGAAAGATAAAAAGAAACGGCAAGCCCATGAGGGTGTTCTACTTCATCTGTGCCAGCAGCGCGCGGGCCGTCGCGCTGCCTTCACCGGCGATTTTTTCCAGCGCCTTGCGGCCGCCGGCGGCATAGGCGGCCGCGGCCGACAGCAGCTCGGCCAGCCTGCGTGGCGCCGCGGCGTCGAATGCCGCATAGGCGCCGCCGGTCAGGCGGGCGATCTCGCGGAACGCCGCTTCGGCTGTAGGGTCGGCGCCTTCGTGAAACATGAAAGCCTTGAGGCCGAGAAGTCCCAGTTCGCCGGCGATCCGGCAGAGATCGTCGACGTTCTCTTCCATGGCGTCACCGACATAAACCAGGGCACCGACGCGCTTTGCACGACTTTCCTCACGTACATGTTTCAGCACTTTGCCGATCTGGGTATTGCCGCCGCTGACGCTGATCTTCGACATCAGATCGCCCAGGCCGACGCCGTTGGCGATGAAGCGCGAGGAGCGGCATTCGCTCAGGCCGCGAAAATACACCAGTTGCACGTCAAGCCCGCCGAGCGCCGCCGCCGTGTCGAACATGCGACCCTGCAGGCTCTGCGCCAGGTCCCAGGTCGGTTGCCTGCTCATGGTGGCATCGAGTGCGAAGATCAGCCGGCCGCGATCGGCACCGGCATGGACGGCCGGCGTCTTGTTCAACTTGTTCAGAAAGGCATCGACGGCGCCTGAGCCGGGAGGCGAGGCGGGCGTGACGGCTTTCGGATCTGGAGGTTTGGCCACGACTGCTCCGCTTTCGCCAAGAACGGCGAACCGAGCATAGATCGGAGCCTGAGGGGAAATTGCAAGCCGGCCGGTCATGCCACAGGGCCGGCGCAGAAACGCGAAACGAGGCGACGGGCGCCTCGTTCAGCAGATACAATCAGAAACAAATCAAGCGCTTACTTGATCTTCGTTTCCTTGAATTCGACATGCTTCTTGGCGATCGGATCGTACTTTGTGTACGACAGCTTTTCGGTCTTGGTGCGGGCGTTCTTCTTGGTGACGTAGAAAAAGCCCGTGTCGGCGGTCGAAAGAAGCTTGATCTTGATTGAGGCGGCCTTGGCCATGGCAATAGTCCCGAATGGAGGTACGAATTTCGATTTGGCGGCAAAATACGGATCGGCGCCGCGAAGTCAAGGAACGCACCGTTTAATTCCGCGCAATCGCGACTATTCCGCTGCCGCCTGAGCCTGCCGGCGCGCGGCTTCTTCCTCAGCAATCATGCGATTGAGGATGCGGCGGGCCGATTGGCCGGCGCGATCGAAGGCGAAATTGACGAAAACCGGCCCTGCCGGGTTGGAATCGATCAATTCCTGCTGGCGGGCGGTGATCGCGGCGTCCTCGCGGAAGGCCATGTCGATCATGCTGCGATAAAGCTCCGTCACCTTCTCGTCGTCGATCGCCCAGTTGCGGGCGGTGGACCAGAAATAATGCACGGTATTATCGGTCTCCGGCGTAAAGCTGTTGACGACGACGTGGACAGGCTCGCGCAACGGCGTCTCGGCGCCGGCGGGTCGCGCGCCGAGCGTCACCTTGCAGAACATCGGCGGCTGCCATTCGAAGATCTGCCAGCGGTCGATCTTGTCGTTGTAGCCGCGCGCCGCCCGGTAGATTGGCGCGGTATCGACGTTGAACATGATGCGGTGGGCGCGCACCCTGTCGTCGCTCACTTCGACTTCCAGCGGCGTCTCGGTGACGCCGCCGCCCGCCAAGGTCGTCTTGTGGACGAAGACGACATGGGTGAGGTCGAGGATATTGTCGACCATCAACTGATAGTTGGCCTTGATATGCAGGTAGCCGGGCACGCCCTTCCAGGCCGGGTCGCCGTTCTCGAAATAGTCCGGCAGCAGCGCCGGATCGGCCTCTTTCTCGCCAAGCCAGATATAGACGAAGCCGTGCTTCTCGATCACCGGATAGGAGGCGACGCGGAAATTGCGCGGGATCGGCAGGTCGCCCGGCACATGCGCGCAGGCGCCGTCGCGACGGAAGGCGATGCCGTGATAGCCGCAGCGGATGTCGTTGCCGATGACGTCGCCCGATGACAACGGCGCCTGGCGGTGGGGACAACGGTCGCTGACGACGCCGACCTTGCCGTCTTCGCCACGAAACAGGACGAGTGGTTCGTTGCAGATGGTGCGGGCCAGCGGTTTGTCCGTGACCTCGCTCGGGAATGCCGCGACATACCATTGGTTGCGGAGAAATTTTACGGAGCCGGCTTGGGCGCTCATGGTGTCCCTCCCATTAGGTGCAATGCAATTTTGATTAATTCCATACCATATGCAGAATGGTTGGTCATCAGGACGCGTCGGAACAGAAGCTCGACGATGGGGAGAGAACGATGAGCGCACCGAAATATCTGCGCAACTGCTGGTACGTTGCGGCCTGGCCGAACGAGATCGGCGATACGCCCCTGATGCGCAAGATCCTCGGCGAGCCGCTGGTGTTCTTCCGCGACGGAGACGGCAGGATCGCGGCGCTGTCGGATCGCTGTCCGCATCGCAAGGCGCCGCTGTCGAGCGGCGCGGTCGAGGAGGGCGGGATCGCCTGCGGCTATCACGGCATCCGCTTCGATCGCAACGGCCGTTGCGTCCATGTGCCGGGTGAAGTCGGTTACGGGACGAATTTTGCCGTGCGCGCCTATGAGGTGCGGGAGATGCACGGCTTCGTCTTCATCTGGATGGGGGAGGCGGAGAAAGCCGATGCGGTGCTGATCCCCGATTTCAGCGAGAACGAGAAGCCCGGCTGGGCCGCGGTGCGCGACACCTTGCTGGTCAACTGCGATTATCAGCTGCTGGTCGACAACCTGCTCGACCTGACCCATGTCGTCTTCGTCCACAAGACGACGCTCGGCGGCAGCAATGTTACCGACACGCCGCTCGAAGTGAGCGTCGACGGCGACGTGGTGCGCGCGCATCGCTTCATGCACAATGTCGATACGGCGCCAATCTACAAGGCGGCGCGCGGCTATAACGGCAAGATCGACCGCTGGCAGATTTTCGAATGGCGGGCGCCGTCCTACATCAAGCTGACGCTGGGCGCGCGCGAGACGGGAACGGACGTGCCGGTGGGCACACCGACGCATCGCGTGCTCAACGCGCTGACGCCGGAGACCGAGACGACCACACACTACTTCTGGTCGACGGCGCGCGACTGGGCGCTCGACGATCCGAAGATCGATGCGATCTATTTCAACATGACGGTCGAAGCCTTCAACGAGGACAAGGCCATCGTTGAGCAGCAGCAGGATTACATCAGCGGCGATGAAAGCGGCGCACCGTTGATCGCCTTCAACTTCGACCGGGCAGGGCAGTTGGCGCGGCGCATCCTGCGCGGCAAGATCGAGGAAGAGGCTGAGGCGATGCAGCCGCGCGCGAGGGCGGGGTGAATCGGAGTCTGGTCTCCTTCCGCTCGATCTACGGAAGGAACGAGAATCCACTCTGAGCTCGCATGACGTCAGCGATTGCCGCCGGCTTACCGAAAATGGCTTTTGTTGAGGTTACGAAACATTGTGCCAATTGCCGAGCTAGCGAAGATCACAAACACGGACTGATAAATGCGCAGCGCCCGATCCGCCAGCTCGAGGTCATAAGTGCCGATTGAAGCGTTTGAAGATCGCATCTTGAATGATTTGCTTCCTGCCTTTTGTAACGATCCGGCCAGACGGTACGACATAGCTGGATTTAGGCAGGACTTCAGCAAGGTACATGAAAAGGACGCGAAAAACTTTTTAAGAGCGTTAGACGCCGGCTTAGTAAAGTTGGAAGGCCGGCTTTATCGAGCCCCACTGAGCCGTGCGGGAGAGCAATTTTTCTGGGATGGCAAGCGGGCCGCGAAGCCGAGACTAATCACTCTATGGTTGGAGCCCATCATCACCGTGGCTGCCTTGTGCAAGCTGCATTTTGATTTTCAATGGCCAAAGCAATTGCTCGGAACACAGTCGGTAGATTGGGCATTCGACGTCACCGCCTACCTAGAAGCAGACCTTCTTAACGAGCGCATCGCCTGCGAGGTAAAGAAAACCGCCGACGAGCTAATTCAACTCGTTGAGCTGATGCACCATTTCAGGCGCTCAACCACAGAATGCCCCAAGGCCGGCAAACCCCGAAATGCCTACAAGAAGGTGCAGGGGCTTCGAGCCCGGCGTGCTCCGATCTTTTGGGCGCTTGGGCCGGGCGGCCAAAGCTTAGTGTTCAATGTCTCGTACGATGAAGACGGCACATTATCTTTTGATGAAGCTTCCAGCGCAGCACTCGCTTACCCAGGTTCCGTCTCTCAGCAAAGTAAGTCTGGGCTCCACTGCGCAATTGACGGCAAAATGCCTTCAAGTGTTTGAATAACTTGCCTTCGGCGAGGTCCTTATAACTCTTTCCGCACCCAGCCCTTCGGGCCGACATAATACCAGGGCGCGGGCAGGTAATGGCCCATGCCGGCTTCGATGCGGCGGTCGAGTTCGTGCAGGACGACGCTGGTGATGAGCGACAGTTCGAGGTCGTGGGCCTGCGACATCGGCACCCAGACAAGTTCGACGAGTTCGCGATCGGGCCCCACGGCGCCGTCCACATTGGCGGCGATGTCGGCTGCTTCGGCGGCCAGAAAGATCGTGTCGAACCGGCGCGCCTGGCGCGGCGGCGTGGTGGCCCTGGCGATGAAGTGGATGTTGTCGAGCTGCGGATAGAAACCCTGTGCCGCGAACTTCCGCCATTCGCCATCGGGCGCGCTGTCGGGTGCGCCCACGTCACGGGCGCCGAGCACGATGCCGGTCTCTTCAAACGTTTCGCGGATGGAGCCCAGCGCCAGGGCGCGGGGCAGGGAGGTTGAGCGCGGCATGACTTTCGCCAGCCGGCGTTCGACTTCCAGCGGCAGGGCGCCGGCCGCGTTCATCCTGCGGTCGCCCGGTTCGATGCGGCCGCCGGGAAAGACGAACTTGCCGGGCATGAACTTGCTGGCGGGATTGCGCCGGCCCATCAGCACTTTCGGCTCGGTCTCGGTACGGTCCAGCAGGATCAGGGTCGAGGCCAGGCGCGGCCTGACGCCGTTGGGCGTCATGCGCTGGATACGGGGCCAGATTTCTTCGTTGAGGACGGCGGTAAGGTCGGTGTCGCGATCGATTTTTAGTGTCACTTCATACCCGGATTGCGGGACGCTATCGCGGTCCCGAATCCGTGCATTCTGAGCGCCCATTGCAGACCGATCAAGGCTCCTTTGACCCGCGGCAGAAGCGCCAGACAGAGAGCGAGCGACAGGCTCGTCCAGCCGATCATGTGCAGCCACATGGGCAGATCGGGAAAGCGTTCATCGACGAGCATCAGGGCGGCCACGACGATATGGCCGACGAGGACGATGGTCACGTAAGGCGGTGCATCGTCGGCGCGGTGATGATGCAATTCCTCGCCGCAATGGGGGCAGGCATCGTTCGGCTTGAGGTAGGCACGGAACATCCTGCCTTCGCCGCAATTGGGGCAGCGCAACCGCATGCCGCGCTTCATGGCGAGCCACCAGTCGCGGGGCTGATCAATCACGGCGTCATAGGACATGCTCAAGTCTGCCTCCTATAGCGTTCTCCGATCCCGTGGATCGAAAAGACGCATCTAGCTACTTGAAGAGCGCATTTTCTTCATGCGAACCAGCCTCCACTTCGCTTGAGAATGCGCCAGAGTCAGCGAGCGGAACGCTTCTTATGTGCTCTCGACCTGCCCTTTTGTGAAGGAGGCTTCTTGTCGCGCGGCTTGCGCGATTTTGCCGCGCCCGGACGGCTGCTTCCGGCACTTCTGACCCTGCCGGAACTGGCGATTTCAAACCGCAAGGCGCCTGCAAGTGGCGCTGCCTCAACCAGTTTCGCCTCGACCTGGTCACCCAGCCGGAAGGTTTCGCCGGTGCGATTGCCGACCAGCGCATGCAGGTTTTCGACATAGCGATAGTAGTCATTGCCGATGGTCGCGGCCGGCACGAAGCCGTCCGCGCCGGTGTCCGACAGCTTGATGAACAGGCCGGCGCGGGTGACGCCGGAGATGCGGCCGGGGAACGTCGCGCCGATCTGCGTCGACAGGAACGAGGCGATCAACCGGTCGTTGGTCTCGCGCTCCGCCGCCATGGCGCGGCGTTCGGCGGCAGATATGCGCGCCGCGATTTCAGCAATTTCGTCCGCCTCCATGTTCGGCAGTCCGTCGGGACCGAGATTGAGGGCGCGGATCAGCGCGCGATGAACGATGAGGTCGGCATAGCGGCGGATCGGCGAGGTGAAGTGTGCATAGCGCCTGAGATTGAGGCCGAAGTGACCATAGTTCTCGGACGAATATTCGGCCTGCGCCTGCGAGCGCAGCACCACCTCGTTGACGGCGTTCTCGTGCTCGCTGTCCCTGACCCGCTCCAGGATGGCGTTGAACTGCTGCGGCCGCAGCACCTGGCCCTTCGCCAGCTTGACGCCGATGGTCGAGAGGAACTCGCCGAGCGCGTGCATCTTCTCGATCGAAGGTTCGTCATGGGCGCGATAGACCAGCCGCGAGCCCTGCGCTTCCAGGGTTTCGGCGGCGGCGACATTGGCGAGGATCATATATTCCTCGATCAGCCTGTGGGCATCGAGGCGTGGCGGAATCAGCACGCGGTCGATGCGGCCGTCGGGCTTCAGCAGCAGCTTGCGTTCGGGCAGGTTGAGGTCGAGCGGGCTGCGCTGTTCGCGCGCGATGTTCAGCGCCCGCCAGGCCTCCCACAGGGGCCGCAGAACGGGTTCGAGCAGGGGGGCGGTCACATCATCGGTCACGCCGTCGATGGCTGCCTGCGCCTGCGGGTAGGCGAGTTTCGCCGCCGAGCGCATCATGATGCGATGGAACGTGTGGCGCAGCTTGCGCCCGTCCCTGGCGATGATCATCCGTGCGGCGAGCGCCGGGCGATCCTCGTGCGGGCGCAGCGAGCAGAGATCGTTGGAGATGCGCTCGGGCAGCATCGGCACGACGCGATCGGGAAAGTAGACCGAATTGCCGCGCTCCAGCGCTTCGCGATCGAGCGACGTGCCGGGCCTCACATAGGCGGCAACATCGGCAATGGCGACGGTGAGTACGAAGCCGCCGGCATTGTCGGGATCGTCGTCGGGCTCCGCATAGACGGCGTCGTCGTGATCCTTGGCGTCGGCAGGATCGATGGTGACGAGCGGGAGTTTGCGCCAGTCCTCGCGACCCGTCATGGTCGCCGCCCGCGCGCTCTCGGCTTCCTTCAAGGTCTCGGGACGGAAGACGTGGGGAATACCGTGGGTCTGCAGCGCGATGGTGGTGATGGCGCGTTCATTGTCGATGGCGCCGAGCCGTTCGCGAACACGCGCCTGCGGCAGGCCGAAGCGGCCTTCGCTGGAGACTTCGACGGCGACGAGATCGCCGTCGCGCGCCTCGCCTTGCGCGCCGGCCGGAATGGTCAATTCCTTGCCGCGCGCCTTCTTGTCGACAGGGATCAGTCTTCCGCTGCCGTCCGGCAAGGCGCGATAGACGCCGATCGTCTGCACGCGGTTGCGCGCTATGAGCTTGATCACTCTGCCGCGATAGGCCGGATCCTTCGGGCCGGCGGTCGGGTCGATTTCATTGCGCACCAGGGCGCGGTCGCCAACGCCGGGCGTCGGGTCGCCGCGCTTGGGCTTGCGCGGCATGTGGATGGCGATGCGGGGGGCGGGGCCTTGCGCCGCCGCCTCCCATTCGACTGGCGTGGCGATCAGGTCGCCGTCGCGGTCGCGCGAGACGATGTCACACAGGACCACGGCGGGGAGTTCAGCTGGTTTTCCGATATGCTTGTTGCGCTTCTCGAGGGCGCCTTCAGCTTCCATCTCGCGCAAAAGACGCTTGAGGGCGATGCGATCGTCGCTCCTGATATCGAAAGCGCGGGCGATCTCGCGCTTGCCGATCTTGCCGGGGGCCGGCTTGCCGCCTTGCGCGGCGGCATCCGCCTCGCGGGCGATGAAGGCGAGAATCTCGGCCTTCGTGGGCAGCGCGCCCTGCTTCTCTTGTGCTTTTCTGAGCTGCGTTTTCTTTGCCAAAGACCAGTCTTTGCGATGGGCGGCCAAAAAAGTGCCGTAACAGTGTCACGCGATCCTAATAGAAAAACAGCGGGTCCGCACCGGTTGATTTCGGCAATCGCGCGATCGCGTGCATTCTGCGCATCTTAGCGAATCAGCCGATCGTTGTGGTGGAGACAGCATGCCTAGGAATTCGGGTTATACAGCGGGCGGGAATGGAATGGCGGACGGCGCGGCGCTCGTCGGGCGCGCGCTCATGTGTGTCATTTTTCTCATGGCGGGGTGGGGCAAGTTCACCGCCTATGCCGCCAGCGCCGGCTATATGGCGAAGCATGGAATTCCGGGCTATCTGCTACCGGTCGCCATCGCGGTCGAAGCGGGTGGCGGGCTGCTGGTCCTGTTCGGCTTCCAGACCCGGATCGTGGCGCTTCTGCTCGCAGTCTACACGCTGGTGACGGCCTATTATTTTCACCGCGAGTTCGGCGACCGCAACCAGCTCGCGCATTTCCAGAAGAACCTCGCCGTTGCTGGCGGGTTTCTGTTCCTGATGCTCAATGGGCCGGGGCGCTGGTCACTGGATGCGAAGTTAAGGGGATGAGGGCGCGCTAGCGCGCCCGCTCGCTTGCCCGCCTCAGCGCATCGGCCAGCGCTCCGCCGCCACCCGAACTCTCTTTCGCCGCCTGCCTGTTGTTGTGACTCGCCACCGACACGCGCGGGCCTGCCTGCTGGCGGTCGCGCGGCGCTGCGTGCGCGTCATCGTCAAGCCGCATGGTTAGCGCGATGCGTTTGCGCGGCTTGTCGACTTCCAGCACTTTGACTTTCACGATCTGGCCGGGCTTCACCACGTCGCGCGGGTCCTTCACGAAAGTCTTCGACAGGGCTGAAATATGCACCAGCCCGTCCTGGTGCACGCCGATGTCCACGAAGGCGCCGAAGGCCGCGACATTCGTCACCGCGCCTTCCAGGATCATGCCGGGCCTGAGGTCGTTGAGGGTCTCGATGCCCTCCTGGAACTCGGCGGTCTTGAAGGCGGGGCGGGGATCGCGACCGGGCTTTTCCAGTTCTTTCAGAATGTCGGTGACGGTGGGAACGCCGAATTTCTCGTCGATGAACTTGCGTGCGTCGAGGCCGCGCAGGGTCTTGGCATTGCCGATCAGAACCTTGATGTCGCTCTTGGTCGCTTCGAGAATGCGGCGGACGACCGGATAGGCTTCCGGATGCACGCCCGAGGCGTCAAGCGGGTCCTCGCCGTCGACGATGCGCAGGAAGCCCGCCGATTGTTCGAAGGCCTTGGGGCCGAGGCGCGCGACCTTCTTGATGTCGCTGCGCGACTTGAACGGACCGTTGCTGTCGCGGTGCATGACGATATTCTGGGCGAGTGAATCGCCGATGCCCGATACGCGTGCCAGCAGCGGCACGGAGGCCGTGTTCACATCGACGCCGACGGCGTTCACGCAGTCTTCGACGACGGCGTCGAGGGAGCGCGACAGTTTGAATTCGGCGATGTCATGCTGATACTGGCCGACGCCGATGGACTTCGGATCGATCTTCACCAGTTCCGCCAGTGGGTCCTGCAGACGCCGCGCGATGGACACCGCGCCGCGGATCGAGACGTCGAGATCCGGCAGTTCCTGCGAGGCGAAGGCGGAGGCCGAATAAACCGACGCGCCGGCTTCCGAGACGACGGCCTTGGTGAGCTTGAGATCGGGAAACTTCTTCATCATGTCGAGCGCCAGCTTCTCGGTCTCGCGCGAGGCGGTGCCGTTGCCGATGGCGACGAGGTCGACCTTGTGACGCAGACACAGCGCGGCGAGGATCGCCATGGAATCGTCCCAGCGTCGCTGCGGCTCATGCGGATAGATCGTCGCCGTATCGACGACTTTGCCCGTCGCGTCGACAACGGCGACCTTGACGCCGGTGCGGAAGCCCGGATCGAGCCCCATGGTGGCGCGCGTTCCTGCCGGCGCCGCCAGCAGCAGATCGCGCAGATTGCCGGCGAAGATTTTCACCGCATCATCTTCGGCCGCCTGCCATAGGCGCAAGCGCAGATCGACCGAGAGGGTCGACGACAGGCGGAAGCGCCAGGCGGCACGGATGGTATCCGAGAGCCATTTGTCGCCGGGGCGGCCAAGCGCCTGGATGCCGAGTTTGGCGGCGATCTTCTTTTCGAAGCGTCCGGGCGCCGTGCCTTCGGGCTTATCCGGCTCTGGCTCGAACGTGAGGTCGAGAAACTCTTCCTTCTCGCCGCGAAACAGCGCCAGGATGCGGTGCGAGGGCAGCTTGTCGAGTTTCTGCGTCAGGTCGAAATAATCCGAGAATTTCGCGCCGTCGGTCTCCTTGCCCTTGCGCACCTTCGAGATGAGCACGCCTTCGTTCCAGAACGTTTCGCGCAGGTCGCCGAGCAGTTCGGCGTTCTCGGAGAAGCGTTCGGTCAGAATGGCGCGCGCGCCATCGAGCGCGGCGTCAACTGTCTCGATGCCTTTGGTCGCGTCGACATAAGCTTCCGCGACTTCGCGCGGCGCATTCTCGGGATGGGCGAGCAGCGCGTCGGCGAGCGGCATGAGGCCTGCCTCGATGGCGATCTGCGCCTTGGTGCGGCGCTTGGGCTTGTAGGGCAGATAGATGTCTTCGAGACGCGCCTTGCTGTCCGCGTCCTCGATGAGCTTGCGCAACGGCGCATCGAGCTTGCCCTGGCTGTCGATGCTGTCGAGGATGGCTTTGCGGCGATCGTCGAGTTCGCGCATGTAGCGCAGCCGTTCGTCGAGCGTGCGCAACTGGGTGTCGTCGAGCCCTTCAGTCACTTCCTTGCGGTAGCGCGCGACGAAGGGCACGGTGGCGCCGCCGTCGAGCAATTCGATCGTCGCGGTGACCTGATTTTCCCTGACGCCAAGCTCTTCCGCGATACGCGCACTGATCGACTTCATCTTCCGTCCTTCTGCAACTGCCTTGCTCTATCCTTCTCCCGTTACGGGAGAAGGTGGCCCTTGCGCAGCAAGGGTCGGATGAGGGCCATGAGCGAATTGGACTCTAGGAAGAAGTAGGTGCGCGCGTCAAAGGCTTGACACATGCGATTCTGTGGACAGGGCATTTGTGTGACACCCTCATCCGACCCTCGCTTCGCGAGGCCCACCTTCTCCCGCGAGCGGGAGAAGGAGTCGCGCATTACTAAGGCTTGCTTTTAGCCGCTTTCTTTGCCGGAGCTTTCTTCTTCACGACAGCCTTCTTTGCGGCAGCCTTCGGTTTGGCGCGGGCCGCAGGTGCCGCAGCCTTCGCCTTCGGCGCATCGTCGTCGAACGGTACATCGTCGGCATCTTCGACAGCCACGGCCTTTTTGCCTGCCGCTGCTTTGGCCACTGGCTTTTTCGTCGCCGTCTTCTTGGCTGCAGCAGCCTTCTTCTTCGGCGCCTTTTTGACGGCCGGGCCGCCTTTTTCGTCGATCAGTTCAATGGCTTCTTCGAGCGTGATCGATTCCGGTGACGATGACTTCGGAATCGTCGCGTTGACCTTGCCGACGCTCACATAGGCGCCGTAGCGGCCGTCGCGCACGCTGATCGTGCCGCCTTTGGGATGTTCGCCCAGCACGCGGCCGCCACCGCCGGCGTCGCCGCCGGACTGCCGCGCCGCGATGAGCGCCAGGGCTTCTTCCAGCGTGACTTTCTCGGGGTCGGTGCCCTTGGGGAGCGTGGCGTTGACCTTGCCCCAGTTGGCATAGGCGCCGAAGCGGCCGGCCTTGATCGAAACCGAGCCGCCTTGTGGATGGTCGCCCAATACGCGCGCGGGCGCCGCATTGCCGAAACGGCCGCGTCCGCCGCCGCCCTGTTCCTTGGTGACGATGAGATCGATGGCGCGGTTGGCGCCGATCTCGAGCACATCGTCGTCACGCGTCAGGCTCGCGTACATCTTGCCGTGCTGGACATAAGGTCCGAAGCGGCCGATGCCGGCGACGATGGGGTCGCCGCTGGTCGGATGTTTGGCGATTTCGCGCGGCAGCGAGAGCAGGCCGATGGCTTTTTCCAATGTCACGTCATCCCGCGCGAGCCCGCGCGGCAAGGACGAGCGCTTCGGCTTTTCGCCTTCGCCCTGCTGCACATAGGGGCCGAAGCGGCCATCGCGCAGCGTGATCTCCTCGCCCGTATCGGGATGGACGCCGAGCACTTTGACGCCCGGCCGGCTGCCGTCGCCCTCAGCCGTCTGATTGGCGGCGGTTGCCGTCAAGGTGCGCGTGAAACGGCATTCGGGATAATTGGAACAGCCGATGAAGGCGCCGAACTTGCCGAGCTTGAGCGACAGTTGCCCGACGCCGCAGGCCGGGCATTCGCGCGGATTGCCGCCGTCTTCCTTGGCCGGGAAGATATGCGGGCCGAGCAACTCGTTCAGATTGTCGAGCACTTCGGTGGTGCGCAGATCCTTGGTGCCGCCGATGGCAGCGGAAAAGTCGCGCCAGAAATCACGCAGCACTTCTTTCCACTCGATCTCGGCGTTGGAAACCTTGTCGAGCTTCTCCTCGAGATCGGCCGTGAAATCATATTGCACATAGCGGGTGAAGAAGCTTTCGAGGAAGGCGACGACGAGCCGCCCCTTGTCCTCGGGCACGAGCCGCTTTTTGTCGAGCTTCACATATTCGCGGTCGCGCAGCACGGCGAGGGTCGAGGCATAGGTCGAGGGCCGGCCGATGCCGAGCTCTTCCATGCGCTTGACGAGAGTCGCCTCGGTAAAGCGCGGCGGCGGCTCGGTGAAATGCTGGCTCGCCTCGATCTTTTCCTTCGTCGCCGGATCGCCGGCGGTCATCGGCGGCAGACGGCCGCCTTCTTCATCCTCGTCGTCGTCCTTGCCTTCCTGGTAGAGCGCCAGGAAGCCGTCGAAGCGCACAACCTGACCGGTGGCGCGCAGATCGAGCTTGCGGGTGCCGGCCTCGGCGAGAATTTCGACTGTCGTGCGTTCGAGTTCGGCGGATTCCATCTGGCTGGCGACAGTGCGCGTCCAGATCAGTTCGTAGAGACGGAGTTGATCCTTATCGAGCACCTTGGCGAGCTGGCGGGGCAGGCGGCCGACGTCGGTCGGGCGAATGGCCTCATGGGCTTCCTGCGCGTTCTTCTGCTTGGTCGTATATTTGCGCGGCACCTGCGGCACGTATTTGTCGCCGTATTCCTGGCCGATGACGCGCCGCGCCGCAGCAATGGCTTCGGGCGCCACGTCGACGCCGTCGGTCCGCATATAAGTAATGAGGCCGACCGTTTCGCCGCCGAGATCGACGCCCTCATAAAGACGCTGGGCGATGCGCATGGTGATCGCCGGCGCGAAGCCGAGCTTGCGCGAGGCTTCCTGCTGCAGGGTGGAGGTGGTGAAGGGGGCCCAGGGATGGCGCTTCGCCGGCTTGGCTTCCACCGAAGCGATGGTGAACTTGGCCCGCTCCAGCGCTTCCTTGAAATCGTCGGCGGCTTTGCCAGTGCCGATGTCGAGGCGCTGGATGCGCTTGCCGTCGGCGCCGACCAGGCGGGCGATGAACGGCGCGCCGTCCTTGGTCTTCAGGTGGGCGGCGATCGACCAGTATTCGCGGCTGACGAATTTCTCGATTTCGAGTTCGCGCTCGCAGACCAGTCGCAGGGCGACGGATTGAACCCTGCCGGCCGAGCGGGCGCCGGGCAGTTTGCGCCACAGCACCGGCGAGAGATTGAAGCCGACGAGATAATCCAGCGCGCGGCGGGCCAGGTAGGCATCGACCAATGCGCCGTCGACCTGGCGCGGATGGCGCATGGCTTCGAGAATGGCGCTCTTGGTGATGGCGTTGAAAACGACGCGCTCGACCGACTTGCCCTTGAGCGCTTTCTTATTGTTCAGGACTTCCAGCACGTGCCAGGAAATCGCCTCGCCCTCGCGATCCGGGTCGGTCGCGAGAATGACCTTGTCGGCATCCTTCACAGCCTTGGCGATGTCGGACAGGCGCTTGCCGGCCTTGGCGTCGACCTCCCAGAGCATGGCAAAATCGTCGTCCGGATCGACCGAGCCGTTCTTGGCCGGCAGATCGCGGACATGGCCGAAGGAAGCCAGAACTTCAAAATCCTTGCCCAGATATTTGTTGATCGTCTTGGCCTTTGCCGGCGATTCGACGATGACGACAGAACTCATTGCGGGGGGACCCTCGCAGACGCAAACGTCTGATATCTAATGAGAATGCCATCCAAAGATCGAACGAGCCGCTAACGCCGACCGTCGATCTGGAGGACATGCGATTGGCCGGGAACATGGTGTAGGGGCGGCGCGGTGTCAAATGCGCCGCGCTGGGCCATGCCCGAAAACCGTCCAGCCCGGTGGCGGCAGGCGGCCGGCAAGCTATTGAAAGTAAATGGTTCAAACGGGCGCCATAAAAACGAACAGCGCCTCTGGTTGTCGTCCTAGCATTAGCCTGGCTTTTACAGGTCCAGTTCACTCAGTCCCGCGTGATCGTCCGGGCGGCGGCCAAGCGGCCAGTGAAACTTCCGTTCCGCCTGCGTAATCGGCAGATCGTTGATGCTGGCAATGCGCAGGCGCATCAATCCCGCCTCGTCGAATTCCCAGTTCTCGTTGCCGTAGGAGCGGAACCAGTGGCCGCTGTCGTCGCGCCATTCGTAGGCGAAGCGCACGGCGATGCGGTTCTCGTGAAATGCCCAGACTTCCTTGATCAGGCGGTAGTCGAGTTCCTTCGTCCATTTACGCGTCAGGAAGGCTTCGATATCGGCGCGGCCATCCAGGAACTCCGCGCGGTTGCGCCATTTGCTGTCAGGCGTATAGGCGAGCGCAACGCGTGCAGGGTCGCGACTGTTCCAGGCATCTTCCGCCATGCGGGCTTTCTGTGCGGCGGTGGTGGCGTCGAAGGGTGGAAACGGTGGGCGGGACATTCGCCTGACTCCAATCTTGAGGTAATTTGAACACGTCGGCAGGCAAAACTCACGCCGTTCTTTGCCGGAGCTTCTGGCCGAGGTTCCCGCCTCTGTTTCGACACAGGCTTGACGCACCACTCTATTTGCTTAGCAATAGGTGGAAATGGCGACCTGTCGCCGTAGAAGACAAGAGGCGAACGTGCGGCTCGGAACCTTCTCTTATTTCCTCGATTTCATCCTGCTGCCGCCGATCATTCTCGCCATGCTGCTATGGCCTGTTGCGACGTCGGAGTCGCATAATGCGATCTATGTGCTGCTGTTCTTCTGCTTCGGACTGCTGACCTGGACGCTGATCGAATATATCTTTCATCGCTGGCTGTTTCACGGCGGCGCGCTGTTTCGGGCCCTGCACGATTTCCATCACGAAAAGCCGGAAGAATTGTTCGGCACGCCGCCCGTCGTCGGTCCGGCTGCCATCATCATTGCATTCTACGTTCCGGCCTATGTCCTTGGCGTGGAGTCCACAGGCGGTTTCGCGGCAGGCGTGCTCACCGGTTACCTGGCCTATACTTCGATCCACTATGCCACCCATGCGCGCATGGACGGCGGCGCATTTCTGGCACGGGCGCGCCGCCGGCACATGCTGCATCATTTTGCCCAGGGCGACACCAATTTCGGTGTCACCACCGGCCTGTGGGATTATCTCTTCGGCACCTCCTACGAGGGGCGGCCGGCGGCCGGGCGCACGGCATCCTGATCGTTTCGCCGGCCAGGATCGCGGCAATCGCGGGTTTCCCCGGAATTTAGTGCGCAAGTCGGCCGGCTGCCTTGCGGCCTCGGGGCTGTCTGGCCTATAGACGCGCGATATGACCGTCCTCGCCAAACCCGTCTTCTCCCATCGGCATCTGCTCGGCATCGAAGGTTTGTCGCGGCCGGACATCGAGGCCTTGCTGGATCTGGCTGATGAGGCGGTCGAGGTTTCGCGGCAGGTAGAGAAGAAGCGGAGCGTCCTGCGCGGGCGTACCTTGATCAACCTCTTCTTTGAGCCTTCGACGCGCACGCAGTCCTCCTTCGAACTCGCCGGCAAACGGCTCGGCGCCGACGTGATGAACATGTCGGTCGCGACCTCGTCGGTGACGAAGGGCGAAACGCTCATCGACACCGCGGCGACCCTGAACGCCATGCGCCCCGATCTCATCGTCGTGCGCCATCATCATTCCGGCGCGGTGCAATTGCTGTCGCGCAAAGTGTCGTGCTCGGTGATCAATGCCGGCGACGGCAGCCACGAACATCCCACCCAGGCGCTGCTCGACGCGCTGACGATCCGCCGCAACAAGGGCCGCATCGACGGGCTGACGATCGCCATCTGCGGCGACGTCGCCCACTCGCGCGTGGCCCGCTCGAACATGATCCTGTTGACGCAGATGGGGGCGCGGGTGCGCGTCGTCGGTCCTTCGACCTTGCTGCCGGCCGGTATTGAGCGCATGGGCGTGGAAGTGCATCGCTCGATGGAGAGCGGCATTCGCGACGCAGACATCGTGATGATGCTGCGGCTGCAGCGCGAGCGTATGGACGGGGCTTTCGTGCCGTCGCTGAAGGAATTCGCGCGTTTCTATGGCCTCGACGAGGAAAAGCTCAAATGGGCGAAGCCCGACGCGCTGGTCATGCATCCGGGTCCGATCAATCGCGGCGTCGAAATCGAATCGGCGGTTGCCGATGGGCCGCGCTCGCTGATCAACGAACAGGTCGAAATGGGCGTTGCCGTGCGCATGGCTGTCCTTGAAGCATTGGCGCAGAATCTGCCCAATAGTTAGGGCGTTCCTGGCCGCTGCGGGTGTTTCGCGGAGTGATAGAAATTTATGTCCACGTCTTCGCCGATAGCTCTCATCAACGCGCGCCTGCTCGATCCGGCGAGCGGCGGCGAAATACGCGGCGGCGTACTGGCCGAGAACGGCTGCATCGTCGGTGTCGGTGCGGATGTCACTAAGGCGAATGTCGGCGCGCGCACCAAGGCGATCGATTGCGGCGGCGACATCGTCTGCCCCGGTCTCATCGACATGTGCGCCTTCATCGGTGAGCCCGGCGCGAGCCACCGCGAAACCATCGCCACCGCCAGCCGCGCCGCCGCCGCCGGCGGCGTCACCACCATTGTCGCAACGCCCAATACTAACCCACCCGTCGACGGCGCGGCAGTCGTCGACTATCTCATGCGCCGCGCCCGCGATACCGCCAAGGTGCGCATCCTGCCTTGTGCGGCGCTGACCAAGGGACTTGCCGGTGGCGAGATCGCCGAGATCGGCCTGTTGAAGGAAGCCGGCGCCATCGCCTTCTCCAACGGTCCGGCATCGGTCGTGTCCTCGCAGGTGATGCGCCGGGCGATGACCTATGCGCGCGACTTCGGCGCGGTCATCATCCACCGCTCCGAAGATCCCGAGCTTGCCCGCGCCGGCGTCATGAACGAAGGCGAATTCGCCAGCCGCCTGGGACTGCCCGGCATTCCGCGCGAGGCGGAGGCGATCATGATCGACCGCGACATGCGCCTCGTGGCGCTGACCCTGGCGGGCAATGCAGGCGGTGCGCACTATCATGCGCAGCTGGTGACGACGACATTGTCGCTCGACATCATCGCCAAGGCGAAAGCCGTGGGACTGCCGGTCAGTTGCGCCACGTCGATCAATCACCTGAGCTTGAACGAGACGGACGTCGGCGACTACCGCACGTTCCTGAAACTGTCGCCGCCGCTGCGCACCGAGGAGGAGCGGCTGGCGCTGGTCGAGGCGCTGGCGAGTGGATTGATCGATGTCATCGTGTCCGATCACAATCCGCAGGACGTGGAAGCCAAGCGCGTGCCGTTCTCGGAGGCCGAATATGGCGCCATCGGTCTCGAAACCATGCTGCCGGCGGGGCTGCGGCTGGTCCAGGCCGGCCATGTCCCGCTCGCACGGCTCATCGCCTCCATGACATTGCGGCCGGCGGAAATCCTCGGCCTGCCGCAGGGACGCCTGCAGAAGGGCGCGCCGGCCGATCTCATCCGGTTCGATCCGGAGGAGCCGTTCGTCGTCGATCCGGCGCGTCTGCAATCGCGTTCGAAGAACACGCCGTTCGACGAGGCCCGCATGGAAGGCGTCGTCAAACTCACCATGGTCGCCGGCGCCATCGTCTGAGGCCGGCGCTGGTTTCGTTTTGCGCCAAAGCACGCTATTGTGGCTGCCGTCGCGTACGAGTGTTGTTCCGCATGCTGTTTCCCGATCTCCCGCACAATCTGATCGCCCTTGTCATCGGCTATCTGCTCGGTTCAATTCCGTTCGGCCTGCTGCTGACGCGCACGGCGGGCACGGAGGATCTACGCTCCATCGGCTCCGGCAATATCGGCGCAACGAATGTGCTGCGCACCGGGCATAAGGGCCTGGCGGCGGCGACCCTGGTGCTCGATGCCCTGAAAGGTACGGCGGCGGTTCTCATCGGCGCGCAATTCGGCGAATACCAGGCGGTCATTGCGGGCCTCGGCGCGTTTCTCGGCCATCTCTATCCGGTGTGGCTGAAGTTCAACGGCGGCAAGGGCGTTGCGACGTTTCTGGGCTGCGCGCTCGGTCTTGCGTGGCCCGGCGCGCTCGTGTTCGCCGTGGTCTGGCTCGGCGTCGCTTTCACCACGCGCTATTCGTCCGCGGCGGCGCTGGCGGCGAGCGCTGCCACGCCGGTCGCGCTTTGGGCGATGGGGCGACCGGCGCCGGCCGAACTGTTCGTCGCGCTGGCGGTGCTGCTGTGGTTCAAGCACTGGCCCAATATTTCGCGGCTGATGGACGGCACGGAAACAAAAATCGGCGCCAAACCGTGAGCGACAGGCGCGAGGAAGGACGGTTCGGTCTTTCGCACGCGCAACGCCTCGACTGGCTGCAACTCTGCCGCAGCGAGAACATCGGGCCACGGACGTTTCATTCGCTCATCAAGCGGTTCGGCGGCGCCGGCGGGGCACTGGCCGCATTGCCGAAATTTGCCGATCAAAAGGTCGGCGGGCGCCCGTTCCGCATTGCCGCGCGCGACGATTGCGAGCGCGAGTTGGCGGCGCTCGACCGGTTGGGTGGACGCTTCATCGCTGTGGGGGAAGCGGATTATCCGGCAGCGTTGGGCGAGATCGACGGGCCCCCGCCGCTGATCGCCGTGCGCGGCGACGTGCGGGCGCTGGCACGTCCGATGGTGGCGATCGTCGGATCACGCAATGCATCGGCGGCGGGTATCTCCTTCACCGATAAACTGGTGCGCGGACTGGCGGAAGCAGGCTTCGTGATCGCATCCGGTCTGGCGCGTGGGATTGACCAAAGTGCCCATCGCGCGAGTTTGCAGAGCGGGACCATTGCCGTTCTCGCCGGCGGACTGGACAAGATTTATCCGGCCGAGCACATCGCGCTGGCGAATGATATCTGCGCCAGGGGCGCGCTCCTCTCCGAAATGCCGATCGGCTGGGAGCCGCGCGGGCGCGATTTTCCGCGCCGCAATCGCCTTGTCTCCGGGCTTGCGCTGGGGACCGTGGTGATCGAGGCGGCGCGCCGCTCGGGCTCGCTCATCACGGCGCGTTTCGCCAACGAGCAGGGCAGGGAAGTCTTCGCCGTGCCGGGCTCGCCGCTCGATCCGCGCGCCGAAGGCGCCAACGATCTGTTGCGGCAGGGCGCGACGCTTTGCACCAGCAGCGAGGACGTGATCGAAGCGCTTGCGCCGCTCGTCGCCTCCGGCGTCACCCGGCGCGGCGGATTGTTCGACGAGCCCGTCGCAGGTGATGACAGGCTGTGGGACGAACGTGATCTCGACGATCAAGCGGTGCCGCGCACGCATTCTCCTCATCAACACGAGAAGATGGCAACGCCATCGCCGGCGCCGCGCCGCGACATGGCGTCCGGCGCAACGACAAATCTTGTCGAACGGGTACAAGAGCTGCTGGGTCCGTCGCCGGTTACGATCGATGATCTGGTGCGCGCGACCGGACATTCCGCCGCAGAGATTCAGGCGGCGATCATGGAGTTGGACATTCTCGGACAGATCGGCCGCCACGGCGGCAACAGGGTTTCGCTGCTGCAGAGCTGAATGCGCCCCGCCCTCATCCGACCCTCGCCATGCGAGGGCCATCTTCTTGCGTAACGGAAGAAGGATTCCGCCTGATTGACAGAGGCCGCATGCGGGCCGACGATGCACAAGCAGAAAATAGCGCCCAAGAAGGCGTCTTCAAATGGGAGGAAGATTGATGCGGAAAAGCATCTTGCGCAAGGCGGGACGGCCAGGCTCCGGCCTCGGTCTGGCAGCATTGTTATGCGTGGCGTTGGCGGGGCCAGGTCATGCACTTGACCAGGTCAATGCGGCGGCGTCCGGCACCAGCAGCGATGTCGGCAGTTTCATCGCCATGAAGAAAGGTTATTTCCGCGACGAAGGGCTGGATGTGAAGCAGACCGTCTTCGATTCCGGCATCAAGATGATCGCGCCGCTTGGCACCGGCGATCTCGACGTGGCGGTCGGTTCGGCGACAGCCGCGCTCTACAACGCGGTGGCGCGTGGCATCGGCGTGAAGATCGTCGCCAGCAACAGCAATGCCCCGCCTGGCTACGGCCACAACGTTCTCATCATACGCAAGGAGCTGGTCGACAGCGGGCGCTACAAGAAGCCTACCGACATCAAGGGGCTGAAGGTCGCCATGCCGTCGCAGGGCTCCAGCGCCACGGCAATGATGTACTCCTATCTGACCATGATCGGGCTGAAATTCAGCGATATCGAGCCGGTCTATCTGTCCTATCCCAACCAGGTGGCGGCGCTGGCCAATGGCAACATTGATCTGGGGCTCACCGCGGAACCGCAGGCGTCACAGGCTATCAAAGCCAGCGGCGCCATCCGGATCACGGCAGACGACGTCATGGAGCCCAACCACGAGGCTTCGGTGACCATTTACGGCGACACGTTCATCAAGAAGCGGCCGGACGTGGCGCAACGCTTCATGCGGGCTTACCTGCGCGGCCAGCGCTTCTACAACGACGCGCTGAAGGATGGACATCTCGCCGGCCCCAATGCGGACGAGGTCATCGCCATCCTGACGGAGATGACCAGCATCAAGGACCCGCAGGTCTATCGCAGCATCGCGCCCCAGGGCGCCGAACCCAACGGCACGCTGAACATACCCAGCCTGAAGGTAGATCTCGCGTTCTACCGCGAGCAAGGGTGGATCGAGGGAAATGTCACCGTCGAGCAGGCGGTGGATAGCAGCTTCGCGGAGAAGGCGGCGAAGGAACTGGGTCCGTATGTTCGCAAGAAATGAGGATCGCAGGCAGCGACAGGAGGCAGGTGTGTTCACATGCGGTTCAGCTCGCACGCGCTATATCGTCTCCAAAGGTGGCGGGCCGTCTTGAGGCTCCGCCGAAAGGGGTATGTGCCATGCGTACATTTGCCATGAAACGGGTTTTGCCGGCTGCAGCCGGCGTTGCTCTTGCCCTTCCCCTTGCCCTGGCCTCGGTCGCCGAAAGCGCCGCCATGCCGGTGGACGTCGCGCCGCGCAGCGAAGCGGCTGCCGCGGGTTCCGTCGTCGAAGCGAGATATATTCCCAAGCGTCGTGTGGTTCGCCGCGCACCGCGCCGTGGAAATGCGGCGGCTGCCGCGGCCTTCGGCGCCATGGCGCTGGGCATCGGCGCGGCGATCGCTGCCGATCGGCGTAACGATTATTATTACGGCTATGGCTATCCGGCCTACGGGCATCCGGCCTACGGCTATGGCTATGCGCCCGGCTACTATGGCGGCTATTACCGGCCCCGCTATTATGCGCCTCGCTATTACGGGCCGCGGCCGTTCTATCGGCGTTTTCGCTAGGCAGATCTTCAAGACGAGCGATACCCGCGACGCAATAGCGTCGCGGACCATCGTTCAATCATCCTGCTCCGGCGTCAGCCGGTCGAGGCGGTCGAGTACGCCTTGGAGGATATAGGCTGCCGCCATGCGGTCGACGACTTCGGCGCGCCGGGCACGGGAGGCGTTCTGCTCGATCAATTGCCGTGTCACCGCCGCCGTCGACAGGCGTTCGTCCTGCAGAACGAATGGCCTTGGGTCGAGTGCGCCGAAGCTGCGCACGAAGGCGCGCGTCGCCTGCGCGCGCGGGCCTTCGCTGCCATCCATATTCAGCGGCAGGCCGATGACGAAGGCGGCGATCTCATAGGTCTTGGCCAGCGCCAGCATTTGCGCCGCGTCCTTGCCGAATTTGGTGCGCTGGATCGTCTCGAGCGGAGAGGCGATGCGGCGTTCCACATCGGAAATGGCAAGGCCGATGGTCTTGGTGCCGAGATCAATCCCCATCAGCCGGGCACGCGGCGGCAGGCGGGGTAACAGCGTTTCTGCAGTGAGGATTTCAACAGCCATGCGAGCGCGTTAGCACGCCTGGACTGGCCTGTCATGCGGTACAGAAACTGCGGGCGGAACCTTGACCCCGGCTGCAAAACGGAATCACACTCGCGCGGAAAAAAACGTATGGCGGCGCCGAACGGGCCGCTGACATTCCGCCGGGAGGCGACACCATGGAATTCGGCCTGTTCTCAAACGATCGCCGTCCCGATCGCACGCTCGGCGAAGCCTGGGACGAAGACATTTTTGAAATCGTCGCTGCCGACAAACTGGGGTTCTCGGAAGCCTGGCTGAGCGAACACCAGACGCCGGCCGAACTCATCATCGCCAAGGCGGCTGCGCAGACGAAGAATATCCGCATGGGTTCGGGCGTCCGGCCGCTCGGCTATTATCATCCGATCCAGATCGCGCTGGAGGCGAACGCCACCGATCAATTGACGAACGGCCGCTACATGCTGGGCATCGGCCATGGCTTCCATGGCCGCCAGATGGAATGGCGCGGCCGCGACCCCAAAGACACGCGCGCGATGGTCGAGACCTCGATCGAGCTGATCCTGAAATTGTGGAATTCGAAGGAGCCCGTCGATTTTGACGGGCCGTACTGGACCGGCAAGCAGATGATCCTGCAATGCCCGCCGGTGCAGCAGCCGCACCCGCCGGTCGGCATCGCCTGCATCAATACGCTGGGATCGGTGCAGCTTGCCGGACGCCTCAACCTGATTGTGCTGACAGGCGATTTTATCCCGGTGTCACGGCTGCGCCTGTTCGGCGATACGCTGGTTGAGACACAGAAGCAGTTCGGCCACACGCCCTCGCGCAAGATGCTTCACTGCACCCGCGTCGTTTATGTGGCCGAAACCGACAAGCAGGCGCGCGACGACATGCGCGAGTCCTATGAGAAAACCATTGCCTGGGAGATCGCCAATACGCCGCATCACCAGGCCGAGCGCATCCCGCCGGGCGGAACCCTCAACGACATCACCTTCGACTATCTGGTCGACACAGGGAACATTTTCGTAGGCTCCCCACTGAGCGTGCAGAAGCGCATCGAGGAGTTCTACGAGGCGAGCGGCGGCTTCGGCACCTTGCTGTTCCACGCCGGCCGCGACTACGCCACCCGCGAAAAGCGCATCCAGTCGATGACCCGGTTCATGGAACAGGTCGCACCAAGGCTCCGGCATCTCGATCCGGATAAGGATCGGCCGGCCTCTGCCGCTGCGGAATAGCGTCTTGCTGAAATAGCGTCTTGCCGAAATAGCGTCTTGCCGGAGTAACGACATGCCGAATGCTGTCAGCCGTTTGCCGGCGCGCGCGCTGATCGAAGCGCTCGGGCGCAGCACGGGGCAGGAGGTTCTGCAGGGTTCGCAGAAGCTGCTGGCGCGGCTACACGGGCAGGAACCGTATGAGGGCGTGCGGATTTCCCGTGACGTGACCTATGGCCCGGACCAACGCCACCGCCTCGACATTTATGCGCCATCGCAAGCAGCATCGGGGCGCCCCGTGCTGATGTTCGTTCACGGCGGCGGCTTTCTGCGCGGCGACAAGAAGACACCGGGGCTGCCGTTCTTCGAGAACATCGGTGTGTGGGCCGTGCGCAACGGCATGGTCGGGGTCAACATCACCTATCGGCGCCTGCCGCAGCACCCTCATCCCGCCGGCATCGAGGATGTGGCGGCGGCGATCGCCTGGGTGAAGGCGCATATCGGCGACTACGGCGGCGACGGCGCACGCATCCTGCTCTACGGCAGTTCGGCTGGGGCAGCATTGATCGCCAGCTATGTGGCGAGCCCGTCGGTCCATACGCGCGAGGGGCCCGGCATTGCCGGCCTGATCGTCAGCTCGGGCTATTACGATTTCGCGGCAATGGGGGGGCACGAGACCATCGTTCCTTATTTCGGCGAGGGTGCGGAGCGATTTTCGTCGCTCGATGGCGTCGTGGCGTCGGGGGTTCCGGTGGTGGTCACGGTCGGCGAGTTCGAGCAGCGGAAATACCAGGAACAGGCGCTGCTGCTCGCCACCGCGCTGTTCAAGCGCAATGGCGAGATGCCGAAATTCATCGTCCATGCGGGCCACAATCACTATACGAGCGTGATGGGGATGGGGCTTGACGATAACGACCCCGTCCTGACGGCGATCAGGCTGCTGGCGGGTGTTTGAGACGTAAAACCGCCTCGATTTCCGGGGAAACAGGCGGAATTCGCGCCAGATTTGCGCGCAAATTTGCGCGCTTGGCCGGGCGGATGCTATAGGCCGCCTGTTTCAACCCAAATGGGCTTCAAGAGGATTTCATGTCGGTCGATCACGCGACCGTTCGGCGTATCGCGCATCTGGCGCGCATCGCCGTCACGGACGACGAGGTTCCCCATCTCGCGGGCGAACTCAATGCGCTTTTGTCCTTCGTCGCTGAGCTCGACCAGGTCGATGTTGCCGGCATCGAGCCGATGACGTCCGTCATTCCGATGAAAATGCATATGCGGGCCGATGTGGTGACCGATCAGGCGGGCGCCGACGCCATCGTCGCCAACGCGCCCGTGCGCGAGGAGCATTTCTTTGTCGTGCCGAAGGTCGTCGAATGACCTCGCTGACCGATCTGACTCTGGCGCACGCGCGGGATCTGCTTCTCGCAAAAGACATCTCCGCCACCGAATTGACCGAGGCCCATGTCGAGGCCGTCGAGAAGGCGCGCGCGCTGAACGCCTTCGTGGCGGAGACGCCGGACAAGGCGCTCGCCATGGCCAAGGCTGCCGACGGGCGGTTGGCGAATGGAACCGCCGGTCCGCTGGAAGGCATTCCGCTCGGCATCAAGGATCTCTACGCGACCGAGGGCGTCCATACGCAGGCGGCGAGCCATATCCTCGACGGGTTCAAGCCGCGCTATGAATCGACCGTGACGTCGCAACTGTGGCGCGACGGGGCGGTCATGCTCGGCAAGCTCAACATGGACGAGTTCGCCATGGGCTCGTCGAACGAGACGTCGTTCTACGGTCCGGTCGCCTCGCCCTGGCTGCCGCCGGAGTGGACGCGCGAGAAGGGCCGCTCCGCGCTTGCCGGCGACAAGCAGGGCCTGCTCGTGCCCGGTGGATCGTCGGGCGGTTCGGCGTCCGCCGTTGCCGCGCGTCTCTGTCTTGGCGCCACGGCGTCGGACACCGGCGGATCGATCCGCCAGCCCGCGGCCTTCACCGGCACGGTGGGCATCAAGCCGACCTATGGCCGCTGCTCGCGCTGGGGCATGGTGGCCTTCGCCTCGTCGCTCGATCAAGCCGGCCCGATCGCACGCAGCGTGCGCGACTGCGCCATCCTGATGCGCTCGATGGCAGGCTACGATCCCAAGGACACGACAAGCGTCGATGTGGCGGTGCCCGATTACGAGGCCGCGATCGGCGCCTCCGTGCGCGGCAAGCGGATCGGCATTCCCAAGGAGTACCGGATCGACGGCATGCCGGCCGAGATCGAAGAACTGTGGACGAAGGGCATCGCCTGGCTGAGGGATGCCGGCGCCGAGATCGTCGAGATCAGCCTGCCGCATACGCGCTATGCCCTGCCGGCCTATTACATCGTGGCGCCGGCCGAGGCCTCGTCCAACCTGGCGCGCTACGACGGCGTGCGCTACGGCCTGCGCGTGCCCGGCAAGGACATCGCCAGCATGTACGAGAACACGCGAGCCGCGGGCTTCGGCAAGGAAGTGCGCCGGCGCGTGATGATCGGAACCTATGTCCTGTCCGCCGGCTATTACGATGCCTATTACGTGCGGGCGCAGCAGATCCGGACCCTGATCAAGCGCGACTTTGAAACGGTGTTCGCCGACGGGATCGACGCAATCCTGACGCCGGCGACGCCGTCGGCGGCCTTCGGCATCGGCGAGAAGACCTCCGCCGACCCGATCGAGATGTATCTCAACGACGTCTTCACCGTGACCGTCAACATGGCAGGACTGCCGGGCATCGCGGTGCCCGGCGGTCTGTCGCCGAAGGGCCTGCCGCTGGCGCTGCAACTGATCGGCAAGCCGTTCGAAGAGGAGACCTTGTTCTCCCTTGGCGAGGTCATCGAGCAGGCCGCCGGTCGGATCAAACTGCCCGAGCCATGGTGGGCGTGAGCGCGCCGGCTTCCCCGATCACGTCACAATGCAAGCGCATGGTTTCAAGCCAGAGACAAAGCCAAGGATAGCAGGACATAGAGCGATGAACGCACCGGCAGCGGCCCAGACCAGGCAGTCCAAGCTCATCAAGGGCGCGACAGGCGATTGGGAAATCGTCGTCGGCATGGAAATCCATGCGCAGGTGAATTCGGAAGCCAAGCTTTTCTCCGGCGCTTCGACGCAGTTCGGCGCCAGCGAGAACGAGCATGTCTCGCTCGTCGATGCGGCCATGCCGGGCATGCTGCCGGTCATCAACGAGGAATGCGTCAAGCAGGCGGTACGCTCGGGGCTTGGTCTCAAGGCCCGGATCAACCGGCGCTCGGTGTTCGACCGCAAGAACTACTTCTATCCCGATCTGCCGCAAGGCTATCAGATCAGCCAGTACAAGAGCCCGATCGTCGGCGAGGGCGAAGTCCTCGTCGACGTCTCGCCCACCGAGCAGGTGCGCATCGGGATCGAGCGGCTTCATCTGGAACAGGACGCGGGCAAGTCGGTGCACGATCAGTCGCCCAACATGAGCCTCGTCGATCTCAACCGCGCCGGCGTTGCGCTGATGGAGATTGTCTCAAAACCGGACATCCGCTCCGCCGATGAAGCGCGCGCCTATGTCTCCAAAGTCCGCACCATCCTGCGCTATCTAGGCACATGCGACGGCGATATGGAGAAGGGCAACCTGCGCGCCGACGTCAACGTCTCGGTGCGCCGGCCGGGCGAACCGCTTGGGACGCGCTGCGAGATCAAGAACGTCAACTCGATCCGGTTCATCGGCCAGGCGGTCGACGCGGAAGCGCGGCGGCAGATCGCCATTATCGAAGACGGCGGCAAGATCGACCAGGAGACGCGGCTGTTCGATCCGGCGCGCGGCGAAACGCGTTCGATGCGCTCGAAGGAAGAAGCGCACGACTATCGCTACTTCCCGGACCCGGATCTGCTGCCGCTCGAGTTCGATCAGGCCTTCGTCGATGCACTGGCGGCGGGCCTGCCGGAACTGCCGGATGCGAAGGTCGCGCGCTTCATGAGCGCCTATGGTTTGCAGGCTTATGATGCCAACGTCCTGGCCAGCGAGCGCGAGTCAGCCGACTATTTCGAGGCGGTGGCACGCGGGCGCGATGCCAAGGCGGCAGCCAACTGGGTGATCAACGAACTGTTCGGCCGCCTGAACAAGGAAGGCATCGACATCACCGCCTCGCCGGTGTCAGCCGAACAACTGGGCGCTATCCTCGATCTCATCGACGCCTCGACCATCTCGGGAAAGATCGCCAAGGATCTGTTCGAGATCGTCTGGAAGGATGGCGGCGATCCGCATGCCATCGTCGAGGCGCGCGGCATGAAACAAGTGACCGACACCGGTGCCATCGAGGCGGTGATCGACGCTATCGTTGCTGCCAATCCCGACAAGGTCGCGCAAGCTCAGGCGAAGCCGACCATGCTCGGCTGGTTCGTCGGACAGGCGATGAAGCAGAGCGGCGGCAAGGCCAATCCGCAGACGGTGAACGAAATCCTGAAGCGCAAACTGGGTCTCTGACGTCTCGAATCGGAGACCCGATTCGGACCCGTTTGCGCGATTTGCTCTTCGAGTCAGCTTCGAAGAGCGATTTTTTTTTCGCTTTTCCAAAAATATTTTTAGCGCGTTTGAAATTGCCAACTCGTGTTGCGTTCGTGCATCATGGCGGTCGACGCAAGTGATCGGCAACATCTTTAGTCGACCCGTCGCCGACGATCTCCGACTAGCGTTGGGCGCTCTTGCAAATGCTGGTCGTAGCTTCGACAAGCTTCTTGCGCCGTGTGATGAGAGCGAGCTGCCGATGCCGATCGCTCTTTCCGGTTTTACATAAGAATCAATGAGTTTTATTCGGACCCGAATCGAATCGCATGACTTGTCGCGATCGTTCGCACTTGTTGAGACCCTTGTCCGCATGGTCGGCTTCAACATCGCAAAGCAGATGCGGACGTCGTGTCGGATATCAGTTCATCGACGTTGGCTCGAGACATTCGCACGCAAGAATCCAGAGCCGCGAGTCTGCTGTCCATCGGCGTGTTGAGTGCTTCCGACGATGCTCAAAACCCGCAATGTGCAAGAGGGTCACTTGCACAACTAGTTAACCTCGTTACTTTATGTCTTGCCTGATGCCGACGAATAGGCTCGTCGGCCGTCAACTTAGAGGGGACCTCAGATGGCTAAGGCAGCTAAGCGTAAACCGGCCAAGAAGGCCGCGAAGAAGTCTGTGAAGAAGTCGACCGCGAAGAAGAAGGTCGCCAAGAAGAAAGTAGCCAAGAAGAAGGTCGCCAAGAAGAAGTAAGGACGCTTGCAGGGTAACGGCTTGCCGGTCCCCTACGAGCGCTGGACCTCTTCAGCGCCTTTGAGACATTAGCGAAATGTTTTGGGCGGTCGCGACGCCCGGCCCAAGAGCCGGTCCAGGGACCCAACATTAGATCGTTTCGTTCAGGTCTTGCACCAACCTCGTCCCCCGCCCGGCAACGTGCGGGGGACATTTTTTTGCCCGGCCGCTCCGTCCGGGCAATCCGCCAGAGCATTTTCGGTTCTGATAGAATCAGAACCGAAGCTCTAGTTTTTGTTTTGACGCGTTTTCTTCACGCGAACCGGCGTCCACTTCGCTCGAAAACGCTCTAGCAGGCTGCTGAAAAACTCTCCCCTTTCGTTGTTTTTCGTGATTCACTTTGCAAGATATGCGGAGTGATTTGCGATGCGGGGAAGCAGCGGTGGCGGAGATAGTCTTTTCAGCTATGTTCCGCTTGAGAAGCGGATTCCGGCCGATCATCCGCTTAGGGCGATCCGCAGGCTGGCGGATGCGGCACTGGCGAAGCTGAACCAGCGGTTTGAAGAGCTTTATTCGTCCACCGGCAGGCCTTCGATCCCGCCCGAGACGTT
>JARHVB010000079.1:39616-43284 GCA_029222685.1 Terripilifer ovatus | reverse complement strand
CGGGAGTAGCGCACCGTCCGTGCCGTGAGGGTGAACTCAGTTCGCGGAACATGGAGCCAGTTCGCGCCATTCGGCACCGGTTCACGAAACTAAGCCCGCCGACAGCAACATATTGATAACCTTAATGCGAATCGATCACATTGAAGGTAACATGGTGTTTGCTTCTGTCACCTGGTATGTTCCCAGTTTGTCCCTGTGACTATCGATAAGTAAACATTATCGATAACTAGCCAGCTTACGGAATAAACTTGCTAGCTTTTAGGCGCCCGTGGTACCGTTTGGCCATCAATTTCAGCCCGAGGACGCCCAAACATGTCCGAGCCGCAGCTTTCCATCCGCAGCGCCAAAGCCAAAATTTTAGCCCAGTCGCTGGCGCGGCGCACCGGCCTGTCCATGAACCGCCTCGTCGAGCAGGCGCTCGAGCGCTACGACCAGGATCTGCGCGCCGGCGCCAACGCCCATCCCATCGACGCCGTCTGGGACCTCGCCGCCGAAGGCCGCAAAAGTGTTTTGGCCGGCGCCACCTCCAACCACGACGCGTTGTATGACGAACACGGCCTGCCCCGGTCAGGCCGGTGATCGCGCTCGATACCTCGGCCATCCTCGCCATCGTTCTCGACGAGCCGGAAGCCGAACGGTTTAAAGCGGTCCTGCGCACCGAGCCGGTGCTGATCGGTTGGCCGACCTTGTTCGAGACCCGCTTGGTGCTGACCTCGAAAGGGTTTGCCAATGCCAGCGCGATCGTCTCGCGCCTCGCCGCCGCCCCCAATCTCACCCCCCTGCCCTTTGACCGCAAACAGTATGAGGCGGCCGAAATCGCCTTCGAGCATTACGGTAAGGGCCGGCACCCGGCCGGCCTCAATATGGGAGACTGTTATTCCTACGCGGTGGCCTGGAACGCCAAGGCGCCGCTGCTGTTCAAGGGCAATGATTTTGGCCAGACCGATATCGCCTGTCACCCGGCCTCCACGCCGCCGCTGCGCCGGCCGTGACAACGGGCCTCGATTGGGCCCGGCCTGGGTTGAAAGCAGCTGAGAACCGGTTCGCGACCCAATGAGAAGGTGCCGTTGATGACCCCACCCCGCATCGCCATCACCTTTTGCACCCAATGCCAGTGGCGGCTCCGCGCCGCCTGGATGGCGCAGGAACTGTTGCAGACCTTTGGCGCCAATCTCGGCGAAGTGGCGCTCTTACCAGCTTCCAACGGCCGCTTCGAAATCACCTATGACGGGCGCGATCATCTGTCGGAAATCCTCACCGATCAGGATGTCGCCACCCTCACCCATTTGGCCCGCCACGGCATCGGCCCGGACTCGCTGCGCGCCCTGGCCCCCGACCTCGCCGATCTCGACATCTGGGCGCCGGCTTCGACCGGCAGCACCCGCTCGCCACTGAAAGGCTGCTAGAATGACGACACCTGCCCGCCTCCCCGATGCCGCCTCGCTCGAAACGGTCCTGGCTGGGCTCGATCCGGCCGCGGCGGATGCGGACCTCATCCCTGCCCTCGCCGCGGCGTTTCCGGGTTTTGATTTCGGCATCGCGCCGATCGATGACGATTACTGGCGCGACACCCGCTCGGTCCTCCGGCCGGACGGCACGCGGATTGGCGAATTGCGGCCATGGATGATGGCCGAGATTGCCAAAGACGGGGGCGACATCAAGGCGGTCTGGGCGCGCCTGAAACAGACGGATCTGCAGATCACCGAATGGCGCGGCTCCAGCGCCTTCGTGTCGGCGCCGACCGGACCGGGCGCGGCCGACTATATCCAGATTGCGCTTGGACGGGAGATCGAATGGCGGGCCGGCCCGATCGTCAATCCGGACTATCGACCCTGGGGAGAATCGGAACTGCTCGATCCGAGCTGGCCGCGCACCGACCAACTCCCTGACTCAAGTCGTCTTGCCGGCCCGGTCTACCGCCTGCTCGGCCGCGCCGGCGGTGCGGTGATCCATGTCCGCAGCTTCCTCGATCGCTGCGGCCGCATCGAGCGCGACAAACGAGAGGCCCAACGGTCCGAGATGGAGCGACGCGTCATCCACGAAGTCGGACCGGCCGGGACACGCGAAACGCCGTTCCTGGAGGCGGTCCCGGACTGGTTCGACCATGTGCCGCGCGAGATCCGGTTCTTCCGGGATTGGGAGGATTCTAGCACCAGCGCGCAGCGCATTTTCGCCCATTGGGCGCTCGATATCCACGACCACACCCATAAGGGCGAGCGGGAGGTCGGCTTCATCCCGCGTCCGCTGAAGCCGCCAAAGGAGCGCCTCCTGATGACGCCGGAGGCCTCGGTGCATGCGTTGATGGAGCGGATCGAGGCGGTCGACCGTGAGGGCGGTCTGCCCTTCGGCTGGTTCTTCCTGATGACCCATGGCCACTGGGTCGACCCCGACGTCGGGCTCGCGATCGCGCAAGGCCTGAAGGCCCAGCGCGTGCGCCTGCCCGACCGCGACGCCCGCGTGCTGCTGCGCTGGGCGGATCGCACCTACGGCTTTTGAGGAGCGCCGGGCCAATGGACGACATCACCTCCCGATCAGTGGTTTCTGATCCCGCAAGCCGGCGCGCGCTGCAGCTCGATGCGCTCGCCGCGATTCTGCCGATCGAGGGACGCGACCGGCTGTCGGAAATCCTCACCGACCAGGACGTCGCCACACTCACCCATCTGGCGCGCGAAGGCATCGGTCCGAACACCTTGCGCGCCCTGGCGTCGGACCTCGCCTATCTCGAAATCTGGGCACTTGCCGCGACCGGCTCGGCCCTGCCCTGGCCGGCACCCGAGGCGCTATTATTGAAGTTCGTGGCGCACCACCTTTGGGACCCGGTGCAGCGGGAAGCCGACCCCGCGCACGGCATGCCGGCGGAGGTGATCTTGGCGCTGCGGGCACGGGGGTTTTTGCTCAAGGAAGGTCCGCCGGCGGTTGCCACCGTGCAGCGCCGCCTGGCGAATTGGGCGACTTTGCATCGCTGGCGCGGGCTCGAAAGCCCGTTTGGGACCCCTGCTCTGAAGACCGCTTTACGGCTTTCGGTCCGCGCCAATCAGCAGCCGCGCGGCCGCAAGAGCCAGCGTGCCGTCACCCTCGAGGTGCTCGAGACCTTGCTGGCGACCTGCGCCGGCACCCGCCTGGTCGATATTCGAGATCGGGCAATCCTGCTGCTGGCCTTCGCCTCCGGCGGGCGCCGGCGTAGCGAGGTCGCGTCGCTGCGGGTCGCGCAACTGAGCGATGGTGGCGAAGTCCCGGTCGATCCGGCGAATCCGAAGGCGGGGTTGCTGCCGAGCCTGATCATCAAACTGGGGCGGACCAAAACCAGCCAGACCACCGAGGATCAGACCGTCGTGCTGGTCGGGCGGCCGGTGATCGCTTTGCAGGATTGGCTGCGGGTCGGGCGCATCGGCAAAGGCGCCGTGTTCCGGGCGATCGACCGCTGGCAAAGGGTCGGCGCGGTGGCGTTGACCCCGCAGTCGATCAATCAGGTTCTGAAAACGCGGTGCCGGTTGGCCGGGCTCGACCCCATCGAGTTTAGCGCTCACGGACTGAGGTCGGGATATCTGACCGCGGCCGCCCGGCAGGGCGTCAGCCTGGTCGAAGCCATGCAGCAATCCCAGCACCGATCGGTGCAGCAGGCGGCGCGATATTTTAATGATGCCGAGAGAGTCATGGGCAAGGCGGCG
>JARHVB010000079.1:0-39454 GCA_029222685.1 Terripilifer ovatus | reverse complement strand
GGGGGGGGGGGGCTATCGCTCAAAGCCGCCAAGTGAGGTAATCGCCGCGCTGCGGTTAATTGCTGGCTTCCGGCGTTAACTTCTCGTTAACTGAAAATGGCTTGCGAATAAGAGAGAATCGTAGCTTATTCTGCATCAGCGCTTTTTACGCGGAAATACTCTTTTTTCCGCAGATACAGAGAAGTTCATGGGTATCGCAACCTTGCCGCAGGAATTGGGCGACTTACGCTCACTCATCAACGCGGATGCTGCGGAACTTTCCGCTCGGCTGCAAGCGCAGCAGCTTCGAGATTTTCCGCCTCAAGCGCAGAAAACGATACGTCGGTTTGCGCCGTCCGAGGCAGCCAAATTTATCGGAATTCACGACGGCTACTTGCGGCAGATTGTGTCGGAGGGGAAGGGGCCTCAGCCGCAGTCCAATAACCGCAGAATGTACTCGGTCGAAGACATCGAGGCCCTGCGGCTAGATTTGGATCGCGAAGGCAAAGCTGCGAAGCGCTATGTGCCGCATAGGCGAGCAGGCGAGGCGCTGCAGATCTTGTCCGTGATGAATTTCAAAGGGGGGAGTGGCAAGACCACGACCGCCGCTCATCTCGCTCAGTATTTAGCATTGCGTGGCTACCGGGTTCTAGCAATCGACCTCGATCCGCAGGCCAGTTTGTCGACCCTTTTCGGGCACCAACCCGAATTGGATGTTGGCGACAACGAGACAATTTACGGCGCCATCCGATATGACGACCAGCGGCGCCCGATGGCGGAGATTGTTCGCGCCACTTACATTCCAAATCTACACATCGTGCCCGGTCAGCTTGAGCTTATGGAATTCGAGCACGAGACGCCAAAGGCGCTGCTCGATCGGCGCGCGCATGACTCGCTATTTTTCGCTCGTCTTGGCGAAGCGGTAGGACAGGTTGGCGACAATTATGACATCGTCGTCATCGATTGCCCGCCGCAACTTGGGTTTCTAACGCTTTCTGCATTGTGCGCGGCGACCGCGGTTTTAATCACCGTGCACCCGCAAATGCTCGACGTGATGTCGATGTCTCAATTTTTGAACATGACGGGCAGTTTGCTTGACGTAGTCGCAAACGCCGGCGGCACCATGCAGTACGATTGGATGAGATATCTCGTCACCAGGTACGAACCAAGTGATGGGCCGCAAACGACAATGGTCGGCTTGATGCGGTCAATTTTCGGATCCCGAGTTTTAACTCATCCGATGCTGAAAAGTACGGCCATTGCTGATGCGGGTCTCACCAAACAAACGCTTTACGAAGTCGAGCGGCAGCAGTTCACGCGCGGAACCTACGATCGCGCAATTGAGGCGCTCGATCTTGTAAACGGTGAAATCGAAGGCTTAGTCAAACAAGCTTGGGGTAGGAGCTGAACATGGCTCGTAAGATATCATTCGATCCCATCGAGAGTTCTCCGACCGAAACAGCGCCGAGAGCTCCAATGGCGAATAGCCGGCCATTGATGGGCCTTGAACGCTCTATCAAACAAGCAAGCGCTCTAGGCGCCATTTCGCGGTCGCTCGGCGGAATCAACGAAAAGTCCAAGAGAGCCGACGAAATCGAGCAGCAGCTTATCAAAGGCCAGGTGATCGTCGAACTCGATCCGGGGAGCATTGATGCGTCGTTTGTTAGGGATCGAATGGAGGCATCTGAAGCGCAGCGAAGCGAATTTAGAGAACTCATTCGCAATCACGGGCAGGCGGTGCCAATTCTCGTCCGTCCTCACCCTCAGCATGACGATCGCTATGAGGTGGCCTTCGGCCATCGACGGCTTCAGGCGGTTAAAGAGCTTGGGATAAAGGTCAAAGCCGTCGTTCGCGATCTATCGGACGAGCAGCTCGTCATCGCGCAGGGACAAGAAAACAGCGGCCGGACGGACCTAACGTATATCGAACGGGCACGATTTGCCGCCAATTTGGAAGAGCGGAATTTCTCGCGGGAAACGATTATGGCGTCGTTGAACGTCGACAAAGCGGCTCTGTCCCGATTGATTTCCTTCTCAAAGGAGATCCCGGGAAGCCTGGTCGATCAGATCGGGCCGGCGCCGGCTTTCGGCCGAGTCCGGTGGTCAGAACTCGCCGAGTTGATCGGAGACAACCTCAAAAAGGCCAAGTTGATCGCTGGGTCTGCTGATTTTGCGGCGATGGATTCCGACCAGCGGTTTGAATTCTTGCACAAGTCTTTGAGCCCCAAACGCCCACAAAGCGAACAAGAGGTTTGGAGCGCAAAAGACGGGACCAAAGTGGCTCGCCTCTCGAGGGGGAGCACCAAGATTTCGATGACTTTTGATAATCGCGTGGCGCCGGATTTCGGCGATTTCGTGAAATCGCGCTTGCAGGACTTGTTCGACGAGTACCGTGCCCGCAAGCGTGCGTAATGCGTACCCTACGACCCTGAAATATAACGGAGAAATCTAGGCAAAAAGAAAAAGCTCCCGTCACGTCGCCGTTCCGGAAGCCCTTCTTAGAGTTCGCATCCTAAGAATCTCACTTCCGCGAATCACAGTCAAGAGTTTTTGGCGCCGTTTTGGCGAGCTGATTTTCTTTGCCCAATTTGAGGCAAGGACATGGAATCCTATCGATCAACGACGCCTTTCGGGCGGCGGCCGTTGGCGGCTGCCAGCATCGCAGCCCAAGCGGCCGTTTTAACGGATGCCGTCGATAAGGCGGTGCACAAATGGCACGTCTTTAGAGCGATCTGCGCCGCGCGTCCCAGGCTTGGGGTCAGTGAGCGTTCTCTATCAGTCTTGAACGCGCTCTTGACGTTCCATCCAGAGACCGCCCTGACGGGGCGGGACCTCATCGTGTTTCCGTCGAACCACCATCTATCGCTAAGGGCGCACGGAATGGCGCCGGCGACGCTTAGAAGGCATTTGGCGGCGCTGGTGGAGGCAGGACTCATCATTCGTCGAGACAGCCCCAACGGTAAGCGGTTTATCCGGAAGGGCAGGGCAGGGGAGACGGATCTCGCCTTCGGTTTTGATATTAGCCCCTTGGTCGCACGAGCCGACGAATTCCAGGTTCTCGCGGATGAAGTTTCGACTGCCGCCCGTAATCTAAAGTTGGTGAGGGAGCGCATCACGCTTTGCCGGCGCGACATCACTAAGATGATTGCGGCCGCTGAGGACCAGGGCATCGCTCCCGCGCGTGGCTCTACGCGGCTTAAGGATTGGCAGGCGGTGAGAGGATACTTCAGCGAGCTTCTGCAGCAGCTGCCGACGGCGAGGACGGTTGGGCTCCTTGAGCCGGTCGCCGAGGAGCTCTCAATGCTTGCCGAGGAGATATTTAACATCCTTGAAAGCCAGACCGATTCTCATAATATGAGCGCCAAAGAGTCTCATATTGAGCGTCACATACAGAATTCAAACACAGAACCTCTAAATGAATCTGAAAAAGTAATCGAAAAGATTGAAGGCGGGCAGCATCGAGAACGATCCAAAGCGGTGGACCAACTTGGTTTTCCTCTTTCGTCGGTCTTGAGCGCATGTCCGGATATCGCCGATTATCACCAGGGCGAAATTCGTGATTGGCGAACATTCATCGCGACTGCGGGTGTCATCCGACCAATGTTAGGCATTAGTCCGAGCGCTTGGAACGAGGCGTGTGAGATCATGGGGGCGCAACGGGCGGCGATCGTGCTCGCGGCCATATTGCAGCGGAGTGAGGCGATTAAGAGCGCCGGAGGTTATTTGCGTAATTTGACGCAGCGAGCAGCGGCGAACGAATTCTCTGTCGCGCCTATGCTCTTCGCATTGATGAAACCAAAGGCAGCGGAAGCACGGCCTCAATTGCGCGAATGATTGACCGGTGCAAGAGCTGCCAGGGGTGAGGCGCGCTAGGTCGTGTGGACGAACCTGATCCAGATGGGGATCGTTGCGAGTTGCACGAAGCCGAGATAGCTGGACGCGAGCTTGTCGTACCACCATCTCCACAAAGCACGGCAGGAGGTCGCCAATTCCAGCGCACGCCAAGGCGCTCAGTGTACGTTGATAACTTCTCAGCTTTGTGTTGTTTTCCATGCGGCCGAGTTGTCGCCGCCGCCGAAAGGGAAACGCATGGTCAACGTCGTCATGGTGCTTCTGAGCGTATCGCTACCATTGCTGCATCTGGCATTCACTAAAGGGCCCTGGACGCACGGCAACGTCCTGCGCCTGCTCCTCGTCTACGCATTCGTTTTTGACGTTGGCGCCGTCGGCTTCATCTTCGGCTTCATCCCGCACGTCTTCTTCGCCGACGCGGCAGCAAAGCTGATTGGCTGGCCGCCCGGCAATCCATTCCAATTCGAGGTCGGGCTGCACGACGGCGCCTGGGGCATCCTCGGGTTTCTGTGCGTCTTCATCGGCGGTGGGTTCTGGCTTGCGACCGCGCTCGGCTGGTCGTTCTTCATGCTCGGCGCAGCCTACGGCCATGTGCATCAGCTGCTCGTCGAGGGCGATTTCGCTCCGTACAACCTCATGCCGGCATTTACCGACACGTTCATCCCGTTATGGCTGCTCGGACTGCTCTACGCCTACTATCGCAGCGGCGGCCTCGAGGGTTTGTTGCGCCGAGAACGTTGAGACGCGCGGCATTGTGCGGTTGGCGGCTGTCGTTACAACTGCCACAACTGGGCGTGTGGATGAATCTGATCCAGATGCGAATTGTCGCGAGTTGGACGAAGCCGAGGAAGCTTGAGCCAGCTTGTCGTAGCGGGTCGCTACGCGGCGTGAGTGCTTGATCTTGTTGAAGCAGCGCTCGATGCGGTTGCGATGCGCGTACGTCTGTCGGCAGACGGGGCGCTGGATCTTGCGGTTCGGTTCGACTTTGTCGGGATGACAGGCTCGATGCCCCGGCCTTCAAGGTCGCCGCGGATGGCGTCGCTGTCATAGCCCTTGTCGGCGAGCATGGCGGAGGGATCGGGCACGTCCTCGTCTATGAGGTCGCCATAGGTCATCATGTCCGAAGCCTGACCCGGCGTCACGCTGAAGCCGATCGCGAGCTCCTCCGCATTCGCTCGGGTATGAACTTTGGTCGTGAGCCCACCGCGCGAACGGCCAATACCGTTTCTCTGAATCCCCCCTTTCCTCCGGCGGCGTGCTGATGCGCCCGGACGATGGTGGAATCGATCATTTGCTTCGTGATGTCAGAAGCTGCGCTTTCGGTTAGGGCGCTCAGCATCACGTCCCAGACGCCCGCTTCGGTCCAGCGGCGATATTGTCGGTGGACCGAGTTCCATTTGCCCAGTTCGTCGGGCAGATCGCGCCACGGTGATCCGGTGCGCGTGACCCACAATACCGCGTCGAGCACCCTGCGATGATCGGCGGGCGGGCGACCGCCCTGCGTGCCGCTTTCAAGCAGGAACGGTGCAAAGAACGCCCATTCCTCGTCCGTCATCAACCCGCGAAGCACCGCTGTTCTCCCCAAAGAACAGCCTTGAATCATGCTTCACAGGATTTGGGTATCTGCTTTGTCCACACGACCTAGGCTAGAGACTATACGGCCATGCTCGGGATCAGCCCCTGCGCTTGAAGAGGCGCAAACGGTTCTGGGCGAAATGACTGCTGCGGTTGTTGTTGCATGTATTCTGCAGCGTGGCGCCGCGATCAGATCTGCCGGCGCCTACCTGCGCGGGTTGACCCGTAAAGCGGAGGCTGGAGAATTCTCGCTCGGCCCGATTTCGATGTCGCAGATCAATTCGCGTCTCAACGAAAAGCGCCGGGCGTGACGCGATGACGACCCACCTCCACGTCCTCGCTTTGCCCTGTGTTCTCGAGCTTGGACCATGGGTGCACCTGACTGCGAACGGGCGAGGGCCGCGGAAAATTGAAACTGCGCGGCCCTCCCACACCGGGCGATGTCGCCGCCGACGAATCACTCGCTGCCTGGGAATCCGCCAAGTCGATCGCACCCGTCAGTGCGCGTCCGAGCTTCCGAAATATCCTGCGTCGGGAGGTGCGCAAAATGCCGCGATAACGGATATGGCCGTGCTTTCTTCTCGCACCGACCAAAGAGCCGGGTGCGGGCGACGATCGCAGGTCTTTCTTCCGGCTGGGCTGTCGCTCCCGGTTGCATGGCTGGATACCTATGGCCGTCGACGGCACGTCGGCCCCTGGATGCCCAAGAATTTTCCCCTGCCGGTTTTCCTCCGCAAGCGGGGACCCCGACCGGCATTCCTCGCGCATGCGCCTGCGGCGCCAAAATTCGTGGCTCCGGCCGGGGCGCGGCGCTGCGCTTGCCCTCCGCTCGCCTCTGGCGGCTCCGGTTCTGTTTCGTCTTACCGGCCATGACGGAAAAGCCATCGCAACGGGGCACAGCCCCACAAGATGGAGAAAGACAATGCGCAATATCGCCGAATTCACCCTCATCGGTCGGGTCGGAACCATCAAGCAGGTCGGTAAGACAATTCGCGTCAGCATCTGCGCCAACTACCCCTTCAAGGACGACAAAGGCCAGTGGAAGGACGACGCGCACTGGAACGAAGTCACGATCTTCACCAAGGCGATCCAGTCCTACGTGAGCGAGCACGTCAGCAAGGGCGACCTGGTCCACGTGCATGGACGGCTCCGGCAGAACAGCTTCGAGCGCGATGGCCAACGGGTCTACACCGTCGATCTCATCGCTCTGGAGCTCGGCCGGTTGGCACAGGCCAGCGAACGCGCCGCCGCATAGCGAACAGCGGGGGAGGCTTCGGCCTCCCCATCGCTCTCGCCTCAAGGCCCGAATCCGGATCGCTACGAAGGAAGTTTTCGTGAACGGGTTTGCCGCGCGAGACCGCGGTCGGCTCGATTTTTCTTGCCGATCGCCGAGACCAGTTCGTCGTAGTCGACGCCGCTTTTCTTGAGTGCGCGGCGGGCATCCGCGACTTCAAATCCCAGAAGCTCGAGCACGCTCATGTTCAGGCTCGAGGCGATCCGCTCCATCGTCCGTAGCGTCGGATTTCCGATGCCGCGCACGATCGTGTAGTAGGTGCCGCGCGCCAGCCCCGTCTTCGGCCAGAAGGCTTCCATCCCGCCGTTCTCGATCTCGAGCTGTTGAAATCGGATCGCCAACATCTCATTCAGGATCGAATGATCGACAGGCAGCGGCTTGCGAACAGGCGGCATCGGTGACTGGCTTTCGGGTCCACAGCGAGAAATTTCGGCGACCATACACGAAGCCCGAGGTCCAGTATATTGGACGTTGGAAAATTTCACAGGCAAGTCGTTGAAACGACTCACCTTGCCGGTCGGTCTTCGTTGACCTCCCGGCGGCGCGCGCCCGCCGTGTTTGCCAAACGGAGAAGCAATCTCAGCGGATCGACGCCGGCACGCTCAGCAATGAGCTCGATGTAATCCAGGCTGGGATTGGCGGCCGGCGTCATCAGATGAAAATAGCTCGACCGCGGTATGTGCAGCCGCTCGGCAAACGCCCGTCGGCTCAAACCTGATTCCAACCGGAGGCCTTCCAGCCCGGCCTGGAACGCCTCTCGCAGCGTGCTGCCTTGCGCCGCGTGAGCTGCCTTCCGGTGGCATCGCTTTTCGCCCATTGCTCATTCCTCGCACTTGCCAACGCTCATCGACACGTCCGTTCGCGGCCAAACCTACACGTTGGACGGCCCGACAACATTCAATATAATATACGGATTCGATTCAACCAGGAGAGGTGCGTTCGGACAAAGAAAAACCCGGCAGAGCCGGGTCTCTCATGAGGATGAGCGGGCTGGCGACGCCAATCGCCAGGAATGCCCCTATCGCGTAGAGGCATTTTAGCCCGCGTCATCCGACAGTTCAAGGGGACTCGCGTTTTTACGCCACGGTCTTTGTTTGCCCGCGCTCCCGAACGAGAGGACGCGAATGGAGATGCTTGACCAAAATTCGATCACGCCGTTTGGGCAGCGACCGCTGTCGCTCAATACCGTCGAGGCGCAACGCCGCGTAAGAGAATGCCTCGAGGGCAAGCCCGCGCACAAATGGCAGGTGTTCCGGAACATCTGCGAGGCGCGGGCATCGCTGGCCATTTCTGACCGCGCTCTCGCGGTCCTCAATGCGCTGCTTTCGTTTCATCCCGACACGGTGTTGACCGCCGGCGCCGCCGATCTGGTCGTCTTCCCCTCAAATCGACTTCTCGCCTTGCGCGCCCACGGGATAGCGGCCTCGACCTTGCGCCGTCATCTCGCGGCGCTTGTCGATAGCGGTCTTGTTCTCCGGCGTGACAGTCCGAACGGGAAACGCTACGCGCGAAAGACGCCCTCGGGTGATATCGAACAGGCGTTTGGCTTCGATCTCGGACCGATCGTGGCCCGGGCCGAGGAATTCGCCGCTCAGGCCGACGCGGCCATCGCCAAGCGCCAGGCGCTCGCCATTCTCCGCGAGCGGATGACCTTGGCGCGGCGTGACATCGCCAAGATGATTGCCATGGGCGTGGAGCAGCACGTACCGGCTGATTGGGAATCCTATCATCGGACGTTCCGTGACATCACGGCCCGGCTCCCTCGCGTCCCGACAGGCGACGTTCTAGAGCCGATCATCGTCGAATTGGTGCACCTTAGAGAGGCCATCGTCGTGGTTCTTGAAGGCCGGCTTGATGCCGTTGAGCCAGGGCCACCAGAACTGCCAGCCGATCAGCTTCAGAACTCAGGCCCGAAGAAACCCAACCCATCCGAACCTGGCCCGGCACCTGGCGGCGAGGAGACGGTGGACCGCGACCGTCCTCGAGTCCCCGACACCATCCCAATTCGCATGGTGGTCGAACTCTGTCCCGATATCGTCGACTACGCGCGCGACGGCATCCGCACTCCGCAGGACCTCATTGCGACGGCATCCATCGTGCGCCCCATGCTTGGCATCAGTCTAAGCGCCTGGGAGGAAGCCCGCATCGCCATGGGCGGTGGACAAGCCAGTGTGGTCCTCTCGGCCATCCTGCAACGAGGCAACGCCATCAAGAATCCAGGAGGCTATCTCCGAATCCTGGCCCGGCGCGCCGCAGCCGGGAAATTCTCGGTCTGGCCGATGCTCATGGCACTCCGGCGGCAAGGGCAAGCTGCCCGTGACCCAGACCCACCCTCATCTTCCTTCCCGGACGACTGTTCGTAAAAGTGATCCTGCTTGTGTCGCCCCCATCATTCGGAGCGTCGCGTGGCCGCGCATTCGAGGCCTCGGCGGTCAGGACGTTTCCGTCAGGGTTCGCGCGACGGCGGCAGCCGGCCGATCCGTTTGAGGTGGTCGTAGACAATGCGGTCGATGATCCGAAGCGGGTGTGTTCGCTCCTCGGCGGCCATTTGGCGGACCACAAGGTCGATCGCATCGGGGAAGCGCAACGCGTAAGGTCGCGACGAGGATCGCTCGCCATAGGCATCGAATGGATTTCGATCGCGGGCTTTCTGAGGGCGCGCCGGCTTGCGTGCGGACGCGCTATCCGCCGACGTAGAATGTGCCGCTGGCGCGTTGACCTGATCTTCATACGCGGGCGTCACGACGACTGGCTTTGCCGCTGGGGCATCGGTCGGCGCCGTATTCACGCGATGAGCGCGGAACGCGTCGCGGGGCAGGGCAGGCCGGTCCGGTTTCTGTGCAGAGGCGGGATCCGTCATGCGGCGCTATCGCCCTGGCCGGCACCCTGGCTTGCCGCGAGCAATTCGCGGACGACCTGATCGGCGTTGTAACGGGCCTTTCGGATTGATTCGTCCTTGTCGTTCATCTGGTACAAGGTGCCGTGTCCGCTGGTCATGGTGCGGTAGGTGACGCGCCGATACAGCGCGTTGGCGCAAACGGGAACTTTTTCCGCGTCGAGATAGGCGACGACCTCCTTCAGGGGCCGGGTGTTGCGGTCGAGGCTGTCGTATTCGTTGAACAGAACACGATGCTGGCTCATCGGCAGCTTTGAGCTGGCCGCATGCTGTTCGAGATTGCGGATGGTGCGCACGACCTGGGAAGCGTCGAAGGTGTGAACCTTGCAAGGAAGGACAACGAGGTCGGCGCGCAGCGCCGACTGGATCAAGACATCGCCAAAATAGCCGGGGGTGTCGACGACGACGACGTCATAGCCGTCCAGCCGATCGATCGCCTGGGCGAGAGCCTTTTCATCAGGTGCGCGCACGAGGTCGACGCCCTGCGGGCTCAAGCCCCGCGCGACCGATGACGCATGCCATTGGTAAGAGGACCCCTGCGGATCGGCATCGACAATGGCGACCGCGTAACCGTGCTTGGCGAACTCGCCGGCGAGGATAATCGCGACGGTCGTCTTGCCGCTTCCGCCTTTCGGGTTTGCCACGGCGAAGATGCTCGGCACTTGGTCCTCCTTAGGCGGTGAGCTCCGTCGGTGGAATGACAACATACAACATAATGAACTTGCGGCAATCACGCGTTATCTCTTTTCGGTAGATCGTGATCGCCGTTTCGTCGCAATGCGCTGGTTCGTGAATCGGTGATTTCGCGAATGCGGTGATGCCGCATTGCCGCGATGTCGAAAGAGGTTGCTACGGTGTTGCGGTATTCCGGCATTTCGTTGCTGTGGCCATCACGATCTCGCGAAACGCGGCATTGACGAATTGCGGTATTGCCGCAATCAGGAGCTTGTCGGAGGTACTGCGCGCCATAAGGTTGGAGAGTTCATCCTGGACAGCTCTTTTGGATGCAAGCGCTCTTCATGTGCTGAGTATCTAACATTCAGTGTATTAGATATTGGTTGACAAGATACCGGTTTGTGGGCCAAACCGAGGGACGGCTGCTGGACGCAGCCGAAGGGCGCTAGCGCGCGACGCCGCTGTTCCGACGGAACGCCGGGCTTATTCGGCTCCGGTCTGGCGACCGCCGAGCCCGTCAACCGAGAAGGGGAGCGCGATGGCTCGCTCCGTGAAAGCTCCGCGACACAAGCCGAGGCTTCGGACCGAGTTGTCCGAGGCCGACGAGCAACGTCTGCAGGAGGCAGTCGCATTATTCGGCCTGCCGAAAGCCGAGGTGGTGCGCCGGCTGATCCGGGCCTCCGTCCAAGCCGGTCCCGCCTTGTCGGCCGAAAACACCCGCGCAGTCGTGGAACTGGCGAGCCAGGTGCGCATGGTCGGCCGCAACCTCGCGCAGGTCCTCAAGGCGATTCACCGCGGCCAAGCGGTGCGCATCGAAGACGCCGAGCCGGTGTGGCGAGGCCTGCACGACGTTATCGGCTCTATTAATGACGAACTGACCGAAATGACCGTGGCCTATGGCTCGAAGCTGCGTCGGGAGGCTCGGCTCGCGCTGCCGGCGGAGATCTGGGACGAGGAACTGACATGAGCCGCACGGCACAGATCGTCTGGTGGCTTGAGCAGGTAGAGGCCGCGCGTCGGGCCGTGGCGGAGGCGCGGACAGAACGTCGGCAGCCGCGCCGGACCGGCCTGTTGGACGAGGACGTCCGCGCTCGTCGAGCACGCGTGGCGCCGCTTCCCAAGACGCCGCCGGCTCAAGAGATCATTCGCGGTGCGACAATCACGGGCGAGCGGGACGAGGAGCAGGCGCGCTCGATCCCGGCCGCGACCGGAGGTGGCGGCGTAGGTCCTGGGGCCTCGCCTTCGAGTGGCGCGCCGAGCCCGATCTCCGCAGGATTCGGCGCCAGCACCGTTCGCGGGATGAGCTCGGGCGACGCAGGGCAGGGTGGACGCCTTGGACGAGCTCGGCAACTCGCTGCCGGCTACCAGCCTGCCGTCATTAAGGTGGTGTCCTACGCGCGCGGCGTCGCGCGTGCGACCGCGACCGGACAATATGTGCAGCGCGAGGACGTGCCACTCGAGACGCATGACGGACGGATGCTGACAGATCGGGAAGCTGTCGCGGATGAAATCAAAGCCTGGTCGATGGACTTTTCGAAACGTGCGGAAAGTCAGGACGTCGGGGCGTTTCGTCTGAGACTAGAGGGTGTCCCAGATACCGCGGAAGGCCGGGAGACCTACGAGAAAGCGATCGCGGCCGCCTTCTCGGGACATCGCTACGCTGCTCGCCTGGACGTTGACGATAAGGGGCAGCTCGAGGCACATGTTGTCGCGGCCATGGCCGGGAGCGGCAAGGAGCGGTTCCGCATTCGAGAGGCTCAGGCCGCCAATCAGGAATACGACGTCAGACCACGCCGTCTCGATTCCGTTTCGGGTGCGGCGGTTCGTGCCAGGATCGTAGCAGGCTCGGGCGTTGACGGGGAAGCCGTGACGATCCTACCTGGGGCGACGAGCCATAGTCGCGATGGCGTCACCTACAGGCTTAATAAATTGATCGAGAAGGGAGCCGCCATCGACGACGGCGGCAAGAGCCTGTCCAACGTCGCGGATGCGCGGATTGCCGCCCGCGAATGGGGCCCATCCCTTCGGTCGCAATCCGCGCGCGATACGATGCATCTGATCATTTCGGCGAAGGCCGGAACCGATGTGACAGTCCTCACCAGTGCGGCCCGCGCCTTCCTGCACCACCGCTTTGCCGATCACAAATTCATGTTTGGCGTTCACACGGATAAGGAAAAGGCCGGGCACATCCATGCTCACGCCGTCATTACCGTGAAGAACGAATCCGGCCAGAAGATCCATCCCAACCGGGATACATTTGCGGAATGGCGAGAGGTCTACGCGCAGCAAGCCCAGGCGCTTGGCTTGAAGATCGTCGCCACTTCGGCGCGCGAGCGCGCTTCCTCGCAAAGCTATGGGCCGAAAGACAAGGCTATCGTCGAGGCGGCCGATCGGCCACGTCCCGCGCGCGAAGCCCGAGATCGCGCCTATGCCGCCCATCCCGCGAACCAACGTCTAATCGACAATGCGCGGCAGCGAATCCGGACGGCGAAAACGAACCCTATCCGCCTGCCGATGTCGGACCCCGACCGCAAAGTCGTGAACGAGAGCATCGTCGCCTGGAAGGTTGTCACGGTAGAGCAGCCATCAAACAGGGTGCCAAAGGATATGCTCGAACGGCTATTGATGGCGCAAGCCGTGGGTGGCATCCTTCACACCGTCGCCAACCGTGTGGAGTATTTGACCAAGGAGAACGAGATGCCAGTAACATCCCAGCAGATGGTCCAGGATCTGCGGCTCATGAATGATGCGGTCTCGCGGACGAGCGACCTTCTGGACGGAGAGACGAAGCAACAATTCCGCGAGACGTCCGCCCGGTATCTGCAAACGCTCGCCAATCGGATCGACCTGCAACGGATGCAGGAGCGCGGTGTGCAGCAACTCAGCCGAGCTGAAGTCGAGGCTGCCGTCGGTCCCAACGCCGACCGGCTCATCGAGCGCGCGCAGGAAGTTCGGCTCAAAGAGCAGCGCGACGCCGCCTCCGCAGAGGGCGCCGCAGCCCGCGCAATCGGTGCCGAACGGCGGCAAGAGGTGCGCGGCGGCATCGACCCGACTTACCAGGACGAATTGCGTGCGGAGCGGAAGTTCGTTACTGGATCTGAGCAATCCGCCGCGCGCGAGGCGCGTGAGGCTGCGGCAGCCGCCGAGGCCCCGCGGATTATTGCAGAGCATCCTGCACGACCCTTGTCGCCGTCGCGGATTCCGACCGACGCCTTGGCTAGACTCCGAAGCGAGCAGGAAAAGATCATAAGAGATCTTGAAGCTGGAAAGCCGGAGTCGGCGCCAATCCATGGTCAGCGGCAGAGGTGACAGTTGTGCAACCTTGAAGCTCAACGAATGATCTTATGCAGTATCGCTGCTTCAATCAGGTGCGCGCGGTTTACGGCGCCGAGCCGCTGCCGGGCAGATAGAAGGTGCTTCGTTACGGTCGGTCGCGAGATCCCCAAGATGATCGACACTCCCAGTCGGTTTTTCCTTCTGAGGCCCACAGGAGGCATTCTCGCTCGCGCGGAGATACACGACGTTGGTTGCCGCTCGAATCGTAGCGCAGTCGAAGAAGATGGCCGACAGCTAGATTGGCCGCAAACACGAGCTGAGCCACTATGTCGGGATCGAGATCCATGTTGCTCGCTCCAAACGAGACCGCCGCAAGTACGCCGCCTACCAGTTGGATCGGGAATTACGTAGCCCTACTTCAGTCCGAACGTTGCGGCTTCGCCGCCGATGAGTTTCACATCCTCGCGTTGCGTTCCGGCTCTGTATGATTCCTCCCACGTGAAGGGCGCTCGTGAACGCTGAAGGTGTCTCACGATCGGGTCGCGCAATGCATAGTGGCGCTTGTTGTAGCGCTCGGCCCACGCTCCGGTGAACTCTTGGAAGAGCACATGCGAAGGGATATCGCGCGCTTGGGTCGCGGCGGTCGGAACACGGCCGGCGAACGCCCATTGAAAGCCGCAGCCTGCCGCGCGTTTGAGGAGCAGCCGGAGGACGGTCTCTTCGTCATCCGCATACTCGACGGCCTTGATGAAGTTCCAAGCGTTAGAGTTGAGGCGCATCCACCGACCGATTAGGTAGGACAAAACTTAGATGCGCGCTGCGTGGAAGCGCGCGGTCCGAGTGCGTTTTGCCGATCTTGAAAAGGTATCTGCCATGGGCAACAGACCGCAAAACTTTGGGAGGCGTATTGATGAAAGCTGATTTCTGCTGTCACGCTTACGTTATTGAATCCAGAATTGTATCCTTTTTGCGCCATGTGACAGGGGTAGTCGCTCGCGAATTAGACATCAGAACGTGGTAACGATTTTGAGTGGATTATCGATTGAGATGCGTGGCGAATTCGCGAGGCTTTTCTCGAAACAACGTGTGAGCAGCCTGCACCGCCTCAGCCAAGCGCGCTTTCTTTCTATGTTTCAAATGGACGTTGGCATATTTCGCTTCCTGATCTGCACCATTGTGAAGGAGCCTCTCGACGCCCTCCAGATCAATACAATCGCCCAAGCTCGCTCTAAGTTGCTGCAATTTCTTGGTCCGGCGATTTGGTTTTCGTCCGTCGCATTCTTCAAGCAAGGAAATCTGGTGATGGTGATCAACGACCGCGGAGCGGAATTCATGAAGTAACTTGAAGGAGCGCTCCTTGCCAGTCGGCAGCAATTGGCGCGCCTGTCGATAGCACTTGGTCGCTTGAGCCACAATATCCAGGTCACTATCCGGCCTGATAGCCCATATCTTGGCTATATCTGCAACCGCAGTAAATTGCGCTGCCGCTCTTGAAAGTATCTGTGGGGTGAGGGCGGCCTCCTCCGCATGGCAATGATGCTCAAGTTTCCGAAGAGCGGCGCGAGGCGCAGGGTTATCTGCCTTATCTTGACCCGAGACAAGAGAAAGCGCAACCCGGCTATCCCGCGCGGAACCAAATTTACGCCTGACGTCGCGCAAAATACTGCGCTGCGCCCGCGCTTCGTCGCCGTATAAAGGTGGCATCAATTTGAGAAGCGCCCGCCCTTCTTTAGCTGCCCGACGGACATCATGGACGCGCTTTGCGATTGGGATTTTCTCGTCGACGATTCTCTTTGCCGTGTCGCCCATTAGGCGCAGGAACTTCGCGCGACACAGGCGAGTAGCGGCATTGCGATGTTTTGAAATAGAGGCCAACGAACGACTCCATCTATACTTGAAAGGCCAAAGCGACTGCAAGACTGAATCAACAACAGCCCACATTGCCGATAAGGCCAACTGCGGCAGGCGATTTGAGACAGCAACATATATATGTGCGTTTCTCGGCTCCGCACCTGCGACGACCACTGATCGTCAGTCAACTACCGGCTGCGGCTGAATTCTTTGATGAGGATTAAACAACTGTGCTGGGCTACGAGCGCGATCCAGCGCGTCAGTCGAACCTCCCCCTGACCCTAGCAAGTGGGCCTCGCAAGCCTTCTGGCTCTCCGCCGCGTCGCGAGATAATTTGGATACGAGCTTGCCGGTACCATACCTTCAATTGTATTGATCGATCCTATCCCACTCGAAGCTGTTCGGGCAGGCAATATTTTGTTTAACATGGATCAATGTTCGCGTCGCGGAAGGATGAGACATCTTCGATGCGGGCGGGCACCTGCATGTGGACAGCCTTAAGGTCCCCCGTCTGCGTGAGATTTACATATCGTACAAGGTCATGGAGAGCCTCATGAAAACCGCATCAGAACTGCTCGCTGCACTCTTGTTCATCAGCTCTTTGTCCGTCGCTCATGCGCAGACGCCCGGAAAATCGCCCGAGGCGACGGCGCCTCAAGCGTCGCCGGGTGGCCCAATGATGAGCAGCAGCATGCAGGACATGCAGCCTGCAATGAAGAAAATGCAGGAGCAGATGGCAAAGATACGCTCCACCTCCGATGCTGCCGAGCGCCAGAAACTGATGACGGAACACATGTCAACCATGCGAGAAATGATGGGGACGATGATGAAAATGGGCGGCCCCGGCATGGGAATGATGCCCGATGGCGGAATGATGCGGAGCGACAACAAGAAGTCGTCAACCACACAGGAGCCGCGAGATATGCGCGGACGCATGGGAATGATGGAGCGGCGCATGGGAATGATGCAGATGATGATGGAGCAGATGATGCAGCATCAAGACATGATGGACCATCGGCAGTAATCGCTACGGCTGAGCTTACCCAGCGGGGCGCATGCGAACCCTTGATTGTTAATGGCGAGAAACCTGGAATGTTCTTACTTGACAACGCTGCAGAAGGCACGCGACGTGCCTGCAAATGAGGGGCTTGATTGGACTGAGCATTCGCTTCATTCCATGCCGCCTCGATCCGGTTATTCGCTAACGGATCCAGGAAAGCACGAGTTGAGGGTCAATCCGCGCAACATCTATCAATTTGTCCGGATTGATGATTTGGAGTCGTCGATAATGGAACTTAACAATGCCATCCTTTCGCAAATCCCCAAGCACGCGGTTAACATGGACGGAGGTCAGGCCCGTCGCATCTCCGATATCTTCTTGCGTTAGTGGAAGGTGCATCTCCTCAATCTGATTGCCCGGCCACTGCGCACGATAGCGAATGAATAGCTTAAGCAATAGGTGCGCGACGCGCTTACTCGCGGAATGCCGCCCAATGCTGGTGAGGCGATCGAAAGCCAAGGAGCAATCTCGCGCGATTAGCCAGGCAAGCCGCAAACCGAACTCAGGCTGTTGTTTGACAATCGGTAGCAATGCCTTATGCGGAATTGAGCTGACGGTGACATCTGTTAAGGCTTGCGCGCCATATGTCATCATCGCACTGTCGCCGGGGTGGAAGCCGAGCACGGCACCCGGCAACGCGAAGTGTAAAATCTGTCGTCGCCCATCCTCCAACAAATTATAAAGAATGACCCAGCCTTCCGTGAGATTGTAGATTGAATCGCACGGCTTTCCTAGGCTGAAGAGGTCTTGGCCAGCTTCGAATTCGCGATCGCTAGATTTGTAACTGGCAACCACACATGGCAATTCCGGTCGGCAATCCGCGCATAAACCGCGGTGAGCCCGCACGAAGCAAGTGCCCAAGGGCCGCTTCGTCGGGCCATTCCCTGACATCGACATACGGCCGTTCCTTTCCGCATCACCAATCGTATTTGCGGCTCCCCAAGGAATTGGGGGCCGGGCCAACCCGGGTTGCAAGTCTTCGTATCGGCCATAGGCTTGATCCCGCGACGCTCGGATAGGGTACTTAAGATAAGACGCTCGGCCCGCAGCCTTATTACAGTCCTGGAACTGCTCCGGTTCAGCTTGCAGCACGAATCCCGTCTGACCGGGTCGCCCGGCGCGGCAGCCCGAGGGTTCGGAGCGCTGGGTGCGGGGGGCAGGCGAGGCGTCTGATTGGCGTGGCTGCTTCGGTTCGGACCTGACGCGTACTTGATCGGGATTAAAGATTCAAAACAAATGGTCAGTCATGGTTCGGACGACATTGATGGCGTCGGCGGCCGATACCAGTCTGCCCCGCCTTAAGAAATCTGGGGCGGCTTTAGGGCGTGTCGGTACGCCCTGATCTGATACGGGTGGAGTTTCCTATGGACCACGGCAGTCATGATAGTGAGCACGGTTCCTTTCGCTCCCGTGCGAATTGGGTCTTAATTGGCTTTCTCGCTATCGGCGGCTTCTATCTCGTGACCGAGCATCGTGCGCATCTCATCCCGTATTTGGGGTATTTGCCCTTCCTGCTGATCCTCGCCTGCCCGCTAATGCATCTCTTCATGCACGGTGGCCATGGCGGACACGGGGGCAGTAACGATAGCAGACGCGGTTCGGCGGACGCTGACCAGAACCAGCCACATAAGCACTGAGCCGCAATCAACTGCCTGGAGATCGACTGTGCACGACGATGTTCCCGCCTATGGCCTCTGGTCGCTGGTAATCATCAACTCGGTGATTTTCATCTTCTTCGCCTTCACCTTCTTCAAGCCGCACACGAAGCGCGACTGGCGTTCCTTCGGCGCCTTTAGCGCCTTTCTGGTTGCGCTGTTCACCGAGATGTACGGGTTCCCATTGACGATCTATCTGCTCTCGGGCTGGCTGCAGAGCCGCTTTCCGGGCGTCAATTGGTTCTCCCACGACGCTGGGCACCTTCTTGAGGAGATGTTCGGCTGGAGAGCCAACCCGCATTTTGGACCGTTCCACCTCCTGAGCTTCGTTTTCATCGGCGGTGGCTTCATCCTGATTTCTGCGGGATGGAAGGTACTCTACGAGGCACAACGCCATCACACGCTCGCAACCAGCGGCGTCTATGCCTATGTCCGGCATCCGCAATATGTTGGCTTCGTACTTGTGATGTTCGGCTTTCTGCTGCAATGGCCGACCTTGTTGACACTCGCGATGTTCCCGGTCCTGGTGTTTATGTATACACGCCTCGCGCGCACCGAAGAACGCGAGTCCCTGGTGGAATTCGGCTCTAGCTATGAACGCTATATGCGAGACGTGCCGGGCTTCATTCCGCGGCTTAGCGGCCCGAAACGCAGCAGCGCTGGCCAAGGTTGAGACCGCGAACGCCCAGCGATGTTGTGCGCCGCACTGGAAGAACGGGATATCTCCGAGCGTGTTAGCGGGCGTGGCGCCACCAAAGCCGTCGCTCCACTGTCTTGAGACTAGGAGGTTGTGATGAAAGCATTCGTCTATCGGGGACCGGGTCTCAAAGGCGTCGAAGATCGTCCCAAACCGAAGATTCAGGCGTCCGGCGATGCCATCGTGAAGATGGTGAAGACGACCATCTGCGGCACGGATCTGCATATTCTCAAGGGCGACGTCGCGACCTGTGCGCCCGGACGTATCCTAGGGCACGAGGGCGTCGGCATCATCGATTCCGTCGGAGCCGGAGTGACGTCTTTCCATCCGGGCGACCGCGTTCTCATCTCGTGCATCTCGTCCTGCGGCAAATGCGAATACTGCCGACGCGGCATGTACTCCCATTGCACCACGGGAGGATGGATTCTTGGCAACGAGATCGATGGCACACAGGCTGAATATGTCCGTACGCCACACGCCGACACCAGCCTCTATCCGATTCCAGAAGGAGCGGATGAAGAGGCGCTGGTGATGTTGAGCGACATCCTGCCAACCGGTTTCGAGTGCGGCGTGCTCAACGGCAAGGTCGCGCCTGGCTCGACGGTGGCGATCGTCGGCTCCGGACCCATCGGGCTGGCTGCGTTGCTGACGGCGCAATTCTACTCGCCTGCCGAAATCATCATGATCGATCTGGACGACAGCCGTCTTGGGATCGCGCGCCAGTTTGGCGCCACACACACGGTCAACAGCGCCGATGGAAAGGCCGCCGAAGCGGTGAAGGCGCTGACCGGCGGCCGCGGCGTCGATGCTGCGATCGAGGCGGTCGGCGTGCCAGCGACCTTCCTGCTCTGTCAGGATTTGGTTGCGCCAGGCGGCGTCATCGCCAATGTCGGCGTGCATGGTCAGAAGGTCGACCTGCACCTTGAAACATTGTGGTCTCAGAACATCACCATCACGACGAGGCTGGTCGATACGGTCACGACGCCGATGCTCTTGAAGACCGTGCAGTCCAGGAAGATCGATCCGACGCGCCTGATCACGCATCGCTTCAAGCTGGATCAGATCCTAGACGCTTACGATACCTTCGCCCGCGCCGCCGACACCCAGGCACTGAAAGTGATTATCACGGCGTAACCAGCCGCCCGACGCCGGCCCGCGCCGATAGGCGATAGAGAAAGGACCGAAGCGGTAGGTCTGGTTCCCGCCTTGGCAGGAGACGCGTTGCGAACCATCGCCGTGGCGTCGCGCCTATGGTGGGGAACCGCCCGTGAGGTTGAGCCGGTCGACGAACCGAATCTGACATTCGATGGCGTTGCCGTGCCTGCCCATGCTGCCGACTCAGATCCGTCTAAACAATCTGCTGTACGATCTGTCCGAGCTCGGCATTCCGTTCAACGGCGTGCGTCCGACGTCGACGGCGCGCCCGCAGGTTTGGGATATGCGGGGCCTCATGAGGCTCCTCTCCTTGCTGTTTGATTTTTTGACGTTCAGCGCACTGCTGTTCCTGTGCAACACTTCGCCAGGGGAGTTCTGGACCGCGGGTTTCTCGAGTCGATAGCAACGCAGATTCTCGTCATCTTTATCATCCGCACCAACGGACGCCTTGGCAGGATTTTCCGGCCTGCGCTGGCGGCGTCATCCCTGACGGCGCTGGTCGTAGCGATGGCGTTGCCTTCACTCCAGCCGGGAGATGGTTCGGCTTCGAGGTTCCACCCGCCACGATGCTCCGCGGGATCCGCGTCATCGTCATCGTCATCGCCTATCTGGTCTTGGCGAAATGCTCAAGCCTCTGGCCATCAGCAAACTTAACCTCGATCAAAGACATGCTTCGGGGGACCGGCGATCAACAACCTCACCATGGAATGGTGCTTACGTCTTTGGTGCACAGGCCATACTTCGTTGAGCATTCCATGAGCACCCCGGTCTCCCGGAGGCCGAACCAAACAGCGGGATTGCGTAGAATGTCCTTCGGCCGGCCACATGCCCACAACCATAACCACGACGGTCAGGCTGGCAGCCGGCGGCAAGACGATCATCGTACCGATGCCCAGATCGTGGCGGCGGCCGGCTCTAGCCATTCCGAACATGCCGAGCACGGCGGCCATGACCATTCCGCAATGGTCGCTGACTTCCGCAAACGGTTCTGGGTCACGCTTGCCCTTACGCCACCCGTCCTGCTTCTGTCGCCAATGATCCAGCACTGGCTTGGCGTTGATGAGAAGCTCGCCTTTGCGGGGGATGGACTGGTTCTCTTCGCTCTTTCAACGATCGTCTATGTTTATGGCGGTTGGCCGTTCCTCACCGGCTTCCTATCCGAGCTGCGCAAGGGACAGCCCGGAATGATGACCCTGATCGCGCTCGCGATCTCGGCCGCCTACTTCTTCTCGGCCGCCACCACCTTTGGTTTTCCGGGAGAGCCATTCTATTGGGAGCTCGTGACTTTGGTCGCGATCATGCTTCTCGGCCACTGGGTCGAGACGCGCTCCGCGCTGGCCGATATCGTCCGGCCGGAATCGAAGGAGGCCATCGCCGAATTGAAGGCACTCGGGATCAACTCCGTGATGCTCACTGGCGATGCCAAGGGGGTCGCGCAAGCAGTTTCGGAGGAACTGGGGATAGCTGAGTATTTCGCCGAGGTGCTGCCGGATCAGAAATCCGAGAAGATCAAAGAGCTGCAGGTGCGCGGACTGCAGGTTGCCATGGTTGGCGACAGCGTGAATGATGCGCCGGCACTGGTCGTAGCCGATCTCGGGATTGCCATCGGCGCTGGTACCGACGTCGCCGTGGAATCCGCTGACGTCGTCCTGGTCAGGAGCGATCCGCGCGATGTGGCCGCGATCCTCGGCCTGTCACGCGCCACGTACCCGCAAGATGGTGCAGAACCTGATCTGGGCGACCGGTTACAACGCAATTGCCATCCCGATGGCGGCCGGCATCACCTTCGGAACAAGTTTCCTCATGACCCCGGCCGTCGCCGCCGTCCTCATGTCGGCCAGCATCATTATCGTCGCCATCAACGCGCAGTTCCTGCGTTTCTACAGGCGGCACAAATGAAGGCGTCGTCGGATCAAACGAGCAGGTGTTCATGCGCCTGATTCTGCCCTTACCCGGAAACGAGACCTTCGCCCGTGATCTGGCAGAAACCGGAGGATGGGAGCTTGGTGAGATCGAGACGCGCCGCTTTCCTGACGGCGAAACCTATGTGCGGATTCTGTCCGATGTCGCGGACCGACGCGTCGATCTTGTCTGCACACTGGCACGACCGGACGACGGGTTCCTGCGTCTCGCCTTCGCAGTGGATGCGGCCCGGTCGCTCGGCGCGCGCGAAGTCTCGCTCGTCGCGCCTTATCTCGCCTATATGAGGCAAGATCGCCGCTTTCTGACCGGCGAAGCGGTGACGTCAAAGACCTTCGCCCGCCTCGTGTCCTCGACCTTCGATCGACTGGTGACGGTCGACCCGCACCTTCATCGCTATCCCGCTCTTTCCGCGCTCTACACAATCCCAACCGAGACGCTTCATGCCGCGCCGCTTCTCGCCGACTGGATCGCGGTGGAGGTGGAGAAGCCTCTCGTCATCGGCCCGGACGAGGAAAGCGAGCAGTGGGTCTCGGCCATTGCAGCGCGCATAGGCGCGCCCCATGCCGTCCTACGCAAGATCAGGCACGGCGACCGCAGCGTCGACGTCGAACTCCCCGATCTCTCGCAATGGAGCGGCCTCCGGCCAGTCCTCGTCGATGACATCGCGTCTTCCGGCCACACGCTCATTGAAGCTGCCCGCAAGCTCCCCCTCCAAGGATTCTCGCGTCCGGTCTGCGTCGTCGTCCATGGCGTCTTCGCCGAGGATTCCTATGCGCGCTTGTTGGCCGTCGCCGAAAGGATCGTTTCGAGCGATTCCGTCCAACATGTGAGCAATGCCATCCGTCTCGCGCCGCTGATCGTCACGTCCATCTCGGCCGACGAGAAGGTTTCGGAGTATCTTGTCCGGCACAGGCGGCCGCCCGAACCGCTCGATGAAGTCGAACGCGCAGGCGTCGACTCCTTTCCAGCCAGCGATTCGCCGCCCTGGACAAGCGGCGTCGGTTCAAAGCAGACGCGGATCCCACGACAAGGAAAAGGTGAGCGCGCAACATGAGTGCAACGAGATCGGACGCATTCGCGATCTGGCAGAAGGGCTACGGACCCATTAAGCACAGCGCCGAGACGGTCGAGCGTATTGCCACACTGGCAGCCTCGGGACACATAGTGCCCGACACACTCTACCGGCTGCTCGCCGCTGCCGACCGTCTAACCTGTGCGGCGATGTGGATCGTCGTGCACATGACCTATGCCCGCCGGGTCGATCTGTCTGGCACGCCGCTGCCAGCCGACGCCTTCAAGCCAACGCCCGAAGGCCATACTGGCGGCTCGCTCAATATGGTTCCTGCTTTCGTCGGATATCTCAGCGCCAACACAATCACCGCAAAGACCCGCTCTTGGTTGATGGGGCAAGGCCATTGCGTCGCCGCGATCGAAGCTGTCAACGCGCTAACCGGCGACGTCTCACCGACGCAAAAAGGCCGCTACGACCGGAGCGAGAAGGGTCTCTCTCAGCTCGCCGCAGACTTCTATTCCTATGCGATCGATGCGGAGGGTGGCCCCGCGGTACCGCTCGGAAGCCATGCAGGCCCCAACACCGCCGGCGCGATCTCCGAGGGAGGCTATCTCGGTTTCGCGGAGGTGCAATATGTCCACATGCCGCTTCCGGGGGAAAGCCTCATCGCCTTCCTGAGCGACGGTGCTTTCGAGGAGCAGCGCGGCTCCGACTGGACGCCCCGCTGGTGGCGCGCCGAGGATTCCGGCCTTGCGATCCCCATCATGATCCTCAACGGACGCCGCATCGAGGAGCGCGCGCAGATCGCCCAGCAGGGCGGTAGCGACTGGCTCGCGACCCATCTTCGCCATAACGGCTTCGATCCGTTCGCCATCGATGGCCGTGACCCGGCCGCTTTTGCCTGGGCGATCCTGACTGCGGAAGAACGTCTCGAGCGGTTTGCCGCCGATGCCAACCACACCTATCCCGCGCCCATCCCCTACGTGATCGCCGAGACCGTCAAGGGGTTCGGCTTTCCCGGCGCTGGCACCAATGCCGCGCACAACCTTCCGATCGATGGCAATCCGTCCCGGGACGAAGCGGCGCGACGCGCCTTCAACGAGGCTTGTACCGCGCTCTTCGTGTCACCCGAAGAGATCAACAGCGCGGTCGGCGCGCTTGCCATCTACGACCAGCAAAATCGACCGCCCGAAAGCAGACATCCGCTCGCACTGCGGCGCCCGTCGTCACCCCAGTTCCCCGAACCCGAATGGAACAGCGCGGGCGATCCTCCGGATTGCGCCATGCATGCGCTTGACCGCTGGTTTATGCGCGTCGTCGACGCCAATCCGGGCTTGCGGCCGCGGGTCGGCAATCCCGACGAACTGCGTTCCAACCACATGGGCGCCGCGCTCGATCGCCTGCGGCACCGCGTCAACATCTCGGAGCCCGGCGTGGCGGAGGCGGTGAACGGGGCGGTCATCACCGCGCTGAACGAGGAAGCAGTGGCGGGCGCGGCGCTTGCCAACAAGGGCGGGATCAACCTGATTGTCAGCTACGAAGCCTTCGCCATGAAGATGCTCGGAGGTCTGCGCCAGGAGATCGTCTTCGCCCGGCGGCAACGCGAGCTCGGTCAGAAACCCGGCTGGATTTCGGTCCCCCTTGTTGTAACCTCCCATACTTGGGAGAACTCCAAGAACGAGCAGTCGCACCAGGATCCGACGATCGGTGAGGCATTGCTCGGCGAAATGTCGGACACCGCCCGTGTTATGTTTCCTGTCGATGCCAACAGCGCCATGGCGGCGCTTCGTTCGGTCTACGAGGGGCGTGGCCAGGTAGCCTGCCTCATCGTGTCGAAGCGCGACATGCCGCACCGGTTCGATGGCGTGGCGGCAGGCCGGTTCGTGACCTTGGGCGCGGCACATATCGACGGCAATCCCGGCGAAGCCGACCTGCAACTGGTGGCGATCGGAGCATATCAGCTTGAGGAGGCGCTCAAGGCGTCGCGACGCCTCTCGGCTCGCGGCCTCAAAGCCCTCGTGACGGCAATGGCGGAGCCGGGTCGCTTCCGTGCGCCGCGCGACTCGATTGAGGCCGCCTTCACCGCGAGCGACAAGGATCTTGCCGCGTTGTTTCCCCCGCAGCTTCCCCGCGTGATCGTCACCCATACACGGCCCGAGCCGATACTCGGCCTGTTGCGCCGGCTGGACGGCGGCCCGAAACGGACGATCGCACACGGCTACATTAGCCGCGGTGGCACGCTCGACGTTGCCGGCATGCTGTTCGCCAATCGCTGCTCCTGGGCACACCTGATCGATGCTGCGGCCCCGTTTGCCGGCTGGCCACGCGACGAATTGCTCACGCCCGCCGAACGCGACGCCATCGACGGACGGGGCGACCCGGCCGACCTTTTCCAACCCTCGATCTGAAGGCCATCATGCTCACACTAACCTCACTCGGCGGTGCAGGAACCGTCACCGGCTCGAAACATCTTCTCTCTCACGGCGGAAAGCGCATTCTGATCGACTGCGGCCTTTTCCAAGGCCTGAAGAATTTGCGCGAGCTGAACTGGGCGCCATTGCCGATTAAGCCTTCCAGCATTGACGCTGTCGTCCTGACCCACGCCCATCTCGACCATTCCGGCTATCTGCCCAAGCTTGTGCGCGACGGTTTTCGAGGCCGCATCTTCGCAACCGACGCCACGCGCGATGTGGCCGAGATGATCCTTAAAGACAGCGGTTATCTTCAGGAGAAGGATGCGGACTACGCCAACCGCAAGGGATTCTCGAAGCACAAGCCCGCCTTGCCGCTCTACGGCATTCACGACGCGGAACGTACGGTTGAGTTCTTCTCGCCGGTCCCCTTCGGAGAATCTGTTCAGCTTCCGGGTGGCGCGGTACTGACATTCCGTCATGCCGGGCACATCTTGGGTGCCGCAACCGCCGACATCGAATGGGCTGGCCGCCGCGTTGCCTTCTCCGGCGATCTCGGACGCTATGGCGATCCGGTGATGCTCGATCCCGAGCCGATCCTAGAAGCCGACTACATTGTCGTCGAATCCACCTACGGCAACCGTGTCCATGAGCCGGGCGACACCACAGAGCTTCTCGGCGCCGTCATCGAGCGGACGGTCCAGCGCGGCGGCACTGTCGTGATCCCAGCCTTCGCCGTCGGCCGCGCACAGTCGCTGCTCTATCATCTATGGAAGCTTAAGACCGCTGGGAGGCTGTCGAACATTCCGATCTATCTCGACAGCCCCATGGCGATCGACGCGACCGACTTGCTTCATGCGCACCGTGCTGATCATCGCCTCACACCGGAAGTCTGCGGCGCGATCTGCGGAATCGCGACTTACACGAGAGACGTCGAAGGTTCCAAGGCGATCACCGCCAGCCGCTATCCCAAGGTGGTGATCTCGGCGAGCGGGATGGCGACCGGCGGCCGCGTGCTCCATCATCTGAAGGTATTCGCGCCTGATCAGAAAAACACGGTCCTGTTCTCCGGTTTCCAAGCCGCCGGGACGCGAGGGCGAGCGATGTTACAGGGTGCTCGGGAGATCAAAATCCATGGCGAATGGATTCCCGTTCGCGCGGAGGTCGACGATCTGGCGATGCTCTCGGCTCATGCCGATGCCAACGAGCTGATGCGCTGGCTCTCGGGCTTCCGTCACGGACCCTCGCGTATCTTCATCGTGCACGGCGAGCCCGAAGCGGCTGAAGCGCTGCGCGTTCGCATCGACAAGGATCTCGGATGGAACGCGACCGTTCCCCGTCAGGATCAGGCGTTCGATCTATGATCCCAGTCCAGGAGCCTACCGACGCAGACGCACAACCGACGCTCCGCGCCAAGCGTCTTGGCCTCCACACCCAGCATCAGGCGGTGGTCATCATGCGCACAGACTGCCATGTCTGTCGTTCAGAGGGTCTTGCCGCGCGCTCGCAGGTTCTCGTTTCGACGGGCAATCGGGAGGTGCAAGCAACCCTCTTTCAGATAGAGGGCGGCGAATTGATCGCGCTCGACGAGGTCGCACTTTCTGAAACTGCCTGGACGATCCTCGGCGTTGCAGACGGCGAGGCCGTCAAAGTCACGCATGCCCCCACAATCGAATCGCTGGCAAGCGTCCGCCGACGTATCTACGGCAACCGTCTCGACGCATCCGCTTTCGCTGCGATCGTCAAGGACGTCGTCGCCGGCCGATACACCGACGTGCATCTTGCCGCTTTCCTGACGGCAAGCGCCGCCTTGCCTCTGGACGAGGAGGAGACCGCCGACCTGACCGGTGCGATGGTCGAGGTCGGTGATCGCATGCGCTGGGATGCCCCGGTCGTCGTCGACAAGCACTGCATCGGCGGCCTGCCGGGCAATCGCACAACGCCGATTGTTGTCGCCATCGTTGCGTCGCATGGCCTTATCATACCCAAAACCTCTTCGCGCGCGATAACATCACCGGCAGGCACGGCCGACACGATGGAGACACTTGCTCCGGTCGACCTCGACATTGCGACGCTCAGGCGTGTGGTGGAGGCCGAAGGTGGCTGCATCGCCTGGGGTGGCGCTGTGCATCTCAGTCCCGCCGACGACATCTTCTTGCGCGTCGAGCGCGAGCTCGACGTCGATACGGAAGGCCAGCTCATTGCGTCCGTGCTATCGAAGAAAATTTCTGCTGGCGCGACCCATGTGGTGATCGACATCCCCGTTGGCGCGACCGCAAAAGTCCGCAGCGAGGAGGTCGCCGGTCACCTTGCCGAGCGCATCGGCGCGGTCGCGGCGCGCTTCGGCCTGACCGCGACATGTCTCCAGACCGATGGCTCGCAGCCGGTCGGCCGGGGCATCGGGCCGGCCCTCGAGGCTTTCGACGTCCTGGCTGTTCTTCAAAATGCCAATGGTGCGCCGGACGACCTCAGGAGGCGCGCCGCGACGCTTGCGGGCGCAGCGCTCGAAATCGGCGGGAAAGCCCGAATAGGTGAAGGGACTCGGCTGGCTCTCGAAACGCTAGCCGAGGGTCTGGCCTGGAAGAAGTTCGAGGCCATCTGCGAGGCGCAGGGCGGAATGCGTACACCCCCGACCGCGCCCAACGTCCACCCGCTTGTGGCGCCGCACGCAGGACGTATCGTCTATATCGACAACCGAAAGCTCGCCCGGCTCGCCAAACTCGCCGGAGCGCCCGAGGCCAAGGCTGCCGGTATTCGCATCGACGTGCGGCTCGGCCAGGAGATCGACAAAGGCCAGCCAATGCTTCATGTCCATGCCGAGACCCGCGGCGAACTCGCCTATGCTCTCGAATATGCTGCCCGGTCTGGCGATATCGTCAAGGTCGAACCATGAGGCAATCGTTGGGCGGGTTCAATCGCATCGTTCTCGCCCACGTCGCGGCGGCGCTTTGGCGTCATTGCTATCGGCGCAACGATATGCTGCGCAGAATGATCAGGCGCACATGAGAAACTCGGTCGCCATTCCATGCTTCATGAGCGTTGGGCTCATGCCGACGGGTGATAACTCGCCCCCCGGGCGTACAAGTCTTGTCGCGGCGAAAGGGAACAGGGCCTTGCGCGCATACGACGCCCGTCATGCTGCCGGAGAGCCCGCCTCGCTCGCGTCAGCGGGCCGCAACCGAACCTGGGCTTTTCTGACAGGGTGCACGACGTGGATTCGCTGATCCCTCAGCTTGGCTTGGCTCTGGCGATTGGATTGCTCGTTGGGCTCGAGCGCGGCTGGCGCGAGAGGGAAACCCCGGACGGTGGCCGCACCGCTGGCATCCGAACGTACGGCATCGCAGGATTGCTCGGTGGTATCGTCGCGGCGCTTGCCGTTAGCCTGAACGCGCCCTCGGTGCTTATCGCAGGCTTCCTTGGCTTTACCGCCGTATTCGCGTGGTACAAGGCGCGTGAATCCGTGCATGATCAGAACTACAGCGTAACCGGCGTCGTCGCCGCGCTCAGTGTGTTCGCGCTGGGCGCCCTCTCCGTAGTCGGGGACCATCGCGCCGCCGCCGCCGCCGGGACTGCGCTCGCTGCCGTTCTCGCCAGTCGCGATCTTCTGCACGGACTTCTTAGGCGGATTTCCTGGATCGAGCTTCGTTCTGCACTGGTGCTTGCCGTAATGACGGCAATCATCCTCCCGCTACTGCCCAGCCGCGCGATCGATCCCTGGGGCGGTTTCAATCCTCAGCAGGTCTGGCTCTTCACCGTGTTGACGGCAGCCATTTCCTTTCTTGGCTATATTGCCGTTCGGGCGTTTGGCACGACTCGGGGTGCCTTGGTCAGCGGTCTCGCGGGAGCGGTCATCTCGTCCACCGCAGTGACGGTGGCGCTGGCGCGCAGCGCTAAGACCGGCGCAAATCCATGGCCTCTGGCGGGGGCGGCTACTCTAGCTGCGACCGTATCCACGATTCGGGTCACCGCAATTGTCGCAATCGTCGCGCCGTCCGTACTGGGCGTTGCAGGCCTGGCCATTCTGGCGGCGATCGGAGGCTTTACGCTCTGTGGCATTCTCTTCCTGTCGCGCCATGCCATCTCGGGCGAAGGCACGCAACTGCCGCGTAACCCCTTCGAACTGGGTCCGCTGGCCCTGTTCGCGGTGCTTTTCGCAGTCGTCTCCACGGTGAGCGCCGCGTTCTCGGTAGGAAGCAGCAGCGGGATGGTGGCGACTTCCGCCATAACGGGTACGTTCGATGTCGATGTGGCGGTGCTCAGCGCGCTGCGGCTCCTCGGGCAACCGGCGACCGTAGAGGCAGTCGGGCATGCAGTGCTTATCGCGCTTACGACGAACGCCCTAGGCCGGTTGTCGGTCGCCGCCGTCGCCGGACCGGTTCGCTTCTGGCTGCCGCTGGCCGGGGCCACGGCCGTGGCCGTAGCGCTAGGCTACGCGGCTTTCGCGATGTTGCCGCATTTCGAGTGGCCGGGACCGCCAGCCGTGATGGGTTCGAGCAGTTGACGCAACGCGAACGACATCATGTCCACATGATGCCTGATGCCTGGAAATCGATTGTCTTGCGGCAAGGGCTCTGACGCTGAAAGCGCCTTGTCACCGACCATTACGATGCACCTCGGCGGCTGGTAGCGCTTCCGGCCCTGCGGACGTGGGACCATCGTAAAAGCATTCGGAATATCTGCTCCTCCGCCGCGTCGCGCTGCTTGCGCCCGTCTTCGATCGATTCGGAGGCCCGCTCGATCGCTTCCCGTTCGCGACAAAGATCGGCATCGCCCTCCGGCAGTGGCTGGCGGCGTGGCTCAATCAGACGCGCGAGCGCGGCGACGCCGTGCATCCACGGACTGAAGGATTCCGAAAGCAGGTAGCGGCTCGTGCGCATAGGGTGCAACCACTCGAGCGCGGCCGCCGTCCAGGGATTGGAGGAGCCATGCGCACGAACGGGCTGATCATCGTATTGTAAAATTGCTCGTTTACCTCCGACAAATTGCGAACCTGCTCGAATGCCGCCCGCGGCGTCTCGAACCGCAGATCTTCGACGTGCCGCTCTTCGAAGCGGACCGAGTATTCCGGCTTGTGGCAGTCGGGATTGCCGATCGGATTGTCGATCTTCGTCTCGTAGAGACCGGGAGCGAGGGTCTCGATCTCGCTGACATCAACCCACGCCACACGCCAACCGATGAGGTTGGCGTGTGGCGAGACTCGCAGAAAGGCGGTTGCCTCCGGTGTCATTTTGTTTTTTCGATTTTCGTCACCGTCAACTGTCCATTGACGCGGTCGGCGGTGAACCGAACTTTGTCACCGGCCTTGACGGTCTTAAGCATGGCAGGGTCGCCAGCCTTGAAGACCATGGTCATCTCGCCAATGTCGAGATTTGGGATGGCGAATCTATTGAGCGGCGTGATCGGCATTTGCACCCACCTCGGCTGTATCCTCTCGGTCATCGGGGCCAATACGACGGCTGGTTCATGCTACGGCTCGGTTTACGATACGTCCGGCCACGTACGTCGGGGGACCGGCGCCGGCTAATCTTTACCTGCCGCCATATGCATTCTTGTCCGACAGCAAAATTCGCATCGGTTGAAGCGACCGCCTCGCCGAGGTCGTCCGCGAGCGCCCCGGGCCTAGCTGGCGGCTTCTCTTCGAGCCTGTCTTGGGCTGCGGCACCACATTAAGCCGGCGGCAATCGTCCCAATCGGGTGCGGGTATTTAATCCCCATCAAAGAATGCCGCTAGCCGACGTCGTTAACTGGCAATTCAGTTGTTCTCGTCTGTGCGGAGCCAATGATGGGTATTCAATCCAAACGTTCGTCGTTCGTTGCTGTCTCTGAACGGCTGGGATCCGTTGAGAGTGGTGGCAGTCGAACGAGACCGAGCCGCTCGGTCAAGACGATCGGAACGAGCGGGGGTATGTTTCTGCTGCTGGGCTTGCTCCGGCAGATCATTCGCAAAGGTGCGTTGACGGTCATCGGGCCGGACGGTCGCAGCTCTTTTGTTGGCCATGGCGCCCCGTCCGTGACCATCCGCATCGTCGATCCCTCTGTTATCCCACGGCTCGTCTTCAACCCCGACCTCGCTCTCGGGGAGGCCTACATGGATGGCGCGCTCACGGTTGAAAATGGCGATATCTATGATTTCCTGGACCTTTGCTTCGTCAATCTCGGCTGGAGCAGCGGACACGGCTTGAGGCGTGTTCGCGCCACGCTCAAGCGCCTCGTCCGCCGTATTGCTCAGCATAATCCGATCCCCGTCGCAAGAGCAAACGTCGCGCACCATTACGATCTCTCGGACACGCTCTACGACCTGTTCCTCGATGCTGACCGCCAGTATTCCTGCGCATATTTTGCTTCTGCCGACGAGACCCTGGAACGCGCGCAGGAGCAGAAAAAACGTCACCTCGCCGCGAAGCTGTTGCTGCAGCCAGGCCAACGGATCCTCGACATTGGGTCAGGGTGGGGCGGGCTAGGTCTCTATCTCACGCAGACTGCCGATGTCGACGTGACGGGCCTGACGTTATCGACCGAGCAAAATGCGTATGCACAGCGCCGCAGCCATGACATGGGAGTGGCGGACAATGTGAGGTTCTTGCTGAAGGACTATCGGCAAGAACACGGCCGCTACGACCGCATCGTGTCGGTCGGGATGTTCGAGCACGTGGGGGTTGGCCATTACCCTGAATATTTCGAAAAGATCCGCGACCTCCTCGACGAGGATGGCATCGCCTTGATCCATACGATTGGTCGTGCCGATGGTCCAGGCGCCGCCAACGGTTGGATCAACAAATACATCTTCCCAGGCGGATATGTTCCGGCGCTGTCCGAGATCCTGCCTGCCATCGAGCGAGCGGGCCTTTATGTGACGGATATCGAGGTGCTGCGCCTGCATTACGCGGAAACGCTGAAGGCGTGGCGGCAACGCTTTAATATGAATCGGCAGCGCGTCGCCGAGGTCTATGATGAACGGTTCTGCCGCATGTGGGAGTTCTATCTAGCGGGCTGCGAGGCGGCATTCCGCCACGGCGGCTTGTTGAATTTCCAGATCCAATTGAGCAAGCGCATCGATGCGGTTCCTCTAACCCGAGACTACATCGTTGACTGGGAGCATTCGCGCTCCGTCGAAGTGGCTGCGACCGGCTTTCCAAATCAACGATATCTGGAGCGCAGCGGAGGCCATGTAAAGTGACTCTTCTTCGGTCCGTCCTCTTCGATTTCACATTCTATCTATGGACAGCGCTTCTTTCCCTCCTTGCGCTGCCAGCGTTGTTCGTCTCGCAGCGTGCGGCCGCCTCGGTTTCTAAGGTATGGGCCATCGTATCCCTGTTATTGCTGCGGCTGATCGTTGGGCTCTCTTATGAGGTGCGTGGCAGAGAGAACCTCCCTGAAGGTGCGGTGATCGTCGCCCTCAAGCACCAGTCAGCGTGGGAGACCATTGCGCTCTGGGTCTTATTTAAAAACCCGGCGATCGTGATGAAGCAGAGCCTCGCCAGAATCCCGGTGTTCGGCTGGTACATGAAAAGAGGCCAGGCGATCATCATCGACCGTGATGCAGGGCCAAAAGCGTTGAGGTCGATGGTCGCTGCGGCGCGCTCGGCGGTCGCCGAAGGTCGTCCGATCGCGATCTTTCCAGAGGGAACGCGTACGCCGGCGGGAGCTCGCCAACCCTATCAGCCCGGGGTCGCAGCGCTTTACATGCAGCTTGGTCTGCCAATCGTGCCGGTGGCGCTCAATTCTGGTCTATTCTGGGGCCGTCGATCGTTCCTGAAACGGTCTGGCAGAATCCTCGTCGAATTTCTTCCGTCAATCGAGCCGGGACTCGATCGGCGACGCGTCATGACCGAGCTCGAGCGCCGCATCGAGGACGCAACCGCCATGCTCATCTCCGAAAGCACGCGAGCGTTGAACATCTCGCGCGCCATACCTGCCGCATATTAGAGGAAAGTGACGACCAACGCAGATTGCCGAAGTCCAAATGTAGCCTCTTCGCCCGCCGGGCGATTAGAAGGATTGAACGCTGCCACTACTAACATCCTGGAAAGGAACCAAACATGAACTCACACAGCGCCGTCGTTGCCGTATTCGACCACCATCGCCAAGCGGAAGATGCCGTCAAGAAGCTGGCCGACGCCGGCATCGAAATTACCAAGGTCAATATTGTCGGCAAGGGGTGCCACACTGAAGAGAAGGCCGTCGGCTTCTACAATGCCGGTGACCGCATCAAGTTCTGGGGAAAATACGGCGCCTTCTGGGGCAGTCTTTGGGGATTGTTCGTCGGCAGCTTGTTCATGACTGTTCCCGTTATTGGGCCGATTGTCGTGCTCGGTCATCTCGGTGCCATCGTTCTGGGCGCCGTCGAGGGCGCCGCGCTCGGTGGGGGCATGAGCGCCCTTGGTGCTGCGCTCTTCAGCATTGGAATCCCTAAGAACACGGTCATCGATTATGAAACCGCGGTTAGAACGGACAGCTTCCTGGTAATGGTCGACGGCTCCCCCGAGGAGGTAGAGCGCGCTAAGATCATCCTTACGGTCGCAAAACCGTCTCGGCTCGACGTCCATGAAGATGTCAGTGCGCCGGCCGAGCACTCGGCACACCATTCCGCCTAATGCTGCTTTGGTCCGGGGTGTCAAGCTCGTGAACTCCGCTTACCACACGATACATCCTTGCCCGCGGCGAGGCTGCCGCTCGTGAGGTTTCTCACCTACCTAGTGTCACCCGCCTGACCAGCTCTCGGATGGAAAGGTGACGTGCGTGCGACATGCCAGATGGGGACCGGGGCTGCGACAGTCTTTTAACTTCAATCGATACCGCAACTAGCTCGCCTGAATGAATGTCTGGTGCTTAATCGAGATCAAATACTTCGGAAGCGCATCAGGCTATTGGTCTGGCGACAGATATGAGGAAATTACCAATGAAGTCCTTTCGCATTGTTACGGCGGGTTCGATGGCGAGTGCCTTGTGGCGGGTGCCCCGGCACGATCGCTCCCGAGCGAATGAAAGGCGCCCGATCATATGTCGCGGACGCCTGATCATATGAGGAGAGGGTTGTATGTCGCATCATGACCACGCCGACCGGCAGTCAAGGCCGGAAGGAAACTTCCTAACGTCGCGAGCGGGCATCGCCCTTTTGGTCTTGCTGGCGATCGCCGGATACCTGCTGTTCACAGAGCATCGTGCCCACGTCTTGGGAGCAGGCCTGTTCTTGCTGTTGCTTGCCTGTCCGCTCCTGCATGTGTTCATGCACGGCGGACACAGCGGACACAGCGGGCATGGTGGCGATGAGTCAGGATCGTCGCCACGGCGCGAGTCGGAAAGGAGCGGCACATGAGTGACCAAACGCCCGCCTATGGCCTGTGGGGCTTGGTGATCATCAATTCGGTCATCTTTATCTTCTTTGCTTACACCTTCTTCAAGCCGCAAACGGGCCGCGACTGGCGGTCATTCGGGGCATTCAGCGCGTTCCTGGTTGCGCTGTTCACCGAGATGTACGGCTTCCCGCTTACGATTTATTTCTTGTCCGGCTGGCTGCAGAGCCGCTACCCCAATATTGACTGGTTTTCCCACGACGCCGGTCACCTGCTCGAAGAGTTGTTTGGTTGGAAAGCAAATCCGCACTTTGGGCCATTCCACATCCTCAGCTTCGTGTTCATCGGTGGTGGGTTCATCCTGATTTCCGCGGCGTGGAAGGTGCTCTACGAAGCGCAGAAGCAGCGCGAATTGGCGACGACGGGTCCCTACAGCTACGCGCGCCACCCGCAATATGTCGGCTTCGTGCTGATCATGTTCGGTTTTCTATTGCAGTGGCCAACGATTCTAACGGTCGCGATGTTTCCTGTGTTGGTGTTTATGTACGCACGGTTGGCGCGGCTAGAGGAACGTGAGGTGTCTTCCACCTTCGGCAAGGCGTACGCCGATTATGCTGCCCGCGTGCCTGCTTTTCTCCCTCGATTGAGTCGCATACGCAACACGCGGCCTAGGCCGACCGAGGTCGAACTGCCGGCACTTTGACAAGCGATCTCAGACGGCTTGGGACGAGCCGCATCGAGGGACGGAAAGAACGACATGCGGTCCGGTATGAATGCGGTGGCATGGCCATTTCGAATGCGTGAAAATGAGAAACGCTGCATGGCTCAATCGAATGTTGTCCTCTGCCCGCCGGTGCGATCTGCCACAGACACCTGTGGCGGATCGCTCAAGGCGATGTCGCCTTCGAAAATGGGCGCCGAGGTCATACGGGCAATGGAACGTGCGGCCCTGAAAGGAGCGGATATCGATACGATCGTCATGGGACAAGTCGTGCAGGCCGGCGCCAAGATGAACCCAGCGCGCCAAGCGATGGTAGGTGCCGGAATCCCGATAAAAGTCCCGGCGCTGACAGTCAACAGAGTCTGCGGCTCCAGCACCCAGGCGATTGCTTCTGCTGCGATCATTCCTATCCAAGTTCCCGGCGGGGCGATAGGGTTCAAGAAGGACGAGCACAACCGTCCGGATACGACGATGCAATCGTTGGCCAAGTTGAAGCCTGCCTTCCGCAGGGACGGCACCATTACGGCCGGCAACGCGCCCGAACTGAATAGTGCCGCCGCAGCGGTGATCGTTGCCGATGCCAAATGGGTCGAGAAGCGCAATTTGCAGCCGTTGGCGAGGCCCGTGTCCTACGGTTTGGGTGCTGTTGAACCAGGGATGTTCGGACTGGGGCCTGTGCCGGCAGCGCGGCAAGCCCTCGAGCGCGCAGGATGGCGCATTGGTGAACTCGAACGGATCGAAGTCTCCGAAGGCTTCGCCGCCCATCGTAATCGTGCTGATCCGGGAACTCGGGCAGTCGGAGAACATCGTCAACGTCGAGGGCGGGGCGATCGCCCACGGCCAGCTGATCAGTGCGACCAGTGGGATCCTTGGTAACCCGCTTGTTGCATTCCATGCGCCGCGACCACATCCGCCGCGGCATAGTCACCTTGTGCATCGGTAGGGGCCAGGGGATCGCATTAGCTTTTGAAGGTGTGTGAGATGATGAAACGATTGAAGCAAATCGCTTGCTGCTGGTCATCAGCATTCAGCAGATATCTCGGTATTGTCGTTGTGCTGCTTGCCACGGCGGTCGTGGCTTATGGCCCCGCGAGGGCGGCCTCGGGCGGCGAGACCAAGTCGGCTGCCGGCCTAACCGTCTATCTCGGTGTCGTTCCGGCCGAACTCGTCAAGGGACCTGGACCCCATTCCGCCGACCGGTCGATGCATGGCGGATCGCCGAGGGGCAGCCACGAACATCATATTGTTATTGCGGTCTACGATTCCACTACCAACGCGCGGATTGAGGACGCGACGGTGACCGCCAAGGTCTCCGGGCTCGGACTCTCAGGTCCCCAAAAGACGCTCGAGCCGATGAAAATCGCCGATACGATCACCTACGGTGCCTTCTTCAACCTAACTGCCGATCTCTACACGATCAGGGTGACGGTTCAGCGTTCCAGCTCACAGCCCGTGGTGCTGGACTTCAAGTACGATCATCGCCGGCCGTGACTTTGGATAGGTCGGAACGGTGGGGAGCGGACGCGAAAGAGTCCGACACACTGATCGAAATAAATCCGTCGTCAGCATCATCGGTGCCGGTCCGGCGGGACTCGCCTGCGCCATCGTCCTCGCCCGCGCTGATTACCCAGTCATCGTTCATAAGCATGCGCTAGCGAGCAGGATATGGCTGAGTTAGCGCTCCCGCGAGTACGGCGCACCTACCTCATTCGACGAATCATTGTTGATCCACGACAGCGCAACGTGAGGGTCGATTCCGGCGACATCAACGAGTCTATCCGGATTGAGGATTCGGAGGCGTCGATAGTGGAATTCGGCAATTCTTTCCTTCGTAGGTCTCGGAGCATTCGATTGATGTGAACGTTAGTGAGGCTCGTCGCATCGCCAATGTCCTCCTGGGGTCAACGGTAGATGCATTTCTTCACCTCGATGTCCGGGCCGGCGAAGCCGGGATCGAAACGAACAGCTCGAGGAGCGAGTATGCCACTCGCCCTCGTGCCGAACGTCGACCCATACTGGACAAATGGTCGTAGGCAAAATTACGATCTTGTAAGATCACGCTCGCAAGTTGCATTCCGATCTCAGGATTGTCCCATGAAAGGCATCCGAGACTCTCATGCGGAATGATGCCGATGATCGCGTCGGTGAGGGCCTGCGCGCTATAGTTCATCACCGCGCCCGGCTTGAACTGCATCAATTCCTGCGATCCGGAAACCGCGACAAAAAGGGTGAGAGACGCGATGTTTGATCAGGGTTAAAATCGAAGCTCCTTGGTTTCACCTATTCTTCGCAAATGTTGAAAACGCGATGGAAACTCGTGGCATCATCCAGCCGATCGGCCGCGACATCGCGGATTGCTGTATTGGTCATGAACTCCGGGTCCACATCGCTGCTGAGTCCATTTTTCGGTAAATGTGATCATGTCTTGATAATCGATACTGCCAATGGTTCGAAGGAATTTCATCCGCGGAAACGCTCGGACGCGGAATCGATGTGCGACCTCATTCTGGAGTTGAGGCCCAGACGGATCATCTGCGGGTTCATTGATAAGCCCCAAAAGCGAAGATTACACGCCGCCGGCATCGACGTTCGCCTCGGCGCTTGTAGCTGTCCAGTCGACGAGCTTGTGACTTTGTTTTCCAGTTTACCAAGGGCTTGACGGACCGGCTCTTGTCGCCAGCATTCATGAAGATCCAGCGAGCCGGCGTCTTCGCCGCGCGGTGATGTCTACCGCAATGGGCCAACGTCGTCTCGAAGCCGATCGTGGTCCAAGACGCCAGCTGTGATTTTTCATCCAGCCGACGTGCGCGCAGATAGCTACCCGCAGCTTTAACGGTTAGGCCTGCCATCTTGCGGCGTGAGCCCTCGCTACTCGCGGGCGCCAACCACCCCCGAATATCATCCACACTAGATAAAGAGACATCAGAGCGCCGCTGAAACAGAACACGGAAATGTAGGCGTACGAAAAGAAGAAATAAGTGACAATCAACACTGCAGCAACCAGCAGTCCGAAAATCTAGATGTTCGCATTGCATGATAAAAGGAGTGATCCGATCACAACGCTGACGTAGATCGTATAGGTTATGTGGCGACCGATGATATAGTCGAACAATTCCTTGCCCTCGTAGACGATGACATGCGGCATGAACCGCGTCGTCAGCCAGCCGTCATGTGCGAAATAAGGGAAGTATTGCGTGGCACCGAGCATGCCGCCCAGGATAGCGAGCATGAGGTAAAATGGCTTGCGCTGCTCGGACTCCAGGAAATACGCTGAGAATGGAACCCATACGGGCCATGCCAGCCCATGGTCTATCCAGTGAAGGACCGGTCGCTACTCAAGGGGCTGAAGGCCGGGGATAAAGTAAAGTTCCAAATGGAGCGCGTGAACGGCCAGATCACGGTGACGAAGCTCCAAAAATGAGTCTCACGACCGGCGAAGGCTCCCATGTCAGCCGTTTTGCCCTGGCGAAGATCGGGGCGTGTCGAGAACACCCGCAGCGAACCTGCGGGCAGGCCTCGTTCGTTTCGATGATCCGCGTTCACGCCCGCGTGTCACCGCGGCCAGTCCATGAGCACATTCAGACGATCCGAATGTAAGTGTGGCGGATAATTGTTTGGTGTTGGCCTCCTCATCAAAAGACAGCGATCGTACCCGTAACGAAATCGTCGATCAGTTTCGGAACGCGCGAAAGCCGCTCGGCTATAATATCTTCAACGCATCGCGTGACCTTATCCACTGGGATGCCGTCCCGCATTGCAAGTTTGATTTGCACGAGGGCTGGACGGATCACGGGCGCACCGATGCGGCTCACCATCAGGCATTGCGCGGCGGCGATCTCCGGTACAGTCGCAACCAGCGACTCGGCGAGTTCGCGCGCGACGATATTGTAGATCTTGCCCACATGGGTCACTGGGTTCTTACCCGCAGCAGCTTCGAGGCTCATCGGTCGACACGGCGTAATCAACCCGTTGACCCTGTTTCCGCGCCCGACCTCACCGTCATCGCCCGCTTCGGCCGACGTCCCTGTCTGCCGGAAACGCATTGCCGCCGTCGAGCCAGAAGCTAATCTGCGGTTGACGGCCCTGAAGAAGGTCACGGCCAAAGCCCGGGGGTATATCGATGGCGAAC
>JARHVB010000078.1 GCA_029222685.1 Terripilifer ovatus | reverse complement strand
CATATCCGCTCCTCGCCGAAAGTCTTCGCCGACGAGACGACAGCGCCGGTGCTCGATCCCGGGCGCGGTCGCACAAAGACTGGTCAGCTCTGGACCTACGTGCGCGACGACCGGCCCTGGGGCGGAACGGACCCGCCGGCGGTAGCATATGTCTATGCGCCTGATCGCAAGGGCGAGCGGCCAGTGGCCCATCTTGCCGGCTTCGTCGGGGTGCTGCAGGTGGACGGCTACGCCGGCTATCGCCAGATCGCTGGAGGGAACCGCGTTCAACTGGCCTTCTGCTGGGCGCATGTTCGCCGCCGCTTCTATGAACTTGCCGCAGCCGGCCCGGCGCCGATCGCCAGCGAAGCGCTTCAACGCATTGCCGGGCTTTACGCCATCGAAGATAATATCCGTGGTCAGACGCCCGACCAGCGATGCACCGTCCGCCAGGAACAGAGCAAACCGATCATCGACGCCTTGCAGCCATGGCTCCGGGAAAAACTCTCCTTACTCAGCCAGAAGACCAAACTGGCGGAGGCCATCCGTTACGCGCTCTCGCGCTGGGAAGGCCTGACGCGCTTCATCGACGACGGGCGCATCGAGATCGACTCGAACACGGTCGAGCGCCTCATCAAGCCCATTGCGCTCAACCGCAAGAACGCTCTGTTCGCTGGATCAGATGCCGGCGGTGAACATTGGGCCCTCATCGCCTCGCTGATCGAGACATCAAAACTCAGCGGCATCAATCCGCTCGCGTACCTCACCGACGTCCTGACCAAAATCGTCAACGGCCACCTCAACGTAAGCGGCGTTCGCATCCCATTTGCAAAGGTTTGGCGTGGGGATTGCAGTCTGTTGATCAACGTGTTTGCAAATCGTTGGCGGCGGGTATGGAGGCGGC
>JARHVB010000077.1 GCA_029222685.1 Terripilifer ovatus | reverse complement strand
TTTGGGATCAATTCGCAGACATGGAACACGGAGCGTCGATTCAAACTGTTGACAAGACTCGATTTTCATCAGTTCCCCGATTCACGAAACTTGGAGCACTGACAGTTGCAAGACAACGCTTCACAATGGAATGGACTTGCTTCGCCACAATTATTGGCACCGCTGGCCAAAGCCGAAGACCGCCTTGCCCGTCTCGACGAGACCCTGAAATCCAGTCCAATCAAAGACGGCTGGATCACCCGCACTCATTACCAGGATGCGATCGCCAGCCTGGCCCTCGAGGGCGAACTCGTCCACCTCGAGGACCTCGTCCTTGCCGATGCCGAAATGGCGGTGCGAACCCCGACCCATGAGCTCGTCCGGGCCAAAACCTATCTCGTCACCCGCCGCCAGATTGCCGACAACGCAAGCGGCTGGACGCTGTCGCGTGAAAATCTCAATCAGCTGCGCAGCGGGGCAGGGGAGGGGGATTTTTGCGACGACACTGACGTTGCAGGGGCCGCGACCGATCGCTCAGCCAATCTCGCCCGGCGGGCCGAGCCGGCGCTCGACGACACTTTGGAAGACGCCTTCGCCGCGCTCGACAGTGCGCTCGCCAACACCCGCTCGGCGCTCGCCGGCGAATTTTTGCCCCGGCCGCGGCGCGATCCCTTTTTGTACGACCCCGACCGCAACGACGAGGACGACCTCGATCTGTGGCGCGGCCAGCTCGAACACACCAGGCCGCTGCCGCCAACACTCGCCGCGGCGATCGCGCTCGACGATTGGGACACTCGCCAGCCCCTCCAGCATCGCCCCTGGCTCGGCCGCCTCATCACCGCCGCCATGCTGCGCCAGCGTGCCAAGACCACAACCCATCTCGCCTGTCTCAGCGTCGGGGTCCGCGCCGCGCCGCGGCGGCCAAACTCGATGGCGGGACAAAGCGACCGCGTGATTTTCTATCTCCATGCGCTCGCCGCTGCCGCCGACCAGGGGCTCGCCGATCACAGCCGCTGGCTCACCGCTCGCGCCGGGCTGTTGCGCAAGATGAAAGGTCGCCGCTCCTCATCACGGCTGCCTGACCTCATCGACCTGGTCATGCGCCGGCCAATTGTTTCTGCCGGCATGGTCGCTGCCGAGCTCAACGTCAGCACCCGGGCGGCATTGGATCTGGTGGCCGATCTCGGCCTGCGCGAGACCACGGGCAGGGGGCGCTACCGCGCTTGGGGGGTGCTTTAGGACATGCCTTAGCCCGGCAGCGCGGGTCGAGTTGATTAATGGACGGTTCCGTCGCAACCGTGGAATTTATGTCCTTTTCATCACGTCGAGGGGATATTTAAATCCCTAGCATTGCCGGCCGACTCAACCCACCTTCTCGTTGATTGGCCAAAGGAGTCGCGCATGAAAAACACGCATCAGCGGGGTCGCCCGCCAGGTTCCAGCATTCTTAACGAAGCCGATACAAAGGTGCTCGAGAAGGTCGCCTTGGTCATCGCGAGGCGGCCCATGAAATTCGCGACTGCGTTGCGGGCCGTAGACGTGGTGGACGAGGCTGCAGTCAAGCGGCTTCGCCGCAAATGGAAGGCGGAGGGCCCTGAGCTTCTTCGTTCCAACGAGGGCATTGTTCTCCGTGAACGGGCGCTACAGACGTTCGTCAGTTTCCGCCGGGCTTTGGATGAATCTGCAAAGGCTGCGCGAGCATGGCTTGATAAGCCGGAAATCAAAAGGGCGATCGACAACGCTCGACGCTGGGCTGACTCTCCGACCGGGCAGCAATTGATCAGGTTTGCGGCCAGTCCCGAAACAAAGCGAATGATGGAGAATGCGAAGATGGCCCGCGCAGCGGCCTCGCCACAGATTCAGCGTCTGGCGGAGACCATGAACAGTCCCCAGGTGCGCGCCTTGATTGCCACCGGTCACAAATAGCCGACCGGATTTTTCGATAAAGAAACCCGCCTAGTCGGCGAGTTTCTTGTTCTCGACGCCAAGCAGGCGCTGGTATCTCATCAAGCACCGCGATGCCATATCGAGGCCGATGCGCTTAACTCGGGCTTCGAACACGAAGTAGCGCTTCCCGGTGTCCGGTGCCGTGAACCAGGACATCATCGGAAACAGCCAACGGCGGTCTTCACCTCGCCATGTCCCTTCCGCGGCCAGCATGTAGCCGCCGCTGCGATCATAGATGCGGCGAGAGCTTTTGTTGAGTTTCGCTGTGGAGTCGCGGTCGTGCTGGCCGGCCATATACCGTTTGAACGTCTCGACGGTCCCCAGGTCGGCAAAGTGGGTGGCCAATCGTTCTTCCAATGTGTCGCCGCGCCACAAGGCAGCGTCAATAAATATCTCTGACGGCACCATACCGGTTATCCTTGCTGCCCGCGTGACGCCGGGGGGCGTTGGGGGTGCGAGCCAAACGGAAGTTGTCGTTAGACTGAAAGGGACGTGCCCCCAAGCAACGGCCCTGTACATAGTTCACGCATTGTCAAAGCTAGGGCTCGCACCCGCAACTCCGCCGCGCCACATTCGGCAGATACGCGCATCATGTCCCTGGCGCGCGTCTGCGACTCAGCGCACGATAGGAAGATGGACGAGAAACCAACGGACCCGACGATGGACGATGTGCCGGTACGACAGGACGAACCCAGCAACTTCCCCATCCAATTTCGAGGCTTTGGCGATCAGCAGTCGGCTGAGAAAATAGCGGGGGTAGTGAGCGGGATCGTAGGTTCGATGAAGCGGATTATTCCGCTGGACCGGCTGGACGGGTTTACCTTCGCTGCAGACTACGCCGGCGCACTGCTGGAGCTTAATCGGGGATTTGAGGCCTCTGCCCCGCCCACGCCAACCGTCGAAGCATTTGGCTTGGGCGTCGGTATGGCGGTCACGGTTGCCCGCGACGGCCTACCGAAGAAGCACGTAGTATTTGCATCTTGGATTGCAGAGGCTCTCGCCGGTGATGATGAAATCGCCAAGCGCTATGCGCTCTATATCATCGTGCATGAGCTCGCGCACGTCGCAGAGTTTGGGATTTTCGACGAAGCCTTTCCCGACGTGCTCCTCAAACCCCATGCAACCCCGTTCATGAACTATTTCTGGCCGCGGGCGAATCCGACATGGGACGAATACTTCGCATGTCGCATGAGCGCCGGCATCGATGCTGGCCTTTTCGATGGATACCGAGACACGCTGATCTCCGTCCTGGAGCAGGGCGACGAAGCAATTAAGACGGGTTTGAACTCGTTTCGTGAAACAGGGGCCTATGAACAGGCTGCCAACACCGTTTTGGATAGTCTGAGCAGCATCATGAAGTATTCGGGGTATCTGCTCGGCCACGCGGATGGGCTGGAAGAGCCCCCAACCGTTGTCGAAGGCGAGCTTGAAGCGAAATTAGAGGCCATGGGCCTGACGGAATGGTTCACAACCTTACACCAGCACAATCGTCATTTGTTTGAAACCTCTGCCGGATGGAAAAGCTTAGACGAGTTTGACGTCCTCACGGCAAGTCTTATCAAAGGAGCAGCATTGTTCGGCGTCCACTGTCACCGGTCAGAAGATCCCGACGAGGCGTTCTACGTCCAGATCTTTGCCTAGTAGGCGGCATTGATGCGTAACAGTGCTCTTTGCTAAATGGCCAGAAGTTCGTTCCAGTTGGTTGTATAGGACGCCGACATCTGATCGCGGCGCATGCCCCAGCCCGTCTAGACGCCGGCGCTGGCCAGACTCACCGTGCCATAGCCGTATTTCCGGTTGAGGGCATCGATCGCCATGCGCGCCTGGGAGAGGATATCGTCTGCCGAACCGAACAGGTCGTGCTGGACCCGGCTTGCCGGCGCCAGGTTCAGGAGGATAACCCGGCTTTCTTATAACGTGGTCCTGTCCGGAAGATCGCATCGAGACCTTTGAGTGGTGCCCGGGTAAGTTTGGTGGTATCGGCCGATGCCACCGGCAGACTAACCGTCTGGGAGTCATTGTGCTGAAACTCATCAGGCTTGAAGCGGTTGGTTTCGATGAAGACCGTGAGGGCAGGGGAGTCCTACCTCGGTCTTCGGTCGACACGCCGAGCCGGAAGACGACACCTCCCTCGACGATGCCTTTGCCGCCATCGACAATGCGCTCGCCAATACCCGATCGGCGGTTGCCGGCGAGATCCGACAGAGGCCGCCGCGCGACGGAGGGCCACGACGACGGACTAGATGTCTGGCGCGACCGTATCGAGAAGACTACAGCATTGCCGCCGATGCTCGTCGCCGCTACCCGACCTCATCGAGTTAATCATGCGGCGGCCGATTGTTTCGGCTAGCATGATCGCGGCGGAGCTCGATGTCAGCAGTCGGGCGGCCTTGCATTTGGTCGAGGACCTCGGGCTGCGTGAAACCACGGGGCGGGGGCGCTACCGGGCGTGGTGAGTTCAGTGAAAGCGGCCCTGATACGCGCCGGCGCGCCCTCCTGATCCGCCCTGTCTTACGCCGGCGACGATAGGTTTGCATTTGCTGCTTGGAACGCCGCTCAGTGGCCGCTGCTGCGACCGGCTGGCCGATGAACGCATCTGGCGCAGGGTGTCGCCGGAGGAAGGCGAGATACCTTACAGGCGAACCTGATCCAAGACTTACATGAAGCCGAGGAAGTGCCCATCAGCTATACACAAGCTTCGCTGGTTGGACATTCTTTGGGTTAAATCTAGCGTAGCGCCTCGGGAAGATGGTAAAGCAAGCGACGGGCCGCTGGCCATCCGGCATCGACGAAAAATTCCAGCACAGCGACGAGCATCAAACGAATTTCTGTGTCAGCGAAGAGATCGCGATAATCAGCGATCGTTTTGCCGATCATCTTTACAAACTGATCGCTGCCCAACTGCTCCGATTGATAGCCGTGCAATTTACCCGCGTTTAACAACGCGTGGCAGACCAGGTCGAAGGCGATCGCAGAGTTACCAGGCATAAGAAAGTCCAGCAATTGAAATAGATCGTAAATTGTCTTGGGATATCCCGCATCCCCGATTCTTCGAAACGTCTTTTCATTATCGAGCAGGTACTGCATTTTCTGTTCCGGAGTTTTCAATACTGCGGACTCATGACCCTGGTTAGTTTGTGGAATGCCAACGGCAAAGAAGAATTGGTCAGACATTTGATCCAGCAGGGCGATGTCACTTGATGCGAGGTCGCGTCGCTTCTCGGTCTGTTCGGCCTTATCGAGAGCGTAGTAAAGCTGAACGGAACCCGCTGTAAGGTCGACAATCTCGAAGGCGAGTGATTGGGCTCGACTCCGTTTAGCGCTGTGTTCTCCGCTCGTGCTGTTGTACCCGATGACGAGCCGCGTTCTTATGGAAAACGCTCCCTGGCGCAATTCAGTTTCGTGATCGATCCGTTCCTGTAACCACAAGTCCAATGTCTTCCGAGCGGAAATGCGACCGTGACAAACCCAAAGATGAAAGATCAAGGTGCCCAAATCCTGACGAAAAACGTCACGACCTTCGGTCTTTTTGACATTTTCCCTTTGCACGAGCGATTGCGTCAAAGTATCGACGCGATCCGGCGCATGGTTGGACACGCAGATCAGAAAGCTGGCCAACCTCCCGCAGACTGTCGGTTCTGTTTCTTGCTTTGCGAAGCCATCTGCCAGTTCCCACATCAGGTCCTGGTCAGCGTTCCATAAGTTCACCAGTCCAGCTGCGACCTTTTCACGAATATCCGGCTGCTCGCTCCTGGCGGCCGCGCGTATATCGTTAGCAAATCGTTTGGCGCCTTCCGGTGATTTTCTGAGGATGTTCATTACTGCGCTGATACGGTGCTCCCGCGCTTCAGCCAGCATTCCTTCATCCGTGGCCGGAAGATTTGCGAGATTTCGATTCATCGACTCCAGTAAGTCATCGACCTGAGCGCGTTGGGGGTCTGACAGGCTCTGGAGGTTTGCTCCGCTGTGCGCCATCCGATCGATGGTTCTGCCAAAAACCTGCCAGCCATGTAGTATTACCAATGCCTGGGCATCAGATGATTTATGAACAATCAGTTCGTATAGCGCCGCTGCGGCCGCCAGCGGCGCCCCAACTTGGGCAATATCCTGAAAATCCACATTGTCGCATGTCGCGATCGCAGCGAGGATCGATTTGTCGGGTTCGGCCTGGATATCGACTCCCCGCTCGCGCAACCACCCGTGATTTTCTTCTCCGTAAAACGTAGGGTTGAAATCATCGGGACTTTGGTAGCTGCCTTGCGGCGCGGCCGTGGGCATGCCGTCCACAATCGCAATTGCAGCACTCGTCGCCAGCGCGCCGCGTTCGATCGTGCCGAAAATGCGTCTCTGGAAACGAAGCGCGGCCTCTTCGGGGTCTTCGAATTCTGTGAAATTTGCCTTCAATACGGCAGCCTCAACCGCTTGTTTTTCATCCGACGAACGTTTGCCATAGCCTGAAGCCAAAAGTTCAACTGCCTCTTTTGCCGTACTCCTTGAACGCAAAAGCTCGATTTGCGCAGCCCATGGCCAGAGCTTGTCCGCCAAAACACCGCCGCGCATGTTCGCCGCCATTAGAAGTCGGTTCCAAAGCCAGCCTTGCGTGTTTTCGTTGATCAGCCGGTCGGCCATGGCAACCGCTAGCTCGTCCGGTACACTGGCAAGCAGGTCGACGAAAATATCGATGATCTCCTCGGCATCCGATGGATGTTCTGCACGATGCCGGGCAGCCCAGATATAACTGTAATCGTCTATAATCCGCCCGGTCTGGCAATCCACTGTCATCGTTGAAATGTTTTTGGCCTGGCCCGACTGTCCTTTGGTTAGGACAGCACCGCGCGCGACTGCAATGGCCACATTGACCGCGGCCAGCGGATGTTTCTTGGCGAATGGACCAAAGTTCGTCTTCAGCGACCAGTGAGCCATTTTGAAGTCCTGGTCCTGATTGCTTGTCAGGGTCAGGATTTTGCTGTTGCCGATCTGTGTCGTCGCATTCTCTTTGAGCTTGCGCGAGAAAACAAGATCATAAATTTGCACAACGAGTTCCGTATCCTCGTCTTCGAAATCTTTGATCGCGTTTGCAAGCCAGTGCATGTCCTCTGACGCGTGCGCATCCATCCGATCTTGTTCGAGCAATCGCAATATCAGTTTGCGCGACGCGTCTGGCTCACTGCTGAACGTCTTTGCGACGAATCCGATCGCGGGCGGCATAAGCGCCGCACCGTCTTTGCTATTGAACGCGTAGTCCATCACAGCCCTGGCAGCTGAACCGATCTGTCGTCGGAACCTGGCGTTTTCAGTGCGGTCAATCAGATTGTGGACCAGAGTTCGCAGAGGCCACGCAAGTGTGGCGACCAGAGGTGCAACAGCCTCTGCAACCGAACACCATGGCGCCAGCGGAGCATCCGGATCATCTTCCAGCCGCACCGCCAGGGAGCCTACGACTTGCGCGAATGCCTTACGTGCTGCTTCATCTACGGTCGCGCCTCCGATCAATCTAATGAAACCGGCGGCATCTTCGGCAGTCACCGGAACCTCGCAGGCAACGCGGGTTGCCACGTTGCGCACTACCGGATCCGTCCGCGGTGCCCCGGCAAGATCGACAGCAACCTGCCAAAATCGGTCGCGGCTCGGATGAGAAATTTCCCATAAATGTAGAAGCGCGAAGGACAGCGCAGGCGCGAGCAGCAGGCTTGCACCTGTGCGCTTCAGAATCACTTCGGTGCCGTTTTTGTCTTCAAGATCAATGATTGTCCTGCTTGCGACGTAGTCGAACAGGATATGGTGGCGAAACGCGACTTCTTGATCCTTGCCAACCGAAATAAGCACCCCCTGTCGTAGCAACTGGTCGAGGGCGTCTCCTGTGTTAATCCCGGCGGCATTCCTCTTCGCATCCATCCGTCCGCGATCCATCATGGCATTGATGGTGTTGCTCAGGCACTGTTCCCCCGGAGCGCCAAGAGTTTTGACGCGCGCATTCCAGTACATTTCGAGAAGCTGAACCTGAGATCCCAAATCTTTCAGTTGTTCCGCCGCGACGCCTACCGTGAGCAATTCAGCCAGTAAGCGGGTGTTGAAAGGCACCCTGGAGAGTTCAGCCAGCTTCGCACCACCGCTATTAACCGCCTCACGCAGACTAGGCAGGTTTGCCTGTATTTGGTCAAACTCTTCGTCCGACCATTCCGGTACCCGAATATGTCTGACGGTCTGGAATTTTGGGTTTGAAAAGGCGGGGCAGGGTGGAATGCCGCGGAACAACTTTCCAAACTCCTGTCCGACCTCGAGATCGAACGTTCTGATGGATGCAATGGCCCGCCATCGCCCTTCATCGAGCTCGAGTACTTCTCTGATGAGACCGCGAAAGAGGGCTTCGCTTCGGCCGAAGCGGCAGGCATCCAGCGCGTCCAGCACAAGATAGCCGACACTGGGCCCTGGCCAGTTCGCCAGCACATCTGCGAGGCGATGGCTGATCCCAAGTTCCGACTTGAGCCCCTCGGCTGAGTCAACCTGCAGCCGGTCGACCGCCAAAAGCACAACGTCGTTGCCCGAGGCGACCAGTCGACGCGCGGTTTCGTTGAGCACCGCGCTCTTTCCGGCACCCGGATCGCCGACGACGACCAGAGATCCTGCCTCGGCTGCCGAAACACATTCGGTTGTACAGGCACGTGAAATATTAACGTCGACACCGAACGCCTGCGTTCGTTCAAAGTCCTGCAGCAAACTGGCGACTTTTTCGCTGCGGTTCTTGAGGGCGAGCACGTCGGAGCGATAGTCTGGCGGAGCGGCGACAGGGACCCCGCTTCTGGCCAGCACAGCTCGAAGTTTTGCGAGCGCGATGCCGTTACGGGTCGACATCCGGTCATCGAACTCTTTCGCCAAGGTGGACAACGCCGCAGACGCCTTGGATCGGTCCGTCAATTCACCGGCGAGCGCGACCTCGGCGCTGTGACGATGCCCGCCACCAAAATCGAATTCTATCACATGAATGAATTTGAGGATGGTATCCGCCGAAACGCTTGCCAGCACCCCGCCGCGGGCCGCAATTGCTTTCTTCATAAGGTTCCGGACGCCGGTCAGAGCAGCTTTCTGGTCGTTGGAGAGGGTAGCCGTCGATCCGTCTCGCAATATGTTGAGCGCCTGCGGCAGGTGCAGCTTGATCGGCGCCGAAGTGGCAGGACCGACCGCAATCACTAAAGCGTCCAAATCGGCTTTAAGTGGGCGGTCCCAACCGAGCGCGCCCGTTCCGGCGGAGCATAACTCCCAAAGACGTGCGAACTCGTCGCATGTCTTACCGATTTCGCTAGTGAGCGACACTGAGTTCGTCAGGCGGTTCTTGCATTGGATGAATACCCATCCGCCCGCGTCCGTTGAAATCAGGATGTCGTCTACAGGAGCTTCAGTTTCCAGGCGAAAGCCTTCTACTTTTGCCGCGCCAAGAGAGAGGCGCGGGTCGAGAGGCATCCTGGCCAAACCGTACGCCGCAATGTAAGCGGCTACGGATGCCTGAAAACTAACGCCTGAGGCCGTTGCGTTTCCGCCACCGGTCGCAAGCGTTTTCCGGCGCTCAGGCTTTTTCGGCTTTGCTCTTTTTGTCATGCGATCCTCTCATGCCGGACGCAATTTGTAGCCGGTAGGCGCGTTCCTTCCAGACCAAAAACATGTTGTCCAATGGAGATCTTTGGGGAGCTTGAAACCAGCGGCTGCCCTGTGATCGCGCCATCGGTTGTTGATCCGCCTGTCGACGTCCGGCGCCATTCCGCGCTGAAGCAGGCGGTGTGCATTAATTAAACGGCACCTCCACATGACATTTGCCAATTATATAGTTATTTCAATGTATTTAATTGCGGGAAAGAAGTCATCGCTAAGCCTATCGATCGCGCGGCTAAGTCACGTCGAAGCCCAGTTGGATCGGCGAAAAGCAAGTTAGGCCGAAGAGGGAACAATGACCGATTTCCATGTGACGGCATCGAGAGATGATCAATAGAGATGGGTAGATCTGATCGCGCGGCAGCATTTGGGCGAAATCGAGGGCAAGATCGCCGACCTGACCGCGCTTAGAGATGAACTCGCCGACGTTATCTCGATCGCCCATCTCGTGGTTCATCGAAGCTATTGTCTCGAATGGATCTCCTAGATCACACGCATCTAGAAGTGACAAACGAGCAATTTCAGGCGTTTTCGGAGGCGATCGTGGCGTTCTGGCAGGACGCGCCCGAGAATGTCGTCAGTTCACAAGTAGCGGAGGTGCCTGACTGGTTTGGTAAAGCTATCCAGGTCGACCTTAATGCCCGACCATAATCGACAATCCCATTTTCAGAGCACGCGCGTGTACGTTTCGCCGTCTATGACACGCTGAACTTGCTCCTTACTCCGTGCGCCAATGCGTACGGCGATCGTCTCGGTCGGGTGATCGATGGCAAGTTCGCGAATCGCGCGCACCTGCTCGACCGATAAGCGGTCATCGCGCCCACAGATCTGCGCCACCGCCCAGGCGTCGTCCTTCCATCGTTCAGAAACCCAAGGAGCGGGAAGGCCTTTGCGAGGATGTTCGCGCAGCCACGTTTGAACCAGTCGTTCGCGATCGTCAGGCATCGGTGCCACGCGCTCCGCAAGCATACCGTTCTCGCGTAGATATCTAAGCCCCGATTTGCCGCCAGGGATCATGTTGAGTCGACGCGTGTCGGACCAGTGTCCTTCGACGAGCCATTCTTCAGTAGCGTAAAGCTGTTCGAGATCATCCGTGATCCCCATGACCTTATGATGGATGTAAGTCACCCGTCCTTGACTCAGCTCCTCGCGCAGCTTTCGGTGAAACAGCAACAGGCTTCCCGCCTCCATCGCTCGCCGATGTTCAGACCAACGCTTCTGCCAGCCGCGTGTTGTCACCCCGACATAGAAAAAGCCGTCATTGGGATAGGACGAGCCTTCACCAAATATGTGCTGATAAAGCACGAACGATTTCTTCGGCCATTCCTTTGGAGCGATGAGGAAGCGAGCGGGTGTCGAAAAAATCTGGCTCGGGTCCTTCACACCAGAGACGTGCGGGGACATATCGAGGCGAGCTGCTGCTGCAAGAAGGGCTCGATCTTGGACGACGTCGAGGCGAATTTCGGGCCCCAGTGCGAGTTCGCCCGCTTCGAGCGTATGCCCTGACCTGAACTGGTCAGGTCCGACCATTCGATGACCTAGCCTCACACGTTGCTGTGGCGCGATGTATATCGGCCGGTCCGCAAGCGCTATGAGGTGCACGACGGGTATAAACTGCCCTGGTTTGACGCGGATAACGCCGTGTTCTTGCATCGCGGTCCGCAGCCAAAACGACCCGTAGTCGGAACGGGACCATTCACGCAAAAGACCTTCGACCTCACGCAACCGGCGATGCATGACCTTTGGAGCAAGGTGCTCCCACCAATCGCGGCTGATCGAGATCATTAGATCCCCCAAGCTTTCATCTGCCAGACCTAATTGAGGCACGCTTGATCGCCTGTGGACTCCACCCAGGCGATTTCTCCAAAGCTCATAAATACGAGCGCACCGCGTTTGGCACCGGTCGCCTCGAGATAGTCCCGTAGCTGCCCGGCGTATGCATTCCGAACAGCAGGGGTGGGATCGACGTCAGACTTCCAGTCAATTGCTACTTCGACCTTGCCACTCTTTATGGCGAGCGCGTCGGCGCGGCCTGCAATGAGATAGTCTCCTACAGTTGACCAGACCGCTAATTCTGGCACGAGGTGCGGGCGGAGTGCGGCAATCTCCGGCAGGGCCAGAGCGCGTAAGGCGGTGTTTGCCATCTCCCCCGGATCAGGACGGACCTGATCGTGCTCAGCGTTGAATACGAGCTGCATCAGGAGAGCGCCGGCACGGCGAACGACAGCGTCCGTTTCTGTCCCCAGTTCGCCTGTGAGAAATTCCTCCATGAGCTTATGCAGCACAATTCCGCGTAGTGCCCCGGCGCCGACGATCTCAAGATGCTCGGAAATTGCGTCTCCCACGACAATGGTGTCGAGGGAATCGCCGAGACGATCAGCGTCGTGATCGCTCGGCCGCCGCCAAACAATGGAAGGAGAACTTTCCTCAACCTTGCGCTGTTCGGCCGCGAAGATCTCTATCGTCTGTCCGTTACTATGGGTACGTGAACGTCGCCGGTCGACGCCTGTAAACTGAGAAAGATTGAGTTCCGGCACCTGCTGAAGCCGCAGGTCAATCGAGCTGAACCATGAGTCCTTCGCGGCCTGCGGAATATGCGGAAGGATCAACAGGTCCCGGGCTCTCGTGCAGGCGACATACCAAATTCTTTCGCGCTGGTTCGCGTCCTCCTGGCTTTCTTCGGCACGCGCCGCGGCCAAGTCGGGCGGGGCGACGCCTCCAAGCATCCAGTGCAGGCTATTGTCAGATTGGCGGTGCACAAACTGATCGGGCCTATATAGCTCGGTTGTTGAGTTGATAGGAATCACAACCGGCCACTCGAGGCCTTTGGCGCTGTGGATGGTGACCACCTCAACGGCGTTTTCGGCGGCATCGATGCGGCCCTCTGGGGCTCTTGCCTTGCGCTCCCAATCGGCCTGAATGTCGCGCACGAAGGCGCGCAGACCTGCAACGCCATAACTTCGTGCGCGCTCGATCAAAGCATCCAGGTTGGCAAGTGCCCGTGCGTTTCGGTTGCCATGCCTTGCGGCCATGATCACCCGTGCGTTCAATCGTTCAATCGCTTCGGCCAGGATCAAGCTTGGCGTCGAGATGGAGGCGCGCGCCCGCAAACGTTGCAAGTCTTCAAGGACCGCCTTTGCAACGGGATGCTCAACCAGTGCCGCATCGCTTCGCACGCTGAAGAAGCTTGCATTGCCTTCCACCGAGGGTAGCGCAGCGGTGATGTCGAGAAGCTCTTGATCACTCAGGCCAACCAACGGGCCGCGCATAAGCGCGCCGAAGGCCAGTGTATCCGACGAATCTGACAAGACGCGTAGCAACGCAAGGATATCCTGGGTCTCCTGTCGTCGCATGAGGCTCTGTCCGGCCTGCGATAAGACCGCAAGACCACATTGCTCAAGCGCGCGCTCATAACGCCAAAGCTCAGTGTGGCCAGGAGACAGAAGAGCGATATCCCCAGCGCACAATGGCGTCTGTGTTTTATCCGCGCGCGTGATCATCACGTTTCCGATCAAATGCGAGCAGATTTCGGCGACCCGTTTGGCTTCGGCTTCGCGAAAGTCCTCAGCGTAGATGCGACCAGCGACGTCCAATGCGACCGTGAACCGCGTAACGCAGGGCATCGGGTAGGACCGATCCGGTATCGTCGGCGCAAGGGCGACGTATCGCGGCTGGGAAGGCTTGCCGAACACGGTTTCGAAACATGAATTGACGTGCTCTATGATCGCACCCTGCGACCTGAAGTTCGCTGTGACCTCGATGATCTCACCCGCGGGCTGCGCACTGACGAACTTTCGAGACAGTTCGTAGGCCTCAATATCGGCGCCCCGAAATCGATAAATGGCCTGCTTTGGATCGCCGACCAGAAACAGTGAACCTGGGCGCAGCTGTCCGTCCTCCCAGCGTTCCCGACGATCGTCGGTCGCAGCGATCGAGAAGAGGATTTCGTTTTGCATGCGGTCGGTGTCCTGAAATTCATCAACTAGAATGTACTTATAGCGTCGGCCGATCGCGAGACGAACGTCCTCATGGTTGCGGACGAGGGAACGTACATGCAAAAGAAGGTCATCAAAGTCGAGCACCGCCGCGGCGCGCTTCCGCCGTTGATAGCTCTCCAGCAACATCTCCAATGAAGCCGACAAGGCGCAAACGAGCGTGCGTGCGATGTGCCCGATGAGTTCATTCCAGGCATCCGAGACCGCCCGATATTGCTCAAGAATGCCGTCGCTTACTGACTCATCATGATACGCACCAAAAACCTCAGCGGCTTCAGCATATGTCTTGAGCTGAAGGCCTTTCTTGGTGAAAATGCGGCAAGGTCCAGCATCACAAAGCCTCCAAAGTGTCGCGAAGTCTGGAGTGCTCAGGAAGACGTCTTCATATCTCGACGTCAGCCGCCGCAATTCCTGGGCGATCTCGTTGGCCGAGCGATCGTTGCTGCCTTTTGCCTGCCATCTGTCAAAATCATCGACGGCCTGCATAAACACGATATCTGGGCGGGTGTTCGGGATCGGCGGGATCGGAATTGCGTCCGGATGTTTTCTGCGAAGGAGGGCCAGCTCGCGAATGAGGTCCACGACCTTTAGAGGGATTTCCTCTGCCAAGACGACAATCGGGTCGCTGTTGACTGCGTTCGCTGCGAGCCGGCGGGAAAACCAAGCTGATAACTCTTCAAGAAAGAGCGCATCGGCTACCGTCGCATCGACGATGCGCGCACCGGGATCAAGCCCCGCTTGAACGCCGTGGCTGTGAATGATGGCCTGGCAGAAGCCGTGGATCGTTGTTGCAGTGAGCTCATCCAGCCGAGGTGCCGCGGTCAAGAGCGATGCATGCTGCCTGGGGCTGAGGCCATCTGGGAGCACGGTCTTGATGAAGGTTGGTATGGCGCCAGCCAGGAGAGCATCCACCGTCTCTTTGATGCGGCGGCCCAGTTCACTCGCAGCAAGTTCGGTGAAGGTGATGGCGGCAATGTCACCAGGCGGGTGGCCGTTTGCCAGCATCATGGCGACCCGACCTGCCATGAGTGACGTTTTACCGGTTCCAGCCGCCGCCTCTATCAAGAGGATGGAGGTGAAATCGGTCATCGCACGGTGACGGCTGTCATCATCAACCAAAGTCATGTGGACGAATTCCAAAGCTTGCTGAGCTTCTGATTGGCGGAGCGGAAATCAGCAGCCTTGCGGCGGAGGTAGCTTTCCCGATCCGCCGGAAGGGCTAAACGCATGTCGTCATAGTGCGCGTCCTTCTCCCATCGCGGTGCGAGCCGTCCGCTACGCAGGATTTCCACGGCGGCGACGAGGTAGGCGATGGCTTCCGCGACGGCGCTCTCGAGTTCGTCGCCCCTCAATTCGAATTTGGCGGGATCATCGGCAAGGTAAATCAGCCTGGCGACAATCGTTCGGACCTCCGGCAGGAGTGTCCGGACAGCCATCGCGTAGAGAACCCGCTGCAGTTCGCGCCCTTGTCCAAGTGCGATGCGCTGAATCTTCGGAGGAGGCTTGGCGCTCTTGTAGTCCGTGATCTGGGCACCTTCGCCAGACGCGCGGATGTCGAGCCGATCGATTCTGCCGCCATAGACGAGCCCTGCTTCCGCAATAGGGATTTTGATTGTCGTATCCCACGGCAGCTCACCTGATATGGGTGCATCTTGACCGAATGGCACTTCGCTCCAACTCCTGGTATCGGCCCTTGTCGGATCATCCGACGCTAGCCCCCGAGACGTTCGTCGAGCCGCTTCGTTGACAGTGTGGCGCCAAAGGATCGGCGGCGGCACCGTCCTCTGCAACGGCCATAATGATAGGATTTGCGCGGACGCGGCCGAGATGGCGTTTTCAATCTCATCCGCGGTTGCGCGCGCGATCCCGGGTTTGGGTTCAAGCCGTGTGATCGCGCCGCTGATCAGCTCGTGCATAAGCTCGCCGAAGGCAATCGGGTCGAGCTGAAGCGGCTCCGGCTCCAATCTGGTTGATCGCCAGTCAAGCGCGTAACGCCATACAAACCCCAATGGATCGCGCAGAAGGCGCTGAAGTCTCGTGGTCGATTGGATCTGGCCGAGTGCGGATAAAATGGCTGGATGGTTAGACGCAATTAAACCATCGTGGGGCGTCAACGCCGACTCCCACTGCCAATTTCGCCAGCAAAGCTGGGTTTGGCAAACATGCGGGAGCTGCCCCGCCTCGCGGGGTCGGGCCAGCAAGCGATCTGCCTCGCTGAAGGCATGCTCCGGGATGCGATCTCTCTTCTGGCTGATCTCCTCCATCGGCCAGAGCGAACTCGGGGATAGAACGCTGCCCTTCGCGCTTCGCTGCGGCCGTGACAAGACCAACAACTCACGCGTTCCACTTCGGATGACCTCGAAATGCCGCCGGTCACGTTCGGCCGTCGTGACCACATGCAGCTTACGGCGGTCGAGGAGATGATCGGGAATCAAGGGATCATCGTTTTCGAAGCGGGGCCATGAGCGACTTGTCAGGCCAAGCAGGCGAGTGAACGGTCGTGGACTTGCGGCGAGATGGGACGCCGGACACCAGACGACGCTGTTGGCTGGATCGCGACCGTCGCTCACTCGCAAAGCTCGCAAAGACAGCGCAATCGCGTGGGGCGGGGTACTCCGCAACGCTTCCTCCCACATGATGCGGCTCGGTCCTCCAAGAAGTAGCTGCCCTGCCTCGTGAGCCGCATCAGGTCCACGCGCAAGAAGTTCAAGAAGTGGAAGCAAGATGTGTTCGGCAACATCTCCCGACTTTCGCTCGGGGCGTGCGACCGCCAATGCTTCACGCCATTGGTCGATCGTTTTCAACCCTGCCCGGCGCCGAAGGCCAGCAAACCAATCTTTGGGAAGTTTGTTCAGGAATGGCCGATCGGGCAGCCGACGGAAGAGCCGCCACACGCGTTCTTGGCTCAGCCCTCCCGTCAAAACATCTGCCAGAGCAGCGCAGGCTTGCCCGTCCGATGTGCTCAACGCGGGAACGCCGTGCGAGAAATGGATCGGCAGCGCGGCAGTGCGGGAGTAGGCAAGGAAATGGTCGTCCCAGTCAGGAGTCGCTGTGGTTGCGATGGCAATGTCCTCGGCTTTCGCCTGACCGGAAGAGAGGAGTTGGCGCACCCACCGAAGAGCTTCCACGGCTTCGGACTTCGGATCGGCGCATACCTCGGCCGCAAATCGAGCCGGTGTAGACAGCTCGCGCCGGCTGGTGACGCCGTTGAACCAAGATTGCTCGGTCTGTCCGGGCAGGTCCCATACCACTTCAGTTTGTTGCGCTATCGCGTTCAGCAGGGGGCGCCATACGGAGTCGACGTCGATGATCCCCGAAAGGGTCACCCGTCCCAGCAAGGGCTCCGCCAGGGACACACGCGCCATTGCGTCGTCGCGAAGATCACGCGGAAGCCGCCGGGATGGAGGCAAGTGTTCGCGTATCCGCATCTCAAGGAGATGCAAATCGGCGAAACGCGGAACATCCCCGGGAAGGGACGACAGGTCAATATCGGCTCGCCATGCGGCGTCAAGCGACTGAAGAACCGCCCGGGGCATACCAGGCAAGTTTGCCACTGGCCCGATGTCCCGAAATCCGCCACCGGCGAGAGCGGCCTGAATGGAGGGATAAAGAATATCGGTGCCCACCGGAGCAATAAATCCGCCAGCGAGCCGCGCTGCCAGCAGCGGAAGTGTAATGATCTCGCGCCCGCTCGCACGGTCCCGCGCCGCCTTGGCGCGCTGCATGCGCAGCGCAAGCGGACCCTCGATTACGAGTGTCAACCGTTCAATCATCCGTTGACCAAAAGCAAAGATGGAACATGATCACCAATTGCCCAGAGCCATTCATATATTGCACCCACTCGAGTGAATCGATCCGATCAGTTCTGTTGCCCGCCCAGTGGTATTTGTTCTTCGGCGCGTTTGAGCGCCGTCCGAACGTCCATTTTGTTGGCCACCACAAGGTGCTGCTCTTTTGGAGCGCGCCGTTCTGGGTCGCCTTCAAGATTTAGCCGCTTCAAGAAGTAATAGAGAAGAGCCAATCGAACCGACACTTTGAGTGATTCGCCCTCTATTCCAAAATCCAGCGCAACAACCCGCCGTTGGCCAGGTGTCAGCTGCGGATGTGGAGCGAGGACAACATCGACCCATTCGGTCCAGGGAACATCGGCGCTCGCTGGCGCGCCTGGGTCTGCCTCTTCCTTCACCTCGAAAAAACGCGGCAGGAGGAAGTCCTTGAAGATGCGTTCAATGTGACAGAAGGCGCGTACATGCCAACGCAGACCATCAGAGCAAAGCGCGTGCGGTGTAATCCAACGCCAGATCGCATCGGGTCGTGTCAATGATTGATAATTGATATGAACCGCGCGCTTTGCGCGGATTGCCCGCAGCACGCTACGCAAAATCATCGGGTCAACCTGGCGGTGGGGGACGGGCATCACGTCGAAGCAAGGGATGGCCGCGACCCAAGTCTCATGCGCCTCCAGTACACGTTCGCCGATCGAACGAAGCTGGTTGAGGTAACGATCGGCATCCGGCTTACGAAAGGCAGGCTCGAATGCGTCGGTGGCCAAAAAGCGCTTTGCGCGTCGGTCATAATAGAGGTTTTTTGGCGCGATCTCTTGGTATCGCGCCAGGTCGTTGGACGCCTGCGGGACGGATACCCCAAAAAAATCAATAATATCCGACCTGTTGAGCGAGCCCTCCCAGAACAACCTGAACTCGATGAATTCAAGCCGGGTTTCGGTGCTCCAGCGCATGCGTCGCGCGGTCTCGGACATGGTTTTTCCCCAGCTAACGCGAATAGAAACTTGACGGGTTCTCAACTCTCATACATATAGTTTCTATTCGTATCCTGGGACCGTCGTCAAGCAGGACGGAGCGGTCGGGATCATAGGAGTGGTCCATGGGGGCATTGCCGCCAATTCGTGTCTTGAGCCTGGACGGCGGCGGTATGCGTGGCACCTATACGGCCACCTATCTCGACCGCGTTGCCGCTGCATTTGCCAAGCGCCGTGGCGTCGACGCGCTCGACATCGGCGCAGCCTTCGACCTGATCGTCGGCACCAGCACAGGGGGAATCGTTGCCTGCGCTCTTGCCGCAGGTGTGCCCCTCAGCCAGGTCGTGAGCCTTTATAGCGAACACGGGGCCGCCATCTTCAGCCGACCATTGCCCGGCGGAATCGCGGGGCTCCCGCGCGACATTCTTCGCCGCCCGTCGGCTCTCGAAGCAGGAGAGGCTGTCCTTCGCGCAGCGCTGGGAAAGACACTTGGATCGGTCACTATCGGTGAAATCTACGCCGCGCGGGGCATTGCCCTTGCTGTTACCGCCGTAGAAATGAGTCAGCATCATGCGTGGGTGTTCAAGACACCGCACTTTGCGGCGACAAATCACCGTGACGACAACACAACACTTGTTGACGTTTGTCTCGCGACATCGGCCGCCCCGATCTTTCGCTCCATGGCAGCGGTCAAACATGCCGATGCTGGGAGCGACGGATACAATGTGTTTGTCGATGGCGGCCTCTGGAGCAACAACCCGGTTTTGGTTGGCTTGATTGACGCGCTCGATATGGCCGCGCCAGGACAGAAAATCGAAATCTATAGTCTCGGCACCTGTCCGATGCCGGCGGGCGAGCAGATTCCGCGCGACGCTGTGCATCGCGGTTTGCCGCAATGGCATTTTGGTGGCGACGCGGCTTCGCTTGCGATCGATGCCCAGCAGTTCGCCTATGACCATATGGCCAAGAAGCTCGCGAGGCACCTGAACCATCCGTGCACGGTGTTGCGCTTCCCCAGCGATAAAGTTCCGGCCGCGCTGATCCCCTATCTTGGCCTGGACGACACACGTCCCGAAGCCATCCACGCCCTCATCAATCAGGCCCGCACTGACGCCGACGCGACCAATAGCAAATGCGCCTACCACGCAACCGATCCAGAGGCTGCTTTGATCTGCGCACTTTTTGAAACAGCGCCGGCGCGCACCGATCCACTCTTTGCCCGGAAGCCGACGCTGCCTTCAGAGATGAAGGATGCACGTGACGCCAACCATGAAGGATAGTTGTGATGTATGACTGCGCCAAAGATATTCTCGCCCATCATGACGAGAAGGTGACTCTGCCCCAGAGCGAACGGACGGCGATGCGCGACCGGCGCAACGCCAACCGGGATCGTTTGAAAAAGGGCTTGATCGAAAAAGCGAAACCCACGCCCCTCGAATTCAAGAGCCAGGGCAGCTATGCCATGAAAACCATGGTGCAGTACCCGTCGAAAGATTACGACATCGACGACGGCGTGTATTTTGCCAAGGAGGCTCTTGTCGGCCCGCGCGGCGCCGAAATGACGCCCTTGCAGGCGCGCCAGATGGTTCGCGACGCAGTCGATGATGGCGGCTTCAAGACGCCGCCAGAAGTCCATACGAATTGCGTGCGCGTGATCTACGAAGGAGGCTATCACGTCGACCTTCCGGTCTATCGTCGTGTGACGACGAAGGACATCTTTGGCAACGAGACCTATCATCATGAACTCGCCAGCAGCGAATGGAAGCGGTCCGATGCGCGCGATGTGACCGCCTGGTTCGAAAAGGAAAACACGGCGAAGAGCCCGGATGAAGGCAATGGCCGCCAGCTTCGGCGCACCACGCGGCAGATCAAAAAATATGCGCGTAGCCGCGATAGCTGGTCCGGACAGATTCTGAGCGGCTTTGGCATCACCAAACTTGTGACCGAATGTTTTTGCGCCAATGTAGATCGGGAAGACAGGTCCCTCCACGACACGATGAAGGCGATCCGTGACCGACTTAACTGGACCCTGATCGTCAAACATCCTGTCACGCCCGATGCGACCATCACAAAAGGCAGTGACGATCCGGCCGCCCGCTTCCTTCGTGACAGGTTGACCGAAGCTCTTGACAATCTTGCGCCGCTGTTCGCCGCCGATTGCACGCAAGAAAGAGCGCTGAAATGCTGGGATAAGGTGTTCAACACGACCTTCTTTATTGATCGTCTCCCGGCGGACAAGAAAGCGGCTGCGGCGGTTGGCGCGCCGGCGATCCTTACGTCAGGCCTGCTCGCCGACGCCGGCGTGGCAGCGCAGGCGGCCGTTCGCAAGGAAGGCGGCGGCCGCTATGCCTGACGATCGGGCCATGGACGGCGCCGGAACGGCCGCCCTGGTGGCGGCTGCGACGCAGGTTGAAGAACGTTTAAACCAATTGGGTGGCGCGCCGCAGCCGCTTCGTAGCCTGGATCTGGCGCGCTATTCTGGTCGCGGTTTCGCCTATGGGTGGCGCCTAAGGATCCGCTTTTCGGACGGCGACCGACAACTTGACGTGTTGTTGCCGCCTGGCTTTCCGTGGCTGCCACCACGTATCGCGCTGGTCGATCCTCCACCATTCCTGACATGGCCGCATGTCGAGACGGACGGCGTCCTCTGTCTCGTCTCGGACAGCACGTCAATCGATCCTGAACGTCCCGCTGACAGCGTGGCCTATTTTATTCACCTCGCGCACGAGCTGATCGAGAAGCTCATTCCTGGCGCATGTGATCAAGATTTTAAAGACGAATTTCTCTCTTATTGGGGTTTTGCGGCAGAGGGCTCAGGCGAGACGATCATTAGTCTCGTCGACCCAGCCCCGCCATCGCGTAACCTTCGTTTCTGGCGCGCCAAACGCGCCTATGTTGTCGGCGACACCGACGACGCCATCCAGGCATGGCTCGCCAATTTGCACGGCGCGCAGCCGACTGAATTTAAAACCGCTACCGGGCTATTTATATGGAGCGACGCGCCACTGATGCCGAGCGACTATCCACGTTCTGGTCGGGCGCTTCGCGCCGTGGTGGAACGCGCGGGCCGGGATGAAACTGCGCGTCTTGATGACCTGTTGATCACGCGGCCCTCTAAAATCGTAACCGTGCTTGGGTTCAATACCGCGAATGGGCCTGCCTTGGCGGGAACGGTGACACGGCCTCCCGTTTCCTCCGCGCACGGCGCGCGCGAACTATTGACGAAGGGCTTTCGCCCGAGAGCGATCCCGCCTGATATTCTTGCGTCCCGGTATTTTGGCGGTGGAAAGGTTTCGCTCGCGACCGTGGATCGCGCGGACAAAATCTGGATTCATGGACGCGGCCAGGACGCACGCGCCCTTCGTCTCTTTGACGCCACGGTGGCGATTGTCGGCTGCGGTTCTGTTGGCGCAGCCGTGGCGGTCGCCCTCGCACAGGCCGGCGTCGGTCATCTTATCCTGATCGACTTCGACACGCTCAAATGGGCGAATATTGGCCGCCATCCTCTTGGTGCGCCGCACGTCGAAAAACGCAAAGCAGAAGCTCTCGCCAAGCGATTGAAGGCGGACTTCCCCCATATCAGCATCGACCATCATGTTGCAGACGTTGGTGCGGTCGTTGAGACACAGCCCGATATTTTGAAGGGCTGCGATTTGATTGTTTCCGCCACCGGGAGTTGGGCAGCGGAAAGCCGTCTGGACGCGTGGCATGATGAAATAGGGAGAAGCCGGCCGATCATTTATGGTTGGACCGAGGCCCATGCTTGTGCCGGCCACGCCGTGCTGATCAAGGGCGAGGGGTGTCTCCGCTGTGGATTTGATGGAACCGGCTTGCCTGATCTTCGGGTCACAACCTGGCCTGATGGCGGGGCCGAGCGCCAAGAGCCTGCGTGCGGCGCAACCTATCAACCCTACGGACCCGTCGAACTCGGCTTCATCAATGGCTTGATTGCAGAGCTGTGCCTTGATGCACTTCTCGGTGCACAGCTTGAATCTGTTCATCGTATCTGGGCTGGATCGTATCAGCGGTTAGCGCGCTCTGGTGGGGACTGGACGCCCGAATGGCGGCGTATTGCCCATGACCGGCTGGCGGGTGGATTTATTCATGAGCAGCCATGGACAGCGATCGGGTGCATTCGCTGTCAGAAAGCTGCTGCTGCATGATGGTGTATCCGATTGGCGGGTCCGGACAACGGCTCGTTTTTGCGACCTCCGTGATCGCACATCTTCAATATCATCGGCAGCGACGCTGGTGGCATCGCGAAGCGGGCGGTCAACTCTTTGCACGCTTTTCATTGCCAGACATCCTCATCGAGGAGGCGACGGGTCCACGACGCTCCGATCGGCGTACACAAACGTCATATGAGCCGAACCGCCGTGCAGAGCAGCGCGAGATCTTCTCGCGCCATCAACGCGGGCTGCATTTTATAGGCGACTGGCATACGCATGCAGAATCCATTCCAAAACCATCTATGCGCGATGCGGACAGTATGTCGGAACTTGTTGCCAAGTCGGAGCATGCCCTTAACGGGTTCGTTCTTGTGATTGTCGGGACAGACCCACTTCCTGATGGACTATACGTCGCTCTGTCAGATCGCAAACAAAGCGTTGCACTTCAACCAGAGCTATTCACGAAGACAGGTTCTAAGAGTGCGGAACGGCTGCCCGCACAAGCGGCCGAGCTTCCATCGTCGCAGCATTCGGGATCGCGTAGTCGCGGGACCAGGCGGTTTATATAACCTTTTCAACTCAGCTTTCCACAAATTGGGGCCATACATCATGGACAACGAAACGCCCTTCGAGACGCCGCCTTTTACGGGGCGAAACATTTTGATTTTCTCCGACGGGACAGGGCAAGCGGGCGGTTTGCTGCCCGACGAGACACGCAGCAACGTTTACAAGCTTTATCGCGCCACGCGCTGCGGTCCGGATACGAACATCGATCCTGACAAGCAGCTCACCTTCTATGATGCCGGACTTGGCTCGAAGGCCGCTGGTTCCCAGATTAAAGTGGGCTGGTTGCGCTCGATATATAATGCCGTGGGAAGCGCCACGGGTCTCGGCATTACGGCTAACATCATCGACTGCTATGCGGCGCTGATTTATCTTTGGCGGCCGGGCGATCGGATCTATTTGTTCGGCTTTAGCCGGGGGGCCTACACGATGCGCTGTCTTGGTGGCGTGCTGGGCTTATGCGGAATTCCGCAACATATGGCCGACGGCCAACCGCTTCTGCGGGATCCGGCGTCCACACGCAAATTGGCGACCGAGGCCGTCAAGCGTGTATACCGTCACGGCAGCGGCGCTGGTGATGACGCTGCAAAGCACGGCCATGCCGGTCAAACCCGATTTTCCAGATTGCGCGAACAGCGCGTCGCGCTGGGCAAACAGTTTCGCATGAAATACGGATCGGACACCGCCGACGGTACTAACGCCGTGCCGTATTTTATCGGTGTTTGGGATACTGTTGCGGCGGTTGGCATCAGTCCGCCAGCCTGGAAGATGCTCGTCGCCGGTATCGCGGCCTTTCTCGTCGTGCTTTCCGGTGGTGTTGCGTGGTCGCGGACCGGCGCCCTGGATGGCGCGTTTGCGCTCTGGTTTCTGGGCACGCTCGGGGCGCTCGCGGCGATCGGCTATACCGCTTATATCGCTTTGCGTGTCAAGTTCGTCACCGGATTGCCGGGATATAAATGGTACGAAACGCTTCATCTCACCAGCTTCAAGATGAAGTTTTTCGATCGGAGTCTGAACCCGCGCGTTCGCTATGCGCGCCACGCGCTTTCCATCGACGAAATGCGCGCCGACTTTGATCGCGTCCCATGGGTCAATGACGGACAGGCGCCGAACCGTGAACTCAATGAGGGGGCGTGGTTTCAGCAATACTGGTTCGCCGGCAATCATTCTGACATTGGCGGAAGCTATGCGGAGAATGAATCCCGTCTGTCCGATCTGGCGCTCGGATGGATGAGCCGCGAAGCGAAACGTGCGGGCCTGTTCGTAAATGAGTCACTCCTGGCTTTGTTCGGCCGGCCGAATGGCCCGCAGCACGACGAATGCCGGGCCGGGATTTCACTTTTTGGGTTGCGTTTCAACTGGCGTGAAAAGGCACGCAAGATGGTTGATAATGCGACGATCCATTGGTCCGTTTATGAGCGGGTCAAGCTGCCGCGCACTCTTATCTATGATCAGGAAAAGCCTTATCGTCCGGTATTGCTTGCCGATCATAAAGACTTTGCGGCTATCTATGCCAACGATGCGCAGGTGTCCGAGCCGCCATCGGCGGTCGTCTAATGGCGTAGGGATAGGGTCGGCTATCGGAGGCGGTCTTGTCCGGCTTCCGGAGCGAGGGCGTCCCCTGTCGCCAAAGTCCAGGTCTGAACCGCGCGCTTGAAGGGATGCGCGAAGCGCTTCGTCAGCACAAAGCCACACCGGCCGATGTTGCCGGGTTATGCGGAAGAGGCCGGCAGATGGAAAATCGTCCAGCCCTATCTGGAGGGATGTCACAATATTGCCGCCTCCGTACGTGCGCGCCTGCTCAATCTGTCACGCGAACGTGGCTTGTTCTTTGACCTCCTGCTGACCCGCTACGTGCTGGAACGGCTTCTCTATCGCCTCAGCACGACCACACGCCGTGAGCGCTTTGTGCAATGCGCGAGTGAGAGTCCTGATCGACATCGGATCACGCTAGAGAGCGCGCCAAGCTTTTGAAGCGACATTCCTTGCCGCTCCCGCTGCAGTCTTTTCATAACAAAGGCAATTGGGCGGTGCGGCCCAGATACAAGATACGTTTGTCGGGTTCCAGCGGCACCTTTTTGAGGTGTATTTTTGATATATTTATTGTTATTAATCAGTTTATTGACATACTTTACGCGCAATCCAACGGCACCAAAAACTTGTATATGCACGACACGATTGACTTGTATTTAAACATCAGAATATACTTGTAATAACGCGACACTAAAAACTTGCGATGAAACGAAAATGGCACCCCCCCACGAAAAGCTGGCCGACGCGCTTGATGCACTGAAGTCCCTTCAAAAGGACGGGCGGCGTGTGTTCCGCTCGGCGGAGATAGGACGTGTCTACCGCGAACGTCTTGTTCAGAACGGCTTCCTGCGCGAAGTCATTAAAGGATGGCTTATTTCGACGGGCCCTCATGCCATCGATGGCGACACGACGCCCTGGTATGCCTCCTTCTGGGAGTTCTGCGCCCGGTACTGCCAGGAGCGGTTTGGTGCTAACTGGTATCTCTCTCCCGAACAATCCCTTCTGATTCATGCTGAGGCGACGGCTATTCCGCCGCAGGTCATTGTCTACAGCACCAAGGGAACGAACAACACAATTCAGCTCCTGTTTGGAACATCACTCTACGACCTCAAACAAAAGCAGATGCCATCGCCTACGGATCTGATTGAGAAGAACGGGCTACGTTTGTTCTCTTTCGATGCAGCCTTGGTCAAAGTCCCCGAAGCATTCTTTCAACGTTCGCCGATCGAGGCGCAGGTTGCCCTTGCTGCCATAAGGGATCCATCCGTAATTTTGAGCAGACTGCTTGATGGCGGACATTCGGCGATTGCAGGACGGCTTGCCGGCGCCTTTCGGCGTGGCGGACGTGATTCATTTGCCGACGAGATCTTGAAGACCATGAAAGGTGCGGGTTACGACGTCCGCGAGAGCGATCCATTCGCGGCGCAGCAAGCTGTACCGGCAATCACAACTGGCACCGCCCCGATTGTTGGCCGCTTGCAGGCAATCTGGGAAACACAGCGTCAGGCCGTCTTGGAGATATTCCTTCCGCCGCCGGGGTTACCTCATGACCAGAAGGCTTACCTCAAGTTTGTCGAGGATATCTATCAAAGCGATGCCTATCACTCCCTGTCGATCGAGGGCTACAGCGTTACGCCCGAGCTGATTGATCGCGTTCGCCAGGGAAGCTGGAATCCGCAGGCAGATGAGCAAGACCAAAAGAGTCGTGATGCCCTAGCCGCCCGGGGCTACTGGCAGGCGTTTCAGGAAGTCAAAAAATCGGTGGCGGCCATCATCGATGGAGCATCACCCGGCGCTCTTGTGCAGGACGCTCATCGGAGCTGGTATCGGGAGATGTTTCAGCCCTCAGTAGCTGCCGGTATCCTTCGTGCCGGCGTGCTTGCAGGCTATCGGAATATGCCCGTCTATATTCGCGGATCACGACACATTCCGCCACGTGCAGAGTCTGTTCCAGAAGGCATGGCCGCTCTTTTCGAGCTACTGGAGAACGAGCCGGCGCCAGCCGTAAGGGCCGTGCTTGGCCACTGGTTGGTTGGCTACGTACATCCATATCCCGACGGAAATGGTCGCATTGCGCGCTTCTTGATGAACGCGATGCTTGCCTCTGGTGGATACCCCTGGACCGTCATTCGCGTGGATGACCGTGCCGCCTATATGACGGCCCTTGAAACCGCCAGCGTCGATCTGGATATCCGTCCGTTTGCCGAATTTCTTGCCGAGCGAGTCCGCTGGTCTTTGGACAAGTCTTTATGAATACCGGACGCCTTGCTCGACGCGCTGCTGACATCGGCCGTTGCAGATGACCCGCCAAGCAGCGGCAATGGACCGCGTTTGTGCGCGATCTTACGAACCAGCCGGCCAACCTTCATGCCATCATTTCTGACTTGGCCGCCTCCCTCATGCCCCATGCCGAGGCCGCGAAAGTGATCATCGCCGCCTAGTGGTCGACCGCGCCATCGAGGTCCGCAAATCACCGACCTATGCGCCGATGATGCGCGCCGTTGGGGTGCATTGTGCCTACATCGACGCGTTGACCGTCGGGGAATGGGCGGTTCACCTGGCAATGTGCTCGATCTGTCGGCCCGGGGACAGGACGGGGCAAGAGCTCGAGCGCAGATGCGAGAAGGCCGAAGCAGAAAAGGAGCGCCGCCGTATACTTTCCACGATTTGTACGACGAATTCGGCTATGTGCCGAGCGGGCATGGGATTGCGATGCCTGCTACGCTGGCGGGACCGCAACAGCTAGTATCGCGGCGACGCCCTTGCGCAGTGCGACGGCGCTGAAGAGTCGCGCTAGAAGTCCCGTGCGATACCTCGTCCATCGATTTGGCGAATCAATCGTTCGACATCGATTCAAGATATCTATTGGACTTGGCGCACGGACTGGTGCGACGATTCACCATGTCCGACCGCTGCCATCCAATCGTTCCACAGCTCCACCTTGTTCTCGAGCGGGTTGACCCCTCGAAAAACATGGCTCGCTACTATGTCCTTTCTCTAGAACCAACATTGTTTGGCGATTGCGCAGTGGTGCGAGATTGGGGACGCCTCGGCGCCCCGGGCCGCCGGCGCAGCGAATTCTTCAATCAGAGTGCCGATGCCTGCGTGACTCTTGAGGCCTGGTTGAGGCGCAAGTGCAAGCGCGGTTATGTGTTCCGCTCCTAGACAAACCCGGATCGCACAATTCTCTCGCGAATCCGGACGCAATGATTCTTTGTGCCGCAATGAGTTGGCCATGACCAATTCAGCTCTTCAACAAAGGTGGTCCCAAAGGAAGAAATCAGACTGGAGATGTGTTCTGGTTTCCCGGGGTGAAAAAACATTGGCATGGAAGCGTCATCTACCGTTATCGCGCTGACATGGCGACTTTTGATGCGGGGCTGACGTCCTTGTTCGTTATTTCGCGGAGGAGTTGCGCAAAAAACCCAGCGCACAACGATCGTCGAAAACCGCGTCCCTGGGCGAGATGGGCTTTTGAGCCGAGCTGGCAGAGCTGCGGATCGACGAACTTTGGTGGAACGGCTCTGGCTTGTAGAGCGAGGATAGGACGGCGGGGACAACAGTTGGCGATGTTCTCCTCGGCGGCCGACTCAAGTGCTTGGAAGCAAGAAGGCCCCGCCTTGCGGCGGGGCCTTCTTCTCAGTCGCGGGTCGAGCGCGACCAGATGAGCGAGTGACCTTCCTCGCCTTCCACCTCAACCAGCGTGGCGTAGATCGGGGCTGCAAAGCTCGGGTCGTCCAGCTTGACCGAGAGATAGTCGCGGTTCTGCTCCTGCGACTTCTTCTTCCACGCGGCGCCGAATTCGATGGTGCCTGCGAAGATCCGGTAGTCCGGAGCCTTGTCCGAGGTCCGCTCGGCCGGGACGATCTTGGCCTTCACGGTGCCGAGGGCGAGGGTCTTGACGGTGCCCACGAAGCCGTTGCCGTTGACGGTGAAGTTGCCGATGGTAGCCATGTTCGTGTCCTCTTTCGTTTCTCGGGCCGCGACCACCGCGACCTCGATGGCGGTCGTTGACCGGAGGCGATCGGACCGCACCCGAAGGGCCGCCACGCAGTAGAGGGCGGCCAAGGCAAGGCTTTCTTGTCTCGCGAGGAATGGGCGCGCAGCGAACAGGGGAAGAAAGCCGAGCACGGCCGTTGCGGTCTTGGGATCGAGGCGGAGCGCAGCGACGACGGCCTTCGGTTAGACATGCCAAATCGAGGACGCATTGGCCGCGTCAGGCCGAACGATGGGGATATGACTGAGCGACAGGCACGCCACACCGCACGACAACGGCAAGGGCACGTTTCGTGAAAGAGACTCGCACGCGTTGTGCAGGCTTTTCTCCGGCCAGCGGCTTCAGCCGCGACCCCGGGCGCTCGCATTGCGATGACACCAGGCATTCGTCGCAGCGGGAAGACGCCCACCCAAGAACAGACGGGCGTTACACCCCGCGGTCCCGCCCGACGCATCTCGCCGATGCGGCTCGATCAGGCGAAGGGCAAACACCGCCATCCCCCGGATGCCAGCCGCGACGCCGCACGCAAGAAAGGTCCCGCCGCAAGGCGAGGCCTTTGTGGTTTCGAGAAATGCGAAACGATGACGTGCAGGCGTCCGAGCCGCGGATGATTGCGCCTCATGCCGCTTGATCGATCTCGGCCGGCTTGGGCTGAAGATCATGAAGATAGGTTACCGCGCGTTGCGCATGCGCGGCTGCCGAGAAGATAAAGCGCTTGTCGTTGGCGAGGACTTCGAGCCACGATGCGAGGTAGCTGGCATGGTCCAGCCTCGGCTCAAGTTCGGGCACGATACCGAGATCCGCACTGAGGAAACACGCGCCAAGCTCGGCGATCAGTTCTTCACGTGCGCGTTCGCTGCGATCCTTCGCGTAACGGCTGAGATCGCGATTGACGCGATGCGCCGGCGCCGTCCAATGCACACATTCATGCGCGAGCGTGGCGGCGTAACTTTCCGCGTCACGGAAGCTCTCAAACGGCGGCATTTGAATAACGTCGAGCGCCGGTGCGAAGAACGCCTTGTCACCGCCGTGCCGGATGGTTGCGCCGGTGTTGGCGAAGAACGCGTCGACATGCGCGATGCGCTGCGCCGGCGCGATGGTCGGCTGCGGGCGTCCGTAATAGTGATCCGGCAGGTCGTCGATCTGCTCGACGCAAAACACCGTGTAGGCGCGTAGGAACGGGACGGCGCGTTCGACTTCGTCGCCATGCTCGTCCGTCTCGGTCTTGGTGACCTTGTTGGCGTAGACCACCATCGTTCCGCTCTCGCCTTTGCGGATGTGACCGCCGAGTTCGAGCGACTGCTTGAACGTCATCCAGATCGGCGACGTGAAGCCGCGCGCGACGGCTTCCGACCAGAGCAGCACGACGTTGATGCCCTGATAGGGCATGCCGTTGTGGCGCAACGGGCGCGTGATGTGTACAGCCGCGTTGGTCGCATCCCACGGCTTGACCCATGGACGCACGCCGCGCTCGAGATCCGCGACGATGCGATCGGTGATCCGCGCATAGATGTCGGCGCGGGGTTTGGTTTCCTTACCTGTCATGATCCTAACCTCCGTTGGGAGGCCGCGCTCATCGCGGCCCGTCACGGCGGTCCGCTGCGAAGGCCGGCGGGGCCGCGCATCCGGTGGCGATGGTGGCCGGGGTGTCGGCAGAGACGCGGGACCGGAACGCAGTGGAGGACGGCAAAGCCGTTGCGCTGCCACGCCGGCCGGAGCATCGACCGCAAGCCGGCACGGGCCGCGAATGGCGCTCCATTCCGATTCATTTCTGTTTGCTCTTTTCTGCCGTGACGCCGTGCGACATGAAAATGGCCGGTCCCGAAGGACCGGCCGACATCGGATCGCGAGCGGGAGGCGGGGCCGAAGCCCCGCCGGCGGCGTCAACCGAACGCTGCCATCTGAACCTCGGCGGCCTTGCGGCTGACGGTCTCGCCGGGTTGTTCGGGCTGGCGCTCGAACGGCTTCCAGCTCTCGCCGACGACGTGCTCATAGGCTGCGGCGGCGCCTTCCGCCGCCATGCGCAGTGCATGCGCCTGAACGGCGACCTCTGCGGCGAATTCGCGCTTGCGCTGGGCCGCGGATTCGAACCCGACGGGTCCGTCGAGGTCCTCGTCGCGCGTGTCGTTGGCGAGCTTCGCTGTTGCCTGTCGCGCCTCGGTGACGGCGCGGCTGTAGAACTGGCCGGCGCCGTGCGCTGAGCCGACATAGGAGCCGACGATGCGTTGCAGGTGGATCTGCATGGCGCGTTCGTTGAGGCCTTCGCGGAGCGCATCGGCGGTCTCGGTGATGAGCCGTTGGTGGAGATCGCGTATGCCGTCGCTGTCGAGGACGGGGAGGCCGAAGCTCTCGGCGATGCGGGCGGCTTGGGCGGCGTCCGGGCAAACGAGCCGGACCATTTCGACTGTTGTGCCGCGGCGCAGCGGGACGATGCGAGCGCTAGTGCGGGGTGCGCGAGCGGTTTTGGTCATGGTAAAGTCCTTTCCAAGGTTTCGCCGTCGGGTTCGATCCGGCCCCTGCCGGCTCTCCCTTCGGGTGCGGTCGCCCAGCGCCGCCGGGATGAGGGCCGCTTCAAGGTCCGGGGGCCGCCAGGCGAGCGAGATCCGGTTGCGGACAAGCGGGGTTCCAGCCTGCTGGAGCCCTGCGCCGGACGCGGCCGGGCCTTGGCGAGATCGGCGGAAACCGGTCGCTTGCGACTTGGCCTTGAAGCGGACCGCCGGGGGCGCAGACCGCAGCAAACCCGAGGGGAGAGCGGACAGAATGCGGGCCGGGTTGGCGATGCCGGAAAGATTCGCCCTGCCAGACCGTCGTCGCCGCGCCGTGCTCGCGACGTTCGCTCAAGCATGCCGCGAATTCAGGCTCGGCTCTGCTGTGCCTCCGCGCCCTGCCGCTTCCCCGGGCGACACGCGGCCGGGCTGCGACCATCACGCTTGCTATCCGCTGCCTGCGGATTCTCACGAGCGCAACCGGATGCCGGCGCGTATCGGGCTCGCAGCGCCTCGATCGCAGCATCCTGCCGGGCAAGCTTGCGCGAGAGAGCGTCGACCTCCGGCTGGCGCTCTGCCGTGATCGCCGCAAGGTTCGAACGGTAGCGCTCGAGGAATGCACTCGGGTCGGGCGCCTTGCCGCGATGATACCCGGACCGCTTGCGACCGAGCTGTGGAATCAGCGCCGTCATGCGACGGATGATCTGCCGGTCGATCATGTCGAGCTGGCGCTGCGTCTGGCGGCGTGCTTCCTCCATGCGCGAAAGCAGGTGAGGCGTTGGCGAGAGGCCGTCATGGCGTCCTCCCCTGCCAGGCGATGAAGCTCGACGGCCCGGAATAGACCGCGTGGCGGGTCTCATCGACGACGAAACCGAAGCGACCGATCCCGTACTCGTCGGATGGGACAAGAAAGCGTCGCTCCTCGGTGCCGGCGCCACGTCGGCTGCCCGGCGTGGCGATGACCTCGACGAAGCCGGGGCGTTGGTCCGAGGTGATCGCCGACACGACGATCCAGTCATTGGCGTGCTCCTGCTCGAAGGCGCGCCGATCCTTCTCGCGGGATTCTCCGGGCTGAAGCACAGTGCCAAAGATCGCTTCCCAGGCGTCGGGCCAGCTATCCTTGATCGTGCGCTCCGCACAGCGGCGCTCGTAGCTGGTGAACAGATGCGGGAAAGTGATCGCCACGATCGCCCAGCCCTCGTCTTCTTCGTACCAGCCGCGCCGCGCGCGCAGCATTGAATGGACGCTGCGGTTGCGCGCGGCCGCGAGATGAAAGCCGCCATGACCTGCGGTCGAACGGCAGACGACGCCTTCTGCGTAGACGGTCGCGTGCTGGGAGCGGCCCCACGGCGTACTCGCCGTGGAACTGATCTCGCGGCGGCACAGCGCGCGCTTCTCGCGCTGATGCTCCGCGTTTTCCGAGATTTTGGCGCGGAAGGCCGCCTCGTCGGCGAGCTCGCCGGCATGACCGTAAAAGTCGGATCGCTTCCACTCGGCCATCGGGCGGCCGATGCGCCAGCCGGTGGCGAGATAGTGCCTCCCGTCGCGCGCTGGCAGCATGGCAAAGGCGGTGTCGGCGACGCGGGCGACCAAAATGCCGTCGGCCGCGCGGCCGAACTCGATCTGCGGAAATGCGATCGCGGATTCCGCGACCATCGTGGTGGAGGGAGCGGGCGCGCTCATGTGGCCGTCCTCCCTTGGACGGCGGTTTCGTCCGCCGAGATCTCGCGCAGGACCGCGTGCGGGTAGCCGTGCCGCGTCAGCCATTCTTCCGCGTCGGCGCGGTGGCTTGCGAGATAGACCAGATCAGCATCGTCGCCGGGCCGATCGAGCACGTGCACCGCACCGACCTTCGGGCATTCGGTCATGACGAAGCTCAGGTCGCTGTCGACCGGGAAGGTGCGGTGGATGCGAAGCACCACGACACCGCCGCCGCCGTAGTCGCCGGCATGCAGCGTGATGCTCGCGCTGATGACAGTGCTGGCGACACGGCGTTCTGCCTGCTTGCGGGTCAGGCGGCCGCTGCTGTTGTGGTGTTCCCAGGCTGCGAGCTTCTTGCGATGCCGCTCCGGCGGCCGCGGCGTGCCATCGGAAAACCGGATGATGGCGCCCAGCGGGGCGTGGTCGTAGATCGACTGTACGGACATGACGTCCTCCTGTTCGTGGGAGTGGAAACCAAACCGCCGCCGGCAGAGCCGGCGGCGGGGTGTCATGCAGATTGTCGTAGGCGGACTATTCCGCTGCCTCCGAGAACGCCTCGGCGTCCGAGGCGTCGTCACCATCGTCATCGGCGACCTCCGGGTCCTCGAGCTGGTCGTCGGCCTCGTCGTCTGCTGCGACGGCGTTCTTTGCGAGCCATGACGACACGGCGGCCTTGTCCGGAGCGAACAGCGCGGCCGCCGGCATGAAGCGGCCTTCCTTGAAGTGCTCGACCAGGGCGGCGCGGGTGTCCTTCACCTTCTGTCGCGGAAGAACCGGCGTGTCCTTGCACGAGCCTTCGAGTGCAGCGCGCGATAGGCACGACAGGAAGTCGTCGGTGCCCATGTTCGGCAGGAAGTTGTCCGCGCCGACCACGTCACCGGCGATGCGGGCGACGATGCCGCTGTCGGTGCGGTTCTCCCGGCACGACAGCACGTCGGCGAGGGTCGAGCGCGCCGCGACGCGGAGCATATCCATGTCGAGGACGAGCTTGCCGTCCTGATCGAACAGTGCGGTCGCATGCCGCGCGATGCGCCGGTTGCCGTAACGGGTCCCGTCACTGCCGGAATCGACCGAGACGTTCTGTCCGGCAAAGGCAAGGATCAACAGTGCCATCAGCGTGTCGTCCTCGATCGGCGCGCGGGCCAACGCCTCTTGCAGGGCATCGGTGCGGAAGTCGCCGATCATCTCGACGCCCTTGCGCGTCACGTCGGGACGCGTCTTGGAGACGGCAGACGCATCCGCAGAGTCATCGCCGGTGACCACGTCCTTGCCCTTCGGCTTCTTCGCCACGGGCATGCGGTAATGCACGCTCTGCACCCGGCCGTCGCGGTCGAGATACATCGCCGTGCAATCCGACTTCGACGGCTTGCCGTAGACCCGCTCCGCCTTTGGCGGCAGCTTGACCTCGCCCCAGTTTGTCGTCTCGGCGATGATGCCCTTCTTCGGCAGGTTGTTGGCCATCCACTCCTGCTGCGCGCCGAGGAACGCTTCCACGTCCGTCGTGTAGCGGCTGTCCTCGTCCGCCGGCGCGAACAGGTCCTCGACCCACTGGATGCCGTAGGCCTGGGCGAGATCGTCACCGAAGCTGGCGTGCCGCGCGTACATGCGGGCCTTGGTCAAAGCCTGCGCGACGCTCCACCACGACACCTGCGGATCGGCCTTGGAGGGCTTGTGCTTCTTCCAGACCTCCTTCTGCTCTTCGAGCGAGGCGGACGCGATGGTGCGGAGCTGCCGCTCGTCGGGCATGTCGCCCTTGGCCATGTGATCGAGCATGACAGGCAGCACATTGGCGAGCAGACGGAGCTTCCTGATCTGCCGGACCGGCAGGGTCAGCGCAACGCCGATCGCTTCCTCGGTCCAGCCGAGCGCGACGAGGCGTTCGATCGCACGCCACTGGTCGACGGGATTGAGCGCTTCGCGGGCGATGTTCTCGATCATCGAGCGCATGGCGCCGTTGTCGTTCGCCACCTCGTCGACAATCACGTCGATCTCCTCGAGGCCGGCAGCGATCGCCTGCTTCACACGACGATGACCGGCATTGATCACATAGCCATTGCCGCCGCCGGTATCGGGCGTGATGACGGGCGGCTGCACGATGCCGACGGCCTTGATCGTCGCCAGCAGCAGGGCGTCGGCCTGCGGCGTCGACTTCGTCTGGCGCATGCGGTCGGGATTTTCCTTCAGCGCACGCGGATCGACCTTGATGAGATGCATCGGATTTCTCCTGTTCGGGTTTGCGGACCGCGCCTCGCGCGTCCTTCCTCGTCTTTCCGAAGACACCTCCCGGCCCGCGGAGCGGTCGGGCCGGCACAACTGCGGCCGAGCATCCCTGCCTGGCCGGACCAGCAGGGCTTGTGAGCCCTGCGCAGGACGACGGGCCGGGATCGCGCAGGCGGCGGTTGAGCGTCAGCGCTGCCGGGCTGGCCGATCTGCGAGCGGGCTTTCCATTTCCTCCTTTCCTCACGCGGCGACAGCGTCCGCGTCGCTTCCCTCCACATCGCTCGCAAGGGCTTTCTCCACCTCCGCCAACTGGCGACGCTTCTCGGCGAGATCGCCGGCGAAAGCGAAATCGCCGTCCTCACGCGACCGGTAGGAGGCAAGCCTGCGATGCGCGTCGGCGAGACGCTGGCGATAGCGCTCCCGCTCGCCCTCGAAATCGTCGAGCGCATGCTCGAGGCGGGAGATCGCGCCCAGCGGCGTCACCGTCACAGGCAACTCGATCTCAACCTCGGCGCCGGTGCGGAACAGGGCGGTGCTATAGCGATAGCCGTCGCGGCCGAAACGCTCGCCTGAGAATTCGAGATCGAAACCGCCAATTGTGGCAATGATGCTCTCGCCCTCCTGCTGAAGCTGCACGAGGGTCAGGATTTCCTTCATCAGCGCGCGGCCGGCCTCCTTGCGCTCGACATAATGCGTACCGGCGACGCTCGCGGTGAAGGCCTCTCCCGTTGTGGGAACGCGGCGTTCGATGTCCTTGCCGACCTCCGCGATGCGCCGCGTCGAGAATTCGATGTCGCGCTCGGCGTCGCGAATCTGCCGGCGGACGGCATGCTGATCGTCGATATGCGCGGCGCGCAGGCGTTCAAGCCGGGCGAGATCGGCTTCGAGCCCGGCCTTCTGCATCAACCGCTGGTCGCCGCTCGCGATCGCCTTGGCCATGGCGAACTGGCTGGCCTGGCCTTCGCCGAGATCCTCGAGCCGGCGGATCGACGTGTCGCCCGAGAGCGCGGCGGCGATGAAGCGGGCCTTGCGCTCATTGTTCTGCCACATGCTGGCGTCAAGTGAGCCCTCGGTGGCATAGGCGAAGATGTCGATGACATCATGCTGATTGCCCTGGCGCTCGATCCGGCCCTCACGCTGCGCGATCTGCGACGGCAGCCACGGCACATCGAGGTGATGGAGCGCCTTCAGCCGCAGCTGTGCGTTGACGCCGGTGCCCATCGTGTCGGAGGAGCCGATCAGGAAGCGGACCTTGCCGGCGCGCACATCGCCGAACAGCCGCTGCTTGGCCTCGGACTTCTTGAAGTCCTGCATGAAGGCGATCTCGCAGGCTGGCACGCCGCGGCGGACGAGCTCGTCCCTGATCCAGCGATAGGCCGAGAAGCCGCGTGTCTTCTCGACGTTGATGGTGCCGAGATCGGAAAAGATCATCTGCGCGGCGCCAGGCAGCTCGTAGGGCTTGCCGTCGGCGCGCACGTAGCTGTTCGCCGACGTCTCCTGCCAGATGCGCAGGGCGTTGGCGACGAGCAGGTTGAGCTTGTTGTCCGGCTCGTTGTCGTTGTCCGGATCGACCAGGCGCAGATCGATAGCGGCATGCCGGCCATCGGTGATGACAGAGAGCAGGATGTCGTCGCCGGGCTCCGGCGGCCCATCCCGCATCTCGATCGCCTTGATCCGCGCATCGAGCAGGAGCTGGTAGCGCTTGAACGCCGATGTCGGCTTCGCGGTGAAAATCTGCCGCTTTCCGGTCGAGATCGCCGGAATTTTGACGAACTCGCGCAGGTCCTCCGGCATCACCACGTCGGCGAAAGAGCGGAACATGGCGATCAATTCGGGGACGTTGACGAAGGTTGCGAAGCGCGTGACCGGCTTATACTTGCCGTTGGGCTGGAGCTCGAGCTCGGTCGTGACGTCGCCGAACGTCGAGGCCCAGGCATCGAATTCGTGCAATCCGCGATCGCGAAGCGCCGCGTAGCCGAGGTAGCGCTGAACCGAGAACATCTCGCCGAGCGTGTTGGTAATCGGCGTGCCGGAGGCGAGGACGAGCGCGCGGCCCGGGTTCTTCGTCTCGATGAAGCGGGCCTTTACATAAAGGTCCCAGGCGCGCTGCGAACCGTTGGGATCGACGCCCTTCAACGTCGACATGTTGGTGGCGAAGGAGAGTTTTCTGAACTCCTGCGCCTCGTCGACGATGATCTGGTCAATGCCGATTTCCGAGATCGTCAGCAGATCGTCCTTGCGGGTGGCGAGCGCTTCGAGCCGCTCCTTCAATCCCTCCTTCAGCCGTTCGAGCCGCTTGCGCGAGACGCGGTCGTCGCCTTCCACCTTGGTCAGCAACGTCTCATAAAGCTCCAGCTCGTCCTGGATCATCTGCTGTTCGAACGCTGACGGAACGCCGATGAACCGGAACGCCGAATGCGTGATGATGATCGCGTCCCAGCTGGCGGTCGCCGCGCGCGACAGGAAGCGATGCCGCTTGTCTTTGGTAAAGTTGGTCTCGTCGGCGACGAGGATGCGGGCGCCCGGATAGAGCGCCAGGAATTCGCGCGCGGCCTGCGCCAGACAATGACCGGGCACGACGAGCATCGCCTTGGCGATCAGGCCGAGCCGGCGCTGCTCCATGATGGCGGCCGCCATCGTCATCGTCTTGCCGGCGCCGACGGCGTGGGCGAGATAGGTCGCGCCCGAGGCGATGATGCGCCAGATGCCGCGCTTCTGATGGCCGTACAGGACAAAGGCGCCTGAGGCGCCTGGAAGCTTCAGATGCGAGCCGTCGAAGGCGCGCAGCACGATGTTGTTGAAGCGGTCGTTGTAGACCCGGGCCAAGCGATCGGTCCGGTCAGGATCGGACCAGATCCAGGTCTGGAAGGCGGTCTTGATCTTTTGCAGCTTCTCCTTCGCCGCCTCGGTGTCGACCACGTTGAGGACGCGACGCTCGCTCATCTCCTCCTTGATGGTGTCGAAGATCTGCGGCACCGCGGAATTGAGCGCATCCGACAGAAGCTGGCCGGCGTGCCGCCGCTCGGTGCCCCATTCCGACGTGCCGGCGGCCATCCAGCCGAGCTGCCGGGCTTCGACAGTCCATGACGCCAATTCCGGCATGTGGTGGATCTTGATCTCCGCGCCCATCGTCTCGTAAACGAAGGCGACGATGTCGGCGGCGGGAATCCACGGGGCGCCGAGCCGCGCGGTGATGTCGGATGGCCGCAGGTCGGCGGGCTGCACGCCCTGCAATGCCGTGACGTTGCGCTCATAGGCGGGGTCGAGTACGGCGGCAGCTTCAGCCGCCACGAGCTTCGAGCGGACCGCGCCGGAGAGATAGGCGTCGGCCGCCTGCCAGCCGCCGTCGGTCGGATCACGGAAGATGGCACTGCCGAGCTCGGCGATGACGTCGTCCGCATCGCGATGCACGAGTTCGGCGATATGGTCGGGATCGACACGGCCGCGCTCGTTGAGCACGACGGCGAGCGCGTCGGCAGCGCTGGTGATGACGGGCGGCGCCGGCGGGGCGATCACCCGTTCGGTGAAGATCGGGCCCGGCTTGGCCGTGTCGGAGTCGAGATCGTAGTCTTCGATCGAAGCGACGAGCCAGCAATCGGGATCGTCGAGGAACGGCTGCAGATTCGGCCGGCGATGCGTTTCGCGGACCTCGCCGGTTTCCGGGTCTGCGGTCGTCGAAACGACGGTGCTGTTGATCGGCCCGAAGGCGCGGACGAAGTTCGACCAGGCGATGCGTAAGCGGACCTGCGCGTCCTTCCACGGCCGATCGAGCTCCTGGCACTTCAGCACCTCGCGAACCGCATCGCGGATCGGGATCAGCTTCTGGATGATCCGGACGTGTTTTTCCGGAACGCCATCGGCGCTGCGGCCCCTGCGCACCGTGATGGCGGCGGGCTGGCCATCGCGGATCTGCATCAGGCCGCGGGCCTGGTCAAAGAAAAAACTGCCCTCCCGCACATGGCGGTCGGCTATCACATGGACGGATGTCTCATGGTCCGCTTCGTCCAGGTCGAAATCGATCCGCTCGGGCTCACCGTTATAGATGGCGTCCGGAAGGAGGGTGATCGCCTCGTCCAGCGCGATGCGGAGGTCCTCGCCGGATTTGGGAAGACAAGTGTAAGTCTCGCCGAACGGGCCAGAGGTCAGCGCATGCATCCCGAGCACAAGCCCGGGATGGCGCGCGAACCAGCGGTTGATGCGAATGGCGCCCTCGTCTTCGGTTGCGGGGCGCACCTCCTCGAGATCGAGCCAGGACAGATCGCCTTCCGGCTCGCCGGGCTTGCGCCGGCGGAAGAACAGGATGTCGACCACGACATCGGTGCCGGCATCGGCGCGAAAGCTGCCTTCCGGCAGACGGATCGCACTGAGGAGATCGGCGTGCTGCGCGATGAGCTTGCGCGCCGCCCCGTCCGCCTTGTCCATCGTGCCGTGCGAGGTGACGAAGGCGGCCAGTGCGCCCGGCTTCAGCAGGTTGATCGCCTTGACGATGAAATAGTCGTGGAGGCGCAGGCCGAGCGAGCGCAGCGCGCGGTCCGAGCGCACGGTGCGATCGGAGAAGGGCGGATTGCCGATCGCCAGGTCGAAGCGTGCCGGCAGTTTGGTGCGCGCGAAATCGTCAACGACGATGCGCGCGCGCGGCTGCAACAGGCGCGCGATGCGGGCTGTGACGGGATCGAGTTCGACGCCGGTGACGTGCGAGACCTCGCGCAAATCTTCGGGCATCAGCGCCGGAAACAGACCCGTGCCGATGCCGGGCTCGAGCACGCGGCCGCCGCGCCAGCCGAGACGCATCACTGCAGCCCAGATCGTCTGGACGATGAACTCCGGCGTGAAATGGGCGTACTGCGTGCAACGTGCGAGCGAGGCGTAGTCCGCGTCATCGACGGCATCCTGCAGATCAGCGCCGATCTCGTTCCACCCTTGCGCGAATTCGGTTTCTCCCGGCCGGCGAAAGACGCCATTGGCGAGCTCCGAGGCTCCGAAGCCGGTGAAGCGGATGAGTTGCCGCTGCTCCTCGACTGTTGCGAGCCGTTGCTCGGTGTCGATCTGCGTCGCGAGGCGGACCGCAGCGATGCTGTCGCGGGCGCGCTGTTTCCAGCCCTTTGCGAGGCCGCGCTTTCCGGACAGATAGAAATTGTCGCCGCGATTGCGAGGCCTGGTTCCGGATGGTCCGGCCGCCGGCACCGGAGCAGCCGGCGTCGACGGCGGCGGATCATCGTCAGGGTCGTTATCGCCGCTCGGATCAGCGAAAGCGGTAACGCCGAGGCCAAGACCTGACGAAAGAGCGGTGTTGCCGAAGAGGTCGAGCGTGAAGGGATCGTCATGCGCCATTGGAAATGTCCTTCTGCTGGGCGCGCTCCGCCGTCCGCCGGCGCTGGCTGCGACGGACGGCACGGCATTGCGGGAGTGAGGGGAGGGCCGGCGCGGCCGCCGGGTGCGGAAATGCGAAGCCCGGCGCAGGACCGGACGGTTTGCACGTCGGAGATGGGAAGCGTGCTAAGCCTCGAGGGCCTCAGGCGGATGGCGGAGCTGAACCAGCAGTTTGGCCGCGATCTCCGTTTCGGTGAGATCGTCGAGCAACTTCAGGATCGTTCCGCGCTGGCCTGCATAGACCAGCACAGTGCGACGGCCGCGCATGGCCTGCGGCCAGCGCTCGCCGGCATAGCCACGATAATTGTCATGCGTGCTCGACCAGATGTGCTCGAGTCGCTCATCGCGCGTCATGGCACAAACCGGCCGTGACTCGCGCTCGATGATCGCCGCCTTCATCCGCTCCGGCGAACCCCGGTTCGACAAATCGCAATAGCCGTGAAACCAACGCCGCCTTCCGTCGATCACGAGCGCGAAGAAGACTCCGGTGACGCTGCCGGTCATGAACTCCCGCAACACGAACATATCACTGCGCATGAAGAGCGGCGGCAGGATCTCGAACATGATCTCGTGCTCGACCTCGGCGATCTCGAACCACTCGCCCGCGAAGAGATGCGCGACGTCGCCGGCAGTCCAGGCCGGATCGCCATGGTGGCGGTTGAACATGCGGTACATTTCATGGCGCGTGGCGACGCCCTGAAAGATCTTGCGAATTGTCGGGAGGGTGTGCATGGCGGCTCCTTTCAGCCTGACGGAGCTGGAGCGCGAGCGATCCACCTGATCCCTCATCACTTCAGTCCTTCGTCACACTTCCCCGGCGGCCGCCTCTCCGGTCCGACGGGTCAAGGGCCGCGGCACGCGGGCGAAGCGCACCCTTGACGCGCCGGCCGGGCATGCGGCAGCGCTTCCCCATCCCTTCCATTCCATTCATCTCCATGCTCTACGCGGCAGCCGCTCGTGGAGCGCGGTTGAGCGCCCGCGAACGCGCGCGGGCGCTCATTCCGGATCGCGCGCACCGGCGAGGATGGCTTCGGCTTTGGCGACCGCAGCTGCCGCGCGCTCGCTCCAGTAGGTGCGGTCCGAAGCCCCGTCGGGGCCGCACAACACTTTCACGAGGCCGAGCAGCACTTCGAAATGGTCGGCCTTGCGCTGGAAGACGTTGCGGTAGCACGACGGCACGGGCACCGACGGACTGCTGTAGGCTGCGTCACGTCCTTCCCACACGCCGGTGACATAGGTCGCACCGACCGTTTCCTCGTCACGCTTGGCACTGTCCCAGTCATCGTCTTCGACAGCGAGCCGGCAGGCTTCGGTGAGGGTCGCCGCCTCATAGCTGCGCTGGCGGTGGACTGACAGACGATAGGTCGTCTCGATCGTGAATACCGGCATGGGCCGTCCTTTCCTTTGGGTGTTGAACACACCCTCAGGCGCGGCCGCTTCTCCGGAGCGGGGGGGTCAAGGGCCGCCGAAGGCGGGCGCAGCCTCCCTTGACGCGCCGGCCGAGCATGCGGCAGCAAATTTCATCCGGCGGCTGCCAACGGCTTTTCCGCCAGTCGGCCGACGAGATCCCTCAGGTCCTCGTTCCAATCACCGAAGCGCGGCCGCGAGCGCGCATAGACCGCGCCCGTCTCAGTGGCGATCGCGCGAAGGCGCTCGGCATAGACGTCGCCCTGCCGATTGTTGTCGGTCGCGGCAACGAGCCGGCTGTTCGCTCGCGCTGCCAGATTACGAATGGCGTCCTCGCTCGCTGGAGACCAGCCGCCGCCGGCGCTCACGTAAAGCGTGTCCGGCCGCAGGACCTGGATCGCCGCCAGGCTCATTGCGTCGATCGCGGCCTCGGTGACGCAGATCCGGGATGCCATCCAGGGGCCGAGCCGGAACAGTTCCTTGGCGCCGCCGGTAGCAAAGCCACGCCACTGCGAACCGCGCTCCTCCCAGCCAAGCAACGCGCCGTCCGCACGGCGGTGGGCCGCCCACATGCTGCCGTGCGGGCCCTCACGCAGGACGCCTTGTTCAACGGCCATCGCGACGACGCTGTCGGGCACACAGCGCGCAATCGTCAGGTATCGCCACGCCGGCGAGCCCGGACGCGGTGCGCTGCGGCGAGCCCAGCGATCCCCTACGGAAGCGAGCGGCGATCGCCGGGTCTCCCCCTGCCATGCTGGCGCGGCCGGCACGAAGCCGATGAGCGCGGCGACGCGGCCGCAGGCCTCGGCGAAACCCTGCGCGCCGAGATGGGCGGCGAGGTCGAAGACGTCGCCTTTCGCGTCCGAGAGCGGATCGAACCAGCCGCGATCCTCATGGATGACGATGACGATCCGTGCATCGCGCCGGTACTTCACGGCGCGGCGGGTGCTTTCCTTCCGGTCTATCTTCCAACCGTCTTGCTCGAGCACGGCGGCGCAGCCCACTTTGGCGCGCAATTCCTCGATTCCACTTTTCTCCATTGCCTTCTCCGGGCACGCTCTTCGCGACACCCGGCCTTTCCTCGGTTGGTGTCCTCCGCCCTATCGCGTCCGGACTGCGACCCACCGGCCGCGAAGCCTGCCGGATGCAAGGGCGCGCTGCAACCCGTCCAAGATGTTGGACTCCGCGCGCGGCGAAGCCTCCCTTGCGAACGGCGAGGCGCCAGCGGCACGCGGTCGCCCGGCTCAAGGAGCCGGGGACCACGGATCGTACTCGTGAACGATGGCATCCTGCTCGCCGTCATACTCGCTGGACACCATGACGCCGAATGCGCCGTCCACCTGGAAGAGAACGACCGGCACCATCAATGTGAGGGCGAGATCGAAGGCGTGGTCTTGGGCGAGGGAAAGGTTGTGCGACATCGGAAGGCTCCCGTCTTGCGGCGGGGACCATCCCCGCTCGACAGGCGCCCGACGTGTTCAGGGGCGGCCGCGGTCACCGCGCAGGCGCAGCCGGAGCGGTCGCACGCTTGCGTAGCGAACCCCTGGAGGGTTGATCGTGGAAGGCCGCGCCAGAACCAAGTGAAGCCCATTCGAGAGCGGGTTTGTTTTCCCGGAACACCAGGCCGAACCAAGCACGCCACCCGCGAAGATGCGCTTTGACTGGACGTGCAGACCAGGCGGCGAAGTCGCGCTTAGGTGTCGAAAGATGTCAGGAGCCTCGCCGACCGGAGCGCCATAAGGTCGAAACCACCCCGTCGAGCGCCCGCGTCAGGGATGGCGGCCCGGGAGGGTGAAGACCCGGAGGCGGGGCTTCAGCGCAGCCAACAGCCCGGCCCGCCAGGGGCGACGCCCTCGATCTCAGACGCCTCTTAACGTGCTCGTGAGAGATGAGGACAGACCGGCGGAGGAGGGCGTTTCGTGCGCTGCGTCTTCGAAAAGCATCTGGAATCCAGGCCGCCAAGCGGCTATGAAGCAGGCGGGGCGGTACGCGCTGCCCTGGGGTGTCGAAACCCCCTGTTAGCGGTTTGGTGCCGGCCGTTGCGGCATCGCACTCCTTGACCTCATGGTCGGGGAGCCTGTGGCGTATGCAACAGGTTCACCCGAACTAAAGGCCACGGGGCCGTCTAACAGCGGTTTTCGAACTCCCCGATCACCAAGAGTCAGCGAGTTATAGTTTGCGGGGGCGTACCGCAGGCAACTCCAAAGGACGAGTTGGTTGGACAAGGCCCCAGAGGCGAAGGACGCGCTGGAGACGCGCACCATCCTGGCACACCGTGCTTAAGTCGACGCATTGGCCGCCTTTGAAAAGACGGTCCATCTTTCGACGTGCCCCGCCTGCCGCTATCCGGGCGTCACCATCGAGGAGAGCGAGCAACGGATTGCGGCGGCTGAAAACGAGAAGGAGCGCAAGCGCGTCGTGTTCCGCGATCTCTGCAACGAACTCGGCTATGTGCCGGAGGGGAACGGTGTCGCTGTGCCTTCCCTCCGCTGCCCTTTGATCGACCGGTCCGGCTAGCGATCCGGTCTCGCGCCTCGGCCACAGGGTGTCATCGCCCCTTCTCAACGAAACAAAACAAAACGCGACGCTTGTGCAGACCCGGTCTGCCTTAGCCACGGCATGCATTAATGCACCTTGAATCGAGCTCAAGAATGCGGGCGCAATGGTTTTTTCTGACCATAGCGCCGCCGCGCCGCCTGTGGCCAGCTTGGCTTTTACAAGCCCAGGAGATTTCGATGCTCATGGTCATCCCCGGCTCGGACATCAGCCACCACGCGGCGCTGATGGACCGCGCTTTCCGCTTCCGCCACGCGGTATTCGTCGATGAAAAGGGCTGGGAGGACTTGCGCCAAGCCGATGGGCGCGAACGTGATCGCTTTGATGACGCGCACGCCATCCACCATGTTTGCCTGCGCGACGGCGACATTGTCGGCTATCAGCGGCTGTTGCCGACGACACGGCCGCACTTGCTTAGCGACGTGTTGGCGGACCTGTGCCGGCATCGGCCGCCGCGAGGTCCGCGCGTGTACGAATGGACGCGCTTCTGCGTGGCGCCGGGACGCCGCGAGATGCGACCACACGGCGACGCACCCTTCCTCGAACTGGCGCAGGGTGTCGTCGAGTGGGGGATGGCAAACAGGGTCGATACCGTGACGGTTGCCATCGACTGGCGGCTGATGGTGATCGCGATGCAGCTGCGGTTTTTCGTGCGCACGCTGGGTTTTCCGAAACGCGTCGGCCGCGACGAAGTGGTCGCCCTACACATGTCTTTCAACCGCGAGACACTCGCCGCAATCCGTCAGGCGCGCGGCAGTGACGACCGCGTATTGTCCGATGCCACGCTGCCCTCGGCTGCGTGAGCGAGATCTCAACGAGAGAGGAAGCCCACCCGTTGATCCACACTGCAGATACGAAGATCGTCGCCGACGAGCTCCATACACGCTACGACCACGCGCGCGCGGTGACACTAATCAGCCGCATCCTACAGAAAGCGCTCTTTGCCGGGCGGTCCGACGAGGTCGTCTTTTGGGCGCTCGTGCACGCGCACTACCGCGGCGGCGCCCTTTGCGATGCGACGGAGGAACAGCTGCACGCCTTTTCAGATTTCATCGTGCAGGATCCGACGGATGTAAATTAATCGCGAATGGTGAGAACTAATCGAAGCCGCATATGGCAAAACCTGCCGACTTTGCGCCCCATCTTGGCCGTAGCGTTCATCGCCGCAACCTGTCGTGAGCAGACCTTAGCTGCGGCCGCTCGAAAGTCGTCGATGCGCCAGAAGCCGAGAGGTGATACAGGCCGCGATTTGGCACCAAGACGGTATCGGCATGACCTCGCCACACATCGGCCCACCGCTGTTCCGCTGAAAGCTCATTCCGCTAGCCATTCACGCAATACGCTTAGGTTCACTGCTAGCTGGCGGCCTTCATCCGGTCCGCCCTTGTGAATGATGCCGACGACCATGCCGTTCGCCTCCAGGATTGGGCCACCCGACATGCCTTGAGTCAGTTGCTGTGTGACCTCGATCATCTGGACGCCGCTTTTGGGGGTCAGAAGGCTTACGTAGCCTGGGCGAGCATTAAGCCGATCGCCAGGCGCCCAATGAGGATAGCCGAACGCCGTCACGGCTTGGTGCGCAGCCACGGCGGTCGATGCCGGTTCAAGTTCGAAATACTCAGTTTCGGGAATCGCTGAGTAATCGAGCAATGCCAAGTCCCGATGCTCATGCCGCTTGAGAACCTTCACCTTGAAAGTTGTCGTATGCTTCGACGGATGCAATATATCCACCTCTGTCAGGTTCTCGACACAATGGGCGGCGGTGACCAGTCCGACGCCCTTAAGAAAGAAGGCGGTTCCGGTGTCCTCCGGCATTTCGACAACCCAAACTGACCGGTCCCGCTTCTCCTCTGCCGTTGGTGTCAACTTCATAGGTTTGGAGGTAAAGCACTTATTGTATCGAATTGCCAATGCACGCACGACGGGATCTGGCTGCCCTTTTAGGTGCGCAACGTAGGAAATTTTGCCTTGCAGATACGCGGCAAGATTGCCTTTTCCCCCCGCCGCTGTGTGCCTCGCTTGCGCGGTTACCAAGCCAACGGTTTGGATCGAATGCATAATCGCGCGAATGTTTCGAATGTACCGCCTATCTACATTTAGTCCGGCGTTAATTTTAACGCCGGTAATGATCCGGCGAGAGTTTCGATCCGCGTAATGGGCCTTGTCCGGATGAATCTCAAGCCCATTGGCCGCGAATATAGCCTTTAGCGCGGGCGAAAATATTTCTGGAGAAAAGCGCCCAGCCACCGGCAGGGCGCCCTCGAATAGGGCCCCAGGCGGTTGGTAGCTTGAGAAAGTGATGTCGTCGGCATACCGTGTGTAGATTGCTCGCGCTTCCTTCGCTAGCTGTACCAATTCGCTGTCGAGACGAAAGCAGACCATGTTCGAAAGCACGGGGCTCGTCGGGGCGCCCTGTGGGAGATGCCCGAAGCAGCATGTCAGCCTCCCAACTATGCGTGCTACCCGTTCCTCGATGCCCAGCGAACGAAGTAGCCCGATCACCCTGTTTTCGGTGATGGTCGGAAAGAAGTTTCGGACGTCGAGATTGATAACGAAACGCCGCTTTCCATGAGCCAGAGCATTGGTTTTCACAGAACGTTTCGGCACGAAGCCATGCACCGGATTTCGAATGCGATAAAGCTGATCGAGTAACGGCGCCAGTTTGCTCTGTAAAATCTTCAACCGGCGATTGGGCGCAGTTATGACGCGGAATTTTCCCGATCCTTTTGCGATCGAGAACTGGCTATACATCAAGTGCCTATACCACCAGATTTTCTTGAGTTCTCTTGGACCCAGCTTGAGATAGGCCAGCAATGCGGCTTCATCGGCTAGCTCTGGGGGGATAGCGATTGGAATATGCTTGCCAAAAAGACGCCCAGGCGACGGCACGGGATCTCCCTTCCAATCACGCCCGTGCCCGAGGTCAGGCGGCGCGCATGTTGTGTCCAGACATTTGCTCTTAGGCCGCAGTTACACAGCCCGTATGCGAAGGGAGACCCCGCCCGGGACTTTCGATATCAGTTTCACGGAGCATGTTCCAGTCGACCTAAGACCTATTTTCTTAGGAGCTGAAAACTGACGTTCCCCGCCTTCGGCGAAGACGGCGCTCGATGAGGTTGGCCGGCGGGCTCAGGCGACAATGGCGGCAAAGGCCGCTGAGGCGTGAATTGCGCTGTGCTGGTGCATGCCAGCCCGACCAGACATGCGTCATGACCTGATCGTATAGCGCTGTGCAGAGGCGACGAACGAAGGGTCCACTTGAACACGCTAGACATCGCTCGGCGACACGACGACAGAGGCGTCGTCGACTGGCGGCGGATTCGCAGCGATTCCCGTCGAAGTGGGGTAGTCGCCGGGACCGCTAGGGGACTGCACACAGACGTTCGACTTCTGCCCGGTAAAACACGAAGCATCGTAGCCTGCGCCGCGCATCAGGTAGGTGCAGACGCTCACGCCATTGCCATCCTTGACGTTGCGCGCGTTGCAATCGCCGCCCGCGGTGTAGTTGGCAAGCTTGCCGTTCGGGCCGCAGCCAAATTGGCACGCCATGAGGATTGCCGATTGGTCGATGGTGGCGCACTTTCCACCCGTACAGACCTGCTGGCCGACAAGCGAGGTCAGACCGTTCTTTTGCGCCTGGCTCCACGAATCCTGCTCGTACTGCGTCCACGCCGCCGTCTGCGCGGATGGGCTGTTGAGAAAGCTCTGCGAGCTCCCGTTATAATAGCGCTCGAAGGTGCCCGGGCAGAATTGAAACGCACCCACGCAGCCATACTGATTGGTGGTGCCGAAATTGCCCTCGCTGCTTGAGACCTTTGCTGCAAAATCTGCGCAGTTGGAAGGAATGCCGGCCGACGTCAGGCTTGCAGCGGACTGGCCTGCGAAGGCCGCTGCGGCGGAGAGGCAGAGAAAGACCCCGGCATCAAAGAAGGTTCGGCGAACGGCCGCGCGAAGCGTCATGGCTTTGCACCTGCGATCTCGAATTTGTAGTCGCCGTTTACAAGCGTCTTGCCGTCCTCGCTGAGCACAAAGGGGCGTCGCGCAAACGTCTTCTGCGCGTCCGTCATGGGCGTCGTCGCGAAGCGCGGGTCGTCGGGCGGCACAACCTGGTGCATCATGTCGTCGATGGCAACGGACGAATGACCGTCCTTCCCGATCCTGATGAGCCGCGTGGGGCAAGTCCCGGGCGAACAGTCCTCGTTCCAGATCTGCGAGATCAGCCAGTCATCATTGGCCGTCCGCAGCTGGTACTCGTGAATGGTCACCGTGCCTTTCGGGGTGGGTGCGAGCGCGGTGCCCGTCCAGACATGGTCCGGGTCCTCGGCGACATTCCGGTAAGACGTCTTGTAGGCGAACGCGGCCTCGGTGGCCCGTGCAGGCGCGGCGTAGGCGAGGGCAATGAAGCAGGCGGTGAGAACATGGAGGCGGCGGCATTGCATTTGCGGCTTTCCCTCTTCGAGGCGGCTCATTGGCGTTGCAGAGGGATGTCGAGTGAACACCCGTCTACAGCCTGGTGGTCAAGGATCATCCCGGTTTTCAGCGTCCTGGTTGCGACATCGTAAGACGCGTAGGCGACCGACGCGGCGGCGTCAGGCCGCGCGCCCGGTGCGAGCTCCAGGAAGCACGAGCGGCCAGCGTCCATCGTGCGGACCTGAACGCCCTCGTAGATCGCGACCCGCGTCGGACAGAGTTTGACGGTCGCGCGCGCGTGGTCACCCACCTGCTTCACCGTGCACCCGGGCGCTGTATCAAGGACGCTGAGGACAACCGAGCGGCGCGTGCTCCAAATCACGAAATGAGCTTCCGTCGCCGGCGCATTACCCGTCTCGAAGCGCCGGTCTCCCGCCGCCGCGTAGGCGCGGTTGTTGGAGTCGACGGCGTCCTTCCAAATGTCGGCGTAGGTTGCGGCCTGCGCTGAAGGCCGTTGCAGGTCAGCGTACGCCATCGGCCGCCAAGCGCCGGGATCTGGTGTCAATGGCTGCGCCGCGACGGCGCCGGCAATCTCGGTCATCATCATCAGGCTCACGGCAAGAGAGCAAAGCGTCCGGGCGGGGTTGGAACCCGGTATAGTATCCCAACATCTAATATATTGTATCTGACTTGTCGATGCCACCAATGCTTCCACAACACGCCCCTATTCGTAACGGGCTCGGCCCGGCACCCAAAACCAAAGGTCCTTCGGCGAAGCTTCGCGCTGAAGCCAGGGCGCCGTGGTCAAGGGAGGTTGGACTGGCCGCATGTTCCAGACAGCGCCGTAATAATAGAAGTTTGCCGTCTCGCGCCGCAGCCTTCTGCCGGCAGCGTTTAGGTAGTCCGTGGCGCAATGCACCACGGGGCCGCGATAACGTGTGACGCGCGCCGTCTCCTCGTCCAGGCCGCCGGGTTTGCAACCGAACAGCCAGACGGATGCGGGGTAGTGTCCCTGCGGGGATGCGCTGGCGACAAGCCTGCGGTAGGCCGCGTTCGCCTCCGGCTGCGTGGGGTAGGTGAAACGCTCGGTTAACACGGGCGCGAACGTCGAACGATCCAGCGCATATTCGAGCCGCCCCGGCTTGACGCGCTCCGGACTGTAGAGCGGCTCCGATGCCAACGTCACCACGTCAACAACCGGCGCGGTCGGTGCAGCGCAGCCGGCGAGGACTGCGAGGAACGGCGCGAAAGGTAGGTAAGCGCGGCGGATCAAGGCGTTGCTCCGCCTTGGGTTGCCGCCGCTCGTGATCGATCGATCGTCGCGCGCCAATCCCAGGGCATCTGGAAGGTGCTCGACCACAGGCCCCGGTAGGCCTTGCGCGCATCCTGCTCGGCGACGGCGTAAGCGCGCACGCCCGGATCCTCCGGCGTCGGCGGGCGCGCCACCGCGATCCCCTCGCGCACCATGTCGGCGGCGATATCCGGGTGACCGGCCGAGGAGCAGCGAGCAAGGTGCTCGCTTGCCTCGTCGCGCAGCGTCCTGCAGGCGAGCCAGGCGTTGAGGGTGGCGGTCACGAGCCAGGCCGTCGCCATGGTGCCGCACGGCCACGGCTGTCGGTTAAACCGCGCCGTCTGACCGGGCGCGCAGGTATCGATGCCATACAGGCGATACACATCTTTGCTCTCCACGTCGCGGAAGCGTGTGCCATCGATCACCTCGACGCGCAGCGGCGGCGACGGAACGGCGGCCTTCGGCTCATAGACGCCCGGCGGCGGGCTCCCTGTTTGCGCAAGTGCTATCGGCACGATTAGAGCTGCCAGCGCAGAAACCACGCCGAGCATCGCGCTAGGCGGCATCGTCGCGCTGCCCGAGATCGAGCTTGTGGAAGACGCTGGCGATGACGTCGGTCGTGTAAACCGTTTCACCGTCTTTCTTGTACGATCCGTCCGCAATGCGGCACTCGGCGTAGACAGCGTCGCCCTTGGCGACGTTTGCGATCGCCCACTCCGCCGCCTTCTCGTTGAGAATGGTAACGGTCACCCAATCCGTCTCCTCACGACGCTCGCCCTTGCCGTCGGTCCAGGCGCGGTCCGTCGCGACATTGATCTTGGCTGCCTTGTTGAAGGCCTTCGGCGCCTGCCCGACGCGGCCCCGCAGGATAAAAAGGTTGGTGGTTCTCATTCGCTCTCTCCTTTGTTGTGGGTTCTCATGGGCGTTGAAAGTTGCGGTGCGGCCGGCGCAGGCGAGGGCGCTCCCTCGCGCAAAGCCCGCAAGATGATGGCGTTCGGCTCCGGCATGTCGGGGAAAGCCCAAAGTCCCACCCTCGCGCGCTGGGCGACGAGTTGCGCGACGAAGTACGGCGCATGCACGGGCTGCCCGTCCGGCTTCAAGGCGGCAAAACCAAAGCCTGACGCGATCAGCGCCGTGCCGAGGTCGATGCGGGAGCTCTCGCGCGAACCAACAGTTCGGGTGGCGACGCAGAAAACGAAGACTGTCCGCGTCTGCGTTTGCTCAGCCGCGTCGTAGCATTGCGGCTGCAGATCCCGCGTCAGCGCGACCAGCATCGCAAGCGAAGCCTCCCCGCAGTCCCGCCGCATCCCGTGCCCATTGGTGAAGCTGGTCCCGCGCAGACACGATTGCACTCCGTACAGCCGGTAAATTGTGCCGGCGTGCGACCAGCTGTCTCCTGTCAAATAGACAGCGTTCGAAGGGACTGGGAACCAGCCCAAAGGCGCGGCCTGTGCCGAAACGCAACCGAGCGCTGCGAGCGGCGCGAGCACAACAGCAAGGGCGTAGGGCCGACGCACGCTAATAACTCTGTAGAGAGAAGTAGAATCGCTGGTTCGCGGTCACCACCGCTAGCAAGTGTTCCACACAACCCATGATCCATACTCCGCAGCCAGCCTGTGAGCTTCTAGTCCAATTTCAGTTGCCAAGAATACCAACATTCAATATATTGTCTATTGGAAAATGGAGATGGGGTAGCATGACGATTCGCGTTGCAGCGTTCGGGTTCGTCGTCCTGGCGAGTTGTGCGGGCGCTGCGGCGCAAGACGCTAGGCCGCAGACGATGGCTACCGTCGAGGGCTCAGAACACGTGCTGCCGATCGTCGCGGCGCCCGTTTCGGTCGAACGGATCGGCGCTGCCCAGGTGTCCCAGGTCGCCTCGCCTTGCCCCGACGCCGTGGCGATGATCCCGGAGGAGGCCCGCGCACTCGTCACACGTATCGCGACGGAAGAGGCCTTCTATCCAGACTTCGTACACTCCGTCGCGAAGGCCGAGAGTCAGTTCAACTCTGTAGCCCTCTCGGACAAGGGCGCCTTCGGACTGATGCAACTCGAGCCAGAGACGGCGCAGCGCTTCAAGGTCAACCTCTGCGATCCCATCGGAAACATCCGCGGCGGCATCCGCTTCCTTCGCGCGCTGCACGAGAAATACCGCAATCCGCTCTTCATCCTAGCCGCCTACAACGCCGGCGAGGGCGCCGTCGAGCAAAGCCAAGGCGTCCCCCCTTATCCCGAAACGGTGCGCTTCGTCGCGCAAGTCCTCAACGACTTTTACGCATGGCCGGCCCCAGGCCCCGCCGCGACACGCGGCCCGCTTCGATCTGCGTCCCGGACGCCTGAAGCGCCTGACTTGATCGAGCCGCACGAGGCCACCGCGCCGCCCAAAACACAGAAGCCAGCTTTCAAGGACCGCGCACGTTGGAATGACGGCTTTGTCATGCACGTCGATTGAGAACGGAGAACCGAATGAAAACATTGCTCTCACGAACGCCACTCACTGGAGTGTTTCTCGCTCTGAGTGCTTTTGAGGCCGCGGCGCAGTCGAGCGGCGGCACGTTGCAGCCGGTCCAGTCAACGCTGACGCAACTGGTGTCCGCGCTCACCGGTCCGATTGCGACAGCGCTCGCAACCCTCGCCGTGATCGCCTGCGGATTCTTCGCCTGGTCTGGGCGGCTGACCTGGGGCATCGCCGGCAGTGTCATCTTCGGCATCGTGCTCGTGTTCGGCTCCGCCCAGATCGTGCAGTTCTTCCAATCAGCGGTCGGCCAATGACAGGAGAAGAGCTCGAGGATCCACTCATCACCCCGCTCGTCAAGGCGCTCACACGCGCGCCGACACTGATGGGCGTGCCGTACATGTATTTCATGTTCAACGGCGTGGTCTCGAGCGTCTGTTTCCTGGTGACGCATAACCTCTTCATGCTGCTTATCGCGATCCCACTCCACCTGTTCGGCTATGTGATGACGCTCCGCGACGATCGCATTTTCGAGATCCTGTTCGTGAAATCGACAAAATGCCCGCCGCGCTCGCGCGCCTTCTGGGCAGCAGACAGCTATTCGGCGTGAGGGATCTGAGATGGTGACGCGCGCCTTACTCGACGAACTGACATTCGGTGCCGTGTCGCGCCGCGAGCGCCCCGTTGCTTCCCACGTCCCATACACCCGTCACATCGACGACCACATTATAAAGACGCGCGACGGTCTCGTCCTTACTACCCTCAAGCTCGACGGGTATTCCTTCGAGACATCCGACATGAGCGAAGTCAATGCGCGCCTTCTCGGTCGCAACGACGTGGTTCGCACGCTCGCCAACTCAAGATTCGCGCTCGTCTCCCACATCGTCCGGCGTGAGGTCCAGCCTCGGATCGAGTCGACCTTCGACAATGCGCTTTGCCGGGAGCTGGACGAGCGATATGACGCCGCGCTCTCCAATCGCCGTATGTTCGTCAACGACATCTACTTGACCATCATACGCCGGCCGCTGCAGGGCCAAGCCGGCACGTTCGATGCGATGCTGACGCGCCTTCTCGGTCGCAGGGACGAAGCCGGGGAATCGGTCGCCATGCAGACCGCGTTGGCGGAGCTGCGCGACGCGGCCACCGCCGTGCGCGAGAACCTCGCCGGCTATGGCGCACGGCAGCTCGGCGTGGTGCGTCGCGACGGTGCCTGGTTCTCCGAGCCGCTCGAGTTCCTCACGCTGCTGCTCAACGGCGGCTTTCCTCGTCAGATGCATCTGCCGCGCATGAACCTCGCCGACGCGCTGTCGATGAAGCGAATCTTCTTCGGACGCAACGCCATCGAGGTGCGCGGCGCCGGTCCGGACGACACGCGCTTCGGCGCGATGGTGTCGATCCGCGAGTATCCGGCGCAGACGGGACCTGGCTCATTCGACAACCTGCTGCGCGTCCCGCACGAGTACATCGCGACGCAGAGTTTCGCGATCGTCGACCGCCCGGAGGCGGCCAAGCAGATCGACCGCGTGTCGCGCCAGGTCGATATGTCCGATGAGGCGGGTTCGATTGTCGCGGAGCACCTCGACGACGCCCGCGACGAGTTGCTCGGGTCGGAAGCGATCTACGGAGAGCACCATATGACCGTAATGTGCCTCGGACGCGACCTTGCAGAGGTCGGCGCGGCCGTCACGGCCGTAGGCGCAGCGCTGACCGATCGCTCCGTGATCTGGACGCGCGAGGATCTCAACTGCGAGCCTGCGTTCTGGGCGCAACTGCCGGGCAATTTCGCCTACATCGCCCGCAAAGGCATCATTTCGTCAAAGAATTTTGCGGGATTCACCTCGCTGCACAATTACCCGAGCGGCCGGCCGGCCGGCAATCATTGGGGACCGGCGATTTCTGTGTTCGAGACAACGTCGCAGACAGCCTACTATTACAATCATCACGTCCGCGACATCGGCAACTTCACTGTCGTCGGCCCGACCGGGTCCGGCAAGACCGTCTTTTTGTCATTCATCGCCGCCCAGACACAGCGCATCCAGCCAAGGCCCAAGCTACTGTTCGTCGACAAGGACCGTGGCGCCGAGATTTTCATCCGCGCGCTCGGGGGCCAATACGAGACACTCGTGCCCGGAGAGCAGACCGGCTTCAACCCGCTCTCGCTCCCGGACTCGGCGGCGAACCGCGAATTCCTCTACCAGCTCTTCGCCTTCATGTTGCGGCCCGGTAACGGAGCCGAGCTCAGCGCCTCGGAAGAACAGGTGATCCGCAACGCCATAGCGGCGGCGCTCGCGGCGGGTCCGGCAGGCCGTACGCTGAAGGCTTTCTCGACGCTGCTGCGCGGCCGCATCCGGGCCGGCGAGGGCGATCTCCTCGCCCGCCTTGAGAGCTGGATGCGCCCCGACCAGCGCGGCTGGCTGTTCAACAATGACGCGGACAGGTTCTCGATGTCCAGCGTATTCGGCTTCGATATGACCCGCGTGCTCGATGACCCGGTCATCCGTACCGCAGCCCTTATGTACATTTTTCACCGGACGGACGAATTGCTGACAGGCGACCCTGTGATGATCTTCCTCGACGAAGGGTGGCGGCTCCTTGATGACGAGGTATTCGCATTCTTCATCCGCGACAAACTCAAGACGATCCGCAAGCAGAACGGCATCGTCGGATTCGGCACGCAGTCGGCGGCCGATATCGTGCGCTCGAAGGCGTCGAATACGCTGATCGAGCAGACCAGCACCAACATCTTTTTCCCGAACCCGAAGGCGGACGACGAGAGCTACAAGGAGGCTTTCCGGCTGTCCGGCCGCGAAGTCGCGTGGATCAGAGGCACGGCACCTGAGAGCCGCTCCTTCCTGATTAAGCACGGGCGCGACAGTGTCGTGGCGAAGCTCAACCTCGCCACGATGCCGGACCTGATCAAGGTACTGTCTGGTCGCACGGAGACAGTCGCCGAACTCGATGCGCTGCGGGCGCGCGTCGGCGACGACCCGGCGGCATGGCTACCAATCTTCATGGGGAGGGCCGGGGGATGAGATGCGCAATCGCCGCTGCAGTGGCACTCATTGGGATGACCGCCCCGGTACTCGCTGACGTTCCGGTGAACGATGCAGCGCAACTGACGCAGCGCTCGCAGACGGCCAGCACGACCGTGACACTTGTGCCTGTAACGACACAGCGCCAGGATGCCAATAGCGGTGTCAAATGCGCAGTGACGACCGGCAAGAAAGCGAGCGTCACCGACCCGACCGCTCAGCCGCAGAGCGGCGCAGGCAGCAAAGCGATCCAGTCCTACGCGCCCGAGCAGCCGGCGACCCCAGATCCAGCGGCGCAAGGCGCCGCTCTGAACAATCAGACGCTTTTCGAATCGAGCGGCGATGTCGTCGCCGGGCTTGATGCGTCGCGCCAGACCCTGAGCGCCGCGCAGACGGGGTTCAAAACGGCAGGCCAGCAGGTGGGGACGGCCACGACCGTGATGGCGGCGATCGACATGAACAGCGCCGCGCGGCTCGAGAATAACCTGGCGTGGAACAGCGCGATCGGCTCGACCAACCTTTGGGTCACGGCCCTGAACGCTCTCAACCTCGCGCTGGCCAGCGACACGAGCCGCGCCGCGCTCGGCATGCGCGCCACGGCGACGGCCGGCGCGACGCCCCGACAGGGCGCGGGCTGTCCGGTTGGTATGTTCGGGGCAGGCACCGCGGCCAGCCCCTGCCATGCGCCATCGACCTGCTCGACGACGCCAGCCGGCTCACCGGTCGATCCCGCGTGCATCGTTGCGCGCTATCTCGACAGCGACGGCAACGTCGTTTTCCACCTTTCCCCGGCACAGAGTGCGGCGAATGCCGCCGGAAGCCTGAATGCCCTCACTGCCGACGATGTGGCGGCGGGGCTCGCCGCAATCTCTTCAAATAGCCGCTAGGGAGGTCTTCATGCGCCTGAAATTCGCACTCCTCGTTTTGGCCGCGCTGATCGCCACCGGCGTGGCGCCAGCCGCCGCTCAGGTCCCGGTCCTCGATAACGCCAACCTTGCGAAGGCGCAACAGATCGCCACGAGCACGCAGCAGATCCTGACAGCGGACAAGCAGATCCTGCAGTTCACCCAAAAGACGTTGCAGGCGGTGACTGGGGACAGGTCGTCGCAGGCGCAAGGCACCCTTGCGCAAATGGCGCTCGGCGGCGGCTTCTCGATGGCGCAGGCGCCATCGCTTGGCTCGGTGATCTCGGGTGGCGCGCTATCCTTCGCTGGAATGGGTTCGGCGTCGCAGAACATCGTCTCCACGCTCATCAACGGCCTGCAGCTCGTGCAGACGATCACCGGGCTCGTCAACGGCCAAAGCCATCCCACAGACACCGCCTACAAGAACTCCGTCAACGTCGCGGCGACACTGTCGGGGCTCATCAATTCCACACAGGGCGCCGTGCAGCAGAGGTCTTCGGCGTTCACGCAGGGAGGGCAGCAGATCGGAAAGGCACAGGACCTGAAAGGCAGCGTCGACCAGAACACGCAGGTACAGATTCAGACGGGGCAGACGATCAACGAGCTTAACGGCGTCGTCAACAACGCGGCAGCCGCGGCCAATCAGGCCAACCTGGACCGGATCGCTGCAGAGTCGTCGGCGGCGCGCGCCATGAAATTCACGCAGCAGTGAGCCGAAAGGGAGGGCAAAGCGTGTCGAAGCACAATTTGATGCTGATCATCGCCGTCGCCGTTGCCGCTCTCGCGATAGGGCGCCTCGTGGTTTCGCGCGGCCCGACGCCGTCGGCCGAGTCCGGGGCGCCCGCTGACCAGAACGAGGCGGCGAAAGCCGCGTCACGGGCCATGACATTCACGCAGCGGAAGGCGGCCGGACATTGAGAACGGTCGCATTCGCATTTCTGGTGCTTGTCGCCGTGGCGCTCTCAGGGTGCGCTTACAAGCCGCTGAAGGCGCCCTGCGCGCCGGACGAGGGCGGCACGCCGCTGGCTTATTCCGACATGCCGGCGCCCACGCAACCCGAAGCGTTTGAGAGCCTCGACCGCTGCGGGCCGATGCGGCCGATCTGAGAGGGGCGATGGGGAACACGTTTAACATCACCACGCTGCTGCAGTCGGTCGATCAGCTCGGGCAAAACTACGTCTCCACCGCCTACCAGGCGCTGGCGAGTGCTGCCACTTCGGGCGGCGCAACCAGCGTTGCGGGCCTGATGCTGTCGCTGTACGTGATTTTCTGGGGCATCGGCATCTGGCAGGGCACGGCAACGGGTGGTCCCGCCGATCACGCCTTCCGGCTGTTCCGCGCCGTGCTCATCTACACCCTGGCGACGAAGTGGGGCGACTTCCAGACGCTCGCCTACAACGCCCTCAACGATGGACCGGCCGCCATCGGTAACACGCTGCTGAGCGCCGTCACCTCCGCCAACAACACCGGCACCTCCGCGAATCTCAACTCCGTCAATGGTGTGCAGACGGCGCTGCAGAACATGTGGGACACAACGAACAGTGCAACGGAGGCGTTCTTGCAAAACGCCGGAATCACCAACTGGGGTCCCTACATCTTCGCCGCCGTCTTTTATGTGGTGATGGCGATCCTGATCGGCTTCGCGATCTTTCTGATCGTGCTCTCGAAGATGTTTATGTGGCTGCTGCTCGCGCTCGCGCCGCTGTTTATCATCCTCCTGCTCTTCGGCGTCACCAGCCGGTTTTTCAGCGGCTGGATGAGCGCGCTGGTGCAATACTTCCTGGTACAGGTCCTCGTTTACGCCTTTCTTGCCTTCTACGTGTCGCTCATCCAGCAGACCGTCGACACGCTGAACGGTGTCGCAAATTCAAAATCCGCAACGTGGGCGACGATCGGACCCGTCGTGCTGTTGGCGATCATCGGCATTTTGCTGCTCAGTCAGATCAACAACATGGCGGCGGCGATCGCCGGCGGCGTGCCGATCGCCGCGCCCCGGGCCGGATCCGTCTTCGCGACCGCGACCGGCTACCGGCTCGGAGTTGCCGCTAACCGGGCCCGCCTCGCCTTTCGCAATCCGCTCAACCCGGCCTCAGTGTCGCGGCGGGAGGAGCTCGCCTCCCGCCAACGCGCCCGCGTCGGTCTCCGCAGCGCTTCTTGGGCACAGTCGGCCGAATTCCGCCGGCTGGCAGATCAGCTCCGCAATCCTGGCACCCCGCCCGCGGCGGGCGGAGGCAGGCCATGACCGAAGCGGCTGCTCAGGAGCCGGCGCGGGTTGACCCGCGCTACTACGCCGACGGCGTCACATGGGAGCGCGACATCGCACGCCGCAACCGCAATTCGCGCGCGCTGGCGTGGATCGTCGCTGCCGTGATGACCGTGGTGGCTATCGGAGCGCTCGGCACGCTGGCATTGCTCGTGCCGATGAAGACCTACGAGCCCTACATGGTCGTCGTCGACAAGACGACGGGCTTCGTCGAGGTGAAGCGCCCGATGGCAGAGGGGCCGCTGACACAGGATGAAGCGGTCACGACGTTCAACGTCGTCCGCTACATCAAGGCGCGCGAGACCTACGACCCGAAGGCACTCAAGGACAATTTTGATCTGGCTCAGCTTCTTGCGACAGGCGATGCCTCGCGCGATCTGACCGAAGTCTATTCGCCGGCCAACCCTGCAAACCCGCTGAAAGTCTACGGCTCCAACACGGTCGTCTCCGTTAGCATCAAGTCAGTCACGTTCCCGAACAATCGCACCGCGCTCGCGCGCTTCTCGACCGAAGAGAAATCGTCGACCAACATCGTGACGCGCAACTGGGTTTCGCTGGTACGCTTCCGCTACACGTCGACGCCGATGCGAAACGAGTGGCGGTTTGACAACCCTCTCGGCTTTCAAGTCCTTGAATATCGCCGCGACCAGGAGACGGCGCCTTCGCCCGGCACCGTGGGTGCGCAGCAATGAGAAGACATTGCGCCGCCCTCAGCCTCGGCCTGTGCCTGATGGCAACGCCCGCCTTCGCAGAGGCGACGCCGCGGCCTGGCCGGCTCGACCCTCGCGTCCGCGACGTCGTGTACAACAAGGACAACGTCACAGCGATTGACGCGAGCTACGGCACGTCGACGATGATCGAACTCCAGCCGGACGAGAAGATCGAAACTCTGGCGCTGGGCGACTCGATCGCGTGGAAAGTGGAGCCGAACCGCAAGGGCGACATCATCTTCGTCAAGCCGGTTGAGAAAAACGCCCAGTCCAATCTGAACGTCGTCACCGACAGGCGCATCTACACATTCCTGCTGCGCTCCAACACGCGGCCGGCGCCCGGTCAGATCTATGCCGTGCGCTTCCGTTTTCCCGACGATGACGCGAGCGCGAAGCTGCTCGCTGAGGCAAGGGAGCGCGCTGCGAACCCGAACCTCAAAGATCTCAATATCGCCAACGCGAACAGCGATTACGGCTACAAGGGCTCCTCTGCCAACAAGCCCGTGGCGGTGTTCGACGACGGCACCAAGACCTGGTTTCGCTTCGAGGGCGAGACCCCGGCGATCTACATCGTGGACGCTGACCGCAACGAGAGCCTGATCAACTTCCGCACGGAGGGGCCCTACGTCATCGTCGACAAAGTGTCGCCGCAGTGGACGCTGCGCAACGGGCAGGAGTCGACCTGCATTTTCAACCATCGACTGACCAATGTGCACGAGCCGAACGGGCTCGAGCCCTACGCGCCGCAGCGCGTGGGGTCGGCCGCGAACCCGGGAGGCTGAGCGCCTATGCCCACCGCCGACGAATACCGTTCGTTCGAAATGGAGGCTGCCGCTGCCACGTCGGTCGCACGCGGTCGCACCGCTCTCGGCAGCTTTCTGAAGGTCGGCGTGCCGGCGGGCGCGGTGCTCGTCGCCGCGTGGATGATCTATGGCTCGCTCGCCCGACGCGCCCCGACGCTGACGACGCCCGACAGGGAAGAGTTCACGACCACCCAGTTCCCGGCGCCGTCGCTGTCGGCACCGCGGGTTCAGACCAACCGGGGCACGATCGTCATCCCGCAGGCCCCGACGGAGCCCGTGCCTCCGCCGCCTCCGGTCGCGCCGCCCAAGGCTCTCCCGGCCCCACCACCGCCCGAGCCGCCCTTGGCGGGTGCCCCGCCGAACGACGACGAGGCCCGCAGGCTCGCTGAACTGGAGCGGCAGCGCCAGGAAGAGGAGCGGCGCAGGTGGGAGCGCTTGCGCGCTCCACAGGTGATCGCCGACAACGCGTCGACCTCCGCCGCGGGGACGTCCGAAGGTGGAGGCCACGCCACGGCCGGCCGCGAGGATGACCCAAACCGCGGTTTCCTCGCATCCGTTTCGGCCGCTGGTGTCGAGGTGTCGCGCGCCACGAAAAACAACCGCATAGACGCGCTCGTGGCGCAGGGCACGATGGTCCGCGGCGTGCTCGAGACCGCAGTCCAGAGCGACCTGCCCGGCATGGTGAGGGCGGTCGTGACGGAGAACGTCTGGTCGTTCGACGGTCGCCGCGTGCTGATCCCGGCGGGCAGCCGCCTCGTCGGCGAGTACAAGTCCGGCATCGCGCAGGGGCAGACGCGCGTGTTCGTCGTGTGGACGCGCATGCTGCGCTCGGACGGCGTCTCGGTGCAGCTCGGCTCGAACGGAACCGACGACCTCGGGCGCGCCGGCAACGCGGGCTTCGTCGACAACCACTACCTTGAGCGGTTCGGCTCGGCGATCATGCTCTCCATCGTCGGCGGCGCTGCGCAGTTCCTGAGCGCCTTCGGGCAGAACACCAACAGCAACACGGGCAACGGCACGGTCATCACCACGACGGACCCGGTGACGGGCGCCGTGACGCAGACCCAGACGGGCGGGAACCAGAACCAGCTGACGCTGCAGGCGCGCGAGATCGCGGCGCAGAACGTCTCCCAGACACTGACGAACATCGCCCGGGAGGCCCTGCGCAACTCGATCAACATCCCCCCGACCATTTACCTCGACCAGGGCACGCGGATCATCGTCTTCGTGCGGCGCGACCTCGACTTCTCCGCGCTCTATCCCGACCCGGTCAAAGAAGCCATTAGGGAGCTGAAGCGTGAACGCGCTGGCACGAAGCCCGACGGTCTTCATTGACCGCGCACTCGATCCGATCAGGCCCTGGCTTGACGACGACCAGGTCGTTGAGATTTGCGCGAACGGACCCGGCGAAGTCTGGGTCGAGCGCTTCGGGGAGTCGGCGATGGAGCGTCACCAGGTGCCGAGCCTGACCGAGCACGCGATCCGGCATCTCGCTGAGCGTGTCGCCGGTCACTCGGGACAGAGTGTCAACGAGGAGCACCCGCTGCTCTCGGCCGCGCTGCCGACGGGCGAGCGGTTCCAGGGCGTAATGCCGCCGGCGACGACGGCTGGAGGGGCCTTCGCCATCCGAAAGCAGGTCATCAAGGACATGCGCCTCGACGACTACCGCAAGCTCGGCTCCTTCGACAAGGTCGCCACAGCCGGGGAGGGCGAGCTGTCGGACACGGATCGGCAGCTATGCGAGCACCTCGTTGCCGGCCGGATCGAGGCATTCATCCGGCTCGCTGTCGTCAGCCGCTATTCGATTCTCCTGTCGGGCGGCACGAGTTCGGGCAAGACAACGTTTCTCAACGCGATACTGAAAGAAGTGCCGATCGACGAACGCATCATCACGATAGAGGACACGCGCGAAGTCAACCCGATCCAGCGCAACTACCTGCCGCTCGTAGCGTCGAAGGGCGACCAGGGAGAGGCCCGCGTCACTGTTGAAACACTGCTTCAGGCCTCGATGCGCCTGCGGCCCGACCGAATCTTCCTCGGCGAGATCCGCGGGGCCGAGGCCTATTCGTTCCTTCGGGCGATCAACACTGGCCATCCAGGCAGCATCACGACGGTTCACGCCGACAGCCCGGCGGGCGCTTTCGAGCAGCTCGCCCTCATGGTGATGCAGGCCGGGCTCGGCCTGCGGCGTGACGAGATCGTCGGCTACATCAAGGCGGTGCTGCCGATCGTGATCCAGCAGACGAAGGTCGGCGGATGGCGCGGCACGTCGTCGATCCATTTTTCCCGCGTGGCGGTGTGGCGGCAGGAGCAAGTCGCGGGGAGGGGCTCGCCATGACGCGCGTCGTTGCCTATAGGATCGGTGTCGCGGTCCTGGTTGCTCTCGCTTTCTTCTTATTGTGGAGCCTTGCCTACGAGGTTGTCGTCGCGCGGCGGTGGGCCCCCTCGCGGTTTCCGAGCGAAGGTGCGACGCGCTGGGCGCTCTTTCGCATGCAGAATGCCGATCGTTCGGCAGATTTCTTCCTGATCGCGTGGCGACACTTTGCCGAGCGGCTCTCCTATCCGCCGACGCGCGTGGAGGCGCTCCTGCGTGCCGCCTACGCGGCGGCCGCGGTCGTCGCACTCGGGCTGGGCGGGCTGTTGTTCGCCTTCGTCAACCGACGCCAGATGCCCTTCGGGGCCGCGCGCTTCGGCACGGTGATGGAGGCGGCGAAGCAGGGGCTCACGCCCAAGCAGGGCATCGTGTTGGGAACGCTCAGCGGCGCAACGCTCCGCTCCGACGAGCCCGCGCACATCCTCGTCGTCGGTCCGTCGCGTTCGGGGAAGGGGACCGGCTTCGTCCTCCCGAACGGCTACCTGTGGCAGGGCTCCGCGGTGTTCTTCGACCCCAAGCGCGAGAACTTCGAGGCGCTCGCCAACCACCGCCGTGCGATGGGCAACAAGGTCTTTATGTTCTCGCCGGGATCGAACGACACGCACCGCTACAACCCGCTCGATTTCGTGCGGCGCGATGAGCGGATGGCGACCGATTGCCTGGTTGTCGCCTCGTTCGTCATCCCCGAGAAGGCCGACGACACCTGGGCCGGTGCGGGCCGCCTGCTGCTGTCGGCGTTGATCGGTTATGTGCTGGCCTCGCCACTCATCGCCGGAGCGCAGCACATGCGCGCCGTCGCCCGGATGACCACCACGGGAAAAGACATCTCCTCGGTGCTGCGCGCGATTGTAAAGACAGAGCGACAGTATTTACCGACGTGGGTGGTCGACAGTTTCAACCAGTACATCGCGCTCGAGCCTGAGACGCGCAACAGCGCGGTGTTCAACGTCAACATGGCAATGTCGCTTTGGAACAACGGGCTCATCTCGGCGGCGACGGAAACGTCCGACTTCGATATCCGGGAACTACGCCGCCAGCCGATGACAATCTTCATCGGCTGCACCATCGCTGAACTGTCCATCTTCCGGCCGCTCATCCGGATCCTGTTCCAGCAAATCCACGACCTGATGATGGTAAAAATTCCGGGGGAGGACGAGCCACACCAGGTGCTGCTGATGCTCGATGAGTTTTACCACGTCGGGCGGATGGACTCGCTGATTTCCAAAATCACGATCAGCGCAGGCTACGGTTTCCGCATGGCGATCGTGATGCAAGACATCGCGCAGCTCGACGAACTCTACGGCAAGAATACACGCGTCACGACGGTGTCGGGCTCCCAGATCAAACTGTTCATCCAGATCAACGATCTCGACACGTCGGAGTTCGTGTCCGAGATGCTCGGCGAGACGACCCAAGTTTACAAGACTCCTATCCAGCGACCAGGGCAGGGCATCTTCGCGCCTCGGGTGTGGTCGCCGCATTACACGCCGCGCCCGTTGCGCAGCCCCCTCGAGCTGCGAGAGATGTCGGCGCGCCTCTCGATCCTGATGGTGAAGAACTCGCGCTCGTTCGAACTCACGAAGATCCGCCACTACCTCGATAAACCCTATCGGCAATTCTACGAAAAAGCCAAGGGATCGCCGCCCGCGCTGCCAACCCTGCGCGAGTGGCAGGACGAGAACCTGGGCGGGGCGATCAACCCAGTCTTGGACGAGCCAACGGAGAACGCCGACGGGATACTTCGAGTTCGAGCCCCTGCGCCGCCAAAGAGGGGCGCTGCGCCAACGCGGTCGGCGAAGAAGGCCAAGCTGCCCACGCCGGCAGCCTTCGACCTCCCGCCACTTACCTTGGTGACCCGCGCCGCGCCGTCCCGAGCGCCGCGCAAGAGTCTGTCACTGGGCGAAGCGCCCAAGGCGCCGGACGGGGAAAATTGTGACCTGCGCGACATATTGGCCGTCGCCACCGACAGCCAGAACGAGGAATTCAACTCAACAATGCGGATTCTTGAGAAGGCGTCGAGCGCAAGCGGACCGGTCAGCCAGACGATCGGCGAACTTTCCTCGCTGCAAGCCGCTTTCGGAGAGGAAAAAACCTCCGATGGCACCTAAAGGAGGCGCTTAAAGCATTTTCTAGTGTTTTGACATTTGCGAGTTCATTTCCTCCCGCCTCAGCTAACGATTCTATCTGGGCGCAGCGGACCCGCCTCAGCGCATTGATTCGTCACCAATCAGGATATGGTCGATTCGGCCGCGAAGCCGGTAGTCTAGATGGGCGCTTCAAGAATGCTCAATTCCTCAAGCTCGGCCTTCAGATTCTCCAGCTCCCAGTTGCCCTTTTAACAAGCTTTAGCTTCACCCTCTTGCGGGATGGCTCGTAGCCAAGCATAATTGCTGCGGCTGTTGCTCGCCATTCCTGCCCCCCACTGCCGGTTCCTTAGCCGGCCCGGGGGCTTTGCTCCTGTCTTGCGAGCGAATCGACGGATACCGCGGCGAAGCCGCTAGCGTGGATATGGGTTCCAATATGGAAATAAAACGAATGAAAATTCCGATGCATACTCAATACTATAGTTCTATTTCGCCCCGGCAGTAATTTGCTGCGCGATCGTCACATATCGAAGGCACAGGACGAACCTTCAAAGAAGATCGCCTGGGAGACTGATTGGATTCGCGGTGATGCGCCTCAACTCTAACGCTTGGAACTTCATCAAGGCCATGGAGCATGCGGATGACGAAAAGACTGTCCTGCGGCTGCTCCTAAAGCGCGCGGCGGGATGCGGCTTTCAATGGACGTTCGCCGGCCGTGTTCCGACCGCGACGACTCCAGCGCGTGATATCCATTCGCATGTGCTCTTCCAAGAGTTCCCCGGAGCGTGGGCCGAGCGCTACAACAAGCGCAACTATGCATTACGCGACCCGATCGTGCGACACCTTCAACGTTCACAAGCGCCCTTCACGTGGGAGGAATCATACAGAGCCGGAACGCAACGCGAGGATGTGAAACTCATCAGCGGCGAGGCCGCGGCGTTCGGATTGAAGAAGGGATATGTCATACCTATCCAGCTCGTTGGAGGCGTCCTTGCAGCCGTGTCGTTTGGCGCGAGCCAGATGGAGCTCGATCCGGACCTAGTGGCCCAGCTTGCCTTCGCAGCGAACCTCGCTGTCGGGCACCTTCTTCGATTACGCTACAATCGGGACCACAATGAACACACGGTTTCGCCGCGCGAGCGCGAGTGCCTCCTGTGGGCTTCGGAGGGAAAGACCGATTGGGAGATATCGATCATCCTCGGGATATCCAGACCGACTGTGACGAAACACCTTCTCTCTGCCCGGCAGCGGCTCGGGGCCGTTAACCGAGCCCAACTGATCGGGGCAGCGATACGGCACAAGATCATTCGTTGAATTCGAAAGTTTACGCCCGCTATCACCTCTGCCGCTGACCATGGATTGATTCCAATTCGGTCTTCCCGGCTTCCAAATCCCTTATGATCTTTTCTTGCTCGCTTCGGAGTCTAGCCAAGGCGTCGGTCTGGACCAACACGGGCGAGAGGGGTTGTGCAGGGTGCTCCGCAATAATCCGTGCGGCCTCGGCGGCTGCCGCAGCCTCACGCGCTTCGCGCGCGGCGGATTGCTCAGATCCAGTGACGATCTTCCGCTCTACACGCAACTCCTCCTGGGAAGTCGGGTCGATGCGGCCGCGCGCCTCCTGCCGCCGTTCGGCATCGATTGCGCGGGCTGCGGCGCCCTCTGCGGAGGCGGCGTCGCGCTGCTCTTTGAGCCGAACTTCCTGCGCGCGCTCGATGAGCCGGTCGGCGTTGGGACCGACGGCAGCCTCGACTTCAGCTCGGCTGAGTTGCTGCACACCGCGCTCCTGCATCCGTTGCAGGTCGATCCGATTGGCGAGCGTTTGCAGATACCGGGCGGACGTCTCGCGGAATTGCTGCTTGGTCTCACCGTCTAGAAGGTCGCTCGTCCGGGAGACCGCGTCGTTCATGAGACGCAGATCTTGGACCATTTGCTGCGATGTTACTGGCATCTCGTTCTCCTTGGTCAAATACTCCACGCGGTTGCCGATGGTGTGCAGGATGCCGCCCACGGCCTGCGCCATCAACAGACGTTCGAGCATATTTTTCGCCAACGCGTTCGAAGGCCGTTCTATGGCAACAGCCTTCCAGGCGGTGATGCTCTCGTTCACAACTCTACGGTCGGGCGCCGACATCGGCAGGCGGATGGGATTCGTTTTCGCCGTCCGGATCCGCTGCCGGGCATTGTCGATGAGACGTCGATTGGCGGGATGGGCGGCATATGCGCGATCCCGAGCTTCGCGTGCCGGACGCGGCCGATCCGCCACCTCGACGATCGCCTTGTCCTTCGGGCCGTAGCTCTGCGAGGAGGCTCGCTCTTTTGCCGAGGTCGCGACGACGTGCAAACCCTGCGCCTGAGCATGCTGCGCATAGACCTCGCGCCACTCTCCAAAAGTGCCACGATTGGGATGGATCTTCTGGCCGAATTCGTTCTTCACGGTGATGACGGCGTGAGCGTGTATGTGCCCGGCCGCCTCCTTATCCGTGTGAACACCGAACAAGAATTTATGATCGGCAAAACGGTCGTGCAGAAACGCACGTGCCGCGTTGGTCAAGGCTGTCACATCGGTTCCGGCCTTCGCCGAAATGATCACGTGCATCGTATCGCGCGCGGATTGCGATCGAAGCGACGGCCCCCATTCGCGGGCGGCAATTCGCGCTTCCGCCACGTTGAACAAGCTCTTGCCGCGATCGTCGGTCGCGGCACCCTTCTCGATCAACTTGTTGAGCCTGTAGGTGACGCCATCGCGCCTTCAGTGACGATCGCCACGCGCCTCACGAATTCTTTCTTCTGCATTGTATTCTTCCGTCCTCTGGCGGAGTTTTGGTTTCGTCAGCAGGGCGCCGAGCTAGTTGGCGAATGCGTTCAGCCTCATCGCAGCGACAATCGAGGAAGCCATGCACTGGACAGGTCAGGCACATCTCCTCAAGCCTCTTACGGAGCGCTTGTCGTCCCCTGTGAAGTCGAACCGCGATGTTATTGAGCGTTGTGCCCAGGCTGGCAGCGATCCGATCGCGGGGCTCGCCAAGAATGTCGGAGCGCCAAACGACATCGGCATATTCCGCCTTGAGCGTCGGCAGCAGCTTATGAAGGCAGTTGCAGACGGCTTCGTCGGTTTCTCGATCTGGCTCGATCGCCAAATTCTCGACATCGGTCTGCGCCATGTCGACCTCTCGGCGGCGACGTCTGATGACGCGGCGCTGATGATCGACGAGGGTGGTCGCCAGTATACGCCCGAGCCATCCACGAACCGTGCGGACATCTCGCAACTGCCAGGCACGCTCAAGCGCCCGGAGCGAAAAGCGTTGTAGGAGTTCTTCGGCTTCGTCACGACTGCCTAACCGATGATACAAAAAGGCGAGGAATTCCTTGCGCGCCTCGACAAGTGCACGTCGCACAGCGGCGTCCGTTGGCTTCGCGGCCTCCGGTCCTTCCGCATCATCTTCTGGATGCGGGTCATCGGCCTCGCCCTTTTTTGTCATCGTCCAGCCAGCTCTTTCGAAGCAAGATTGAGACGCCGTTGCGAACCGCCGCTGACGGCACCAGACAAGAACCAAACCTACGGCTTCGACCGTTGATGTTCTTTAACGCAGATCAAGCATTGCTCTGCTGTCCGTCGTTATGAATTCATCTTGGATGAAAGCAATTTGACGGTGCCGAACCGAGCTCTCAACAAACCTTCTCATTGCTGGCCTGAAAAGTGTTGACAGCGGGTCCGGTTTGGGGGTCTGTCGCTTCACGTGGCACAGACCGCTGCCGTCGACGTAACGGGGATGGCTCTATCGCCGGAGCTGGATCATTTTGCGAAGCGCCGCGTTGGCGATTTCGGTCAACTCGTCGCGGGGCGCGCAGATAAGTGGCAATATTTAACCTGCCTCAAAGTGACTTTCGTGATTTCAGCGACGCTGGGAGCCTTAACAGGCAGGAGGTAGGCATGAGTTGGCTCTCTCAGAACTGGATCTGGATTGTATTAGGTGTCGGCGTGATCTTCTTCATGACACGCGTGGGTGGATGCGGCATGGGCCGATCGATGCGACACAACCATGGAAGCGAGCAAGACGTTGCGCCACCGGATACCGGATCCAGCCCTCGAATGGCTCTTGATCCAGTGAGCAAGCGCTCTATCGACGGGGGCACGTCAATCTCTTCCGTCTATCGAGACCCGCGAGAACCGCGAAGCGTTCGAAGCCGCCCCTGAAAAATATCTGGCAGGGATAACAGCGATGGGCCCGGCTATCGGCGACGATCATCCGCGGCGCCACCGGCATGGATGCTAGGATGAAGGCGGATAATTTCTGCCGCGCGCATTATTCTATTGTTGCCTTGATATTGCCTGTGGTGCTCGGTGAGCAGCGCTGGTCTTCTCGGTGGACATCAGAGAGATGCCGTAGAGGCCGCAGTGGTGCGGCCTGTTGTCCTCGATAAGAGGACCAGCCAACAACATCGCCACGACTTGAACGCTCCCTCCCCAAAATGTTCAAATCGTGGGGCGCGGCAAGCGCGTAGACTAGAACATTGCCCTTTGTAGACCGTCGGCGGCTCTACATCGAGGCCAAGTAAGCGCGAGACGGCGGCCTGCGCAGATCGGGCGAACCGTGAACACAACGTCGTCGGGCAATTGCACGATCCGAGGGATTGTCAAAGATATAACTGAGTTCAGGCTATCCGATCTTTAACTGGGATCAAAGATGATCTTGGCCGGAGCGACCATAATCGTGGCTGCCGTGTTGTCGCAAAATGCGGCTCGCTAAACCGAGTCACTTCAAGCAGCTGTCGTCGACTCGGTATAATGGAGGTTTGGAATGCCTGGCTCACTTACAAGCGTCGCGCGGTTCGCGCGTGTCGCGATCCTCGTCTCGCTTTTCGGTCTTTTCGTTTCGGGATGCGGCATCAACACCATCCCGACCTATGAGGAACAGGCGAAGGCCAAATGGTCAGATGTACAGAATCAGTACCAGCGGCGGGCCGATCTCATTCCCAATCTGGTCGAGACGGTGAAAGGCTTTGCGCAGCAGGAGCGCACCGTCCTGGAAGCAGTGACGAACGCGCGTGCCCGCGCGACATCGATCCAGGTGAACGCAGACACGATCACTGATCCGGAAGCCTTTAAGAAATTCCAAGAGGCGCAGGCGCAATTGTCCGGTGCACTGGGACGCCTTCTCGCCATTACGGAAAACTACCCAGACCTCAAATCGAACCAGAATTTTCTTGCACTGCAGTCGCAGCTTGAAGGTACTGAAAACCGAATAGCGGTTGCTCGCCGCGACTATATCGAGGCCGTTCAGCTTTATAATACTGAGTTGAGAACGTTTCCTGGCCGAGCTTGGGCATCTACGCTCTACGCAAAGAACAAGCCCATGGAGCAATTTACAGTAGCTGAGGATGTGATGCGGCTCCCACAAGTGAAATTCTAGGTCATCGCGATGCGTCGCCGCGCGGTATTGGCGATTATTGCGTGGGTCTGTTTGATTTGCGCTGTCGCGGCGCAGACGCTCACCTTTCCTGTGCTCACCGGCCGCGTCGTCGACGAGGCCGGTGTGCTTGATGCAACGGATCGCGCAGCGCTAACCGAATCCCTGGCCGGTCTGGAAACGAAGACGAGTGATCAGCTAGTGGTCGTCACGCTAAAATCGCTGCAGGGTACAGCGATCGAAGACTACGGATATCAGCTTGGACGACGCTGGCAGATTGGCCAGAAAGACAAAAATAACGGGGTGCTGCTGATCGTGGCGCCAAATGAACGTAAGGTCCGAATCGAGGTCGGTTACGGCGTCGAAGGCACGCTGACCGACGCCATTACAAAGATCATCATCGAGAATTCCATCCTGCCGCGGTTCAAAGCTGGTGATTTTCCGAGCGGCATCAAACGCGGCGTTGAAGACGTCATCCAAGTGCTCAGCGGTGATGCGGAGGGGATGCAACAACGAATTGCGCAGAATTCCGCCCCGAATATCACGCGGCCGGACGCGAAAATTCCCGTTTGGTTGGCCATCGTCTTGGTTCTGGGCGGCATCGGGCTGCTGATCTTCTGTGCCACGACGCGAGGTGCCTTTTGTCAGGCGATCCTGCAGATTTTACTCCTGATGCTCCTGTCCGGAAGAAGGAGGTCGTCACACGACGGGTCGTCGTGGTCAGGCGGAGGTGGGTCGTTTGGAGGCGGCGGCTCCTCCGGGAATTGGTGAGGATGAAGCGAAATGATCTCCGAATCTGACAAGATCCGAATTTCTGCCGCGATTCATAAAGCCGAGTCGCAAACGGCCGGAGAAATCTTTTGTGTTATAGCTCGGCATTCGAGTGAGTATCGACTCATGCCGATAGCTTGGGCAGCCTGGCTCGCACTATTTGCACCGGCACCGATAATCTATCTGACAAGTTGGTCGGCTCAGGTCATCTACCTCTTGCAACTCACAGTCTTCTTAACCAGCACTTTGACGCTGTCGCATCCGAAGCTACGGATTCACATCGTACCACGCCAAGCGAAGCGCGATCGAGCCCATGCCGAGGCGATGCGTCAATTTCTGGCACAGGGACTGGACAAGACCGAGCATCGCACCGGCGTGCTCATTTTTGCCTCAACCGCGGAGCGCTATGTGGAAATCGTCGCGGACGCCGGGATTAATGAAAAGGTCGCGCCCCAAATCTGGGATGATGCCATCAATGTTTTGGTCACGGCGATCAAAGCCGGCCGCACCGGCGACGGCTTCGTGGCAGCGATCGAGCGATGCGGAGCGGTGCTACGCACGCATTTTCCGCCAGGTGCGTTGAATCATGATGAATTGCCCAACAAACTCTTGGAAATCTGATCTGCTCCACTCCGATGGTGACTAATCCATAAGCAGTAAATCACTTTCACCATACCAAGGCCCCAGCCGAAACGAGTGGTCGAGAACGCGATGCGGAACAAGGAAGCCTCTCACGGAGGCGGGTCTCGGTGTTTCACAAGGTTGCCGGCCGCAAGCACGACGCAAGCAAGGGACGCCACCTGAACAGGATATGCGGGGGGCGGGATATGGATGAATTAACCTACTACGAGTGAGCAGCATCTACTTCGTTCGATGAATCATTGTTGATCCATGACAGAGCGACGTGCGGGTCGATTCCGGCGACATCAACGAGTCTATCTGGATTGAGGATCCGGAGGCGTCGATAGTGGAATTCGGCAATTCCTTCCTTTCTCAGGTCTCGCAGCACTCTATTGACGTGAACGTTAGTGAGGCCTGTCGCGTCACCAATGTGCTCCCTGGGTCAACGGTAGATGCATTTCTTCACTGCGATGTCCGGGCCAGCGAAGTCGGGGATCGAACGAACAGCTCAAGGAGCAAGTATGCCACTCGCTCTCGTGCCGAACGTCGGCCCATACTGGACAAATGGTCATAGGCGAAGCTCCGGTCTTGAGAGATCACGCTCGCAAGTTGCATTCCAATCTCAGGATTGTCCCTGGAACGACGTCCAAGATTCTCGTGCGGAATGATGCCGATGACCGCGTCGGTGAGGGCCTGCGCGCTATAGTTCATCATCGCGCCAGGAGCGGGCATAAAGGCTAGCACAGCGCCTGGCAGAGCAAATTGGAGTATTTGCCGGCGACCATCCTCCAGCAAATTATAAAGGGCGACCCACCCGTGGACAAGACTGTAGATCGCGTCGCCTCTTTCACCGACGCGAAATAGATCGCAGCCAGCTTTGATCTGACGATCGGCTGACCTGTAGCGGTCGGCCGTACACAGCATGCCCGCCGCGTTATGGGGATCGCAACCATCCCCATACAGCGGACCGCGCGGACTATTCGAGGGGATTTTCCTCGCTAGGCTCAGAGAATTTAACATTTTCACGACTCCCGAAATGTGCCGAAGCCACATCTCTCGTCAAGGACGGGATCGAGAACCGAATCCCGCGGCGCAAATTGCCCCCCGATCGAATGCCGCTCATCCGCGCAAGAAGGCGATGGCGTACTCAGTCGGGAGCTTGATCAGAGAACGATTCGGGGAGGTCGAAACTGACTGTCGAGTTCGATTGAAGGTCGACGTGCTCGTAGAAGCGGAAACTCCGCATGTTGAATGAGAGTCTGAGCAATCGTCCAGCCCGCAGCAAGCACACCTGCGGTGCAGGCAGGACAGCACGAGCCCGCTCCACCGCCTTGGCAGTGGCCAGACCCACCGTCACAACAGCCGTGGCGGGCCTTGAAAGCAGTCTTGACGACCAGTGAAGCTGCAGCCGATTGTTTCGCGATGACCTTGGCCGCGTGTTGGGTGGCATATGGTGCGGGGTTATTGCGTTCTGGGCACGCTTGCGAAGGCTCGATGGTCACACGCGAGCAATGTCAGTACCATCGCAACGAGGGCAGCCCAGCCCGCCACACGGCCGACGTCGCGCAACGCCTTACAAGCGAGTTTTCGAAATCGGGCCGGCATCGACGTTCGCCTCGGTGCTTGTAGCTGTCCAATCGACGAACTTGTGAGCTCGTTTTCCAATTTACCGAGGGCCTGACGGACCGGCTCTTGTCGAGAGCCTTCATGAAGATCCAGTCCGGCGAGCCCCGCGTCTTCGCCACACTGCGATGCCTATCCGCAATAGGCCATCGTCGCCACGAGGCCGATCTTGGTCCGAGACGCCAGCCGTGTTTTCATCCAGCCGACGTGCCCACGTCTGGCTACTCGCAGCTTTGGCGGTTAGGCCAGCCGTCTTGTAGCCTGAGCCCTCGCTTGTCGCGGGCGCCAACCACCCCTGAATATCATCCACACCAGATAGAGGGACATCAGTGCCCCGCCGAAACAGAATACGGAAATATAGGCGTACGAAAAGAAAAGATAAGTGACGACCAACACTGCGGCAACCAGCAGTCCGAAGATCCTGATGTTCGCATCGCATGATAAGAGGAGTGATCCGACCACAACGGCGACGTAGATCGTATAGGTCATGTGGCGACCGATGATATAGTCGAACAATTCCTTGCCTTCGTACACGATGACATGCGGCATGAACTGCGTCGTCAGCCAGCCGTCATGTGCAAAATAAGGGAAGTATTGCATACCACCGAGCATGCCGCCCAGGATAGCGAGCATGAGATAAAATGGCTTGCGTCGCTCGGACTCCAGGAAATACGCTGAGAATGGAACCCAGACGGGCCATGCCAGCCAGGAAAAGAACATGTAGGCGAGCGAAAAATGCTCGACTAGGACGGCGTTCCCGTTTGCCGTCCAGACTGCACCTTCAAACCCTTGCTGCAAGCCGAATAGGAGAGGAAGAGCAGCAACCGGAAGATATCTGCGATCGGTTTTGTAGGCGCGAGCCATGCTGACGGCGCCCGCGGGTCCAAGAACCGCCGCGGCGATGAAACTGGCTTCGGCCGAAAAACACATGAGGATGCCCTACACCTGCACTTGTGGAAAAGTTTTGCTGATAACCTGACAGATACTCCCGAACCAGCATGATAGAGATTTCCCCAAATCACCGGCACAGGTCAAACGCTTTCTGAATCTTAGACGCTGGCTATGCCGACAAAATCACTAAAGACAAAGAAAGCGGCGAGCGCATCCGCGACCGCGGCTTCACTGTGGCCCTCGAGGTGCCGATCTTCGACTTCGGCGAAGTGCGGGTGCGCCAGGCCGAGCAGATCTGCCTATTGGCGGTAAACCGCTTGGCTGAAAGAGCGGTGAATATACGTTCCGAGGCGCGCGACGCCTAGCGCGTCTACCGCTCGACCTACGACATTGCGCGCCACTATGACAGCGAAGTGCTGCCGCTGCGCAAAATCATCTCGGACGAGACCCAGCTGCGCTACAACGCCATGCAAATCGACATGTTCTCGCTGCTTCCGGAAGCGCGCCAACGAATCATCGCGACGATTGCAGCGATCGAAGCCAAGCGGGCGTTCTGGCTCGCCGAGACCGATCTGACGGTGGCAGTGGTCGGCGACGGCGCAGTCGGCACAGCCAGCGACACGCCGCGAACAGTGGCCGCGGCCGGCGGCGACTGATGGGCAATAGGAGGTGGAACCATGATGTCGCGACGAGGATTTCTAAGCTCGGCGGCCGTGCTCACGGCGGCGAATGCGGTCAGCGGCCGCGTGCAGGCTGCAAGTATTCCCGAGGCGCCGACTACGACCACCATGCAGCCACCGCTGGTTCCGACCAGCGGCCCGACTACCAACCCGTGGTCACACTCAACGGCTGGACATTGCCGTGGCGGATGAACGGCTACTGGAAGGAATTCCACCTCGTCGCCGAGCCCGTGGTGCGCGAAATCGCGCCCGGCATGAAAGCGCATCTGTGGGGTTACAACGGGCAGTCGCCAGGCCCCACCATCGAATGCGTCGAAGGCGACAAGGTCCGCACCTTCGTCACCATCAAGCTTCCTGAGGACACGACAATCCATTGGCATGGTCTCTTGTTGCCAAACGGCATGGACGGTGTCGTCGGCCTCAACCAGCCACCGATCAAGCCAGGCGAGACTTACGTCTATGAGTTCGGCATGAGGAAGAGTGGGACCTTCATGTATCATCCGCATGCCGACGATATGGTGCAGGTCGCGATGGGAATGTATGGCGCCTTCGTGGTGCACCCACGTGATCCGAAGTTCATGCGCGTCGACCGCGATTTTGTCTTTGCCATGAACGCATTCGCGATCGACCCCGGGACGTACGTGCCGAGGGTTACCGAAATGACCAATTTCGATCTTTGGACCTGGAACAGCCGCGTTTTCCCTGGAATCGATTTTCTCGGGGCTGCCAAAGGCGATCGGGTGCGGATCCGCATGGGCAATCTGACCATGACTGCGCATCCGATCCATCTGCACGGTTACGATTTCAAGGTTACCTTGACCGACGGCGGTTGGGTACCGGAAAGCGCACGCTGGCCCGAGGTAACGATCGATGTGCCGGTCGGCGCATGGCGCGCCGTCGAGTTCGTTGCCGACGAGCCCGGCGACTGGGTGTTCCACTGCCACAAGCTCCATCACGTGATGAATTCCATGGGCCATGATGTGAAGACCTTCATCGGCGTACAGAAGCGCGATCTTGCCAAGGCCATCTGCAAGCTCGTGCCCGACTATATGCCGATGGGCTCGACCGGCATGGAGCAAATGGCCGAGATGGAAATGCCGCTTCCAGACAACACGCTGCCGATGATGACGGGGACCGGGCAGTTTGGAGCACTCGGGCCAGGCGGCATGACCAGTTTGCTGATGGTGCGGGAAGGACTCGCATCCAGCGATTACAAGAATCCTGGCTGGTACAAATATCCTCCGGGAACCGTAGCCTATAGGATCGACAATCCAATCACGGTCCCGGTGCGGAAATCCGACGCGACCACGACGCCCAAGGCGAACGTGGAGGTGCAGGTTGTCAAACGTGGCAGACCGCAGCGACGATAAGATCTTTCAAGATTGCCTAACGCGAAACGAGTCGTAGCCGATGTGACAAAGGAAAAACACTCATACGAAAAATGTTTCCCATTCTTGCGACCGCGCTTGCGCTTTCGATCAACACGCTCTCCCCAAGTATTGGGCAAACCGTGATGTCGGATGGTCAAGTGCAAAAGATCGACGAAAGTGCGGGCAAGATAACCCTCAAGCATGGGCCCATGAAGGATCTCGACATGGATATGCCGATGACGATGGTCTATCCAGTGAAGGGGCCGTCGTTACTCAAGGGGCTGAAGGCAGGCGATAAAGTAAAGTCCAAATGGAGCGCGTGAAGGGCCAGATCACGGTGACAAAGCTCCAAAAATGAGTCTCCCGACTGGCGAAGGCTCCCATGTTAGCCGCTCTACCCTCGGGAGGATCGGCGCATGTCGAGAACACCCGCAGCGAACCTGCGGGCAGGCCTCGTTCGTTTCGATGATCCGCGTTCACGCCCGCGTGTCACCGCGGCCAGTCCATGAGCACATTCAGACGATCCGAATGTAAGTGTGGCGGCTAATTGTTCGGTGTTGGCCTCCTCATCAAAAGACAGCGATCGTACCCGTAACGAAATCGTCGATCAGTTTCGGAACGCGCGAAAGCCGCTCGGCTATAATATCTTCAACGCATCGCGTGACCTTATCCACTGGGATGCCGTCCCGCATTGCAAGTTTGATTTGCACGAGGGCTGGACGGATCACGGGCGCACCGATGCGGCTCACCATCAGGCATTGCGCGGCGGCGATCTCAGGGACAGTCGCAACCAGCGACTCGGCGATTTCGCGCGCGACGATATTGTAGATCTTGCCCACATGGGTCACTGGGTTCTTACCCGCAGCAGCTTCGAGGCTCATCGGTCGACACGGCGTAATCAACCCGTTGACCCTGTTTCCGCGCCCGACCTCACCGTCATCGCCCGCTTCGGCCGACGTCCCTGTCACAGTGAGATAGATCGATCCAGAGGACGGATCGTCGGCCGCGTTGACACTCACGTCACATCGTGAAAAGCCGTGTTGTAGCGCAAGTTCACGAACAATCTTTTCGACGTTAACCTTCTCCGCAAGGTAGTCGTCTATGTCGGCAATATGACGGCCGATCATAGCACATGCGACGGTGAGTGAGGTCACGTCACCTCGTCGAACACCCATGATTTTGACGTCTTCGCCCCAGGCCGGATGGTCATGCTCTCGGTTGCGTCCATTGATGCATCTTTCGGCGGCAAGCACTAAGAGTTCCAGGGGACTCATCGGAGCATAACCGACGCCAAATGACGTGTCATTGGCAAGCGGAATGGCTCCTTCAAGATCGCGCGAGAACAGCGCTTGCAAGTCCTGCGAGCCAGGTTGGATCAGTTCGTGGATATGTACGTGAAGCTCCGCATCCAACGCATGCAAATTGGAGCGCATCCAAGAGCGTGATCCCTCTATCACGATTTCTTTGATTTGGAGTGCGTCGTTGCCGATTTAAGTTACCGCTCTCCCGGCCAAGTAGATATTGATGGGGGCGAGTATCACGCCGCCGCCAAAAGCCGGCGCCGCGCGGCCACCGCATAAAAGCGCCTTGTCAACGTTGTGATGAAGAATCTTGCCGAAACGATCTCTATATGCGCGACATAGGTTCCGCGATAGATTTTCCGCGAGCGCGTCGCAGATCGTATCCGGGTGGCCCAACCCTTTGCGTTCAACGACCTCGACCGCGTCATCGCCCATTCCGAGGTCCGATATGATAAGCGACTGCATAGGCGGGTAGCCTCCACGCGGAATAAAGCAGGGATCTCGTATGACTCGTTTCACCACTCCGCGACCGACACCGTGCGCCGCATAATTGTGCTTGGGAACCCAAAAAGCCCCTGGATTAGCTCTGTCGTGCAAGCATCGCTCTGAAGCGCGACAAGGCCGATACGAGAAACCCGGCACCGAGCGCGCCCATGATCGCGAAATCGGACCATACTACATCGAGTCCGGCACCACGATACAGGACTGACTGTGCGAATCTCACGAAGTGCGTCGATGGCGACAAATACATGATGTCTTGCAGGAACACTGGCATGCTCTCGAACGGCGTGAACGAACCCGACAGCAAGAACATCAGGATGAAGACGGGAATCGACAGCAATGCAAACTGCGGCATCGAGTTTGCGATTGTCGCCAGCAAAATACCGAGCGACGCCGCGGCGAAAAGATAAATGACGGTCCCTCCAAGGAAAAGCTCGACCGATCCCACGATTGGCACCTGCAGCACGAACTGGACCACAACGTGAAGGGAAAACCCGGCCGCCAGAAGGATGACCAGGCCATTCGCCCAGATCTTCGCCGCAAGAATTTCGCTCGGCAAGACAGGCATCACCAACAAATGCTCGATCGTACCGCGTTCGCGTTCCCGCATCACAGCCGCGCCAACGAGAATAATGGCGAGGATCGTTACATTGTTGATGACGCCCATGCTGGCCGTGAAGCGAAGCGTTTCAAGGTTCGAATTGAACAATGCGCGAATGACAGGGTCGATGGGAACGGCTGAGTTGGCGCCACGCTGCTTCAAAAAGCTCGTCGTTTCGCGCATGATGATTTCCTGGATATAGGCGGTTCCGACGGCAGCCTGGGTCACCGCTGTCGCGTCGACATTGATTTGGATCGACGGACCACGGTTCGCCAAGAGATCAGCTTCGAGCCGCGGCGGAATCTCCAGGACAAATGTGTATTGTCCCTTGTCCAGTAATTGATCGAGCTCCGAGCGATCGATTTCGCGAGGTGTGCGAAAATAAGGCGGTTGCAGGGCATCCTTGATCCGGGATGATAACGTCGACCGGTCGGCATCGACTATGGCCACGCCGGCATTACTCAGGTCGGTCTTCATAGCTGTCGCCTCTGAGTAAACCGCAGCCGTGAAAACGTAGACGATCAGAACGACCATCACGACGTCGCGCGAGAGGCTCGCGAGCTCCTTGAGACCGAGGTGAAAAACATTCTCAATCCAGCGCCGCATCTCTAGACGCCTTGCTTGCGGACCGACAGGCGGGCCAGCAGGAGAAATACGATGCCAAAGCCAAGCAATACCGCGATCTCGCGGAGAAATGCGCTTGCCTCGAGCCCCTTGGCAAAGACTCCAAGGCTCACGGTCTGGAACCAAAGTGCAGGAAAAGAGAGCCCCATGACGCGAGCTGGGCCTTCAAGTGTCGAGGCTGGAAAGAGAAACCCTGAATAGTGCGCCGCAGTCATTGCGGTCAGTATCGCGGTTCCGAAAATCGCAGCAACTTGCGTCGAGACGAAGGCCGACACCAGAAGACCGAACGCGGTTGCCGCAAACACGTAGATGAGCGCCGCGATTGACAAAGCAAGCACGGACCCCTTTGGGACGACACCGAGCGCGCCGGCGGCCAGCACCACAAGGCTGACAAAACTGACAAAGCCGATCGCGATGTACGGCAATTGCTTGCCGATTAGATATTCGCCAACTGTGGCGGGAGAGGCGTAGACATTCGTAATTGAGCCCATCTCCTTCTCCCTTACGACCCCGAGCGCCGTCAGCATCGCTGGAAATACGAGGAGCAGAAGCATGAGTGTCCCCGGCGTGATCGCGAAGACGCTGCGGAAGTCCTGATTGTAACGGAACCGCGGCTCGATATTGATTGGAAGCAGCTGCGGATCATGCCCGTATAACCGGCGATAGCGTTCTGCGGCGTAGGTCAGAACGACGCCTTGAATATAGGCGCGAGCTGTGTCTGCCGGAAACGCATTGCCGCCGTCGAGCCAGAAGCTAATCTGCGGTTGACGGCCCTGAAGAAGGTCACGGCCAAAGCCCGGGGGTATATCGATGGCGAAC
>JARHVB010000076.1 GCA_029222685.1 Terripilifer ovatus | reverse complement strand
ACGGTCTGAAACGACCTGGGATGAGACGATCTCTCCGCCGAAACCGCACCAGATGATGCATCTTCTGGTGCGGCTTTCAACTTACAAGGATGAGGGCTTCTGGTAGATTACCTGAACGCCGGCACCACGTGCTTGCTGAACAGCCTGATCGAGTTCGACACCATGTCGGCAGGCATCGCGCCGATCTCGTGATTGGTGCAGAAGATGTCAAAGCCGATCAGTTCCTTCGCCGCTTCAAGCTTCTCGATCACCGTTTGCGGACTGCCGACGATGGCCAGTCCGTTGTCGAGATTGTACTCATAGCTTTCGCGCGCCAGCCGCATGGTTTCACCGCGCGCCTTGTCGTCCGGCCGTTCGCTGTCGCGGCCCATGCCGCGCGCATGATTGCCCCAGCCGATGCGCGTCTTCTCGATCGGCCCGCCGCCGACGGGCACCGCGCCGCCTTCGCGTGCCACCAGGAACTGCTTCGCCTCTTCGTGCGCTTTGGCGTCCGTTTCCGCCACATGAACCTGCCGCATCAGGAAGACGCGCGGCATCGGGCCTGGATGGTTACACTCGCGCCAGACCTTGCGGTAATAGTCGAACTTGCGCGCGATCACGGCGTCCGTGTCGAGGTTCTGCGCCACGTGATAATTGTTCTTGGCGGCGAATTCGAGCGCCGGGTCGCTGTGCACGGCGGCCCAGATCGGCGGATAGGGCTTCTGGAAAGGCTTGGGCTGCGGCAGCGCTTCATCAAAGGTGAAATACTTGCCCTTGAAGGTCACTTCGTCCTGCGTCCAGGCCATCTTGACGATATCGAGCACTTCGCCTGCCATCGCGGCGCGCTGATAGAAGTCGACGCCCCAGCGGATGAATTCATGCTCGTGCACGCCGATGCCGGTGCCGAATTCGACGCGGCCGCGCGACAATTGATCCAGCATGGCGACATCCTGAGCCAGCCGGATCGGATGATAGAACGGCAACTGCCACATCATCGCGCCGATGCGGATGGTCCTGGTAGCGCGGGCGACCGCGGTGAGAAAAACATTCGGCGAGGTGATGCGGCCGAGCGGCGAGTTCTGATGTTCGATGACGAAATAGGAATGCCAGCCCGCCTCGTCGAGATCCTGCGCCAGCCTGATGTGCCGGTCATAGACGTCGGCCATGTTCTCGTCGCGGCGCGAATAGCCGCCGACCGCATCCCAGAGCGCGAAATCGATCCTGGTCATGGTTGTCGTCTCCATCCCGTGTGTGGCTCTGCGTGCCATCTGTCTTTATTTGTGCGGGGTATTTTCAACCGTCGATGGCGTGTTTGCAAGTGGCGACACACCGCCAGGAGCCCTCATCCTTGTAAGTTGAAAGCCGCACCAGAAGATGCATCATCTGGTGCGGTTTCGGCGGAGAGATCGTCTCATCCTAGGTCGTTTCAGACCGTTCCTCAGCTTGATCTCTCCGCCGCTAGTTCATTCAGGCCGAACAGTCGCTTGAGCCGCAAAACGAGCTCGGTTGCGCAAGGAGGGCT
>JARHVB010000075.1 GCA_029222685.1 Terripilifer ovatus | reverse complement strand
CGGAGACCGCCACGGTCACCGGACCATTGCCGGTCGTCTTGATGCCTTCGGCCGACGTGCCCGTCACCGTGCCTTTGGCAGTGATGCTGACCGCGCTGTCCAATCCGATGTTGGTCGCCTCGATGCCCGTCGTGCCCGAGACATTGCCGTTGGCCGTCACGTCGATCGTGCCCACCGCATTCGCCTTGGCCTGACGCGCCACGATCGCCGTGTTGCCGGTGGAGGTCACCGCATCGGTCGTCACCGACACATTGCCACCGTTGGTCAACGCATAGACGCCGTTGCCCGTCGTCGCCGCCACCGCGCCGACCGTCTTCACCGTCGTCTTGCCAAAGCCAAAGTTCTCGGCATCGACACCGAAACGTGCGTCGATCGCCCCATTGGCGGTGACGTTGACATCGTAAAGTGACCCGCCTGGGATGATCGCGGCGACAATGCCGGCATTGCCTGCCTTGACATCACCGTTCGCCACGACTGTCACATTGGCTTCCGTCGATTGCGATATG
>JARHVB010000074.1 GCA_029222685.1 Terripilifer ovatus | reverse complement strand
GTGTGCGGTTCCATGACATACCTGACACTTGTTCCATGACATGCCTGACACTCATGCCGCAAGGCATGGGAGGTTGGGATGGGCTGGCGGGAGGTGTCGGTGGCGGATCAGCGCCGGGAATTCGTGTTGCTGGCGTCGCTTGAAGGAGCGAATGTCTCCGCGTTATGCAAGCGGTTTGGCATCAGTCGCCAGACGGGTCATTTGTGGCTCCGTCGATATGCGGCCGGCGAGAACACATTCGCCGATCGGTCGCGGCGGCCGCTGCATAGTCCCGACCGAGTGGCCGAAGCGGTTGAAGCGCAGATTCTAGGGGTGCGTGATGCGCATCCGGCCTGGGGCGCCCGCAAAATCGCAGCTGTTTTGCGGCGATCGGGGATCGAGCCGCCAGGGTTGTCGAGCGTTCATCGGGTCCTGAAGCGCCATGATCGGGTCGCGCCCGACAGTCCCGGCCGCGCCTATAAACGTTTTGAGAGGCCCACACCTAACGAGTTGTGGCAGATGGACTTCAAGGGACGGGTTCTGCTTGCCAATGGCGATTGGCTTTATCCCTTCACTGTCATCGACGATCATTCCCGCTTCGCCCTGGACCTGGGGGCCTGCGCCAATCAGCAGACCCAGACAGTGAAAAACCGCTTGGAAATGGCGCTGCGCCATCATGGACTGCCCGAAGAAATCTATGTCGACAATGGCTCGCCATGGGGCGGCGGTCAGCCTGGCCGTTGGACGCCGCTACGGGTTTGGCTGCTGAAGCTTGGTATCTGGACCATCTACGCCACGCCTTATCATCCCCAGGGGCGCGGCAAGAACGAGCGGCTCCATGGCAGCATGGACGCTGAAGTCTTCGATCTGGTACGCCTGCGTCACATTGAAGAAGCACAAGCGGCATTGGATCAGTGGCGGCACGTCTACAATCACGAGCGGCCCCATCAATCTCTCGACTATGCCACGCCGTCCGAACGCTACCGTTGCTCGATCCGGACCTTCCCAGCGGCGCTGCCAAGCCCTCAATACGATGAAGGCGAGATCGTCCGTAGGGTCGACAAGACGAAGGGTTACATCTCCTTCCGTCATCGGCTCTGGAGAACTCCAGAGGCTTTTGCCGGCGAAACAGTCGCTATCCGCCCGCGCCAGCCCGATGGCCGCTTTGCCATCTGCTTCGGCGCTTACGACATCGCCACCATCGACCTCAACGAACCCGAAAGTTCTCCTGAATGAGACCGAAAAAGTGTAAGGTATGTCCCGGAACACCTGTCAG
>JARHVB010000073.1 GCA_029222685.1 Terripilifer ovatus | reverse complement strand
GTCGATCGCCGCCAGTTCCTTTTCGAGCGCGGCGATCAATCGGGTTATCGAACGGCTCACCCTCTTGAGACTGATCCTCTTCAAACGCTGCTTTTCAGCGACGATCATATCGACGATCTGGCGGCGTCTGGTCACAAGATCGGATAGAAGCTTTGTCGCCTCGTCAGGCAGGATGCGAATGGCCGGCTTTGTCGCCTCCACGAAGCGGGCAATGACGAAAGCATCAATAGGGTCGGATTTTGCTCGCTCCCCCAAAGCCTTGGCATAGGCTCGCACCTGAGCTGGATTGACCACGACGACAGGCAGGTTGGCACCAAGCAGGCCTGCAGCCACCGTCGATTCGAACCCGCCCGTTGCTTCCACAGCCACGAGCGCCGGCGCAAATCCCGCCAGCCGCCCACACAACTGCGCGATACCTGCGCCGTTGCGTTCACACGAAAACGCCTCGCCGGACGGCAGGACGTGAACGTCCAGCCGATCTTTCGAAACATCGATACCAACATAGCAGTTAGCGTCCATCGTCAGCCCTCCTTGCGCAACCGAGCTCGTTTTGCGGCTCAAGCGACTGTTCGGCCTGAATGAACTAGCGGCGGAGAGATCAAGCTGAGGAACGGTCTGAAACGAC
>JARHVB010000072.1 GCA_029222685.1 Terripilifer ovatus | reverse complement strand
GAGGTGCTGGAGCGGCTGCTGAGCGAGCATGTGGCGAGCCTGTCGATGGCGCATGTGATCAATCTGGACGAGGTGGTGCAGGACGGCGTGCGGGTGCGTGCGTCAGCAGGCGCAGCGTCGTTCCGTCGCAAGAAGACGCTGCACAAGGAGTTGAGAAAGGCGCAACGCCGGGTCGCCCAGTTGAAGCAGGAGTTGGACGACGACCCGGATGCCAGCAACCGTCGCATCCGGGCTGCAGTTGAAAGGGCGGCGCAGGAGCGCGAGGCGCGAATTAAGGCGGCGCTTGATAAGCTGGCGGAGATCGAAGCCGAACGGGAGCGGCGTTCCAAGACCAATGCCAAGCAGGTCGCCAAACAGAAAGAGCCTCGAGCATCGACCACCGATCCGCAAGCCCGCATCATGAAGATGGCTGATGGCGGCTACAGGCCGGCTTACAACTGCCAGCTTGGCACAGTGGCGAATGGCCAGATTGTCGTTGCCATCGAAGCGACGGCGACCGGCTCGGACCGCGGCCTGCTGCGACCGATGATGATGCAGATCGAGCAGCGTTATAACCGCAGGCCAAGGCGATACCTCGTCGATGGCGGCTTCAACAAG
>JARHVB010000071.1 GCA_029222685.1 Terripilifer ovatus | reverse complement strand
CCACCGCTGCTTCCCCGCATCGCAAATCACTCCGCATATCTTGCAAAGTGAATCACGAAAAACACCGAAAGGGGAGAGTTTTTCAGCAACCTGCTAGAGCTTTTCGGTTCTGATGGAATCAGAACCGAGCTCTAGTTTTTTGACGCATTTTTCTTCACGCGAACCGGCAGCCACTTCGATCGAAAATGCTTTAGGATTCAGCAGCCGGAGCTGGTGGCAGTCCGCGCAGGCGGCGGTCTGTCACTGCTTTTCGATCTTTGCGATGCGGAGATATTCCTCCCAGGCCTTTCCCTCGCTGATGAAGAGCTTCTGACCATCTTCCACCGAACTGATAAAAGCGTCTCCGCCGGTCCTGGCAAGAAACTCCCGGACTTCCGGCTCGCGCAGAATTTCATTCATCCAGGCATTGACCTGCGCGACGATTGGATCAGGCGTTCCAGCAGGAACGATGATGGCCCACCATCCGGTGAGATCCATGCCTTTAATCCCGTTTTCAGCCATCGTCGGAATATCGGGCCTGAACTTGAACCGGGTGCCGGCGCTGTGCGCCAGAATACGCAGTTTGCCTTGCGCAGATTGAGCCAGCGCAACCTGTGGATCGAGCATTGCGTAGTCGATCTTGCCAGTCGCCAGTTCATTGAGAGAGTCGGCGCCGGTGCGGAAGCGAACTTCCACCGCTTCGACGCCGCTGAGCGCCTTATACAGCTCGCCCATAACGATACCGGAAGGAGCCGCAACGGCATAACTCGCCGATGCGCCCTTCTTCTTCATCGCGTCGGTCAATTCCTGCACCGTCTTGTAGGGAGAGCTTGAATCGACCACCATCATGAAAGCCTGCTTGCTGATCGTAGCAGCGATTCGAAGGGCCTTCGGGACATCCACCGGAGGCGACTTGAACAGATGCATCGAAGCGGCCACGGAGCTACCGGTGAGCAGCAGCATCGTATAGCCATCCGGCTTCGCTCGAGCCACCATTTCAACGGCCACGTTTCCCGCGGCTCCGACCTTGTTTTCGACGATCACCGTACGATTGGCCTTTGTGCGAAACTTTTCGGCGACAAAGCGTGTAATGATGTCGGCGCCGCTTCCGGGCGGAAATCCGGTCACGAACTTGATATCCTGCGTTGGAAACGTTTGACTGTTGGCGCCCTGCGTCAAGCCAACGCCCAGAATGACAGCCATCGAAATCGTTGCAATCAAGCGCATATATAATCCTCCCTCCGGGTTTATTTTTAACGCCCGCTTACGCCACGGATCGCCAGTCCTCGGTGGCGGCGATCATCTTCGAGATGGAATGAATCGAAGAATAATCGATCGCCTCTCGCGTTACCCCAGCGCCATCCTGCGCCTTGCGAACGGTCTGGAGAAGAATCCGTCTCAACCGCACGATGGCGCCGTCTGAATCGCATAGCTGCTCGCGCGTCCGGTCCACGATAGGACCCTGGCTCATGAACATCGCGAAATCTTCGGTCACGAGATGTTGTGGGAAGCCGGAGAAGTGCCCCCGCGCCATCACGCCGCGATCCTGCCCCCAATTGTCCTTCGCCGGTCCCGGAGGCAGTGGCGGGAAGTTCAGCAAGTCAGGCGCCACGGTATATTGCGTGGCACCCAGACGCCGGGTGGGATTGAAGTGGACGAACCAAGCCCGGTGGGTCACATCGTCAAGGGGGACGGAGAAGAAGACCGTGGCTGGCCCACCTTCATCCGATGCGCAGATGACCGAATACCACGGCAAAACGAAATTGTTGACGCGAATATAGCGACGGTCTTGTCCGGCCGAGCGGATTGCAGCATAGCGGAAACCGTAGGGCCGTTCTTCAAACTCGAGTCTTGCGGTCGTGTCGCCAAGTACGGCCGTACGGCCGCCGCCACGAATTTCAATTATGGATGAGTGCAGGAACGACAGATGTGTCGTGTCCATCGTCGCTTCGACCCCTTGCAGCCAGTTGGTAGGAACTTCGCAAGACGTGACGAAACGCTGATCCGCTGCCAATGCGGTAAAAGGCAGGTCGGGAAACGCCGGCGGGACCTCTCCCTTGCCGAGCCAAACCCATACAATCCCGCCGCGATCCACCGTTGTATACTTGTTTGTCCTTACGGATTTGCAAAATTGCTCGCGGTCGGTATTTGGAGTTTCGACAAGATTACCGGCTGTATCGAATTGCCAGCCATGATAGATGCAGCGCAGGCCGCCCGCTTCGTTGCGCGCGAGCGCCAGGGATGCGAGCCGATGCGGACAAGCTTCATCCAGCACCCCGACTTCCCCGGCCGGACTTCTGAACGCGACATAATCTCCGCCGAGCAAACGAAGGCGTTGAGGCTTTCCGCCGGCGATTAGGGAATCTGAAGGAACCGCCGGAAGCCAGTGATTCTGGCGCAACAATTTGCCCAAGGGTGCTTCGCCCTCGACGCGCGTAATGAGGTCGTTTTCTTCCCGCGTGATAGCCATTGCATTTCCTCCAACGCCAGCCGCGAGTGAGCGGATCGCTTTCGGAAAGGTTAGAAGCATTCAATATGTCGCGACAAGGAACGAATTGAGATGGCATCGATCACATAACGAGATGAGCCGCATTTCAGATCAGCAATTGCCCGCTCCAGAGGCCGCCATCGTTGAGCCTGTGTACCTCGGAGATTACTGTCTGCTTCACGAAGTTGACGGCAGGTAGATTCTGAAGTTCCGTCCGGCGGACCAGTGCGAGGGTCCAATGCAGCGCCGGCTCAAAGGGTATCGAAGTCAGCGATCCGGCCAGGATCTCTTCGTAAAGGCCGGCATAAGCGAAAACCGTATAGGCGAGGCCGGCCTCAACGATGCCCTTGATCATCCGGGTTCCATCGACCTGATACCTGATCTGCAGTTGCGCACCGCTTTTCTGCGCCAGCCTGTCAAGCAGCAGATGAAGACTGTGCGTTCGACCGGGCAGCACCAGGGGAACTCTGCCCAGCAAGTCGGCGCTGGCATGCCGGCATTGAAGGTCTTGCATCTTCGACGTCGCGCCCACGAACAAGAGCGGCTCTTTCAACAAAGGCGTGAGTTCCAGTCCGGCGGCAGGTTCGGGATCATAGAGCAGCGCCATATCCACTTCGCCGCTCAGGAGCCAATCATGAATCGAGGCGCTGAAACCCTCGCGCAGCACAATATCAAGCTGGGGATATTGCAGGGCGGCCTTGAGCAGATACGGTCCCAATATCTGGCCGCTGTTCGGCGTAAACGCGACCACCACCCGGCCGGACGGCCTGTCGTTGCGCTCCCTTATGTCGGTTTCGATATCCTTGACCTGACGCATCAGGTCCTCGGCCCGGGCGGCCAGAGCCTCGCCGTCGCTCGTCAGCTTGACGCCACGTCCATGTCTTACGAAAAGCTCAATGCCCAGCTGATGCTCCAGACGCGTGACGCGCCGGCTCAGGGACGATTGAGCGACACGCAGCACACTGCTTGCCTGTGAAAATCCGCCGTGACGGGCGACTTCATAAAAGGCGTAGAGATCCGCGAAGTTCATTACGTCACCGGCTTGATCGACTGCGGCGGATTTGAAGGCCTGCCGGCTTTCATTCGAACAATTTTTTGGCGATACTATAAGAACCGGCCTCGGACATTGTCGAATCGAGCCCGGAATGTCTCCGGGATATGGAACGGGGATCGGTCGCCGGCCATTTAACGCGGATCGGGCGGCGCGGCCTCGCAGCGTAGCGGCCCGCGCCACTGTCCATAGCGCCACGGCATTCGCCAATCGGCGTCCCGCGGCAGTTGCAGCGGCACTGGATCAAAACCCGCCGTGCCGCCGGGCCGGCAGCGGCAGACGCGCGCCAGCCCCATCCATCCCCCGGCCCAGAAACCGTGAATCTGGATCGCCTCGTCGGTGTAGTGCGAACAGGTTGGCAAGTGCCGGCACATGCGGCCGACGAGCGACGACAGGGTGAGCTGATACGTCCTGATCAGGACATGCGCCACGCGCTTCAGCATCTGCCGTCCCGTGAACTGAACATCAAGCGCCAGCGTTCTCTTTCGCAGCTGCGTGTTCGCCCGCCTCGATGCTGTCGAGCGCCTTTACCACGGCGTCAAACGTCAGCATGGTCGAGGCATGACGCGCCTTGTAGTCGCGCACCGGTTCCAGCACGGCGATGTCGGCCCATTTGCCGTCGCGCGGCGGCTCGCCGTTCTCCTTCAGCATTTTGCGTACGGTTTCACGCAGCGCGCGCAATTCATCCGGTGTCGAGCCGACGATGTTGCGGGCCATGATCGAGGAAGACGCCTGCCCCAGGGCGCAGGCCTTCACGTCATGGGCAAAGTCCGACACACGGCCATCGCGCAATGCAAGGTCGATGGTGACGGTGGAGCCGCAAAGCTTGGAATGTGCGGTGGCGCTGGCCTGTGGAATTTTGAGACGACCCTGACGGGGAATGTCAGCCGCCAGTTCGAGGATGCGCTTGTTATAAACGTCGTTCAGCATGATCAGCGTCCAGGCGGAAAATTATTCTCGAACCAGTCTCCGAAACCGATCTCCGGAAACTAATCTCGATGAATCTCCGCGCCAACCGTCGAAATGACGCGTGCACGCCCTATATAGGTCCGGGATCCAGCCATGTTCAAGGGGATAGACGTGAAATGGCGCTATAAACCCCTGATAATCCTGACGGATTCCGGCGACGTTTTATTGGCTGGTCATAATCCGTAAAAGTTTTTGTAGTCCAAATGCAGCATCCTGCTTAGGATGACCTGTTCAACTGAAGGAGGCACCATGGATACCGTGGTTAAGACCTCGACTCGACTGCCAGATGGGACATCCGTCTCTACCCCGGCCGAAGCGTCGATCAAGCATACAATCCGCCCAACGCGTGAAGAGGCAGAAGCCGCCGTTCGAACGCTTTTGAGGTGGGCCGGAGAGAACCCGGGACGGGAGGGATTGGTCGACACACCCAAGCGGGTCGTGAAGGCCTATGAAGAATTCTTTCAAGGCTACAACCAGGATGCCGAAGACGTTCTCGAACGCGTGTTCGAGGAGGTCGATGGCTATGACGACATGGTGCTCGTGAAGGATATTCCCTTCGCGTCTCATTGCGAACATCACATGGTGCCTTTCGTCGGCACGGCTCACGTCGCCTATTATCCCAATGGCGGCGTGGTCGGACTGTCGAAGCTCGCGCGCGTCGTGGATGTGTTCGCGCGCCGGCTGCAGACGCAGGAAACGATGACGGCGCAGATTGCGGATGCGATCGAACAGTCGCTCAAACCGTTCGGCGTGGCCGTGCTCGTCGAAGCAGAACATATGTGCATGTCGATGCGCGGCGTCCTCAAGCAGGGATCGTCGACGGTGACGAGCCGTTTCAGCGGGCGCTTCCGCGATCCGGCCGAGCAGGCGCGTTTCTTCACGATGGTTCGCGGCTTGCGCTGATCTGAGGACGCGGTTCACTCGGCAGAACTGACGTTCCGGCGCTGCGGGAACGATTGATGTTCGTTACCCGGAGCCCTCATCCTGAGGAGGCGCGAAGCGCCGTCTCGAAGGGCGAGGGCGTCTCGCCGCAGCCAACCAACCGCGTCTTGCCCGCGCTTGTCGCGGGTATCCACGCGATCACACTGCCTCGCTTTTGTAGAAGAGCCAATGGCAGGGCTTTTATTTCCATCATTAAGCACACCACGGCGTGGATGGCCGGCACAAGGCCACGACTGTCCGGTTCATGCCTACTCCCAATTTAGGATGAGTTGCGTTGTGTCGCGTTTTGGTGGGGTCGTGGCTCGCTTCAGGCGGGTCACGTCCTTTCGGTGCATGAGATTGGCGCGCACGAGACGTGAGAGCTCAAGGAAGCCGTGGTTGGCTTTGGACGCAGCGCGCA
>JARHVB010000070.1 GCA_029222685.1 Terripilifer ovatus | reverse complement strand
TTCTTCAACCCTATGACCACAAGACTCCGATGCCAATGAATTGAAGCACCCAATCAATCCGCCTCTTCTTGACACACCCCCCATACAAGGATGAGGGCTTCTGACGGAGTTCTTTTCTCCTCCAGATCGATTCGTCGTCGAAACGCTTTCTTGCTTTCAATCTCTGGATGCCAGGCAGATGAGCGACACCATTTATGCAGTCTCGAGCGGGATCGGGCGGGCAGGGGTCGCCGTCATTCGCATATCGGGTCCGCAGGCCCGCACCGTCGGCGAGGCCATGGCGAGCGCCCTGCCGGCCGATCGTACCATCGGTTATTCTGTGCTTCGCGATCCTGGCAGCGGTGACGTGCTCGACCGCGGCCTCGTGCTGTGGTTTGCCGCGCCGCGCAGCTTTACCGGCGAGGACTGTCTCGAATTCCAGATTCATGGTGGCCGCGCTGTGATCGCAGCGGTGTTGCGGACGATCGGAACCTTTCCCGCGTGCCGGCCGGCGGAGCCCGGAGAGTTCACCAAGCGGGCGTATTTGAATGGCAAGATGGATCTGACGTCGGTCGAAGGGCTTGCGGATCTGATCGATTCGGATACGGAACTGCAGCGCCAGCAGGCCATGCGCCAGTATGAAGGCGGTCTCGCGCGGCGCGTGGACGGCTGGCGGCTGCGGCTCATCGAGCTGATGGCGCTGGTCGAGGCCAGCATCGATTTTGCCGACGAGGGTGAAGCGCCGGCCTTCCAGTCGCAGGCTATCGTCGACGAGTTGGAGCGACTACGCGGAGAAGTACGTGCCGCCTTGGCGACGAGCCGGCATGGTGAGATCGTGCGCGAGGGTTTCGTGGTGCTGATCAGCGGCCCGCCGAATGCCGGCAAGTCGAGCCTGCTGAATGCCATCGCCCAGCGGGATGTGGCGATCGTGTCCGATATTCCCGGCACCACCCGTGATCTGGTCGAGGTGCTTATCGACCTCGACGGAGTGCCCGTCGTCCTGGTTGACTCGGCCGGGATCCGTGAGACGGACGATCCGGTCGAGCGGATCGGCATCGACCGGGTCCGTCGTCGTGCCGAGCATGCCGATCTGGTGCTGTGGTTGAGCGAGGCGAAAGCGGATGATGCCGGCGCCGAGGCCTATCGGAAAGACGGGCGTCCGCTGGTCCTGGTGCGGACGAAGGCGGACCGCGCTGATTTCAAACTCGACAGCAGCGAGCTTGCGATCTCTGCTCGCACGGGCGAAGGACTGCCCGATTTGATCGGATTGATCCGCTCCAGCGTTTCTGACCTTGACAAGCACGGCGAGCCGGCAATTGTGACCAGCGATCGCCAGCGTCTGGTTTTGCTCGACGCCGAGGCCAGATTGGGTCGCGCGATTGCCGTGGCCCCGCTGGGCCAGCCGGAATTGCTGGCAGAGGAATTGCGGAGATGCGCGCTGGCTTTTGCCAGGGTCTCGGGGAAAGTCGGAGTCGAGGATCTGCTGGATTCTATTTTTGCGCGGTTCTGTTTCGGCAAATGATCACACAGTGTTTCACGTGAAACATTGATCGATTCGGATGCGGACTGGTTTGAATATGACCCAAAGCTTTGATGTCATCGTTATCGGCGGCGGACATGCCGGCTGCGAAGCCGCGGCGGCTGCCGCGCGTATGGGCGCCAGGACGGCGCTGGTGACACATTCGTTTGCGACGATCGGCGAGATGTCCTGCAATCCGGCCATCGGTGGCTTGGGCAAGGGTCACCTTGTGCGCGAGATCGATGCACTCGATGGATTGATGGGGCGGGTGGCGGATGCAGCCGGCATTCAGTTTCGGGTGCTGAACCGCTCGCGCGGACCGGCGGTTCGAGGCCCTCGGGCCCAGGCGGACCGCAAGCTCTATCGCCGCGCCATGCAGGCCGCGATCTCCGAGCAGGTCAACCTCACCGTGATTGAAGGTGACGTGGAAGACATCGAAGCGGACAGAAATCGGGTGACCGCAGTCGTGGTGTCAGGCGGACGTCGATTCGGATGCGGTTCAGTTGTCGTGACGTCCGGCACATTTCTGCGCGGCATGATCCATATCGGCGAGACGAGAACACCGGCCGGTCGGGTCGGCGAGAACCCGTCCGTTCGCCTTTCCACCAGTTTCGAGCGGTTCGGCCTGCGTCTTGGCCGGCTGAAGACGGGCACGCCCGCCCGGCTCGACGGTCGCACCATCGACTGGGCGAGCCTGGAGCGTCAGAAGGGTGATTCGGTTCCGGAACCATTCTCGATGCTCACGCAGGCGATCACAACGCCGCAGGTCGATTGCTTCATTACTCGGACAATCGAAGAGACGCATCGGATCATCCGCGAGAACATGCACCGGGCGCCCATCTTTACCGGCCAGATTTCCGGCCGCGGTCCACGCTATTGCCCCTCGATCGAGGACAAGGTGACGCGTTTTGCCGATCGCGACAGCCATCAGATTTTCCTGGAACCGGAAGGGCTCGACGATCCGACCATCTATCCGAACGGGATTTCGACCTCCCTGCCAGTCGATGTGCAGATGGCCTTCCTGCGTTCGATCCCCGGGCTGGGGAAGGTCGAGGTCTTCCGGCCGGGCTATGCGATCGAATATGACCACATCGATCCAACCGAGCTGCAGCAGACGCTGGAGACCAAGAAGGTTGGAGGGCTGTTTCTGGCCGGCCAGATCAACGGCACGACCGGCTATGAGGAGGCGGGCGCCCAGGGTGTTATCGCCGGTATCAATGCGGCTTTGAAATCAGCGGGCTCTGTACCGTTCCTGCTCGGCCGGACAGAGGCCTATATGGGCGTGCTGGTCGATGACCTGATCAGCCGCGGCGTCACCGAACCCTACCGCATGTTTACCTCCCGGGCGGAATACCGCCTGTCCCTGCGGGCGGATAACGCTGATCAGAGACTGACGGATCGCGGCCTGCAGATCGGCGTTGTCGGCAGCCTGCGGGCAAGCCAGCACAGGGAGAAGATGGTGCAGTTGGCGGATGCCCGCCTTCTGCTGGAGACCTGCAGCCTGTCGCCGAGCGAAGCGCGGCAGCACGGATTGACAATCAATCAGGACGGGGTGCGGCGCTCGGCCTTCGAGCTCCTGTCCTATCCGGATATCGATGTCGGCCAGATGGCGGCGATCTTTCCGGAACTGCGCAACTTCTCGCCGGCGGTCCTGGAGTTCGTGTCTTACGATGCAAAGTATCATGTCTACCTGGAGCGGCAGCGGGCGGATGTGAATGACGCCCTGCGGGAGGAAAACCTGCCGATCCCGGCGGATCTCGACTATCGATCCATCTCCGGACTTTCGAATGAGCTGCAGGCGCGTTTGATCCAGGTTGCCCCGACCACCATCGGCCGGGCCAGTCGGCTGGAGGGGATGACGCCGTCCGCGGTCGCGTTGCTGATCGCTCATTCGCGGCAGAAGGCAGGCAAGACTTCCGAGCGGCTGGCTGGGTGAGCGTCGTCGACATGTTCATTGTTCTGCCGAAAGGTCTGGATTCCCGCCCGCCCGCTGCGCGGACGTCGGGAATGACAGCTTCCATGATCGTGTCATTCCCGACGCGCCGTAGGCGCGAGCGGGAATCCAGGACACCCGGGCAGTAAGATGAATTCCTCCGGTAGCCGCCATCCGTCCAACAAAGACCTCGCCCTGAAATCCCTCGCTGTTTCACGTGAAACAATCGAGCGCCTCGAAATCTACGAAGCCCTGCTGCTGAAATGGCAGAAGATCAAGAACCTGGTGGCCCCTTCCACTCTCGACCAGATCTGGTCGCGGCATTTCGCCGATTCGGCGCAACTGGTCGAGCTTGTGCCCGATGCGCGGAAATGGGTCGACCTTGGGTCGGGCGGCGGTTTTCCCGGACTGGTCGTGGCCATCCAGCTGGCGGGACTGCCGGGGGCCGAAGTGCATCTTGTCGAGAGCGACAACCGCAAATGCGCGTTTCTGCGCGAAGTCGCGCGCGCCTTGGAAGCCCCTGCAATCGTTCATCATATGCGCATCGAGGCCTGCTATGCAGCAGTTGGCACGGTGGATGTTGTCAGCGCCCGCGCACTGGCGCCGCTGCAGATTTTGCTGGATCTATCCACTCCATTTATCGAAAATGGGGCTAAATGCCTGTTCTTAAAGGGTCAAGATATTGATACTGAATTGACCGAAACAACAACATATAGTAGAGTTAAGATTCAGTTGATCGAGAGCAAGACGGACCCATCGGGTCGGATTGTCATGGTCAATCCGGCTAGGCATTGAAGTTAACGGCTGTTCTTTAAAAGCAGGACGCGTGTTTCGATCCAGGGGGATCTGAAAACGCTATGGTTTTCGAGATGGATGGTATCATGTCCGCTTCCGCAGGCGTCCGCGTCATTGTGCTGGCCAACCAGAAGGGCGGCGTCGGCAAGACGACGACGGCGATCAATCTAGGCACCGCGCTGGCGGCCATCGGAGAGAAAGTGCTGATCGTCGATCTCGATCCGCAGGGCAATGCCTCGACCGGATTGGGCATTGGGCGGCATCTGCGCAAGCACTCGACCTACGATGTGATGGTGGGCGAGAAGACTTTGGCCGAGGTAGCCCTGCCCACCGCCGTACCGCGACTTTATGTCGCACCGTCGACCCTCGACCTACTCGGCGTGGAACTGGAGATCGCCCCGGAAAAGGATCGCGCCTTCCGCATGCGCAATGCGATCCGGAATTTCGCCGAGGGCGGCAACGGCAATGAAGACCCGTTCACCTATGTCCTGTTCGACTGCCCGCCGTCGCTCAACCTTCTGACCGTCAATGCGCTGGTCGCTTCCGACAGCGTGCTGGTGCCGTTGCAATGCGAGTTCTTCGCGCTCGAGGGCCTGTCGCAGCTTCTGTCGACGATCGAACAGGTGAAGAAGACGCTCAACCCGACGCTCGCGATTCACGGCGTCGTGCTGACCATGTTCGATCCCCGCAACAATCTCGCTTCGCAGGTGGTGGCGGACGTGCGCAAGTTTCTCGGCGAGAAGGTCTACGACACGATCATCCCTCGCAATGTGCGCGTCTCGGAAGCGCCATCGCACGGCAAGCCCGTCCTGCTTTACGATCTCAAATGTACCGGCAGTCAGGCCTATCTGAAACTGGCGTCGGAAGTCATTCGCAGGGAACGCGGGTTGCGTGCGGCCTGAACGTATGAGTGGATCAGAATTTCGAAAGGTGAATTGATATGGCGGAAGAGTCTCGCCGCGGCCTGGGCCGTGGTCTTGCGGCGCTTCTCGGCGACAACGCTCCCCAGGCTGAACCGCGCGCCACGGCTCAGGATCAGCGGCTGGTGCCGATCGAATATCTGCGGCCGAATGCGCGCAATCCGCGCAAGGCTTTCAACGAGGAGGCGCTGGAAGAACTCGCCAGTTCGATCAGAGAGCGCGGTCTTATTCAACCGATCGTCGTGCGTCTCGTCCCGCACACGGTGAACGCTTACGAGATCATCGCCGGCGAACGGCGCTGGCGCGCGGCACAGCGGGCGAATCTGCATACGGTTCCGATCCATGTGATGGAGGCCGACGACCGCACGGTGATGGAACTGGCGATCATCGAAAACGTCCAGCGCGCCGATCTCAATCCGATCGAAGAGGCGATGGGCTACGAGCAGTTGATGGGCGATTTCTCTTATACGCAGAACGATCTGGCGCAGATCATCGGCAAGAGCCGCAGCCATGTGGCGAATACGTTGCGGCTGATGAAGCTCCCCGAGCTGACGAAGAAGCTGCTTGCCGACGGCAGCCTGACGGCTGGCCATGCGCGCGCGCTGCTGGCGCTGCCCGACCCCGATGCCGTGGCGCAACGCGCCGTGAGCCAGGGCCTGAGCGTGCGCGATCTCGAAAAGCTGTCGCAGGAAGCGCCGGAGCACAAGCCGAAGAAGAGCCACAAGCCGGCGGGCGACAAAGATCCGAACACGCGCATGCTCGAACAGCAGCTCAATGAAGCCACGGGCTTGACGGTGGTCATCGATCACAAGGAGAACGGCTCAGGCCAGCTCGTGGTGAAGTACAAAACGCTCGACCAGCTCGATGCGCTGGTGGAACGTCTGGGACGTTCGCTGAATCTGAACGGGTAGTGTTTTGCAGATGGCGGTAAGATCCCAAGTCCTCATCCTGAGAGCCTGTGAAGCTTTGAGATTTCTTGTTGTTTAGACGAACGCGGTCTTATTTTGCTGCCTGTCTGGGGCAAGTTTAGCTGCCGGGGCTGTGT
>JARHVB010000007.1 GCA_029222685.1 Terripilifer ovatus | reverse complement strand
AAAGTGACCCGCCTGGGATGATCGCGGCGACAATGCCGGCATTGCCTGCCTTGACATCACCGTTCGCCACGACTGTCACATTGGCTTCCGTCGATTGCGATATGATGCTGATGGCGTCCTTGCCCGCCGTCAGCGCCGTCACCGCGCCCGTGGTGACGCTGGTGTTGCCGCTCGCGGCTGTGTCGCGCACGACGATGCCGCTACCGGCCGCCGCTGTGATATTGCCCGTCACAGTGACAGTGGTCGTCCCTGCGCCATTCTGATTGATGTCGAAGGCGTTACCCGCCCCGTTGTTGATGATGCTGCCGCCCGTGTAGACGATCGGGCCGCCCGCTCCCGCTGTCACATTCAACGCCGCGGTGCCGCCTGCCGTCGGGGTATTGCCGGCATCGACGCTGATCGTGCCGCCATTGGTGACCGTGACGCCGCCAGGACCGGAGCTGAATACCGAGAGACCGAATCCGTCGACCGTCGTGCCTGGATCCACCTTGAGTTCTACCGGAACTCCGGCCGCTCGCTGATAGTCGCGGTCATTCGGAGGATTGGTCGTGAACGTCGTATTGGTCGTGGATGTGTCGTCGCATTGCACGATCACACCGGCGACCGCGCAGGCCGCCTGAGCCCCTGTCGAAAAGAGGAGCGCTGAGCCGGCGATGGCGACGATGCCGGCAGCGGACCGGAGCGCAAGATGGCTCGTGTGCGCCATGAGATTTGAGCGCACAGTCGTAATCCCGCGAGCTGCGCCCGCGGAACAGCCAGAACGTAGCATGGATCCCCAGACCCTCGCGCTTGAATACACTGGCATTGCCCCTTCTGGACACAAGACTCCTCATCCAAGATTTTGAATCTTGGACGCGGAACCTGATTGAATTCGCTGAAGGGTAGTTCGGGCGCAGCCGGGTCTCATACCCGCATATGCAGGTAGTGCTTTGCTTTTAGTGCCGAATGTTGCAATCGCGCCACGCGCCCAAGATGCGTGCGCGTCGTGTTTCAGGGCCGCCGAATCAACGGCTGCGCACTCTTGAGCAGAGCAACCAACTGGCTCTGCTGATGTGTCCCTGTCTTGAGAAAGACACTATCCAGATAGGATCGCGCCGTGTGGATGCTGATATGAGCGTCCGCTGCGGCTTCCTTCAACGTCATGCCGGATGCCAGGCGAGCCGCAAGGGCCGCCTCTTTGGGCGTCAGATCGAAAAAGGTGCGAACCTGCTCCCTGAAGCCGGCGGGAAGCTCAAGCGATATCTCGCGAATAAAAATGGCGGCATGACGTCCGCCAAACGGAAGCTCCTCGATGCGGTTGACGAGCGGACCCACCGAAATGCCCAGATCGGCTCCAGCGCCTCGCCGTTTTGTCCGGATCAGCAGATCGCCGCCCACACCTGGAATGACATCGTCGCGCGCGCTGCACGCGTGAGCGACCAGATGCTGTAGCGCAGCCTTGCTGCCGGCGTTGGCGGCGACGAGGTGGCCGGACTTGGCAAGCAAGCCGCTTTCGGGGCGTCGCAGGATCGCTTCCGCAGCGGCGTTCACGGTGGCGATCCGCATATGGCCATCGACCACGATAACCCCAAATGGCAACTGGGAAAAAGTCGATGCCAAATGCTGGGCCGATTGAAATTTTCGCCGGATCTCTGCCGCGCGCGCCAGATGCGGCACGATTGTTCGCAGCAGCTCGGCGTCTGCCGTTTCGAAGCTCGCCTGACCATAGCCGCGCTGCACGTCGAAGTACCAGTAGGACGAGCCGGCTTCCAGCACCTTGCAGCCCAGCCCGCCGTACATGTCCTGAGGCGCCATCCACTCGTTCCACAAACGGGAGCGTTTCAGCGCGTCTCCCACGAGCGCGTGGTCGTGGTAAACCATCCCCACCGGCGCGGCGCTTATCGCGTCGGCGAAGCCGTTCTCCTCATGCGCCAGTTCCTCGATGTAGCGGAGTTGGAATGTCTCATCGATGTGGGTGGCGACGATGTCGTTCGCCCGGATGTCAGGACCAAACCTGCCGAAGCAGGCCTTGGAACCATGAAACAAGTTTTCCAGATTTCCGATGGCGGCAGCCCATTGCGTCGGATCATACGTCGCTTCGTAAATGCTGCCGACAACAGCTGACAAAGATTCCGGCGAGACCAAAAGCATTTCGAGTTTCTTCCACCGACGTTATGGTTGGTTTCCAGCAACGGGTAAATGAATCTTGCATCGGACTGGTCGCCTGCAAAGTGAAGCCAAAGATTGGACAAGTCAAATTCCGGAGTAGCAGGCGCTTTGCAATCTCCAGGATGGCTCTACGCGGATATTTGGGCATTTGTTCATGCCCCGCAAGGCCATCCACCTCTCAAAGCCGAGCCGGGAGCGCCAAAAGTTTCTTTAGCGGGACACGCGATCGGGTGCCGCAGTTAGACGGTTCCTAATGAACCCTACATTGAAGCGGGCCTATCCCTTTGTCGGCTCTCCGCCTGACGATCTGATGGGCTTCATCCGGCAAAGGCCGCTGCAATTATCTAGTGTCGTCCCTTCCGGCGCGCATCCACAGATCGCTTTTTTCGGGAGTAAGCACATAACTGGCATCGCCTTTTTATGAACCGGCTTTACAACGGCATTCGGTTGACACTTTAAGAACGCGTAAACGCAATGATCGCCTTCACCGGATCAGACCCGCGCAGCTTACCGGCTCCAGCTCTCCGCATGAATAGTCAAGCTATAGCGGTGGCGGCGCTTAGTTGACCGCTGCCCGGATTGCCGAAATTCCTGCGCACATAAATGGTTAAAAGGATAATTGGGGAACCAATCGTCTCGCTCAGATGTTGCTCAACGTACCCCAGAACTGCGGACACGTTTGAGTTCCTTCTAATTTGGGCGTCGTCGGCAACGGTCCAAGCGAAGAGCGCATGAGAAAAAACGACCTATGCTTGAAAACGAACCGCTCCGCAGTCTGACACCGGAAAATCGCCACCAGCTGCTCCTCGACTCGATCACCGACTACGCGATTTATCTGCTCGACACTGAAGATGTTGTGACCAGTTGGGAGCTGTCCGTTTCGCAACCGGCGCTCGGCCAGCAAATCAAGCAGCTTGAGGAAATTCTCAGCTGCGAACTCTTCACTCGTCACCCCCGCGGGGTTGCAATTACGGAGCCGGGCAGGATCCTTCACGAGGGCGCTACCAAGGCAATCGATGCGCCGGAGGTTGCAACGACGAAGCTCGATGGTTTGTCCCGGCAGGCTAAATCCCACGTCCGTCTCGGCGTCACAACGAGCGTCGGAAAGGCACTTATTGGTGAATTGCTCAAAGAGGAGAGCAGCAAACCATCCGCCAAGATCAGCTATTCATTCTTCGAAGGCATGAGCGACCAGTTGGCCTCTCAGATCGATCGCGAAGAACTTGACGCAGCTCTCGCATATGACGCGCCATCCCTGTTTGATCGGGTTGATGCGGTCCCGCTCTTTAACGAAAAGTTCGTGCTGATCGGGAGTGCCGACAGACTGGCGCGGCGAGGGAAGGTGCGCCTTAGCGAGCTGTGGAAATTTCCGTTGGTGGTTGGTCCGCCGGACCAGCATTACCGACGATATCTTGAACAGATCGCATCCAAGCATGGTTCAAAAATTTCAGTTGGGGCTGAAATTGGATCAGTGTCCCTCAGACACGAGACACTCCGTCATGGTTTCTTCATTATCGGCCCGTACGGCAGATTCCAGACCGAGGACAACCGAGATCTGGTGGCGCTTGAGTTCGAACCTGCACTGATACGGACGATGTGCCTGATCTTTAGCGTCGGCACAGGAGCTGCGTTGAGGCGGCGCATCATAGCGTCGGTTAGTCGGGTCGTTGAAAATCGCATTAAGGATGGGAAGCTGGGATGGCTTTCCCTTCCAAGCTAACCGTGAAGCGGCTGTAAAGATTTTCTTGCAGCCTTAGATCGAAAGTCTGCAAAGCGCCTCGAAGCTGCGGAATTTTCCTGGGCCGGGAACGCCAGCGCTCGCTGCGTAAGCGAGATCCTCCAATTGGCGCGGTCGAACGGGGATCGTTTGCAACCTCGTTGGTTCCGCAGTTCCAATGTCGCCCACGGTGAGATCGGCCAGACTTCAAAGAGCGTACCTGTTTCTTTAGCCGGCGCCAATTAAGCAGTCGTCGGCCTGCATCATAAACAATGTCAGCCGGGTCCATAATGCGGATTATATATCTGCCGCATGTACCAGCCATTTAGCAATGCGACACCTGGGCCAGTTGGAGACGGGCCACTCCCCGCGTCCTGGGAGTGGCGAATATGAACCAGGAAGGGAAGGCAGAAGGCAGAAGGCAGAAGGCAGAAGGCAGAAGGCTTTCATAGCTGGTCGATGGCCAGGTTCCGTGGAGCCGTCATGCCTTGTTTGGTCACCGTGTCGCAGAATGAGTTGTATCGGCTCGAGGCCGTTCAGAAGAGCCATGAGCGTCGGTTGACTGTCACACGAACTGCTGAGTTGCTTCAGTTGAGCCGCAACCAAGTCCATAGGCTTCTGCTAGCTGCGATCAGTGAATCGGGCGGAGATCGTCGACAACAAACGCCTCGACGCTGTATTGGCCATGGTGGCCGAGAGGCAGGCGAAGCCAACGCCCCCTTTGGCGCCCGGGCCAGACGGACCATATGTTCGGGATTCCCGGCGGAAGCGTGAGCAACGGCTACCAAACGCGCGGGCGCAAGAGGCATGCTGCAAATGATCCTCAGACCCGCAGGGTGGCCAATCACCCCCGACCGGGCTCTGCAACCCTGACCAGCGCCGCCCGGTCCCCGGCTGATCACCCCGGACTTGACCCTTAAATGGCGCCGACTGTCGCATTTCTAACTTGCTGTCGCTGTCGCGTGTATAAATCGCTTGACCCTTGGCGCGTTCGACGCAAGTGACGCAATGATTAGGGCAGGGATCCACGACGGGACGCTAGTCGGTCGGGCGAAGGCTCCGCCGGATGAAATCAAGAAATTCCCTTACCTTTTTTGGAAGGTACTTCGCGTGAGGGTAGACGGCGTAAACGGTCCTAACAGGGCCGCTGAACTCCGGCAGTAGTCGACAAAGTTCCGATGAATTTGGGGCAATCGCGTAATCTGGCAAAAGGCCAACGCCAACGCCCGCTAGGATCATGGCCTTAAGGACCGGCACACTGTTCGTAACACTGCTGCCAGCCACCTTAATGGAGAATTCCTGTTCATTTCCCTTCAGGCGCCAAATCTGGTCCGGTGCAATGCTCCGATGGCTCAAGCAGTTCAAAGACGCGAGATCGTCCGGGGTTCTCAGCGGTGGCTGTCCCTCAAGATAGGACCGACAGCCGACCAGGTTCCATTTCACTTCGCCGATTTTGGTCGCAATGATGCCGGCGTCATCCAACTTCTGCATGGTGAACGCGACGTCGTAGCCGCGCTCGACAAGCTCAAGCCCGTTGACATGGGTATCCGTTACGAAAACAGAGGTGCTGATCTCAGGATACTGTTTGGCAAAGTCCGCGATGACCGGAGCTAGGACGAAGGTTCCAAAGGAATCCGAAGTTAAGATCTTGAGGTGTCCCCGGGGCGTGTCATGACGTTCAGAAAGGGCATCATGTTCGGCTTTGAATTCGCCGAGGATCCTTTCACAAAAGACCAAGTAGCGCTGGCCGATCTCGGTTAGCGAGAGGTGCCGCGTGTTTCGATTGACAAGCCGGACGCCCAGGTGCGTCTCCAGCCGCTGGAGATGGCCGCTTGCCAGTGCCCTGGAAATTCTCAGTTCATGCGCGGCCTTGGCCAGGCTCCCTGCTCGGGAAATGCTGATGAACGTCTCTATGGCTTTCAGCTGGTCCATGTTGGATGCCCGGTCCGATCCTCGATCTCCGCTCATTGGAGCGGGCCTGCGGCGCCCTCTTTAAGGAGGACGCCTGGCCAATGTCAGATCGGCATTCTATGGCTTATCTGCCGCATCGCGAAGCGGCAAACATCCAGCAAACGTAGGGCCGTGTGGGCGTGAGGTGACCATCCGCCGCACGGAAACATGGGTTGCGGGTTTCAGGAGTTGGTGTTGCCAGTCTCCTCTGCAGCCGGAGCTCGATCCGTCCTGAAAAAGGCGGGCCCGCCCGCAACTGTCGTCCTATGCATCCTTCTGGTGTCTGGATACTGGTATCCGCCTCCCGCCATATGGTTCAGGCAAGCGTTATCCCATATGACAAAATCACCGTCACGCCATTTGTGGTCATACATCCAGGATTGGCTGGAAAACATAAACTCGAACAATTCGTCCAGCAGGTTCTGGGCCTCTGTATCAGCCATACCATCAATGCCGATTGTGAATCGGGGCGACGCATAGAGCGCTGACCGGCCCGTATCCGGATGGGTACGAACAAGGGGTTGGAGCGCGGGGGGCGTTTGTTTGGCGTGCTTGATGTAATATTCTTTGGCGCCCTGGCGTTCTTCGGAAACCGAAACCCTTGGATTGAGGGTCTTGGAAATATGATGAATGCCGTTACGGCCATTTATCGCCCTCTTCAATGTGAGAGGCAATGCTTCGTACACCTGAGTCAGATTCATGTAGTGGGTGTCGCCGCCTTGTGCGGGGTTCTTGAGCGCGTGAAGCATTGTCATGCGGCAAGGGTTCTTCATATGCGACGAATCTGAATGCCAGAAGTCGCCGGCATCAACAATACCGACCTGGGATCCGTCGGCATTACGTTCATTGGATAAGATGAGAACGTCTTTGTCGTCAGGGTTACAATACGCGCTTCTGTCCTGCGCTTCGAGCGCGCCCCACAGGCGTGCAAAGCGTGCCTGCTCCTTCGCGGACAACGACTGATCACGGAAGCATAGGATGGGGTTGGCCGCAAAGGCGGCCTGGATATCGCCCCACCGCTGATCGGCCGTGTCATGAATCGATCTGCAGTCAAAACCCACCACTTCCGCGGCGCCAGCATCTGATATGGAGTTGACGACAAGGTTCATGGCTTAATCCTGCTCGTATGAAGGTCAGGCAGCCATCATGCGGCCATCATCAGGCGCCCGGAAGATCGATCGGCTGAACGGTGCCGTCAATATTGCTGAACGGCGCCAGGGTGCCGTCAGCTGAATTAACTATTCAGAAATTTTGAACAATCCTTGCCCGCTCGCCGGAGTATCGTTGTGAGGAAAACAATGTCAGGGAGGGGTCTATGGTTCATGGAGATAGAGCAAATAAATGCTTGTCCGCCCGGTGGCTTTCGGCAACTCGTTGCACAGCACTGCGCGCATTGCTGATGTTCTCCGCTACCTATCTGGCCGTTTCAGCCGTAGCCGCGCAGGAGGCGCTTAAAATTGGTGTGCTGCTGCCAACGACAGGCGTGTTTGCGCCAATCGGCAAGGAACAGCTGAACGGGATGCAAATTGCGGTCGATGAGGCGGGCGGGAGTGCAGGGGGCCGAAAGATCCAACTGCTGGTCGAGGATACCGAAGCAAAACCTGATGTAGGCCTCAACAAGGCGCGAAAGCTTGTGATTTCTGATCGGATCGACGCGGTGGCAGGTATCGTGTCCTCCGCGGTTGCGCTGGCGGTTGCCCCCTACACGTCGTCTCAGAAGGTGCCACTGGTGATTTCAAATGCCGGCACCAACTTGCTGTCCGGTGAAAAGTGCAATCGATTCATCTTTCGTGCTGCCTATTCATCGGCTCAGATCGGCGCACCTATGGGCACTTGGCTGGCCAAGCAAGGCGTCAAAAGAATATTCGTCATGGCGTCCGACTTTGTGACGCCACATGAATTCGTCGATGCCTTCAAGGAAGCATATCAAAAGGGGGGCGGGACAGTTGTGGGAGAAGCGTTTCCGCCGTTCAACAAAACGCAGGACTACAGCCCTTACATTTCCCAGGCTCGAGCGGCCAATCCGGACGGCGTGTTCGCAATCTTTTACGGTGGCGAAGCTGTGCTTTTTACGAGGCAGTACGAATCCTTCGGGATGAAGAAGACGATCCCGCTCTACAGCTCCATGGGGCTTGTCCCGGCCATGCTGCACGGGGCACAGGGAGATGCTGCGCTGGATGTCGCCGCCTCCGTCAATTATGTGCCCGAGCTCGACAACCCTGATAACAAGAAATTCGTCGCGGCATATAAAGCCAAGTTTGGTGGCGTACCCGCCGAGTTCGCGGTGATGGGTTATGACGCCGTTCGCTTCATCATAGAGGCGGTCAAGGCTCGCGGAGGTGACACAAAGGACCGCGATGCATTGGTAGGCGCCTTGGAAAAAGTTTCCTATAATGGCCCACGCGGTCCTATGGCGGTTGAAGTCGGCAATCGCGGCGCCAGGCAGAATGTCTATATCGCAAAGACAATCAAGACCGCTGACGGCATAGGATATCAAGTCCTCGAAACCTTGCCGGATATGCCCGACCCGGTGAAAGGGTGTCGCCTCCAATGAGCCCCCAACCTAACGATGACAGCAAGCACAACCTTCTGAAGCTCGGCGTGTTTGGCCTCAACGTCGACAATGCGTGTGCCATCACAACGATCGATGGTGTGTTTCATCCGACGTGGCAGAACGTGCGCACCCTGACTCAACTTGCCGATGATGCAGGGTTTGAAGCGATCGTGCCGGTGGCTCGATGGCGTGGCTTCGGGGGAGTGACCAATTTCAACGGTGCATGCTTCGAGACCTATACCTGGGCTGCCGGCGTTTCCGGAATGACGTCGCGGGCATCTGTGTTCTCCACATCTCACGTCCCTACGATCCACCCTGTCGTAGCAGCCAAGCAGGCGACCACGATCGATCATATCTCAGGGGGACGCTTTGCCCTGAATATCGTTTGCGGCTGGTTTGAACCCGAACTTGAAATGTTTGGTGGGCAGGTGATGCCCCATGATGAACGCTATGCTTACGCAACAGAATGGTTGGAAATTCTGAAGGCGCTTTGGACAGAAAAGACCGAATTTGACTACAAGGGTCGATACTTTCAAATCAAACGGGGGTTTCACGAGCCCAAGCCCCTTCAAAAGCCGATCCCGCGCCTGATGAATGCAGGCGGGTCTGGAATTGGGCGGCATTTTGCCGCCAAGCACTGCGATATGATCTTCGTTCATATCAAGGGCCAGGACATTGACGCAGCCAGACGTGATGTCGAGGAGGTCCGAGAATTGGCTCAAGCGAAATACAACCGTGACATTGAGGTCTGGGCCAATTGCTATTGCGTGATCGGCGATGATGACAGGTCGGCCCATGATTTCGTCGATTGGTACGTAACACAGCATGGTGATTGGGAAGCCGTTGACAACGTGGTGCGGAGCCTTGGTATTCAAACCGGCGTATTGCCGCCAGAGCAGCTCGAATCCGCAAAATATCATTTTATTGCCGGCTGGGGTGGCTTCCCCTTGGTAGGGAGCCCAAACCACATAGCTGAGAAACTCGCCTCACTCAGCCAGTGCGGACTCGATGGCGTGCTATTGTCCTGGCCTCGCTACGAGCAGGGATTGCGTCGTTTTATCCGGGATGTCTTGCCGTTGGCTGAGGATGCAGGGCTTCGCACACGTGTCAGTGAGATCAGTGGCTGACTGGCCAAACCGTCGATGCCTGAGCGGCAGAAGAGACAGCCATGAAAGCCTATAGTATGGCAATGGTCAGTCGCTTCGCCTGGGCGATGCGCCCGACCCGACACCAGCGCCGGACGACGTGCTGATCGAGATTCACGCGACCGCGATCAACCAGCTCGACGGCAAGATTCGCGACGGAGCGTTCAAGCGGATCCTGCCGTACGAGCCGCCATTGGTACTAGGTCATGATCTGGCGGGCACGGTGCTGGCGGTCGGTGCTAGGGTGCGCCGGTTCAAAGCGGGCGACGAAGTCTATGCCCGGCCACGCGACGGCCATATCGGCACGTTTGCGGAACGGATCGCGGTAGACGCGGCAGACCTAGCCCTCAAACCCACCAATCTGTCGATGGCGGAGGCGGCATCCTTGCCGCTGGTCGTCCTGACTGTCTGGCAAGTGCTGGTCGAGCGGGCGAAGCTGCAGCGCGGGCAGAAGATACTCATCCATGCCGGATCTGGCGGAGTGGGTACGCTCGCGATCCAGCTGGCCAAGCATCTCGGCGCGACCGTGGCGACGACGGCGAGCGGTATTAATGCTGACTTCGTACGCGGCCTCGGCGCTGACGTTGTGATCGACTACAAGACGCAGGACTTTTCCGAGCTGCTCTCGGGCTATGATGTCGTTCTCAACGGCCTCGACGCAAAGACACTGGAAAAGTCGCTGAAGGTGCTGAAACCCGGTGGCAAGCTGATCTCGATCTCGGGACCACCCGACCCTTCGCGGAGGCTCAGGGCCTGAACGTCGTTCTGCGCACAGTGCTGCGATTGATGAGCGCCGGCATCCGCCGCAAGGCAAGGCGCGGAAAAGTGGAGTATTCTTTCCTGTTCATGCACGCCGATGGGGGCCAGCTTGCGACGCTCGCCAAGCTATTTGAGGAAGGCGCTCTCCGACCGATTGTCGATCGCCGCTTCCCATTCGGGTCGCTGAACGATGCGATGGCTTATGTCGATAGCGGCCGTGTCAAGGGCAAGGTCGTCGTCGATGTCACCTGATCCTTCCATTCGTGAGGAAGGAACAAGAGATATTATACCGAGCCAGAACGACTGGATCACGGCACCGAGCCAATTGACCGAAAAGATCAATACGTCGTTCGCCTATCGTGGCGGGGGCCGCAGAAAGGCCATCCGGTCGATAGGTCTAACGGTAGTGACTTAGCAGCCAAAGGAACCAGAGATGGGGTATACACGCCTCGACGCGCTCTCGGATCGGTTTTGAGAAGCTGATCCTGAAAGAGGCCGCTTCAGGACACTTCTAAGTCCCGCGTGTCGTCGTGGCTTTGCTTCAAAATAAACGCCTTCTGGGCGTCCGAGAACTTCGAAGCTTTCATCGTCTCCGCTCCTCCCAGCCAAGGGATTCAACCGCGGAAAACTCTATCAAAAACGGTCCAGTTTGCTGGGATCAGATCAACCTGCTCCTCGATGGCGAAAAAGCTGAAGCATCGCGCGCAGTTTGCCATGGTCGCTGTCACCGACTCATTTCCGTCACAAGCCGCGGCGCATACATGGCTCGATCTCGCAGGAGAGAGTCAGTTCGCTGGCCGCCGATGGAGCAACCGCCCCGGAAACTCTCAGGCTTCCGAACCGCTTGATCGTCTAAACACTCTGAAAAGCGGAGCGATCGCTCCCGCCCACGGTGTAAGTCGCGCATCTGATGAAGCGCGATGAAACTCTCAGGCCAATGACAGAGGGGGTTCCTGCAACGTCGCGGACGATGCCCAGATGGAGCACTCTGTTTATGACCCGCGCCTGCACGTCCTCACTTCGTTCCTTTCTCTTGCTGGCGGCCGCGAGCGGCCTCACCGGATGCACCGCACATCAGGAAACTCCGACAGCGCGAGCCGCGCTCGTCAACGCTCACTACTCGGCTCTCTACCAGGCGGAGCCGGACGAGCGCTGTCCACTGCACGCGACAGACATCTCGGCCGTCGATGAGCAATATCTCAGGAGGGAAGTGGCTTACGACATCCGGGAACAGCCGGGCACGATCATGGACACCGCTGACCGGCATCTGTATCTCGTCCGCGAGAACGGCCGGGCGATCCGCTATGGCATCGGAGTCGGCGCAGACGGTATGAAGTGGTCGGGTCGGGCTGTTGTAGGACGTAAGGCCGCTTGGCCGCGCTGGACTCCTACGGCTTCGATGATCAAGCGAGATCCGGAACGCAACGCCCCCTGGGCCAAAGGCATGACGCCAGGGCTCGCCAATCCGCTTGGCCCGTGTGCGCTGTATCTCTACCAGAACGGCCGCGACACGTTGTACCGCATTCATGGCACCAACGAGCCGCACACGATCGGCGAAGCCGTCTCCAGCGGGCATCCGCATGCTCAATCAGATATCCTGGACCTCTATCGGCGCACCCCGACAGGGGCCGCCGTCGTCGTGCTCGCCGATGCGCCGCGCCCGACGCTGGAGGCGCGCAGCGCCCCTGTGTCGCCAGCCATGTAGGACGCCACGGCGCGCGCCTGCCGCCAAGAGGCGGCAGGCCGTTCAACACACGACCTCAGGACCGCCCCCGCACGAGGGAGCGGTTCAGATCACGCCCAAAGCGCGCATGGCTTCCGCCACTCGCACGAAGCCGGCGATATTGGCGCCGAGCACATAGTCTGCCGGCGTTCCATACTCTTCAGCGGTTGCCGCGCACGTGTCGTGAATGCTGCGCATGATCTCCGCGAGCCTTTCCTCCGTCTGCTCAAACGACCAGCTGTCGCGAGAGGCGTTCTGCTGCATCTCCAGAGCGGATGTGGCGACGCCGCCGGCGTTGGCCGCCTTCCCCGGCGCGAAGAGCACGCCTGCATCCTGAAAGACGCGGATTGCTTCAGGCGTCGAAGGCATGTTTGCGCCCTCTCCCACCGCGATCACGCCGGCCTCCACGAGGCGTTTCGCGTCCCGGCCTGTCAGTTCGTTCTGTGTCGCCGACGGCATGGCGATCTGGCAAGGCACATCCCAGATGGAGCCGCTGTCGACATAGCGAACGCGGCCTGCCCTGCGTTCGGCGTATTCCGCCACGCGGCCGCGACGAACCTCCTTGATGTCCTTCAGCAGATCGAGATCAATGCCCGCCTCGTCGAGAACATAGCCCCCGGAATCAGAGCAGGCGACGACCTTGCCGCCCAGGGCGTGGATCTTCTCGATCGCATAGATCGCGACGTTGCCGGAGCCCGAGACGACAGTGCGCATTTTCTCGACGCCCCGGCCTCGGGTGGCCAGCATGCGATCCACGAAGAACACAGCGCCGTATCCCGTCGCCTCCTTGCGCGCCCGCGAGCCGCCGTAGGCGAGACCCTTGCCCGTGAGGACGCCGGCCTCGTAGCGATTCGTCAGCCGCTTGTACTGGCCGAACATGTAGCCGATCTCGCGCCCGCCGACGCCGATGTCGCCCGCGGGCACATCGGTATACTCGCCGACATGACGCTGCAGCTCCGTCATGAACGATTGGCAGAAGCGCATGATCTCGCCATCCGAGCGGCCGCGCGGGTTGAAGTCCGATCCGCCCTTGCCGCCCCCGATCGGAAGGCCCGTCAAGGCGTTCTTAAAGATCTGCTCGAAGCCGAGGAACTTAACGATTCCGAGGTTCACGGAGGGGTGAAAGCGTATTCCGCCCTTATAAGGGCCGAGCGCAGAATTGAACTGCACCCGGAATCCGCGGTTGATCTGAACCTGGCCCTTGTCGTCCACCCACGGCACGCGAAAGATGATCTGCCTCTCCGGCTCACAAACCCGTTCGATCAACGCGGCTTCCGCATAGTCGGGATGCTTCGCGATCACCCGTCCCAGGCTTTCCAGCACTTCGCGAACGGCCTGGTGAAATTCCGTCTCGCCGGCGTTGCGGCGGAGGACTTCGGAGAGGATCGGCTCTAATTTTTCATCCAGGGTCGTCATATGGACCTACCAGTCATGTCTTCCGCGTGAGCGAGCGTCAACGTACAATGAAATTCTGGAACTGCCAGGGATCTTCGTTGTCGACGTCTTCGTCGAACAGCGTTCCGCGGCCGTCCATCGGCGTCCATGATGTGAAGGTACCGACCACAGGACCCAGGTAGGGCCCCTGAATCTCCAGGCAGCGCGCGAAGTCCATCTCGTCCGCTTCGAGTATGCCGGCGCGAGGGTTCTCGATGGCCCACACGACGCCCGCGAGAATGGCGGCCGTGACCTGAAGCCCGGTCGCGTTCTGATAAGGCGCCAGCCAGCGACACTCTTCGATCGAGAGCTGTGAGCCGAACCAGTAGGCCCCGCGCTCGTGCCCATAGAGAAGCACGCCGAGTTCATCCACTCCGTCCGCGATCTCCTTCTCCGACAGGATCGTCCAGTTCGGCTGCGGCCGCCATTCGCGCCCCGCGAACTCATGCAGCGACAGGATCGCGTCGTCGCACGGATGATAGGCATAATGGCAGGTCGGCCGGTACGTGACCACACCGCCCTCGCGAAGAGTGAAGTAGTCGGAGATCGAGATCGACTCGCTGTGGGTGATCAGGAAGCCGTGGATCGGTCCCGCCATGGGCGCCCAGGTGCGCACCTTGGTGGCCGCTCCGGGCCGGGAGAGATAAATAGCTGCGCCGCAGCCACTTTCATGCTCGCGCCCGTCCGGCGGAAGCCGCTTCTCATGCGTGCCCCAACCGAGCTCCGCCGGCTGCACGGCCTCCGCAAGGAAGCCCTCGACCGACCACGTGTTGATGAAGCGCCCCGGCTCCTTGGGATGCAAGGCGCGTTGCGTGTCCCTCTCCGCAATATGGATGCCCTTCACGCTGAGCCTCTGCGCCAACGCCGCCCACTCGCGTTGCGACGCGGGAACCTGATTGGGCACTTGGCCCAATTCCATCGCGAGATTGAGGAGCGCCTGCTTCGTCAGCCAGGAGACCATGCCGGGATTGGCGCCGCACGTCATGATCGCCGTGGGCCCTCCCGGATGACGCCGCCGGAACGACAACATTGCTTCGCGCAGCGCATAGTTGGAGCGCGCCGAGACGTCCAGGCCGGGATCCGTGTAAAAGCCCGCCCATGGCTCTGAAACCGTGTCGATGTAGAGAGCTTCCGCTTCCCGACACAGCTCGACTGCGGCGAGCGAAGACACGTCCACTGAAACGTTCACCACGAAAGCTTTCTCGCCGCCGATCAGTGGCCAGAGGATTTCGCGGCAATTAGCGGGCGTGAGCGCGACCTGTTCGAGCCTGACGCCGAACTCGTCGGCGATGGCTCGGTGCCGGTCATCGGGACTGATGATCGTGGTCTTCGACAGGTCGCAGTCCAGATGCCGCGCGAGAAGCGGAAGGACTCCCGATCCGATCGAACCAAATCCTATGATGACGATGGGCCCGTCCCAGCGGGCGTGCTTCGTGTAATCGGTCATGATGGCGACGTCCTTGACGCGCGAACCCACATGCGCACACGCGGTGGCCGCGATGAAGGTCACGCTGGGCTCTCTAGAAGAGCGCTATGAAACTGCGGAACTTGAAGCAAGCGGCGGGTCGGAGCCTCGCGGCAATTCCTCGAGCTGTGGGCCACGCGCCCGATGCTCGAGGCTAATTGCCTGCAATAAGCAGGCCCGACAGGCGCGATGAACGCGCAATGGTTGTAGCTTTCTGTGTCACAGTCGCGATTGATACCGCGGTGAGGCGGGCTGTCAACATGTTATTGATTCTCAATATTGCCGGTTCTTCTTCGGGGCGGAAGCCGGCCGCTAAAGAGCCGCCGGACGCGAAGGATTCTGGACTGCAAACCCGCAGTATTATGCAAGTCCGGGGCGCGCCGTTGCTGCAAAGAGTCGCAGTCCACCGGTGTTCGGTAGAGGCGCAAGACGGCGGACGTTCGTGAATGTCGGTCGCCGCGTGCGCCGCCAGGCGGAATGACGTTCCGAGTTCGTAAGAGCGTGCGATATGCGTCCGACCTTCGTCAACTTGACTTCCACGCCTAAGCACTTACATTCAAAGCGTCATGATTATGCATCGAAAGATTAGGCGCGCCCTGCGCCCCCGTGGTTCGCTCGCGTCGCGCCACTAGCCCAATTCACGGCGGGACCGTGCATTGGGGAACTGCTTCATGATCTTTCACAGCAAACGACAGACGCCGGCCTCCAGAGAGGCGCGCCTCGATAATCATGGTGTCGATATGAACACGAGCAACCACAAGGGCGCTCGCGTCTCGCCGATTGGCGGGCGCTTGAGCGCCGAACGAATCTCCCTACCTCACCTCGCGAGCGGCGGCCGGCGATCCGACCGGCTGCGCTTGAGCGGTTTTGCGTCGCTCGTTCTGATGGTACTTGTCGCGCAGCTCATGTGGTGGAACGCCTTGCACGAGCTTCTGCCGCCGGTCGTTCGCATCGGATTGCTTGCCGCGACGGTACTGATCTTCGCCGTCCTAGTCGTCATCGCCTCCGTCGACGCGGATTTGGGCGATGCGTCGACGGAAGCGGGCAAGGTAGCAGCCGATCCTGGCGCCAGCGGAAGCGGGCAACGACGGGCGCCGCCAGCCTGATCGGCTGAACGCACCTGCTTGCAGCTCCCGCGGCAGCCAAGCTCCCACTCGCCAGAATCTATAGAATGATAGGCATCACATGAGAATGCACAGCGCTGTACGGCGCTCGCATGCTGCACGCGTATGTCAGCAATGCGAGCGCCATCTTCCGCGCGCCGCGCCCCGTTGTCCCTGGTGTGCGGACGTGATCAGCGACGAGAGCACGAAGCGGAGCGTGGTCGCTCCGCAACCGCCGTGTGCGCTCCGCGAACCTGACGAGGGAGCAAGACAGATCATCGAGACCGCATCGGAGACTCAGCTCTCTTATGGAGCGGACACGGGCGGACACTGCGAAGTCATGATCGTCGCGCGCTGCGCCCCGGTCGCGACCGGCGGCGGTGTGTCCAACGACGCCCGCTCTGCGCTCAGTCAGTTCACGGAGGTTCTGCGGTTACTTGGAATCGCACAGTATTCGCCGGGACGGCTCACCTGGTATGTCTGCGAGAAAGACGCTGAACGCGTGGATATGGAAGAACTCCGGTCTATCAAGCTGGCCGGCGTGAACGCCGGCGATACCGAAGTGCAGTTCGTTCGGCACCTCAGCCGCCCCAATACAACCGTCGAGCTCGACGCGGTCGCTCATCTCGCCATGCCCTCGCTTAGCTCCAACTCGCGCCGGAGCTCCGAAGGCGTAACGGGGGGGGCCCCGCTGCCCGATCGCGCAGATCAGCGGAAGCGAGAGTCGCTCAGCACACTAATAGTGGGAGCAAACCTATGAGTCGGGAAGACGATATAGCGTCGAAGTTGATTTCGACGGAGGACCACGCGCTTCTGTTGCCGATGATCCAACGGATAGCTGATGAGCCCAGACGCTCGCCCGCTTTGCCGGAACGGCTGCTGAGCGCTGTGCGCGAGGCGCGCACCATGCCGCGCCATCTCCTAAAGACGGACGTCGTCACCCTCGGATCGTTCGTCGTCTACGAGGATGACGTGACCACATCAAGGGCGAGCGGAATCCTCACCGCTCGCTGCGACGACTGGTCGGAAGGCAAGCAGATCCCGGTGCTCACTGCTTTTGGGCTGCAACTTCTCGGCTCGCGAGAGGGCGATCGTGTCGTATGGCAGACCACCCTCGGTGGATGGAGAGGTGTAACCATCTTGCGCGTGGCCAAGTGCGTCTTCGCCACCACCCGATGACTTGCGGAGCCAGAAAATGACTCCAAGCAGAATGACCGCAGTGGTCATTCCAACGTGAAGGACTCTCAACATGCCTGACTCAACGACAACGGATTGCCTGGATCCCCATGCGAACTGGTGCCGCGACATCCTTCATAGGAAAGGCGCAGTCATCCGCTGCGCGGATCATGAAGTCGACTTCATCACAGGCGATGACGGACCCTTAGCCAAGGCGGTAAAAGAGGGACGGCGACGACGTCCTCAAGGGCTCTCTGCCGATGCCGCGGAACGCGTTCTCAGGGAATACGCGGCCGGCCTGAAGTCTCATTGCCCCGCGTGCGCCTGAGAAGGACTTGATTCATGGTAGATGTAATCGTCGGCCTGCGGCAGCTGGATCGCGCCGACGATCACTAGCACCATCCCGAGTCTGGCCGTGCGCTACACCTCGATGAGCTGGTGCTGAGACTGACCGCGATGCGCGAGTTCTTCGACTCGCAAAAGTTGCGCAAAGTCGGGCGCGATGAGTTCGTGGAGCCATGTCATGCCGACACACCCGTCTTGTGCTCGCCTGCGGAGACCGTTTCCGAGCGAAGCTGTGCGCGCGGAACCGCAAATGCACGGTGTGGGTGCGCTTCTCCACACATGAAAATGTCAGCGGCGGCGAAGCCATACTCGGGTTCACGCGATTCCTCGATGATGGCCGCATCTGCCTCTCCAACAACGCCGCCGAGCGCTGAGTGCGCGGTATCGCTTTGGGCAGAAAATCCTGGTTGTTCTGCGGCTCTGATCGAGGCGGTGACGGCTTGAAGCGGTTGGTGTGGATGAGCACCATCAGATTTGCCGTCGCCCGGCGCTGCTGGCGCAGCTTTTCGGCTGCGCGGCGACGTAGAAGCTTACTGCTTGCTCCATCTGCATCCGGTCCTGATGGGCACGTCAACAAAGTCAGCCACGTCTTCACTCTCCGTCATGTCGCTGAGATGCTCGGTGAAGACCAGGAATGGCTGTTCGAGGTCGCTGAAGAAATGGACACCGAGGATGGCCAGCTATGGGTCGTCGGCGTCGGTGAAGACGGCTGGCAGAGATCATGGAAAAAATCCACGACGTTTGCGCGCAGACCGCAGAAGAATACGGCGAGGCCGATGACTGCGAGCTCGGCGCTAATATAGCAGGCTTCGCCCGCGTCGCCGAGGCGATGCAGGCGCTCGGGATCGTGTGACCTTTAGCTTAGAAGTCAGAGCTTTAAAGCTCGGGACGATTGCAAAGCGAAAGTCGTACTTGAAGCGACCGCATTTTGCCAAAACCGGAACCCATCAGCAAAGCCGGCTTGTCGCGCTGCTCAAGAGCGCGCAGCCATTAAAGGCGGGCTTCTAGCGAACTGCGCTCATGACAGTCGATCTCGTCGATAAGATTTACGAAGCAACCATTCTACCGGATCTCTGGCCTGATGTAATCCACGGCCTCGGCAAGATTTCTGGTTCGGTATCGGGCGCGTTGCTGGCTTTTGACGGCACCGTGCCGGTTGACTCTCGCGCGACGGAATTTTGGTTCGATACACTCGAGATCTTTGCACAACCAATGCCTAGCAAGCGAGCCCGCGAATAACGCATTTTTATTCCAGCTCTATGTCTGGATTTGCGGTCGGATCCGAATATTTTTTGCCGGAGATCGTGGAAGAGGACGAACGCCTCCTCGGACTCAAAAGCCTAGGCTTTTAGGAGAACGCAGGAACGATCATTCCAATGCCAACCACGAATCCCGGCGACGGTTGGTGAGTTCCGTCTCGCAGGATGCATCAGCGGAACCCGCGGCATCACGGTTACGAACGGTACGATGTCCGCCGATGCCGGGGAGCACCGAGAAGATCGCGCCGCCGCTGGTTTGGCGTCTGAGTATTTCGATCGCTTGCATAGCGAGAACGAAGATCCATGGAATTTCACTCAAAGCCAGTATGAGGCGAATACTACGATGCGGCCAGGGCCGCCCTCGGTACTGGAACGTATCGATCAGTATTTGAATCGGTTGTTCATGTCTGACCATGAAAAGTAAAAGCTTCGGGATGGGGTACGCTTGTCTGCAGAAAAAGGCTGTCTGATTCTCCCAACAAAACTGTCAACCAAACCGGATGCAGGGCCGCCCCATAAATTAGCGCAGGTAGCGGCGGGGAACATTGGGAGTTTATAGATTGTCCTTGATATGTCCCATCGATCTTGAAACGCTTGTCTTCAGGAGCTTCTACAAAGTTATTTGGCACCTCTATCTTTATAGCGTAGGCTAAACCGAATCCATCCGAGCGATTGAATATTCTACGCGCGTGCACGTATCAGCATGCGGCCATAGCGCAAACAAAAGGCAAGGAAACTTAGCGACCAGAGGGTGGCGGCTGTGTGCAGCAAGGATGTGTTCATCGGCCAAAAGACAGCGGCCAGACGTGTCAGGGCTGCGAGCACGATGAAGACATAGATTAGACACGTCCAGGTATCGGCACGCAGCGCATGGCCCGTGTGACCTAAGGTAGCCCGGGTCATCACCGCGAGCGTCATCGTTCCCATGGCGCCGACACCCAGCACATGGATGGCCGCCACCTCCTGGGTGTGATCATGGAACAGCGCGCCTAGGGCGGCCAGCAGCAGGCCGAGCGGCACGAAGAAATAGCCGGCATGCAGGATGAGGACGAGCGGATCACGCAAGGTGCGATCGCCCGCCCAGCGCGCCAGCCGCACCAGATGCACGCCGGCCGCGATGACAAGCAGGATGCCCGTGACGCGATTGTTCGGCGCAAGGCTCCAGGCCGCCAGCGCGACCGCCGCCAGGACGATCGACAGGCCGTCGAACCGGCCGAAGGGCGCCGGCAGCCGGCCGGGGTTCTCCCGCGCCAGCCAGTTGCGCGTGAAGCTCGGAATGACCCTCCCGCCGATGATCGTGATCAGGACGGCGATGATGCCGATCGCCAGCCTGCGGCTGACGTCGCTGATGCCGTTGAACCGCACCTCCATATGGAACAGGACATTCGAGGCGAGCAGCAGGCTCACCGGCACGAGCACCATGAGATTGCGCCAGTTGCGGCCGGCGACGATCTCGACCGCAGCCGCCGTGGCCAGGGCCGTCAGGAACGCACTGTCGATCGCCAGGGCGACGATCCAGTGCATGTCGCCCGAAAAGAACACGGCGACACGCCCGGCAAGCCAGAGCAACACCAGCATCAACAACGGCAGACCCTGGACCGGCAGCCGTCCGGTCCAGTTGGGAATGGCGGTCAGCAGGAAGCCCGCGATGACGGCCGCGACATATCCGAACAGGCTTTCGTGCACGTGCCAGTCGACAGCGTAGAAGCTGCTGTGCGTCCGCAGGGCGCCGTGAAGGATCGGCAGCCATACGAGAATGACGAGCGCCCCATAGGCGGCGCCGAGCAGAAAGAAGGGACGAAAGCCATAGGAGAGGATGGCCGGATAGCCGCCTGCCTTGCCTTGCGATGCCGCCGTCATGAGGCGCCGGTAGAACCTTCCAGGTTCTCCTCCAGTATTGGCTGCATCGCCACCGCGTTCTCGCCATTGTGAAAGGCGATGGCGAGCCGGAACGAATGGGCGATCCGCATGGCCCGGTCGAGGAACAGGGCGGCCGCGTCGGGCGGACACAGCTCCCGGACCGTGCTGCGGAACAATGACAGCCAGCGGCGGAAATGCGCCTCCCCGATCCCCGGCAAGGCGAGATGCGGGCGCAGCGGATGTCCCTCGTAGCGTCCTGTTCGCAACAGGGTGGCGGACCAGAAGTCGCACATCTTGGCGAGATGGCGCGGCCAGGCCTCTGCCGCGATCGCGCCGTTGAAGATGGGCCCGAGCAGTTCGTCGTTGCGGATCTTGTCGTAGAAACCATGCACGACGGCGTGAATCATCGCTTCGTCGAGCTCGTCGGGAATGAGCTTGCCGTCGATGGTCATGGCGCGTGTCGGCGCGGGACGTCCCTTCATCATTTCGATCCTTCCTGATCTTGCGGCGTCTCTCCGGCGGCGCCATGGCGCGCACCCGCACGGTCGTTCGCGTCGTCCACAAAAATGCGCGCGCCGGCGCCTTCGAGATCGTCGTATTGGCCGCTCCGCAGCGACCAGAAGAAGGCGCCGAGCGCGGCGGCACCAAGCAGCAGGGCGAGCGGAACGAGAAAGACGAGACTACTCATTCCACTGTCCCTCCGGCTGTCTTCCATCGCGCGGGTCCGATCGTCGCCGGCGCGGCGGCGGGGCGCGCCAATGGCCTGCGCACCTTCAAACGCAGCGCGTTGGCGACGACGAGAACCGAGGACAGCGACATGGCCAGTGCGGCGATCAGCGGTGTCACATGTCCGAGGACGGCCACCGGCAGAGCGATGGCGTTATAGGTGATCGCCAGCACGAAGTTCTGGCGCACCAGCCGTCCAGCCTCACGAGCGACGCCATACGCGAGAGGCACGGCGCCGAGATCGTCGCGCAGGAACACGAAGTCGGCGGCGCTGCGCCCGATGTCGGCGGCGCTCGCCGGCGCCATCGAGACATGGGCGGCCGTCAAGGCAGGCGCATCGTTGAGACCATCCCCGACCATCAGCGTTCTGTGGCCCTGCGCGGCGAGCTCGGCCAGCCGTTCCACCTTCTCGCCGGGCAGCAGGCCCGATGCAGGCTCTGCGACGGCGAGCGCATCGGCAACAGCGGCGACAGCGGTAGCATTGTCGCCGGAGAGTATCCGCACGCTAGCACCGTCAGCCCGCAGCGCATCGAGGGCGGCGCACGCGCCGGGGCGAAGCCGTTCTTCGAAGCGATAGGTGGCCAAGCGCAGGCCGTCCACCGCGAGCACGGTGTCCGTCGTGTCCGGCTCGGCGGGCGCGGCCCAGGCGGCGCGGCCAAGCCGGTAGAGCCTGCCCTCATGCCGGCCTTCGATACCGAGCCCTGCATATTCACGGACATCCGTCAGCGCGGGCAGGTCCACGCCGGCGAACTGTGAGAGCGCCCGCGATTGCGGATGTTTCGAGTGAAGCCCGAGCGCCGCGGCCATGGCGAGCGCACCGCGGTCGAGCGAGCCGATGTCGCCAAGCTGCACGTCACGCTCCGTCAGCGTCCCGGTCTTGTCGAACACTGCGGTATCGATCTCCGCCAGCCGCTCGATGCCCGAACCATCCTTGACGAGGATGCCGTTCTCGAACAGCCGGCGCGCCGCCATCACCTGGACGATCGGCACGGCAAGGCCGAGCGCGCAGGGACAGGTGATGATGAGCACCGCGATGGCGATGGAAATGGCACGATGCCAGTCACCCGTCGCCACCATCCAGCCGACGAAGGTCAGAAACGCGGCGGCGTGAACGACCGGGGAGTAGAGCGAGGCTATGCGGTCGGCGAGACGGCGGTAGCGCGCCCGTCCGCCCTCGGCCGCTTCCATCAGCCGGACCATCTCAGCCAGGAAAGAGTCCTGCGCCCGCGCCGTCGCCACCATGACCAGCGCGCCGGTCAGATTGAGCGTGCCGGCCTGGACGAGGTCGCCGGCGGCGACGGGCTGCGGCGCGCTTTCCCCCGTGGCGAGGGCGCAATCGAATTCGGAACGCCCCTCTTCGACACGACCGTCAACCGGCGCCCGGTCTCCAGCCGCGAGCGCGATGCGCATGCCCGGTGCGATATCGTTGACTGGCACGTAATCGCGGCCACCGCCGTCGCGCAGCACCGTGGCGCCGCGCGGCGTGAGACGGATGAGGCCCTGCACGGCGGCGCGCGCCTTCTCGCGCATGACGCGATCGAGCGTGCGGCCGATCAGCAGGAAGAAGATCAGCGAGGTCGCGGCATCGAAATAGGCGTGGGTGCCATGCTCGATCGTATCGTAGAGGCTGAGCGCGACGGCAAGGCTGACGCCGATGGAGATCGGCACATCCATATTGGTGCGGCCGGTCTTCAACGCGCTCCAGGCGGAGATAAAGAAGATCCGGCCCGAATAGACCAGGCACGGCAGGGCGAGCGCCGCCGAAATCCAGTGGAAGGCCTGCCGCGTTTCCGGCTCGGCGCCGGACCAGATCGACACCGACTGCAGCATGATATTCATGGCGGCGAAGCCGGCGACGGCGAGCGCGCGGATCAGCCGCGCCAGCTCAGGGTCCTTGCCTTGTTCCGTCTCCTCGAACACATGCGCCGGGAAGCCGAGATCTGCCAGGGTTTCGATGAGGGCAGGCGCCTGTTCGCCGCGCCACTTCACGCTGGCGCGACGGGTCGACAGGTTCACCCGCGCCGCCTCGACCTCAGGCAGGCGCATCAGCCCGGTTTCCACGGTGCGGATGCAATGGGCGCAATGCACGCCCGGCACCGAGAGATCGGTCTGATAGAGACCGTTGCCAAGCGCCCGGCTCGCCAGCAGGAGTTCGTTGCGCTGTTCAAGCGCAGACGGCCGAACGTCCTCCTGCGAGAGCGGAACGCAGCAACTCATTTGATCGCCCTGTAAGCATGCCACGTGGCGTGGCCAAGCAGCGGGAAGACGATGATCAGACCGATGAGCGAGGTCGCCAGGCTGATGAGGAACAGCGCCAGCACGATCGCGCCCCACGTCAGCATGACCGGCAGGTTGTTCCAGACCATGGAAATGCTCGTCCCCATGGCGGTGAAGGCATCGATATTCGCGTCGAGCAGCATCGGCACGGCGAACACGCTGATGGCGAAGGAAAAGGCCGCGAACAGGCCGCCCACGGCCGTGCCGACCACGAGCATGCCCCAGCCCTCCGGCGTCGTCAGCAGCATGTGAACGATGCGATCGAGGCCGGGAAAGGCGACGAGCCCGAAGAAGAGCGCATAGATGAGCACGGCGGCCCGCATCCACACGAGCATCAACAGGCACAGGATGGCGCCGGTGAACAGAACCTGCGGCCCCGAGGCGGCGTTGACATAGAGCATCCTGCCAAGACTGACGGGCTCACCCGCCTCGATGGCGCGGCTTTTCTCGTAAAGACCGATGGCGATGAGCGGGCCGACAACCATGAAACCGGCCAGCGCCGGAAACAGGATGTAATCCAGCTCGAGTTTGAAGAGCCCCCAGACGATGGCCAGCGAGACGATGAAGACCGCCAGTCCATAGGCGAGGCTCGGCCCCGGCGTGTTCCAGAGGTCGCGCCAGCCCTGGCCCAGCCATTGAAAGGCCGTGCTGGCCGGCAGATTGCGCTGCTTCTGCACCGCGAGCGGAATGATCGTTCCGGATGTATCGATGCTCATGGCTTGCTCCCTCAGCAGGCGGATCCGGCGGCGCGATAGGCGCCGTCGCCGCCTACGCTCTTGGCATGCGGCACGCAGGCGGTTTGCGACGTCACCGCCACATAGACGAGATGGGCGTTGGCGCCGACGACGATCGCAACGCCAAGACCGACGATCAGCAGTGCGATCAGCCGCCAGTTGCGGCGCGTCCCGCTGTACGCGCCGGCCGTCATTGGGTCTTCTCCCCCAGCGTGCCGACGTAAAGGGCAAGGATCTTGATATCGACCGGAGACAGACGGCCGGACCAATGCGGCATATGCCCCTGCCGCCCGTTGAAGACGCTGTTGTTGATCGACTGCTCGTCGCCGCCGTAGATCCAGATCGTATCGGTCAGGTTCGGCGCGCCGACGTCGAGGTTGCCGGCGGCGTTGTCGCCATGGCACGAGGCGCATTCGCTCGCGAAGACTTTCTGGCCGGCTTCGACCAGGTTCTTGTCCGGCGTCGCGTCAGGCTTCTGGCCCGACAATGTCCGCACATAGGCGACGACGCTGCGAATCTTGGCGCTATCGAGCATGCCCGTTCGCCCGAACGCCGGCATCTGCGACACGCGCGTCTGCGCATCGGTCGAATTGATGCCCACCGATATGGTCTGCGCGATCACCTCGGGATTACCGCCCCAGAGCCAGGCCTTGGCGGCAAGATTGGGAAAGCCGGGGCCGCCGGTGCCCTTGACGCCATGGCACACCGCGCAATTGTCGCCGAACAGGGTGCGACCGGTCTCGCGCACGTTGCGCATCATGGCCGGGTCGGCGGCGATTTCGGCGAAGCTCGCCTTGGCGATCTTGTCGGTCCAGCCGGCGCGTTCGGCGTTCGCCTGCCTGATCTGCTCGGCGACGACCTGGCGCTGATCGATGCCGAGAAGGCCCTTGGTATAGCTGGTGCCCGTGGGCCAGGCTGGCATCAAAATCCAGTAGCCGATGCCGAACAGAGTGAAGGCGGCGAGAAAGAACAGAACGACGCGGGGAATCGGCGTGTTCAGTTCTTCGATGCCGTTCCATTCATGGCCGGTCGTCGTCCGTCCCGTGACGGGATCAAGTCTCTCGGGTCCCATTGTTCTAGCTCCGAGGCCGGTCGTCTTTGTCGAGAATACTGTTCTTCGCCCGGTTGAACCGCTTGCGGTTGCCCGGCCAGAACGCATAGGCCACGACAACGATCGCCAGGCCGATCAGGTAGAACAGTCCCCAGCTTTTAGAAAAGCCGACGATGGTGTGATAATCCATCTCGCTACTCCTTTGCCGATGATGTTTGCTTGTAGGCCGCGTCCGTGAGGTGACCCAGGACCTGCAGATAGGCGACGAGCGCATCCATCTCCGTCAGGCGACCTGGCTCCCCGTCGAAGGTGCGCACATTGGTCGCCTCGCCGTAGCGCTGCGTGACGCCGGCCGCCTGATCGCTGTCAGGATTGGCCTGGCCATAGGCATCCTTCGTAGCATTGGCGATCATCTCATCCGTGTAGGGCACGCCGACAACCCGCAACGCCGCCAGATGCTGGCCCGCATCGTCGATGCGCACTTCATTGCGCATCAGCCAGCCATAGCGCGGCATCACCGATTGCGGCACGACGTGGCGCGGGTTGATCAGATGCGCCACATGCCAGGCATCGGAATATTTATTGCCCAGCCGGGCGAGATCAGGGCCGGTGCGCTTCGATCCCCACAGCATCGGATGATCGTATTTCGATTCCACCGCCAGCGAATAGGGTCCGTAGCGCTCGACCTCGTCGCGCAGCGTGCGGATCATCTGGCTGTGGCAGGCGTAGCAGCCCTCGCGGATGTAGATATTGCGGCCCGCCACCTCCAGCGGTGTGTAGACCCGCATATCCTTGGCGGTTTCCACCGTCTCGTGGATGGTGAAGAGCGGCGCGATCTCGACCAGGCCGCCGATGGCCGAAACGCCGATGATGGCCAGAACGAAGCCGATGGCATTGCGTTCGAGTTTGCGGTGTGCCTCGGGCATGGCTCTATTCTCCGGCCTGAAGGACGGTGGCGGGCTCAAGCACCGGCACGTCGGTCTTGCCGTCTTCCGTGACGACCTTTGCTTTCGACAGCCGGATCGTCATCCAGATGTTGTAGGCGCAGACGATCGCGCCCAGCAGGAACAGGAAGCCGCCGAAAGCGCGCGCGATGTAATAGGGATGCATCGCCACGACGCTGTCGATGAACGAATAGGCGAGCGTCCCGTTCTCATTATAGGTGCGCCACATCAGGCCCTGAATGATGCCCGAGTTCCACATGGCGAAGACGTAGACAATGGTGCCCGACAGGGCCAGCCAGAAGTGCACCTCGACCAGTTTGGGCGAATACATGCGCTCCTGTCTCCACATCCACGGCACCAGCGCGTAGAAGGATCCAAACGTAATCATCGCCACCCAGCCGAGCGCGCCGCCATGCACATGGCCGATGGTCCAGTCGGTGTAGTGCGACAGCGAATTGACCGCGCGGATCGCCATGAACGATCCTTCGAAAGTGGCAAGGCCGTAGAAGACGGCGGCCACCATCATGAAGCGCAGGGTGGCGTCGTCACGCACCTTGAACCAGGCGCCGTTGAGCGTCGCGAGCGCATTGCCGGCGGAAGCCCAGGACGGCACCAGCAGCACGATCGAGAACGTCATGCCGAGCGTCTGCACCCATTGCGGCAGCGCCGTGTAATGCAGATGGTGCGAGCCCGCCCACATATACATGAAGGTGATGCCCCAGAAGCTGATGATCGAGAGCCGATAGGAGAAGATCGGCCGGCCGGCGCGCTTGGGCAGGTAATAGTACATCATGCCGAGGAAGCCGGCGGTGAGGAAGAAGGCGACGGCATTGTGGCCGTACCACCATTGCGTCATCGCATCCTGCACGCCCGAGAAGAGCGAATAGCTCTTGGCATGGCCGAGCGAGACAGGCACGGCCAGGTTGTTGACGATATGCAGCACCGCCACGACCAGGATGAAGGCCATGTAATACCAGTTGGCGACATAGATGTGCGGTTCCTGCCGCCGTTGCAGCGTGCGCAGGTAGAGGACAAAATAGGTAACCCAGACGATCACCAGCCAGAGATCGGCATACCATTCCGGCTCCGCATACTCCTTCGACTGGGTAAGCCCCATCAGATAGCCGGTGGCGGCGATCACGCAGAACAGATTGTAGCCGATGAGCACGAACCACGGGCTGATCTGATCGGGCAGACGCGCCCGCGATGTCCGCTGCAGAACATGGAAGGAGGTGGCGATGAGCGCATTGCCGCCAAAGCCGAAGATCACGCCCGACGTATGCACCGGCCGCAGGCGCCCAAAGCTCAGCCAGCCGACATCCCACGTCATGTCGGGCCATGCGAGCAGCGCCGCCACCCAGACACCGACCGCCATGGCAACGACAGCCCAGATCATGGCGAGCACGATGCCGACCCTCGTCGGATCGTCATAATATTCGGCGAGCCGCTCCGCCGGCGGTTCCGGATCGTAATAATGGCCGATCACCGCGAAGCTCAGGGCGACGCTGATCATGAGAACGATGCCGCCGTGAACGCCGAGCAGATCGCCGCGGCCGACACCGGCCATGGCCAGGCCGACGAAAGCCATAACGATAAGAATGAGAAGCGCGGATTGCCGTTCAGAAACTGTCAGCCCGGAAATCATCTGGTTTGCCCCGTTTTGGTTATGCTGGTTCGGACGCGATGCCCAGTAGCCGCCGGAGCAGGGCCCGATTATGCATGACATGTCCCAATGTGTATTTGTCGAGCACGGCGAGATATGCAGTAAGTGCCTCGACGAACATATCTTTCATGTGGCACGCCCGCGCGATGGCGCATCCGCCTCCGCCGCTCTGCATACATTCGACCAGTGCAAAATCGTCCTCGGTCGCTCGCACCACCGCTCCGATATTCACTTTGTCCGGCGTCACTGCCAGGCGGATGCCGCCGGCGCGTCCCCGTGTCGTTTCAATGAAGCCCGATTGGCGCAGGCGCTGCGCCACCTTCATGAGATGATGGTGCGACAGATTATAAGCGTCCGCAACATCGTTCACCGTGCAATATCCGGCAGGATGGAGGGCGATGTAAGCCAGCATGCGCAGCGCATAGTCGGTGTGCAAGGTCACGCGCATCAGCCGCGTCCTCCCCTGCCCGCAAGCTGCATCAGGCCCGTCAGGGACAGGCCTAGCAGCAGAAGCGCCTTGGCGCTCTCAGCCGCGACGTAAAGAAGATGATCGGACGTGCCGGCGATCTGTCCGCCGGCAATGATCGTACCGACGCGCGCATCGAGAACCGGCAGCAGCCAGAACGTCTCGGCGGCGAGAACCGCGACCAGAAACAACCATCCCAGCCAGCGACCACGATGGCGCGAACCGAAGGCGATGCTCGCCCCCAGAAGCGCGACCAGCCCCCATTCGATCCGCGTAAACAGGGCGAAGGTGACGCGCCCGACCTCGAGCGCGATCGGCAGACTGAGGGACGGCGCCTGGAATTTGACCGGCGTGGCGATGAAGGAAACGCCGAGCAGGGCGCCGAGCCACAGGATCGCGAGGAAGACATATGGGACATCGCGAGCGGCCGATCCGACGACGGCTCCTGCCGGAGCTGTTAGCCGCGGCTCCCAATCGCGGGGTTCGCCAGACGGCCCGATCATGGCTCGTTCGAGAACTGGTTTCATAGCCGCGCTCTCACATAAAGAGGTATCTTGGATACCACTTTAAGATGAGACCTCGCCGGTCGCCAAGTGATTAAAAGGTCGCATGCGCGGCCGGCGTCTTATCCGATTGTTCTTACTAAAATGGCCGTCGTATCCGCTTCAGCCCGCGGCGGTTATCTTCGTAAATCGAACGATAAACTCGGGATACTCAAGGCTGTCGCTTCCCGAGTAGGTGCCCTGCGGAATGCAGTAGGGTTGCTTGCTAATAAATTGCCCTGAAACGTAGACCCGCTGTCCTACTGACAGTCCATATATTGTTTCGAAGAGAGCGCTGTCTTTGGCTATGAGGGTCTTTTGGTCAAGATCGAAAAGCTGTGCGGCAATCGTTCTAAACGTGACTTTCGACGAAAGCTTGACACTGAATGCAACCTTTCCCGACATCGTTTGAGAAATGGAATCGACCCTTGCAAACCAATCGTGAAACTCGGGGTCTTTGAATACATCGCAAAGCATTTCCGCACGATCGTTCCAGATTGCTTGGTTCTGGAGATCGTTGGCGCGCTCCCTATACCTGCTGGCCGTGGAATCTAAGTTATCAAGCAAGGTCACCTGGATTTGCGGCATCCGCGCGTCGCGGTTTGGGTCTGGTTGTTGGCTCCAGAAATACAGAGCCCCCATTGCAGCCAGACCGCCAATACGCGCTTGCCAACTTCCAAGCCCTGATCTTTGGCTTCTCAACTGCATTATCACCCTGACTTTTATCGCGAATTTGAATTTGTAGAGAATACTCTGTGGTGAGTATAATCTTCAAGTTGTTTCTCTCGGAACATGGATATCCGGGAGATTTTCGCGATCAATCTCAGGGCTGCCCGCAAAGAGGCGGGGCTCTCGCAGGAGGAGCTTGCTTATCGCGCGGATCTCGACCGGACTTACATCAGCTCACTGGAGCGTTGCGTCTACGCAGCAAGCATCGATGTCTTAGATGGGCTGGCGAAAGTTTTGGGTGTGGATCCCGCTGAGTTGCTCCGCCGACCTGAGGGGAAAGCCAGGGCAGCTAGCGGTCCGAAGAGCCGCAAAGGCTCAAAGGCCGGATAGTTCTCCCGATTTGTAGTAACTGAGGCTCGGCGCCACACAGGACCGCTCCGTCCGCAGCTCCTGGTTTCGAGAAGAGATGTCTAGATCCCGGTTTCGGCCCCACCGGCGTATGATCGCATCCACGTAGAGTTGATCTATTTTTCCGCCGCGGCAGATCCGGCCGGCTTTTTTCTCAGAGAGCAAACGGATGACGCGAAGCCGTCGATCACTTCCATCGGACGACATGGCGAAATCTTGATTAAGCGCCGCCCAATTTCGCCCACATGACCATATTGTCGATTACCGGATCGTTGAGCATTTGGCTGATGGAGTCACATTGGTCATCGTGTGCCACCGAGGGAAAACTGAACAACTCGGTCTCCAAGATGGGCAGCCAAGAGGCGCTTTCAGGAAGAAGCATGCGGCTAGCTGCCATCTTCACGGTTGCCACCGCCATCCGCGCCTGTTTATCCATTTTTGGCTTTACGCCTTCCAAGCCAAGGATCGGCAGCCCTTCCTGCAGCAGCGCCATCGCAGTTCCGGCATCCTCAATGACCACGCGATTTGCCGACCACTTTTCCGCCTGTTCGATAAGCGCGGCTCGCAGCTCTGGATAATTGACCTGGCGGCGCCACACATCCACGAGGTAGTATTTGAAATCCCGGGTGATGATCCAAGTCGTGCAGACCGACCAGTCGTTCTCGGGAGAGCCTTTATTCGCTGTGTCCCAGCTTTGCACGACCAGAAGAATGTCTTCATGCAGCGGAAGTTCTTTATAGCGAGCGGAAAACCAGGCGCGCTTGATCATGTTTCCGCCGGGCGGTACTGGCGACTGTTGATATTGTGCTTCGAAGTTATCTGGGCCCAGGTCGAGTTTCAGCTGGTTCAATTCCGCCAATGGGAGACGGATCGGAGACAGGAGATCGCCAGGCTTGCGACGATGGAACTTGTAGGGGCCGAGCTGCACGGTCTGTTCGAATTCGGCGATGGCAGGAAGGCTGATGTGGCGCCACTTGTCCGACTGTCCTAGCAGGAAGCCTGTAGGATCCTCGACATGGACGCGCTGCATCACGACGACCATCACACCCGTACGCCGGTCGTTGAAGCGGCTCGGGAAAGTACTGCGGAACAGTTCATTGATCTTGTTGCGGGTGGCTTCGGAGAGCGCATCCATCGGCTTCATTGGGTCGTCGAAGACGATGTAGTTGCCGCCAAAGCCGGTCATAGAGCCCATGATAGATTTGGAAATTCGGCCGCCGCCAGCCGTCAATACGATCTGGTCTTCGCTATCTTTTGAACCAATGCGGGTGCCCGGGAAGCAGCGCTTGTACCATTCAGAATTCAGGACCTTGCGGAAGTCGTTTGCGAACTTATGGGCAAGGTCGTCGGAATAGCTCACGCACATGAACGTTTCCGTGGGATTGTGACCCAACATGAACGCGACCCAGGCGACGGAAACGATGATCGACTTTAATGTGCGCGGCGGCATATTGAGGATCAGGTTTCGGCTGCGACCGGCCATAATCATCTTCAGCTCGAAGACGATCGCGTCGATGTACCATTCGTCGACGAACTCCGCGGTCGGGTTCAGCTCGGCGAAAGCGCGGCGAATGAATGCTTTGAGGTTAACCCTCGTAAGCCGGTCGAAGTCGCTGTTGGTTACGTAGTTCATTTGGGGACTGGGCATCGGCTAGCCCTCGCCATTCGGATCACCAGGCTTCGGGTCGCTGTCTTTGCCGTCTTCGTCGTTGTCGTCTGCGTCAGAGGCGGGCGGCGGGTCGGTCGAGCAATCGCGCACATCCTTCATGAGTTCGTCGAAGAGCTTCTGATCCTCCGGGCTCAAGAGCTGCAGGTCTGCGCTGGTGCCGGAATTACGCATAAAATGCTCGCGCAGGCGAAAGATAAAATCGCCGGCCTTGATGTTGCCACCCATGAACAGCGCAAATGCGCGGCGCACCATGGCCTTGAAAGCGGGCATGCGAACCGTTTTGTCATTGATGACGACGCCGACGGAATCGAACAGCGTTTCGTCGATCATCTCGAGAGGCGTTTCTGGCCTGTTCCTCTTGCCGCTTGGATTGCCGCTTTGGCCCGGGACCCAGCGTTCGTTCACGGGTGGCTTGCCATAGCCGACCGAATAATGATCGCTGCTCGTGGCCTTTCTGTTGCGGTGCTTTCCCATCACGCGTCTCCCACCGTTGCGGCAGAGCGGGGTTCCTGGGGCATCGCTGCGTCAGCGTTGCGGACCTCTTTGATCTCGCTGAACGTGCGGCCATCGCCCTCCAAGATGGCGTCCTTGCGCGTATGGCGCTGCCAGCGGCGGACCGCGACATCCACGTAGTTGGGCGCAAATTCCAGGCAGAAAGCGCGGCGCCCGGTCTTCTCAGCGGCCAGAGCTACGGAGGCCGATCCCGCGAAGACGTCAAGGACGATGTCCCCGTGGGCCGTGCAGTCGAGGATGGCATCCGCGATCATGGCCACCGGCTTGACGGTCGGGTGCAGCACCAGATCCTTGCGGCCTTTGCCGAAAGAATTGACCCCAGCGTACGTCCAGACGTTGGTGCGGTTGCGGCCAAAGCGCCCGAGCTGGACGTTGTTGTGGCCCTCGGCGCTGCCGATTTTCATTACCGCGACAAACTCATGCTGGGAGCGGTAGAAGGAGCCCTGGCCGGCGTTGGTCTTGTTCCAGACGCAGATATTGGCCAGTTCGGTGCCCATAGCGCGGCTCGCGGCGATCACCACGTCGATATTGCGCCAGTCCATACAGACATAAGCGAGGCTGCCGTCGCGGCAGACGGCAACGGCATTGTCAATCGTCGTCTGATAGAAGTCGGCAAACTCGTCGCGGGACATCTCGCCCGAGGCGCAGACGAATTCCTGGTGTTTGATCTTGCCGCGGCCGCCAATGTAGCGGACGGGGATATTATACGGCGGATCGGTGAAGATCATGCCGGCGGTTTGTCCGGCCATGAGGCGGGCGATGTCCTCGATTGAGCGCGCATCGCCGCAAGCCAGGCGGTGGGCGCCTAGGATCCAAGTGTCGCCAACCTTGCTGACAACCGCTTCCTGGATATCCGGGATGGTGTCAGAGGCAGAAGGGCGATCGTCCTGCGCCAGCGTCAGGTTATCGATTTCCGGGATCTCAAAACCCGTCAGGCTCAAATCAAAGGTAGGGTCGAGCTGCAGAAGGCGAATTTCATCCGCTAGCATGTCGAAATCCCAGGCCGATCGGTCACCCAACTTGTTGTCGGAGATAGCAAAAGCTCGCTTTTCCAAGTCGGAAAGGTGGGTAACGGTGATCGTCGGAACCTCCTTAAGGCCGGCCAACTTGGCGGCCTCGAGGCGCCCGTGGCCCGCAAGAATCATCCGGTTCTGATCAATTATGAGGGGATTGATGCAGCCGAACGTCTTGTAGCTTTTCACCAGCGCCTGTTTCTGAGCGCGATTGTGGACGCGGGCGTTACGAGGGTTTGGGATCAGATCGCAAAGCGGAAGAAGGACGACCTGCAGGTCGAGCGAAGAGACGGATTTAGACATACCGATTCACCTTTGTTGGAGAAACGGCAGTTCAAATAACACCCTGTTTCGCAGGAGCATGCTTTTGCGAAATGCGAATTTTCAACAATTCACAGAGACGATGTTCTTTTCTTGAGGCGCTCCTTGGCGTGGTACAGCCGGTCCTTCAGCGTGGAAAGGGGAGCCGTCTTGAGCACCTCATTGTCCATATATGATATTTCATCGCTATCGATTTCGATAACTACGCGAACGTCGTCCGCCAATCGGCTATTTGCCTCAAGCTTTACCAGTAACGGCTGTTCCGAAATTTTCGGGTAAATCTCTACAACCGAGTCAATTAGTCGGTTTAGGGAGTTAGAACGTTTGCTCGAGCCCGAGCGGGAGGCTTCACGCCGCCGGGTCAGAGTGCGGACTAGTTCTGCATCTTCCAGCAGCCTGTCGAATGGCTTCTGTTCCGCAGCCGGCACGCCGTCATTGCGGTCCTTTTCCATTTGCGCTGCTGCGGCGGAGACCAGCCCAGGGTCCTGATAACGTCTTTCAAACTCCGCCTGGCGACCCTTCCAGAAATCCCGATTCCGCTCGTTTATGCCGTCGGCGATCGGGGCAGCGGAAGGGGCAATCGGGTCTCTTCCTGGTGGAGGAGTGATTATCGGTTTTTTCATGTGGCGATCCGCTTTGCAGGGCAAAACCGTGCCGTCTGACCCTCCATCTGCTCGTAGGCTTGGTCACAAATCGCGGTCAATCGAGATTGTTCATTTTGCCTGCTGGGTTAGCAAACTTGCCTGCATGGCTACGTAAAAATCGCTGCTCGACCCGCCAGGGAAAACGGTGTGCAACTTGTTGAATTTGCTGCTCACGTAGCCGCGATAGCGTCGGCTACCGGGCCGTTTTTGAGAAAATTCCCTGGTTTTTTCGGTGCGGGCACAGAAAAAAGTGCCAGACCGGTCCGGTCAGTACTGTGTCGTCAGCCAAGTCCAGTCTGTCGTCCTTGTGATATGGCCGGCCTCGGACGCCTTCATGCGGAACGCACGTCCGGCATGCTCATGAATTCGCGCATGGCGTGCCACACCCGGTGGCGGTTGATGCCAAGCACCGCGACGTGCGCGATGCCGCGCATCATCACGAATTGCTTGTCCTTCGTGGACAGCTTGCCGAAAAACGTAATCAACTCGGCGTCCGTGGCGTTGCCGTCCGTCTCCGCGCGGGTGATCAGCACCGGGCAATGAATTTTTTCAGGATCGACCATAGGCATATTGATTGCCATGTCGAGATAAGAGCCGGTCGGCGCCTTGTCGCCCAGCGCGAGTTCATAGGCCGCGAGAGCCTTCGGCACGTCCTGCTCGAACGTCGTGGGGTCGTCCCTGGTGAAGATGCCCATGAAGGTAGCGAGATCCATCTTCCGGTTCGGGTTCTTCTTGTAAGAATCGACCTGCTCGCGGCGCCGCATGATCTCCGGGGCGCCCTCGCCAGTCCAGGTGAACGCATCCAGAATGAGCCGCTCGACTCTTTCGGGATGGCGCATCGCGAAGACGCCGGCGCGGATGGCGCCCGACGACTGGCCCATGAACTTAAACGTCTTCTGGCCGGTGACCTTCTCTACGACCGGCATGGCCGCCTCGATGTCGGCGACCCCCGTCATGATATTGGAATTGACGCCTGTGTTGCGGGATGACCTCCCGTAGTTCTCATGATCCAGGGCCCACACATCGTAACCTTGCCGCGCGAACTCATCCATGAAGGAATAGTTCGGTTTGCCGGGCACCTGCAGATCATACCCGCCGCGCCCCGAGAACGATGAGCCATGGACGATGAAGAACACAGGCTTGTTCGCGACGCCATCATCCAGTTGTTTGCGCCAGAGATAGAGCTTTACATCGCCCTTTTGTGCCCAGTGGTCCTCACCGGCTATCTTCTGTGCAGCCGCCGCAGCCTGATTGGAGTGAGCTGCGACGGAGCCTGCGGCGACCGCGGCGCCGATCAGGAATGTGCGTCTTGCGGGTGAAATCGATGAGCTCACGTGCTTCTCCCATCTCTGAACTTCCCGCGTCTTGGCTGGGGATGGTGCAAGATTGCCGCACTTCCGTTCGACGCACAAGCCAAGTTCGGTTCCGCGCGTCTGTGACCGTTACCAAGACCATGCGCGCCTTATCGGGAAATTGACGTCGAAATAATCCGCATTCATGGTGTGGCGAAATCACTTTGGCACCGGAGTTCCGGCGTAATGATCAAGTCGTGGCCGTTTGAGTTCTTTCCGGAAAAGAATATCGATGCAGAGGCGATGGGGAACACAAACTACTTCCAGAATTATCTGGATCTGTGGGTCCGCGACGAAGCGCTGGGGTTCGACGGCATATTCTTCAGCGAACATCATTTCGGCGGGTCTTTCAGTACGTCGCCGAATCTGCTGATTGCCGCGACGGCCGTGCGCACCTCGCGGTTGCGGCTCGGCGTGATGGGCATCGTTTCACCCTACTATTCGCCACTTCGGATTGCCGAAGAAATCGGCCTGCTGGACCAGATATCGCAGGGCCGCCTGGAGATAGGGCTTTCGATCGGCGTCCCGCAGGAACTGATGCGGCTCGACATTTCGATGGAGCGGGGACGTGCGCTGCACGAGGAGACACTTGACCTTCTTGGGCCGGCACTGACGAGCGGCGTCCTCAATCATTACGGCAGGAACTTCACGTTCGAGAATGTCCGGATTCTGCCGCCGGTCTTGCAGCGGCCGCATCCGCCAATCTGGACGACAGTCATCAGCGAGAGTTCTGCTGCAAGGGCGGCTGCGAACGGTCATAAGATCAGCACCGGCTTTCATTCGCGGGAGCGGGTGCGCTCGATATTCGACGCTTACAGGTTGGAAGCGGAGAAAGCGGATCGGCACAGCACCCCGGATTGCCTTGGGCTGCGGCGCAGGGTCGTTATAGCAAGCTCGCGATCGGCAGCCCTTGAAATGTCCGAACGTGTCGCGGAACGGCTAAAAAAATTCGCGGCCGACGATACGCGTCTCAAGCTGTCCAAGGTGCCGGATGAGCCCGGCTCGAAACAAAGCGGCTTTTCGCTGAGCGACGACGAATTCCTGGCAGGTACGCCGAAGGACGTCGCCGAGATGATTGTGGAACAATGCCGCTTCACGGGCGCTGGAAATTTTCTCGCCGTGATCCACTGGGGGGCTGAATTTGAAGAGATCGCGCGTGGGCATGAGCTTTACGCACGCGACGTCATCCCGGTTCTGAAGAAGGCCTGAACGCTTCGGAGTGATCGTCATCTATGTGAATGAGGCCGTTTGTACAGGAGGCGAGGACGGCGTTGTCATTGATCCGAAGATCCGTTCATGCTTCTGGAATATTTGCCTCCAGCCTGAAGGGCTGGAATTACACGGTCCGCCTTTATCGGCCGCGCGCGGAAATCCTCGACGGATCGTGGAAATTCCCGCAGGCGGCTGCCGTCAACTGACCGCTTAGCTCCCGGACGGAGCGGATCGCCCCGGGATTGAACTCCCAATTCTTTAAAATCGAGGCTTTAAAGGCGTCCTTTCGCTCGTTTGCATCCGGGCCGGCTGCCTTCGGCCAGGTTTGATCTACCGCAAGGTCAAATTCCATGCCTCGCGTATCAATGTTCGGCATTGAATGGTTGTGGCGTGCGGGAAGAGGAGAGCGATATGACGTCCTTTGTCTTGATCATGGCATTTCTATTTGTGCCGATGTTTCTGTCGTTCCTGGCAGTGGTCGAAATGTCGAAAACGCAGGACTCCGAGGCTGCATTTCACGATAGCTGCGGCGACACGACCCAGCTTCGACCCGCGAGGTCTCCCGCCCGGGTGAGGGGTCGCGCGACGTCGCGGCAGACCGATTCGACGATGTGGTGATCGCACGGTTTATTATTGTTGGCGCGGCATAGGGCAGGTACGATTGCCGGGATGCTCCTTGTCGAGGATGCCGGCGTGCAGCGCGAAGACAGTATCACTCATTATCAGCTTATGGAGCAAGGATATGAAACCTGATGATTGGAGCCGCGACATCACCACGCGGACGGGGCTGAAATTTCACGTGCGTCCGGTTTGTTCCGAGGACGAGGCGGGGCTGGCTGAATTCTTCAAGCATGTCACGCCGGAGGACCTGCGCTTCCGGTTCCTGTCGGGACTTCGCGAGGTGAGCCATGACCGTCTCGTCGCCATGACCTCGGTCGATCATCGGCAGACGGAAAACTTTCTCGCCTTTGCCGAAGATGGAAAGACGATCATTGCTTCTGCCATGCTCGCCTGCGACGCCGCTCTGGAGAAGGGGGAGGTGGCGATCTCCGTTCGGGCTGGGTACAAGCACAAAGGTCTGGGCTGGGAGTTGCTTCGCCACATTTCACGATATGCCGAGGCAAAAGGCGTGAAGACGCTCGAATCGGTGGAGAGCCGCCAGAATCACGATGCCATCGAACTCGAGCGGGAGCAGGGTTTTGTGGCAGTGGAACATCAGGATGATCCCGGGTCGGTCCTGATCCGCAAGCAGTTGCGCCAGTAGCCGCTTGGCTCAAGGCGCGGGAGGAAAATGGCAGCGCGATGACCAAACCAGGCGACGCGGACGGGCAGCCCGTCCGGCTGTATTTTTACGGAGCGGCGAGGACCGTCACCGGGTCCTGCTTCGCGCTGGAAACGGCGACTGCCCGGGTCCTCGTCGATTGCGGTATGTTTCAGGGTCCCAGAACCGAGCGGGAGCTTAATTACCGGCCTTTCCCGTTCATGCCCTCCGCGATCGATGCGGTCATTCTCACCCATGCCCACATCGATCACAGCGGCCTCCTGCCGAAGCTCGTCAAGGATGGATTCGGCGGCTCCATCTTCGCGACCCAGGCAACGGTCGATCTCTGCTCGGTCATGCTGCCTGATTCAGGCCATATCCAGGAGACGGAAGTCCGGCAGCTCAACAAGCGCAACGCTCGCCGCGGGCTGTCCGAGGTCGAGCCCATCTATGATGCTGAACAGGCCACGGCTACCCTTACCCAGTTCAAGCCGGTTCCCTATGGGGCCTGGAGTTCCATTGCAGACGGCATTCGCGCCCGTTTCTGGAATGCCGGCCATCTTCTGGGCTCGGCATCGGTCGAGGTCGAGATCGGCGAAGCGTCCTCCAAACCCATACGGATCCTGTTCTCAGGTGACATCGGGCCGGGTCACAAGCTCCTGCAGCCGGAGCCCCAGGCACCAAGCGATCTCGACTATGTGATCTGCGAATCGACCTATGGCGATACCGATCGTCAGGACATCTCGCCAGCGCAGCGATCGCAACTGCTGCGCGATGAGGTGCAGGCGGCGATGCGGTCGACTGGAGCGCTGCTCATTCCATCATTTGCGGTCGAGCGAACCCAGGAATTGCTTGTCGATCTGATCGATCTGATGGACCGTAGCGAAATACCGACCATTCCCATCTTCGTCGATTCGCCTCTTGCCACCAAGGCGAGCGGTATTTTCGAAACACATGCCGGCGAGATCGAAAACGGTGCGGCGCTGAAACGGGCCCTCCATGCCCGGAACGTGCACTTCACTGAATCGGTCGAGCAGAGCAAGGCGATCAGCCTTATCCGCAACTTCTACATTGTCATTGCCGGAAGCGGGATGTGCGATGCCGGGCGCATCCGCTATCACCTCAAGGACTGGCTCTGGCGTGAGCAGGCGACCGTGCTCCTGGTCGGCTTCCAGGCCCAGGGCACGCTCGGGCGCATCCTGCAAGATGGTGCCTCGCGCGTGCGGATGATGGGAGAGGAAGTCGCGGTGCGGGCGCGCATCCGGTCGCTCGACCTCTATTCAGGGCATGCCGACGGGCCAGAACTTGCCGCGTGGGTCGCGGCGCGAAAGCCTGTGGCGGGAAACATCTTTCTCACGCACGGAGAACAAGAGCCGATCGAGAAATTGAAGGACCGCCTGGGAGCCCTGCCGGGAGCGGCCCCGGTGCTGATTCCGAACCTGGACGAGGCCTTCGACCTCACGCGGGGCAGGGCTCAGCCGGTCGCGCGGCGCAGTCCGGAGCGGATGGCGCCGGAGAGCGCCGGCCACCTGGATTGGGATAACGAGCTCTCGAAACTCATCATCGATATCAACGATGCGGTTGCGAGAGCTGCGAACGAGCGGAGCAGAAACGTGATCATCCGCCGGCTGCAACGGGCTTTGAAGCAAGAGTAGGACAAGTTTTTCCGGGCAATGGGAGCGTGCACGTTTGCGCCGCCGTTCTCTATCGCAGGAATTTTCGGAAGCGCTGCAGCGCGAAGAAGAAAAATACCGATCCAATCGCCAGCAGAATAACGATCTGCGGCCAGATCGTCTCGATGCCAGCGCCGCGAAACAAAACGGCCTGGGCCAATATGACGAAGTGCGTGTTCGGCGCCGCAAGCATGATGGCCTGGATGATTTCGGGCATGTTTTCGCGCGGTGTCTCGGCGCCGGAGAGCATTTGAAGCGGCAGCAGCACCATCATCAGCAGCAATCCGAACTTCGGCATCGACCCGGCGACCGTCGCGAGGAAAATGCCGAGGCTCGCCGTCGCGAAGAGCTGCAGCGCGACCCCCGTCAGGAACAGAACCACCGAGCCCTGGATTGGAACATGGAGGAGGCCCTGAACAACGAAAATGAGAGACAGGGCGGACGCTACAAGCACGACGAGGCCCATCGACCAGATCTTGCTCACCATGATCTCGGTGGGTCTGATGGGCATGACGAGAAGATGTTCGATCGTGCCGTGCTCGCGCTCGCGAATGAGGGCGGCGCCGGTCAGGACGATCGACAGCATCGTAATCGAGGAAATGACTTCGGCGATGGCGCCGAACCAGCCCTTGTTGAGCTCCTGGTTGAAACGGGTGCGCATCACGATATCGACGGGCAGGCTCTCGGCGGCGCGGTAGCGGCGCGCGAATTCATTGACCTCGCTTGTAACGATGGATTGGACATAGCCGCCGCCGGTAAAGGCCTGGGTCATGCGGGTGGCATCTATGTTGAGCTGGATCGTCGGGGATCTTCCGGCGAGAAGATCGCGCTGAAAATTGGGCGGAATATTGAGAGCGAACGTGTCGAGGCCCGCGTCCATGCGGCTGTCCATCTCCATTTGAGAAATGAGCCGCGGCTTCTGGAAATAAGGCGGATTGAACGCGGCGATGATGCGGGCCGACACCGGCGATTGGTCCTCATCGACGATGGCGATCGCGGCCCGGTTGAGCGTTTCGGGGATCGCTTTGGATGAGGTATAGACCGAAATCGTGAATGCAAAGACGATCAGAACGAGCAGTGCCGGATCGCGCGCCAGCTCCCGCAGTTCCTTGATGCCGAGATGAAAGATATTGGCGACGCGGATCATCAGTTTGCTTGCTTCTTGAGCAAGGCCGCTCCAAGGCCAAGCAACACCGGAACAGCGATCAGCATCGGCAGGAACTCTGCCGACAGATCGTGGAAGCCCAGAGCCTTCGAGAAGGTGCCGCGCGAGATTGTTACAAAATAGGTGGTCGGGTAAATGCGGCCGATAAGAGCACCGGCCCCTTGCAGCGAAGATACCGGATCGATCATGCCGGAAAACTGCACGGCGGGGATGAGCGTGAGGAGGGCCGTGCCGAATATGGCTGCGATCTGGCTCTTCATGAATGTCGAGATAAGCAGGCCCATGGCTGTCGTCGCGGTGACATAGATCAGCGCCGCCACACTGAACGCCAGGAAACTCCCGGCGAACGGCACGCGGAAGGCGAAGACGGCGAAGGCCGTCAGCATGAAGAAATTCAACATGGCGAGCGTGAGGTAGGGAAGCTGCTTTCCGAGCAGGAATTCAAACCGGGTGACAGGGGTCACATAGAAATTGACGATCGACCCCAGTTCTTTTTCGCGGACGATGCTGAGCGCGGCAAGCATGGCCGGTATCATCAGGAGCAGCAGCGGTATGACGCCCGGTACCATGGCTACCAGACTTTGGATATCCGGATTGTACCGATAGCGGATCGCGAGCTGAAAATTGCTCGCGGTTGCGGCACTGCCGTAGACCTCCCGTGCTTTCTGCGTCAGCCATGTCGCATGCATCCCCTGAACATAGCCGAGCACCGTCTCCGCTCGCGCCGGCATCGCGCCATCGACCCATGCGCCGATCTGGACGTTTTTGCCGCGCATCACGTCGCGGCCGAACCCGGGCGGAATTTCGATCGCCAGGCTGATCTCGCCGTTCTGCATGCGCCGGTCGAGATCAGCATAGGTGGTGATCGTTGGCTTTTCGGTGAAGTAGCGCGATCCGGCGATCTGCAGCACATAGTCGCGGCTGATCGTCGTATCGTCACGGTCGAGCACCGCGAATGAAAGATTCTTGACATCCATATTGATGCCGTAGCCGATGACGAACATCAACAGCATGCTGCCGAGAACGGCGAGCGTGGCCCGGATGGGATCGCGCCGCAATTCCAGCGACTCGCGCTGCGTATAGGCGAACATGCGTCGGGGATCGAAAGACCGCGTTTTATGGGCCTGCGCGGAAGGCCGGGGCGAGGCGGCTTCCGTTGCGAACAAGGACGACGGGCCGGAATCAGCGGTTGGCGTCGCCTCCTTATCGCCAATCGCCTTCTTCAGATAAACGATAAAAGCCTCTTCAAGTGTGGTTGCGGCGCAGCTTTCAACGATCGCCGCCGGCTTGTCGCTGATCAGCACCTTGCCCGCATGCATAAGCGAGACCCGGTCGCACAGCTCAGCCTCGTTCATGAAATGGGTGGAGACGAAGATCGTCACATTCTGCTTGCGGGAGAGATCGGCAAGGATCTGCCAGAAGCTGTCGCGCGCCACCGGGTCGACACCCGAGGTTGGCTCGTCGAGAATAAGGATATCGGGTGAGTGGATCATCGCCACCGCCAGCGAAAGGCGCTGCCGTATGCCGAGCGGGAGGCTGTCCGGCAGCGCATCCATAAGGCTGGCGAGACCGAAATGTCGCGCCATCTCCTCGATCCGGCCTGGAATGGAATCAGCATCCATGCGGAACAGGCGGGCATGGAGTTCAAGGTTCTGCCGCACCGTCAGTTGACTATAAAGCGAGAAGGCCTGGCTCATGTAGCCGACGCGGCGGCGTACCTCCATGTCGTTGGGGTCGACCTGCCGGCCAAACAGGCGTGCCGTGCCTTCGCTTGTCGGAAGCAGCCCGGTCAGCATTTTCATGGTCGTCGTCTTGCCGCAGCCATTCGAGCCGAGGAACCCGAAGATTTCGCCGCGGTTGATGCGGAAGCTGACGTCATCGACGGCGACGAAATCGCCGAAGCGCATGGTGAGATGATCGGCCTCGATGGCGGTTTCGTCTTGTGCCTGCCGCGGCGGAATGACGACCTCCCGATGTCCTCGCCGTTTTTCCTCGGGCAACAGGTCGACGAACGCTGCTTCGAGGGTGGAAGCTCCGGTTTGTTTGAGCAAGTCGCCGGGCGTGCCGGTGGCGAGCACCCGGCCGGCATCCATCGCCACCAGCCAGTCGAACTGCGCCGCCTCCTCCATGTAGGCGGTGGCTACGATGACGCTCATGCCGGCGCGACTGGCGCGGATCTCGTTGATCAACTCCCAGAACTGACGCCGCGACAGCGGATCGATACCGGTGGTCGGTTCGTCCAGGATCAGCAGATCCGGATCGTGAATCAAAGCGCAGCAGAGACCGAGCTTCTGCTTCATGCCCCCGGAGAGATTGCCGGCAGGACGGTCCGCGAATGGCGCCAGACCCGTGCTGTCCAGAAGCCTGCCGATGCGCCGGCGGCGCTCATCTCTGTCATGCCCGAACAGGCGGCCGAAGAAATCTATATTCTCAAAGACGGAAAGAGTCGGATAGAGATTTCTGCCAAGGCCCTGAGGCATGTAGGCGATGCGTGGAAACGTCACCCTTCGATGACCGGAGTCGGCCATATCGCCGCCAAGCACCTCGACGTGGCCCTGCTGAATGACACGGGCGCCGGCGATGATCGACAGCAGGCTGGACTTGCCGACGCCGTCGGGGCCGATCAGGCCAATGATGCAGTCCGGGCGCATGTCGAGCGTGACGTTTTCGATCGCTCGTGTCTTGCCATAAGACAGGCCGACCGCCTCCAGGCGCACGACGGATGGTGGCACCGGCTTCGCATCTTTGGTCTGCCGATCATTCACTGGACCAGCGTCCCCGAGAGACTGGCCGGCCATTCCGCTTTCGGATCGAGCCGGACGTAGGCCATGCCCGGCAGACCCGTCTTCACCTGTTGAATGTATTTGTGCAGCAGTGCCGGAGGAATCTGGGCCTTGACCCGGAACATCAGTTTTTGGCGTTCTTCCTGCGTCTCCACGGTTTTCGGGGTGAACTGGGCGACGTCGGCGACAAATGTCGCCTTCGCGGGAATCACGTATTGGGGCGCCGCGTCGAGAACGAGACGCACATCGGCTCCGATGGCAACGCGCCCTGCCTGCGCCGTCGGCAGGAAGAAGGTCATGTAGACGTCGCCGAGATCGATGAGGTTCAGGACCCGCCCTCCGGCGGAAAGAACCTCACCGGGCTGGGCGACCCGATATTGCACGCGTCCCGCCCGCGGCGATTTCAGGGTGCTGTCATCGATGTCCGCCGTGATGCTTTCGATTTCGGCACGCGCCGCTTCGACGGCTGCTTCTGCATCGATCACCTGCGCCTTGGCGGAGCCGATCGCCGCCTCGGAGGCTGCGAGCTGGGCTTCGGCAGCGCTGACGGCGGCTTTCGCTCCCTTCTCGCTGGCCCGGTCGTCATCAAGGGTCTGCTGGGAAATCGCATTGGTTTTAATCAATTGATCCGAGCGCGTGAGCTTCCTTTCGGCGACGTCCAGTTGCGCCTCGCGTTGGGCGATGACGGCAACCGCGGTTCGGCGTTCGGCCTGTCTCTGGGTGACTAGGCTTTTCGCCGTGTCGATGCTGACGGTGGCGCGCTGGAGCTGCGCTTCCGCCTGGCGGCGTCGCGCTTCGAGCTGGACCGTATCCATGCGCGCCAGTACCTGGCCGGCTTCGACGAAATCGCCTTCATTGGCCAGAATGTCGCGAATGCGGCCGGCGGCTTTCGTCGAGACGTCGATTTCGACTGCTTCAATGCGGCCGTTTCCGCTGGCGATCCCCTCGGGGAGCCCGCTGCCATCGAGTTGCTTCCAGATGTAATAGCCACCCGCCGCCAGGAGCAGGACGGCGACCGTTCCCAGAATCTGCCAATTGCGGGCTTTCACGGGCACATCTCCTCGCCGCAGGCTGTGACTGCGCCGACAATGATGGCGCAAAACAGGGAGGATCGCGAGCCAGACACAAGATCGGAAGAGAGATCGGTCATGAGAACAACTCGAAAGAAGAAGATGCGGAAGCCTTGGCCTCCGATACGACGGTGGGCGCTTGAGACATCAGGAAAACAACGTCGTCGTTCTATCTGCTGTGCGGGGCCCCGCACTGATCCATGTCAATAGCCGTGTGCTGAGATCTTGTTCACGGATCGCTCGGGACGACGATCCCCAGAGTATGGCATCCGCTATAGCATTTTCAGGCGTTGGAAGATGGCGAATTTGATGGCATCGAGAGCAAATGCAAAAATGACGGATGCGCAAAATATGCTCAGGACGATATAGAGCGGCAGTGGCGCCATCAAGAATCCTGTTACCGCAAGAGTTGGAATAATGAGAAGATCGGCGACAGAGCAGGCAAGAACGATCGTGCTTGGCCGCGATGACCAGAGATGATGCCGTTCGCGCACGACATAGAACACCGCCTGGCCGCTGAAGACGAGCGTCACAAGGGTCAGCGTCCTCAGGGTCTCGAGGCCTAGGTGTAGGCGATACTTTCCGATCGCCAGCGCGCCGACGCAGAATATCAGGTCGAAGACGCCCATGAGAACGCCGGCCAAGGTCAGATGTCCGATGCGCCACACATTGGGCTGCGGTGACGGGCGGACGTTGTCCGTCGTCGACGACATGGCCAGGAAATCGCCGGTGATCATCGAGATCACCATCAGCATGGGCGTCAGAATGGAGTGCCCGGTCATGACGAGGCCGATGGCCAGGAACAGGACCTGGCGCACCTTGTGCACGATCGATCGCAGCGTGTAGGTCATGATCCGCTGGAAGGCCACGCGCCCGGCCATGACCGCCGTCACGATGCCGCCCAGTCCCGGTTCCGTCAGGACGATGCCGGCCGCGGATTTCGCCACATCCGTTGCCGTCGACACGGCGATGCCGATCTGTGCCTGGCGCAGCGCGGGCGCATCATTGGCGCCGTCACCGCACATGCCGACCATGAAGCCGGACTTCTGAAACGCCTTGACGAGAGAATATTTGTCCTCCGGAAGCACGCCGGCGAAAACCGCAAATTCTTCCGGCCGCGACTGGGCCAGGATCGCGCCGGCCGGCAACGTCGCGCCCTCGATGCCGACGGCACGGGCCACGACCGCTGCGGTGGCCGGGGCGTCTCCGGTGATCATGACCACGCGCAGGCCGAGCCGCCGCAGGTCGGCGATGCAGGCCGCCGCGTCAGCCCGCGGCGGGTCGCTGAGCACGACGAGGCCCGCCATCACCATGGCCGCGGGTGCGCCGGCGGCAACACCGAGAACCCGGAAGCCCTGTGCCTCGAAGCTGGCTGCCGCGGCAGCCGCCGCCGGCGACGGTTGCGAAAGAGCCGCGACCGTGGCAAAGGCGCCTTTCACGATCCGTATCGGGGCCCCCGTCGCGTCGACTGCGGAAGCTTCCGCCGTCTTCGTGGCGGGATCGAATGGAATAAACGTGACCAGCCTCGGCATATCGCCCGCGTGACGAGCCTGCGCGGCATTGCGGACCGCCGCATCCACCGGATCCTGCCCGGCATCGGAGCTCGCCAGCCGCGCCAGCAACAGGACATGCGTTTCGTCGAACCCGGACATGGGTGCGACGGCGGTGACTGCCAGTTCGTTCCGCGTCAAGGTGCCGGTCTTGTCGGCGCAAAGGAGAGTCATTGTCGCGGCTTCATCGACGGCCGAGAGACGGGTCGGCAGAACGCCCTGCCTGGCCAGGGCCTGTGCGCCGAGCGCGGTTGCAAGCGTGAATGTCGCCGGCAGCGCCACCGGCACCGAAGCCAGAATGGAAATCAGCGCGAGGGGAATGATTTCACCGATCGTCAGATGGATGGAAACCGCGTAGGCCATCAAGGCCAGCGTGACCACACCGTTGATCGCCGTCAGATAGAGCACGATGCGAAACACCGCCTTCTGCTGCGAACTCGTCACATGTGCCGTGCGCACGAGTTCAGCCGTGCGGCCGAACTTCGTGCGCGCTCCCGTCGCGGTGACTTCGGCAATCGCTTCGCCGCGCCGCACCAGCGCTCCCGCATAGGTGTCGCGTCCGGCCTCCGCTTCGATCGGCATCGATTCACCGGTCAGCATCGACTGGTCGAGGAGAACGGAGCCTCCCCTGATCCGCGCGTCCGCAGCAACGACGCTGCCGAGCGTCAATTTGACGATATCGCCCGGCACCAGTTCGGCCGCCGGCACGGTCTGCCAGGCGCCGTCGCGACGCACCGAAGCATTGAGCGCCAGTCGCGATTTCAGCGCGGCGAGCGTGGCCTGGGCGCGCCCTTCCTGGAAAAGTCCCAGGGCGGCGTTGAAAACCAGAAGCACTGCGATGATCACCGCCTCGATGTATTCGCCCAGAAACAGTTGCAGGACGATGGCCGCCTCGAGCAGGCACGGAACCGGCGCGATGAATTTGCCCAGCGCCGCGCGCAGGGGATGCTGGCTCGTTTCAGGCGTTGCGTTCGGACCGAATTCGTCGAGGCGCCGACGTGCGGCAGCGCTCGAAAGGCCTTGAAGAACATCCGCGGCGGGGTTGTCGGACGAGATACCGTCAGCGGCGATCGTCATCGGTGCATTCGGCATTGGAATAATCTCGATTGAACGGAAACGCGGCAGGAGCCGTGGTCCCAAATGCTGGACTGTCTTGTTGCCGGATCTTCCCGTCCCGGAATGCGCACGAACGGTGCAACCGGGACTGAATTCCCGAAGAGCCATGATGCGCTCTCCACGCTCAAGCCTTGATCTACCGCAAAGCGGATGTGTTGCCCCCGGTCCAAATGGATTTGCCAGAAACGACAGGCGCACGGATGGGCAGACTGGTTATCGATCAACAAGCTGGGACGGATTTCCGTCAGGTCACCGCTGCGAAAAGAAGCAGCGGGTCTGGGTATGCGCCCTCTCCGAAGGCGGGGGCACCGGTCAAGTCACTGTGGACCAGGGCCTGGATCCATAAGTGGTTCATCCTTGGGCTGATTCTCGTCTCAAGCCTGGGCGCCGTGCCGATCATGCGCTGGATCGTCGGGCCGGGCGTCGTCGTCGATCGGGTGATGCGCGGCTCACTGATTCAAACTCTCGTGGCCAGCGGCCATGTCGAAACGCCGTTCCGGGTGGAAATCGGCAGCCAGATGACAGGCACGGTTGAAGATGTTCTCGTGCAGGAAGGTCAGCGCGTGACCAGAGGTCAGCCTCTCGTTTCCCTGGAATCCCGGGAGCTTAAAGCCGCGATGATTCAGGAACAGGGTGCCGTGGCCCAGGCCGAAGCGCGTATGCGCCAGATGAAGGAACTGACGCTGCCGGCGGCGCGCGAGGCCTTGACGCAGGCGCGCGCCTACCTGCGCAACATGCAGCAGACCTTCGACCGCACGTCGGAGCTGGCCCGCAACGGCCATGCAACCAGGGCGTCGCTGGACGCGGCCCAGAAGGACCTGGATGTGGCCCACACGCAGGTCCGAACCGCGGAATTGCAGGTCTATACGGCAAGCGAAGGCGGCAGCGACTTCGTCATGGCGCAGACCCAGCTCGCTCAGGCGCAGGCCAATCTCGATACGGCGATCTCCCGGCTTGGCTATGCCACCATTACCGCGCCGAGAGACGGTGTGCTGATCGACCGGAATGTCGAACGCGGCACTGTCGTCCAGGCCGGCCGGGCCCTGCTTGTTCTGGCGCCGGAGGGAGACACCCAGCTTGTCCTGCGCATCGACGAGCGCAACCTCGGCATGATCGCCCTGGGCGAAAAGGCCCTGGTCTCCGCCGACGCCTATCCGAACCAGAAATTCGCCGCGGTGGTCAGCTATATCAATCCGGGAGTCGACATCACGCGGGCGTCTGTCGAAGTGAAGCTGACGGCCGCGAATCCGCCGTCCTATCTGCGCCAGGATATGACCGTCTCGGTGGATATAGAAACGGCCCGCCGCGACAATACGCTGATACTGCCTCTCCGCGCGGTGCGTGACGCTTTGTCCGACAGCCCATGGGTGATGGCCGTTCGCAATGGCCGCGCCTTCCGGCAGCCCGTGAAGATCGGCCTGCGCGGCAACATGCAGGTCGAGGTGCTGGATGGCCTTCAGGAGGGTGACTCCGCAGTGCCGGTCACGGCGGATGTTCTGACCGGTCAGCGCATACGGGCCCTTTCGCCATGAAACGCTGGTTGCCATTCGAATGGATCGCGGCCGTCAAGTTCCTTTACGAGGGCCGCCTCCAGACATTGTTCATCGCCGGTGGCGTCGCGATCGGCGTCGCCGTGATCGTCTTCATGTCGGCCATGCTTGCGGGCCTGGAAACCAATTTCATCAAGCGTGTCCTTACTTCGCAGCCGCAGATCCAGCTGCTGCCACCCGATCAGGTGGCCCGGCCCCTCCGCAACGGTGCCGGTGAGTTCGAGGATGCGACGATCCAGCGGCCGAGCCAGCGCATCCTGTCCATCGATCAGTGGCCGAAGATCCGCGATCACATGCAGTCCATGCCGGATGTGATGGTGGTCTCTCCCACGATGACGGGGTCCGCCCTGGCGATCCGCGGCGATGCCAGCCGTGCCATCTCGATCGCGGGCATTGAACCGGCGACATATTTCAAGATCGTCAGGGTTCAGGACTACATCGTTGCCGGCGAGCTGAGACTGACCAGCGAGGACATCATCATCGGCACCCAGCTCGCGAAGGATCTCGGCGCGACCGTCGGCGACAAATTGAACATCCAGGTGGCGTCGGGTGCGAACCGCGTGTTGACCATCACGGGAATTGCCGATTTCGGCAATAAGGGGGTCAATCAGCGCAATACATTCGTTGTCCTGCGGACCGCCCAGTCCCTGCTCGGCATGATCGGCGGCGTGACGACGATCGATCTGACGGTGCGTGACATATACAGCGCGGAATCCCTGGCCCGGCAGATTCAGGCTGCCAATCCGGTGCAGGCCGACAGCTGGATAAAGACCAACGCCCAGTTCTTCACCGCCGTTCAGGCGCAGAAGAATTCCAATACCTTGATCCGTGTCTTCGTTGCCCTTTCGGTGGCATTCGGTATCGCTGCCGTGCTGGTCGTCTCGGTCATCCAACGTTCCAAGGACATCGGCATCCTGCGCGCCATGGGCGCCAGACGCGGACAGATCCTGCGCGTCTTCCTGCTGCAGGGCGGACTGCTCGGGTTCATCGGCTCCATATTCGGCTCGGCCATGGGGGCGGGCGCCCTGATCTATTGGCATGCGATCGAGCGGCAGGCCGACGGCACCGAATTGTTTCCTCTGGTTCTGGAGCGCCAATTGTTCGTTCTCGCCATTGTCCTGGCGACGGCAACGGGACTTGTCGCCGCCACGGCGCCGGCGCTTCGCGCTGCCGGACTCGATCCTGTGGCGGCGATCCGTGGCTGACGACATCATCAAACTCGACAAGGTCTGCAAGGTTTATAATCCCGGCCAGCCATCGGAGACGGAGGTGCTGCATGATATCGACCTTTCCCTCGCATCGGGTGAGTTCGTCGCGTTGATCGGACCGTCGGGTTCGGGCAAGAGCACGCTGCTCAACATCATCGGGCTCCTCGACAAGCCGACCTCGGGGCGGCTTATGATCAAGGGACAGGATACGAATTTCCTTGGCGAGGCCGAGATCACCCGTCTGAGAGGGCATACGATCGGTTTCGTGTTTCAGTATCACTATCTGATCTCCGCATTCACGGCGCTGGAAAATGTCATGATGCCGATGCTGGTCGATCGCGGCTTTCCGAGCGCGGAAATCGAGAAGCGGGCGCGTGATCTGCTGATCCGCGTCGGCCTCGAGAAAGTTTCCGGCCATCTCGCCATGAACATGTCGGGCGGACAGCAGCAGCGGGTCGCGATCGCCAGAGCCCTGGCGATGCAGCCCGATCTGATCCTCGCCGACGAGCCGACCGGGAACCTGGATACCAAATCGGCCGATAGTGTCTTTGCCCTGATGCGCGAGTTCAATCAGGAAAGCGGCGCAAGCTATCTGATCGTCACCCACAACATGGAGCTGGCGCGGCGATGCGATCGCATCATTTCGGTGGTCGATGGACGCATCGACATAGGGCGGCCGTATGCCTGATCAATCATCGCCCCACCTCGGTGATCTGAATCAAGGCCGCCGCCGGGCGGGTGTGCGATTCTTCAATCGACAGTTCGAGAGGTCCGCACGTGCCACGTCGCATTCTTGTCATCCACGGACATCCGGATCGGCAGCGGTTCTGCCGCGCTCTGGCGGCTTCCTATGCGCTGGGTGCCCGCGAGGCCGGGCACTGTGTGGAAAAGATCGATCTTGCCCTCGACTTCCCGCTCCTGCGCAGCGCGCTCGAATTCGAGCGCGGCCGCATTCCGGAAAGCCTTCCCGCGGCCCAGGAAGCCATCCGCAAGGCGGAGCATGTCGTCTTCACCTTTCCGCTCTGGCTGGGCACGATGCCGGCTCTGGTGAAGGGATTTCTGGAACAGATGATGCGTCCGGGCGTTGCCTTCGCGTACAGGCAGGGCGGGTTCCGCGAAAAACTCATGGCCGGACGTTCCGCCCGTATCGTGGTCACCATGGGCATACCATGCCGACGCTTCTCTACCGCTGTTGGTATGCGGCCCATGGCATAAGTGCACTCAAACGCACTATTCTCGAGTTCACCGGCTTTCATCCCGTGCGGGAGATGCTGTTCGGCTTGGTCGCCGACACCGGCAAGGCGAGGAGGATGAAATGGCTCGACCGGATGTATGCGCTGGGAGCAAGAGCATCCTGACGCAGGCCGATTTTTGCTTTCGTGGCTGAACCCGCACCGCTGTACGCACCGGGCATGCCAATTCATTCATTCCGAGGAGACATGACATGGCCGAATCTGACGTGCTTGCCAACGCCGAGCTGGAGGTTCTCGATGCCTACTGGCGCGCCGCGAACTATCTGTCGGTCGGGCAGATCTATCTTCAGGACAACCCGCTGCTGAAGCAGCCGCTTGCCATCGAACACATCAAGCGGCGCTTGCTCGGCCACTGGGGCACGACACCCGGGCTCAATTTCATCTATGCTCATCTCAATCGCGTCATCCGGCGTGACGACCTGGACATGATCTTTATCTGCGGGCCGGGCCACGGCGGCCCGGCGGTCGTCGCCAACACCTATCTCGAAGGGACCTACAGCGAGATCTATCCGAAGATCACGCGCGATGCCGCCGGCATGGGCAAGCTCTTCCGGCAATTCTCCTTTCCCGGCGGCATCCCAAGCCATGCGGCGCCCGAGACGCCCGGCTCCATCCATGAAGGCGGTGAGCTCGGCTATGCCTTGTCCCATGCCTTCGGCGCTGCTTTCGACAATCCGCATCTGATCGTCGCCTGCGTCATCGGTGACGGCGAGGCGGAGACGGGACCGCTCGCGGCGTCGTGGAACGGCATCAAATTCCTCAGTCCGAAGCAGGACGGCGCCGTGCTGCCGATCCTGCATCTCAACGGCTACAAGATCGCCAATCCGACCGTGCTTGGACGCATGAGCGACGAAGAGGTGACAAGTCTTTTTGCCGGCTACGGCTACGAGCCCGTCTTTGTCGAAGGCGCCGACCCCATCCCCATGCATCAACGCATGGCGGCCGTGCTTGACCAGGTTCTCGTCCGCATCCGTCAGATTCAGGCGGCAGCACGCACGGGTCAGGGTAATGGCAACGGCAGCAAGCGGCAAACCTGGCCGCTGATCGTCCTGCGCAGCCCCAAGGGCTGGACCGGTCCGAAGGAGGTCGACGGCCTGAAGACCGAAGGCTTCTGGCGTGCGCATCAGGTGCCGCTGGCCGGGCTCGCGGATCATCCGGCGCATCTCGCCCAGTTGGAAGCCTGGATGCGGAGCTACCGGCCCGACGAGTTGTTCGACGACAAGGGTCGACTCGTCGGCGACATCGCGAAGCTCGCCCCCGACGGCGCCCGCCGCATGGGTGCCAACCCGCATGCCAATGGCGGTCTGCTCAAGCGGCCGCTCAATCTGCCCGATTTCCACGACCATGCCGTAAAGGTCGATGGGCCCGGCGGCGCTCAGGCCGAGGCGACGCGTGTCATGGGCGGGTATCTGCGCGAGGTCTTCCGGCTCAACGCCGAAACGCGTAATTTCCGTCTCGTCGGGCCGGACGAGACCGCATCCAACCGTCTCGATCCCGTCTTCGCGGTGACCGACCGGGTCTGGATGGAGCCGACCATCCCGGAAGACGTGCATCTGTCGCAGGATGGCCGCGTCATGGAGATCCTGAGCGAGCATCTCTGCCAGGGATGGCTGGAGGGTTACATCCTGACCGGCCGCCATGGCTTCATGTCCTGCTACGAGGCCTTCATCCACATCGTCGATTCGATGGTCAATCAGCACGCCAAATGGCTGAAGGTGTCACGCGGCCTTGCTTGGCGGCAGCCGATCGCCTCGCTCAACTATCTGCTCACGTCCCATGTCTGGCGTCAGGATCACAACGGCTTTAGCCACCAGGATCCGGGCTTCATTGACCATGTGGTGAACAAGAAGGCCGACGTGGTGCGTGTCTATCTGCCGCCGGACGCCAATACGCTGCTGTGGGTCACCGATCATTGCCTGAAGACCTACGATCGCATCAACGTGATCGTCGCCGGCAAGCAGCCGTCACCGCAATGGCTGGCCATGGACGAGGCCGTCAAGCACTGCACGGCCGGCATAGGCATCTGGGACTTCGCCAGCTCGGACGAGGGTTACGAGCCCGATGTGGTGATGGCCTGCGCCGGCGACGTGCCGACACTCGAGACGCTCGCCGCAGTCGACATCTTGCGCCAGCATCTGCCGGCGCTCAAGGTCCGCGTCGTCAATGTCGTCGATCTCATGACGCTGCAAAAGCAGGGTCAGCATCCGCACGGCCTTGACGATCGTGACTTCGACGGCCTGTTCACCACCGCCAAGCCGGTGATTTTCGCCTATCACGGCTATCCGCATCTCATCCACCGGCTCATCTACAACCGCACGAACCACGATAATTTTCATGTCCACGGCTATCAGGAAGAGGGCACGACCACGACGCCCTTCGACATGACAGTGCTTAACCGGCTGGACCGTTTTCACCTCGCCATCGACGTCATCGATCGTGTGCCGGGACTGGCGGCAGGCGCGGCGCATCTCAAGCAGCATCTGCGCGGCAAGCTTGTGGAGCACGAGGAATTCATATGCCGCTACGGCGAGGATATGCCGGAAATCCAGAACTGGAGCTGGCCTTACAAGACGGCGGCCCGGACGGGAGATTAAAGCGTTTTTGAGCGAAGTGGTCACCGGTTCGCGTGAAGAAAACGCGTCAAAACAGAAAACTAGAGCTTCGGTTCTGATTCTATCAGAACCGAAAATGCTCTAGCAGGTTGCTGAAAAACTCTCCCCTTTCGGTGTTTTTCGTGATTCACTTTGCAAGATATGCGGAGTGATTTGCGATGCGGGGAAGCAGCGGTGGCGGAGATAGTCTTTTCAGCTATGTTCCGCTTGAGAAGCGGATTCCGTCCGATCATCCGCTCAGGGCGATCCGCAGACTGGCGGATGCGGCACTGGCGAAGCTGAACCAGCGGTTTGAAGAGCTTTATTCGTCCACCGGCAGGCC
>JARHVB010000069.1 GCA_029222685.1 Terripilifer ovatus | reverse complement strand
CAGCAAGGGCAGGTCTTGTCGTCAAGATCGACGGTCGTTTCGATGCGCGGCAGATGGGCCGGCAACGAGCCCCGGTTCACCCGGCGCTTTTGAGCCCGCGCCGCGCGCGCCTCCGGCGCGTTCTGTTCCGCCGCGGCGGCCTCGATCGATTCCGCCTGCTCGACATCTTCGAGCGCCAGCAGCATCTGGTCCTCGGGCAAGGTTTCGGCGCGGCGGCCGAACCGGTGACGCTGCAACTCTTTGATGATCTGCACGAGGCGCTCGTTACGAACGCGCTCGGCAATCAGCATCGCCTTCAGCGTGCCAGGATCATCGGGAAGCGATTCAGTCGGTAGCGGCATGCCATCAAGAAGATCATATTTTACAGGGCGTTTCGACGATTATCAGACGCCCGATGACACCTTGATTCAATCTGTCGCGGTCAACCCGACGCAACCGGAACCTGCGTCACGCCCGGCTCGTGGACGCGCCGCCAATCCAGCCCTTCCATCAGCGCGGAGAACTGTCCGGCCGTCAGCCGGATGACACCGTTATGGATGTTGGGCCAGCGGAACTGACCGTCCTCCAGCTTCTTCGACAACAGACAGACCCCGGTCCCATCCCAAAACACCAGTTTGATCCGATCGGCCCGTTTCGCCCGGAACACGTAAATCGCGCCAGAGAAGGGATCGGCCTTCATGGTCTCGCGCACCAGCGCTGCCAATCCCTCCGCATAGTTGCGGAAGTCGACCGGCTTTGTCGCCACCATCACGCGCACCGCGCCAGTGGGACCGATCACTTCGACGCCTTCAGCGCGCCGATGATTGCCGTCACGACGGCTGGGTCGGCGCCGCGCCAGATGGATACGCTGTGGCCGTCGATGCTGACCTCTACGACCGGCAATCGCGCGACCGCGCTGATCGATGCGGCCGGCTCCGCCGCTTCAACAACAGCCGGAACGAAGGCTGGCGAGCCGGGACCCACGTCCATCGTGGATTTGCGCCGCATCGTGCGCCGCCACGTGAACAGCTGCTGCGGCGTCAGGCCGTGCCGGCGCGCGATGACGGAAACGACAGCGTCCGGGCGCAAAGTCTCCTCGACAACCTGCGCCTTTTCGTCGTCCGTCCAACGCCGCCGCCCGCTCGCGCCGGTGATGACCTCGACACGACGAACCCGCGAGGCGTTAGGCTCGACCATAAGCTCAAGTCCAGACACAAGCCCATCTCCAAATCCAGGAAATTAGACTCGCTCAGATGCCGCCAAAATTGAAGGTGCGGTCGAAACACCGCTTACGTTGCTGGACTGAGGCCTCATTGATCTCGCTGGAGGCAAAGTCGAAGCCGGTCAGATCCTTGTAGGCGGGGAAGCGAGCCCCCTTAAGATGATAGGCGATGGACCTGACCTCCCGCTCGGCAAGTTCGGCCTTGAGCAATTGGGACAGGATCGGCACAGCCGTATCGAAGGCGGGGGCGCCCTGTTCGATCAGTTCGTCCACGGCCTGGGCCATGCCATACATCTTGAGGCTGCGGAGCATGACCACAACGGCGGCGCTGGCAGGATCATGACGCATGGCGAACATCCTTGCCACGCAGCGTGTCGTAGCGCGCGACGTTGGCTTTGGGTTCCTGGCGCAAGGCCAAGGCCTGGGGTGCATCGATCAACGCGACCTGTGGCTCTTTGCCATCGACAAGACGGTGCAGGATATTGAGGATGTGGGTCTTGGTGGGAACGCCCGCCTCAAGTGCAACCTCGACTGCACACAGGACCGCCTGCTCGTCGTGGTGCAGGACAAGCGCCAGGATCTCCACCATCTCCCGATCGCCACCTGGGCGCTTGAGCAGGAGCCCCTGCAACCGTCGGAACGCTTCTGGCAGATCGAGGAACGGCGCACCATTGCGCAAGGCGCCAGGCTTGCGCTGGATCACTGCCAGATAGTGCCGCCAGTCGTAGACCGTGCGCCCCGGCCGGTGGTGTGACCGATCGATGATGCGAGCGTGCTCGCACAGGATCTGGCCCTCGGCCACGACAATGATCCGCTCAGGTAGATCCGCAGGCTGACCGGGCGGTTCGCAAACGAGGCCGGCACGCTGTAGCGGTTGCGATCGAAGTGCACCAGACAAGTCGGGGTCACGCGCTTGGTCTGCTCGACAAAGCCGTCAAAGGCTCGCCCCGGCGCCATCAGGCTGGAGATCTCCCCGGCATGCGCATCGGCTACGCTGCCTGGAAGGTTGCCATGCACGATCTGGCTCCATTGGGCGATGCACCGCTCTTCGAGCCAGGCGTTCAAGGCATTGAGGTCGGAGAAGTTAGGCAGTGGCTGCCACAGGCGTCGGCGGGCATCCTGCACGTTCTTCTCGATCTGCCCCTTCTCCCATCCTGAAGCCGGATTACAGAACTCGGGCTCGAACAGATAATGGCTGGCCATCGCCGCGAACCGGGCGTTGACCTGCCGGGCCTTGCCGGAACCGATCCGATCAACGGCGGTCTTCATGTTGTCGAAGATGCCCCGACGGGGCACACCGCCCAGTACCCGGAACGCCTGGGTCATCGCGTCGAACAGCATCTCGTGGGTCTGTAGCGGGTAGGCCCGAACGACGAACGCCCGGCTGTGCGACAGCTTGGTATGGGCCACCTGCAGCTTGGTCCGCTCGCCGCCCAGAATGGCCCAGTCTTCGCTCCAGTCGAACTGGAAGGCCTCGCCCGGTCCGAACACCAGAGGAACGAAGGTGCCGCGCCCGCTCGTCTGCTGCTCCTGCTGCCGCCCGGTCTTCCAGGCACGAACGAACACTGCGACGCGCTCATACGAACCCTCATAGCCCAGCACCACCAGATCGGCATGCATCTGCTTGCCCGTGCGTCGTTGCTTGCGCGATTTACCAGCTTCAACGCGCAGCCAGTCCGAAAGCTTTTGCGCAAACCGATCAAGCTTACTGGGCCGTCCAGGAACCTTGAACTTGGGCTCCACCTTATCGGACCGCAGATACTTGCGGATGGTATTGCACGACAATCCCGTGCGTCGTTCAATCTCCCGGATCGGCATCCCTTCACGGAAATCCAGCGCCGGATTACGCTCAATAACGCCATGTCGATCACTCCAATGTCCCCCGACAAGCAGCCAGGGAACGATCAAAACATGGGTCAAATCTCAGTGAAAATTTATGCCCCTAAAGGGTCAGATCTCGGTGGCAATCAACAGCCAAGCTAAATATGCTTCGAAGATGGCTTCACGCGCAGGCAAATTAATTTAAACCGCATTTTCAGTATGTTATTACGTCTTTGATATAATTGCAACAGTGAACATTTAACAGCTACGCCCCCATGACATACCAGTTAAACGCTGCTAATCTTTCTTTTGTCGAAATCTCGACACAGTTTCGGACGGGGCGTTTTGCGCAACTTATACCGATCCTAGTCGATCTAGGCCTCCTGGAGGGGGCTTTCAAAGGAGAGCAAAGTGAAACAATTCAATACCCTATTGGCGGGCAGCGCGGCAGGTCTCCTGTCCGTGGTTGCCGCTCAGGCAGCCGATTTGCCATCGCGCAAATCAGCGCCGGTCGAATATGTGCGGGTTTGCGACGCATATGGCGCCGGCTTCTACTGGATTCCCGGCACTGACACCTGCCTGAAGATCGGCGGCCGTGTCCGTATCGACACCTGGTACACCCCCACCAAGAATTCGGTCACGCTGCGTTCCGCCGGCGGCCCGAACTATGCCGGCTTCGCGGCCCCCGCCGGTACCAACATTGCGCCGTTCCAGAACACCAACGGCATGGACCGGCTCGGCTGGTATGCGCGCGGCCTGCTGATGATGGACGCCCGCACCCAGTCCGCCTGGGGCACGGTCCAGACCGTTATCACCCTGCGCCTCGCCGCCCAGACCGGTCTCGCCCAGACGGCCCCGTTGGCCGCCACGGCCGCTCCGGCTGCCGGCGCCACCGGCGCCACCATCGAAGCCGCCTATATCCGCTTCGCCGGCTTCACCATCGGTGACGCGGCCTCGAACTTCACCTTCCTGCCGCCCTACCAGTATCACTCGATGTTCACGCCGGGCTTCCCGAACGGCATCCGTCAGCTCGCCTATACGGCGACCTTCGGCGGCGGCTTCTCGGCCACCATCGCTCTCGAAAATCGCGGCGACAGCGCACCGACGACGACTGCAAACTCGCTCGGCTTCACGCCGGCCGGCCTGGTCGGCTCGACGGCGACTGCTGTGGGCCCGCAACGTCTTCCGGCGCTCGTCGGCAACGTGCGTGTCGATCAGGGCTGGGGCTCGGCCATGCTGTCGGGCGTCGTTCTGCAGAACACCGCCAACTTCGCCACACCGGCGATCAATGCGGTCACCAACGGCCTTGGCCCGTTGATCACCAAGACCGGCTGGGCCGTCGGCTTCGGTCTGCGCATCAACCTGCCGATGCTCGCCAGAGGCGACGCCCTGAATTTGTGGGCCGGCTATAGCGACGGCGCACTCAACTATGTCGGCTACTCCAGCCTGAACGAAAACTCGTCAATCACCTCCAACTATCTCGGCGGTTACCTGCGCAACGATCGTCACATAACGATCTTCTGCGTCACAGCCGCTTGCCTGCCGGGCGTTGAATCGACGAAGGCGTTCAACATCGCCGGTATCTTCACGCACTACTGGACTCCGTCGCTGCGGTCGAACTTCATCGCTTCGTACATCCGCATCACGCCGGGCCAGATCACGCAGGCGACCGACTGGACCAATGGCGGTCTGTCGAAGGCCACGGCATGGGACATCAAGACCAACCTGATCTGGTCGCCGGTTCGCAGCTTCGACATCGGTGTGGAGCTGTCCTATGCACGTCTGACGCAGAACCTGACCGGCTTCGCCGGCGGCCTGCCGACCGCGCCGGCCTGCACCGTGGCGAACCCGCAGTGCCTCGCCAGCATCAACTCCAACAACTGGACCGGTCGTATGCGCGTCGAGCGCACGTTCTGATCCAGCAACACAAGTTTCGGCCGGGGAGCGCAATGCCCCGGCCGGGACGGCCCGGCGTAAATGTCTGGAGCAAGTCCGCCGACTGATTGGAATTTAACCTCCTTTTCAATCGACGCTCTCTGAAGATGGATGAGTTCCAACTCAAGTCGGTCCATTAGGCCTCGGCGGCGATTCGCGCCGAGGCCTTTTTTATTCGAATTGGCCCAATCAAAATGAGTTAGGCTTATTCCAATTTATTGAAACTAGCCGGACCTCGCATCGAGAGCTGTTGTTTCATGAAGAACCTACATGTCTCGGATGCGCACGGTTGTCATGATACTCTTAGCCTGCGCTACCGGAACCTCTGCTCAAATCGCCGATGACGGGACATTGGCTAGTCTCGATGCGCGGACTAGAGCCGTCTTGATTGAGACCCTCCGCAAAAAATGGAATGATCCTTCTTCTGTCCGTCTCAGCGAATTGACAATCAAAGCCTCTTGGCTCTGTGGGACGGTAAACGCCAAAAATGCGAAAGGCACCGATACAGACGCCGTCGATTTTCTTCTCAACATATGCAGCGGTTATTTTATCACATCCGACGAAAATGCCTGGGTTCAGCAGGGCACCTTATGTCAGGACGATCCGGACTCGGACGGCCTGTCGAATCATCTACAGGACGGGCGAAAAGGCAACGACCCATTAGGTTCGACGACTGGCCAATCTGCGAATAGTCTCTTCCCGTGTGTCAATGCGATCATCAGACTTCCGCTAAACGAGCGCCGCATGTTAGAACTCGCGTCATATTTCGACGTATCGCATCGGAGTTAAAGCTAGTTAGTCGCCCGTGAAGAAGGCGCTTACGCGAGAACGCGGAATCGCTGGAGAGCCGGGCCGCTTCTGAGCGCGCCCAGCACTATCATAGCCCAGACGCGCAAAAGCCCCCTCAGCCAGGCGAGGAGCCGTCGGAAGTTGTAGCCTGCAGCGGCAAGCACCGCGTTGATCGCATCTCCGTTCGATCCCTTGAGATAGTTGCGGTCCATGCGGTGATCGGATTTTGCGTGGCCGATCACCGGTTCGACGGCTGATCGGCGTCTGAGATCGCGTTTGATGGCTTTGGTGACGCCCCGCTTCTGGCCGCTGATGTAGATTTTGTATTTGTATTCTTCTGGTGCGTTGTGGCCCCGATATCCCTTGTCGGCGACAATGCGGTTGATGGCGCCGCCGATCTGCCGGCGGAGATCCGGGATGATCGTCTCCAGCGTGTGTCCGTCATACGGATTTCCGGGCAACGCCTTCACATGCGCGACGAACTGGCCGCCGGCCGAATGGTTGAGCGTGGTGGCGAGCGAGACCTTCACGCCGAACTCGTAAGGCTTGTGCGGCTTGCCCTTGCCGATGCATTCCACTTCCGGCGCATGCAGCGAATAAATCTTCTTGCCGCGCTGGCCGCGGCGCTGGTCGCGCACGGCGAAGGAAAGCGACATCAGTTGCGCAAAGTTGGCTTTAAGCCCCTCATTGCCGTCGATCCGCCGGGCGATGTCGCGCATTACACGGCCCAGATACGTGCGCAGTGTGCGCAACGCCTTGTTGGCGCGCTTGAACTGCTTGGCGTGGGCGTAACGCTGATGGGCGATCAGCGCATATTTGCCGACCCGGCTGTAGCTCTGGCGCAGGACGACGCCTTTGTGTTTGGCCAGACGCACCAGCTTTTCCCGCGCCCGGTTCATCAGCTTGGCGTCGGTGGGGAACATCACCGCCTTGGGCTGCACCGTCGTATCGACAATAATCTTCGTGAAGTCCGCCGGCTTGGCCGCCCCGGTGCGCGTCGCCACGTTCAGGCTTTCCTGGATCAGTGCAACGATCTTGTCTTCGCCCATGCGATGGCGCCAGCGCGTCAACGATGAGCGATCGAACGGCAGATCGTGACGAAAGAACTCCTCGCCGCAGAACAATTGATAATACGGATTTTCCAGCCAGCGCGCACACAGCGCCTCATCGGAGAGATTGTAGGTGTGCTTGAGGATCGCCAGCCCCGCCATCAACCGCGTCGGCAAAGGCGGGTGCCCCGTCGTGTCGGCATAGGCCGCGCCGAACCTCTCCTCCAGAAACCGCCAGTCGATCTGCCGCCCGAGCTTGGCCAGTTCATGCTGCATGTCGACGATCTGGTCGAGCCGCGCCTTGAAAAAATCGCTCTGACCGCTGTCACGCCTTTCCCTGGGACGCATCGCGAATCTCCCGCCTCGTGCCTCACGAAGCGAGTGAATCACAAGGATTCCGCAGATTCAAATTGCAAGAAAACAACACACCAACCAATGAAACCTGGCAAATTGAAACACGAGCTATCGCCGAAAGTTGGTGACGGCGGGAATCGGGAAGGCGGCATATCGTGGGGGTGCTTGACGCCTCCACTTCTCCACCGAAGGAGCGATATGCCGTGCCC
>JARHVB010000068.1 GCA_029222685.1 Terripilifer ovatus | reverse complement strand
TGTCGGCGGGCTTAGTTTCGTGAACCGGTGCCGAATGGCGCGAACTGGCTCCATGTTCCGCGAACTGAGTTCACCCTCACGGCACGGACGGTGCGCTACTCCCGAGGTTTGTGGTCGCGGAGCGGGACGATCCGAGGAGCGAAGGGGCGATGGCTTCGGCGGTACTGATGAAGGAGCTGGCGAACTGCGGAGGGCGTGACGAGGATTCCGAAGCGGAGGGCTATTTCGCTGCGGGCATGTTCGGCCGTCCAGCCGATCGGCTGCGGCCCAGACCGTCCGTTCGAAACAAGCCAGCCACCAATGGAGTCGCGCTGTATTGGCGTCAGCTCACACGATCGTATGGGTTTGGCGGTCACAGCGTCGAGCCCGTAAATCGCGCCGATGTCGAGCCACCGCTCAACCAACTTGACACTGGCTCTTACACGATGCGCGGCGACCTCGATCGTCCGGCCCTCGCTCACCATGGCAAGCGCTGTCAGACGCTCCTTGCGTTGCCAGTTGCGTTCCTCACGGGCGAGTTTCCAGACGTCCACGCCGTCTTCTCTCAGGCGATCAAGCCATTCCCGCCAGATCTCGGATCGTGGCCGATGGTGGATAGCTTCACCTGTTACTTCCAGCAGCTTCCATCGTTGAGCCTCCGCCAGATTGGAGAGACCTGCGATGATATCGTTCACGCCCGGTGCATTAAGCCATTCGAGCATCTGGCGCAGCCGGTCGGGCCAGAGCCCGAGCAACCAGGTCATGAGCACGAGGGCACCATAATTTCCTTGCCATTCGATGCGGAATCGCTCGTCCGGTTCACGACCGAGATCGGCAATGATCCGGGCGAACAGATGCTCGCGCGCCTTGACTGCTGTGCCGGTCCAGACCGCCCTGAGCACCAGATCGACAATGGCTGTGAACACGGGCCAGTCGACGATGCCCACGCCGGGCATCCCACCCCGTCCTGTTCGCTTGAGAGCGAGCATGGTCTGCTGCAGCTCGATGACGCTGTCGAGCGCTATTGGGCCATCGACAGATGCCGCCAGAACTCCGCATCGATCACAGCAGCCGATCCGGATCGGCTTCTTGGCGTCCAGGCCTGGATGACGCAGGATGTTGCCGCAAGCTCGACATTTCCGTTCCAGAACGACCCGATGGTCCGGGCAAACCGCGAGCCATCCGAACATCCAGGCCCTGCGCAGATAGGGCACCTTATCGCTGGCAAGACAGTGGGGGCAGATTGCAGCAGGGTAGCCCCCGTTTGGCCTCCGCTTTGGATGCGTCGCCCGCCATGCGCTCAGACGCTCGTCATGTTCATCGTCGCGAGCAGCCAGCCAGCCCTCAAACGTCATCTCACAGAGCTTGCCAGGACTGACGCCCGTTCTCAGGCTGATGACCGCGAGTTGATCCGGGTCGGGGCGACGCCACCACTCCGGACGAGTGCGGCTGTCGATGCCGAACGCCAGACGTGCGAATGCCAACGGCGACAGGCCCGCCAAGGCGCCAAGTCGGCACAGCCACGACAACAATGCTTCGTCCGGGGCCGGCGTGACGTGAACGGGAAGCCGACCCTTCACGGTCGGCAGTCGATGGTACGCTCCCGTCGGGTAGAGGTCAGATCGCCACACGTCTTCGCTCCGAGGGCGCGATGAAGCCGCCTTTTTCGATCATGTGGGGCGAGATCGCCTCGGCCCCCGACAGCACAGCATGGGCGGCCGCGCTCGTTACGATCGCAACAATCTCGCCCAGCACACCCTCCGAGCGTGAGAAGATCTTGCCGGCGAGAGCCGGTTCAGCAAGCCCGGATGCCTTGCGCAACGGCAATAGCGCTTCAAGCGTGCTCAGGAGCCGTCGATACTCATCATCCTCGCTCCAGACCGGCAAGGAGATCGGTACGAAGCGATTAACGAGCTGGTCATCGCTTCGAATCGCGCGTAGCGCCTCGGCAGTGCCGACGCCGACCAACGGGATCTGCAGCTCGTTTCCGAGCCAGCGTAGCAAATTGAGCAACCGGCGCTGCTGGACGCGAGAACCTGAGAGGAGATTGTGCAATTCGTCGATCACTAACATCCGCACATCGGTCGTACGCATCAGGCTCACTGCCGAGGATTGCCGAGCCGCCACGCTGTCCCCCCGCCATTGGCCCATGCCAAGTTCGTCGAGGATCGCGCCGAAGAAGCGGCGTTCATCAGGGCCGGCAGGCATCTGCATTTTGAGCACCGGCAGTCGCGCGACACCACCTTGGCTATCCGGCGCCGGGATCATTGGATGGCTGCGCCGGAACTTCTCGACGATCATCGTCTTGCCGTTGTTCGTCGGCCCGACCAGCAACAGATTGGGCATCCGGGTCCGCTTCGGGAACGAAAGCACGTCATCAAGCGCCGCCAGGGCGGCTTCCGCACGTGCATAACCGATCCAACGATCTGTGCGGATACGCCGTATCCGAGACGCCACGTCTTCCTCTGCCCACGACCGGGCGGACGGATGCAGGTGCGGGTATTCGCCGCTCAATTCCATTCCTCGAACGGAAGCATGCGCTCGTGAGGCTGCCGACCGTCGATAGCCGGGACGACGGTCTCCTCGATCGGCGCGGCACTGTGTGCGACAGCCTTGGCCTGACCATCCTCGATCAGCCGCAGCCGCCGTTCACGCTGTCGCCGCGCAATCTTGCTCGCACGCACAGCTTCGTCAGCGATCTCACGCATGTTCTCGATCGTGCGGAAGATCGCAGTTTCATCGACATGCCCACGCCCTTCTTCGCGCAGGCGTTTGAGCGCAAGGCGATGCTCCCAAAGGCTGATCGGTGGCCGGCGCAGATCGCGATAGCTGAGATCATAATAGGTGCCGTCCGGCCCAAGCAGATAAATACGGCTGAGATCGCGCGGATCATATCGCACGATCATCCGCTCTGGATGCCCGATCCAGGTCGACAGAACATCGGCCCAGTAGCCGATCGAGTGGAGCGAGACGCCCTCACGCCGTACGAGGCGGCGTTCGATCGGAAGGAAGTCGATGAGGAAGCGGCGAGGATCGGCCACGACAGTTGGCTCGCCTCGCCCGAGGGTCCGGCTATCGCCGACGATACCGCGTTTCCATGCTGCGAGGGGCGTGGTGCCGATTCCGCGATGCAATTCGCAGTGATAAACGCCGGCGATTGCGTGACCGAGCCAGCGTTCGACCTCGTCAAGCGTCATCGCCGCTGTTTTCTCCGGGTCCAGATCACCCTTGGCCTGGATGTTGGCGAAGGTCGTGCCCGGCAGCAGGTGGACCTTGCCCATCATCGTGCCGATCAGCCGCTCGATATGGCCGCCATAGTGCGGTGTGCGCACCGGCCGGTGATCGATCGCGATGCCGTATTGCTCGCATCCCCGCTTCAGCGCTTCGGACCGGAACTCCTTGGCGTTGTCCAGGTGCAGCCGCTCGGGGATGCCGCGCACCGGCCAGACGGCGTCGATGCCGCGTTCAGCGAGCCAATTGTCTTTGGTCAACGCGGCTTTGCTCAGGCAAAGTGCGACCGACGTCGCCGATGGAGGTTCCAGCGACAGGTGGAAGCCGGCAACGCAGCGCGAGCAGACATCGATCGCAAGTGTCAGCCAAGGGCGCTGGATCGGCGCGCGCGTTTCGCTGTCGACAACAATAACGTCGACCAACGTGTGATCGATCTGGATCAACGACAGCGGCCAGTCGGCCTTCAGCGAGCCGATCGCCGGCGCATAGCAGTCGCGGGCGACCTTGCGGCCCTCGCGCCGGGCGACAACTTCCCGGTCTGGCCGTGCCCGCACACGGGCTGTGATCGCCTTCCGGCTTGGGGCGGCGAGACCGCGCGCCGCGCATTGACGATGCACTTCCTCGACCAGATCCATAATCTTCGGACGCTGGCGGGTCAGATAAACGCGGTCGATGGTTTCGCCGATCAGATCATTTACTTCTTCATCAAGTTTGGAGAAGCCGCAGCAAGGTCCGCGCGCCCGCGGCAACAGGCTCGTCAGCCGCGGATCGGCGAGATAACGCTTCAGCAACGCATAGGCGTGCGTCGGCCCACAGCCCAGTTCGCGCGCGCCCGCCACCACATCGGTCCGGGTTCGCGCCGGGTTCTCCGCCAGACGGCGGATCACAGGCAAGTACCGGCGCGCTTCGTCCCACGCGGCCGCACCCACCATCGAGAGGTCTGGCACGCTCATCGCGCCGTCACCCGCGTGCTTGGTGTTATTGGCGCATCCAGATCGACCGTTAATTCCCCACGCGCGATCAGCCGCCAAACGACTCCGAGCGCCGCCTCGAGCGGCACCGGCAGTTTGCCGACCAACTCGCCAAAGCTAGGCGCCTCGCGAACATGCACCATCACCTGTTCGGCCAGCACCGAGTCGATAGCTGTGCTTCTGAGGGGGAGTAGCCGCTTCGCGGCCTCGAGCCGACAGCCCCGGATACCTCGCTCGGTGCTGATCCTGAAGCGCGCTCCGTTAGCAACAGTCCATCGACGCGCAGCTTCGAAGGCGGGGCGCAAGCGAGCCCAGTTCGTTCTCAGATCGGCGCGATATTTGATCTCGACAATCTCGATGCCGCCTTCGGTCCAGTCGACGCGAAAGTCGGGCGTGTATCTCCGCCGTCGTCCTTCATGCTCGAACCAGATCGTTATTGGCTGCGCTGTGACGACCGCGCCCGCGTCGGCGAAACTGACCAGGGTGACGAAGTCCCGCTCCAGTGCGCTTTCATGCTCCGCCACCCCTGTCGTGAGGGCCTGGAAGCCGATCACATGGGATCGGCGACTGAGCGGAATGCGACGCACATCGCCCTCCATCTGGAATGCGACTCAGTACGCAATCATCGCACATTTTGGGATCAATTCGCAGACATGGAACACGGAGCGTCGATTCAAACTGTTGACAAGACTCGATTTTCATCAGTTCCCCGATTCACGAAACTTGGAGCACTGACA
>JARHVB010000067.1 GCA_029222685.1 Terripilifer ovatus | reverse complement strand
GCCCAGGTGGCCGGCTTCAAATCGGAACGGTGGCCGGCTTCAGTTCGGAATGGTGGCCGACTTCAAATCGGAATCGGTGGCCGGATTGAATCGGAATTCGCACAACGCGCGGGGCGGCGTAAGAGGTCCCCGACCCAGTCGTGAATAACCGATCGGTGTAGCTATGGTATAGCGTCAGAACCCCCGCGCTAGGGACGTCCTCTCCTCTGCGCAGTTGTGCAATCACGGGATCGAAAATCAAAGTTCCACCGATCTCCACGACGTCAGGTTTTGTTGCACCGCCGGGACCAGGGCCAATCCGCGAGAACGGCGCCGGTTCGTGCAGACGCGTAATCGGCCGGACACGGACATCGTCGCCGAGGTCAGGATCAAGACCCTCGCCATGCGCCAACGCGCCCACGGTGAGGACATTCAAGGCTCCGGCTGGTTCGAAGAGCCGGTTTGCGTCCTCTAAAAGATAGCCGGGATATTCGGTCACTGCTTGTTCGAGGCGAGTACCACCGCGCGGAACGCGATTTCCGGACGAGACGACGATGAGGACGTTGAGCTCGCGCGCCAATTCATCGAGAGTCGCTGCCCATGTTCCGACCTTGCCGCCGTCAAAGACGCGGCGACGGTCGGCAAGCGCGATCACAAATACTCGACAACCGAAGCGCTCGTTCAACGTCGTGATCGCTTCCCGCATTTGCGAAGGCACGAGACGACGATCATCGAAGTCGCCACGATCATTCACGACCTTCGCGGCACAGATCCGCGCGCCGCGCTGCAAGGCGCCGGCATCGAGCTGCGCACGCAAGTCGCCAAACACGGCGATACCGGCAACACGAGTGCCATGACCGTAAACATCGGCGGTGCCGAGATTATCCGGAACGGCGATCGAACCTGAAATAATATCTGCTAAGAACGGGTGATCGTTTACGCCGCTATCGATAATCCCGATGAGCGGCGCGTCATCGCCGACTGGGTTCAGCGGCGGCGTATTTGCTAACGTGAGATCCAAGGCCTTAGCCGTTGTCACCTCCGGCGCCGGCGGCAGATCAATCGTCGCTATTTCCTCGATCGTTAGCAGAGTCCGAATGAGGTTGCCGATCAGGCGTGCCCGCAGCAGCGTAATCGAGGGGCCGACATAGCGGTCAAGAACTTCGCCACCTTGTGCCTCGACGTAGCGGACTATCTGCTCGACCTTCCTCTCGCGAAGCCGACGTTCGCCTAGGTCCCAAAGCTCGACGTCAACCAAGTAAGGCGTTTGTGCCACGAAATCATCGGGACCTCCAAATCCTTCCGCTCGAAAGCGCAGGCCAATCCGATCGCGTGGCTCCACCGACCCTATACTTTCAATTCCCGCGACGAAGCTATTGTATGGTGCGTGAGTCTGTCCGAGCGGAGGACCCTGCTGATAGGCATCAAGCCTTGCTCGGAATTCTCGCATGTCGTCGCTTGAAGCGAATAGAACGAGAGTGCGGTCGGCGTCACTCGACAGAACCGTGAGGCCGAGCCGTTCCCACTCTTCCTCAAGCAGGGCGCCCGTCATTTGCACGCGCAGAATCAGAGATGGATCGACGAATTCTGGCTTGCGTCTTTGTCGTTGTTCTCGAGTGGCGGAATCGAGTTCATCGCGCAGCTTCATCGTATGCTGATTGCGGTCTCGCGCAGGCGGGAGTCCGCCGCCACGGCGCTTGCGGCGCTCGAATTGCTCGGGGAGCCGGACGAGCTCTAGGTGATCGTATCGGGCCACGGCGCGTCTAGCTTGGCGGCGCGAGGCGAGACTGTCCTGCTCGGCGGCGCGCCTCGTCTTCCAAGGCGCGATTGAAGTCGCGTGCCTGCACCTGCTTGCGGCGATCGATAATCATCGTCTTGACCGCCTGGCTGCAGACGCGCTCGATCTCGGCATAGGAATAGCCCTCCAGCGCTGCCGCATGCTGCAGCGGATCGAACGCGGTCGCGACGTTCTTGAACTTGAGCCGTAGGAATCGGGCGATCATCGCGCGATCGGGCTTGTCGAACCAGACGACCTCGTCGAAGCGGCGCCAGACCGCAGGATCGAGCGATTGGTCGAGGTTCGTCGCTGCGATAAGAAAGCCCTTTGGCTGAATATGATCGATGAACAACAGGAGGCTGTTGACGACGCGACGCAGTTCGTTGTGCTCGCTCGAGTCATCGCGCGAACGCGCCAGGGCATCGAACTCGTCGAAGAACAGGACGCAAGGCTGCTTGCGCGCGAACTCGAAAATCTTGCGGACATTGCCGGCTGTTTCGCCGAGATAGGATGAGATCAACCGATCCAGCTTGACGAGGAAGAGCGGCAGACCGAGCTCAGCCGCGAAAATCTCGGCGCAGAGAGTCTTGCCGCATCCCGGCGGTCCACAGAACAAGAGCTTGGACCGAACCTTGAGCCCGTGCCGGCGGATTTCGTCTGCACGGCGAAATTCTTTGACGAGGCCGAGCAGCACACGCACGTTCGTCGCGCCCAGAACGATGTCATTCCGATTATGGCGTGGATCAATTCGCTCGACGAAATCTGCAGCGGCTTCGGAAAAGGGAATGAGAGGTGCCAGCGCCTTCGGCCCAGCTGGCCGGCTGGGACCTGTCTCGAGCGTCTTGCGCAGGCTGCGCGCCAAGACGCGGTTATTCTTCTTTTCCTCCTCATTGATGATTTGCTCCGCCACAGCGCGGAACTCGTCGTCCCGACCGTAGCTGGCCAGCAATTTCTTCATCAATTCTGCACGTGCCATGGCTTTTCTTTACTCTTTCTTGCCCGCGAATCATAACCGCAATTCGATGATTTAACGATGGCTTTACCGCGCGATTAACACATCAAATGCCAGACATGGGTTGACCGGTTAAAGCACCCCCCAGGCGCGGTAACGTCCCCTGCCCGTGGTCTCGCGCAGGTTGAGATCGGCCACCAGATCCAACGCCGCCCTTGTGCTGACGTCGAGTTCGGAAGCGACCATCCCTGCCGAGACGATCGGCCGGCGCATGACCAGGTCGATGAGGTCGGGCAGCCGCGACGACGATCGGCGGCCTTTCATTTTTCGGAGTAGCCCGGCGCGGGCTGTGAGCCAGCGGCTGTGATCGGCGAGCCCGTGGTCAGCGGCAGCGGTGAGGGCATCGAGATAGAAGATGACGCGGTCGATCTGTCCCGGCATCGAATTATGCCGCCGCGGCGCCGCGCGGACCCCAACGCTCAGACAGGCAAGATGCGCCGTCGTCTTGGCGCGCTGGCGCAGCAGGACGGCGGTGATCAGGCGTCCGAGCCAGGGGCGATGCTGGAGGGGCTGGCGTGTGTCCCAGTCGTCGAGCGCGATCGCCGCGGCGAGCGTTGGCGGTAGCGGCCTGGTCTGTTCGAGTTGGCTGCGCCAGAGATCGAGGTCGTCGTCGTCATTGCGGTCGGGATCGTACAAAAAAGGATCGCGCGGCGGCCGGGCGCGGATTTCGCCGGCGAGCGCCGAGCGGGTGTTGGCGAGCGCGTTGTCGATGGCGGCGAAGGCGTCTTCCAAGGTGTCGTCGAGCCCCGGCTCGGCGCGCCGGGTGAGATTGGCTGAGTGATGGATCATGACCGCTGCAACGTCCGGGTCGTCGGAAAAATCCCCCTCCCCTGCCCCGCTGCGCAGCTGATTGAGATTTTCACGCGACAGCGTCCAGCCGCTCTCATTGTCGGCGATCTGGCGGCGGGTGACGAGATAGGTTTGCGCCCGGACGAGTTCGTGGGTCGGGGTGCGCACGGCCATTTCGGCATCGGCAAGGACGAGGTCCTCGAGGTGGACGAGTTCGCCCTCGAGGGCCAGGCTGGCGATCGCATCCTGGTAATGAGTGCGGGCGATCCAGCCGTCTCTGATCGGGCTCGATTTCAGGGTCTCGTCGAGACGGGCAAGGCGATCTTCCGCCTTGGCGAGCGGTGCCCATAAATGTGGCGAAGCAAGACCATTCCATTGCGGGGCGTTGTCCTGCAACATTGTCAGTGCTCCAAGTTTCGTGAATCGGGGAACTGATGAAAATCGAGTCTTGTCAACAGTTTGAATCGACGCTCCGTGTTCCATGTCTGCGAATTGATCCCAAA
>JARHVB010000066.1 GCA_029222685.1 Terripilifer ovatus | reverse complement strand
GTAAGCGGCGTTCGCATCCCATTTGCAAAGGTTTGGCGTGGGGATTGCAGTCTGTTGATCAACGTGTTTGCAAATCGTTGGCGGCGGGTATGGAGGCGGCAACGACGGAGAATTACGGGGTACGTCCGAACGACCATGGCATGAGTTGGTCGATCCGGGACTGCGGGTGACCGGTTGCGATCGCTTTGAGCGTCGCTTTCATCCAGGCGTAGGGCTCCACGCTGTTGATCTTGCAGGTGGCGATGAGCGAAGCTATGCGCGCCCATGAACGACCTCCTTCGTCGTGACCAGCAAATAAACTATTTTTACGCGTCAGAGTCAGCGGCCTGATTTGATTTTCGACGGGATTGGTGTCCATCTCAACGCAACCATCGTCGAGAAACAAGGTGAGGCCATCCCAATGGTTCAGGAGATAGGCGATTGCCTTGCCCATCTCGCTGCCCGACGACAGGCGGGCGGCTTGCTCGCGCAGGAACCTGTCGAGTTCAGCGACCAGCGGCCGTGATCGTTCGTTGCGCGCCTTTTGTCGGATCGCGGCGTCGGAGCCACGGATCTCCTTCTCGATTGCATAGAGCGCGGCGATGCGCGCGAGGACGGCTTCGGCGATGGGTGAGCCGGCCTTCGGAGTCGCGGCAATGATCTCGCGCCTGGAGTGGGACCAGCATGCGGCCAGCCGCAGCGGCGCGCCGCCTTGACGCTCGAGTCGTGCGAGCCTGTGATAGCCTTGGTATCCATCGACCTGAAGGATGCCGTCGAAGCCGTCGAGGATATGCTCGGCATGTTTGCCACTGCGTCCTGGCGCGTAGTGGTAGACCACGATTGGTGGATCAGCGCCGCCGTGGCCGCGATCGTCGCGCAGGACAGCCCACAGATAACCGGTCTTCGTTCGGCCCCGGCCCGGATCGAGCACGGGCGCCCTGGTCTCGTCCATGAACAAGCGGCCCGATTGCTTCATCACGACGCTCATGCGCTCGACCAGCGGCGCGAGGTGGAAGGCGACCGTTCCCATCCAGTCTGCCAGAACGGCGCGATCGATGAAGATGCCATGCCGGGCCAGAACCTGCGACTGACGATAGAGTGGCATGTGCTCGCTGAACTTGGCGACCGCCACCTGTGCCAGCAGCGCCTCGGTGGGGATGCCACCCTCGACCAGATGGGCGGGCGCCGGCGCCTGAGCAACACGGGCGCAGCCCTTTGCGCAGGCGTAGCGCGGTCGCACCGTCTCGATCACCCGATACTGGGCGGCCACGACATCGAGACGGCGGGAGCGATCCTCGCCGATCTGGACCATCCGGCCGCAGCCGCAGGGACACTCGAGGTTCTCGGGTTCGATCACCTGCTCGATGCGCGGCAGGTGCGCGGGAAAGGCACGGGCAGCGCGGCCGGTCCGGCGGCTGGACGGCGCCGTGCCGGCGCGGCGCGCACGATCGTCCTGGCGCTCCTGGACTTCGGCGATGGCAATCTCGATGTCTTCGAGAACCAGTTGCATCTGATCGGGATTGAACTTCTCCGAGCGTTTGCCGAAACGTGCGCGCTCGTACTCCTTCACGAGCAGTTCGAGGCGTTCGACGGTCTGTTTGGACGCAGCCAGTTCGTTCTCGACATGAAGGCGCGCCGAGCATTC
>JARHVB010000065.1 GCA_029222685.1 Terripilifer ovatus | reverse complement strand
CATCCCAACCTCCCATGCCTTGCGGCATGAGTGTCAGGCATGTCATGGAACAAGTGTCAGGTATGTCATGGAACCGCACACGAAGGCGCGAGCGGGAATCCAGGAGTCAAAGGGGATACGTTGATCCGTCACGTTGCCTCTGGATTCCCGCTCTGCGCTTCGCTTGGCGGGAATGACACACCGAGGTTGAAGCCAAACAGCGCAGGTGATCACAGCTTCTTCGGATTGCCCCGTAGGATCTGGTAGCGGCGGCCCGAGCCGTCGTCTTCGGAGAAGGTGGCGATGTCGCCGTCGACGGTGATGCGGTAGCAGTCCTCGTCTTCATCGGGATATTTGAAGCAGACCTTCTCGCCCCGCACCGTCCATTTGCCGGTGGCCGTCTCATCATCGGCGAGCTGCTTCACGGTGCCGTTGCGCATGTAATATTCGGTCAGCGGATCGCCGTCCTCGTTCTTGCCGGAGATCGAATTGCCGACGAGGGCGTTCCAGGCGGCAAGGCCCGTCAGGCGCTGCGTCGGCATAGCCGCGGGCGCGGCGGGTTTCGCGGCCTGGGAAGCAGCCCCCGCCCCTGCAGCACCGGCGATGCCGCCGGCAGAGGCCTGCGGCGACGGCGGCCGCGCGGCGGGAGCGGCCGGAGCCGCGGGCGCTGGAGCAGCGGCCGGCGCGCCGTCAGCCGTCACCTGAACGTCGGCCTTGGCGAGGAGCGAAGCAGGATCGCGAATGCTCATCAGTTCGATGAAACCGAGCGAGCCGCCCTTGGATTTTGCCGTAATGGTCAATCCCTTCGGATCGGCGAGGAACCTGCTGACGGCTTCGGCGATGCGCAGCGAACTGGCGTCACCCCCCAGCATCACCGGAATGACCTGCGTCGCCATTCCGCGGGCTTCCTCGCGCAACGCTTCCGGCGATTTGCCCTGCTGCTTGGCGAAATAGTTCAGGGATTTTTCGACCAGGCCGGCATTGACGAAACGCAGTTCCACGCCGGCGACGCCGGCGCCGAACAGGCCGATCATGCGGGCCGCCTGCGGACCCGACAGCACGACTTTCTCGACGCCGTCGAGCTGGGCTTTGAGACCCAGCGAACCGGCATCGACACCGCGCAAAGTCAGATCGCTCAGCGCATAGACCTTGCTGGCGGGATCGTAGCTGCCGGCGAAGGTGAACCCGAGGTCGAGCTTGTCATAGCCGACACTGGCGAGTTGCTTGGCGCCGTCGGACGATCTCGGCGGCTCGATCAGCAGATTGGCGACGCTGCCCGCCACTTTCAGGGGAATGTCGTTATCGTAAGTGGCGTCGATCGTTATCGAGCCAAGGCGGAACTTGATCAGATTGCCGCCCGGCGCCGCCGCCGGCACATCCTTGTCGGGCACATTGATTTCAAGGCCTTGCCAGACGAATTTGGAGAAGCGCGACGTGCCATTGGCGAGTTCGCCGTCCTTCACGGCCTGCAACATGCCGCTGTAATTGGCGCCGTCGATCTGCAAGCCGCCTGATTTTATCGCTGCAATCTGGCCGTCGTCGGTGGTGAACGATCCGTCCACCCCGCCCATCGTGAGCTGCCCGACCTGGCCCTTGTCGATGTTGGTCATGACGATATTGGCCAGGGTGATCTTGGCATCCTTGCCGTTCAGGACGGCCGTCGGAATGGCGACGCGGGCCGCCGTCATTTTCGAAACGATGGCGACTGCGTCTTCTTTCGGCGTACCGGCGGTGAAGAGCTTCGCCACCTCATCGCGCGTCAGATTGGTGCCGTTGAATTCGATGCGCGGAAAGACAAAGCTCCCCTTCTCGCCGTTGTCCATCGTCTGGTTTTCGAGGACAACATTGGCAGTTGTATCGGTTTGCGCCTGCGCCTGTGCGGCACAGACGACGGCCAGCCCCAGGCCCGCCGCCGGCGCGGCGGCAAAATGAAAAAACGCTGCAATGCTGGCGCTACGCATAAGTCTGACTGTCGAACCGGTCATCGAACGCCTCGTGAATGCAATGGGAAACTGTCCCCGCAAATGCAGACAGTACCTAGCTTTTCGACGGAGCGATAGCACCGCCGTTATCTCGGGACCCGCCCGATCCGAATTGACCGTCCAGCCGGGGAGCGACACGCGGCGAAACCAAGCCCATGCGTTCCTTCGGAATCGCCGGCTCTCGAAGTTCCTTTGATATCGCGTCGTTTCTGCGAAAACCGGTATCGGATTTTTGGCGAGATACGCTAGACTAGACGACGCGGCCCGGCGATGAGACCACCTCGATCGCGGTTTTCGCATCGCCCTCGATATCGCCCTTGATATCGTTCCTGGCCGTGCGGGCCAGCAAGCGCAACACATATCGAAGCAAAATCAGCGTTGCGGCCATGCAACCCGTCGTCACGATGGCTAGCGACCAGCCAAGCTTCGCCTGGTCCTGAAATACGAAGTCCGTCAGGCCGGCGGTCAGCGTCGGACCAAAAAGGCTGGAAACCAGGGGGTAGACAACCATGAGCAGCCCCAGCATCTGGCCGCGAAACTGCTGGGGCGTGAACAGGTGGATGGACGCCATCGCATACAGGAACCCCGAGACTGCGATCGCACTGAGAAACAGGAAGCAGACAAAGAACACGTAAGGGTTAGGTGCGAAGAACGACAGTCCGCCGAGGGGCAGGAAGAGAAACAGAAGCCATGTGTAAAACTGCATGGCGGCATCGCGATGGCCGCGGCTGTAAATCCAGTCGACCACAGCCCCTTTGATGACGACGCTGAAGCCGCCAACGGCCGACACCGCACCCATCCAGGGCCCGTATTGAATCGGGCTCCAGCCATAGGTTCGAACGATAAAGGCGGGTGTCCACGTCGTCAGGGCAAGAGCAGCCGCGCCCGCCAGAGAGAACGCCGCAACGAACGGGATGACCAGGCGAGCATTGGCGCGCAGGAATGCAAGGAAGGTGGCATCTGCGCCCACCACCGTGGCTTGAGTGACCTGGCTGCCCCGCCGCGACGGTTCCTTCACCGTCCAGATCAGGAACGCCATCACCATGCCGGGCGCGCCGATCATGAACATCACCAATTGCCAGGTTTTCCGGCCGCCGAAAAACGGTGTGTCGCCGGCGGCGATCGTGGTCGCCCAGGCGATGGCGAGGCCGGCCAGAACATAGGCAAGCGTGGCCCCGGTTTTCGGACCCGTGTTATAAATGCCGAGCGCGGTCGCCAGGCGATCGGCGGGGAGCCGGTCGGCCAGCATGGAAAGCGCCGTGGGCGCGATCGCCGCCTCGGCGACGCCGAGCAGCACACGCCAGGCGACCAGCTCTTCGAAGGATCGTGCAAAGCCGGTTCCCACCGTGGCCAACGACCAGGCGGCGACCGCAAGGAACATGATCCAGCGGCGCTGGAAGCGATCGGCCGCCCAGCCCCAGGGGTAGGAAAAGACCGCGTAGGTGATGCCGAAGGCCGGGCCGAAGACAAGACTGAGCTGGAAGTCCGTGATCGAAAGGTCGCGCTTGATGAGATCGACCATGTGGACGACGATGACGCGGTCGACAACCGATAGCGCATAGTACAGCGCCAACAGGATCGCGAGCCACCACGCCCAGATGTTGCCGGCCGGCTCGGCGGCTTCCTCCGCCGCGGAGGAACGAGGCGCGGAGCTCATCTAACTTCTGACTTCATCAATGCGATTGGTGTCGACCACATTGATAGCCCTCCCGATAGCTGTTGTCGGACTTTGGTAATGGCGGCTCAGCCAATTGGGAAAAGCTTTGTTGTTATATATTTGATGCGTGCCGGGCATAAATCGCGCAGCGCGGTGCCTGTTAGAGATGGCTGCGCGCCCACCCCGTCAACAATCCCCGCACAGCGCGCATGGCCGGCGTGTTCGGTCGTTGGGGATTGTCGGCGAGCACCAGTTTACGGATGAGGACGGGCTCGCGAATGCGGCTGATCTGCAGATTGCCTTCCGCGGCCCAGCGGCGGACGATCTCCTCGCTCAGGATCGTATGCAACGGGCCGCGCGCAAGCATTTCGCGGATCATCTGGATATTGTCGACGACGCGCGCGTAGTCGATCTTCAGGCCGTGATCGGCCAGGGCGGGATCGATCAGCTCCCGATAGCCGCGACCGACAATGATGTTCAGGGCCGGCAAATCTACTGCCGGAACGAATTCCGGTTGGCTTTCGATTTGTCGCGGATCGCTGACCAGGACGAATTCCTCTTGGCCGAGCGAAATGCCGGCAAACCTGGACTTGGTTCCCTTGTCGGACACGATGCCGAGATCGATGCGCCCGACGGCCAGCCATTCTTCCACCAATGTGGGAAGTCCTTCCTCGACGTGGACATCGATATCGGGAAAAAACTGCCGGCATTCCTCCAGCAAAGGCGTGGCGAAGAAACCTGTTAACGACGGCGGGATGCCGACGGTCACGGTTCCGCGGGCGCTGCCTGGCGCCTGAATGATGGCTTCCTTCAACTGGTCGGCCAAGGCCAGGATTTCACCGCCTTTGGCCAGCATCAATTGACCGGCCTCGGTCAACACGACCCTCCGGGTCGTGCGGAAAATGAGCTGGGTCTGAAACTCCTCCTCCAGCGCCCGCACCTGCCGACTGACGGCTGACTGCGCGAGGTTGAGAGCCTCGGCGGCGGCGCTGAAGCTCTGCAGCCGGGCGACCTGATTGAAGGTACGAATCTGCCGCAGTTCCATCGAAGAGCCCTTCGCCTATCCGGTGCCATGTCCCCGGATAGTCGCCTGACAGGGATTTCGATTCAACTCGGCGGCCACGGAGCCTGTTCGACCGCATCCACATGCAACAATGATTTTGCGTTGTTAAACAGGATATTCTCGATGGCACCGGCGGGCAGGCCGGATTGCGAAATATGCCTGAACGTCTGAGCGTAGCTTTCCCACGACAGCAGGATCGGGTAGTCGCTTCCGGCAACAATCTGTTTGTCGCCGAAGGCTTCGAGCGCTGCGATCAACGCCGCCTTCGAGCCCCACCCCACCGTATCGTAGAAGAACTGTCGCGCGACCGCGCTGGGGGCGGCGGCTCCGGGCGGGCGCGGCATCTGGCCGTCAAGCCGGTTGAGCAGCATCGGCAGGATGCCGCCGAAATGCGGAACAATGAAACGTATGGAGGGAAACCGTTGCGGCACCTGGCGGGCGATCAGGTGCAGCGCGGCGACGGAGTCCTCCATGGAGGCGCCGGCGCAAACCGTGAGCCCGAGATCATTGATCAGCGGCGACGCGAGGCCGTTCTGGACCGGATGCAGGAAAATCACGCCCCGCCGCCGTTCCATCTCGGCGTAGATCGGATCGAAAGCCTCGCGGGCGATCGATCCGCCCTGGCATGAGCAGCCGAGCATGATCCCGGCTGCGCCCGGATGGCCCAGGACACGCTGCATTTCCGCCAGGGCCTCGTCGACGTGCGGCAACGGCAAGGAGGCCCAGAACCGGAAGCGCTCCGGATCTTGCCGGCAGCGCGCCGCAAGTTCGTCGTTGACGATCCGCACCCGCTCCACCGCCTCGGCCGCATCTGCCAGATAAGTGGGGGTCGTGGACGACAAAACCTGCAGCCCGACGCCGGCTTCGGCCATGCGGGCCAATCTGGCCTCGAACGGCTCTTGCTGCGGCTGCGTCAAGACCTGGCTTGGATCGGAACGGCGGCCCAGACCCGGCGGCGCGTGATGCGCATGGACATCGATGATCATCCCTGGGCGATCGGCATCAGCCATCGGCGCGTCTTCCCATAGCCGTTGCCACCGTTGCCGCGGAAAGGATGATCATGCCGACGGCATCGGCGTGACGCCTGGTCCGAAATTGTCGAGGAAATCGCCGAGCCGCTTGCCGGCCACATGGGCCGGTTCAGCATCGATCAGGACAAACAGAACTTTCACCACCTCGTCGCCGACCGCCCGCCAGGCGTGGTTGGTGCCGCGCTGAACGACGATGTCGCCGGCCTTCAGATGCCGGACGACCTCGCCGCTATCGAGAAGCATTTCCATTTCGCCTGAAACGATGATCGCGTAGTCCAAAGTCTCGGTCCGATGCATGACCGGTGCGGAGGCTCCCGGCCGCATTTCGCCCACCCGCAGCAGCACGCGGCTGCCCTTAAGACCGGGACGGCCGGCGGAATAGACATCCTCGTTGTTGTTCACCGGCAGGCTGTCGGTGCACCAGGCGACCGCGGCATCATATCCGGGACGCCGCGGCTCTGACGCCACCACTTCATCGGCCTTGACGACGGCAAGGCCCTGTTCGTCGTGGCCGGTCACCACGCGCCTGAATTCGAACGCCATGAGTGTCTCCCTGGAATGGCTTTGCTGACTAACGGCTTGCGCTCGCCATGTCGGGCGACAGCGCGTCGGCAACCTCCCCCAGCAGAGTGATGATCTGCAGGACATTGTCGCGGCTGCGGTGGTTGAGACCGCATTCGGTGCCGACGCCAAAGCGTTCGCAGGCGCGCCGCGCCGCCGCTGCCCGGGCCAGCGAGCCCTTCAGCCCGTCGACGTCGTGCACCAGGCCAAGGAAGAGTTCCGTGCCGGAGCCCGGCCTGAAGTCTTTCAGAGCCTCGAAATAGGCGTCATCCGACCGGTCGATCGGCACCGGCATATGCACGAAGGCCATCGGCCGCCCCAGGCCGGAGCAGACGGCGTTCATCACCGCCACCATGTCTCCGGTATCCTTCGGCTCGACATAGTGCTTGAGGTTCATGTTGCCGTAACAGCAATGGAAGCCGAGCTCGATATCGGTCGCGACAGTCGCGCCCAATTGCGCCAGCTGCCCCGCCGCCTCGGCGACGCTGATCGGCAGGAAGCGCGCATCGCCACTGGCCAGCGCCTCGAACTCCATCGACGCATCGATCTGGATGGCGATCTGGTCGTGCGGGATCTCCTCGGCGATTCTGTCGATCTCCGCGCCGATGGCCGCTATGAAAGTGGGCAGCAGCGCCGGAACGCTCTCGCGATCGACGAAAAAGCTGAGCACGCCGTAGGCGGACGGCAGGGCCATCTTCAGGCGGGTCTCCTCGCGCACAAAGCCTCTCTGTTTCAGGTCGCGAAAGGTCTGGTAAGCCTCCATCGCCCAGCGGGCGTGCCCCAGTTCACCTACATCCGCTACCGTCGGCACCTCTTTCAGGGACTTCAGGGCGAACTGCTGAATTCCGCTGTTCAGCCTCCGCCAATCGGAGCGTTGCGCACCGGGCTGGAAAGCATCGAGCCGTTCAAAGGTGGCGCGCTGGTTGCTGACATATCCTTTCTTGCCGCCGAGTTCGCCATCCGGCAGGCGGGAGACATGCGCGCCCGCCGCGGCCGAAGAAATCGTCGTCAGAACTTCCGCGATGCTGCCCAAGGGAACCGAGCCTACGAAATGAACGGGACATTGCGCACCAACTTCCACCATCAACGCCCCTCCTCAAAAGGCCAGACGCGTCTTTCCGATCCAAGCGGATCGGAAAACGCTTTCGCCAGTCCTGCAACCCGGGCAAAGCTAGCGGCCTGCCGTGAACCTTGGAAACGCTCGCTTCGTATAAATTCCATGCCGGAGACGCATAAATCCTCCTCCAGCGCGACGATGCCGGCCTCCGCGCCAGGTCATCGCCAGGCTCTCAAAGCCCCTAAAATCCTGGATGCCAAAACATTGAATTGCGGCTAGGATCGCCACGACAGATCAAAATATGGACGGTAGGGGAAACATCATGGCAAATCCGAGAGTAACGGGCCTGCGCGGCCTCGAAGTGGCCGTCTACGACCTGAACGAGAGCGCCGAATACTACCGTAAAGCCTGGGCGCTGGAGGAAGTGTCGCGCGACGGCAACAAGATGCAGCTCCGCGCTACCGGTCCCGAACATCATGTGCTGACGCTGCACGAGCGGCCGAAGGCGGGCCTCGTCTGCGTCAATTTCGCCGCCGACGACAAGGCCTCCGTCGATGCCCTGCACGCCAAGGCGCTGGCCAGCGGCGCCACGGTCGTTTCGACGCCGCATGCCCTGCCTGCCGCCGACGGCGGCGGCTATGGGTTCGAGGTCAACACGCCGGACGGACATATGATGCGTGTGTCGAGCAATCTCGATGTGCACGCGGTGACGTCGCTGGATATATCGCGGCCGTGGCGCATCAACCATGTGGTGCTGAATTCGGAAGACACCCAGAAGGAAATGCGCTTCTACCTCAACACGCTGGGCTTCAAACATTCCGATACGACCGAAATCATGAGCTTTATCCGCTGCTCGGTGAATCACCATTCGATCGCGATCGCCAAGCACGGCGGGCCCTCCCTCAATCACATGGCCTATGAAATGCACAATTACGAAGGCCTGATGCAGGGAACCGGCCGTGTCAGACTGGCGGGCCACGAGATCGGCTGGGGCGTCGGCCGTCATGCCGGGCCGGGCCAGAACATCTTCGCCTACTTCGTCGATCCGAATGGCTTCTCGACGGAATATACGACCGAGGTGGATCAGGTGGACGACACCTATCAGGAGCATTTCGCCGACTTCTGGAGCGCCAAGCCGCTGCGCCCCTGCGCCTGGGCCGGCAACAAGACCGTTCCTTCGGCCGCCGCCGTCCGCGCCATGTCGGGCAAGGCGGTCGCCGAACGCAACGCCGCATCCGACACCACCTGCGACGACGTCATCTCGCAGAAACTCGCGAGCTGATGGCGGACGCAGCACCTGTCACCCGTTCGGCTCTGGCCGGACGGGTCTACTTCATCGTCTTCTGGGAACCGACCGATAAGCCCGGCGACCGGCGCGCGGCGCATGAAGCCCATATCGCCGGCGTGAAGGCGCTGGAGAAAGACGGCCGCCTGCTGGCGGCCGGGCCTTTTCTCGATGAAGACAACCGTCCGAACGGCGGTGGCATGTTCATCCTTCGTGTTCAATCACGCGCCGAAGCCCAGGCAATCGTTGATGAAGATGCTTATGTACGCGCCGGCTTCCGGACCGGACGGATCGCCCCGTGGAGACGCAGCGAGGGCACGTTTACTCTGCGCGTCAACATTGCCGAAGGCGTCGTGACGCTCGACTGACGTCGTTTGGCGGACGCGCATCGTTAACCGCGCGTTTACGCTAAGTCTTCAATCCCCCTATACCAGTTAAGGAACTGGTAACCCTTGCAGTTCTACCTCTGAGCCCACGAGCCTTGTCAGAAGGCAGTTTGGTGGACGGCGCGCGTTTCGCGCCGAAGTGCATGGGGTATCGAGTATGCGTAATGTGTTCTTGTCGAGTGTCGCTCTTTCCGTTCTGGCCTGCGCCGGCGCGAACGCTGCAGACCTGCCGCGCCGTACTCAGCCCTACAGCCCGTCGGTGGTGTATTCGCCGAGCGTGATGGACTGGACCGGTTTTTACGTCGGCGTGAACGCCGGCGCCGCGATCGCCAGCGGCACGAGCAATGCCATCGCACCGGGGGGCGACTTCCTGAACCCCGCCGCCTTTCCGCCGGCCGCGCTGCCCGCTGTGTCTGGCTTTGGTCAGAAGAGCGGCACGAATTTCACTGGCGGTTTCCAGGCCGGCTACAACTATCAGTTGAGCAACAGCCTCGTGCTCGGCATCGAAGGCGACGTCAATTATCGCAACCGCAATCGCAGCGGCGCCTTCACTTCGACATTCCCGGCGCTGGCCGGCGCCGGCCCGTTCACGGGCGCGGACGGCTTTTCTTATTCCGGCCAAAATCGCAACGAATGGTTCGCAACCCTGCGTCCGCGCATCGGTATCGCGCTTGATCGCGCCATGCCCTACTTGACTGGCGGTCTTGCCTACTCGGGCACCGGCTCGAGCAGCTCGGCGCAGTTCTCGACGGCTGGCGCCCCGACAGGCGGCGCGTTCCTGTCAACCGGCGGCAACAAGACCCTCGGCTGGGCGGTCGGCGGCGGTCTCGAATACGCCTTCACGAACAACCTGAGCGCCAAGGCCGAGTACCTTTACGTCAACATGGACCATGGATCGCAGTTCCTGGTGAACGCCGCCAACCCAACCTACTACTACGTCAACAAGAACGAGGACCGGATGCATGTTGTCCGCGCCGGCCTGAACTACCGGTTCGGCGGTTCGAACAACGCCGTCCTGGCCAAATACTGAGACGCCTCTTACAGATCCAACGGGTCTGTTTGAAAGGAAATATCGCGAAACCCGGCTTCATCGCCGGGTTTTTCGCTTTTCCAGGTCGTTGAACGGACAGGGGTTTGAACCATGGGCTTGCTTTCCGCACGCCATGCGTGGCAAGCGAAGGCCCATGACAGAGACGCCGACAGAGACCCTCGCCCGCCCGTCCCCGAAAATTTCCTTCGTTTCACTCGGCTGCCCGAAGGCGCTGGTGGATTCGGAGCGCATCATCTCGCGCCTGCGCGCCGAGGGCTATGAACTCACCAAGAGCCATGCGGGGGCCGATGCCGTTGTCGTCAACACCTGCGGCTTTCTCGATTCAGCCAAGGCGGAATCGCTCGAGGCGATCGGCAAGGCGCTCGGTGAAAACGGCAAGGTCATCGTCACCGGCTGCATGGGCGCCGAGCCTGACGCGATCAACGCCAAATATCCGAACGTGTTTTCGATCAGCGGACCGCAGGCCTATGAAAGCGTCATGCAGGCGGTGCATCAGGCCGCCCCGCCCGCCCATGATCCGTTCACCGATCTGGTGCCGCCGCAAGGCATCAAGCTGACGCCGCGCCATTACGCCTATCTGAAAATATCGGAAGGCTGCAACAACACCTGCAGCTTCTGCATCATCCCTAAGCTGCGCGGCAGGCTGGTGTCGCGCTCCGCCGCCGACGTGCTGCGTGAAGCGGAAAAACTGGTCCAGGCCGGCGTGAAGGAACTGCTCGTCATCTCGCAGGATACGTCCGCCTATGGCGTCGATGTGAAATATGCCGAGAGTATGTGGAACGACCGCAGCGTACGGGCGCGCTTTCTCGATCTGTCGCGCGAACTCGGCTCGCTGGGCGCCTGGGTGCGCCTGCATTACGTCTATCCCTATCCGCATGTGGACGATGTCATCGAACTGATGGCTGAAGGCCTGGTGCTGCCCTATCTCGACATTCCGTTCCAGCACGCCTCGCCGCGCGTGCTGAAAGCGATGAAGCGGCCGGGCAATCAGGACAAGACCCTGGAGCGCATCGTCAGGTGGCGCGAGATCGCCCCCGATCTTGCTATCCGCTCGACCTTCATCGTCGGCTTCCCGGGCGAGACCGAAGAAGATTTCGAGATGCTGCTCGACTGGCTCGGCGAAGCCAAACTCGAAAGAGTCGGCGCCTTCAAATACGAGCCCGTCAGCGGCGCGACCTCCAACGATCTCGGCCTGCCCGAAGTGCCTGCCGAGGAGAAGGAGCGGCGCTATCGCAGGCTGATGGAAAAGCAGCAGGCGATCAGCGCGCGCATTCTGAAGAACAAAGTCGGCAAACGGCTGCAGGTCATCATCGATGAAGCCGGCCCAACGGTAGCGTCGGGCCGCTCCAAGGCCGATGCGCCCGAGATCGACGGCAAGGTGTATGTCGCCTCGCGCCGGCCGCTGCGGGTCGGCGACATCGTCAGCGTGAAGATCGAACGCTCGGATGCGTACGATCTGCATGGCATTGCTGTGTGATCACGGAATCAAAATCGTCGATCCCGTCGTCTGCCGGCCTTCGAGCGCCTTGTGCGCCTCGATCACGTCCTGCATTTTGAAGCGTTTGTTGACCGGGATTTTGACCTTGCCCTTCGATACGACGCTGAAGAGATCCCGCGCCATGGCGTTCAGATTGGCCGGCGTGTCGGCATAATCGTTCAATGTCGGCCTTGTGGCGAACAGCGAGCCCTTCTGCACCAGCAGGCCGATGTTGAAGGCCTCGATCGGTCCGGAGGCGGAGCCGAAGGAGGCGAACATGCCGCGCTTCTTCAGGCAGTCGAGCGAGGCGGGAAACGTCGCCTTGCCGATGCCGTCGTAGACGACGTCGCACAGTTTGCCCTTGGTGATCTCGCGCACCTTGTCGGCAAAATTCTCGTCGTTGTAGAGGATCGTGTATTTGGCGCCGGCCTTCTTCGCCAGTTCGGCTTTCTTCTTCGAGCCGGCCGTGCCGATCACGGTGGCGCCGAGCGACTTGCCCCACTGGCACAGCAACTGGCCCATGCCGCCCGCCGCCGCATGAACGAGGATCGTGTGGCCCTTCTTGACCCGAAACAACTGGCGCAGCAGGTATTGCGCGGTCAGGCCTTTCAGCATCATCCCCGCCGCCGTCTCATAGGAAATTGATTTCGGCAGTTTGACCAGGATGCGCGCGTCGACAAGGCGCTCCTGCGCGTAGCTGCCCAGCGCCGAGACATAGCCGACGCGGTCGCCGACCTTGAAACCGCGCACGCCCTTGCCGAGTTCGAGGATCTCGCCGGCGGCTTCGTTGCCTGGAATGAACGGCAGCGCCGGCGCCTTATAGAGGCCGGAGCGGAAATAGGTGTCGATGAAGTTGAGGCCGACGGCGCGGTTGCGCACCTTGACCTGGCCAGGACCGGGCTTGCCGACCTCGACCTCCTCGATCTTCATCACTTCGGATCCACCATATTCGTGGACGACCACGGCCTTGCTCATCTGACGCTCCTTGGCATTTCCAGGCGACTCCAGTGCAATGTAACTGCTCCGCGTAACATTGCATCCTCCTGTTTGCGAGCCGCAACATGCGCCGCTTGTGTGCAGGAGCGCGACCGGCGACCGAAGGGCCCGGTCAGAAATAGCGCGGGATCGGACCGATCTGCGGCGTGGTGTCGTCGCCCAGATCGAGAAACACTTCGTCGACGTAACACCAGCCCCAGCCTTCAGGCGGATCGTAGCCTTCGATGACGGGATGGTTCGTGGCGTAAAAGTGCTTCGTCGCATGGCGGTTGGGAGACTGGTCGCAGCAGCCGACATGGCCGCAGGTCCGGCACAGGCGCAGATGCACCCACGTCGATCCGGTCTTCAGGCATTCCTCGCAGCCCCTGGCGCTTGGCGTGACGGTGCGGATCGTTCCCGTATGCGGGCATTCATCCGCCATTATTGCGCTCCCGCTGCAGCCGCTTGGCTTGCGGTTCTTGCAACCGCAGGCGCGGGTTGCGCCAGATAGGCATGCAGGGCGGCCACGACCTGAGCGCCCTCGCCGATCGCGGCGCCCACGCGTTTCACCGACCCCGCCCTGACGTCGCCGATGGCGAAGACCCCGGCGCGGCACGTCTCCAGCGCGGCGCGGCCATTCTCGCCGGTACGGATGAAGCCTTTCGGGTCAAGGTCGACGCCGGAGCCCGCCAGCCAATCCGTGTTGGGGTCAGCGCCGATGAACAGGAAGACGTGACGGACCGCGTGTACGGCCGTTTCGCCGGTCTTGCGGTGACGCAGGGTTATGTTGCGCAGATCGCCGTTCTCGCCTTCGAGCACGACGATCTCGGTTTCCAGGACGACCTCGATATTCGGCTGGGCGTTGATGCGTTCGATGAGATAGCGCGACATGGTGGCCTCAAGGCTGCCGCCGCGCACGATCATCCAGACCTTCTTGACCTGGCTTGCGAGATAGACAGCCGCCTGCCCGGCCGAGTTGCCGGCGCCGACCAGCGCGACCTCCTGGCCCGCGCACAGCCTGCCCTCGATCGGCGACGCCCAGTAATGCACCGACGACCCTTCGAACTCCGCCAGGTTCGAGACGTTCAGCCGCCGGTAGCTGGCGCCGCTCGCCACGACGACGGCGCGGGTGCGGACGTTCTCGTTTTCGCCGACGCTCAAGAGGAATTGCCGCTCTTCGTTCGTCAAACCGAGGCAACTTGCCTCGTCGGGGATGGCCATTTCCACGCCGAATTTCTGCGCCTGGTTGTAGGCGCGCGCCATCAGGGCCATTCCGGAAATTCCCGTCGGAAAGCCGAGGTAATTTTCGATGCGCGCGGAGGCGCCCGCCTGGCCGCCGAAAGCGCGGCAATCCAGCACGATCGCCGACAGGCCCTCGGACGCGGCATAGACGGCCGCAGCGAGGCCGGCGGGGCCGGCGCCGACGATCGCCACGTCATAGAGCTTCGTCGCATCGATCGGTCCCACCATGCCGAGGCAGCGCGCCAGATCGTTCTCGGCCGGGTTACGCAACAGCTCACCATCGTGACAGAGGACGATCGGCAGGTGATGTTCGTCAATCTTGAAGCGCTGGATCAAGACGCCTGCGCAAGAATCCTGATCGGGATCGAGGACTTTGTGCGGCTGGCCATTGCGGGTGAGAAATCCCTGCAGGCGCAGGACATCGCCGCTGGTGTGCCGGCCGATGATGATGGGGCCATTGCCTTCGGTTTCGAGCAGGCTGACACGGCGCAGGATCAAAGCGCGCATGACACGCTCGCCAAGATTGGCTTCCTGCACCATGAGGTCGCGCAAGCGGCCTGACACGATCACAAGCGCATCCACGTCCGTGGCCGCCTTCGCATTCACGAGAGATGGACGATCGGAGAGCTGGGCCAATTCGCCCATGAACTCGCCGGGCTGATGAGTGACGATGTGCTGGCCAGGCCCGTCGTGCCATGCCGTCTGGCTGATTTCGATCTGTCCGGAAAGGATGACAATCAGGCCGGGCGACACGTCGCCCGCCTCGACCACGCGATCTCCGGCTTTGTAAGCGATCGCCGTGCCGAAGCGGCGAACACGCTCGATGTCGGCTGCAGACAGGACCGGAAACATCTGCGCCTGGCGGGGATGAGAGGTTGGTTCTGTGATCTGTTCCATTGCCCAAACCTACTCCGGGCGATCTGGAATTAAAAGCTGCGCGCGTGAAGGTCAGCGCGCTTTCGCGGCCCAGATCGAGCCGCGCGCCAGCGGCAATAGAACGATATAGGCGGCGGTGATCAGCAGTACGGCGCGGCTCCACCCTGGACCGGCGAAGCCAGTCCACAATTCCGCCCCCACACTGCACGTCCAGACCGCCAGGACCGCGCCTGTCAACCATTTCAGCCGCGCCACCCGCATCGGATGCACGAAAACGATCGGCAGAAACATGGCGATGCCGGCAATTATGACAATGCCGGCGGTCAATGCGGGCGATGGCCGGAATACCAGCAGATAGAATACCAGCACGTTCCACAAAGTCGGAAAGCCGCGAAACCAGTTGTCTTCGGTCTTCATCCGCGTGTCGGCGAAATAGAGCGCCGAGGCGGTGACGACGATCGCCGCGAGCGTCAGGGCAAATTCACGCGCCATCAGCCCGGCATGCACAAAGGCGACCATCGGGACGATCACATAGGTCAGAAAATCGACGACGAGATCGAGCAGGTCGCCATCCACATAGGGGAGACTTTCGCGCACGCCGAAAGCGCGTGCCAGCGTACCGTCGATGCCGTCGATGACAAGCGCCACCGCCAGCCAGACGAACGTCCAGACAAAATCCTGGCTGATCGCCCGCTCCAGCGCCAGAAGCCCGACCGCCGCGCCGGACGCGGTGAACAGATGCACCAGCCAAGCAAGTGCGCGCGGCGAGACGGCGGGTTGGGACATGATCCTCGCGGGATGGCTGGTGATAGAATCCGACGCGGGCAAATTGCTGTGGTTTGATGCCCGACGCAAGCGGGCAACGGGCCCGAGTTTTGCTTTGTCGCAGCCTCCATCAACAGGGAGCACCAGGATGAAACGCGAAGAACTTACCGAGAAGATCCTCGACATCAAGCGCGAGAAGGGCTGGACGTGGAAACACATCACCACCGAAATCGGCGGCATGTCGGAAGTGCTGGTCATCGGCGCCCTGCTCGGCCAGATGAAACTGGTCAAGCCGCTGGCCGAGAAGGCGGCGGTCCTGTTCGGCCTCAGCGAAACCGAGAAGCGCATGCTCAATGAGGTGCCTTATCGCGGCACCGGCACGCCGATGCCGCCGACCGATCCCCTGATCTACCGCTTCTATGAAATGGTGATGGTCAACGCCCCGGCCTGGAAAGCGCTGATCGAGGAGGAATTCGGCGACGGCATCATGTCGGCCATCGATTTCAATATCGAATTCGAGCGCGAGCCCAATCCGAAGGGAGACCGGGTCAAGATCGGCATGTCCGGCAAGTTCCTGCCCTATAAATATTACGGCAACGAACAGGGTATTCCCGATTACGGTTTCAAGGAGGACTGACCGCCTGCGTCAGTGCGGGGCCTCGCCAAGCGGCGTCCGGAGCTCTAAATCAGGGGGATGGAAAACGCTGAAACGCTGCAGCCATCGCCCCCGTCCTTCGAGACGCGCCCTTCGGGCACTCCTCGGGATGAGGGCTCCTGTTGGTGCGCTGCCATTTGCAAAGAAGCCCTCATCCTGAGGAGCGGGCGCAGCCCGCGTCTCGAAGGACGGGGGCGTCAGCATGTCTGACGCAGTCGAAACCGACATCCTCGTCGCCGGCGCCGGCCCGGCCGGGCTTTGCGCCGGGTTGAGCCTGGCGCGGGCCGGCAGACGGGTTCTCGTCGCCGGGCCTGCGGATGCACGACCTACGGCGCGGACGGTCGCCCTGTTCGACGGTTCGGTGCGGTTTCTGCAGCGGCTGGGCGTCTGGGACGCGCTGGCGCCCGTCGCCGCACCCTTGACGGTCATGCGCATCGTCGACGACACCGGCTCGCTGTTTGGCGTCGGTCCAACCGACTTCAAGGCCGAGGAAATCGGCCTCGAACAATTCGGCTTCAACGTCGAGAATGCGGCCCTGGTTGCAGCCCTCGAAGCGGCGCTGGCAAACGAGCCAGCGGCCCGGCGCAACGAGGAGCTTGTCACCGGCTACGCCTTCGAGGACGACGGCGTGACAGGCCGTCTGTCGCGCGACACCAGGATCAAAGCGAAACTCGTGGTGGCGGCGGACGGGCGCTCCTCGCCCGCCCGCGAGGCGGCCGGCATCAAGACCCGCGCGTGGTCGTATCCGCAGGTGGCCTTCACCGCGATCCTGTCGCACCGGCAGCCGCACAACGGCGTCTCGACCGAGTTCCACACGCGCGAAGGCCCATTCACCCTGGTGCCCCTGCCCGGCACTGCCGACGCGGCTCATCGTTCGAGCCTCGTCTGGATGATGCATCCGCACAGCGCCAAGCGCCTCAAGGCGCTGGCGCCGGAGAAGCTGACCGGCGCCATCGAACGGCAGAGCCATTTCCTGCTGGGCGCGATCAGCCTCGAGCGCGCCGGCGCGTTCATCCCCATCGAAGGCCTGTCGGCGCGTGCGATGACGGCCCAGCGCCTGGCGCTGGTCGGCGAAGCCGCCCATGTATTTCCGCCGATCGGCGCGCAGGGGCTCAACCTCGGCCTGCGCGATGTGGCGCATCTTGCCGAATGCCTGGAGACGTCGAAGCCGCTCGACGCCGGCGATGCCGCCATGCTCGCGGCCTATGAGCGGGCGCGGCGCGCCGACGTCGGCTCGCGGCAGATCGCAGTGGATATTCTCGACCGCTCGCTGCTGACCGGCTTCCTGCCGGTCGATCTCATGCGCGGCGCCGGCATGCTGGCGCTCTCAGCCGTGCCGCCGCTGCGCCGCGCGATGATGCGCGAAGGCGTGCTGCCGCAGCTGGGTGCACCGCAAGTGATGCGTCAGGGCAAACATCAGTTGCCGAACAACCTGTAGGACACCCCGCCCACCGCGATCAGAAACAGCAGCCCGGTCACGGTGACGACGGAGATGATCGTGCCCGCCATGATGATGCTCGACGCGCGCTCGACATAGACGTTGTACTGGCTTGCCATCACGAACACGTTCAGCGCCGGCGGCAGTGCCGCCATCAGCACCGCCGTGAATGTCCAGACTCTGCCGAAATCACCCAGCAGCGACATCGCCACCCACACCATGAGCGGATGGAGGATGAGTTTCACCAGCAGCAGGACCGGCATTTCCGGATAGATGCGGCTGATGGGACGCTGCGCCACCGTAACCCCCATCACGAACAGCGCGCACGGCGCGGCGGCGTTCTGCAAATAGGTCAGCAGTTTCTCGACCGGCACGGGCGGATGGATCTGCGTCGCCGCCGAGGCGATGGCAAGGCCGGTCGCGATATTGAACGGATGGGTCAGCACGCGCCAGGCGACCAGTCTCGCCGTCTCGCCCGCGCTCGCCTTGTTGCCTGCCGACAGGCTCATCAGGATCGGCACGAGCGTGAAGAACAGCGTGCTGTCGAAGACGAAGATCAGCGCCGTCGGCACCACCGACTGCGGACCGAGCGCCGCGAGCGTCAGGCCCGGCCCCATATAGCCGACGTTGGAATAGCCGCCGGCAACGCCCTGGATGGTCGCCTGTTCCAACTGTCCGCCGCTGGCGAACCAGCCGACGCCGAAGCCGTAGGCATAGGCCAGCGCCGTGCAGCTCGTGGTGATGAGGATGAAGCGCCAGTTGGCCAGTTCGCCGATCGGGGTGGCGGCGATGAGATTGTAGAACAGCGCCGGCAGCGCCACGTAGACGATGAAGGCGTTCATCCAGGCGAGGCCCGATTCGGGGATATCCCACAAGCGCCCGCAGATATAGCCGACCAGGATCAGCCCGAAGAACGGCAGCGCGAGGTTGAGCACATCGGCCAGCCGGGGCGCGACGGCGCCAACGGCCACCAGCAGGACGAAGCCGGCAATGGGCAAGGCTACGGACGTCAATCGCGGATGCAAGACGGGCCTCGCCGTAATTCTAAAACCATGCTCAAGCCGGATGGCGCAACGAAAACGGTGGGCCGCGAGCTCCGCGACACCCCTGCGCGACGATGCCAGTTGTACAGGATTCCGGTCACCGTTATGGATTTGCCCTGATCAAGTCAACGCGCCGCCCGGCGCGGTCCCTCCAACCCGGCGTCACCCCCGCATGCAGCCCGCCCCGGCGAGCCTGAAACACAAGATCGAATATGCCGTTTTTCTCGCCCTGGCCAAGCTGGTGCGGGCGCTGCCGGTCGAGACCGCCTCCAACGCCATGGGTTGGGGCTGGCGAATGTTCGCCCCCCTCTCTGGCCGCCATCAGCGGGCGCTGACCCATCTGGCGCTGGCTTTCCCCGACAAAAGCCCGGAGGAATTGCAGGCTATCGCCAAAGGCATGTGGGAGATGCTGGGCCGCGTGTTCGCCGAGACGTTTCACCTCGACGAGATCGCCGCATCGAACCGCATTGTGCTGGGCGACGGTTTCAAGCCAATGCTGCCGGCCGACCGTTGCTTCGTCGCGGTGGCGGCGCACCAGGGCAATTGGGAACTGGGCGGCGCCAGTATCGTCCTGGCCGGCGCCATGCCCGCAGGCGTCTATCAGCGCATCAAGAATCCCCTGGTCGATGCCTATGTGCGGGAGCTGCGGACGAAATCCTATCCCGGCGGGCTGTTCGCCAAGAGCGACGATGCGGTGCGCCGGATCATCCGCCACGTGCGCCGCAGGGGGGCCGTTGCCACCATGGGCGATCTGCGGGACAACAGGGGAATTCCGGTGCCGTTTTTCGGCCGTCCCGCGCCGACGTCGCCGTTTCCGGCGGTGATCGCGCGGCGGTTCGACATTCCGCTATTCGCCGGCAACATCATCCGCGAGCCCGGCGTCCGTTTCCGCGCCGAACTTGTGCCGGTGGCGGTGCCGAAAACCGATGACATCGACGCGGATATTGCCGCGGCCACCGCCAACCTGCACAAGGCGTTCGAGGACATGATCCGCGCCCGCCCGCAAGATTGGATGTGGGCGCATCGCCGCTGGGGCTGAAAGCCCGGCCAAGACAGGCTACAAGACTGGCCGGAGCTGGCTGAAACTTAGGAATCGAATTTGCGGATCGCGACCTGGAACGTCAATTCGGTGCGTCAGCGCCTCGAACATCTGTTGCGCTATTTGCGCGAGGCCGAACCGGACCTGCTCTGCCTGCAGGAACTGAAATGCACCGAGGATGCGTTTCCGCGCGCCGAGGTCGAGGCGGTCGGCTACAACACCTACATGCTCGGCCAGAAGACGTTCAACGGCGTGGCGGTCCTGTCCAGAACCCCGGCCGAGGTCACCTATGGCCTGCCCGGCGACGACGATGACGTCCAGGCGCGCTACGTGGAAGCCGTTGTGCCCCATGGCGCCGGCGTGGTGCGCGTCGCCTCGATCTATCTGCCCAACGGCAATCCGGTCGGCACCGACAAATATGCCTATAAGCTCGCCTGGATCGACCGGCTTCTGCGCCATACGCGCGGCCTGCTGGCGCTGGAGGAACCGCTGGTGCTGGCGGGCGATTACAACGTCATTCCCGACCCGCGCGACGCCAAGGATCCGGACGCCTGGCGCAATGATGCGCTGTTCCTGCCGCAGACGCGGGATGCCTTCCGCCGTCTCCTCAATCTCGGGCTGACCGACGCCCTGCGCGCCACCACCGACGCGGCCGGCGTCTACACCTTCTGGGACTACCAGGCCGGCGCCTGGCAGCGCAACAACGGCATCCGTATCGACCATCTGCTGCTGTCGCCGCAGGCCGCCGACCGGCTGCAATCGGTGGTCGTCGACCAGCATGTCCGCGGCTGGGAGAAGCCGTCGGATCATGTGCCGGTGCGCATCGATCTGGATTAGATTTGGCCTGGGGGACGTTTTGGCAGACGGAAAGGCAGACGGAAAGCCAATCGCCCCGAAACAGCCAAAGCCGTCTTCCGGTTTCAGGGCCACGCGCGGCGGCACGTTGCATCGCCTGATCGCCGCGGTGTTGCCGATCCTTGTCGGCCTCTTCGTCGCCGTGCTGCTCAACGGCTCGCGGCCGGTCGAGCGGATCAGGAACATCGTCTTCGACGAGTTTCAGCGTCTCGCCCCCCGCCCCTGGACCCCGGACCTGCCGGTGCGTGTCGCCGACATCGACGATACCTCGCTGGCCAAACTGGGCCAATGGCCGTGGCCGCGGCAGCGGCTGGCGGAACTGACGGCGCGGCTGCTGGAAAACGGCGCGGCGGTCGTCGCCTTCGACAGCCTGTTCTCGGAGCCCGACCGCCTGGCGCCGGCGGAAATCCTCGCGCAACTGCCGGATTCGCCTGAGAAGCAGGCGCTGACGAAAGCACTCGCCGATAGCGGCAAGCTCACCACCGACCCGCTGGAAGCGGCTTTCCGCGGCAATCCGGTCGTCATCGGCCTGGCGCTGTCGAACCGCCCGGCAAGCCCGATCGTGCCGATGAAGACCCAGTTCGTGAAACTGGGCGACGACCCCACACCGGTCCTGCCGTTTTTCAGCGGGATGATTCTGCCATTGGAGCATCTGCGCGATGCGGCCGCCGGCATGGGTGCGATCAACTATGTCCCCGATATCGATCTCATCCTGCGCCGAGTACCGCTGGTGTTTGCCGCCGGCGGCGGTCCCGACAAGGTTCTCGTGCCGTCCTTTGCCGCCGAGGCACTGCGGGTTGCCTTCCGGACCGATACGCCGATCATCAAGGCGAGCAATGCCTCGGGCGAAACCAATTTCGGCGGCGTCAGCTCGGTGATCGCCGTGAAGATCGGCGATGCCGAGATCCCGACCGAGCGTGACGGCGCGGTGCGCATCCGTTTCGCCGGGTCGCAGCCGGGACGCATCCTGCCGGTGTGGAAGATTCTCGCCGGCGAGGTCGACCGTGACGAGATCGATGGCCGGATCATCCTGATCGGCTCGAGCGCCGCCGGCCTCTCCGACCTGCGCTCGACGCCGCTCGACAGCGCGGTGGCCGGCGTCGAAATCCACGCCGAACTGATCGAACATGCGGTCTCGGGCGCGCGGCTGGCGCGGCCCGACTGGGCGCTCGGCGCGGAAGCCGTCCTCCTGACGCTGGGCGGCCTGCTGATCGCCTGGCTGGCCTGGCGGCTGCCGCCGACGATCGCGGCGCTCGCCGCCGTGGTTATGATCGGCGGCGGGTTGTTCGCGTCCTGGTACATGTTTCTGCACCGCGACCTGCTGTTCGATCCGGTCATTCCCGGCGTCTCATGGGTGGCGACCTATCTGTGCATGACCTTCGTCGTCTACCGCCAGAGCGAACAGGAAAAGCGCTTCGTGCGCGGCGCCTTCCAGCGCTATCTGAGCCCCAGCGTCGTCGAGCAGCTTGCCGCCGATCCGTCGCGGCTGCGGCTCGGCGGCGAGACCCGCGACGTCTCGATCCTGTTTTCCGACGCGCGCAATTTCACCGCCCGGTCCGAGGCGCTCAACGCCGCCGGCGTCGTGCAGTTTCTCAACGCGCTGCATACACCCCTGACCGCCGCCGTGCTGGCCGAGCGCGGCACGATCGACAAATACATCGGCGACGGGCTGATGGCGTTCTGGAACGCGCCGCTCGACGTCAGCGATCATGCCGACCATGCCTGCGCGGCCGCGCTGACCATGCTTGCCGCGGTTCCGGCCATCGACGCCGGCCTGCGCCGCGTCGCGGAGGCCGCCGGCCGACCGCATACGCCGCTGGCCATCGGCATCGGCCTCAACACCGGCAGCGCCTTCGTCGGCAACATGGGCTCGGACCAGCGCTTCGACTATTCGGTCGTCGGCGATCCGGTGAACGTGGCGGCGCGGCTGGAAGCAGCAACAAAGGAATGGGGCGTTCCCATCATTGCCGCCGAGACCACCAGGCGGGCGGCGAAAAAACATGTATTTGTGGAGCTTGGCGCGATTTCCGTACGTGGAAAATCAGCGGAAATGCAGATCTTCGCCCTGCACGGCGCGCTATCCGGGGCAGACCCGGATTTCGAGACGTTCTGCGCGCTGCATCGGCAAGTGCTGGATGCGATCGGTGCGAGAGCGGGCGATGCCGAAGCCAAGATCGGAACGGCGGTACAAACCCGCGACGGAGCCCGCTATGCCGACTTCTACAGGCGGCTGCGGGCGCGCGGCGGCCATATTGAAGTGGAAACGAAGAAACTTCCCGGAGGCTCTTGAATTTCTATAATTTTATCGCGGACGCTTGTTCAACTGGCGGCTGAGCTCGATGCGCGCGGCCTGCTTGTCGAAGTCGTCGGAATTGCGGATCGCCTGGTCGTAGAGATCGACGATCCAGCTGTTCTGCGGCCGGTCGCCGGCGGCTTCCCGGGCAAGGGTCAGGTACATCAGGCCGCGATGGCGCTGGCGTGGCAGGCCGTTCAGGCCCTGGAACAGCATGTTGCCGAGCAGCGCCTGGGCTTCCATGTGGTTCTTGTCGGCGGCATTGCTGAGCCAGCGGGTTGCCTGGCGGGCGTCCTGGTCGACGCCGTCGCCGTCGAGATACATGCGGGCGAGATTGTACTGGGCGTTGGCGTCGCCGAAATTCGTCGCGGCGTAATGGAACATCTGGAAGGCGCGGCGCGGATTGCGCTTCACCGACGAATTGCTGATGCCGTGAAGATTGTAGACGCCGACCGAAACAAAGGCGCTGGCGATGACCGGGAACTGGCGCGGGTCGGCGGCATCCTCGTCATAGGAGGCGACGATCTGCGAGTAATACTGGAAGGCCTTGACGTCGTCGTGGGGCACGCCGTCACCGGTGGCATACATCTGGCCGAGCTTCCATTGCGCCAGCGATTGTCCGCCCTGGGCGGCATATTGGAGCGCCTGGACGGAGGCATCGAAATTGCCGGCGCGATAGCCGGCCAGGCCTTCACGCAAAGCGGCGGAAGGATCCTTGAACAGCGGCAGGGCCGCGCTGGCCGATCCCGGCGGCGTCGGCTGACTGTCGAGCGCCAGAGCCGGCGAGACAGCAGTGCAACCGCATATCGCGACGGCGACGCAGAAAAGCGAGATTTGCTGCGTTACGCGGGGCATGGTGTCAGATATCCGCATAGACGTGCGTCTCTTTTCTTGCCCCTGGATGGGTGACGGCCCCATCTCGTGCATTGCCAACTGTTTGCGCATATTTCCAGATCGTTCCCGAGCCGAACTCGACGGTCGTTCGCGGTTGCCATGCCTTGCGGCGGGTTTCGAGTTCCGCGTCGCCGAGTTCGACGGAGAGCATGCCGTCGATGGCGTCGAGGACGATGATGTCGCCGTCTTTCAGCAAGGCGATGGGACCGCCCACTGCCGCTTCGGGACCGACATGGCCGACGCAGAAGCCGCGCGTCGCACCGGAGAAGCGGCCGTCGGTGATCAGTGCGACCTTGTCGCCCATGCCCTGGCCGTAAAGCGCGGCGGTGGTCGCCAGCATTTCCCGCATGCCGGGCCCACCCTTGGGACCTTCGTAACGGATGACGAGCACGTCGCCCTCCTTGTACTGGCGCTGGGAGACCGCTGCGAAACAGGCCTCCTCGGTATCAAACACACGCGCCGGGCCGCGGAAGCGCTGCTTCTGCGCCGGCATGCCCGCAACTTTCACAATCGCGCCTTCGGGCGCGAGGTTGCCGCGCAGGCCAACGACGCCACCTGTGACCGTAATCGGCCTGTCTGCCGGATAGATCACGTCCTGGTCGTCGTTCCACTTAACCTTCGCCAGATTTTCGGCGATTGTGCGGCCGGTTACGGTGATGCAATCGCCATGCAGGAAGCCATGATCGAGCAAGCTCTTCATCATCAAAGGGATTCCGCCGACTTCAAACATGTCCTTGGCGACGTATTTTCCGCCCGGCTTAAGGTCGGCGATGTAGGGCGTGCGATGAAAAATTTCGGCGACATCGAACAGATCGAACTTGATGCCGCATTCGTGGGCGATGGCGGGCAGATGCAAAGCCGCATTGGTCGAGCCGCCCGACGCCGCCACGACGGTGGCTGCGTTCTCGAGCGCCTTGCGCGTGACGATGTCGCGCGGCCGAAGATTGGTCCTGATCAATTCCATGATCATCTCGCCGGCGGTCATGCAGAACCGGTCGCGGATCTCGTAAGGCGCCGGCGCGCCGGCCGAGTATGGCAGCGCGAGGCCGATCGCTTCGGAGACGGTCGCCATCGTGTTGGCGGTGAACTGTGCGCCGCAGGCGCCGGCCGACGGACAGGCGACCATCTCGAGTTCGTCGAGATCGGCGTCGGTCATCTCGCCGACCATATGCTTGCCCACCGCTTCAAAGAGATCCTGGATGGTGACCGGCTGGCCACGGAAGGTGCCTGGAAGAATCGACCCGCCATAGATGAAGATCGACGGCACATTGAGGCGGACCATCGCCATCATCATGCCCGGCAGGGATTTGTCGCAGCCGGCAAGACCCACCATCGCATCGTAGCAATGGCCACGCATCGTCAATTCAACTGAATCGGCGATGACCTCGCGCGACACCAGCGAAGCCTTCATGCCCTGATGACCCATGGCGATGCCGTCGGTGACGGTGATCGTGCAGAACTCGCGCGGCGTACCACCAGCGGAGGCGACGCCCTTCTTGACGGCCTGGGCCTGGCGCATCAGCGCGATATTGCACGGCGCAGCTTCGTTCCATGCCGAGACAACGCCGACGAGCGGTTGATGAATCTGGTCGCGGGTGAGGCCCATCGCATAGAGATACGAGCGATGCGGGGCGCGGGCGGGCCCTTCAGTAACATGCCGGCTAGGCAGCTTTGCCTTGTCGAACCCACGCGCGTCTATCAACTCATAACCTCGTCCGGTTTATACTTTCACGCCCAGGCCTTACTTTCATGCCCAAGTCTTGTACCCAAGTCTTGCACGCACTGGTCTTGCACGCAGTGGCTGGCGTCATCCGTCAACTCGACGGCTTCAATGATCTGACAGGCCTTCGCTTTCGCCGACACTTTAGAAGCATCTGTTTAGCGTCTGGTTTATGGCACAAACGCGGCGCCTTTCGGGGCGTTTGGCGTCGGAGATGCAATCATTTCCAGCCTGTTGCATTCACGCAACATTTGATGCGACGCGGCACATCCTCACACGAAGCACACACCCGCTCGCATGAGCTCGCGCTTTTCCAGAAACCAGACGTGCGTTTTTCCGTTCCAGCGGAGCGGAAAACCGTGGCGCAGCCCCTACACGAATTTTGTGCAGGCCCTATCTATCCTAGCATTGCATTCGATTTGTAGCCTGTGCTACATTGAGGGCATGAGATTGCTGGATAGAGGGCCTATGTCGACTGCCGAGAACATCGACCAGAACGTCCGCGCACGCCACAACGGCTTCATGGTGCGGCCTTCATTGTCGGAATCGCACGCCAGCGTCGCGGTTTCAGGCTCAGCCATACGGCGTTTCCTGGCATTCGTCGGACCGGGCTATCTGGTCGCGACCGGCTATATGGACCCGGGCAATTGGGCGACGGCGATTGCCGGCGGCTCGAAATTCGGCATGGCGCTGCTCTTTGTCGCCGTGCTGTCGAGTATCATGGCAATCATTCTTCAGGCGCTTTCGGCGCGGCTGGCGATCGGCACCGGCCTCGATCTCGCCCAGGCCTGCCGCCGCCGTTTCCCGCGCTCCATGTCGTTCGTGCTGTGGATCATCGCCGAAGCGGCGATCGTGGCGACTGATCTGGCGGAGGTCATCGGCACGGCCATCGGCCTGCAATTGCTGTTCGGCATCCCCATGGCGATCGGCGTCCTCATCACCGCGCTGGACGTATTCCTGGTGCTGGCGCTGCAGAACCTCGGCTTCCGCAAGCTCGAAGCTTTCGTCGTCGCTCTGCTGATCGTCATCGCGCTGGCGTTCGCAGGACAATTGGTACTGGCGCATCCCTCGATCGCGGCGATCGCCAGGGGCCTCATTCCAACGGTCGATCTAGCGACCAATCCGGAGATGCTCTACATCGCGCTGGGCATTCTCGGCGCAACGGTCATGCCGCACAATCTATACCTGCATTCCGGTGTCGTGCTGACCCGCCAGATCGGGCCGACAACGCCGCAAAAGCGCGAGGCGATCCGCTTCGCCGTCTGGGACTCGACCATCGCATTGTGCTTCGCGCTGCTCATCAACGGCTCCATCCTCATTCTCGCCGGCGCGGCTTTCCACGCCAACGGACAGACCGAAGTGGCGGAACTGCAGGACGCGCATCGTCTGATCGCGCCCATGCTGGGGACGGCCCTGGCCGCGCATCTGTTCGGCATCGCCCTGCTCGCCTGCGGCATGAATTCCACGGTCACCGCGACGCTCGCCGGCCAGATCGTCATGGAAGGTTTCGTCGACATCAGGGTTAGTCCCGTAGTGAGGCGCCTGATCACGCGCGGCCTGGCGCTGATCCCGGCGGCCGGCGTGACCATCTGGGCCGGCGAGGCGCTGACCGGCAAGCTGCTGGTGTTGAGCCAGGTGGCGCTCAGCCTCGCCCTGCCCTTCGCCATCGTGCCGCTCGTCTGGTTCACCGCATCGCGGAAAATGCTGGGCGAGCTTGTGGCACCGCGGGCGCTATCGGCCGCCGCTGTCGTGATCGCGATCCTGATCGTCGGCCTGAACGTCAAACTGCTGGCTGATTTCGTCATGGGTTGACCAGTCCCCAACCGACGCGCCTTCCACCGCTGACCGAAACGTCTCTTCAGGACTTCCGAAGACAATGACCAAGCATGTCCTGTTCACAGCCCTGTTCCTGGTTCCGCTGCCGATCGAGAACGTCGCGCGAGCGGCGGACGACATCGATACCGAGCACATGTTCGGCTTCACCGAAGGCTCGGATATCGGCAAGAAAGGCGACCGCGAATTCGAGCTTTCCACCTTCGGACGACTAGGCAAGACGAGCGGCCGTTACTCGGTGTTCTCGACGGCCACCTCCGGCAAATTCACGATTCTAGACGACATTCGCATCTCACCGGGAATTTCCATCCTTAGACATGATATCGGCGGCGTGCCGGGCATCGCCGACCGCAACGCATTTGCCTTCGAAGGCGCCAGTTTGGAGATGAAATATCGCGTCCTGCGCCGAGCCGACGCGCCATTCGGCCTCACCATCGGCGCGATGCCCGCCTGGGCACATACCGACGCGGCGACAGGCGCCCGGACGCGGGAATTCGGCACCATGGTATCGGCCTTGTTCGACAAGGAACTGGTAGCGGACAAGGTCGTCGGGGCGCTCAATTTCAATTATGAAGCAAGCATCAGCCGCGTGCCGGGCGCGATCGGCTGGAGTCGTGCCTCCGCCATGGGCATGTCCGCCGGATTGACGACGCGCGTCGCCGGCAGCCTGTTCATGGGCGGCGAAGTCCGTTACGCGCGCGCCATGTCCGGTACATTTCTCAATGCGTTTGTGAGCCATTCCATATCGATCGGCCCGACCCTGTATTACAAGCCGACCGAGCATTCGTTCATATCGGCAGTGTGGAGCCGACAGGTGTTCGGGCGCGGCGATCAGGTGCCCAACCGCCTGGACCTGACTAATTTCGAACGCAACGAAGTGCGCCTGCTCTACGGCGCCGCGTTCTGAATCACCGGTCAGAGTTCCCGCCCGAGCGCCCGGTCGAGCGAATATTCGCGACCACCGCGCAAGGCGATGGCGAGGCACACGATGCCCCACAAAAGGGTGAATTCGTAGCCCTGCCTGAGCCAGGAAAAGCCGTTGCCCCAGTATTGATAGAACGTCAGCACGCCCATCTCCACCGCCAGCGCGGCGGCCCAGAAACGGGTCATCAGGCCGAGCAGCAGGCAGATGCCGCCGACGAATTCGAGAGCGAACAGTACGACCGACAGGGACGGGCCATAGTCCCAGCCCGACCGCGCCAGGACCTGGGCCTGTCCTTCCATGCCGCGCGTCCACTTGCCCCAGCCATGAACAATAAACAGCCAGCCGCAGCCGGCGCGGATCAGCGGCCAGGTCAGAGGTTCGACGAAATCATAGAAGCGGCGCAGGCCAGGGATCAGCAGCCTCGGTTCGGTCGGCCCAGCACTCATGATCGCGCCCTCCAGCAAGACTACTTCTTAAGGTAAAGGCTAGTCGGCATCACGGCCGATGGCAATTGAATCGCGTGAATTAAAAACAGGCAGCCAACACCGATGCCGCCGTCAGACCAGTGCGATGGCCGCAATCAGGCGGCCGTAGTCCGGTTCGTTGCGGTGGGTGGTGCGGCGGTAGGAGAAGAACCGCTCCGGATCCGCATAGGTATCGAGGTCGAGATTCTCGAATTTCTTTACACCCGCCTGGGCCAGACGCGCGCCGATATAGGCCGGCAGATCGAACATGGCGTGGCCGTTTCGCGCGGACGGTGCGAAGAATTTCGCGTTGGCGCTATCGGCGGTGCGGAAACGGGCAACGAACTCGGGACCGACTTCGTAGGAAGCCGCGGCGATCGTCGGCCCCAGTACGACACGGATTTCCTCTTGCCGGGCGCCGGCCTCGCGCATTCCCGCCAGGGTCGCTTCGAGCACGCCGTCGAAGGCGCCTTTCCATCCGGCATGGGCGGCGGCGACGACTTTGGCTTGCGGATCGCAGAACAGCAGGATGCCGCAATCGGCGCCGGTGACGCCAAGCGCCAGATCTTTCGATGCGGTGACGAGCCCGTCGCAGCGCGGCCGTTCCGCCTCTGGCCAGGGTCCGTGGACCGACAGGGATGTCGCCGAATGAATCTGATAGGGCACGAGAAAGCGCTGCGGCTCAACGCCAAGCTGCACCGCCATCCGGCGCTTGTTCTCGGCCACCGCATCGGCGTCGTCACGCGAGCCCGCCCCGCCGTTCAGCGACGCATAGATGCCGGTGCTGACGCCGCCCTGGCGGGTGAAGAAGGCATGCGCGATCCCCTCGGTCTCGAGCAATCGCGAACGAACGACGGGAAGCTGCTTCGTCACGGCTTCTCCTGAAATCCCGGCAGCGGCGGCAGATCGGGGCTGGTGACAGCGAGGACTTTGAACAATCCTCCCATCCCCGGCGCCATGACGCCGCCGGCGCCAGGCTCACCCGCAGTCGACATCAGGCGCAGCAAGGCGCGGTCGACCTCGATGGCCTGGCGCGGCGTCGCCTGACGCTTGAGCCCGGCGGCGCGCTCGAAGATGCCGAGCTTGGCGAGGAAATCCGCCTGCCGCACAGGCCCTGCAACGGCGGCGCCGATGGCTTTCGCCGTGCGCGCCAGCGCGGCAAAATCGACATGGGCCGTGAGATCGGCCTCGCCGGGCTCGGCCAGCGGATCGACCGCCTTATGGTTCTTCAGCGCCTGCAGGGTCTCGCCGAAATCGGTTTGCACATGCCCGTAGTCGATGATGAGCGCCGCGCCGGGATGCTTCAGCAGCCGCTGCGCCAGGGCGGCCATCAGGCGATGGGCGGCAGCGCCGATTTCCAGCACCGTGCCTTCCAGCGCTTGCGCCCGGATAGTCGGTTCCGGCTCTGCTGCAAGGCCGAAATAGAACGAGCCGTCATCTTCCAGGCCGATGACTTTTTCAAACCAAGCCTTGTTGTAGCGGACGAAATGGCGCACCGGCAGCGCATCGAAGAATTCGTTGGCGAGAAAGATCGAGGGTCCTTCGGGCACGGTGTCGAGCGACGTATGCCAGTAAACCTTGAACTGCGTTTCGCCCAGGGTCTCACGCTGCTGTGCCTCGAGGTAAGGGCTGGTCTCGATCAGATGGACGTCGAGCGCCTGGGCGAAATTGCCGGCGACCTGCAGCGCGCGCAGCGCGTCCGACATCAGGGTGCCGCGGCCGGGTCCGAATTCGACGAGCTGGATGTGCGGGGGCGAGCCCATGAGCGCCCATACTTCCGCCGCCCACAGGCCGAGCAATTCGCCGAACATCTGCGAGATTTCCGGCGCGGTGACAAAATCGCCATCGGCGCCGAACGGATCGCGCGTCATGTAATAGCCGTACTCGGGATCGCCGAGAGCCAGAGCCATAAACCGGTCGAGCGAGACGGTCTCGCCCTTGCGGATCAATTGGCGGATATGCTCGGCGAGCGGTGTCATCGCGCCTCCCCAACCTGCGCCTGCGGACGGGCCCGCACGATCAGCCACAGCCCCGCCAGCACCAGCGGCACCGACAGGAGCATGCCCATTGTCGCATTTCCAAACAGAAACCCGAGTTGGGGATCGGGTTCGCGGAAGAATTCACAGAAAATACGCGCCAGGCCGTAACCGACACCGAAGACGCCGGTGAGAAAGCCCGGACTGCGGAAGCCGCCGCGCATGGCCAGCACGTAAAGAATCACCAGCAGCACGAGGCCTTCGAGGCCGGCTTCGTAGAGCTGGCTGGGATGGCGCGCGATCGGGCCGGCATCGGGAAACACCATGGCCCACGGCACATCGGTCGCCCTGCCCCAGAGTTCCGGCTTGATGAAATTGGCGATGCGGCCGAACAGCAGGCCGATGGGAACGACGGTCGAACACAGATCGGTGACGCTGAGGACGCCGACCGCATTGCGGCGGGCATAGAGCCAGATCGCAAAAGCGGCGCCGGCGAGGCCGCCGTGGAACGACATGCCGCCGTTCCAGACCGCGATGATATCGGCCGGATAGGCCATGAAATGCTCGAGATTATAGAACAGCACGTAGCCGATGCGGCCGCCGAGAATGACGCCGAAGGCGCAATAGACCAGCAGGTCGTCGAGCGAGGCGACCGAGGGACGCTTCACCCCGCCCCACAATTGCGCCTGCGACACCAGCCTTCGGGCATAGAGCCAGCCACCCACGAGCCCGAAAATATAGGCGAGCGCATACCAGCGAATGGCGATCGGCCCGACAGATACCAGAACCGGATCGATGATGGGATAGGCTATGACGGGTGCAAACATGCTGTTTCCTGCGTAGCCGCTGGCCGGTCGCGCCGCAAGCGCTGGAGAATCAAGCCGGTCTGGCGATGAACAGCATACGCCCCTGATTGTGGCCGATATTATGGGCCGCCCTTGCGCCGGCAAAACCATTTTCACGCAGGATGGCCAGCAGGCCAGCCTGCGAATAGCGGGCAAGGCCCAGCGTATCGCGCAGCTTGCGGTAGTCGGAGAACGCCGTGCGCACCAGCCCGCCGAGGGCGGCGAACAGAAACCCGCCCTTCAGGCCGAAATCCAGCAGGGCCAAAGTGTCCGACAGGGCGTTCGCATCTTCAGGAATGATATCGCCCAGGGCCAGGGCGCCATCCGGCTTCAGTTTCGCCTTCGCCATGGCCAGCAGGTCAACGAACTCCTGGCGCGACAGATATTGCAGCACCGAATTGACGACGATCAGGTCGAGCGAATGTGGATCGAGCGCGGCCAATCCCGGCTCATCCAGAACCTGGATGCGGGCATTTCCCTCCGTGCGTTTGGCGACCTGCGCCCGCACGGTCTCAGCCGTATCGAACAGATAGAGTTTTGCGCATTTGGCGGCGAGATCGCCGGCGGTCCAGGCCTCGCCGCAACCATAGTCGAGCACGACCGCCTGGGCTGACGGAAACAGCGCCGCGATGTCGCGGGCGATCAGCTGGAAATGCAGTTCGTGATGGCGCTGGTTGACATAGATCGGATGCGGGCCGTTCCAGTATTCACGCCAATTCATTGTGTCCGAACCTCTGCGCGACAGTCGCCCGTAAACTGGTATAGCATCGACGACGGTGCGGATAGTCAGCGGGCGAACACCGACCGTATCCGTGCAACGCGCGGTCGAAACCCTGAAGGACACTAGCGGGCTTCGGTCAGCACGCTCTCGAGCAGGTCGAGCGCCGCAGCAGCAAAGGCAAACATGTTGGCGTATCTGTCGTCGACGCCGGTCTCGAGCGTGATCGCACGTTCAGCCGAACCGGCGACGGCGATGCAGCAATGACCGGAAGCATCGCCATAACGATTGCCGGCGGGACCGGTGGCGCCGCTCTCGCCCAAGGCCCAGCTTGTACCGAAGCGCGTTCGCGCCGTATTCGCCAGCAGGCGGGCATAGGGCTCGGTCGAGGCGCGCATGCCGTTCATCGTCTCGTCGGTGATGGCGAAGAATTCGCTGCGCGCGGTCTTGGTATAGACGACGGCGCCGCCGAGAAAATATGCGGACGCGCCGGGAATGCTGAGCAGCGCTGCCGAGATGAGGCCGCCGGTCGAGGACTCGGCGATGACGATGGTTTCCTTTCGGGACTTGAGGAGATTTGAAATCCGTTCCGCCCGCGCGACCAGCTCTTGCATCTGCCTGCTCCTCACAATGTCGAGGCGGCATTAGAAACACCGAACGCAAAATGACAAGGGCCGCCGCAGCGGCCCTTGCTTTGACAGCTATGCACGAGGCTCACGCCGGTTGCGCCCCACGGCTGCGCAGGCCGACGATCTCAAGCTCGGCAATCACCGCGATCGCCGCGGCCTGCCCCAGCACGAGCGCCGTGCCGACGGCATTGGGCGCAATCCAGCTGCCGACCAGCAGCGCAATGCTCTCGATGACCCACACGGCGTTGAGGCCGACGACGATCCAGACCGCCCTGGCCGGAATGGGTTGCCGCGTGGCGACCCAGAGCACGAAGGCCGCGAAGGGCAGCAGGACCGCGCCCGCGCCGCGCAGGAATTCGGCGGGCAGCGCCAGCAGCCCGGCCACTGGGCCGGCGGCGAGGATGAACAGCAAGCCGCCAATGATGCCGCTCGCGGCATCGAGAAGCAGGATGTTGCGCAAGAAGTTTTCGGACTTGAACATGGACATAGGTTTCTCCTGATGTTGAGGACTGGATGCGATGTCAGCTCTTGGCGACGTAATCGAAGAAGCCCACGACGGACGACAGGCGGTCGTCGGCGACAATCGCGACATCCGTGCCCTTGACGACCGGGGCGCTGTCGCCGTTCGCCAGCGCCCACGAGAAGCGGACCCTGTCGTTATGGCCATCGGCTTCGCCGAGCCGTGAGAAGCGGAAGCCTGGGAAGCGCTGGTGCACCGAGACGATCATGGCGTCGATGCCGGCGAGGCCCTCGCCGTTCAGCACAGGGTCGACATAGGTGGCGTCGGCGGCGAAGACTTCGGCGAGTGCCTTTTGCCGGCGTGCAGCGTCGGTTTCGTTCCAGCTTGCGAGGTAGCGGTCAGCGATCTGGTTGAATGCGGTCATGGTCGTCTCCTTCGGGTCAGGACCGGTCGGGATGACCGTCGTCCTTGGGGAGAGACCATCGTCGCAGTGGCGCCGCCGGTCGATTACCTCGCAGGTAATGGAATGGCGGGCGGGCTCGGGTAGACTGGCCTCATGAGCGATACCCGGACCACCACCGCCGCCCGCAATTTCGGCGACCACCTGCGCACCTGGCGGCAGCGCCGGCGCATGAGCCAGCTCGATCTCGCCTGCGACGCCGAGATCTCGACCCGCCATCTGAGCTTCATCGAGACCGGCCGTTCGCAGCCGTCGCGAGAGATGGTGCTCAACCTGGCGCGGCGGCTCGAGGTGCCGCTGCGGGAGCGCAACATCATGCTGGCTTCGGCCGGCTTCGCGCCGCTGTTCTCCGAGCGCCGGCTCGACGACCCGCAGCTCGCCGCGGCCCGTGCCGCCGTCGACCTGGTGCTGAAGGGCCACGAGCCCTACCCGGCCTTCGCGGTCGACAGGCACTGGACCCTGCTGGCCATGAACGCGGCGGTGGCGCCGCTGCTCAAAGGCGCATCGCCCGCCCTGCTCGCGCCGCCCGTCAACGTGCTACGGCTGAGCCTGCATCCCGACGGCGTGGCGCCGAACATCCTCAATCTCGACGAATGGCGGGCGCATATTTTCGCCCGCCTCACCCATCAGATCGACGCCACGGCGGACCCCGGCCTGATCGACCTGCTCAAGGAACTGCGCGCCTATCCGGCGCCGCGGCGCCCGCTGGTGCGGCTCGACGACGGCCCGCTGGTGATCACGCCGCTGCGGATGTCGACGCCGCTGGGCGAACTGTCGATGATCAGCACGGCCACCGTGTTCGGCACGCCGCTTGAAATAACCCTGTCGGAACTCGCCATCGAGGCGTTTTTCCCGGCCGACGCCGCCAGCGGCGAGATTTTGCGGACCTTGGCGGACATGAACCAGGCGGAAACCGGCGCCTGAACGGCCCCCGCGGCAGGAACCATCCTGTCGGCATGACGTTTCCCCGATGCATTCCATCAAGGAGACAGTTCATGACCGGCAAGGCCGCAAATTCGATGTCCGGAAACCAGGGCGAAGGCAACCGCGCCGCCGCGAACGCCTATAACGAGGCCACGGAGAAATTCGTGAAGAGCGGCAAGGTGGCGGAAAAGGCGCGCGATGCCGCCAAGGCGCTCGACGGCAAGGAAAAGGCCGAATTGCAGCGCGCGGAGGCCGAGGGCAAATCGCATAGCCATGGCGAAGACCCGGCGGTCGAACGCTAGCAGGCTGCTGAAAAACTCTCCCCTTTCGGTGTTTTTCGTGATTCACTTTGCAGGACATGCGGAGTGATTTGCGATGCGGGGAAGCAGCGGTGGCGGAGATAGTCTTTTCAGCTATGTTCCGCTTGAGAAGCGGATTCCGGCCGATCATCCGCTCAGGGCGATCCGCAGACTGGCGGATGCGGCACTGGCGAAGCTGAACCAGCGGTTTGAAGAGCTTTATTCGTCCACCGGCAGGCCTTCGATC
>JARHVB010000064.1 GCA_029222685.1 Terripilifer ovatus | reverse complement strand
CCGAAACGTGCGCGCTCGTACTCCTTCACGAGCAGTTCGAGGCGTTCGACGGTCTGTTTGGACGCAGCCAGTTCGTTCTCGACATGAAGGCGCGCCGAGCATTCGGCCGCAGGGACGAGGCCGGCGAATCGGTCGCCATGCAAACCGCGGTGGCGGAGCTGCGCGACGCGGCGACCGCTGTGCGCGAGAACCTCGCCGGCTATGGCGCTCGGCAGCTCAGCGTTGTGTGTGCTGGACGAAATCGCCGATGTGGCCCGGGCGGCCTAGTACAACCGGGCCGGGCGCTCATTCCAGGCTAGTCGGTTATCTCAAACTAGCAACGGCATTCGCCATATAGGAGACGGCCCTTGCCCTCATCGGTCTTAGGGTTCGGAATTTCTACGACCTCATGGGAGCTATCCTATTCACACATCTCTAGATGGATCGTTAAGCGCGTCCGAAAAGGCGAGTCTTTTCAATACTGCCCGTTGCCGCTTCAAGCTTATTGCATCCCAGATAGAGGGTCATCTAAGTGATTGATCCTGAGTCGATTTCTAAGATGTGTGAATCCGATAGCCTCATGGGAGTGAGGGTGGCCCGCCCGGGACTGAGCCCAGACTTGTCAGCTTGAGCTGACTTCTCGCGTTCGTGATAAGCTCATAATATTATGATTACATGTGATAAAGGACATTATCACATATAGAGACATATTTCAAAAGTTTCTCGCTCAACCGAACCCACTCGATGAAAACACGAACGCCCCTTTGGAGGGCGTGACACCAGCTAAAAATAGCGCCCAGCCCGGACCGGGAGTGTTAACTGCGCTCCCCAGGCCGTCCCGTGTCCATAAGGGCGGAAGCCATGGGCGATTCACCCTTATAAGCAACGACCGTCATTTTTAGGCCGTAGCCCCTCATGAATGTCTCCGTTGCGAGGCGGATACCGGCAGCGAATACGCCGGCATTCAACTTGTTCGGATTCTGCCGCACATAGGAAAGAAACTCCGGCAGAGTTTTAAAGGGGCTCGTCGCCGGCACGGCAATCACATAAGGGCTTTCGACCACCTGCCCGATTGCAATCAGGTCTTTTTCCGGATCTATCGGCGGGTTTTTAAAAAGGGCGCGAAAAGTCGGGATCGAAGGCGTCACAAATAACAGGGTGTAACCGTCGGGCTTCGATCGTGCGACATAGGTAGGACCGATCAGAGCGTCGGCGCCGGGCCGGTTTTCGACAACAACGGTCTGCTTGAGCCGCTGCGCAAGATGGTTTGCGAAATGCCTGCCGATCATATCGGCACTGCCCCCAGGCGGCAACGCGATCACCATGTGAATTATTTTGTCAGGATAATCCGCCGCCCGCGGGCCGACGACCAAAGACACAACACAATCGGTATGGTGCGGGCCGCTTTCAAAAATGCTTTCATTATTCCCTCCCCGATTTTCGTTTTTTAAGCCGTGTTCTAGTAGACTGCGGATTGCTCGCTGCTGCCCTCTTTGAGCAGCCCAAGACGCGACAGCAGATCACGATCGGAGACCGTGAACAGGATGCCGTCTTGGGAGTCATGCTTGACGGCGTTGCCCGGCGGGATCGTGAAGATGTCCCGTTCTCGCCACGTAACGGTGGTGTCGCCGATCGACGTGGTCCCACTGCCCTCCAATACGCAGCATACGGTGTGGCAATTGGTCGTCGTCGTCGGAACCTTGCCCGATTGCGGGGTGATGGAAATCAACGAGCAATCCATCAGAGGAATAGCGCTGTCGCCATTTTGGGGGTTGGAATAGCGCACCCGCCGCGTTCCGTCCTGCAGCACAGGCGCGCGCTGCACTGAGCGTTTAGCATCGGCAAAAGGATACCTAAACATCGGTGAATGCGGTGCAGTGCCGGCGACCGTCTGTGGAATCATGCCCGCCGCATCGAAAGCTGCATCGTCGAGCGTGAGCAATTCTGAATTTATGGGGCCTGGTTGAAACGCCGTCGTTCCCAGAAATTCATGAAGCGGAACGTCAAGAGCATCGAGCCAGACAACGGGATCTGAGCCGTTATGGCGATGCTCGTGCCAACACCATCCCGGTGTCAGGATCAAATCCCCGTATTCCATCCGACAAGGTTTCCCATCAACAAGCGTCTCCGCGCCGTTTCCTTCTAAAAGAAGACGGATAGCGTTCATCGAATGCCGGTGGGGGCGAGCCGTTTCGCCGGGCAGCAATGACTGCAAGGCGACGCAAAGAGGGCCTATCGTTACGTCCCTCTCGGGGTCAGCGGGATTGGATAAAAGAAGCACACGCCGCTCAACTGCGGCAGGCGAGTTCATTGCCAGTGCGTGCTCAATGAGGGGCCTGACGTCCGTCCAACGCCACGTCATCGGCTGGGCGGGTCCTGCATCAGGCTTATGCGCGGTTGCACTCTCCCAGAGTGGAGAAAGATTGGCGCGCTTCCAAGCCTGGCGAACGCCTTCGGCCGCGACTTGCGGTGCATGATCCATGATTTCCGCCTATTTTGCCTGGGATGGAGCGGCCCGTAGGGGCTCCCCTTCTTCGCCGTACCGCGTTATTTTTATCTGGTTGAGATAATCGCTGATATTCACACCGGTATGATCGCCTGGGCGCCAGGTTGGATATTTAAACCTCAGCCCTCCGTCGACCGGGATATCTACCCCAGTCAAAAAAGTGGATTCATCCGACGCAAGAAAGACGGCCGCCCAAGCCAGATCTGACGGCCGACAGAACCGCTCGAGCGGGATCATCTTGAGGTAATCGTCTCGGGAATAGAACGAACGCGTGTTTGGCGGCACGAAGTTCGGATCTTCAACCTCGTCCTTCATCAAGGTCCACAGCTGATGCTCCATGGAGCAGGGTGTTATTGTGTTCACGCGGATCTGATCATGCGCCAAATCCATAGCGGCGCATCGCGCGAAGTTCAGCAATCCGGCTTTGGCCGAGCAATAGGCGGCGCCAGACGCCTCGCCGAAATGGGCAGCCGTCGACAAGATGTGAATAATGCTACCGCCGTGCCCTGCCTTAATCATCGCTCTGGCCGCATGCTTCGTCGTGAGCATGCCTGCCGTGGGGAAGCTGGTCAGCGACGCTGTCCAGTCCTCAAGCTCCATTTCGGTGACCGGAGCCCAGTGGATTTTGCCGGCCATATTTACGATTGCATCAACTCGGCCGTAATGGGCGACTGTCTTTTCGATGACCGAACTTACAGATGGTTCGCTGACGGCGTTGCCTTGCATCGCCGTGCATTCATAGCCCCTACTTTTCAGGAATTGCGCCGTTTCCTCCGCCACCGGAAGATTCAAATCAACGACGACCACCTTGGCCCCCTCGCGGCCAATAAAGTGCGCGATCGTGCCGCCTATATTGGGCCCGGCTCCAAATACAACTGCAACTTTGCCTGTTAAGCGTCCCATTGAATTAGCCCTTAGCGAAGGTAACGGAAAGGCACATCAGTTCAGCTTGAAATTGATGTCCTTCACCAATTTGAGGTACATCGTGCGGTCTACGGCAAGCTGATTACCGAACTGCTCGGGGGACGTGTTAATCGGCCGAACGCCAAGCACGTCTATGCCTGCAATAACGTTTGGGGCTTTAAGCGCTTTATTGATTTCCGCATTCAATTTGCTGACAATCTCGGGTGGGGTGCCGGCCTTGACCGCAAATCCCATTGTTGTGCCGGCGAGGAATCCCTTCAGACCCAATTCATCGAGCGTCGGGACATCAGGCGTTAACGCGGATCTTTTTGGTGCTCCAACCGCAATAAGACGCAACGAACCTTCCTCGACGTGCTGAGACACCGACGCCAGGGTTGCGAACATGAACGCTACGTCGCCCCTCAAGAGATCGGTTGTGGCTTGAGCGGTGCCGCGGTAGGGAACATGGACGAGTTTGATACCGGCCATCAGAGCCAGTTGTTCCATCCCCAGGTGATGGAGGGTGGCCGTTCCCGGCGAGGCGTAGTTGAGCTTGCCTGGATTTTTTCTTGCGGAAGCCACCAGCTCATCAAGCGTGCTGATGCCTGCCTTGGCGTTCGCCACCAGATAAACGTACCCCTCGACCGCCTGGGCCACGGGTATGAAGTCGCGGGCCGGATCGTAAGGGAGATCCGGATATACGGCCGCGTTGATCGCGGCTGTATTATTATCCAGAAGGAATATTGTGTAGCCGTCTGGGAGGGCGCGCGACAGGAAGTATTGCGCGCCAATAATGCCGGCGCCGCCCGGTTTATTTTCGATGACAACCGGTTGCCCTACATTCTCGGCCAATTTCTGGCCAACGATCCTGGCCATTACATCGGGCATGCCCCCCGGATTATAAGGGACCACGATATTGATGGCATGTGTTGGATACGTCTGGGCGTGAGATGAATTGCCGAGCCCTATCGAAAAAGCAAACGCCACCACAACAAAGCTTAAGGCTTTACGCAGCATGATCTATCCTCCCTAAATTCGACTGTTAGGCTTGTTGTTCGGCTGGGGCGTCTTCCCTGATTTGCTTGGGCAATACAGGAGCCTCTTTAAGACGATGCCATGGTTTGGTCGCCCGGCCCTCGCGGATGAGTTCCATTTCCCGCCAGAAAAGGCGGCGCAAAAACGTGATGCCGCGATCGGATTGACCCAGACGCTCGTTCAATCGATCGGCGATCGTCCCTTGTCCGACCGCGGCCACGTAATCCTGCGCGCTTGTAAGCTGAAGAACGTCGTCGTCGGGCAGAATGCCCCGTTTGATAAGGTCGTCGTGATGATCGGCCGGATTGTAGTCGCCGAATTTATCGAAATAGTCGCGGATGCGCTTGTCGTTTTCTGGCGTCGTTGATTTGATCGCATAGGTGACAAATCGCGTTGTGTGTTCGTCGTCGAGCGGCGTCATCCAGATCCCGATGTCGACCCAGGGGTCTTCGAGGGTCAGGCCCGGCGTGATAATGTGGTTGTTATTGGGAAACGTCCAATTGCTGACGCGAACGCTATTGGCCGATCGCGTCGCGGTTTGGCGGATGCCGGCGTCGGTTTCCTCATATTCGAGCTGTGGAATTGTCGGCGCCACCGCGCCGCCAAACGTTCCTACTTCGCCCCAATGGTGCACAAAACTCACATGCACTGCGTCCAGAGAATTTTCGACCTGCTGAAACCAATTGCACGGCCAGGTCTCTTCGCGCACGAAAAGCATCGTATCAGGCGCTTCGAAATGCGGCTTGCGAGGCAGTTGAAATTCAGGTGGATCGCCCGGCCCCATATAAACGAAAATGAGACCTGCGTATTCGTGTAACGGGTAGCTGGTTATGCGCACGGAGGCGTTGCGCGTAGCGTCTTCAGCGGGGCGTTCGACGCATTGCCCGGCCCCGTTGAACTGCCAACCATGGTACATGCATTTGATGGTCTCTGAGACCACCCAGCCCGTGTGCAGCAAAGTTCGCCGATGAGGGCAATGCCCTGCCACGAGATACGGCTTCCCGCTAGCGCCCCGGTAGACCGTCAGGGTTTCGCCTAAAATCCGGACGGGTATGGCTTTGCGAATTTGGACGTTTTGGGAGCGGGTAACAGGTTGCCAAAACTTCCTGAGCAATTGGCCCATCAAACTATCGGAAGACGTTTGAGGCAATAGTTTGAGGCGATCACTTACAACTGATTGACCCGTCGCGTCGGTCATCAATCCTCTCCCTCTACAGATCACATTTAGACTTATGTTAAATGTCTCTTAGCATGCTAAGTGTTGCATGGCAATCCGGGGCATGTGACAGCGTCGTATGGCAAAAAGCTCGAAACAACTCTCTGTTCCAGAGACGCCATCCGCGTCTTTACGGGTCTTCAAGACGCGCGCGGCCGCCTGTGGCGACCTCGGTGAAGCGGACATCATTATCGAAGAATCTTTGGGGTTCGTTGTCTCTTACACCGCGCGTATTCTCTCGCGGTCAATCACGGCCGCGCTGCGTGACCATGGGGTTGCACAGGCGCAGTGGACTGTTTTGCTTCACCTCTGGAGTGAAGAAGGGATTTCTCAAAACGAACTCTGCAGGAGAGTCGGAATCGAGGAAGCTACAGTCTCGCGGACAATTGACCGCCTGGTGCGTGACGACCTCGTAAATCGCGTTCGAGATCCAAACAATCGGCGTCAATACAGACTTTTATTAACGCCGAAGGGCAAACAACTCCAAGGCGAGCTAGCCCCCGTAGTGCGCAACCTCAATCGGAAATTGGCCGACAAAATATCGCCTGCGGAGCGTCAAATGCTAATCCGTCTTTTGAGCCAAGTCCGTGACGGTGCAGCTCCGAGCGAGGGTGCCTAACTTCTCGAGATGTGCGCGTGAAACGCAAGCAGCATTCGGAAGCATTGAGATCCAGGATACGGTTCGTTATAAAGCCTTGGCCTTGGCCTTATCATCATAATTTACGTCGAAATCGCAACGCGGTTTTTCCATAGGGCCCCGAAGGCAAAGTCTGTTTTGCCTCGAAAGCCCTTAAAAGCTCATTGGGAGCGCGTAGAGTGCCTTGAGCGCGTTGTGGGCAGGGTGGGGAACGAATTCTATCGAAGGACCATCGGTGGCCTCACCCTTGGCTTAGGTCAGGGCCTTCCTGGTCCCTTCCCTTGACCTTTGCGGCGAATGGACACGCCGCCATGCCGTACCGTGGATCATGTACCAGCGCGCAAGTAAAAACGGCAACTGGAATTAGCGCAATGAGGCAATGGCGGCTATATTACTGTCAGGGACGAAATCTATTCGCTGTTGCATCGAGACAGAGAATCCCGCCTAACGGCGGGTTTCTGCCATTAAGAACTCTCACGCGTGGTCGTGAACGCAAAGACTATGATCCGCCAAGGTTTCAATCACACGGCACTCCGCGACTCGGCCCCGTGAACATCCGTCGACCCGGCCATAGCTCAGGTCAGCACAGCGATGAGCGCATTTGAGGCCGAGCAGGCCCGGGCGTCCGCTGTCGTCTCGAAAGAGAACCAGGTCTTCGCCCAGAATGCGAACATGTTGCGGAGCGCCATTGGGCGGTACCTCCGCGCTCAACGTAATAGGTTGCCAGTAGCGCCGCAATAACTCGCCGCCCGGCGTACCAGGTCCCGTCCGCGTCAATGTCTGCCATTGATGGTGATCGGATCGCGTTGCATATCAGTCATAATGGATGCCTCCCTGACGGTTGATCGCTTTCCTGTTCTTAGCTCTGAGCGGCGGATGCACGAATTCTTGCAAGAGCTATCGCCGAAAGTTGGTGACGGCGGGAATCGGGAAGGCGGCATATCGTGGGGGTGCTTGACGCCTCCACTTCTCCACCGAAGGAGCGATATGCCGTG
>JARHVB010000063.1 GCA_029222685.1 Terripilifer ovatus | reverse complement strand
AGTGTGATCAAAGCTCATCGCCGAGGTCCTTTCGAGGTTGGATCGTTTTTGCAAATCCAATCCTACCTTCTGGCCACCTACCGTCCCATAGTATCTGAGGAGCGGGCGTAGCCCGCGTCTCGAAGGACGTAGGATGGTGCAGAGGCCTTATCGATCTGCCAAGTCCTACGCGCTCACCCCTTCGCCTTGTTGAAGTTCTCCATCGCCTTGTCCCAGTTCACCACGTTCCACCAGGCGCCGAGATAGTCGGGGCGGCGGTTCTGGTATTTGAGGTAATAGGCGTGTTCCCAGACGTCGACGCCGAGCACGACGGCTCTGGCGCCCATCTCCAGTGGTGTGTCCTGGTTGGGGGTCGTGACGACGGCGAGCTTGGCGTCCTTGTCGACAATGAGCCAGGCCCAGCCGGAGCCGAAGCGCGAGGCAGCCGCTGCGTTGACGGCCTGTTTCATCTTGGCGACGTCGCCAAAGGCGGCGTCGATGCCGGAGCGCAATTTGTCCTGCGGCTCCTTGGCGCCGCCGGGCGTCATCAGTTCCCAGAAGAAGGAGTGGTTCCAGTGGCCGCCGAGATTGTTGCGCACGGCGGTGCGCTCCTTCTCAGGCACCTTGCCCAGTTCCTGCAAGGTCGTCTCCATGGGGATCTTGCCGATCTCGGGCCAGCGTTCGGCGACGGCGTTGATGGCGTTCACATAGGCCTGGTGATGGCGCGTGTGGTGAATCTCCATCGTTTGCGCGTCGATGTGCGGCTCCAGCGCGTTATAGGCATAGCCCAGTTTTGGCAAGTGGAACGGGCCGGCGGGCGCGGCCGCCGGGGCGGCGGGAACGGCAGGCGCAGCGGGCGCTTGCGCCGATGCGGTGCGCATCCAGGCGCTGCCGAGGGTCAGCGCTGCCGCGCCCATGGAAGATTTCAGAAGCGTGCGACGTCCAAACATTGCGTCCTCCGGTTTGCTGTGCATGCGGTCAACGGTGCCGCGCGCGACAGGTTACGGTCATCGTAGCACAGGCTGTGTGACGCAATGGGAAGGGACGGCCATTTCTGGCGGACTTGTGAAGTTGGTTAAAAGGTCAATCTATGCAGCGCCTTGCCGTGCGATCTCGTCGACGAACGAACGGGCATGGGCGGTGAGGGCGACAAACGAGCGGGCGCAGATGACGAGCCGGCGGTCGGCCCAGCCGTCGGTCAGCCGGATGACGGTGAGGCCGGGGTTGATATGGCGTTCGACCGCCGCGAGCGGCAGGATGCCGACGCCGATGCCGGCCTCGACGAGTTTTGCGATCGCTTCGAAACTGCGCAGCCTGACGCGATAATTGATGCGCCGGCCGATGCGGGCGGCGTTCAGCGCCAGATGATCGTGCAGGGCGCCGGCGCTGAGGCCGACGAAAGGCTCGTCGAGAAGTTCGGAAAAGCCGATCTCGGGCCGGCCGGCGAGCGGATTGCTTCGCGAGACGATCACGGTCAGCCGGTCGATGCCGAGCGGGCGCACCTCCAGCGGGCCGGGATCGGCGCTGGCGGCGATGACGCCGAATTCGACCTGGCCGTCGGCCACCGCCAGCACGATCTCGGCGCTCGTGCGTTCCTCGATGTCGATATCGACGCCCGGGTGCGCAGCGAGAAATACGCCGAGTGCCGCTGGCAGGAGGTCGACCAGCGCGGCGGTGTTGGAGAGCATGCGGATTTCTCCCCGCAGGCCGTCCGAAAACGACCGCAGATCGCCGCGCATGCGCTCCACCTGCGCCGTGATGGCGCGGGCATGATGCAGCAGGGTGCGGCCGGCAGCGGTCGGCGTCACGCCGCGGCGGCCGCGGTCGAGAAGCGGCATGCCGAGTGCCGCTTCCATGCCGCTGACGCGTGCGCTGGCCGAGGCGAGCGCCATGTGGGCGGCCTCGGCGCCTTTCGAAATGCTGCCGGACTGGACGATGGCGTCGAACAGGCGGAGATCGACGAGATCGAAGCGCATGGGCATCCTTCGTAAAATCCGAATGCTAGCATCGGACATGCCGGATTGTGAGGGCCGTGATGAAGTTTCATGATGGGGCATGATGCAAATGATCCTGCTTTGCGGTGCCGGATTTCTGGCCGGCGCCATGAACGCCCTGGCCGGCGGCGGCTCTTTCGTCAGCCTGCCAGCGCTGATCGCGGCGGGTGTGCCTTCGGTTGCGGCGAATGCTTCCAGCACGGTGGCGCTGTGGCCGGGCGGCGCGCTTAGCGTCTATGTCTATCGCGACGGGCTCGGCCAGGTGGCGGGCGTGCCGCTGCGGCCGACCCTGCTGGCGACGCTGATCGGCGGCTTTCTGGGGGCGCTGCTGCTGCTGTGGACGCCGTCGAGCCTGTTCGACCATGTGCTGCCGTGGCTGCTTCTGGTCGCGACCCTGGTTCTGACCTTCGGGCCGAAACTCGGGCCGTTGCTGCGCCGCCATTTCTCCGCCGGCATCGTCACGGTCCTGTCGGTTCAGTTCGTCCTCGGCATTTATGGCGGCTATTTCGGCGGCGCCGTCGGCCTGATGATGCTGGCGGTGTGGAGCCTGCTCGACACAGCCGACATCAAGACCCTCAATCCATCACGCACCCTGATGACCACGGCGGCGAATACGGTCGCCATGCTGACCTTCGCCTTCGCCGGGGTCGTGCACTGGCCCGAAACCCTGGTGCTCGGCCTCGGCGCGCTGGCGGGCGGTTATGGCGGCGCCCACCTCGCCCGCAAACTGCCGGCCCCGGTCGTGCGCGCGGCTACGATCCTCTTCGCTTGCGTCGTTACCGCCATCTTCTTCCTGCGCGCCTATCGGGCCTGAAAAGAATCCGGCTGATGTAGGATTTGGCGAATCGCCATCGTCTTATCCAGGAAGCAGCGGCAACGGCCGGGGCATAGGCAGGGGACAGGATATGAATGCAAAATATATGACATGGGCGGGCTACGTGCTCAGCGGGCTCTTCGCGCTGTTCATCCTCGGCGCGTCCGTCGCGCCGAAGCTGCTCGGCTTGCCCATTGCCGAGGAGACGATGAAGGAACTCGGCTGGCCGCCGGGCTATGTGCTGATGATCGGCATCATCGAACTCACCTGCCTGCTGCTCTATCTTTATCCGCGCACCAATGTGCTGGGCGCGGTATTGTTCATGGGCCTGTTCGGCGGCGCCATGGCGACGCAGATTCGCGCCGGCAGCCCGCTGTTCTCCCACATTCTGTTTGGCATCTATCTCGGCCTGTTCATGTGGGGCGGCTTGTGGCTGCGCGATCCGGCCATACGGGCGCTGTTTCCGTTCCGGGGCGTGGACTAAGCCCGAAGGTGTCATCCCCGACGCGCGAAGCGCGAGCGGGGATCCAGACCTGATGGTTCAGCCTGCCGCAGACGCCGACGTCCAGCATCGATGCCGTTGCCACCTGGTTTCCCGCTCGCGCTTCGCGCGTCGGGAATGACATTGGTTGTCGCCTGTTGGGCAAACCGGGGGCTATGGCCCAACCATTGTCGAGATGCCCCGCATCGTGGCAAGGTGCGCGCAAATCGGCGTAAGCCGCAACAAAACGGAGGAACATGTGTCTCGCACTTTACGCATTGCCATTGTCGGCGGCGGCATCGGCGGTCTCACCGCGGCCTGCGCCTTGCGCGAACGCGGCTTCGAGGTCGACGTCTATGAGAAATCGGCCGAACTGAAGGAGGTCGGCGCCGGCCTGCAGCTGGGGCCGAATGCGGTGAAAGTGCTCAATGCGCTTGGCTTCTCCAAGCCGCTCTACGACTTTTCCTATGATGCGAAGGAATTCTTCTCGCTCAACTGGGACGATGGCGCGATCCGGGCGAAGGAAGTGCTCGGCGCGGAGCAGAAATTCGGCGCCAAATACCTGATGGCGCATCGCGCCGATCTCTATCAGCTCATGGTCGACCGGGTATCGAACTCGCGCGTCCATCTGGGCGAGGTCTGCACGGACACCGTCAACACCAAGGATGGCGCCGTGGCGCGCTTCGAGAGCGGGCGCGAGGTGGAGGCCGATGTGGTCATCGGCGCCGACGGCATCCGCTCGCGGGTGCGTGAAATCCTGTTCGGCACCGACAAGCCGCGCTACACCGGCCAAATCGGCTGGCGCGGCATGATCCCGATCGAGGAAGCGCCGGAATTCTTCGGGCCGGACAAGGTGTCGCCGCGTACGCAATATCTCGGATTCCTCGGGCCGCGCGGCCATGTGATCATGTATCCGATCCGCGCCGGCAAGGTGCTGAACTTCTTCGCCGGCTATTTCGTCGATCAATGGGCGGAAGAATCCTGGACGGTTCCAAGCTCCATCAAGGAGATGAAGGAGACGTTCGCCGGCTGGAACGAAGGCCTGCTCGACCTGATGGACCGGTTCGACACGGTCTACAAATGGGGCCTCTACGATCGCGATCCGATTCCCGAATGGACGCGGGGCCGAATCGCGCTTCTGGGCGACGCCGCCCATCCGATGATGCCGACGCTGGCGCAGGGCGCCGCCATCTGCATCGAGGACGCCTATGCCTTCGCCCGCCATCTCGATGCGGGGCGTGATGATCCGACCGCCGCGCTGAAAGCCTATGAGCGCGAGCGGCAACCGCGCGCGAGCAAGGTGGTGCTGCAGGCGCGCCAGCAATATCTCAACAACAAGATGCACCCGTCGCCACCGCCGATCAGCCGCGAATGGATTTTCGTCCATGATGCGACCACCGGCAAGGATTGGTCACCGGCAGCAGCGCACGCATAAGCAAGAACAAAATAAACAGGGGAGGGGTTGATGGGCGTTTTGCAGAAGATTGCGCTTGCGTCGCTGTTGGCGGCTCTGCCGCTTGCGGCGCAGGCCCAGGATAAGCCGCTGACGAAGATCAAGGTCGGCCTGACGCGCACGATGATTGTCGGCGCCACCAACACGGCCATCGAGAAAGGCTATTTCAAGGAGGCCGGTCTCGATGTCGACGTGAACTATCTCGACGGCTCCGCCAGTTTCGTCGTGCTGCTGGCGCGCAATGAATTGCAGATCGTCGAGGGCGGCGTCAGCGCCAGCTTTTTCAACGGCGTCAAGCAGGGCCTGCCGGTGCGTATCGCCATGGACAATGTATCGACGCCGATCGGCCACTGGATGGTGCTGCGCGCCGATCTGAAGGACAAGATCAAGACTATCGCCGATTTCAAGGGCCATATCCTCGGCATCAATGCGCCGACGTCGATCTCGCTCTACGAAGCCGCGAAAGTGCTGGCAACCGGCGGCGTCAGCCTCAAGGATGTCACCGTCAAGACCGTCGGTTTCCCGCAGATGGTGGCGGCCTTCGAGACCAAGGCCGTCGATGCTTTTCCGATGCCCTCGCCCTGGTCGACGGAGATCCCCGCCATGGGGCTCGGCGTGCAATGGGTGAACATCGATGATGTGGTGACGCCAAAGCCCTTCGTGCTGTCGGTGGTCATGTACAACACCGAATGGGCGGCGCAGAACCCGAAGGTGGCGCAGGGCTTCTTCACCGCGCTGCTGCGCGGCGGCCGCGATTATTGCGACGCCTATCACGGCGGCCCCAACCGCAGCGAGATCGCCGACCGCATCGTGCGGTCGGGTGTCGGCCGCGACGTGAAGGCGCTCGAGACCTATAACTGGGGCGCCCGCAGCGTCGACGGCAAGGCCAATGCCGCCTCCCTCGACGATATCCAGAAATGGTATGTGGAACAGGGCGCGCTGCCGGAGGTCCAGCCCATGGACAAGGTGCTGGATACGGCGTTTGCCGAGACCGCAGCCAGGACTTTGGGGCCGTTCACGCCGGCCAACAAGGACAGCAGGAAGCCGGGCTGCCGCTGATGTCATAACTGATGGCAGGTTTCGGGTGGTGACGGGAGCGGGGCGCCGGTGATATAGGCACGCCCATGACCGCCACCATTCAGACTGAAAAGCTTGACCAGACTGCCGACGTCGCCACTTTGATGGCGCAGATCGGCGCGGCTGCCCGCGCGTCCGCCCACGCCCTGGGCCTTGCTTCGCCGCAGGCGAAGAACCGGGCGCTGACTGCCGCGGCCGCAGCGGTGCGGGCCGATGTCGACAAGATCATCGCCGCCAACAAGGTCGACATGGCCGCTGCCGAGAAATCCGGCGTCTCGAAGGCCAATCTCGACCGGCTCCTGCTCGACGCCAAGCGCATCGAGGCGATGGCGCGCGGCATCGATGAAATCGCCGAACTGCCCGATCCGGTCGGCCGGCTGCTGGCGACCTTCGAGCGGCCGAACGGCCTCAGGATTGAGCGCGTGGCGACGCCGCTCGGCGTCATCGGCGTCATTTACGAGAGCCGGCCGAATGTGACGGCCGATGCGGGCGCGCTGTGCCTGAAGGCCGGCAATGCGGCGATCCTGCGCGGCGGCTCGGATTCGTTTTATTCCTCGCGCGCCATTCATGCCTGCCTCGTGCAGGGCCTGCGCGACGCCAACCTGCCGGAAGCGGCGATCCAGCTCGTGCCGACGACCGACCGCGCCGCCGTCGGCGAGATGCTGAAAGGGCTTGGCGGCAATGTCGATGTGATCGTGCCGCGTGGCGGCAAGTCGCTCGTCGCGCGCGTGCAGGATGAGGCAAGGGTGCCGGTGTTCGCGCATCTGGAAGGCATCGTGCATGTCTATGTCGACCGCGCCGCCGATCTCGACATGGCGAAGACGCTGCTGCGCAACGCCAAGATGCGCCGCACCGGTGTCTGCGGCGCGGCTGAGACCCTGCTCGTCGATCGCGCGGTGGCCGGCACGCATCTGGCGCCGCTGGTGCAGGTGCTGCTCGATGCCGGCTGCGAAGTGCGCGGCGACGAGGCAACGCGCGCCGCCGATCCGCGTGTTGTCGCGGCGAACGAGGCCGACTGGTCGACTGAATATCTCGATGCGATCATCGCCACCAAGGTCGTCGACGGGCTCGATGCGGCAATGAACCATATCGAGCATTACGGCTCGCATCACACCGATTGCATCATCACCGATGACCAGGCGGCGGCGGAGCGGTTCCTGCACGAGGTCGATTCCGCCATCGTGCTGCACAACGCCTCGACCCAGTTCGCCGACGGCGGCGAGTTCGGCTTCGGCGGCGAGATCGGCATCGCCACCGGGCGCATGCACGCGCGGGGGCCGGTGGGCCTCGAACAGTTGACCTCGTTCAAGTATCGCATCCACGGCAACGGGCAGACGCGGCCTTGAAGACAGGCATTCCGTCGTAACGTCAAAGCGCTGGAGCATTTTCAGGAGCCCTCATCCTGAGGAGCAACGCTTTGCGTTGCGTCTCGAAGGACGGGGGCGTCATGCCGCAGCATATGCGTGCGCTTATTCTTCGAATAATCAACAGCGATAAGCATTGGTTTTGCGCTAATCGCCTGTCACGCAGATATCGCCTGACGCCCCCGTCCTTCGAGACGGCGCTACGCGCCTCCTCAGCGACTGTGTTGGAAGTCAAGCGTTTTGCCATGACTGTTTCGTCCTGATGATGGCGTTGAGGATGGTGAGCA
>JARHVB010000062.1 GCA_029222685.1 Terripilifer ovatus | reverse complement strand
AAGCAAGGGTGGCCGGCATCAAATCGGAATCCTGGCCGGCTTCATATTGGAATAGGTGGCCGGCTTCCGATTGGAATGCATGGCCGGCTTCGTCGGAATCCGCAGTCGGCCACGAGCGAGCGGCTCCAACCATTCGGGGACGTTGCAACCCGTGCAATTGTCGGTCATGGCCTTGTCGATCTCGAGCGTGCCGCTTTTTCGGACGATGCCCGTGTGTGTCTCTACGCCGAAGATGAACTCGCCCTTGATCATTTTGCTGTTTACCGGATTCCGATTCCGGAAGCGTTTCAAGATGGAAACGGCGAACGCAGCATTCGTGTGACGCTCGCATTCGATCCGCCGGTTCGGCACACCCGAAATGATTATGCCGGCGTTGCAATGAGCTTTCGGCTCGTCCGCGGATGTGAGCCCGAGCTCATCTTCGATCACTATCGCAGGCGTGACCGAGACGATGGCCCATTCCCCGAACTTGCGGGACGATTTAATTGTAATCTGGCTCCCGGCCCGCAGGCGCGGGAAAAGGGAACGGTGCAATGCGCGACCATCACCTTCAAACGTGGAATCGAGGCCTACGGTGACTCTTATTACCTTGTCGTGCGATGCGAGAGTGGTTGGGCGAGCCATGTAGATCGGCAGCCGTTCGCGGTCGTCGTCGAATTGCTTCACAAGGCCGAAGTGCAGCTCTATGAGCGAGTCCGGCAACGGATAAGGGCTTAAGCTAGGGCTCGTCAACGCGTCAAGACGACAACCCTTGGCCTGTCTGAGTGTCGGCATCCGGGCTCTGCCGCTACGCCAGCGTCACCGTCCGACCCGACCGATCGTGTCGTCCATTATCGCCGGGCAATCACCGCTGCCGCCGACCTTGGGCTCGCCGATCACAGCCGCTGGCTCACCGCCCGAGCCGGTCGATCTGATTGAAGATCTCGGCCCGCGCGAAGGCAGGGCGTTACCGGCCTAGGACGTGCTTTTAGCCGCTGAGTACCTACACGCCTCCTCCACGGCAGACTCTCGCAAATCCGTCGCCGGGGTTGATTAGGAACGAAGATTTTAAGGGCTCGGCTCAGAAAACACGGGCTTTCTACACTAGAATGGGATGGAGGTTCAGAAAGGCTTGTCTGGCACGTGCAGGCGGCATAACGATCAGCGGCACCCACTGCATCCTATCGAGTATACGCCGACATGAAATTGGCGTCGGTTAACAGAGGAGGTGCCTCCGCTGTTAGGGAGGAACATTTGCCGAAGAACATCGTGATCTTTTCTGACGGCACCGGCCAGGACGGGGGCAACCGCCCCGAACAGGTGCTCAGCAACGTCTACAAGATGTATCGAGTCTGCAGAAGCGGGCCGGACAGCAGCATCCGGCCCAATGAACAGATCGCCTTTTATGACGCGGGCCTTGGTACTGATATCGGCGTTTCAGGCGCGACGTCCTTTATCCGGAACTACCGCAAGCTCAAGGGGTCGGTCCTGGGCCGCGGCATCACGCTCAATATCGCGGATTGCTATGAGTTTCTGATCAACCATTACAAGCCGGGCGACCGCATTTTTATGGTCGGCTTCAGCCGTGGAGCTTACACGGTCCGCAGCCTGGCCAATCTGATCCGCCTGTGTGGTATCCCCACCAAGACGCCGCATGGACCACTACCGCGCTTCCGCAAGGCGACGCGTGACATCGCGGAGGAGGCGGTCACTGTTGTCCTGGAACATGGGGCAGGGCACCCGCGTGCCGATTTCGAAGCCGAGCGGGATGAACAGGCCCGCCGGTTCTGCGATAAATACGGTTCGCATCACGAGAGCGGCGAAGCCCTGCGCTCGAACGCTGCGCCGTATTTTATCGGTGTCTTCGATACCGTGGCTGCGCTCGGCGCCAGCGGCCTCAAGCGCTTACTGATCGTCGGCGGAATCGCCGTCGCGGTCGCTGTGATGCTTGCAGTCTCGGGCTGGGTATTAGGGGCGCTCCTGGCCCTGGTGGGTGCACCGTTCTGGAACTGGTACTGGACGCTCGGTCTGGTGGTGCTTGGAGGCGCCTACCTGATCTGGAATGAGTGGCGTGGATCGAAAAAGACGATCATGGACTTTCCCAACAAGGACGACGTCAAAACTCATTATGCCGTTTGGAAGGGCGACAACTTCGACCGGCTGCTGAGCCGTTTTGTTCAGTTTGCACGGTCAGCCAATGCGATTGATGAAACCCGGGCGGACTTCAGCCGGGTAGGGTGGGGGCCTCCAAGCGGCGTTCCCTTTGAACCGATAGACGGTCACGACCGGCTGAAGCAATACTGGTTCGCCGGCAATCACTCGGATGTTGGCGGCAGTTACCCTGAACAAGAGTCTCGCCTCTCTGACATCGAGCTATCGCCAAATTTTGGTGACGGCCGGGGCCGGTCAGGCGGCGGCGGTTGTGGGCTGACGGTCATTCGACTTGGCGATGACCTCAACCCCGTCGGTGAAT
>JARHVB010000061.1 GCA_029222685.1 Terripilifer ovatus | reverse complement strand
TTCCCCATCGCGTCACCTCAAAACCGCTGACGCAAGGGAATCACGCTGAAATCGTCAGTGCAAATCAATATTGCCAAACATTCACACCCTCTGAGGAGCGCCTGTAAGGCGCGTCTCGAAGGACGGGGGCGTCAGGCCGCAGTCTATTTATTGAAAGGCTGCGTCTGGATCAGCACGCCCAATTCCTCCTTCGTCAGCGGCTTCGTGAGATATTTGTATTTCACCGCGTCTTCCATCGCTTCGTCGATGCCGTTGACCGACTGCGTCTGCAGGCTCCATTTCGGAATGAAATTCTTCAAGGTCTCGCGCACGGCTGCTTCGTCGAAGCCGGAGAAGGCGAGATAGCGCTTGAGCGCATCCTCGTTCGAATACATCCAGTCGAGCGTTTCATCGTAAGCCTTGGCGTAGCGATCGATCAGATCGCGTTTCCTGGTGAGAACATCCGTATTGACGATCTGCACGCGGCTGGTCTGCTTGCGGACCGCCTCGATGTCCTTGGCGTAGGCAATGATGCGAACCTTGCCGTCGGCGATCTCCTTCAGCCCGAACGGCGCGACCGCCCAGCCCATGTCGACCTGCCCGGTCATCACCGCGGTCAACGTGGCGCTGGCGCTGCCGGTTGCCGTCGGCTTGGCGGCGACCTTGAACTGTTCGATGAACCGCATGACGGCAATATGCGAGGACGCGCCGGAAGTCGAATAGCTCATGGTGCGGCCGGCCGCATCGGCGACCGACTTGATCGGCGAATCCGCCTTGGCGATCCAGAACACCTCCGGCGAGCCGGACGAACTGGCGCCGATGATGCGCAGCGGCGCGCCTTTCTGGAACGCGCCCATGACCGAGAGAGTCCCGGCTGAGAGGCCGACATCGACTGCGCCCGACACCACCGTCTGCAAGGTCTCGCCGCCGCCGGCGGTATAGAGGATTTCAAGCTCCAGGCCGTGCTTGCGAAAGATGCCGGCCTGCTGCCCGAGTTCGGGAATGGCACCCTCCCAACTGCCGCGCTGGGGCGAGGCAATCTTGAGCGTCGCGGTCTGGGCGAAAGCCAGTAGCGGCGTCAGCAGCAAGACGAGACCCGCCACTGGCGCAAACAGCCTGTTGATCAGCTTCATCCGTTTCATCCCCTCGTAAAATTTGGATGCGGCCGGGCGCGGCCGCATCGTTTGTTATTCCGCCGCCACCGCCGTGCTGGCATTGGCGCGCAAATAGGGCGCCACTTCGGCGGCAAACAGGCGCATGCTTTTCTCGGTCTGTTCGGCCGGTTGTGTCGCGATCTGCAGCATGGCGATGAGATTGCCGATGCCCATCTCCTTCTGGTGATGCAGCAGCTTTTCGCGCACAGTCTTGGCGCTGCCGTAGATGCACATGCCAAGATCGCCCAACGTGTCGATCGTCTGTTGCGAGGCGCGCACCGCATATTTGCGTTCGATCAGCATTTTGGTGGACGCGATCGACGAATAGCCGGGCGGCATGCGCATCTCGATGGGGAAACGCAGGAACTTGTTGAAGAAGGCTTCGATGTGCGGCTGCAATTCGCGCCGGGCGATCTCGTCGGTCTCCGCCACATAGGTCGGGATGGCCCAGCCGAGCTGCGAGGCCTGCGCCTTGTAGCCGGCCTTTTCGGCGCAGGCGCGATAGGCGTCGAAGTTCTTCTGCGCCAGCTCGATCGGGCTGAACGTCTGGAGATAGGTGTACTTGCGTTCCTTCGCGGCACACCATTCGATCGTCTCGATGGAACCTTGCGAGGGAATCCATACCGGCGGATGCGGCAACTGCACCGGCCGCGGCCAGATGTTCACATAGTCGAAGCTGTAGTGGCGACCGTGATAACGGAACGGCCCGGGCTCGGTCCAGGCGCGCAGGATCAGCTCGTGGGCTTCATAATAGCGCGCATGCGACAAAGTCGGATCGATGCCGGAGGCAAAATATTCCGAACCGATGCCGCGCACGAAACCGGTGATGATGCGCCCGCCCGACATCTGGTCGAGCATGGCGAATTCTTCGGCGATGGCGACCGGATTGTTGACCAGCGGCAGGGCGCGGCCGAGGATCGCGATCTTCGCCTTTTTCGTCGTGCGCGTCAGCGCCCCGGCGATGAGATTGGGCGCCGGCATCAGGCCATAAGCAGTCTGATGATGTTCGTTGACGCAGATGCCGTCGAAGCCGAGTTCATCGGCAAGGCTGAGTTCGCCGATGTAGCGATCGTAGATCGCGGTGCCCTTGCTGCGATCGAAATAGGTGTTAGGCAAGGTCACCCAGGCAGAATCGTATTTGTCGGTATAGGACAGGTCGAGATCGCCATAGGGCATGAGATGAAAGAAGAAGATATTCATGCTTTCACTCCGCTCAGGAACTTTTCGATGACGGCCGCCGCTTCGGCAGGCTTCTCGTTATGGATGGCATGGCCGCACAGATCGATGGTTTCCATCTGCGCCTGGGCTATGCCGTTCTTGTAGGGCACATGGCAGGCATAGGGGATGACGCGGTCCTCCCTGCCCCACAGGAGCAATGTCGGCTTGTCGATGCGATGCAGCCAGAACGGCAGCTGCGGGTTGCTGAACCGCGGGTTCCAGGCGAGGCGCGCCACCGCCGATTTGTTCTGCAGCGCGATGTCGAGATCGGGCGCCACAGTCAGGCGTTTTTCGGCAAGCGCCTGATCATGAAACTGCGCCCGCGTCGATTGTTCGTGGTTCCACAAGAATACATCGCCGAACGGTGCCTCCTCGACGGCTATGCCCGCCGGCGCCAGCAGGCTGACGGAGCGCAGCTTCGTCGTGTTGCGGATGGCAATCTCCGCCGTGAGCCAGCCGCCCAGCGAATGGCCGGCGAGATGCACATTGTCGAGTTTCGACGCGGTCATGAAATCCAGATAGAAGAGCGCAAGATCGCCGACGCTCATCATCCAGTCGGGGATCTGCGAGCGGCCGAAGCCCGGATGTTCGGGCAGCAGCACGCGGTATTTCGTCGCCAGCCGGTCGAGCAGGCCGGTCCAGTTGCTGCCGCCCGCGCCGTGCAGAAACAGAATCGTCTCGCCGCTTCCTGCCTGTTGAACCTTGAGTTTCAAACCTCGCACGTCGACTGTTTCGGTCGTGACGTTGTCCGCCATAGCCCTCATCTTTCGAATTTTTGTTGCGTTTCCTCGGCATAAGCCTGTTTTAAGCCCGGCTCACGACGCCCATACGATAGCCCGAAAGGACAGCGTGGCAAACCGCGCGTTTTGCCACGCGTTTCGCCCATCGCCCGGTGGGGAAATGAGTGCCCCACCCGTTCGCGGCTGTTCCTGCGCCATCCGGTTGGCTTAACTGAGTTTATGATGATCCAACCGATTCGTTTTTGCAGGATGGCACGACACGGCAGGCGGAGCCTTGCATGCGCGTGATCGCGGCTTTTCTCGTCAATACGGCGATCAATTTCATCATCGGTCTGTTCGTGGCTAAGTTTCTGGGGCCCGATCAGTTCGGCCGCTTCGCGCTGGCGCTCGCCATCGGCATGGTGCTGCAGACCCTGACGCTGGAATGGATCCGCCTGTCGACCGTGCGGTTCTATTCGGACAAGAGCCGCATGCAGCAGCCGGAGCTGCGCGCCACACTCGACGCTGCCTTCGGCATCATCAGCATCATCGTGACGGCTGCCTTCATCGCCTACCTGCTGTCGGGCGTCGACGTGTCGCTTTCGCCGAGCCTGGTCGGACTGGCGGTGGCGGCCGCCATCGCCAACGGCCTGTTCGACTACCATACGGCCGTGGTGCGGGCGCGCTTTCTCGACCGGCTTTACGGACAACTCATCGTCACCAAGAATATCATGGCGCTGGTGCTCACCGTCGGCGGCGCCTTTGTTTCAGGCTCGGCACTGATGGCGCTGACCGGCGCCTGTCTCAGCATGGCGGGCTCGGTGCTGATCGCCCACAAGGCGCTGTCCGACAGCATGTCGCCGCTGCGCATCGCGCAGCGCCCGCTGGCCGCACAGTTTGCGCGCTATTCGCTGCCGATCGTCGCGGCCAATGTGCTGTATCTGATGATCCCGCTGGTCAACCGGTCGCTGGTCACATCGTTCTTCGGCTTTGCCGAGACCGGGCAGTTCTCGCTCGCCTATGACATCGGCACGCGCCTGATCGCCGCCATCGGCTCGGCGCTCGACGTGCTGCTGTTCCAGCTCGCGGTGCGCGCCGAAACGGAGCACGGCAGCGCGCGCGCCAAGGAGCAGGTGGCGCAGAACATGGCGGTCGTGTTCGCCATCCTGGCGCCGGCGGCGGCCGGCCTGTGGCTGGTTCTGCCGAGCGTCGAACACCTGATCGTGCCGGAGCAATTTCGCGGTCCGTTCGGCGTCTATCTGACCTTGATGCTGCCGGGCCTGTTCTGTTTCGGCCTGATGAATTTCGCCATCAATGCGGTCTTTCAGATCGAGAAGAAGACCCTGCCGCTGATCGCTGCCGCGGTCGCCGCCTGCATCGCCAATCCGATTTTCGTCTGGCTGCTGCCGCGCGGCGCCGACGCATCGAGCCTCGCCATCGCCCAGGCCGCAGCCTTCGCCGTGGCGCTGGCGGTACTGGCATTCTTCGCCACCGTCTCGGGCGCCCGCTGGCCCCGTGCATACGACATCGGGCTGACGATTGCGGGTGTGGCGCTGATGACCCTGGCGCTGCTGCCGTTGCGGGCGATGCCGCCCGGCGTCGTCACGCTACTCGCCCAATGCCTCGGCGGCGCGCTGATCTTCGGCACGGTGGTGGCCGTGTTCGACATTGCCGGGCTGCGGCGCATCGCGCTGGAAACACTGCAGAAGCTGCGGCGGCGCGGGATATGAGCGGCCGTTAAGCACTCGTTAACCCAAAATATTCGCAGAGTCATAACCCTAACGATCGACGAATTAACCGGTCTTATTCTTAATATAATACTTATCTAACCATCAATCCTGTTCGCCCTTAGGCTTTTCTGTATTTACGTTACCATTGCTCATCTGAACTTCCGGCCCCCGTCTGAGCAACGGAGCCGGAGCGGCTGCAGACATTGCTGTCGTTGTTTCCGGAGCAAGACGATGTTGGCAAAATATGGCGCGGTTTCCGCGTTGGCGCTTGCGGCTGCCGTTTCGGCGCAGCCGGCAACCGCCGGGATGGACAATCTGGTGATCCAGGGCGTCGGCCCTGCCGGCGATCTGCCCGCGATCCAGCCCTATACTTCACCGCGCACGCCGGCCGCCCTGCGCCGGACCTCCTCGATTTCAGCACCGATGCCGCCTCCCGGCGTCGTGGCGCAACAGCCCTACGATTCGCCGTCGGCCGATCCGCGCGCCATCCAGGTTGCGACGTCGGGCGGCTATGGCGGCGGCTTCATCGAACTGCTGGTCACCGGCCGCAATCCCACGCCGCGCTCCGGCGTGATCTACAATCAGCCGCCCGCTTATGGAGCACCGGTCGTCATCCCCGGCTATCCGGTCGCACCCGCGCCACAGCAGGCCTATTATGCGCCGGGTCCGGTGCAGGCATCGCCGGTGCAGCGCGCGGTGAACCCGATCTATCTGCGCCAGGAGGTCGATTACGCCGGCCCGCAGGCTCCCGGCACCATTATCGTCGATACGCCGCGGCGCTTTCTGTTTCTCGTCCTCCCCAATGGCCGCGCGCTGCGTTACGGCATCGGCGTCGGCCGGCCGGGCTTCGAATGGTCGGGCATGAAGACCGTGACGCGCAAGGCAGAATGGCCCGACTGGACGCCGCCGCCGGAAATGCTGAAACGCCGCCCCGACCTGCCGCGCTTCATGAAGGGCGGCGAGGAAAACCCGCTCGGCGCGCGGGCGCTATATCTGGGCTCCTCGCTCTATCGCATTCACGGCACCAATGAACCGGGCACGATCGGCACGAACGTCTCGTCGGGCTGTATCCGCATGATGAACGAGGACGTGATCGACCTCTACGGCCGCGCCCACGTCGGCACCAAGGTTCTCGTGATCTAGCTATCGAATTTCACTATCGAGCATGATCGGATCCGAACCGGAAGACCATTTTTCGGGATCATGCAAATCGAATTCCCGGCGCGCGTCAACGCCGGGGGCTGCTCGACCGAGCGGACAGGAGGGAAGCCGTTGTGCCTCAGGCACAACGGCTTCTTTCGTTCCGGCTTTCAAACGTCGGTGGTGTCGCTGTCGCCCCAGCTATCCGAACCCGAATCGTACCCATCGGAATCCTCGTCGGAATCGTCATAGTCGCTGGAACTGGAATCGTCGCTGGCATACGCTTGGTTGCCGTCGTCATTCCTGCTGAGGTCAGCGTCCTTGTTGCGATCGGACCACTTGTCGATATCGCTCAGCGCATCGTTTTTCGATCCGCTGTCACCCGGAGAGCTGGGCAGGTCCGCAGCCTTCGCCGGGCTGGACCCGAACGGGCTATTGTGGCTGCCGAGCATGCTGCTGAGCGAATTGGCCAGCATCATGCCGCCGGCGACACCGGCCGCAGTGCCGAGCGCACCCTTCAGGAAGCCGCCGCCACCACCGGCCTGCGGCATCTGTTGCCCCATCGGTTGGCCGGCGTACTGACCCATTGGCTGCCCCATCTGCGGCTGTCCCATGGGCTCCTGCTGTTGCTGACGCATCTGCGTCCAAGGCGAGCGCTCCTGCATCGGCGGTTGCTGCGCCGGCTGTTGCTGCGGCGCGCCGGATCCGAGAATCGATTTGCCGATGCCGCCGAGAAAGCTGGTGCTGGGCTGAGGCTTTGCCGCGCTCTCAAGATCGCGAACCCGCGCCTCGAGTTCCTCGATCCGCTGCGACGCAGCCTTGAGCGTCTCGTCCTGAACGATGACCGATTGTGCCAGCAGGTAAGGCGCAAAGGGCAATTGCCTGACGGCGGCAGCGATGAAGGCTTCCGCCTCGGAGTCCCGCGGCGCATCGCCGGCGGCGTGGACGCGATCGAAAAGACCGGTGAGAAGCTGGCGTTCTTCGGGACTCATGTGTGTCTCCCATATATGCGGCGCCGGAATACGGCATTCCGGCGCCGCATATATGGGATGCGAAAATGACCAATCCAAGACTGGCTCAATTACCGATTCTACAGGTTCCAGAAAGAAAAAGCGCGCCACCAGGGCGCGCTTTCGATGTTGATCCGGAGACTGCCTGCCATCAGCTTACCACTTCGGGAAGGTAACGTCCTTCGAGCCGACGAAGTCCACGGAAAGCGTGGCCATGAAGCGATTGCCGCACCAGTTCGACTGGGCGCTGGGGGCCTGAAACGGGCGGTTGCCCGACGGATCGGCGGAAACGAGATAGCAGGCGTTCTTGCTGAGCGTCGCCCCGGAGTAGCGCAGATCAAGCGTGACCTGGTTCCAGGCGTAAGACGCGCCGATGTTCCAGGTTGTGTACGAAGGAATTTTGAACGGGAACGGACCGGCGTTCAGCTCTGTTCCCGCCTTGAGCGAACCAAGCTTCATGTATCCCAATTCACCCGACACGGAGAAGCCGGTTTCGCCGAACGTGTACTTGGCTTTGGCAGACGAATACAGCGAGTCAAAACCGAAATTCAGCCAGTTGTTCGAATAGTAGAAGTTCGCGCCAACGTTGAGCGCTGACGTGATGTTATACGACGGCATCACATAGGCTTCGAAATAGCTCGAGTCCTTCGGCGTCGTTGCGCAGAACGGACCGATCGGGCAGCGGGCGCCGCCCGGCAAGGTGATGAAGTCCGGGTTCAGGAAGGTCGTGGCGCCGTTGGTCCAGTATTGATTCTTGTTGTCGGGGTACAAGTAGTAGATGCCGCCGATGTCAGCCGAGAAGTCGCCGAAGGTCAGTCGGACACCGCCGAGCAAATCGACTTCGGCAGCCGGGGCTTGCGGCTGATTGACTTTCCAGACCTGTGTCTTGGCATAGAATTGCACGTCAGGCGTCGCGTTGTAGCGAAGCTCGCCATAAGCCGTGGCGCTCGGCTTGCGATCCGACTGGGAGACGCCGCGGAACACGTAGTCCGACATCAGCGCCATGCCGAACGCATAATCGAAACCAAGCACCGGGGCCGGAGCAGGCGCAGCGGCCGGAGCGGCAGCCAGATCAGCAGCGCGGGCGGCTCCCGAAAGGGCGGTTGCTGCAGCAAGTGCAAGCGCGAGGGACTTGAATTTCATAAATGGCTCCGTCAGCGAGATTTGATGCTTTCGAAAGTCATAGTTTAGCCACGACATCGCAAGGAGAAGAGTTGGGCATGCCGCCCAGAAAATAGGCAAAGCCGCCCTTTTGACATTATTAGATTGGAGCTGTTGCCCGATTGCCACAAACCCCCTGGCCGGTATTTGTTTGTGCAGGGACAGTTGTTTAGATTACGAAATTGGCAGTTTTAGACGTCCGGCAAGCTCGTTTTCGTCGTCCTCGGCCAGTTTCAAGCCTAAAACCGTCATGTTTCCGTCAAGTTTGGATACGGACTCGCTTGAAAATCCCAAATCGACAAGAAGGTCCTCGAGACGTTGCGCCAGCAAGGCCTTCGCCCCCGACGCGCGCGCTGATTCGATCATCGCCAGCACCAGTTGGGTCCCGATTCCCTTGCGCTGCAACGAGGGCGTAACGGCAAGCACGCCGATCTCGGCAACGGGGACATCGCCGGCGCCGCTTTCAACCGCGTTGAGAAACAAGGCCCCGCAACCAACGAGCCTCTCGCCATGCTGGGCGACGAGCACGCCGCCGATGCGCTCTTCAAGGCGCAGCGCCTGCAGCCTTTCGGCTTGCGAGGGTTCACCGAACGCTTCCGCCAGCAGAGCCAGAATGGCGGCGCGATCGGTCGGATGCTCGTCGCGAATGCCGAGTTGATGAAGCTGAAACGGCGGCTCGCCGACGGCCGCGCGTTGCGCAGGCGACCGCGAGGTCTCGCGGGTCACCGCCGCGCGAATAGACAGCCGCCGCGGCGACGGCGCTTCAGACCCGTCATTTCTGCGCACGCGCGCCGATGGGCTTCGCGATGGGAGAAGGCGCTTGGCAGGCAGGCGCTTGTCTTTCGCCGCCAGCGCTTTCTTTCTCGCGCGCAATTGCTTGGCCTTTTGCACAGCCTTCTGCTGCGCATTCGCGGGCTTGGCGCGCCTGGCTTCGACGAGCGTCTTCTTAGCCAGTTGCGCCCGGCTGACCGGCGCGCGGGCAGCCAGCCGCCGGCCGGAGGAATTGCGCGGCGGCTGGCGCCGCGACGGCGGCGTCGAGCTCACGGCAGCCTTGACTTGTTTCACCTTGGACGCAGCACGCTTGGCTGCGGCCGACTTCTTCGCAGCACGGGCAACGGCCTTCTTTGCGGTCTCCTTCTTGGCGGTCACCTTCTTGGCGGTCGTTTTCCCGACGGCCTTTTTCTGTGCGCTGGTCTTCTTTACCGACGCACTTTTTGCAGCAATCTTTTTGCCGGCCGCCTTCTTCGCTGCCTTTGCCGATCGCTTTGCCGCCAGCTTTTTGCCGGCGATTTTCTTTTGGGCCGTTTTCTTTAGGGCTGTTTTCTTACCGGCCGTTTTCTTGCGGACGATTTTTTTGCCGCGCGCCATTCGTGCTCTCCATTCCGCATGGCGCGCGATGCGCCGACATCAATTCGTTCGCTGCGCCTGTCTAGACGCCGAATTCCATGTTCTCGATCGCCGGCGGCGGTGGTCCGCCATAAGCCCAGTCGAGCAATTCGATCGTATGCACCACCGGCGTGCGGGTGCCGCTGCCGATCTGCGTGATGCAGCCGATATTGCCGGTTGCGATGATCTGCGGCCGCACACGCGCAATGTTCGAGATTTTGCGGTCGCGCAACCGTCCGGCGATGTCCGGCTGCAAAATATTATAAACACCGGCCGAGCCGCAACAGATATGCCCTTCCGGCACATCCCTCACATCGAAACCCGCCTTGCGCAACAGGCGTTTCGGCTGGTCGCCAATCTGCTGGCCGTGCTGCATCGAACAGGCCGAGTGATAGGCGACCGCCAACTTGCGCGTCGATTGCAGCTTTTGTGCCGGCGCCATTTCCAGAGTGTGGAGATATTCCGTGATGTCGCGTGTCAACGCCGAAATCCGCCGCGCCTTATCGGCATAGGCCGGATCGTCACGAAACATGAAGCCGTAGTCCTTCACCGTGGTTCCGCATCCCGAGGCGGTGATGAGAATGGCGTCAATTCCTTTGCCATCGGGCCCATTGCACTCGATCTCGGCCATCCAGGCGTCGATATTGCGGCGCGCGAAGTCGAGTGCGTGGGCTTCACGGCCCATGTGGTGCACCAGCGCGCCGCAGCAGGCTTCGTCGGCCACGCGGACCGTTTCGACGCCGGCGCGCGCCAACAGCCGTCGCGCCGCCGCATTGATCGAGGGCTGCAGCACCGGCTGGGCGCAACCTTCTAGAACGACCACACGACCGCGCCGCGGCTCGGCGATCGAATCCGGTTCGGACGTCACCGCCGGTGATGTCGACGGTGCCAGCGCGATCATTGCGCCAAGCCGCTTGCCGACAGCCGGAAGACGGCTCAGCAGCGGCCGCAACGGCTTGGCGAACAGCGCGCCGGCCAGCGCCAGGCGGAACACGCGCGGATAAGGCAGCACGTGGGCAAGCACGCCGCGCAGCAGCCGGTCCGCCCAGTCGCGCTTGTAGGTCATCTCGATATGGGCGCGGGCGTGATCGACGAGATGCATGTAATGCACGCCCGAAGGGCATGTGGTCATGCAGGACAGGCACGACAGGCAGCGATCGACATGCCGGACGACTTGTCTGGTCGCCGGCTTGCCGCCCTCGAGCATGTCCTTGATGAGATAGATGCGGCCGCGCGGACTGTCGAGTTCATCGCCGAGCAGGAGATAGGTCGGACAGGTGGCGGTGCAGAAACCACAGTGGACGCAGGTGCGCAGAATCTTTTCCGACGAGGCCATATGGCTGTCGGCAAGTTGCGCTGTGGAAAAATTGGTCTGCACGATCACACTCCCGCGTACATGCGGCCGGGATTCAATATCCGGTCGGGATCGAAGCTGGCCTTGATGGCGGCGGTGATCTTCATGAGGGCAGGATCAAGCGGCTGAAACACATCGATGCGGGCGCGCAGATCCTCAGTGCCACGGATGAGCGTGGCGTGACCATCGCGACCGATGGCTGAGCGGATGGCCTGCGCGCCGGCATCCTGCAAGGCGCGTTCTTGGCCCTGCATCGCGCAAGCGAGCCAGATGAGGCCGCCGCCCCAATCGAAAAAATGGCGAAACGGCAGTTGCGCCTGCTGCAGAGCGGCAACCACGGCCGGCCCATGAGTGGGCGCGACGGAGATGCGCCAGATGGCGTCATCGCGCGGTTCAGCGAGCAATGTCACGTCACGCACTGCACGCCAGAGATCGCATGAAGCATCGTCTTCGATGCGCCCTGCGCGGCCGAAAGAAGCAAGCAGCTTTGCCAGTTCTCCTGCACGATAATCGATCGAATCGCGGAAATGCTCGAGCCGCAGGAGCGTACGCGCGCTCGGCGTGCCAATGCCCGCCGGCAGGTGCGCCGCGCCGCTGACGCCGAATGGCGAGCCGAGCGCCACCGCCATCGCGCTTGCCGCCTGCCGGTCGTCAAGCCCTTCGATGACGAGCGTGATCGTGCGTTCGACTTTCGGCAGCACCTTGAAGGTCGCCTCGGTGATCAGCGCCAGGGTGCCGTGCGCGCCGCAATTGAGTTTCACCAGATCGAGGCCGGTGACATTCTTCATCACGCGCCCGCCCGATTTGACGATCTCGCCCTTGCCATTGATGAGGCGGACGCCCAGCAGCAGGTCGCGCGCGGCGCCCGCCTGGATGCGGCGCGGCCCGGAGGCGGCGCAGGCGACGATGCCGCCCACCGTCGGCTCGCCCGAGCCGGCGTAGATTGCCCGGTGGTCCATCGGCTCGAACGGCAGCATCTGTCCTTTGGCGTCGAGGGCGGCTTCCAGCTCCGCCACAGGCGTTCCGGCGCGCGCCGAGATCACCAGTTCCGCGGGCTCATGCAAGGTGATGCCGGTCAGCCCGCGCGTCGACAAGGTCTCGTCGGTCTGCACCGGCCGGCCGAAGCCGGCACGCGTACCGCCGCCTTCAAGGCTCAACGTCTGCCTCGCAGTGCGGGCAGCGCGGATGATGTCGGCGGCCTGCGCTTCACTCGTCGGTGCCAGCGTCACGCGGCCACCCGGCCGTCGAGTGGAAACACTTTGGCGGGGTTGAGCAACCATTGCTCGTCGAATACGGCCCGCACACGCATCTGCTGGGCCAGGTCCATATCGGAAAACTGATGGCGCATCAGATCGCGTTTCTCGATGCCGACGCCGTGCTCGCCGGTGAGGCAGCCGCCCGCATCGACGCAGAGCCGCAGGATATCGTTGCCGGCAGCCTCCGCCTTCGCCTGTTCGGCAGGATCGTTGACGTTATAGAGAATCAAGGGATGCATATTGCCGTCGCCGGCATGAAACACGTTGGCGACGCGCAGCCCGTAGCCGGCGACGATCTCGCCGGTGCGCTTGAGCACGTAAGGCAACTGCCCGGTCGGCACTGTGCCGTCCATGCAGATGTAATCGGCGACTCTGCCGGTGGCGCCGAAGGCCGACTTGCGGCCCTTCCAGATCAGCGCCGTCTCCATCGCCGATCTCGATTCCTTGACCACCTTGACGCCGTAGCGCCTGGCGATGTCGACGATACGCGCGAGCTGGCTTTCCATCTCGGCCTCGGAGCCTTCCACCTCGACGATCAGCATGGCTTCCACATCGAGCGGATAGCCGGCCTTGGCGAAGGCCTCACAGATCTCGATGGCGGGCTTGTCCATGAATTCCATGGCGACGGGCACGATACCGGCGCCGATGATGGCGGCGACGCATTCGCCCGCCGCTTCGCTGGAGTCGAACCCGAACAGCACCGGCCGCGCACCTTCGGCCAGACGCAGGATGCGCACTGTCGCTTCGGTGACGATGCCGAGCTGGCCTTCGGAGCCGACGATGAGACCGAGAAGATCAAGCCCGGCGGAATCGAGCGCCTGGCCGCCGATCTCGACCACCGTGCCATCGACGAGCACCATTTTGACGCCCAGGATGTTGTTGGTGGTGACGCCGTATTTCAGGCAATGGGCGCCACCGGAATTCATGCCGATATTGCCGGCTATCGTGCAGGCAAGCTGCGACGACGGATCGGGCGCATAGAAGAAGCCATCGGGCATGACAGTGTCGGAAATCGACAGATTGGTGACCCCCGCCTCCACCAACGCCGTGCGGTTGGCGTAGTCCACATTGAGGATTCGGTTCAACTTCGAAACGCCGACGACCACCGCGTCTTCCTGCGGAATGGCACCGCCCGACAAGGAGGTGCCGGCGCCGCGGGGAATGACCTTGACGCCCTGCGCGTGGCAGAAAGCCAGCACCGCTGAGACTTCGGCGGTGTTGCGCGGCAGAACGACGGCCAGCGGCACGCGCCGATAGGCGGTCAGCGCGTCGGTTTCGAAGGCGCGGCGCTCATCCTCGCTTGTTACCAGGCATTCGGCCGGCACCAGCAGCTCGAGGCCGGCCACGATCGCGTCGCGCCGCGCGAGAATCGCGGGGTCGGGGATCGGAAAGGCGATGGCGCTCAAGCTGGTTCTCCAGAACCGATTGTGGTGATCGGCGCCATTGTAGCGCTTTGCCGTGCGTGCGACAAAGGCGAATATGAATGGCTTGTCCTCAGCTTGCCTTGTCAACTTGCGTCTTGCGAGCCGGGCGGGCTAACTGCGCGGCAGAATTGTTTTCACACTGGACGCAGAACACGTGTCGGAAAGCCCCAAAAATCCCAAGGTCGGCCTGTTCGTAACCTGCCTCGTCGACCTCATGCGGCCGAGCATCGGCTTCGCGGCGCTGAAACTGCTCGAAGACGCGGGTTGCGAGGTCGTCGTACCGGCGCAGACCTGCTGTGGACAACCGGCGTTCAATTCGGGCGACCGGCAGACGACGCGCGATATCGCCCTGCAGGTGATCGACGCGTTCAGCGACTGCCGCTATGTGGTCGCGCCGTCTGGCTCCTGCGGCGGCATGATCTCGCGGCATTATCCGGAATTGTTCCACGACGATCCAGGCCTCGCCGCCAAGGCGCGGGCGCTGGCGGCCAGGACATTCGAACTGGTGAGCTTCCTCACCGATGTGATGAAAGTCGAGGAAGTGGTCGCGCGGTTTCCGCGCAGGGTCACCTATCACGATTCCTGCTCGGGCCTGCGCGAACTGGGCGTGCAATCGCAGCCGCGCAAACTGCTGGCGACGATCCACGGTCTCGAACTTGTCGAGATGGAGGAGAACGACGTCTGCTGCGGGTTCGGCGGGACGTTCGCCGTCAAATATGGCGAAATCTCCGGCGCGATCGTCGAGAAGAAATCCGAAAACATCGTTGCCAGCGGCGCCGAGGTCCTGCTCGCGGGCGATCTCGGCTGCCTGATGAACATGGCCGGCAAACTGTCGCGCGAAGGCAAGACCATCGAAGTGCGGCATGTAGCCGAAGTTCTGGCCGGCATGACCGACGAGCCCGCCATCGGGGCAGCGAGAGACCGCGACTCTTGAACGGGGAATGGCATATTATCGCGGTTCTGCTCGCCGGTCATTTCCTCGCCGTCGCAACACCCGGCCCCAACACCGCCTTCATCCTGCAGACGGCGATGCACAACCGGCGCGCCGCCTATATTGCCGCGATGGGCATTTTTCCGGCGGGCATGATCTGGGCCAGCGCCGGGCTTGCCGGTATGGGGCAGTTGATCGCGGCGGCGCCGGCGCTCGAACAGGCATTGCGCATCACCGGAGGCTGCTATCTTTGCTGGATCGGCTGGCGCATGGTGTCGCGCCGCAGCGCGAGCCAGGACGTGGCGGACGCAGGTCCGGTCAATTCTGTGGCCGGTCTCCTCACCACCGGCTTCATGACCAATTTTCTCAATCCAAAAGCCATCGCCTGGTATACCAGCATCTTCGCGGCCGCGGGCGCCTTCGAGTTGAGCGCGCCTCATCGCGCCATCGTCATCGTCGCCATGCCGGGGATGGGTTTTCTGTGGTATCTATTCGTCGCGACAGCTATCTCCAGCCCCGCGGTGCGCGGCGTTCTGACGGGGCAGACCCGCTGGATCGATCTCGTATCGGGACTAACGATGATTTTGTTCGGTGCCAAACTGCTGGTGCTGGGATGACGAAAGGCCTGAACAGATGAGCGCGCACGCGACGTCACCGCAATTCAAGGACAACGCTCATCGCGCCCTGCAGGACACCCAGTTGCAGAAGGCTCTGGGCAATGTCCGGCATAATTTCATCGAGCGCCGTGCGCAGGCCGCCGCACGCCTGCCCGAGTTCGAGGCGCTGCGCGACCAGGCGCGCGATCTGCGCGACCATGTGCTGGCGCATCTCGATCTTTATCTGGAAATCTACGAACGCAAGGTGACCGAGGCCGGCGGCCACGTGCATTTCGCCCGCACGGCGGAAGAAGCCAGCCGCATCGTCGTCGATCTGGCCAAGGCGCGCGGCGCGAAGATCGTCACCAAGGGCAAATCGATGGTGTCGGAGGAGATCGGCCTCAACGCCGCGCTGGAACGCGCCGGCATCGAGGCGGTCGAGACCGATCTCGGCGAATATATCATCCAGCTTCGCGGCGAAGCGCCCTCGCACATCATCGCGCCGGCGGTGCATCTGAACCAGGAAGACATCGAAAGCGATTTCCGCAGGGTCCATACCTGGCTGCCGAAGGACCGCGATCTCGAAGCGCCGGAATCGCTGCTGGCGGAAGCGCGCGCCACCTTGCGCGCCAAGTTCCTGGCCTCCGACATCGGCATCACCGGCGCGAACTTTCTCGTCGCGGAGACCGGCACGTCGATCATCGTCACCAACGAGGGCAATGGTGACCTGACGCAGACCTTGCCGAAGATGCACGTTGTCGTCGCCTCGATCGAAAAGATCGCGCCGACCCTGGAAGATGTCGCCGGCATCATGCGCGTTTTGGCGCGCTCGGCGACGGGACAGGACATGTCGGTCTATACGACCTTGTCGACCGGCCCGCGCCGGCCGGGCGATGTCGACGGCCCGGAAGAATATCATGTGGTGCTGGTCGACAACGGCCGCTCGAACATGCTGGGCACGGATTTCGAGGACATGCTGCGCTGCATCCGCTGCGGCGCCTGCATGAACCATTGCCCGGTCTATCATGCGGTCGGCGGACATGCTTACGGCTGGGTCTATCCCGGCCCGATGGGCGCGGTGCTGACTCCCTCGCTCATCGGCGTCGACCAGGGCGGACATCTGCCGAATGCCTCGACCTTCTGCGGCCGCTGCGAAAGCGTCTGCCCGGTGCGCATTCCGCTGCCCAAACTGATGCGGCACTGGCGCGAGCGCGAGTTCGAACGGCACCTGTCTCCGGCGACCGTACGCAGCGGCCTTGCCGTCTGGGCCTTTTTTGCCAAACGGCCGAAACTGTATGCCCTGTCGGCGCGCATCGGCATCGGCCTGATGGGCCTCGCCGGCCGCTCCAGGGGGCGCTTCGCTTGGATGCCGTTCGCCGGCGGCTGGACGAAATATCGCGACCTGCCGGCGCCGCAGGGGCAAACCTTTCAGGCGATGTTCAAACGCCAGCGCGGAGCCTCGCGATGAGCGAAGCGCGCGACGAGATTCTGGCCGGCATCCGCCGCTCGCTCGGCGTCTCGGCAACCGATACGACGCGCCGGCAGATCGTCGAGGCGCGCATCGCTGCCGCGGCGCGCGGCGTGCTGCCACAGCGCGGCGAAGGCGCAGTGCCGACCCGTGCAGCAACCTTTCAGGCGCAGGCGGAAAGCGTCGCGGCAAGCGTGGCGCGGGTCGCGGGTGATGCCGATATTCCGGCCGAGATCGCGCGGTTTCTGCGCGAGAACAACCTTCCTGCCACATTGCGGATGGGCGAGGACACGCGGCTTGGCGCCCTGCCCTGGGATGCAACGACTATCGGGATTTCAAAAGGCCCGTCGAACGGTGACGATCTCAATGCGGTTAGCCATGCCGAGGCCGGCGTGGCGGAAACCGGCACCTTGGTGCTGGTGTCGGGACCGGATAATCCGACGACGCTCAATTTCCTGCCGGACAATCACATCGTCGTGCTGCGCGCAGACGCCATTGCCGCGAATTATGAAGACGTTTGGAGCGAGTTGCGCACGCGCTTCGGCAAGGGCCTGATGCCGCGCACGGTCAATCTGATCACCGGCCCGTCGCGCTCGGCCGACATCGAGCAGAAGATGCTGCTCGGCGCCCATGGACCGCGGCGTCTGCATATTGTGATTGTCGGGTAGGATGCGCACCGCCTCATCCGGCCCCTGCAGAGCAAGGGTCGGATGATGTTGCAACAGAGTGCTTATTTCCCCATCAGCAGTTTCACGCCGAACAGCGATACTTCGGGGATGTAGGTGATGATGCCCAAGGCCAGCAGATAGACGAACAGAAACGGAATGATGCCGCGATAGAGCGTCTTCAGCGGAATGCCGAGCACCGATTGGGCCACGAAGATGTTGATGCCGAACGGTGGATGGAACAAGCCGATGGCAAGGTTGACCGTCACCACGATGCCGAAGTGAACCGTGTCGATGCCGATCGCCTTGACCATCGGCACCAGCAGCGGCGTCAGCAGCAGGATCGCCGAGAGCGGATCAAGAAAGCAGCCGACCGCCAGCAGCAGCACGTTGATCGCCAGCAGGAACATCCATGGCGCGACGCTGTATTGCTGCAGCCATTGCGCCATCTGCGCGGGAACCTGGTTGACGGTGAGGATCCAGCTGAAGACGCCGGCACAGGCGAGGATGATGAGAATCTGCGCAGTGAACACCGCTGTCGACGAGGCCGCCTCGACAATGTCTTTCACCGAGAGTTCATGAAAGACGAAGCGCGTCACGAGGCCCGCATAAATGCAGGCGACGGCCGCCGCCTCGGTGGGCGAGAAGACGCCGCCATAGATGCCGCCGAGGATGATGAACGGCGCGCCGAGCGCCCACAGGCCGCGCCTGGTGGCGTTGACGCAGCGCGACCAGTTAAACGGTTCGCTGCGGCCGATGTCGTGGCGGCGCGCATACCAGATGACATAAGCGGCGAGGAGGCCGGCAATCAGCAGGCCAGGAATGATGCCGGCGGCGTAGAGGCGCGGCACGGATTCTTCTGCCGCAGCACCATAGACGATCATCGGAATGCTGGGTGGAATGATGATGTCGATGGCGCCGACGGCGGTGATGAGACCGGCGGCGAAATGATCCGGATAGCCGGCCTTGCGCATCGCCGGATACATGACTTTGCCGATCGTCGCCACGGCGGCGGCGCTGACGCCGGAGATGGCGCCGAAGATGGTTGCCGTGCCGACCGTGGTGATGCCGAGGCTTCCGCGCACCGGGCTGGTGACGCTCTGGACGAAGTCGACAAGCCGCTGGGCGACGCTGCCGCGCCCCATCAACTCACCGGCATAGATGAAGAACGGCACTGCCAGCAACGCGAACTGATTGATGGTGCCGAACATGTTCTGATGCAGCACGACGGGCGGCACGTTCATCACGAAGACGACCATGGCCGTGGCGGCCGTCAGCAGGACGAGAAAGATCGGAAAGCCGAGGAGCAGCAGCACCAACGGCACAACGACGAGAGCCCATGTCATTGGCGCTGCTCCAGCGCGGCGGCTTCAGGATCTTCGATCGGTTTGGCGCCCCAGCCGGCCGCGCGCAGGATCAGCATAACGATGACGAGCGCAAGCCCGATCAGCACGGCGGAATGCGGTATCCACATCGGCAGGTGCGCCACATCGCTTTTTGAGCCGAAGGTGAAGATGCGGTTGACGTAGAACCAGGATGACTGCGTGATCGCATAGCCGACGACGCCGATCGCCAGCACCGCCTCGGCCCAGCGCAGGATGGTCTGCACCGGCTTGGGAAAGTTGATGGCAATCGCGTCCATGCGCAGATGCATGTTACGCCAGGTGACGATCCCGGCACCCAGGAAAGCCATCCAGATCATCGTATAGACCTGCACTTCTTCGGCGCCGAGCAGACTGTGGTTGAACAGGTAGCGCCCGACCACATTGGCGAAGTTGAGAATGACGATGGCGATGAGAGCGACCCCGAGGATCAGCTCCAATCCGCGCATGAACGACCCGACGACCCGATTGACCATATATTTATCCCGTCCCTGCAGAAGGAGAGAGGCACAGGCTTAGAGCCTGGTCTCCCTCCTCAACAATCTTGATTCCGATGACTATTGGCGCAAGCGATTGCCGGCAGCGACAATAGCCTCGTAATCCTCCTTGAATCCCGGCGTGGTCGCGAAAACCTGCGGCACGACGCCCGCCACGATATCGAGATATTTCTGCTTTTCCCCGGCGCTCAGCTCGATGATCTCGCCGCCGTTCTTTTTCCAGACGTCGAGGCCGTTGGCGATTTCGCGTTTGGCCCAGGGCACGTTGGCGAGCTCGGCCTTTATCGCTTCCTCCCGCACGATTTTTTCGAGATCGGGACCGAGCGACTTCAGGAAGGCTGAATTGACGAGCACCGGCGAGATGATCACCGTGCCTGGCACCGCCGTCAGCGCTTTGGCGACATCGTAGAACTTGAAGGTGGTGAAGGCCGACAGTCCGGCGATGACACCGTCGATCGATTTGGTCTGCATCGCCGGCAGTACTTCGCCGAGCGGCATCGACAGCGGCGATGCGCCGGCCTTGCGGAGCGGTTCGAGATGCAGCGGCGCTCCGCCCGGTGTCCTGATTTTCTGTCCGGCCAGATCGGCAATCGTCCGGATCGGCTTATGCGCCAGCACATAGACCGGCGTCACGGTAATGAAAGCGATGGATTCGACGCCCTTGTTCTTGCCGAAGCCGCTAAGTCTTGCGCGGATGGCGGGGTCGGCAAACAGGCGCGCGTTGAAATCGAAATCCTCGAACAGGCCCGGGGCGTCGAACACCAGAAAGCGCGGTTCGAGACCGACAAAGAAACCCGATGCGACAGAGACCATTTCGATGGTTCCGAGCGCCGTACCTTCGACGGTTGCCGGGATGGGGCCGAGCTGTCCGGCAGGATAGAACTCGACCTTGATCTTGCCGCCGGACCGCGCGTCGACGCCGGCAGTGAACGCCCTGGCCCATTCCTGGGTCGGGTCGTTGACGGTCGCTGAGGATATTTTCATTTTGATCTGGGCTTGCGCCATGCCTGCCAGCAACAGCGTTGAGCAAGCCAATACGGCCGCCTTGATGGTCGACTTCATCAAATCCCCCCTTGTGAACGATGCCCGAGCGCCACCCCTCCGGTCACGCCCTGCATGCTTGCGCATCTGAACGACGCGCAAACCAGCATTAGGCACGTCCACCCGATTGCCGGCAGATGCCAAAAATGTTCTTGCGATACCTCATCAGCATCAGCCTCATCCGGCGGGCGCTACTTCGCGCGTGCCTTTTCGGCAGCGGCACGCAGCACGTCGTAGTCGCCCTTGAAGCTGGGGTTGGCGGCATAGATCGGGGGCATGATCGCTTCGACGTTCTCGATATATTTCTTGTTCTCGGCAGGCGGCATGTCGATCACCTCGCCGCCGTTCTTCTTCCAGACGCCGATGGCGGCCTCGTTGTCCTTGATGCCCCATGGGACAATCGAATTCTCTGCCTTCACGGCCTCTTCGCGGACGATCTTCTCAAGATCCGGGCCGAGCGATTTCAAGAATGCCGTATTGGTCAGCACCGGCGCAATAATGACGGATGCCGGCACTGCAGTCAGTGCTTTGGCGACATCGTAATATTTGAAGCTGGTGAACACCGAGAGGCCGGCGATGAAGGCATCGATGGTCTTGTTCTGCATGGCCGGCAGGACTTCGCCCAGCGGCAGCGACAGCGGCGAGGCGCCGGCCTTCTTGAACGGTTCAAGATGCAGCGGCGCGCCGCCCGGCGTGCGGATCTTCAAGCCGCTGAGATCAGCGAATGTCCGCACCGGCTTGTGCGACAGCAGATAAAGCGGCGAATGATCGAAGACGGCGATGACTTCGACGCCTTTGGATTTGCCGAACTGGCTGATCACGGCGCGCGCAGCCGGATCGGACAAAACCTTGCGGGCGTGTTCCGGGTCGTCGAACAATCCCGGCATGTCGAACACGAGAAAGCGAGGTTCGAGACCCACGTAGAAGCCCGAAGCGACGATTTCCATTTCAATCGTGCCAAGCGCTACGCCCTCGACGGTCGCCGGGATCGAGCCAAGCTGTCCGGCCGGATAGAATTCAACCTTGATTTTGCCCGGCGCCCTGGCTTCGACGCCAGCGGCGAAAACGCGTGCCCACTCGGCAGACAAGTCGTTGACGGTGGGAGATGAAATCTTGAGTTTGATCTGCGCGTGGGCAGCCAATGCCGAAACGCCAAGCGCCAATGCCGCGCCTGCCACAGCGCCCAATAATTTACCCATGAAAATCCCCTCCAGATGTCGTCGCAGCCGCAAAGGGCTGTCTGATTGCCTGGCGCCGACCCACTCCCTGAGAGCGCGTGCAATTGCACATAAAATTGCACGGCTCATGAAAAATGTCACGAGCGATTTGCCCGTCATATGGTCGAATAGTGCCCACGATGCGGTGCTCGCGGCGTCAGCATGCGGCTTTCTTCAACAGCCGCAGGTCTTTCCAGGCGAGTCGCTTATGCGACGGCTGACGCAGCAGATAGGCAGGATGCAGGGTGGCCAGCGCCTTGATCGTCCGGTCACCACTGTCGCCGTGAACCACAAAATCCTGCCAGCGACCGCGGGCACGCATGATGCCTTCCTTGACGCCGAGCAGGGTTTGCGTCGCCGAGCCGCCGAGGCAGACGAGGATGTCGGGATCGACGAGCGCGATCTGCCGCAACATGAACGGCAAGCAGATCGCGGTTTCCTGCGGCGACGGCGTGCGGTTGCCGGGCGGACGCCAGGGCACGACATTAGCAATATAGACCTGGGTCCGGTCCATGCCGATCGACGCCAGCATGCGGTCGAGCAATTGTCCGGCACGGCCGACAAACGGCAGACCCTGCCGGTCTTCGTCGGCGCCCGGCGCCTCGCCGACAAGCATGATCCTGGCTTGAGGGTTGCCGTCGGCGAAGACGAGGCGGCCAGCGGTGCGCTTCAGCCCGCAACCGTCGAAACCGTCCAGCGCCGTCCTCAATTCATCGAGCGTGCGGGCCGATGCCGCCAGTTCGCCGGCGGTCCGCGCCGCCTCCTCCGGCCCCGGCGGCGCGATGGCTGCGAGGCGAACCGGCTCGCGGGCGCGGTCCATGCCCGGCGCGATCCGGCCGGTGCGCTGTTGCAGCTGCGGTTCGGCCTGGCGTTCGGCCACCGCAGCAGCAGCTCTCGCCTGCTGGGCGGCGATTTCGGCCGCGCCTTCGGCAAAACGGTCGTGCGGCACCTCGCTCACGGCGACGTCCACGCCCATTTCGGCGTACCACTGGACGACCGCCACGAGTTCGTCGCGCGACAGGAATTGGGCGCTGATGTCTGCCATGGACCCATCCTAATGGGTGCCGCAGACGACTACAAATTTGATGCGGTGGACCGCAATCGTGTAGGGAGGGACGAACGCTTGGGGGAAATGCGATGCAAAAGCCGAAGGTGCATGTCTACAACCCGGTCGACGAGACCGGCGAATCTTACCGCCGCATGCGCGAGGCCGGTATCGAGGTGATCCGTCCCGACGAGCTATGGGGGACCGCCGCCAACCGGCGCGGCGTCACGGAACTGGTCTTGGCGCCTGACACGGCCGTCGGCGTCGGCGTCGCCAACCGTTCCATACAAGTGACGCGCAAATCGCTGGAGAGCGCACCGAACCTGCGTGCCATCGTCAAATATACCGTCGGCTTCGACAACGTGGACCTGGACGCAGCCACGGAACTGGGCGTTCTGGTCATTCACTCGCCGACCGAGCCGAACTGGGCCGGCGTCGCCGAAGGCACTGTCGCCAACATCCTCACCGTGCTGAAGAAAATTCGCGAGAAGGACAGGCACGTCAAGAACGGAGGCTGGCGCGATCCGTCGCTGCAAGGCGTCTATGTCGGCGCGCGTCATATGGACGATTATCCGGGGCTCGCCATCGGCATCATCGGCCTCGGCCGCATCGGCTCGCGGGTCGCCGATCTGTTCGCGCCGTGGCGCGTGCGGCTGATGGCCTACGACCCTTATGTCGATGAATCGAAGTTCGTTCTGCACAATGCGCGCAGCGTCAGCCTCGAGACCCTGCTGAAAGAATGCGATGTGGTGACGGTCCACTGCAATCTGACGCGTGAGACGACCAGGCTCATCAACGCCGAACGTCTGGCGATGATGAAAAAGACCGCGCTGCTGGTCAACGCCGCGCGCGGGCCGATCGTCGATGTCGATGCGCTGTTCGACGCACTGGAAGACAAGAAGATCGCCGGCGCGGCGCTCGACGTCCTGCCGGAAGAGCCGCCGGATCCGCAGACGCCGATCCTCGGCCTGGGAGACAATGTGCTGCTGTCGCCGCATATGATTTCCAACAATATTGGCACCGGCCTGCAAATGTCCTCAGACTGGGTCGAAAAGGCGGTGTTTGACCTGCTGCGTGGCGACGTGCCCCGCCACGTCGTCAATGAAGAGGCCATCGCCGGTTGGAAGCAGCGCTTCGGCGGCAAAAGCCTGATCTGACAATCTTTTAGGCAGGCTGCATGCGAGCTATGCGAAAATGCGTTAGCCCGCACGCAGCCGTGTCATTATGGTGCCGCGACAAACGACCACAGGCCGGTTGAGCGAGGGAGCGATTCGAAATGAGCGGCAACGCTGGAGCGCGGGTGACGGGAACCAGGAACAGGTTTCCGCCGCAGGTCATTATTGCGGCCGGCTGCCTGATGGCGATCATGACGTTCGGGCCGCGTTCCGCCATAGGCCAGTTCCAGCTCCCCATTCTCGGCGAGTTCAAATTCGGCGCTGACATTTTCTCCTTTGCGATGGCCCTGCAATATCTGTTCTGGGGTCTGGGACAGCCCTTCGCGGGCGCCATCGCCGACAAATACGGCAGTGGCCGAGTGCTCGTTGCAGGGGCCATCGTCTACGCCATCGGCCTCTCGCTGATGACGTGGTCGTCGACACCGACCAGCTTCATGCTGACGCAAGGCGTGCTGCTCGGCCTCGGCATCTCGTCCTGCTCCTTCAACCTGATCATCGGCGCGTTCGGCAAGCTGCTGCCGCCGGAACGCCGGTCTTTCGCATTCGGCATCGGCACGGCGGCCGGGTCTTTCGGCCAGTTTCTGTTCTCGCCTCTCGCCGGCGGGATGATCGCTGCCTATGGCTGGCACACGACGGCATTTATCTTCTCGGTGCTCGTCCTGGCCTGTATCCCGCTAACGATCTTCCTGCACAAGCGGCCGGAGCCGGTGCCGGCCAACGCCACCCTTGCGCAAAGGCAATCCTTCGGGCAGGCGCTGGCGGAAGCCTTCGGCCATAGATCCTATGTGCTGCTGGTGGCGGGCTTCTTCACCTGTGGCTTCCAGCTCGCCTTCGTCACCGTGCATTTCCAGCGCTATGTGGTCGAATCCGGCCTGCCGCCGAGCATCGGCTACTGGGCCTTCGCACTGGTCGGCGTTTTCAACATCGTCGGCTCGATGAGTTCCGGTTGGCTCGCCGACCGCATGCCCAAAAACTGGCTGCTGTCGTGCATCTATCTGTCGCGCTCGCTCGTCACGCTCGCGTTTATATCGATGCCGGTGACGCCGTTGTCGACGCTCATGTTCGGCGTCCTGACCGGGCTGCTGTGGCTGTCGAGCGTGCCGCCGACATCGGCGCTCATCGGCGTCATGTTCGGTACGAAATATTTTTCGACGCTCTACGGTCTCGCCTTTCTCAATCATCAGGTCGGCGGCTTCATCGGGCTGATGCTCGCCGGCTATCTGCGCGAGACGACCGGCTCCTACACGATCGTCTGGTGGCTTTCCATCGCACTCGGCGTCTTCTCGGCAGCCATCAACATGCCGATCGTCGAAAAGCCGATCGAACGCCGCGAAGCGCCCGCCGCCGCGTAACGATAACGGAACCGGAACCATGTCCGACTCAGCCAGTTCGAGGCCCGGCATCCGGCCCGAGATCATTCTCATCGCCGGCTGCCTCATCGCCATGCAGTCGTGGGGGCCGCGCTCGGCCGCTGGTGCGATGCAATTGCCGGTGCTCAATTCGTTCGGCTGGAGCACGGAAACATTTGCTCTGGCGCTCGGCCTGCAGAACCTGTTGTGGGGCTTCGGCCAGCCGGTCGCCGGCGCACTGGCGGATCGCTTCGGTACGATGAAAGTGCTGATCGGCGGCGCCCTGCTCTATTCGGCGGGCGTCGCGCTGATGACGATCTCGACGACGCCGCTCACCTTTACCCTCAGCGCCGGCGTCATCACCGGGCTTGGCCTATCGGGCTGCTCGCTGACGCTCGTCATCGCCGGCTTTGGCAAACTGGTTCCGGCACATATGCGGCCGCTGGCATTCGGCCTGGCTTCCGCCTCGGGGTCATTCGGGCAGTTTCTGTTTTCGCCGATCGCCGGCGCGCTGATCGAAAGCTACGGCTGGCAGTTCACCTGCGTCATCTTCGCCGTCATGCTTTTGACCATCATCCCTCTCTCCTGGTTCGTCGCCAGTTCTTCGATGCGCGACGGGCAGGCGCCTCAGGACGGGGTGCAGATGTCGATGAAGGACAAGCTGTTCGAGGCGTTCGGCCATCGCTCCTACATGCTCGTCGTCATCGGCTTCTTCACCTGCGGCTTTCAACTGCAGTTCATCACCGTGCATTTTCAGCGCTATGTTGTGGAATCAGGCCTGCCCTCCACAGTCGGCTATTGGGCCTTTGCGCTCGTCGGCCTGTTCAACGTCATCGGCTCGATCGCATCGGGCTGGCTGTGCGAGCGCTATCCGCGCCGCTACGTGCTGGCGGCGATCTATTTCTCGCGCTCGGTGCTGACCCTGATCTTCATCAACCTGCCGCCATCGCCTGCGACCGCCTATCTGTTCGGCGCCTTGTCGGGGCTCCTGTGGCTTTCGACGCTCGCGCCGACGTCGGCCATCGTCAACCAGATTTTCGGACCGGCCTATTTCGGCATGCTCTACGGCTTCGCTTTCTGCTCGCACCAGATCGGCGGCTTCACGGGTGTGCTGCTCGGCGGCGTGCTGCGCGAGGCGACGGGCTCCTACACGGCAACCTGGTATATCTCGATCGTGCTGGGAGTTATTTCGGCGCTGATCTCGCTGCCGATCGTCGAGAAGGCGCCTGCGCCGAAAGCAGCCGTTGCCGCGGCGTGAAGCTCTGGTTAGAAATGTCCTCCTGACCGGAGGAAGCCATGTCGACGTTCCGCGCCATCCGCATCGACAAACTGGACAAAGGCACAGCCGCCGCTTTCGTCGACTTCGACGAGAGCGAGTTTATGGAGGGCGACGTCACGGTTCGCGTCACCCATTCGACGCTCAATTATAAGGACGGTCTTGCCATCACCGGTAAATCACCGGTGGTGCGGCGTTTCCCGATGATCCCCGGCATCGACTTCTCTGGCGTCGTCGAGGCGAGCGCGTCACCCGCCTTCAAGCGCGGCGACGCGGTCGTGCTGACGGGCTTTGGCGTCGGCGAGCAACATCTCGGCGGCTTCGCACAGAAGGCGAGAGTCAAATCCGAATGGCTGGTGCCTCTCCCCGCCGGGCTGAGCGCCGCACAGGCGATGGCGATCGGCACCGCCGGATTCACGGCGCAGCTTTGCGTGCTGGCGCTGGAGAAACATGGCGCCAAACCGGCGGATGGGCCTGTCCTCGTCACGGGGGCGGCCGGCGGTGTCGGCTCGATTGCCGTGGCGCTGCTGAAGAAAGCCGGCTGGCATGTCATTGCCTCGACGGGTCGGCCGGAAGAGGCGGATTATCTCAAGCGTATCGGTGCCGACGAGATCATCGCGCGCCGGGAACTGTCCGAACCAGCCCGGCCGCTGGGCAAGGAGCGCTGGGCGGCAGCGGTCGATTCCGTCGGGTCGCACACGCTCGCCAATGTGCTGGCGCAAACGAAATATCGCGGCGCGGTCGCCGCCTGCGGGCTGGCGCAGGGGATGGACCTGCCGGCGACGGTGGCGCCGTTCATCCTGCGCGGCGTTTCTCTACTGGGCGTCGACAGCGTGCAATGTCCGAAGGACGAACGGCTCGTGGCCTGGCAACGGCTGGCACGCGATCTCGACAAGAAGCTGCTGGAGACGATGACGACGCACGTCCCGTTTGCGCGCACGATGGACGTCGCGCAGGAGATCGTCGCCGGCAAGGTGCGCGGTCGCATTGTCATCGATATGGAGTGATAAAAGCTAACAGTAGCCCCCGTCCTTCGAGACGCACGCTACGCGTGCTCCTCAGGAATGAGGGCTTCTGTTGAGTTTCCAGTTGTTAAAATATCCTAAGCGCGGCCCATCTGCACCGACAGCATGGAGAGATCGACACCGATCTTCTTCAATGCCCGCTCGTATTTCGTCTCGTGGCTCGAATCGAAAATGATAGCCTCGTCGGCGGGACAGGTGAGCCAGCCGTTCTTCTGGATTTCCACCTCGAGCTGGCCTTCGGCCCAGCCGGCATAGCCGAGTGCGAGCACCGACTTTTTCGGCCCTTCGCCTTTGGCGATGGCGCGCAGAATGTCGACGGTGGCCGTCAGCGCGATATCATCGGAAATGGCGAGGGAGGACGACGGAGTGAAGAAGTCAGGCGAGTGAAGCACGAATCCGCGCCCGCGATCGACCGGCCCGCCACGCAGAACCTGGACGTCCACTGCCGGCGGCGGAAGACGAATGGTCTCTTCCACGCCGATCACTTCCAGCTGCACCAGCAGTTCGGGAAATTTCACCCGCCGTGACTGGCGGTTGACGCGAATGCCCATCGCGCCATTGGCGGAATGGGCACACACATAAATGACGGAACGCTCGAAGCGTGGGTCGCCCATGCTCGGCATGGCGATCAGCATCTGCCCTTCGAGGCTCATGTCCTTGTCGTTCCGGTCTTCGGATGTCCTGATGCGATCAAAGCTCATGGACAGAATGTAGGGCGCAAATCTGGCGCAAACAAGGATGCAAAATTTAACAAGTAATGCGAATTATTTAGTCGTTTTGAGCGCCGGAATCGCATGGAAGAGCTGATGGCGGAAGGCCGCCAGATTCGCGGGATCGAACAATGCGCCCAGGCCCGCGACAAACAGACGCTGCGCACCGGTCTGCGTGATGGCGGGCGCCGCAAGCGCCATGAATTTCGCCTCGAAGGCCGCGCCTTCAAGCGGATGGCCCGGATCACCGAGCGCGTCGACGATTTCAATGCTCTCGGTCTTGCCGTCCGCAACCACGGTGACGCGCGCCGGCCACCGCTCGGGAAAGTAATGATCAAGGCGCGGATCGTGCGCCACCTCGACCCGGCTCATCAGCGCGGCGATGCGTGGATCGCCGGTGCGATCGATGCGCTCCACATCATTCAGCAAATCCGGCTCGAAGGCTGCGAGCGCGCAATGATAGGCGATCGTGGTCATACGGGTGAGACGGGATGCGACGCCGTTGCGTCCCGAAATCATCGTGACATAGTCACTCGGCACGCCGATGCGAATGGAGTCGATCTTCGCCGGGTCGATGCCGCGCGCCAGCAAAGTCCTAAATGCCTCGAGCGCGGCGATCGTCTGCTTGGCGGCGCAGACAGGCTTCATGCTGAGATCGCCGAGATCGCAGCCGTCGTCCGCCAGGGCGCGGGTACGATCGAACGCCAGGCCATGCACCTTTTCCAGCCAGCCGCCATCGAGCAGGCTGAGGTCGGGCGAAAATCCATCGCAGGCGGCGCGCGCCGCGCGGACGCCATTGGCGGCGGCGAGGCCCGCCAGCATCCAGCGCGGCGAAACGCCTTTGACGTGGCCGCCGGCACCGCCGGACGAGAGGTTCAGCGCCATGGCGATGGCCCTGGCAAGCTCGGCCTGCCCGGCCCCAAGCAGGACCGCTGCTGTGGCCGCGGCGCCTGCTGGCGCCAGCAGATAAGTCGGCCAGATGCCGCGAGACAGAATGCGCGCGCCATCGACTCCGCGGCCAAGACGCATCATGACGCGATAGCCCGCAAGCAAGGCGCGGGCAAAGGTGGGGACATCAGCTACAGCATGGGCGCCGACCAGAAGCGCCGTCGGCACGACGATAGATCCCGGCGTCGTGCAGGAGGCCATGTGGATATCGTCGACCTCGCTGAGCCGCGTCATCGCAACTGCCAGCGCGATCCTGTCGGGAATCGAGGCGCTCCAGGCGTCACCCGCCAAATGGGCGACCAGGGGCCTGGCTTCGGAGGTCGCGGACCCGGCCAGCATGGAAGCGGCGATATCGAGCAGAGCCAGGTTCAGGCGCGTCACCGGCGCCGCGCTCTCCTCCAGAAGGCGGCCTGCAATATCATCGATCGTCGTCATAGAGTTCAGTCCTTCAGCTCGATGTCCGAGGACTTGCATCGTCACCCGAGATTTCGCCATAATGGGATGCAATACATCATGGAGCCACTTTTCGATATCTGCCCGGCTCCATGATCGACAGGCGCGGAGTTCAGTTGTGCCACGTAAATTGAGTCTGACGACCGACTACCTCGTTAAATTCTGCTTCGCCGGGATAGCGGTCTGCGCCCTTGTCGCCATCGTTGTCGCCGGCCAGGCGATCTTCAGCACCGGGCCAGCGGTGAAAGAAACGACCGCGAAGGAAGCGGCAGCGATCCCGGCAACCACGACACCGGCGGCGAATGCTGCGGCGGCGGTGACGCCGGCTGCCTCTTTCGTGCGCCCGGCCGGCAGCCAGCCCGCCAATGTCGAGGCGAAAGACGATGCGCCTACCTTGTCGCCGCCGCTGGATATTTTCGGCTCGGTGCCGCGCAAGGTGACGACCGTCCGCGTCGGCGCCGACGGCAAGCTCGCCACCAATCCGTAATTCCAGACGCTGCCGGATCGGCGCTGACTCAGGCGAGAGCGGGCTGTTTCGCCGTTACGGGGAAATTACGATCCAGCCAGTCGAACACCACATTGTGCACGCGCACGTTCTCGGCCGAGAACATGAAATGATCGGTCTCGGCGAAGAGATGCAGATCGGTCGGCTGGCCCGCGCGTTTGAACAGTTCGATCGACTGCTCGGTCGGCGTCACCGTATCGACCGAGCTGTGCAGCAGTAGCAAAGGCCTCGGCGCCATCTGGTGCACCACATCGTCGGCGCGGAAATCGTACATGCTCTGCGCCGTCTCGGCGGTGAACATCTGGATCGAGCCCTGTGCAAGGTGGCCACGCAGTTCCGGCGGGATCGGCACGATGTCGTAGCGCGGCACCATCAGGGATTCGCCGGTCTTCTCGCGGTGGCGTTTGCCTTCCGCCAGCATGCCGGTGAATTTCGACCAGGCTTCCGCGCCGACGTGCTGGCCGCGGAACTTGCGCTCGCCGTCGCCCCAGCCGCCCGATGAAATGACGGCGGCGACCCGCTTGTCGACGCTGCCGGTGTAAACGGCGACTGCAGCACCGAAGCTCGATCCGAGCAAGCCGATGCGCGCCCCGTCGACTTCCTGTCGTCCCTGCAGGAAGGTAACCGCGCTGCTGGTGTCGGCCACCTGTTCGAGGCAGATGAGATTCGCCTTCTTGCCTTCGCTGTCGCCGCAGCCGCGCATGTCGAAGCCGAGCGTGACATAGCCGCGCTTGCTGACGATTTCGCACGGGCCGGTGACATTACTCGACGACTTGTTGCTGCCGAAGCCGTGCAGGACGACGATCGCCGGACGCTTCTCGCCGGCCTTGTAATCGCTCGGCAAGGTAAGAACGCCCGACAGCTTGAGCCCGTCGGAAACGAATGTGACTTTTTCCTGCATGGTCTTCCTCCCCGCGCCCTCAGGCGACGTCAACGCCGATCATAGCATCGCTGCGGGCGGCGTCACGCCCGACTTGGCGGCGGCGTCGACAAGTTCCTTGCGCAGGCGGGGCGAGAGCGGAATCCCTTTCTCCGTACGCTCCTTCGCCTCCAGCTCCGAGCGTTCGCCGGGAATGCGAATGGGCTGGGCGGGGTCGAGTTGCGGCAGCGCCTTGATAACCTCGTCGAGCAGATCGACATCGGCGATGTAGTCCGCCACATCGCGGAATTTTGAGATGTCGATGGCGATCACCATCTGGCTCTGCTGATGATAGTTTTTGTTGCCCGGCCCGAGCATGGTGGTGAGCAGCGGCGTCGCCGCCATCACGCTGGTCAGGCATTCGAACATCAGGGCAAGACCGGCGCCCTTCGGGCCGCCGATCGGCAGGCCGATCTGCGCTTGCGCCGGATCGGTGGTCGGATTGCCGTTGGCATCCAGCGCCCAGCCGAGCGGGATTGTCTCACCGGTGCGCCGCGCCTGCTGCAGCCGGCCGTTGGACGCAATGGCGCTCGCCATATCGAGCATGGTGACGCCGGACGGTCCGCCCGGCACGGCGATGGCCAGCGGGCTGGTCGACAGGCTGGCGACTTTCGCGCCATGATAGGCCATGAGCGGGGGGCCGGCGCCGAGCACGATCGCCGCCATGCCCTGTTGCGCGATCCATTGCGCATAATAGCCGATGGCGCCGCTGTGGCCGCAGCGGCTGACGACGCCGAGCGCAACGCCGGCACGGCGCGCCCGAGCCACGGCTTCCTGCATGGCCAGCGTCAGCGGCACGGCGCCGAACTGTTTGTTGCCGTCGATGAGGAACAGCGCGTCGCCCAGCGCGCGCAGTTGCGGCTCGCCGGCAGGATCGATCTGGCCGCGTGCGACGAAATCGAGATAGCGGGGAACCCGCTCGACGCCGTGAGAATCGATGCCGCGCAATTCCGCCCAGATCAGGACATCGGCAAACGTCGCCGCATGTTCCGCCCGCATGCCATGCGCCCGGAAAATGTCGACCACGAGTCGATGCAAGGATTGCGCGTCGATCTTGATGGTGTCTGATGTGGTCACGAGAGCGCTTTCACTTCTTCTTTTCGACGTTGCGCACAGGCGTTTCAGGCTTCAGGCCGCCACGGCGGCGGGCATAGGTGTTCTCGCCATTGGCGCGCCATTGGCCCCTGGTGGCTGCATCGGCGAAGGATTGCCATTCAGCGCTCCAGTCGCCAAGGTCGTAACCGTGCCACGGCGCCTTGACGCTGAGGCGCGGCAGGCCGAGTTCGTCCCAGAGCTTCTTCGAATTTTCCATGAACTGCTTCGCCGGCAGGGCCAGCGGCGAGGTCGGATGCTTCAAGGTGGCATCGATCAGCATGGTCGAATCACCGCTGCCGGCGCCGGCCTTGGGGCCGTGGCCACCGGCGCGATGGGGAACGAGCTGCACGTCCTCGATCGGATTGGAGCGATAGGCGAGCGACCAGAAGATCGCGTCGGCATTGAGCGGATCGATATCCTGCGAGACGGCGATGACGATCTTGCCGCACTGGGCCTGAAGGCTGGCGGCGCCCTGCAGCGCGCGCCAGACCTCGGTCTGCAAGGCGCCTTGCGCGAATTGCAGGAAGATCACCTTGCGCAGGTTGGTCAGCGGCTCGTGCATCGACACGGCCTTGATGCCCTTGATGTCGAGATGGTGTTTCAGGTGCTGGAAGAACAGCGCCTCATAGGCGGTCTTCTTCAGGATGCTGGATTCGCTCGGCGTCACCTCGCTGAGCACGGAGGCGAACACCGGCTTCTTCTTCATGGTGATGGCGGTGACGCGCATCGTCATGTTGAAATCCTCCAGCGCGATATGGCCGTGGCTTTCGCCGAACGGGCCTTCGGGCTCCAGCATGTCGGTATCGATCAGCCCCTCGACGACGATCTCGGCATCAGCAGGAATTTCGAGATCGACGGTCTTCGCGCGGGTAACTCTCATTGCGCGCCCAGCCAATCCACCGGCCACCGCCATCTCGTCCTGGTCGATGGCGAGCTTCTGCGGTCCGGTGAAGACGACGACCGGCGCGCAGCCGACGACGATGGCGCAGGGCATCGGCTGTCCGAGCTTTTGATATTTGAGCCAGTGCAGATAGCCGCCGGCGCCCGACAGGCGCGAGGCCATGCGCACGCCCAGCCGGTCGTTGGCCTTGAGGCCGGCGCGATAGGTGCCCATGTTGCGCACGCCGGTCTCGGGATCCCTGGTCACGCAGACAGTGGCGGTAAGATAAGGCGCTGCGTCGAAGCCCGGCGTCGAGATCGGCACCGGCAGCATGGCAAGACCGCCGCCCGGTTTGGTCAGATCGTCGCCGGTGATCACGACCTCGTGGCACGGTGCATTTTCGACGAAGACCGGTTCGATCGGATGATCGATGGCGTTCATCCACACCGCACCGAGATCCTCTACGGGGACGCCCATGCCCATGGCATATATTTCATTGGACGCGGCCAGCGCGCCGACCACCACGGGAATATCGTATTTCTCGCCGCCGGAGCCGACGACATTGGTGAACAGGAATGCCTTGCGCTCTTCCTCGGGATAGCCGCCGAGGAACTGCCAGCGCACGAGCGGATGTATCTCAGTGTCCTTGTTAATCGGCCGGTCGATGCGGATCAGCAATCCGCGCTCCTCAAGTGCGCGCAGATGCTCCTGAAAATCCGAGGGCGCCTCGATGGTTCTGTTGTGTACCATGCGCCCGCTCCACCCTTTAGATAAACTGCCAATTCACTGCCGACTTTGATCGGTTGCGTTCTTATAGACCTTCCTGTAGCGAAGCAACCAACGCGATTAGGCCTGCGAGAGGCGGCCAACCTACCTCAGCGAACGGGCCACAGGGATCGAAATGGATACATTTGCGAAAGCTGATTTCAGCGTCATCGGCCAGCCGCTGCAACGCAAGGAAGACCAGCGCCTCATTACCGGCAACGGCCGTTTCACCGACGATTTCAGCCTGCCCGGCCAGACGATCGCAGCCATCGTACGCTCGCCCTATCCGCATGCGCGCATCCGTTCGATCGACGCCAGCGCGGCACTGGCGATGCCCGGCGTGCTTGGTGTGTTCACCGGCAAGGACGTGCTCGCCGACGGGCTGAAGCCGATCCCGCACGACCCGATCCCGAAGACCAAATACGACATGAAGCTGGCCGGCCCAGGCGGCACGCCGATCTTCATCGGCCCGCATCTGCTGCTGCCGGCCGACAAGGCGCGCCACGTCGGCGAAGCCATCGCCATGGTGGTAGCGGAAACCGATGCGCAGGCGCAGGACGCGGCTGCCGTCGTGGTGGTCGATTACGAGGAACTGCCCTTCGTGCTCGACCAGCGCGACGCCGTCGTCGATGGCGCGGCGCAGCTCTGGGATGAAGCTGCGAACAACGTTCTCGTCGACACGATGTTCGGCGACAAGGCGGCGACGGACCGCGCCTTTGCCGGCGCCGATCATATCGTGACGATGGAGTTTCATGTTCCACGCGTGACCGCCGTCACCATGGAGCCGCGCGCGGCGCTTGGCAGCTACGACAAGAAGACCGGCCTTTGGGAAGTCGTTGTTGGCGGCGGCGGCGCGGTGCGCCAGAAGAGCGAGCTGGCGTTTGTTCTCGGCATCGAACCCGAGAAGCTGCGGGTGATGACCTATGACGTCGGCGGCAATTTCGGCGCCAAGAACAGGGTCTATGTCGAATATGGTCTGGTGCTGTGGGCCTCGCACAAAATCGGCCGGCCGGTGAAATATACGGCGACGCGCAGCGAGTGTTTTCTCACCGACTATCAGGGCCGCGATCTTGCCACGAAGATCGAGCTCGCCTTGCGCAAGGACGGCAAGTTCCTGGCGTTGCGCTCGGACAACATCAGTAATGTCGGCGCGCGCTGCGTATCATTGTCGCCGCTCGGCAAAGGTTCGGGCCTGATCACCGGCTCCTATGATATTCCTGTGGCGACCCTGCGCGCTCGCGCCGTCTTCACCAACACGATGCCGACGCAGGCCTATCGCAGCTCTGGCCGGCCGGAGGTCAATTTCGCCATCGAACGATTGATCGACACAGCTGCGAAGGAATTGCGCATCGACCGCATTGCGCTGCGCCGGAAGAACCTCGTCCGGCCGAAGGCCATGCCCTACACCAATGCCGTCGGCGCCACCTACGACAGCGGCGAATATGAGGCGCAGCTCGATCTGTCGCTTGAAATCTCCGACTGGAAGGGCTTCGCCAGGCGCAAGCGCGAGGCGGCGAGACGCGGCAAGCTGCTCGGCCAGGGCCTGTCGCATTATGTCGAATCCTCCATCGGCACGCCGAAGGAACGCGCTGAAATCACCGTCCTGCCGGAAGGGCGCGTGCGCGTCATCATCGGCACGCAGCCAAGCGGCCAGGGACATGAAACAAGTTTCGCGCAGGTGATCGCCGAGCTCCTGCATGTGAACGTCGATCTCGTCGACATTGTCATGGGCGACACCAAGGTGGTGCGACTCGGCGGCGGCACCCATTCGGGCCGCTCGATGCGCCATGCCGGCACGGTGATGTCGAAGGCCTCGGGCGAACTCATCGGCAAGGCGAAAGCGGTGTTCGCGCATATCCACCAGGTGGATGAAACCTCGGTGTCCTTCGAGGACGGCCGCTTCGGTTCGCCGGGCACCAACCAGTCGCTCGACTTTCTCGAGCTGGCGCGCGAGGCCGCGCGGCACAAGTTGCCGATCAACCTGAAGGACGGACTGGCCGTCGTCACCGACAACGAGATGCACGAGCCGGTGTTTCCCAACGGCTGCGCGAGCTGCGAAGTCGAGGTCGACCCGGAGACCGGCTGGATCGACATCACCCGCTATTCCGCCGTCGACGATGTCGGCCGCTGCATCAACCCGCTCATCGTCCACGGCCAGACCCATGGCGGCATCGCGCAGGGCGTCGGCCAGGCGATGTGGGAGTTGTTCGAGATCGATCCGGTCTCGGGCCAGCCGCTCGCCGGCTCGTTCATGGACTACGGCATGCCGCGCGCCGACAACATGCCGTCGTTCCGCACCGAGATCGCGCAGGTGCTGTCGCCGACCAATCCGCTCGGCATCAAGGCCGGCGGCGAAGGCGGCACCACGCCGGCGCTGGCGGTCATCGTCAACGCACTCGTCGATGCGCTGAAGGACTATGGCGTACGCGACATCCAGATGCCGACGACGCCCTACCGCATCTGGCGCATCATCAACGAAGCCAAACGCAAGTCCGCCTAGGGTGTGCTGATATTCACGTGATACCGGCCTGCAAATGCCGGTTCTCTGCGCTTCCGGTGCTCACGTACGAAAAGTACGCTCCGCTCCGGTTCTCAAGAACCGCCATTTTCGGCACGGTCTAACGTGGATCTCAACACCCCCTAAACCGAGGAGGAGTTATTTACGTGAGCACACGTCCGACCATCGAACTCATCTGCTTTCCCGGCGCGCCGAACCTGCCGATCTTCGCGGCACGCGACAAAGGCTGGTTCGCTTCGAACGGCGTCGACATCAACCTGTCGACGACCCCGAATTCGGCCTATCAGGCGGAAAATCTGGCAGCCGGAAAATTCCATATCGCCGGTACCGCCTTCGACAATGTGGTCGCCTATCAGGAAGGCCAGGGCGCGGTGCCGCTCAAGGATACCGATTTCTTCGCCTTCATGGGCGCCACGCAGGTGGAACTGGCTTTCATCACCTCGCCTGACGTCAAGACATACGCCGACCTGAAGGGCAAAACCCTGGCGCTCGATGCGCTGTCGACCGGCTTTGCCTTCGTGCTCTATGAAATGCTGGCGAGGAACGGGCTGACCAAGGCCGATTATACGATGGCGACGGTCGGCGCTACGCCCGCACGCTGGGAATCGGTCAAGGCCGGCACCCACGCGGGCACGCTCACCATCGAGCCGTTCACCAGCATCGCCCGTAACCAGGGCTTCAACATTCTCGACACGTCGACCAACCTGTTCAGCGCCTATCAGGGCGGCAGCTTCGCCGCCAGCCGCAAATGGGCTGCGGCCAATGCCGACACGCTGAAGGGCTTCATCCGCGGCTATCTCGCCGGGCTGGAATGGACGCTCGATCCGGCCAACAAGCAGGAGGCCACCGGCATCCTTCTCGCCAACATGCCCGAGATCAAGCCGCCGGTAGCGCCCGCCGTGATGGCCTCGCTGCTGTCGCCGCGCTCCGGCCTGACGCCGAAGGCGGCGATGCTGATGCCGGGCGTCGACACCGTGCTCGACCTGCGCTCGCGCTACGGCGGCGGCGCCAAGCTGACGGACCCGTCGAAGTATATTGACCTGACGTATTATAATCAGGCCGTTTGAGACCAGACCAACAGAAGCCCTCATCCTAAGGAGCGCCCGAAGGGCGCGTCTCGAAGGACGGGGGCGTCAGGCAGAAACCTCTCAACCAGACGACAAGTGCGGGCATGCCGCTGGAAGACGGCGGCGTGCCGCCCCGTCCTTCGAGACGCACGCTGCGCGTGCTCCTCAGAGGGTGTGAATGTTTGGCAATATTGATTTGCACTGACGATTTCAGCGTGATTCCCTTGCGTCAGCGGTTTTGAGGTGACGCGATGGGGAAGGATGATTTGTTTGGCGATCTGCCGATCCAGGCGCCGGGGCAGCCGCCCGGGCGGGCTGTGGATGCGGGTCGTCCGCGACTGCGGGAACCTGTTCGCGATCAGATCGAGCTGCGGGCGGTTGATCTCGAAGGTCTGATCGGTGCGGAGCATCCGGCG
>JARHVB010000060.1 GCA_029222685.1 Terripilifer ovatus | reverse complement strand
ATAAATAGCAGAACCGAAATCGACCCGATCCCTTGGCCAACTTAGCCAAACAATCGGATTTGGTACGCCCCGTGAAGCTCGAAAAACCCGAGTTCCGGCTGCCGGTGTGAAGCGGCGTTGCCGTCGGTGTGGGCGGTATATGCAGCCACTCGCTGTAACTGTCAACAAAGATTCAAACTTCGATTCAAAAAACCGTTCGAAGCGCATCACAGGCTTCGCGATAGACGCGACGATTTCGCGCCGCGTTGCAACATCGATCGGTCGAAAAGCCGGCGGCCATGTGCAGTGCGAAACAGCATCGAAGATCCAGCACCGCGTTTCCCGAAGTTCGCCGTTTCATCGCTTGAAGCTTTCTCTAACAATGCTATCTGGCCTTGCTGGATCTCCGGGCATCGTCAAATCACCCGCTCGTCGAACAGCGATCCGCGCAGCAATTGGGTCCCGAGGCGAGCGTGCGTTGAGGCCGGAGTTGCCAACTCGCAAGCTGTTCAGCCATCCCATCGCCGATCAGTTATCCACAGAGCTGTCATCGGCAGGCAATCATCCCGAAGCAGGTCAGCGCCGTAATTCTCCCCTCGACGATTCGTGCCGGCCACGTCCCGCAATGCGCTGATATCGATTCTTTTGCGGAATCACCTTCCAGGAAAACGACCCGCCCCACGTGCATTCTGGCTTTTTGCCCTTGAATTAGCGCGCGTTATACGTATAATACGTATATTATCACAATAGGAGCCTGACATGGTCCAGATCAGCGCCCTGGAGTTTCAGCGGAAGTTTGGCGAGTCCCAGCACCAGGCGCAACGCGAGCCCGTGGAAATCACCCGACATGGTCGGCGGGAATACGTGTTGATGTCGGCGGAGCACTATGACTGGCTGACGGCGGCGGCCAAGCGTTCCAACCGGACCGTGAACGCCACGCAGGTGGTCATCGACGCCGTCGAACGCGCCGAGATGGATCCGGAGCACGCTGCGCTCGACGACCTGCTCAAGTAAGCCGACCCAATGGCCTTTCCCGAGCCTAAGCCGGGCTGCGTCGTCCGCTACGACTATCTTTGGACCCATGAAGCGGCAGCGGGGCGCGACCAGGGCAAGGATCGCCCAACCTGCCTTGTTGCCGCGAGCGACAACCAGGCGAAGCCACGCTTTGTGGTTCTCTTGCCGATCACCCATACGCCGCCTGCCGGCGACACGATCGGGATCGAGATCCCGGCGAAGGTCAAACAGGCCATCGGTCTCGACGACGCACCGAGCTGGGTCATTGTATCCGAGCACAACATCGACGAATGGCCGAACAGCGGTCTCTCGCCGCTCCCCGGAAAGCCCGGCGTGTTCAGCTATGGCTTCATTCCGCCTGGCCTCTTCGCGCAGATCAAAACCAGGTTTCTCGAACTCGCCCGACAGAACAAGAGCGGCGCCGTGCGCCGGTGAAGCGCGAATGAAGCGCCAGCCGCCGCACCCTGCGCGACGCCAATGAGGTAGCCGACGCCTGAATCAGTGATCTTCGAGATTGGAAGTTGAACTGCTGTCGTCCATTGCTGACCCCGCTGCGGATTGGCGAGGCCAGCACGACATGCGGTAACCGAAACATGCGTTGCGGCACAACGCAAAAAAGGCCTCCCCGTAAGGAATGCGTTGCGGCCGGGTGGCTTGTCCGATAGTTCACCGCAGCGCAGAGCATCTGGCACATCGACAGCGCCACCCAAGTGAACTCCCGTCGCCTACTCCATAATCGGCGTCCCGGAACTCCTGATAACATCCCCCCATTTTTCGGTTTCCTGCGTCATGAATCGTCCGAAATCCGGGCCAAAGAGGGTACCTATTTCTGCGCCCGTCTCTTCGAAGCTCTTTCGCAAGCTCGGCGTCGACATGACCCGCTTAATGTCCGCGGTCACTTGGGCAACGATATCGGCTGGCGTCCCCGCCGGCGCCAACACTCCGAACCAGGAAGATACCTCGAACCCAGCCAATCCCGCCTCCTCAAATGTGGGCACGTCGGGAAGTGAGTTCAATCGCTTGGCGCTTGCAACGGCCAACCCGCGCACGTTCCCCGCCTGAACCTGCGGGATGACGGTGGGCAAGTTGTCGAAGAGAATGGGAACGTGTCCTGCGATAACATCATTCATGGCAGGCGCAGCGCCGCGATACGGCACATGCTTTAGTTTGACGCCCGTCATTTTCTTGAATAATTCGGCCGACAAATGATGCGTCGATCCAATTCCAGACGAGGCGTAGTTGAGCTCGTCGGTTTGTTTTTTCGCCAGATCCAAAAGCTCGCTGACCGTTGCAGCCGGCAATTTCGGATTGACGATCAAAACGATTGGAACGGTTGCCACCAGGGCGATAGGTGTGAAGTCCTTGGCCGGATCAAACGACAGTTTCCTGTAGAGCGATGGATTTATGGTAATTGGGCCGGGCGAACTGACAAGATAGGTGTACCCATCCGCCGGCGCGATCGCTGCCGCCTTGGCGCCTATATTTCCGCCACCGCCTGACTTGTTCTCGACGACGACCGGATGTGGCCATATCTCAGTAAGCGCTTCCGCCAGGATACGCGCTGCCGCGTCGTTTGAACCGCCAGGAGGATTTGGAACGATGAATCGAACAGGCCGCGTCGGGAACGTCTCGGCCATGGCGGCGGCGCTCACCTGAACGACGAGCGCGAAAGCAAGCAAACCCAGCACTGATCTTCTCATCGACAATCCTCCCGTTTGCCTTGTTTATCTGTTTTATCTCCGAGAGTTGAAGGCGCCGGGGCTCTCTCCCAGAACGCGCTTTCAAATCTTCAAGTCTGCAACCACGGCAGACCTTGATACTTCCATCCGGCCTTCTTGCCGCGACGTCCGTTCTCATCGAGGTCGCCTTCAAATCCACCCGCGATGCTATAGCATTCCCCGATGCCGGCACCCTTAGCCGCTTTCGCCGCTGCCAGGCTGCGGCCGCCGCTGCGGCATATAAAAAAAAGCGTATCGTCAGCGCCAACAGCGCCGCGGAGCTGATCGAGGAATTCTGGATTCAGCCGCATGTCCGGCGATAAATGCCACGAGATCTTAATTATGTCCCGACCCGTCGACTTGACGTCCGGTTCGCCAACATATTTCCATTCGGCCTCCGTCCTCACGTCGACCAATCTGGTCGACGGAGAACGAACCAACGTGTCCCACGCCTGCTGTGGCGAAAGCTCCAGCTCGTCCATCTCAATATCCTCTGCGCCCTACAGCGGGACAACGAGCAGGATATCGACATTTCGCGAATCCAGCACAACGATACGTTCCCTGAACTTGAGCGAGCCAGCTTCCTTTTGAATAACATCGAGATATTTGCCGGTGGCATAAAGATCCATCCGGCCGGTCTCCATGATACGAACGACCTGGAAGTTCGAACGCGCCCTCACGCAGCCGGTTGCCTTGTCGTAAGACATGGTCGGATGACCGACGATATGATTGTAGCTATGCGGCTCAAAGATATTGGCCGAATGGAAGGCCTTGACTCGATCGATCATCATGCCCTGGCCGACGCACCGCATGATGCCTATCGGCAGACCTGCTTCATGATTTTCCTTGGTCGTGATGTGGTAAATGCCATTCGGCGTGAAGAATTGCGGCCATCGATCGATCTCGCCATCGTCCATGGCATGGCCGTATGAGGCAATTAGCTCTGCGGTTTCGCGGTATTCGTCATCGCCGAACTGCGCGACCTGCTTTTCGATGGCGCTGGGCATGGCTTGCTCCTCAAAATCCCATGATGCCGCGATAACCCTGCCAGAAACCGCGAACAGCGGTTTCTGTCGCGCGGGAATTCTTCTCGGATTCTGCGACCCGGCCTCCCATTTCCATGAAAGACGCGCCCCCCGGATCGTCGCGAGTACCGCGCTGAACGAATTCGTTGATGCAGCCGTCCTCAAGTGAAACCAGGCCTGCCGCACCCGTCAGATTGCTCTGCATGATGCGCATCTGCGATTGTTCCTCGGTATCGCGATCATAGCCGAGGAAAATCCAGAACAGTTCGGTCTTGTCGACTCCCCTTGGCGCAAAGAACCGAATGGCGAGCGAATTCAGCGTGAATTGAATGCACATATTGGGGAAGACGGTCTGGATGCTGTGCGTAATGCCGTCGTCGAATTCCTCCCAGGCCTTGAGCAGCCTAGGTCCCTCAAGCGCGGATTCGTAATTGGCCGAATGGACTTTGGCGTCGGAATATTCGGCGGCCTCTTGCAGCTTGGCGCGCCGCGCAAAGCTCACATGGTGCCACTTCTCATCCGATAGGATGATCCCGCCATCCATATCCAGGCGGTTCACCTTGAAGGTCGTATAGAAGGTATGGAGCAGAGTTGCGTGATATGAGTCCCGTAGGTTTTCGGCATACAGCTTCCAGTTATTATGAATCGTCTGGCTGTGCGTGCCGAGGATGCGAAGCGGGCGATCAAGATTCCGCTTGATGAATTGCGCCATCTCGGGGCCGAGATAGGCTTCGACGCCCTCTACCTCTGTGGAGAATGTTCCAAAGATCATTCCGCAAAAACTTTCAATACGGACCGGCTGAAGTCGATGCTTGGCGACGTCGAAATCGCTCGGCATCCCGCCCTGTCCGCGAACCCCGTTACGGAACGCGACGCCCTTTAATTGTCCATCAAGGCCATAGTTCCAGGCATGATAGACGCAGGTGAGGCTTGCAACATTGTCCTGCTTTTTGAGGCAGACCAGCGCTCCCTTGTGCGCGCAGCGATTCACCATCGCGTGGATTTTGCCGTCATGATCCCTCGTCACGATAACGGGTGTTTCGCCGATCGTCGTCGTACGGTAGTCGCCCGCTTTTGGGAGCTCGACGTCAAGGCAAAGGAAATTCCAGGAGCGGCCCCTGAAGATTCGGTCCTGCTCCAGCTTGTAGATTTCCGGATCGGTGAAGAGACGGTAGGGCGCGCGCGCAATGCCTTCAGCGGGCCACTTGAAATCCAACACCGGCTTGGCGGGGGCAGAACTCGGGTGGGGTGCAGTCAGCATCTCGTCATTCTCCCTATTGCGTTTTCCGATCCCCGGATCGGAAACGCGCGTCCGGCTTATCGAAAGAGCGGATTTAAAAGCATTCAAGGGACACTATCGAGCCGAGAGATTGTAGCCAATAATCATTTGGGCTAAATAAATAAGTAAATCTTATCAGAGGTGGTTCGCAGTGCCGCCGGGACGCGCCGACTTCTTCAATTGATCGACAAACGCGACGACCGCCGGCGCCCGCTCTGACTTGCGATAGGCCATGGCCAGTTCGGACTGCTGATTGATCTTTGCCAACGGCCTATAGACCACGTCTGCAATTTGCAGATGCCGAAGCGAGTCGGGCACAAACGCCACGCCGAGACCGCCGGCGACCAGCCCTGCCAGAGCCGTGAATTGTCCGGCGCGTTGCGTTATTTGCAGTGATAATCCGCCGTCGGCACATATGCGGGCGACTTGCGCGTTGAAGCCGCTTCCTTCCTGGATCTGGACCGCGACGAACGGCTCGGCCTCCAGCGCTTCCAGCGTTACGGACTTTTGCCGCGCGAGCCGGTGCCCGCGCGGGATCGCCAATATGATCGGCTCGCGGTGCAGCGACACGATCGCGACGTCGGGCGGCAGTGATTTCACCGGAAGACGCAGGAGACCGAGATCAAGCCGGCCACTGCCGACGTCTTCCAACTGCTGAACGATCCCGAGTTCGTTGAGGCGAAACTCCACGAGCGGATTGGCTTCGCGAAACCGCGAGATTGCTGTCGACAGGACGCCGGAGAAGATCGCTGATCCGACATATCCAATTTCGATATGCCCGAGTTCGCCTCGGCCCGCCTGGCGAGCGACCAGCGCGGTCTTCTCGGCTTGTTGAAGGGTCCTGATCGCCTCCTTCAAGGTGACCCGGCCGGCGACGGTGAGTTTGACTGACCGCTTTGTCCGATGGAAGAGTTCGACGCCCAACTCTCGCTCGAGCGCCTGAATCTGCTGCGTGAGTGCCGGCTGTGCGATGCCGAGCCGCTCGGCCGCCTTTCCGAAGTGCAATTCCTCCGCCAGGACGGACATGTATTTCAAGCGGCGCAATTCCATTATCAGCTCGCACTTGTCGTCGGAGCTCCAGCCAGACACACTTTCCAGCCTGTTTGCCGGCCTTGTTGCTGCGTTCTTCCTCGTGAAGAATGCCGCCGTTCAAGTCAAAGGTGAAGAGGAATGTTCCGCGCGAATCCGGGCAGCAAAAAGCCCCCGAGAACGATCAGGTTCTCGAGGGCTTTAAATTTGGTTGCGGGGACAGGATTTGAACCTGTGACCTTCAGGTTATGAGCCTGACGAGCTACCGGGCTGCTCCACCCCGCGTCAAGGTTTGTTGAGCCACAGGATAGTTATGTGGCGGTGTGAACGCAAACGGCGGCTGTCTGAGAAGAGAGCCGCCGTTTTGGTTTGATATGTGAGGAGGAATGTTCCGCTTTTTGCA
>JARHVB010000006.1 GCA_029222685.1 Terripilifer ovatus | reverse complement strand
TTCCATCGCCTTCAGTCTCCTCTTGGCTCTCTGACCAGCCAAGAATCGCAGAGCGAAAGCCGAACGGAAACCACTCAATCAGATGGGAGCAAAGCTCCGCTTACGTTGCAACCGGCAAATCGAAAGTTACAAGCATCCACATCAGCCGATAAGCGGACATGTGCGACGGTTGCGTCCGCTCTCCTCTTTTCTGGGTTCGTAACGTGGTCATGTCGCGTCTTCCCGCCGCGCCAGAGCGCTCAGAATCAACGCATCGGGTGGGATGGGCAGATCCAAATTCTCGCCCTCCCGCGTGAAAACCGCGGCAAGTTGTTGTGCAAGGCGCGTGGCATGGACATGCAGCGGGCTCATGCCATGCGGAGCCGCCAAATCCAGCGTCGTCAGCGCCGCGAGAGCCGTCTTGGCCTCGGAAGAAACTTCGGCGCAGCCATTCCGGACAAGATTATACACAGCACGATCCACGATCGGCCGATAGGGCTCCATCAGGTCGTCGGCGAGTGCGAAGGAATTCCCCCGATTAGTGTGATGGAGGCCGATGGATGGATGGAGGCCGGCGGCGCAAATCGCCCTGCTGACGGTCGCGCGCAGTACCGTATAGCCATAGTTCAACAGCGCATTGGCCCCGTGACCGGCTTGATCGCGGCGGAATTCGGCTCCCATCAGCGCCGGCCAATACCGCCGCGCCGCCTGCGCTTCCACATTGTCAGGATCGCCAGAACGAACCTTTCGAGCGAGCAGATCGAACCCGCCGGCTTCGGCGCCTATGGAGGCAAGAACGGCCCCCTGCATTTTAATTTTGGCAACGACGATGTCGCGCCAGAGCCGCTTGGCCAACGGCCGTGACGTATCCACTTGGGCGTTCAGGCGCGCGCCCTGAAGATGATTGCCGTCCAATGGCCAGACGCAGGCAACTGGCGCATGATTTGCCGCACATAAGACGATTGGCACCGCGCGCTCGGAAAGGCGCGTGAACGCAACATTGGACCACGTCAATCCGTGCGCGTGAGCGATAACGCCGCCGATATCGTCAAGCGCGATGCGCCCGAGCTCAGCCCGGTCCTTCGAAACGGTCAGGAAACCACGATGCACTGCCACATGCAGACCGTCAGTGGAGAGGTCGACAATACGTTGCATAGCGGGAAATTAGCGCAATCCGCCCAACCAATTCAGCGAAATATAAATATTTAGTTAACGCCAGTCACTCCCACCACGGTCCCGGATCAAACACCTGACCGATCTCATCGACACGGACCTGACGCGGCTTGTATCTCTTTAAGGGATTGGGCATGGGGCGAAGCGGCTTATAAGTTTTCGCCTTCTCGCGCTGATCGAGGTTGCCCGCTTCATTATGTGCATCGAGATAAAGCTGCTTGTTCCGCTGGTCGAATTTGCGCACCAGGGCGACGACGCGCGCCCCGCTTTCGGGGTCGTTATAGGCGACCATATCGCCCTTCTTCAAACTCATAATTTTCCGGGCGTTATGATTTTCCTGCCGCATACGGGACACGAAGCCGGGACGGTGCGCATCGAACGTCGTCACGACTTCGGCGTCCCATTTGCCGTCCGGCAGCTCCCACACATCGAAGCGATCGTTACCGCCTGGCAGATAGCCCTTCTTGTGTCGCCCATCCCCATGCGTGATCCAGATGGGCTTTTCGACTTCGGCGATGCGAACATGGCGAATGCCCTTGAATTTTACATCGGTCTTCGCAAAGTCCACCATCGCCCGTTCGAACGCCTTGTCTTCTAATCCGGATGTCGCCTGCACGAGCCGGTCGCGCAGTTCGGAGTGGCCATGGGCGTTCGACCTGATTTTCCTGATGTCGGCAGGACTCTTGATATTCGTGATGGAGATGCGCCTTACAACGAGATCATTGCCATTCTCGTCCTTGTCGGCGGTCTGCCCATAGGCTGTGTCGTTATGCAGCCTGCCGGCCGTCTGTCCCCGTCCCTTGGCATAGCCGTCCCGGCTGACCGTGCCATGATCGGGCTTGTGACTGACGATAATGGCATCCGCCGCAGCCCGCACATCGTCACGAAAGGTCGACCATGGCGTGGTGATTCGCACCACCACGCGCTCCGCTCCGCGCTCTTCGGCTTGCGCGGAAGCCGTGGCCAGCCGCTGAATGATCGAACGCGAGGAGCAGGCGATGACAATCGCGTCGATGGCGTGGTGACGGTGGTCGAGCCGGTTCTTCGGCTTGCGCACATCGCCGCCGATGAGATTGTGATCGTGCAGGAGTTCATTGAGTGCCCATTGACGGCGCAGCATCTCCGTCATCCGGCCAGGCAGCGCCCGCACGCGGCTATGACGCCTGAAGACACCATCGAGACCCGCTTCTTCATAGTCGTAGAGACAGGTAAGATAGGTCAGAGCAAGGCGGGAAATGTATTGCATGTCCGTCAATTGGCGGGCCAAGAAATCTCCGTCCGCATCGAAGCGTTTCATCGCATCTTCGGCGAAGCGCCATTGCTTGTTCTTGGGCAGCGTGGTGGCGCGTGACAATATCTCGCCATAGCGCGCATGCCACTGCGCCACGTCGGCAGGCGCCCTGTTCTTTTTTTCGCGATTGCAGGCGGTACAACACAGAAGACGGTTCGCCTTGCTGTCATCCAGCGTCTTCGAATAGGGCAGGATATGATCGATGTCCGTCTCGCCGTTAAAAAGCATGTGGCCGGCGACCGGCTTACCGCAATAGATGCAGACGCGGTTTTCCGGCTTCTGATTTAATTCCTCCCATAGTTCGAGCCGCAACCGGTTGTACCCGGTGTCCGCCTGCTTGAACGTCTCGACCAGCTTCTTGCCCCGTTCGATCGCGGCCTTGGTGTTGCGCCCGATCGTCTTATTAATCTCGTTGCGCTGCTGCTCGTTCAACTTCAACTCGCGCCCGACTTCGATGGCGATGCGGTCCGGCTTGCCATATTTGCGCAGCAGAGCGTTGGCGACACGGCGCAATTGGTTGAGCGCGATGTGAACCGTCGGATTGGTGATGCGTCCTTTTTCCTCGTCGTAGGGATCGTTCGGATCGCCGGTTCCAGGCGGAATGTGTCGCGCGAGAATCTCCTGGTATTTCGGCAGTTCATCGACGCCTTTGGAGTTCGGATCGGCCTCTGAATTGGTACGGCCATACACCCGCTTCGACGCTTCCGCCTCGGTGATGACAAAGCCCTCGTCATCGACCTCCTCTTTCATGGCATCGATCAGCGAGGACAAGGCCGATTGTCCCAGCCGCCCGAACCCATCCGGAACCTTGATATCCGCGACGGACTTCGCATGCGCTTCGTCGAGGCCCGCATCGCGCCTCAGCCAGCCCAGCAACGCACCGTAGTCGGCCTCGGTCCTCAGCTTTTCCGTGATCGCAGCTTGAGTTTCGACGGGCAGATCGGCCCAGCGGCCGCCGAAGCATTCAGGACGCGAAAAACGAAAATGGATCACATCGCCTTCCAGATCGGTGCGGTTGTCGGTTTCCTTGTTAAAGCGAGCCTCCCTGCCGATCTTCAGAAGGGCTTTCATCTTCGAGAACGGCATGCGGCCCTGCTTGTTGAGTCCGGTGCGCAGGGCGAGGACGAGCGCATCGCGCTGATCCGGCTTCAGTTTGATGTGGCTCTGATCCTCGCCGACAATTTCCAGTTCGTTGATTTCCTTGAGCAGCCGGAATGTCTGGAACAGCGGATGCGCTTTGGGCAGCCGGCTCTCGGACGGATTATACGAGCATTTTCCAGGCAAAACCGGCCTCAACGGCCGCTGGTGGAAGACCACCTCACGAATGTCCCGGACCACGGCATCGGTCAGCAATTCGGGATGAAAACGTTGCTGCTTATCCATGATCTTGTCGAACTCGCGCTCCAGCGCAGCACGCGAAGGATAAAAATCATACCCCTCCCCATCAGCGCGCATGCGAGCCCGGACGGACAGGCCCCGCTGGCGACGCAGGAAAAGCCATTCACCGAAAGTCCGCGCCTTCTCCTCCATCATTTTTTCGTCGAGCGCATGGATCGCCGTGGCAATCTTGCCCTGCTCTGGGTCGTTGCTATCGGCCTTGCGGTTGGATTTAAACCCGCGCCGTTGATCCAATAAAAAAATGACGCGACCGATCTCATGCGGCGTCAGGGCCTTGTCCAGGGCGCGGGCCCGCAGCGCGTAGACGGAGTCTGAAAGATCGCCGTTCTTTCCATCCTCATGGGCGCGCACGAGATCGAGGCGCGCTGTTTCATCGGCAGGCATGAGGCCATGCTCGGTCAAGAGCCCGATCAGGCGCTTCCGGCGTTTCAGATAGCGGTCCCGCCGCCGCCGCATGCCACGGGCTTCGCGCCTGGCCACCGCCAGCGACGCTTTGGACTGCGGATCGCGCCCGGCCATTTCCGACTGCGAGAAAATCCTCACACCACTAGCGAGAATCCGTCCGTCATCGTTTTCACCCGGCTCCCCGTTTGTTTCGATGATCGCCCAACCCAGTGAATTGGTGCCGAGATCCAGACCCCAGGTTCTCATGACGCCCCTCTCATTTCTTACGAATTGGGGGAGGCATCCGCTTCTCCCCCTTGTTTTCTTCGTTTAGAATTTTTTGTTTGAAATCTTAATCTTCATAAGTTATGTTCCTCTAGTTCAGAAATTGCAGTCCAGCCGTTAACAAGCTGAGATATGCACCAGATAAGGCGCTCGCTTCGGCGGGCGCTTTTTTTGCTTGTGACTCCAATCCAAGGGCAAGCGAACGGCATAGCCGGCCGCTCCTCGCCACCGTCGATCGCCTTTCTAACCACGTGAACTTACATTTATTTTTCGGCGTGAGACAAGCGCTGACTGGATTGGAGCCAGGCGGCCGACCGAGCGAGTTGGGGCGACTGGCTAAAACGGTCCGAAGTCAAAAGCCGGGCTGTATGCAGCCCTGGCCGAACGCAATACGACTCTCGGAAACACTTCGCAGGCAAACTCTCTGCGGTCATCATCGTCGCCAGATGAGCTAAAACCCGCCCTTTTAAAGCCACCCCTGCCGCCGGAAATAGATGACCGGCAGGATAGCGGCGACGATCATCGCGCCGACCGCCATCGGATAGCCGAACTCCCACTGCAGCTCCGGCATGGTCTTGAAATTCATGCCATAGATCGACGCGATCAGGGTCGGCGGCATCAGCGCCACGGCGGCAATGGAGAAGATCTTGATGATCTGGTTCTGCTCGAGGTTGATGAGGCCCAGGGTGGCATCGAGCAGGAAGTTGATCTTGGTCGACAGATAGGCCGAGTGATCGGTGAGCGAGGTGATGTCGCGCTGCAAGGTGCGCACGCGCGTGCGCGCCTCCTTGATGGCGCGCTTGTCATCGTCGGTTACCGCCGTGTGATAGGTGAGCACGCGGTTCATCGACAACAGACTTTCACGGACCATCGACACCAGGTCGCCCTCGCGGCCGATTTCGACGATCACCCTTTGGAAGTCGCGGGTCCGATTGGTCTTGCCGTTGGTCGGCTCGCTGTGGCGGAACACTTCGCGCGAGATAACATCGATCTTGGATCCGACCCGTTCCAGCGCATCGGCGATACGGTCGATCAGCGCTTCCATCAGGCTCAGCATCACCTGTTCGCCAGTGTTGCAGGTGACGGCGTTGGCACGCTGGACGCGCAGGGCAAACATCAGGAACGGCCGTGGCTCGGCATAGCGCACGGTGACGAGAGAAGTGCCCTTCAGCACGAAGGTGATCGGCGTCAGCACCGGCTCGTCGGTGTCGAGCTGCGTCACCGCCGTCATGGTCATGAACTCCGCGCCGTTCTCGTTGTACAAGCGCGATGAGACCTCGATCTCCTGCATTTCCTCGCGGGTCGGGATCGAGACACCTACGGCGGCTTCAACGAAGCGGTCTTCTTCAGGCGTCGGGTTCAGCAGGTCAAGCCAGGGAGAAATGCCGTCCGGCAGAGGCCCCTGCTCCGTCGCGGTAACGTTGACGTTGTGGGGCGTAAGGCGATCGTTTTCCCGGACGTAGACACGCAGCATGCGGCTGATCCCATTCTCGGCGCGCGTGTCGCGCGCCGTGGACATTCATAATTCTGTATACTTTCAGGCTGGGATTCGCTTCATCTGCCTCCCCCCAATTGAGAGCGCCGCATGCGAGCGCCACGCGACGGCGGATAAAGCGAAATCCGCAGCCTGCGTGCCAGCATAAGCGTTGCCCGTCAACCGCAAAAATCACGCCCGATGAATCGGTTGATTTCGCGCTCTATTCGGCGGCGAGCGCCACCGGCGCGCCGCCATCGCGGAATTGGGCCAGGAGTGCAATCTCCTCCTGGCGGGCAGCCTTCATATGGCGCTCCTTGACGTGGCCGTAGCCGCGGATCTTTTCCGGCAGGCTCGCCAGCGCCACGGCGCTGGCATGATTGGCCGGCGTCAATTTGGCCGCGATCTCGTCGAGCAGCGCGACATAGTCGACGATCAGTTTCTGCTCCGCCCGCCGCTCGGCCGTATAGCCGAAGATGTCGAACATGCTTCCGCGCAGGCCTTTCAGCGCCGCCAGAAGTTTGAAGCCATGCATCATCCACGGCCCGAACGTCGATTTGCGGGCCTGTCCGGTCGCCGGATCGCGGCGTCCCAGGATCGGCGGCGCGAGATGGAATTCGAGCCGCAGATCGCCCTCGAACGTGGCGGCGAGCTGACGCGCGAACGAGCCATCCGTATAGAGGCGCGCCACCTCATATTCGTCCTTCACGGCCATCAGCTTGAACAGATAGCGCGCCACCGCCTCGGCGAGGCCGGACTTGCCCGCAGCGAGGGCCTTCTCCGCCGTCTCGATCCGCCGCACCATGTCACGGTAGCGTTGCGCATAGGCGCCATTCTGGTAGGCCGTCAGGAAAGCGGCGCGACGTTCGACCAGTTCATCGAGTGTCTGCGGCGCTTCCTCTTTTGGGCCTGTTCTGCCCGGCAGCAGTGCCTCCACGGCCGCCGGCGCATGGGCATATCGGCGCCCCTGGGCGAAGGCCGAAAGGTTCATCGCCACGGCCTCGCCATTCAGGGCGATGGCCTGTTCGATCGAGCCTGAAGCCAGCGGCACATAGCCCTTCTGATAGGCGTAGCCGAGCATGAACATGTTGGCGGCGATGGAATTGCCGAGCAGCGCCGTGGCGATTCCAGATGCATCGATCAACGACAGATTAGGACCCGCATGGTCGCGGATGGAGCGCTTGATGCGCTCCGCCGGCAGCGAATAATCGGCGTTATGGGTGAAGTCGCCGGGATAGACTTCCCCGGTGTTGACGACGACGCCGGTGCGGTCGCGCTTGACCGCCGCCAGCACTTTCTTGGTGCCGGAGACGACGAGGTCGCAGCCGAGCACGAGATCGGCATGGCCGGCCGCGACGCGGATGGCATGGATGTCATCGGGCGAAGCCGCCAGTTTGACGTGGCTGTAGACGGCGCCGCCCTTCTGCGCCAGGCCCGCCATATCGATGAGCCCGCAGCCCTTGCCTTCGATATGGGCTGCCATGCCGAGAATGGCGCCGATGGTGACGACGCCGGTGCCGCCGACGCCGGTGATCAGCACGCCATAGGGCGAATGGGTGAGCTGCGGCCGCACCGGTTCCGGCGGCATGTCCAAGGCAGGTCCCGGAGTGCCCGCAGCAGGCTGTGCCAGTTTCCTGATGCGCGCGCCATGCACCGTCACGAACGACGGACAGAAACCGTTGACGCAGGAAAAATCCTTGTTGCAGCTTGATTGATCGATGGTCCGCTTGCGGCCGAATTCGGTCTCCAGCGGCTGCACCGAGACGCAGTTCGACTTGACGCCGCAATCGCCGCAGCCTTCGCACACCAGCGTATTGATCAGCACGCGCTTGTCGGGATCGGGAAACGTGCCGCGCTTGCGGCGCCGGCGCTTTTCGGCTGCGCAAGTCTGATCGAAGATCAGCACCGTGCAGCCCGGTATTCCGGCAAGCTCGCGCTGCACCGTATCGAGATCGAGCCGATGATGGATGGTGACGCCCGCTGGCCATGTCTCGCCCGGCGCATATTTGTCGGGCTCATCGGTGACGATGGCGATGCGCTTGACGTTTTCGGCCGCCACCTGCCGCGCGATCATCGGCACGGACAGGTTGCCTTCATGGGCCTGGCCGCCGGTCATCGCCACCGCATCGTTGAACAGGATTTTATAGGTGATGTTGGTTCCCGTATCGACGGCCCAGCGCAAGGCCATGACGCCGGAATGATTGTAGGTGCCGTCGCCAAGGTTCTGGAAGATATGACCGCGCTTGGAGAACGGTGCCTCACCGATCCAGTTGGCGCCCTCGCCGCCCATCTGGGTGAAGCCCTCGGTGCCGCGATCCATCCACTGCACCATGTAGTGACAGCCGATGCCGGCATAGGCGCGCATGCCTTCGGGCACGACCGTCGATGAATTGTGCGGGCAGCCCGAACAGAAATAGGGAATGCGCTGCGCCACCTCGATCGTGTCGGCCAGTGTTTTCTGCGACTGCTTCAAGCCGGCGACACGCTGCGACAGATCGGCATCGTCGCGATAGTTCAGCAGCCGCTCGCCGATGGCGATGGCGACGTCGTTGGGATCGAGCGCGCCCTTGACCGGAAACAGCCAGTCGCCCTTCTCGTCGCGCTTGCCGATGCATATCGGCTGGTTGGCGGTGCCGTAGAGTTCCTCCCGCACCTGCACTTCGAGCAGCGAGCGCTTTTCCTCGACAACGATGATGAGATCGAGACCGCGAGCAAAGTCCCTCAGGCCTTCCGGCTCGATCGGCCACGGACAGGCGATCTTGTAGACACGCAGGCCGAGCGCATTGGCGCGCACCTCGTCGATGCCGAGATCGTCCATCGCCTGGCGTACGTCGAGATAGGATTTGCCGGTGGTGATGACGCCGATCTTGGCGTCGGGTCCGCCCGATGTGATGAGCTTGTTGAGCTTGTTGGCGCGCAGCCAGGCGACGATCGCCTCGCGCTTGTGGTCCTGCAGACGGGCTTCCTGCGTCAGCACCGGATCGCGGGCGCGAATGTTGAGCCCGCCCTCGGGCAAGGCATAATCCGTCGGCGTCACCGGCTTTACCCGATCGGCGGCGACATCGATGGAAGCCGTCGACTCTATCGTATCCTTGACGCATTTCAGGCCGACCCAGACGCCGGCGTAACGGCTCAGCGCCCAGCCGTACAATCCATAGTCGAGAATTTCCTGCACGCCGGCCGGATTGAGCACCGGCATCATCACGTCGAGGAAATGAAACTCGGACTGATGCGCCGTCGTCGAGGATTCCGCCGTATGATCGTCGCCCATCAGAGCAACAACGCCGCCGAACTTTGACGTCCCCGCCAGATTGGCATGACGGAACACGTCGCCCGAGCGGTCGACGCCGGGGCCTTTCGCATACCAGAGCGCGAAGACGCCGTCGTACTTGCCTTCACCGCGCATTTCAGCCTGTTGCGAGCCCCACACGGCGGTCGCCGCCAGGTCCTCGTTGAGGCCCGGCTGGAAGATGATGTTTTCGGCCTTCAGCAGCTTGCCTGCCCGGTGCATCTGCTGGTCGATGCCGCCGAGCGGCGAGCCGCGATAGCCGGTGACATAGCCGGCGGTGTTCAGCCCGGCGTCGCGATCCCGCTTTTTCTGCAGCAGCAGCAGACGCACGATCGCCTGCGTGCCGGAAACAAAAATGCGGGATTTGCCCAGATCGTACTTGTCGTCGAGCGACACGGCGGAGCCCATCGCCCCACCTGCGGCCAGACCGTCGTTGCGATCCGGTGGATACCCGGCCATTTGCCGCCTCCCGACTTACGCCGAAACCTGCCCTCCGGGGCTTCTTCCGGCAGAAATAGTCTGATTGTGATGTATGGCTGGACCTGCAGCTTTTTCAAGCCCGTCCCGCCTTCGTGTCCCCAATCGTCAAGTCGCCACAATATCATGCGAGTCGCACCGGGCCCGCCAGGCTGATAGGATTTACGCGGTTCGACCATTCGGAGACAAAAACAGGTGAGATTCGGTTGTCTTGGGACGCTATGTCGGGTTGCCGCCCTGTCCGCTTTGCTCACAACCGGGTTTACCGCCTCTGCTTTGGCCCATCCGCACGTCTTTGTGAGCGTCAAAACCAACGTTGTTTTCGGCCCCGACGGCAAAGTGACCGGCGTTCGCCAGAGCTGGACGTTCGACGACATGTATTCCGCCTTCGCCACCCAGGGCCTCGGCGCCGATCCCGCCAAACTCCCGGATGAGTTGAAGGCGCTCGCCAAGGTGAACGTCGAACAGCTCGAGGAAGCCTCGTTCTTCACCTTCCTGCGCATCAACGGCAAACAGCAGGCGGAATTCAGCCCCGCCGTCGATTACAACGTCACCCTCGACAAGGAAAAAATCGTGACGCTGAGTTTCACCGTTCCGCTGAAGCGCCCCACCGCGCCTGGCAAAGCCATGGTGCTGCAGGTCACCGACCCCTCCTATTTCGTCGCCTTCGATTTCGAGAAGGAAAAGCCGGTGACATTGGAAAATGCGCCGAGCGGCTGTTCGCTCAATCTCATCCAACCGCAAGGGCTCAGCGCCGCCGACCAGAAACGGCTCAACGACGTGATGGGCACCAACGATTCCCCCGGCCAGGACTTCGGCTTCAAACTCGCGAGCCGAGCCATCATAGCGTGTCCCTGACATGAAGCATTCGACAACCTCTGCGAGCAAGACCTCAGCCTCAGCGCATCTGCTGCGCAACGCCGTTTTCATCGCGCTGGCCGCGATCCTCTGCGTGGCGGTCGTCTCGGTCGCCAGCGCGCACGATGTCTTTGCCCAGGCGCCGCGCAATCCCTTCAATGTCGGCATATCGGAAGGCGGCGGACAGGCGACCGGCATCACCGGCTGGATTCTCGCCAAGCAGATTTACTTCGAACGCATGCTGTCGGGCGCTGTCCGCGCCATCAAAACCGATCGGTCAGCCTTGTGGACGCTGGTCGGCCTCAGTTTCACCTATGGCGTCTTTCACGCTGCCGGCCCCGGCCACGGCAAGGCCGTCGTCGCCTCCTACATGCTGGCCAATGAACGGGCGTTGCAGCGCGGCATCGCCATCGCCTTTGTTGCGGCTATCCTGCAAGGCCTTGTGGCCGTGGCGCTCGTGTCCGTTCTGGCGCTGCTGCTCAACGTCACCTCGCAGCGAATGCGTGATGTCGCCAACCTGGTCGAGGTCGCCAGCTATGCGGGCATCGCGGTGCTTGGGGCATGGCTCGTCTGGCGCAAAGGTGCTGCGCTGATGGCGATGCTGCGCCAGCATCCGCCGGACGTCGGCCCCGCCCCGACTCTTGCAGGCGCGGCCCATGGTGTCGACGTGCATGTCCATGGCCACCACGATCATGATCATGCCCAACACGACCATGCTTTGGCGCGCAGCCATCACGATCATCACGGCCATGATCATCGCACTCACGATCACCAGAACCACGATCATCATGCGCATGGCGTGCCGGTTGCGACCGTGGACCCGCATCATGTGCACGACGAGCACTGCGGCCATTTTCATGCGCCCGATCCCTCGACCCTGGGCGATAATTTCTCCTGGGGTTCGGCGCTGGCGACCGTGCTTGCCGCCGGCTCCAGGCCCTGTTCGGGCGCCATCCTCGTTCTCGTGTTCGCTCTGGCGCAAGGCCTGTTTCTGGCCGGCATCGCCGCAACGTTCGCCATGTCCATCGGCACGGCGCTGACGACCGGCGCGCTTGCCGCAACGGCCGTTTTCGCCAAGGACATTGCGCTGAAAATGGCGGGCGGAGATTCGGTGCGCAGCGTCCTGCTGGTGCGCATGCTCGAGTTCGGCGCCGCCTGCCTCGTGCTGCTGATCGGCGCGTCGCTGTTTCTCGGCGCCAGCGCCGGCGGGGCCTAAAGCCCTGAAACAGCGCTATCGCCGCGCGGATCGGTTCCAGCGTCAATCGCGCCTTTGCTGCGCCGGATCATTACGCCGGCCTCGCCAAGCGAATGATCGGAGATGTCCGCCGTGTCCCTGATCTCATGGCCGGATTGCCGCAATTGCCGTGCAATCGACGGATCGAATTCGGCTTCGATATCGAGCATGGTTGAAACGTCGCCCGGCATCCGCCGCAGGGCACAGCGCGGCGCCGCGACCGCCTCCTCCGGCGTCATGCCCATAGCAATGCGCACGAACACCTGCGCCAGGATCTGCGGCTGCGCCTCGCCGCCGCTGGCGCCAAAGCTCATCAAAGCTGCATCGCGGAACACGGCGAGCGACGGCGCAAGCCCATGGACCGGCCTGCGGCCGGGCGCCAGCATGCGCGGCGAATTCTGATCGAGCGAAAAGGCCGACCCGCGGTTCTGCAGCAGGATACCCGTGCCCGGCAGCACACAGCCCGAGCCGTAATGCCATCCAGCCGATTGCAGACAGGAAACGGCAAGACCATCCGCATCCATGGCGCCGATCCAGGCCGGGCGCTCGTCGCATTCGTCGAGACGGATTTCCGCGGCGCGCCTGGATGAAATCGCCTCGGCTTCACGCGCGAGAAAATCGGACGCAAGAAACGCATCGTGGTCGACGTCAAGCCCGTCGAAATCCATCATGGCGCCGGCGCGCGCCGCGAAACCGCGTTTGCCCGCTTCCAGCAGGCCGTGGAAAAACGCAAAGCTATCCGGCTGCGCGATCCCCAGCCGCTCGGCCACGCCCAGCGTCACCAGCGCTGCAATACCCGGAGACGGCGGCGGCGGCGCATACACGGTCGCATCCCGCATTTTCAAAGCCAGAGGCGTGCGCCATTTGGCGGCGAAGTCTTTCAGATCGCCGCGTGTGACCGGCATGCCCATGCGCTCCATGTCGCCTGCCATCTCGCGCGCCACATCGCCGCGATAGAAATCCTTCAGCCCCGCATGCGCGAGCTGTTGCAGGGTGGAGGCGAGCGCCGGCGCCGTGCGCATTGTTCCGGCCGGCGGCAGCTTCCCGTCGGCAAGAAAGGCATCTGCGAAACCCGGCGCATCCTTCAGCGCCGCAAGATCGAACGGTTGCATACGCCCTTCGCCGGCAGCAACCGGATAACCGTCCCGCGCGTGGGCGATGGCCGGCGCCAGCAGCATATCGAGCGGCAGCTTGCCGCCCAGCGCATGAGCAAGCTCCATCGCCTCGATCCAGCCGCCGACCATGCCGGGGACAGTCATCGCCGACCAGACGCCGCGGCTGGGGATCACGTCGTGGCCGCTGTCGCGCCAGCGCCTGATCGTCGCCAGGGCGCCGGAGGCCCCCGCAGCCTCGACAGCGCGCACTCTTCCCCTGGGTTCGCGGATCAGCCAGAAGCCGTCGCCGCCGAGCGAATTGAGATGGGGAGCCACCACGGCCATGACCGCGGCCATGGCGATCGCCGCCTCGATAGCGTTGCCGCCCTCGATAAGGATCGCCTGCCCGGCCCGGCAGGCAAGGTCGCGCGGCGCGGCGACGGCGGCAAAGGAGAATGTCTGGTTCTGGCTCACGCTCTTAGCTGTAGGGCCGCCGGGCGGCTTGTCCAGCGGGCAGCCGGATCAGGCCGCCAGCAAGCGCTGCACCTCGTTCACGAGGTCTTTGAGATGGAACGGTTTCGACAGGACTTTGGCGTCCTTGGGGGCATTGTTGTCGGGGTTCAGCGCCACCGCGGCGAAACCGGTGATGAACATGACCTTGATGTCGGGATCGAGTTCGGTGGCGCGCCGCGCCAGTTCGATGCCGTCCATTTCCGGCATCACAATATCGGTCAGGAGCAGTTCGAAGGGCTCTTCGCGCAGGCGATTGTAGGCCGACAGGCCGTTGTCGAACGAAGAAACCGTATAACCGGCGTTCTGGAGCGCCTTGACCAGAAACCGGCGCATATCGTTGTCATCTTCCGCGAGAAGGATTCTCGTTGCGGCAACAGGGATTTCGTTCATCACAGCCTCGTTGGGGAATCGTCGTCCATAAAACGCACACGGGGTTAATTGAGCGTGAAGAGTTCCTAGATTACGGCCGAATTGCGAAACTTATCGGCAATAATTCCTCAGACGGCGATGGACAGCGATGGCGCGGCTTGGCACATTGCACTCGGCGTAAAGGGTTCGGGACCTGCGTTCCAAGCCCAGCATGGAATATCGATGGACGAGCGGGATTCGAACGGCGGCGCGGGGCAACAGAACGGTGGTTTGACCGCCGGTGCTGGCGTCTGCGCCATTGCGCCCGAGCTCGACCCGCCGTTTGACATCGTCGAGCCGGACTTCCTGACAAGCCCCCTGGTCTTCTCTTCTCCTCATTCCGGCTGCGTCTATCCGGACCATTTCATCAAGGCGGCGCGGCTCGACGCCCTGACCCTGCGGCGCTCCGAGGATGCTTTCGTCGACCAGCTCTTCCTGCCGTCGCTTGCTGTCGGTGCGCCGATGCTGCGCGCGCATTTTCCGCGCGCCTATCTCGACGTCAACCGCGAACCCTTCGAGCTCGATCCGCGCATGTTCGAAGGAAGGTTGCCCTCGCATGCGAACACGCGGTCTATCCGGGTGGCCGGCGGCCTTGGCACGATCGCCCGCATCGTCAGCGAATCCCAGGAAATCTATGCCGGCAGGCTCCCTGTCGCGGAAGCGATCCGCAGGATAGAAGGCCTGCATAGGCCCTATCACCAGGCACTTCACAAACTGATGGAACGCTCGTGGCGGCGCTTCGGCCTTGCCGTGCTTGTCGATTGCCATTCGATGCCGTCGGCCAATCTGCTTGCCGAGGCGGGCCTGCGCAGCGACGAGCGTCCGCGCGCCGATGTCGTGATCGGCGACCGTTACGGCACGAGTTGTGACGCCGGTTTTGTCGACTGCATTGATTCCGAATTGCGCGCGCTCGGCTACCGCGTCCTGCGCAACAAGCCTTATGCCGGCGGCTACATCACCGAGCATTACGGCGCGCCATCCATGGGGCGGCATGCGGTGCAGGTCGAGTTCAACCGCTCCCTGTACATGAACGAAATCGAGATCGCGAGGAACGACAATTTTGACGCCCTGTCGCGCGACATCGCCACCGTGATGGAACGTCTCGCCGCCTATGTGGCCAATGATCTTGGCGCCGGTGGAGCTGCGGCTGCCGAATAGGCAGCGCTCAAAAAGGCTGCACAACCTCAGAGAAGAACACCGCCAAAAAGAAAGGAGGCCGCACATGTCACCATGGCGGCCCCAAGTCTAGGGAGGAAACGCCCAAGGAGGGCATTGCAGCGACAAGCGCTGCACGTTCACATATGGACTTTCTCGCCAAAAAAGCAAGGGGTGGAAAGCGCCAGAGAGCTAAGACATAAGTCTGTGCTCTTTATGCAACATATTTCATGTTGGGAATTTCGGGAGAAAGATCCGTCCCTGGAAAGAAAGGAGGCCGCACATGTCGCCATGGCGGCCCCAAGTCTAGGGAGGAAACGCCCAAGGAGGGCATCGGCGGCAACAACGTTGCCGCACCGCAATAATATGCAGTGTGCAGTGCAAAATAACAAGCATAAAATAGCTGCAAACGCACCTATGCGTCATTCCGACACATAGGTCACCATAACTGACTGATTAACAAACTACTTTATCAGGGTGACTGTCATACGCGCCCCTGCAAATCAGGAGGCCTGCCGCAACTTCAGCCACCAGCAGCCCAAACGCGCATCGGCAAACGGCATCCGGATGGATTCGCGCCCCGTTGGCGACCAGACCTTCGAAATTTGCACCGTCATCGGCCTGTCAGCATCTGCCCCAGGAACGCGCCGCCAGATCGCCTTCTTGTTCAAAAGCGACTTTGCCGCGCCCGATCAGCGCGGGGAAACAAGATTTCCAGCGGCTATAAAAGCTGGGGAAAACTCGCGGCCTCCCGCCGCCATCCAGGCCATAGCGCATTGGCCATGGATATGTGTATCTGTCTCCGGAATTCGGCAGATGGATACCGAGCGGAGAACCAATGAAACCGGTCGATTTTGCAGCTTTCGTCGACGAGCTCGCACGCCTGTCCGGCGAAGCCATTCTGCCGTTTTTCAGGACGGCCATACATGCGGCTGACAAATCGCAGGGCGGCGTCTTCGACCCGGTGACGGAAGCCGATCGCGCCGGCGAGGCAGTCATGCGCCGCATGATCTCGCAGAACTTCCCGTCCCACGGCATCATCGGCGAGGAATTCGGTTCCCAGGCGCCCGATGCGGACTATTGCTGGGTGCTCGATCCCATCGACGGCACCAAGAGCTTCATTTCCGGCATGCCGGTCTGGGGCACGCTGATCGGCGTGACGCACAAAGGCAACGCCTGCTACGGACTGATGCACCAGCCGTTCACGCGTGAAAGTTTTTCCGGCGACGGCTCCAGCGCGCTCTGGCGCGGCATCGGCCCCAACCAGCAGCCGGCCGAACGCAAGCTGCGCGTCCGCCCCTGCGAATCCCTGGCTGCGGCCACGCTGATGACGACCCATCCGGCGCTCCTCGCCGAGGGCACGCTCGACGCCTTTCGCCGGGTCGAGGCGCAGGTCCGCCTCTCGCGCTATGGCGGCGATTGCTATGCCTATTGCATGCTCGCCGCCGGCCACATCGATCTCGTCATAGAAAGCGGCCTCAACCCCTATGACATCGTCGCGCTCATTCCCATCATCGAAGGCGCCGGCGGGATCGTCACCACATGGGACGGCGGACCGGCGACAAAAGGCGGCGCCATCATCGCCGCCGGCGACCGCCGCACGCACGAGGCCGCATTGGCCTTGTTGAGGCTTTAAAACTCATCCAGATGCACCGGTCCGCGGACCTGTTCGATCATGTCCTGCGCCATCACCAACGCCTCATATTCTTCCCGCGTGCCGGGGACGAAAGCGTCGAACGCCGCCCAGAACTGATCGCGGATGCTGTCGCGCTCCATCAGGATTTCATGCCGCGCATGGGGCAGCGACACCACCCTACCGGCCTTCAGCCGGTTGCCGAAATGCTCGACAGCCGCGGTCGACACCACGCGGTCGTCACCTGCCGATATGACGAGGATTGGCGTCAGCGTCCGGCGCGGATATTCCGGATCGGCAAATCTGCTCATCAGTTCGAATGCCGCGTCAATCCAGCCGATCGTCGGATCGCCGATGGCCACATGGCCCGCCGCCGCCACGATCGCGGCATTGCGTCCATAGCGCACCGGATCGGAGGTCAGCACATTGTCCTTGAACGGCCGCGTCAGCATCGCCGTGCTGCCGCCGCCGGGAATAAAGGCATCGCCCATGCCGATGAAATCGAGCACCTTGGCCAGTCCGCGCGTGAAGCGCGGAAATTTCAGGCCATAGATATCGATCATCGGCGCGGTGACGACCAGGCGCTCGAACGGCGAGACGCCGTTGCGCGCCTGGTCGATCAACACCGCGCCGCCCATGGAATGGCCCAGCGAAAACCATGGCGCCGGACAGAACGGCGCCAGTACCTGTTCGCGAATGGCGTCGAGATCGCGCCCGTACAGCGCGAAATCGTCGATATGCCCCTTGCGCGAATTATCCAGTTCACGGCCGGACATGCCCTGCCCGCGCCAGTCGAAGATCACCACCGCCAGCCGCCGCGCCAGCAGTTCGCCTGCGACCTCGAAATATTTCTCGATGAATTCGGCCCGGCCCGGACAGATCAACACGGTGCCGCGCGCCTTGCCCGGCGGATGCCAGCGGCCGACCCGCAAGATCATGCCGTCGACGGCGCGCACGCTCGTAACGACACCGCCGGGCGGGCACGGATTGTCGGGCGTTAAGATAAATTCCATAGGCGGCTCAACCGGCGTCTTGCGAGGTCAACGTCGTCTCGCAATTCATATACAAGCGGTCGCCGCCGCGAAAGGCGGCGAATAGCCTTAAACGCCGCCCTAGATCTTCGCCCGCACCTGCGCCAGCGCATGCCGGCCGATAGGTCCGTAGGGATTGTGGAACGCTTCCTGGATTTCGAAGTGATTGGCGGCCTCGACGACGATCAGTTTGACGTCCTTGCCGGCTTTTTCCAGCGCCGCATGGAATTCTCGCGACTGGCGCTGGAATTCCGGCGTTTCCTGGGTGCCGAAAGCCACGATCACCGGGCAGCGCACCTTGTCGAGATGACGGATCGCGCTCAACGCCTCAACGTTCTCGTCGGTAAACTTGACATAGAGCGAACGCTTGGAACGGCGCACCGGCTCAAGCTCGTACATGCCCGACATCAGCACAGCACCCGCCAGCACATTGCCGGGAAGCCCGAACTGGCCTTCCCAATCGGTGACGACGATACAGCCCGTGAGATGACCGCCGGACGAATGGCCGGCGACGAAAATCTTGGCCTGATCACCGCCGAGCTCCCCGGCGGTCTTGTAGATATGGGCGACGGCGCGGCGCACCTGGTCGACCATCACCGGCAATTCACCGTTCACATCATCGATGCTGGAAAAGTCCAGAATGGCGACATGCGCGCCGATGGCGAGATAAGGCTCGGCCAGATGGGCGAAATCGCGCGCCTTGCCCGATCGCCAGGCGCCGCCATGGGTATAGACGAGGATCGGCGCGCCGCTGCGGCCGCTTGAATAGAAGTCGAAGCCTTCGATGGGCGTCGCGCCGTAGGAGACCCGGCGCGGCTTCAGCCGGGCATAAGCCTCAGCCGAGGCGGCGTCGCGGCGCCGATGCACGAGGCTTTGGTTGGGCGCATACACGGCCTGGTCATAGGCGTCATCGAGGGCCTTCTGGTCCATATCGAGCCACACCAGCGGGCCCTTCTCGCGTACTGCATCGTCAGCCATTAGTGTTCCTCGATCATGCCGCTCCCGGAACGACATCCGGGCAGAAAGTCCCTCAAGCGACGTTAAGAAGCGCCGCCTACGGCGTCAACTTGACGCCCGAGACTTTTACCAGTTCGCCGGCCTTGACGTAATCCTCCGCCAGAAACGCCTTGAACTCCTCGGGGCTGTTCGTGACCGGCATGAGGCCGGCGCCGACCAGGAATTTCTGGGAAAAATCCCGGTCGGCGACGATGGCGCGCAATTCCCTGTTCATCTTGTCGATGCGGTCTTTCGGCGTTCCCGCCGGCGCGAACATGCCGAACCAGGTCTGGAATCCGATCGGCGGCAGCCCCAGTTCCACGGTCGAGGGAATGGACGGCAGATTGTCGTTGCGGCCGTCGCTGAGGATCATGATGCCCTTCGCCTGGCCGTTGTTGATGCGGTCGATGATCGGCGGGATCGACACCGGCACCATGATCTGGATATCGCCGCGCTCGAAGGCCACGAGCGCCGGCGCAAATCCCTGGAACGGCACATGGGTGATCTGCGCGCCGGTCTTGTTCTTCAGCCATTCCATCATCAGATGGGTTTCGCCGCCGACGCCGAACGATCCGTAGTTCATCTTTTCCGGATTCTTCTTCGACCATTCGACAAGCTCGGCGAGATTTTTCGCCGGCACGCTGTTGTGCAGCATCAGCACCGCGCGCGACGCGCCGATGTTGGTGATCGGTGCCAGATCGGCCGACGTGTAGCGCAGGTCGCTATAGAGAAACGGATTGATCGACAGCGTCGTCGAGGCGAGCAGGCAGATCGTATAGCCATCGGGATCGGAGGCCTTGCACGCCATGGCGCCGAGGCTCGTATTGGCACCGGGCCGGGATTCGACCACGAAGCCCTGGCCGTTGCGCTTGCCGAAACTGTCGCCGAGCGCCCGCGCCAGCGTGTCGACAGGACCGCCCGCGGGATAAGGCACGATGACGCGGATGGCGCGGTTTGGATAGTCCTGCGCGGCGGCAGACATAAGCGGCAAAAGCAAGCTGGCGACCAGCGCCAGAGCTGTTCTCAAGACTGTCATCGCTTCCTCCCCGACCCGGCTTCTGCCGGGCTCTGAGGGAAAGCATACATCAGAACCGGTGGAGCGGAAGGACGCGGGTTCCACCCAAAAGGGGCAATCAAGCAGGATTTTTTCGCATTTTCCGCCTTGCAAAGCCAAATGGCTCTTCCCAAATCTCCCTTGCGCGGGCCCATCCGGGACGCGCACGACCGGCGCTCCGCCTGCCAAGGAGGCCGGAAAAGCCGTGTCGTTTCATGTCGCTCAACAAGAGGATATGCACATGCGTCAATATGATTTTTCGCCGCTTTACCGGTCCACCGTCGGTTTCGACCGTTTGTTTTCCCTGCTCGACCAGGTCAACAGCCCGGACAATGCGGTCACCTATCCCCCCTATAACATCGAGCGGACGGGCGAGAACTCGTACCGCATCACCGTCGCGGTCGCCGGCTTCTCGGAAGCCGATCTGACGATCGAGACCAAGGAAAACACGCTGTCGATCCGCGGCAATCATTCCGCTCCGGCCGAAGGCGAAGGCGCGCCGCGCAATGAAGTCGTCTATCGCGGGATCGCCGCGCGGGCCTTCGAGCGTCGTTTCCAGCTCGCCGATCATGTCCACGTATCGGGCGCCGCGCTCGAGAACGGCCTGCTTCATGTCGATCTCGTGCGCGAGATTCCGGAATCGGCCAAGCCCCGCCGCATCGCCATCAACGGCGTCAAGAACGTCGAGGCGAAACTGGCTGCGTAACCGCTGGTGCAGAAATAGAGAAAGGCCGCGCACAGCGCGGCCTTTTTGTTGGAAACAAAGTTTCGTTATTTGCCGCGGTTGGCGACGAGATCGTCGACTACAGCCGGATCAGCGAGCGTCGATGTATCGCCAAGCGAACCCAGCTCGTTCTCGGCGATCTTGCGCAGGATGCGGCGCATGATCTTGCCTGAACGCGTCTTCGGCAGGCCCGGCGCAAACTGGATGACATCGGGCGAGGCGATCGGCCCGATCTCCTTGCGCACCCACTGCACCAGCTCCTTGCGCAGGTCCTCGGACGGCGCTACGCCGGCCATCAAGGTGACATAGGCGTAGATGCCCTGGCCCTTGATGTCATGGGGATAGCCGACCACCGCAGCCTCGGAGACCTCGTCGTGCGCGACCAGTGCGCTCTCGACTTCCGCCGTGCCCATGCGATGGCCCGAGACGTTGATGACGTCGTCGACGCGGCCGGTGATCCAGTAATAGCCGTCCGCATCGCGGCGGCAGCCGTCACCGGTGAAATACTTGCCCGGATAGGTCGAGAAATAGGTTTGGATGAAGCGCTCGTGATCACCGAACACCGTACGCATCTGGCCCGGCCATGAATCGACGATGCATAGATTGCCCTCGGTCGCGCCCTCCTGCACCTTGCCGTCGGCATCGACGATCTGCGGCTGCACGCCGAAGAAAGGCCGCGTCGCCGAACCGGGCTTGAGTACGGTCGCGCCCGGCAGGGGCGTAATCAGAATGCCGCCGGTTTCCGTCTGCCACCATGTATCGACGATCGGGCAACGGTCATCGCCGACGACGCGATGATACCATTCCCAGGCCTCCGGATTGATCGGCTCGCCGACCGAACCGAGCAGGCGCAGCGAAGCGCGACTCGTCTTCTTCACCGGGCCGTCGCCTTTCTGCATCAGCGCGCGGATCGCGGTCGGCGCGGTGTAGAAAATATTGACCTTGTGCTTGTCGATCACCTGCCAGCAGCGCGATTCATCGGGATAGTTCGGCACGCCTTCGAACATCAGGGTGGTCGCACCATTGGCGAGCGGCCCGTAGACGATATAGCTGTGGCCCGTCACCCAGCCGACATCCGCCGTGCACCAGTAGATGTCGCCATCGTGATAGTCGAAGACATATTGATGCGTCATCGACGCATGCACGAGATAGCCGCCGGTGGTGTGCAGCACGCCCTTAGGCTTGCCGGTCGAGCCCGACGTATAGAGGATGAACAGCGGATCTTCCGCGCTCATCTCTTCGGGCGTGCAATCGGCCGGCACTTTCGCGGCTTCCTCGTGATACCAGACGTCGCGGCCGGCTTTCATGGTGACCTTGCCGCCGGTGTGCTGCACCACGATCATCGTCTTGACCGGCGCCTTTTCTGCCGCCGCGTCGGCATTGGCCTTGAGCGGCACCGGCCGGCCGGCGCGCACGCCTTCATCGGAGGTGATGAGAACGGAAGACTTTGCATCTTCGAGACGGCCGGCGAGCGAATCCGGCGAGAAGCCGCCGAAGACGATGGAATGCACGGCGCCGATGCGCGTGCAGGCCAGCATGGCATAGGCCGCTTCCGGGATCATCGGCAGGTAGATCGTCACCCGGTCGCCCTTCTTGACGCCATGCGCCTTCAGCACATTGGCGAAGCGGCAGACCTGCTCATGCAATTGCCTGTAGGTGATGAGCTTGGATTTCGTCGGATCGTCACCCTCCCAGATGATCGCGGTCTGATCGCCGCGCTTGGCCAGGTGCCGGTCGACGCAATTGGCCGAGACATTCAAGGTGCCGTCCTCGAACCATTTGATCGAAACGTCGGGTGGACCGAAATTGGTGTTCTTCACTTTCGTATAGGGCTTGATCCAGTCGAGGCGCTTGCCTTCCTCGCCCCAGAAACCATCTGGATCCTTCACCGAGCGCGCATACATGTCCTTGTATTTGGCATCGTCGACATAGGCGCGTTTCGCCCATTCGGGGGAAACGGGATAGGTTCTTTCGGACATTCAGGCCTCCCGGCGCATTGAAAACGCGGCGCGCAGGCGAATTATTAAGACACGCCGGCACCGCTCGGTATGGGCCGCATTATGCTCAGGCTGACCCTGACTACAAGCGCCGTTGCTTCCCACTTTGGTCGCGCGACATTTGGACCAGAAATGGCTTGGCGAAGCGAGGAAACCGGCCCAACTGCCAGCGGCAATTTACCAGTAGCCCTCATCCTGAGGCGTCACGTCGACACCTTTGAGCCACTACTCATGAAGGCCATATCCGTTGGCAAGCCGATCTCCCACGCCCTCCGTCCTCAGAGACGCAACGCTTGCGCGTTGCTCCTCACCTCAGGATGAAGGCTCCTGGGAGCTTTCAGCCGCGTGCAAGCATTTTGTCGGCTCTGCGTTCGTCCTACGAGCAAACTTTACAGGCATTCCTTATGCACGCGGTCGAGCGCCTGGGCGAGGCCGGACAGCAAATAGGAATCGGTGGTGGCGTTGCCGCGTCCGGAAGCGGCCTTGACGACGAGGCGCTGCCCCTTCCGCATCGCATCGAGAAGATGGCCTTCCTCCGCCGCATTGCGGACCCACAACTTGTCCTTCTGGGCGATCATGTCGAAGCCCGTGGTGCCGACTTCGCTCCTGGGCGAGCTGTCGGCTTTCACATCGAAGCCCATGATGATCGAGACCTCGTTCTTGACGCCCTCGGCGGGACGCGTCGAAACGAAGATATAGGCCTTGTCGCGCTTCAGGCTGGCCGGAAGACGCTCTTTCGGCTCGGCCAGCGCATAGCAGGTCTTGGACTTGCCGGTGACGGCCGTATAGGCGCCCCAGTCGCCGAACGAGGCGACCAGCGCCGGTTTGCCCGGCCGCGCTGCGGCGGCGGTGCCGGCTGCGGCAGCACCCGCCGCAGCACCGGCGGCAGCTTTTGTGCCCGGCTTCGTACCGGCCTTGGTGGCCTGCTTTTTGGCGTCGGGTTTGCTTGAGACCGTGCTGGTGGTTTCCGGCTTCTTGGCGGCGGTCGCAGGTTTTTTGCCTTTGGTTTGGGCAAAAGCAGGGGCGGCCGCAACAGCAAGAACGCTGAAAACAGCAAAAGCACAGGTCAATATCCGCATCGTCAAAACCATTCTTAAGCCGCGAATCATCCGGCAGGATACCGCGTCCGGGGGTGTCTGGACTACTCGAAGAGGTTTAGTGCCTGCCGATCCGGGCAAAAATCGGACGCATCACCAATGCGAGGGCGTTCAGCCCCGATTTCCAGGCCGGGCGAACCGCACCGTTCGCATGGCCGGCACAATGCCGATGGCGACGATCAACAATGCCGCCAGAGCCGCGTCCTCGAAAATGCCGCGCACGGCGAACTGATAGACATAGGTCGACAGGGTTTCGACGTTCAGCGGCCGCAGCAGCAGCGCGATGGAGAGCTCCTTCAGGCTATCGACGAAAACGATCAGGGCCGCAGCCGCAAGCGCCGGACGCAGCAGCGGCAGATGGATGGTCGCGATCATGGTGCGCGCGCTGGCTCCCGCGGTGCGCGCGGCGCCATCGAGATCGGCTGAAATCCGCGCCAGGCCGGCCTCCGCCAGACCCGTCACGATGGGGAGAAAGCGGATTGACAAGGCGATGACGATGGCGGCGCCCGAACCCGCCACGACGAGGCCGACGCCACGGCCGCCAAAGACGCGGGCCACGGCATTGAACGCGTCGTCGACCAGCGCGAACGGCGTCAGCAGCCCCAGCGCCAGGACGGTGCCCGGCAAGGCATAGCCGAGGCCCGCAAACGAGACGCAGAGCCTGGCCCATCCCCGTGCGATCAGCCGCGCCGCCATCGACGCACCGAAGCCGAGCAGCAAAGTCACGACCACCGCGCCCGAGGCATAGACGAACGTCGAGGCCGCGTGCCGCAGCAGATCGGCATCGACGCCGTTGCGCAGGCTGCGGACGATCGCCTCCTGCGCCAGATAGGCGGACGGGATGAGAAAGCCGAAGGCCACCGGAACCGAGCAGGCAAGCGTCGCGCCCCAGCCGCGCCAGCCACACAGTAATGTGCCGTCGTGAGCGCCCGCCTGCTGGCTGTGGCCGGCGAAACTGCGCATGTTGCGGCCTATGCCGCGGCCACGCCGCTCGAGCCAGACGAAGACGGCGACCACAATGAGCAGCATGCAGGCGGTCTGGGCGGCGCCGCCAAGATCGCCGCGATTGAGCCAGGTGACGAAGACCGACAGGGTCAGGGTCTGGACGCCGAGATATTCGCTGGCGCCGATATCGTTCAACGCTTCGAGCAGGACGAGCATGAGGCCCGCCGCGATAGCCGGGCGCGCCATCGGCAGCACGATATCGCGCGCCACACGCCACGGACTTGCGCCCACGACCCGCGCGCTTTCCGCCAGCGCATGATTCTGCGACCGGAACATCACCAGCGCCGCCAGATAGACATAGGGAAACAGCACGAACCCCATGACGAAGACGGCGCCGCCGATCGACCGCACATTGGGAAACCAGTAGTCGGAGGCGAGTCGGAACCCGAACAGGGCCCGCAACGCGCCTTGCACGGGACCGAAAGCGCCCAGCACCTCCACGTAGACATAGGCGACGATATAGGCGGGAAACGCCAGCGGCAGCGTCAGCAGCCACGCCAGCATCGAGCGACCGGGAAACCGGAAAGAGGCGACGAGAAACGCCGTCCCGACGCCGACGACGCCGCAGACCACCGCCAGCCCGCACAGCAGCATCGCGGTGTCGGCGACCGCGACGGGCAGAACGAAAGCGATGAGATGACCCCAGACTTCGCCATTGCCCGACAGCGCCCGCTGGAGCAATCCCGCCAGCGGCGCAGCGACGAACAAAGCCGCTGCGATCACGATGCAGCGCGCAGCAAAAGGCGCGGATGTACCGTTCATGACGGCCTCATCCGCATCCAGTCGCTACAAAGACAGGAAGTATCGAGGAGCAGCATCAACCTTAATTATCGAAACCTACCTTGTCGACGAGCACCGAGGCGACTTTCTTGAACTCCATGATCTTCACCAGCGGCATCGCATCGGGCTTCAGCGCGCCGTAGGATGCAATTGTCGGATTGAGCGCGACGCCCGTGCGCAGCGGATATTCGAAGTTCATATCGGCGTAGATATGCTGCGCCTGTTCGCCGGCGAGCCACTCCATCAGTTTCACCGCATTGGCTTTGTTCGGCGCATGCTTCGTCAAGGCAGCGGCCGAAACGTTGATATGCGTGCCGCCGTTCTGGAACGTCGGCAGAATGACCTTCGTCGCCTCGACCCACGGCTTGCGGTCCGTTTCGACGTTCTGCATCAACGCCCAGTAATAGGTATTGCCCAGGCCGATGTCGCATTTGCCGGCGGCGATATCGCGCGCCACTTCACGGTCGCCGCCCGATGGCTTCTGCGCCAGATTGGCCTTCAGGCCCTTCAGCCAGTCTTCGGTTTTCGCCTCGCCGTAATGCGCGATATAGGCCGCGAACAAGGCGTTGTTGTAGATCTGCTGGCCGGAGCGAATGCAGATCCTGCCCTTCCATTTCGGATCGGCCAGATCCTCATAGGTAATGGCATCCTGCTTCACGCGGTCCTTCGAGGCATAGACGACCCGGGCGCGCATCGAAACGCCGAACCAGTTGCCGGCCGGATCGCGGTACTGCGCGGGGATTGTCTTTTCCAGCACGTCTGATTTGAGCGGCTGGGTGATGCCGGCGTTCAGCGCATCCTGGACGCGGGCGATGTCGACCGTCAGCAACACGTCGGCCGGGCTGTTGGCGCCTTCGGAAACGATGCGCTGCTCCAGGCCGGAATTCGCCGAAACCACATTGACCTTGACGCCTGTAGCCTTGGTGAAAGCCTCGAACAAAGGCGCGATCAGCTTGGCTTCGCGGTAGGTATAGACGTTCACTTCACCCTGGGCGAACGCCGGCGCAGCGAACAACGTCGCCACGAGACCCGCCAAAACAGGCGCTCTGGAATTCAACATCGATGTCTCCCCGCGGCCGGGATGGCCGTCTTCTTCCGGTGCCGGAAAATAGCCGGGCATGCCATCGGGTCAACAAAAAACATTTAAAATCAGTAGTTTATAAGAGTTCTAAATTCCATTTTCGCCCGTCAAAATCGGGCGGAGCGGAACGCCCAATCAAATGAGCGGCTTACGACATAAAGCGTAACTATGGCGAAAAGTTATGCCTGCCGCGTTGCCATTCGCCCTTGCCCCGTCCTTGACAGTGACGGGCCTCGGACGAACACTGCAATCTGCTTGGGAGCATTGGTTCACGTGAAGAAAATGCTCCCGAAGAGAGCGCACGCAGATTGCAGGGAACGATGGATATTCCCGGACGTTATCCCAACTGTTATCCCGAAGTCCTGTTCCTTGCTGCTGCACCCCGCTGTTTCGAGTTTCATCCGGCCAGTTGGTCCTGAAAGGAGATTCGCGATGAACGTTTCTCATATCCTCGCCGCCAAAGGCAGCGATGTCATAACGGCACAACCGCATCGCACGATGGCGGAAATCGCCGCGACGCTATCGGACAAGGGCATCGGCGCGATCGTCATCACCGATGCCGGCGGCAATGTCCTTGGCATCATTTCCGAACGCGATCTCGTCCGCGCCATTGCCCATTACGGCGCCCAGGCGCTGGAGGACGCGGTCAGCAAACACATGACCGGCGCCGTCATCACCGCGACCCGGGAGGCGACCATCGACAGCCTGACCGAGCAGATGACCGCCGGCCGCTTCCGCCATATGCCCATCGTCGAAGGCGGCCGCCTGTGCGGCATCGTCTCGATCGGCGATGCGGTCAAATGGCGCGTCGAACAGATCGAGAGCGAGCACAAGGCGCTGCGCGAATATATAGCGAGCGCGTGATGCAAGGGGCAGTCGGGGTTAGGCAGTCGGAGTAAGAGACCACCGCCTACTGCGGCGGCTTGCCGACAACCTCGTCGCGCAATTCCCGCCGCAGGATTTTGCCGACATTGGTCTTCGGCAGGCTGTCACGGAATTGCACCACCTTCGGCACTTTGTAGCCGGTGAGGTTTTCGCGCGCGAAGGCGCGCAGTTCCGCCTGTGTCAGCGACGGATCCTTGCGCACGATAAAGGCCATGACCGCCTCACCGGAATGCGGATCGGGAACGCCGATGACAGCGGCCTCGAGCACTTTCGGATTGCTGACCAGCACATCCTCGACTTCATTCGGGAAAATCTTCAGGCCCGACATGACGATCATGTCTTTCAGACGGTCGACGATTTTCACCATGCCGTCGGCGCTCATCACCGCGATGTCGCCGGTGCGCAGATAGCCGTCGGCGGTCATCACTTTCGCCGTCTCGTCGGGCCGGCGCCAATAGCCGGCCATCACCTGCGGACCCTTCACGCACAGTTCGCCGGCCTCGCCGATCGGCAATATCTCGCCATCCGGCGAGCGGATCGAGACATCGGTCGACGGCACCGGATAGCCGATGCTGCCGGTGAACTCCTCGATGTCCAGCCGGTTCAGGCAGACGACCGGCGACGTCTCCGACAGGCCGTAGCCTTCGACGATGGCTTTGCCGGTCAGCTCCTTCCAGCGTTTGGCGACAACCGCCTGCGTCGCCATACCTCCGGCGACGCACAACTGCAAATGCGAGAAGTCGATCTTCGAGGCCTCCGGGTGCTGCACCACGGCGTTGTAGAGCGTGTTCACCAGCACGACTTCGCTCGGCTTCGACGTCTCCAGCGTCTTCACCAGCGCGCCGATGTCACGTGGATTGGCCACCAGCACCTGCAGGGCGCCGACCCTGAAACTGAACAGGCAACAGCCGGTCAGGGCCAGGATGTGGTAAAGCGGCAGCGCTGTCAGCACCGAGTAATGCTCGGTGTCGGTCACGAACGGCCGCATCCAGGCTTCGCACTGAAGAAGATTCGCGGCGACATTCCGGTGCAGCAACGTGGCGCCTTTCGAGACGCCTGTCGTTCCGCCGGTATATTGCAGGAAGGCGACGTCATTGATCGACACATCGGCCTTCTGAATCGGTTTCTCGCGGCCGAAAGAAAGAAATTGCCCGAAGCGCATGGTTGCCGCCAGGGAATAGGCCGGGACACTTTTCTTCACATAGCGCGACACGAAATTGATCAGGATGCCCTTCAGCCCAAGAAGGTCGCCGGGAGACACGATAATGGCGCGCTCGATTGTCGTGAGTTCGGGCAGCGCCTCCGCGACCGTGTGGCAGAAATTCTCCAGCACGAAGAGCATGCGGGCGCCGGAGTCATTGAGCTGATGGCTCAGTTCGCGCGGCGTATAGAGCGGATTGACGTTCACCACCGTGAAGCCGCCGGCCAGAATGCCGAAAATGATCGGCGGATAGGCCATGACGTTCGGCATCATGATGGCGACGCTGTCGCCCTTCTTCAGGCCCATGCGCTGCAGGCCGGAGCCAAGCGCCAGTGCGATCTCGCCGAATTCTTTATAGGTCAGGCGTTTGCCGAAGCTCTCGAACGCCGGCCGGTCGGCATATTTGGTGATGCTTTCATGAAAGATATCGACAAGCGAACCAAGCGACGTCGCATCAATTTCCGCGGGCACGCCCTCCGGATAATGCGCCAGCCAAGGGCGAGCGGCCACTTTGGCGTCCATCTGTCTTCACTCCCTCCCGCGAATCCACGAACCACGCGCGCTCGAAACAAGCGCGGCGGTCAACATGGCACCCGCTCGCCGTTTCGGCAATTCGGCGACCGGATCTGTTGCTATTCTCCGGGGTCTATTCCTTGACCTTGAGATTTTTGAGTTTCGCGAAGACCGAATCCACGTCGATGTCTTCCTCGTCGTCGTGCTGGCGCGGCTTGCGCGAGCCGAAAACCTCTTCCTGGCTCGCGGGCTCATGGCGTTCCGGCTCGTATTCGCGCGGCGCAGTGGTGATTTCCGCCGGCATCAGGGTTGCGCCCTGATCGGCAGCCGGCGGCTTGTCCTTATTGGCGCGGGCGACCTCAAAATCGAGATCGATCTGCGAACACAGTCCGAGCGTCACCGGATCGAGCGGCGACAGATTCGCAGAATTCCAATGCGACCGTTCGCGGATCGCCTGCAAGGTCGTCTTCGTCGTGCCGACGAGACGCATGATCTGCGCATCCTTCAATTCGGGATGATTGCGCAGCAGCCACAGGATCGCATTCGGACGATCTTGCCGGCGCGACAGCGGCGTGTAGCGCGGACCGCCCCGGCGCTTGATTTCGGGCACCCGGACCTTCGAGATGGCCAGGTTGAGCTTGTGCTCCGGATTGGCTTCGCCCTTGGCGATTTCGTCGCGGGTGAGCTGGCCCGAGGTGATCGGATCGTGCCCTTTGATGCCCGCCGCCACTTCGCCATCGGCAATGCCTTTGACTTCAAGGGGATGCAACTTGCAGAAATCGGCAATCTGGTCGAAGGAGAGCGAAGTGTTTTCCACCAGCCAGACCGCGGTCGCTTTGGGCATCAGTGGGGCGTTGCTCATCGACTAACTCCTGAAAAGGCCAGTTTTTAAGGCCGTGTCATGGTCTGCGGGCGCGCGGAGCCGGCACCGGCCCAGCCGAGGCAAAGCCTCAATACACACATCCATGACGGGGATGTCGATAATATAGAGTCTTGGCTTTCGAATGGCAATGCGCACGCCAATCACGAAAAGCTGTCGCCGTCGGGCCAGGGGCCGGTATTATCAATCAAAAAGACTGGAGACGCTGCTCTCTTCGGCCGTGCGCCGCACCGCCTCGCCGATCAACTGGGAAATCGAGATCACCCGGATGTTCTTGGCGACGCGCACGGCCGCCGTCGGCTCGATCGTATCGGTCAGCACCAGTTCCTTGATGCTGGAGGCGGAAATCCGCGCCACGGCGCCGCCCGACAGCACGCCATGGGTGATATAGGCGTAGACCTCGCGGGCGCCCTGCTCCATCAGCGCATCGGCGGCATTGCATAAGGTGCCGCCGGAATCGACGATATCGTCGACCAGAATGCAGCTTTTGCCCTGCACATCGCCGATAATATTCATGACTTCGGATTCGCCGGCGCGCTCGCGGCGCTTGTCGACGATGGCGAGCGGCGCATCGATACGTTTGGCGAGGGCGCGGGCGCGCACCACGCCGCCGACGTCCGGCGACACCACCATCGTATTTTTGAGGTCGAGCCTCTCCTTGATGTCGCGGACCATGACCGGCGCGCTGAACAGGTTATCGACCGGAATGTCGAAGAAACCCTGGATCTGCCCGGCATGGAGATCGACGGTCAGCACGCGGTCGGCGCCGGCCCTGGTGATGAGATTCGACACAAGCTTGGCGGAAATCGGGGTGCGGGGACCGGGTTTGCGGTCCTGCCGAGCATAGCCGAAATAGGGAACCACCGCGGTGATGCGGCGCGCCGAGGCCCGGCGCAGCGCGTCCATCATGATGAGCAATTCCATCAGATGGTCGTTGGCTGGAAAGGCCGTCGACTGGATGACGAAAGCATCGATGCCGCGGACATTTTCCTGAATTTCGACGAAAATCTCCATATCGGCGAAGCGCCGGACGACACATTTGGCCATCGGCATGCCGAGATAGGCAGCAATTGCCTCCGTCAGGGCCCGGTTGGAATTACCGGCCAGGATTTTGAATTTATGATCCATGAGAAGGAGGTCCCGCGCGCTGCTCGCGCCGCTCCTTATCAAGCTGGAGCCGACGGGACAACATCAACGGGGCAATGCGGTAAATGTTCCACCGCTAATCATGCCGGGGCACTCGCCCGGATGCAGATCATCCTAAAATGACATCCGCGCGACACGCACCCAATGCTTAACGTTCTTCTGCGGCAAAGCTCAGGGCATTCGCCGGCTTGCCCGTGACGGCTGGCGCCGGCGCGGCGGCAACCGCCGGGACCGCCGCCGAGGAGGCGGCGATCGCTTCCGGCGAATTGCTCAGGAATCCAGCAAGATCCTCCGCCGTCACCCCGGCGACGCTGGCCAGAACCCGCTCGTCGACCGCGGCCCAGGGATTGCCCGCGGCACTCCGAACGGTCATGGCATCGTCCATCCGCTGGCGCCGGTTGCGGTTGCGGTCGAACACGTCCCAGACCCAGGCGACCCGCGTGCCGTTGTCGGCCGGGTAAGCGCTCAAATGGCCCAGTATGATAAAGTCGGCGACGCTCGATTCGGCCGTGGCGATATCGCGGCTGGCCAAAGCCGACGACATGGCGGTGACGAATCGGGCCTCCACCTCCGGCGGCGCACCGTCGAGAGACTTGAACGCAACCGTAACGCTGGACGGGCGAATCCCCGGCCGCGCGGCAAAACGCGGTGTCCGGGGCCCATCAGCCGTGCTGGCGGTCAGCCCGCCAGCCGTGTCGTTGCAGCCGCCCAGCCACGGCGCGAGCGCCAGCAGCAGCGAGGCGGCGAGCAGATGACCCGCCTTCTTCATCGTGAACCTGTGTGCAACCCTGTTATGGCCTGCTCCGGCGAACCGCGCGGCCTTGCCTCATTGCTACCGGGAAACCGCCGGATGGTCAAAAGCGGGGCAGGTTTCCAAACGCGTGGGCTTTCAACCGGCCGGCGATGCGCCTAAACCTCGCCCATGAGCCGCCCCCCGAAACAGACGCCGATCGATTTCTCGACAGGACCTGAAGCCGATCTGCCGGAAGTCCTCGTGTCCGGCGGCGATCTGCCCGACGAGGTGAAAGACGACGCAGGCCAGAATGATTCGGGCCAAGATGATCTGATCCAGGATGATCTGGCCCAGGATGATCTGGACGACGACATCGCCGAGGCCGACGATGAAAGCGGGCCACCCCTGTTCGCCGACGATGCCACGCCGCCGGAGCCGGGTTCGATCCGCCATGGCGTCGAGGTCATCAGGAAGAATCTCAAGCACGCGCCTCTAAGCCCCGGCGTCTATCGCATGATCGCAGCCGACGGCGAGGTACTGTACGTGGGCAAGGCGCGCAGCATCCGCAAGCGCATCGCCTCCTATGCCAGAGAGGCCGGGCATTCCAACCGCATCGCTCGCATGATCGCGCTCACCGCCTCTATGGTTTTCGTCTCGACCGCGACGGAAATCGAAGCGCTGCTGCTGGAAGCCAATTACATCAAGCAGATGAAGCCGCGCTTCAACGTGCTGCTTCGCGACGACAAGTCGTTCCCCTATATCCTGCTGACCGGCGACCACGCCGCGCCGCAACTCACCAAGCATCGCGGCGCCCGCAACCGCAAGGGCGATTACTTCGGCCCCTTCGCCAACGTCTGGGCGGTCAACCGCACGCTCAACGCCTTGCAGCGCGCGTTTCTCCTGCGCTCGTGTTCCGACTCCTATTTCGACAATCGCACAAGGCCCTGCCTGCTCTGGCAGATCAAGCGTTGCTCCGGCCCCTGCACCGATGAAATCGGCAAGGAGGACTATGCGATGCTGGTCGCGGAAGCGCGGGACTTTCTCTCCGGCAAGAGCCGCGCCGTGCGCGAACGCCTCGCCAGGGATATGAATGCCGCCGCGGAGACCCTGGAATTCGAAACCGCGGCCAGGCTGCGCGATCGTATCGCCGCGCTCTCCGCCATCCAGGGGACGCAGGGCGTCAATCCGCGCACCGTGGAGGAAGCCGACGTCTTCGCCATCATCGAAGAGGCCGGCCATTTCGCCATCGAGGTCTTCTTCTTCCGCACCTATCAGAACTGGGGCAACCGCACCTATTATCCCCGCGCCGACCGCAGCCTGTCGCCGGGCGAAGTGCTCGATGCGTTTCTGGCGCAGTTTTACTCCGACAAGCCGGCGCCGCGCCTGATCCTGCTGTCGCACGAAACGGAGGATCGCGCTGTCCTGGCCGAGGCCCTGAGCACACGGGCCGGCCGCAAGGTGGAAGTAGCTGTGCCGCAGCGCGGCGAACGGCGCGAACTGGTCGAGCATGCGACCCAGAACGCCAGGGAAACGATGGGCCGCAAGCTGGCCGACACAGCGGCGCAAGAGAAACTGCTGGATGCCCTCGCCGCCTCTTTCGGCTTCGACAAGAAGCTGCGCAGAGTCGAGATCTACGACAACTCCCACATCATGGGCACCAATGCCATCGGCGCCATGGTCGTCGCCGGTCGCGCCGGTTTCATGAAGGCGCATTACCGCACCTTCAACATCAAGAGCACGGAGATCACGCCGGGCGACGACTACGGCATGATGAACGAGGTGCTGACGCGCCGCTTCGCCCGGCTGAAGAAGGATGAAGAAGCCATCGCCGCGCAGGACGCTGCGACGACGGAAGCGCAGGCAGAGAAGGACAAGGATACCGACGCGTTTCCGTCGAAGCCCGACCTCATCATCATCGATGGCGGCAGGGGCCAGTTCGATGCGGCCAAGACCGTTCTCACCGAACTCGGCATCGAAGGCGTGGCGCTGGCCTCCATCGCCAAGGGGCCGGACCGCAACGCCGGCCGCGAGACATTCTTTATCGACGGCCGCGAGCCCTTCAAGCTGGCGCCGCGCGATCCCGCGCTCTATTTCGTGCAGCGCCTGCGCGATGAGGCGCACCGGTTTGCCATCGGCACCCATCGCGCCCGCCGCAAGAAGGATTTCGTGCGCAGTCCGCTCGATGAAATCGCCGGCATCGGCCCGGCGCGCAAGCGCGCTCTGCTGCAGGCCTTCGGCACCGCCAAGGCGGTCTCGCGCGCCGCGCTGTCGGACCTGGAAAAGGTCGCCGGCGTCAACGCCGCGACCGCAAAACTGGTCTATGATTTCTTTCACGAGAAGGGCTGATGTCCGGCGGCGATCCCAAAACGCCAGCAAAGCTCCACTCGCTCGCCGACCACATGTTCGGCGAGGCGGCGAACCATGAACATGCGCCGGGTGAGGAGCATGATCACGATCACGACAATGACGGCCATGAAGTTCTCGACCCCAATTCGAAAGCGCTCGAACTCGTGCCGCTGGTCAGCATGGGTCTCGACATCGGCTCGTCGGGCACCCAGATCGTCTTCTCTCGCCTGACCATGCGCGGCCCGGGCGAGCCTGTCGCCATGCGCCGGCAGGCGAAGGCGCGCGAGACGCTGTATCTCTCGCCCGTCGCGCTGACGCCTTTTGCCGACGCGCAGACCATCGATACGGAAAAACTGCGCGCCATCGTCGATCGCGCCTATGCTGCCGCCGGTCTGACGCCTGACGATATCGAGACCGGCGCGGTGATCATGACCGGCGCCGCGGCGCGGCGGACCAATGCGCAGGCGATCACGGCGATGCTGAGCGCCGAAGGCGGCGAACTGGTCGCCGCCGTCGCCGGCGATCATATGGAAGCCATGCTCGCCGCTTACGGCTCCGGCGCTGTCGAGAGATCGCGCCGTGACGGCTCGCGCATCGTCAACGTCGATGTGGGCGGCGCGACGACCAAATTCGCCCTGATCGAGGACGGCCGCATCCGCGCCACCGCCGCCATGCACGGTGGCGGCAGGCTGATGGCGATCGACCGGCAGGACCGGATCACGCGCCTTGATGCGGCGGGCGCGGCCTTCGCCGCAAGCGCCGGCCTCGACTGGCGCATCGGCGCGAGCGCGCAGCGCGACGACATGCAGCGCGTTGCCGAGACCATCGCCGACGCCATCGCCGCCGTGCTGGCATCCCCCACATTGCCGCAGGCGGTGCAAAACCTCTTCGTCACCGACGCGCTGCCGCGGCTCTCCGCGCTCGACGGCGTGCTGTTTTCGGGCGGTGTCGCCGAATATGTCTACGTTCGCGAGACGCGCGATTTCGGCGATCTCGGATGGCGCCTCGGCCGCGCGCTGCGGGCCCGATGCGACGCAGGCATTATTCCATGGCCGCTGCTGCCGGCGGGCGAATGCATCCGCGCCACGGCGCTCGGCGCCTCAGAATTCAGCGTGCAGATGAGCGGCCGCACCTGCTGCATCACCTCCCATGCCGCGCTGCTGCCGCGCCGCAATCTGCCGGTGATCCAGCCGCCGTTCGATTTCTCTGGCGACATCGATGCGGCCGCACTGGCAGATGCCATTCGCGCCCACCGCAAGGCGTTCGGCGACGGCGATCCCACGCGCGAGATGGCCTTCGCCTTTCGCTGGCGCGGCGAGCCATCCTGGGAAAGGCTTCACACATTCGGCACGGGCATTGCCTCGGGCCTCGCCGACCGCGTCGCCACGGGCGGGCCGCTCTTCCTGATGATCGAAGGCGACGCCGCCTTGAATCTCGGCGCCATGCTGCGGCAGGAACTGCACATCGAGAACGAAATCCTCGTTATCGACGGCATCGTCCTGCGCGACTTCGACTATGTCGATCTCGGCCGCATCCGCCTGCCGTCGGGCATGCTTCCTGTCACGGTCAAGACACTGGTGTTCGGCGCGGCCTGACGTCTGTGGCCATATCCCACGTCGGTGGGCCAGCAACGGCCGCCATGGCAGCCATAACCCGCGACATGAAACGGTTCTAAAATCACCGCATTGTTGGTACAACCTCGCCATGAACAGCAAGGCTACGGCAAGGCTACGGGAAGAGACGACAAGTCATGAGTTATACATCGGCGGCGGAGACGTTCGACCTCGCACGCGCACAGGACGTAGCGCGCGAAGAGCAGGCGCGCGCCCAAGCCTTCTTTGGCACTGCCTGCGGTAACGCGGCGGCGCTGTTGCCGATCCTGCATCGCCTGCAGGACATGTTTGGCTATATAGACCAAACTGCCCTGCCGATGATCGCGAAAACATTGAATATATCGCTCGCCGAAGTGCGCGGCACGATGAGCTTCTACCATGATTATCGAACGGCCAGGCCTGGCCGCCATGTGTTGAAACTCTGCCGCGCCGAATCCTGCCAGTCGATGGGTGTCGACCATCTGGTCGATCACCTGGCCGCGCGCCACGGCCTCGCACCCGGCGAGACGTCGGGAGATGGCGCACTCACCCTGCAGAACGTCTATTGCCTCGGCAATTGCGCGCTGTCGCCCGCAGCCCTCTTCGACGAACGCCCGGTCGGGGCGCTCGATGCCGCGCGCCTCGATTCTCTGATCGCGGAGGCGCAGCAATGAGCGCCACCCGCATTTATGTGCCCTGCGATTCCGCCGCGCTCTCGGTCGGCGCCGACGAGGTCGCCCGTGCCTTGGGCGCGGAAGCGGCGCGCCGCGGCCTCGCCGTCGACCTCGTGCGCAATGGCTCGCGCGGCATGATGTGGCTTGAGCCTTTCGTCGAAATCGAAACGCCGCAAGGCCGCATCGGCTACGGCCCCGTGCGCGCAGCCGATGTCGGCTCGCTGCTCGACGCCGGCCTCCTGCAGGGCGGTGCGCATACGTTGCGGCATGGCCCCGTCGAGGACATGGATTTCATCAAACGCCAGCAACGCCTGACATTCGCGCGTATCGGCGTCACCGATCCGCTGTCGCTCGACGATTATCGCAGGCATGGCGGGCTCGCCGGCCTTGAACGCGCGAAAGCGATGACACCTGATGCGATCGTCGCAGAGGTTCAAGCCTCCGGCCTGCGCGGACGCGGTGGCGCCGGCTTTCCCGCCGGCATCAAGTGGCGCACGGTTCTGGAAGCGGGCGGCCCGCAGAAATTCATTGTCTGCAATGCCGACGAAGGCGACAGCGGCACGTTCGCAGACCGCATGGTGATGGAAGGCGATCCCTTCATGCTGATCGAGGGCATGGCGATTGCCGGCCTCGCTGTCGGCGCCACGCGGGGCGTGCTCTACATCCGCTCGGAATATCCCCACGCGATCGACACCATGGGCAAGGCCATCGCCATCGCCCGCAAGGCATCCATTCTAGGCCCCGCGTTCGATATCGAGATCCGCGTCGGCGCCGGCGCTTATATCTGCGGCGAGGAAACCTCGCTGCTCGAAAGCATCGAGGGCAAGCGCGGCCAGGTGCGCGCCAAGCCGCCGCTGCCCGCACACAAGGGCCTCTTCGGCTGCCCGACCATAATCAACAACGTGCTGACGCTTGCCGCCGCCCCTTCCATCATCGCGCAGGGCGGCAAGGCCTATGCGCAACACGGCATGGGCCGTTCGCGCGGCACCATGCCGTTCCAGCTTGCCGGCAACCTGCAACGCCGCGGCCTCTTCGAGGCGCCCTTCGGCATGACCTTGCGCGAACTGGTCGAGGACATCGGCGGCGGCACGGCGAGCGGCCGGCCCTTGCGCGCCGTTCAGGTCGGCGGACCGCTCGGCGCCTATTTTCCGGAAAGCCTGCTCGACACGCCGCTCGATTACGAAGCCATGGCTGCGGCGGGCGGCCTGCTCGGCCACGGCGGCATTGTCGCCTTCGACGATACGGTCGACATGGCGAAGCAGGCGAAGTTCGCCTTCGAATTCTGCGCCATCGAAAGCTGCGGCAAATGCACGCCCTGCCGCATCGGCTCGACGCGCGGCGCCGAGACCATCGTCAAAATCGCCGCCGGCCGCAATGTCGAAAGCAACATCGCCCTCGTCAAGGATTTATGCACCGTCATGACCGATGGTTCACTCTGCGCGCTGGGCGGCCTGACGCCCATGCCGGTGATGAGCGCCCTCAACCATTTCGCGGAAGACTTTCGTCGCGCGCCCGCACGCGATGCGGCCGAGTAGGAGGATCACATGCCACTCGACAGGGAAATCGATTTCGGAACGCCTCTCAGAGAAAGCGCAAAGACCGTAACGCTGACCATCGATGGAATGCCGGTAAGCGTTCCCGAAGGCACGTCGGTGATGGCCGCCGCCATGCAGGCGGGCACGAAGATTCCAAAACTCTGCGCCACCGACATGCTGGAAGCCTTCGGCTCCTGCCGCCTCTGCCTCGTCGAAATCGACGGCCGCCGCGGCACGCCGGCGTCCTGCACGACGCCTGCCGAAAACGGCATGGTCGTCCACACGCAGACCGATCGCCTCGCCAATCTGCGCCGTGGCGTGATGGAGCTTTACATCTCCGACCATCCGCTCGATTGCCTCACCTGCTCCGCCAACGGCGACTGCGAATTGCAGGATACGGCAGGCCAAGTCGGCTTGCGCGAGGTACGCTATGGCTATGACGGCGAAAAGCACCGCACCGAGGCCAAGGACGAGAGCAATCCTTATTTCACTTTCGATTCCTCGAAGTGCATCGTCTGCTCGCGTTGCGTACGCGCCTGCGAGGACGTGCAAGGCACCTTCGCGCTGACCATCGACGGGCGCGGCCTCGGCTCGAAGGTTGCCACCGGCACGTTGGATTTTCTCTCCTCAGAATGCGTCTCCTGCGGCGCCTGCGTACAAGCATGCCCGACGGCGACCTTGAACGAGAAAACCGTCATCGAAACGGGTACGCCGGCAAAATCCACCCTGACGACCTGCGCTTATTGCGGCGTCGGCTGTTCGTTCCGCGCCGAGACGCAAGGCGACAAGGTGGTGCGCATGGTGCCGGCAAAATCCGGCAAGGCCAATGATGGCCATTCCTGCGTCAAGGGCCGTTTTGCCTGGGGCTATGTCACCGCCAAGGACCGTATCACCAAGCCGATGATCCGGGCGAAGATCACCGATCCCTGGCGCGAAGTGAGCTGGGACGAAGCGTTCAATTATGCTGCTTCCGAGTTCAAGCGCCTGCAGGCGACCTACGGGCGTGACTCGATCGGCGGTATCACCTCGTCGCGCTGCACGAATGAAGAAACTTTCCTCATGCAGAAGCTGATCCGCGCGGGCTTCGGCAACAACAATGTCGACACCTGCGCCAGAGTCTGCCATTCGCCGACCGGCTATGGCCTGAAGACGACGTTCGGCACGTCCGCCGGCACACAGGATTTCCGCTCGGTCGAGAAAGCCGATGTGGTTCTGCTGATCGGTGCCAACCCCACCGACGCCCATCCAGTCTTCGGCTCACGCCTGAAGAAGCGTCTGCGCGCCGGCGCCAGGCTCATCGTTGCCGACCCGCGCCGCATCGATCTCGTCCGCACGCCGCATATCGAAGCAGCCTACCATCTGCCGCTCAAGCCCGGCACCAATGTCGCGCTCCTCAATGCGCTCGCCCATGTCATCGTCACCGAAGGCCTCGCGAAAGAAGACTACGTGCGCGAGCGCTGCGAATGGCAGGATTTCGAAATCTGGGCGCGCTTCGTCGCCCAGGACATCAATTCCCCCGAAGCGAGCGAGAAGATGACCGGCGTGCCGGCCAGTGACGTGCGTGAAGCAGCGCGGCTTTACGCCACCGGCGGCAACGGCGCCATCTATTACGGCCTCGGCGTCACCGAGCACAGCCAGGGCTCGACGACAGTCATGGCGATGGCGAACCTCGCCATGGCGACCGGCAATATCGGCCGCGACGGCGCCGGCGTGAATCCCCTGCGCGGGCAGAACAATGTGCAGGGCTCCTGCGACATGGGCTCGTTCCCGCACGAGTTCTCCGGCTACCGGCACGTTTCGGACGATGCCACGCGCGAGATGTTTGAACATCTGTGGGGCGTCGAGCTCTCGGCCGAGCCGGGCCTGCGCATCCCCAACATGCTGGATGAGGCGGTCGGGGGCCGCTTCAAGGGCCTCTATATTCAAGGCGAAGACATCGCCCAGTCCGATCCGAACACGAAGCATGTGACGAACGGCCTGCGCAACATGGAATGCGTCATCATCCAGGACCTGTTCCTCAATGAGACGGCGAAATACGCGCATGTGTTCTTTCCCGGCTCCTCCTTCCTGGAAAAGGACGGCACCTTCACCAATGCGGAACGCCGTATCAGCCGCGTTCGCAAGGTGACTCCGTCTTTGAGCGGCCTGACAGACGGGGACATCACCATCCGCTTCGCCAAGGCGCTGGGCTATGAGATGACCTACGATCATCCCTCGCAGATCATGGATGAGATCGCGGCACTGACGCCGACCTTCGCCGGCGTCTCCTACGCCAGGCTTGACGAGCTCGGCTCGGTGCAATGGCCTTGCAACGAGGCAGCGCCGGAAGGCACGCCGATCATGCATATCGACCGGTTCGTGCGCGGCAAAGGCAAGTTCATGGTGACGGAATATATCCCGACCGACGAGAAGACCGGGCCGCGCTTCCCGCTGCTGCTGACCACCGGCCGCATCCTGTCGCAATACAACGTCGGCGTGCAGACCTCGCGGTCGCACAACAATGTCTGGCATTCGGAGGACCGGCTCGAAATTCACCCCTTCGATGCCGAGGAGCGCGGCATCCGCGACGGCGATCTCGTGGCGCTGCAAAGCCGCTCCGGTGACGTCTCGCTGCGCGCCCTGATCACCGAGCGCGTGCAGCCCGGCGTCGTCTATACGACGTTCCATCACGCCAAGAGCGGTGTCAACGTCATCACCACCGACTATTCCGACTGGGCGACCAACTGCCCGGAATACAAGGTGACGGCGGTGCAGGTGCAGCGCACCAATCGCTATTCCGACTGGCAGAACGAGGACATGGCCAATGCCGATCTGCTGCGCATGATCGAAGGCGGAATCAGCGATGCCGCCGAGTGACGGCGGCGACCGCGCCACCTTCGCTCGCTATGATGTGGACACTATCACCTTTGCTGATCAGTCTCGGCAAGGCGCATCCCGCAACGCGCCCGTCGAAACGCCGGTCAACATCGTCTATGCGCCGGTGCCGTTCGCGGTGATGATGGCGACGCCGCAGGATCTGGAAGATTTTGCCCTCGGCTTCAGTTTCACCGAGGGCATCATCGAAACCATCGATGACATTCGCGGCATCGCGGTCGAGGAGGACGAACGGGGCTTGAAGCTGATCGTTTCTCTGAGTTCGGAAAAGCTGCAGCGCCATCTCGCCCGCAGCCGCGGCGGCACCGGCGGCATCGACGACCGCAACCCCACGGCACCGGCACCGAACGGCGCATTCGTGGTGAGGCCACAGGCCATCCGCCGCGCGCTTGACGATCTGTCGAAGGCCCAGGCGTTGAACGCCATCACCGGCGCCACGCATGCGGCCGCCTGGTGCGGGCTTGACGGCAGCATCCTGTCGATCCGCGAGGATGTCGGCCGCCACAATGCGCTCGACAAACTTGTCGGCCATCTGCTGCGCGGAAAAGTCGATCCTCTGAGCGGCTTCCTCATCATCACCAGCCGCTGCTCTTTCGAAATGGTGGCGAAAGCGGCTGCCTTCGGCATCCGCGCCGTCGTTGCTGTATCGGCGCCGACCTCGCTCGCCATCGAGCGGGCTCGGCGCTTCGGCATCACCCTCGCAGCCGTTGCCCGCGACGACAGCGTGCTGATCTTCCATAGCGACGACCTTGGCGGCGGCGCCATCATCGGAGACATCCCAACGTGAGCAACATCGAGACTCTGGTGCGCATGGCCAACCAGATCGCCGCCTTCTTCCGCTCGCAGCCGGAGGAACAGGCCGTTGCCGGCACTGCCGATCATATCAAGGCCTATTGGAACAAGGTCATGCGCCGCGACATCTATGCCCATATGGATGCGGGCAGCAAAGGCCTCGATCCTTTGGCGCTGAAAGCATTGCAGCAATTGCGGGCCAGCGATAAGGCCGTACAGGGCTAGCGCAGGAATCGATCGAACAGCGGCAGGCTGGCCAGCAGCGAGAAGGCGATCAGCACATAGGCGGCGATGCGGTAATGCGTATCGGACGTTCCCTTGAACACGCGTGCGCCAAGCACAAGACCGAGCGAATAAAGCGGCCATGCTACGAGGGCGTAGACCACCACGTCGAACGTAAACAGGCCGTTGAAAAAATAAACGACGTCGGTCGAGAGCGAGGTGACGGCGTAGAACACCATGATATTGGCGCGGATGACGGTCGCCGCGGCGGTACTCGACAGCCAGTAGGTGATGACCACCGGCGCGGTGATACCGGTCGCGCCGCCCATGACCCCAGCCACCAAGCCGACGAGGCACGATGTCCGCGTCGTCGGATGTCCATGGTAACGCCAGCCCGAAATCAGCAGAGCCAACATGGCGGCGACGATTGCCGCCACTGCCCAGCGCAGCACCAGCGGATCCGCGTGTTTCAAAATCCATGCGCCCACCGGCAGCATGACGATCGCGGCGATCACCATCGGTGCGATTTCTCGTCGATTGCTCTTCGGCAGTTGCATCAGGCCATAGGGTGACGCGCTGACGAGATCGAACAGGTAGAAAACCGCAATCGCCTTGCGCGGCCCGAGCAGGGCCGCCGACAGCGGAATGAAGATCAGCGCGCCGCCAAATCCGGAAAAGCCGCGCACGATCCCTGAAATGAACACGACAGCGCCGAGATACCAGGTCGTCGGCTGGGCAAGCAGGTGCCCGACCTCGCCGATCAGCGAGGTGACCCAAGGGTTATCGAACACGGGACGCTCCGGAACGGAAATTTGGCAGGAAGGCCGGCGCGAAAACCGGTAAGCAGGCTGGCGAGCGGGCTGGCGGCCGAAACCCAAGGACTGATATGCACACTCTATGGGCTCCCCTGCGATTCGCATTATTGGCATAGACCCCGGCCTGCGAAACATGGGCTGGGGTATTGTTGAAACGGAAGGCTCGCGCCTGACGTTCGTCGCCTGCGGCACGATCCATTCCGACGGAGCCCTATCGCTTGGCGACCGCCTCCGCCAACTCCATGAGGGATTGGCAGGGGTGCTTCAGATGCATACGCCGGCCGAGGCCGCCGTCGAAGAGACCTTCATGAACCGTGACCCGCAATCCGCCCTCAAATTGGGCCAGGCGCGCGGGATCGCCCTCGTCGTTCCCGCCCTCGCCGGCCTCCCCGTCGCCGAATATGCCGCCAATCTGGTCAAGAAAACAGTGGTCGGCGCCGGTCACGCCGAAAAACACCAGATCGCCATGATGGTGAAAATCCTGCTCCCGAAGGCGGACGCCGCCAGCGCCGATGCCGCCGACGCTCTTGCTATCGCCATCTGCCATGCCCAGCATCGCGGCGCAAAAGCCCGCGCCGCGCTCGTGGCCCCGCCGCCGCAGACCACCTCGCGCCGCAGATTCGTATAGGCTGTCCCGATGCAACATCTGGATTCCCGCGCGTCGTGGACCCGCCTCGTCGTCGCCGTCGTCATCGGCACCATCGGTTCGATCGGCATGTGGTCGTTTGTCGTCGCTCTGCCGGCGATCCAGGCCGGTTTCGGCGTGGCGCGCGGCGAGGCCTCCTTGCCCTATACGCTGACCATGGTGGGCTTTGCCTTCGGCGGCGTGCTGATGGGGCGGCTGGCGGACCGCTTCGGCATTTTCGTGCCGCTGGTTGCCGGCGCCCTGGCGCTCGGCGCCGGCTATGTCATGGCCTCGCTGGCGCCGACCCTGATTACCTTCGCCCTGGCGCAGCTGGTCGTCGGTTTTGGCTCGTCGGCCAGTTTCGCGCCGCTGATGGCCGATATGTCCCATTGGTTCGCCCGCCGGCGTGGCATCGCCGTGGCGCTCGCCTCCGTTGGCAATTATCTGGCCGGAACGCTGTGGCCGCCCCTGCTGCAGGCTTTTATTGCCAGCCACGGCTGGCGGCCGGCGCATCTTGCCATCGGGCTGATCTGCATTGCGACCTTGGTGCCGCTGGCGTTTCTGATGCGCCGGCGCGCGCCGATGGACGCCGCCTCGCATACTCCGCCGGTCTCGCGCTTCGGCACGCTGGCCCTGTCGCAAAACACCTTGCTGATGCTGTTGATCGTCGCCGGAGTCGGCTGCTGCGTCGCCATGTCGATGCCACAGGTGCATATCGTCGCCTACTGCGCCGATCTCGGTTACGGACCGGCGCGGGGCGCCGAAATGCTCTCCGCCATGCTCGGCTTCGGCATCGTCAGCCGTATCGCCGCGGGCTTCGTCGCCGACAGGATCGGCGGGCTCAATGCGCTGATCGCCGGCTCTACCCTGCAGGGCGTCGCCCTGTTCCTCTACCTGTTCTTCGACAGTATGGCTTCGCTTTACGTCATTTCAGCCCTGTTCGGCCTGTTTCAAGGCGGCATCGTGCCGATGTATGCGGTGATCGTGCGCGAATATTTCCCCGCCTCGAAAGCCGGCGGCATCGTCGGCCTGGTCGTCATGGCGACCCTGTTCGGCATGGCCTTCGGCGGCTGGGTCTCCGGTGTCATCTTCGACTGGACCGGATCCTATCGGCTGGCCTTCCTGAACGGCCTGATGTGGAACCTGCTCAACGTCGCCATCGCAGCATTCCTGCTGATGAAACGCCGGTTCACGCCCGCGGCCGCATGAATTCCTGCGTTCAGATATTATCCCGGTGCGCGGGAGACCAGGACATGCGCCGGCCCCAGGTGAGTGTGGCGGACGATTGAACCTTGCTTCCGGCAATCTCGCTTTCAGCCGTCGCGACCGCATCCGCGCCGTTGACCAGATCCGCCCGCCAGACCGAATATGAGCCGCGCGCCGTTTCCTTGGTCGCATAGAGCGCCTCGTCGGCATGACGCAACACCACATCGAAATCCTGGCCTGCTTCCGGAACGAAGGCGATGCCGATGCTGATCGTGCTGGAAATGTCGTCGTCGCCGACCATGAACGGTCTGGAGAAGACTTCGTTGATACGGCTCGCCAGCGAGATCACCGCCTCTTTCGCATCGAAGCTTTCCGCAATGAGAATGAATTCGTCGCCGCCGAGCCGCGCAACGAAATCATCGCGGCGGGTCGCCTCACGCAGGCGTTTGGCGGTCTGGATCAGAACCTGATCGCCCGCTTCATGGCCTTTCGTGTCGTTGATTGACTTGAAGTGATCAAGGTCGAAATAAAACACCGCGAAATCCGGCGCATCCCCTTGGGTCAGGCGCGACAACCGGTCGGTCAGGCGGCGATTGAAGGCGAGCCGGTTCGGCAGGCCGGTGAGAAAATCCTTGTGGGCTGCTTCTTCATCGGCCGCATGCGAAAGAACGCGGGAACGAAGCTGCGCGGCATGGGCCGAAACGCCGCTGAGCATCACTGCCGTATAGATCACCAGCAAACCGGCAATCAGCAGGTGCGTCGATTGCCCGAGATTTGAAATCGCCACCGCCGAACCGATGATAATCGGAAAGACAAAAGCAAACGTGGCAAGCGGAATGCAGGCAAGCGTGAAGGCACCGCCGCAGATCATGCCGATGCTGACGCAGGTGATGACCAATTGCTCGTCGTGCGAACCGTTGGCAAAGAAGAACAGCGGCAATGCGCCCCACAGCAGCCCGAACAGAAGGGCATAGAGGATGGAAAGCCGGATGCCGCGCATCGACGCCGTCTTGGGCCGGGACAGTTTGGCTCGCGATGATTGCCGCAAGAAAAGGAACACCGACAGCGAGATCACGAGCAGCGTCCAGATATCGATGGCGATGCTGGACGGGGAATTCATCAGACCGATTCTGACGATCGAGGCATTGAAAGCCGATGCCAGCATCATGATGGGCGTATTGCGGGCGACGGCATTGATTTGAACAGCCCTGATCCTGCCTGCCGTTTCTTCGCTGGGTTTGACGTTCAGGCCGGATTGCGGATTCCCTTCGATCCACCGCACAGCCTGCGTCAGGATCGATCTAATCATAGTTCAGGCCTCTCACGACGGCACGAAATCACCCGCCGACGATATAACGCCGGACAGCGTGACCGTATGGGCGATTCCATTGCGGATTTGAATCCTGCCCATAAAGTTGCAAACGGTTTGTAATCAAATCGCCGAGAATTGAACGTAATGCCGGCCGTCCTCGGCCTGGGGGACGGTCCGCGCTTTGGATCGGCTCATCGGCAGCCCGCCGGTGAAGAAACATACAAAAAAGCCTGAATTTCAGCGGCAAAACCTTCACGACGGACATGCGGAATTCGTTAAGGATTGCGGCAAAAAAATCGGCAATGTCACAATGGACAGCGTCCCGCCGATGCGATCTCCGGCCCGCTCCGCAAAGGCAGCCTTGATGTTGCGCTACTCTCCCAAGCCTGTTCGGCGGGATATCCCGGCCGTAGGGCGGCCTGGCACGAAGCAGGATCAATGGGCAAATAGTTGATTCAACTGCGGGATGAGCCTTAATCCACAAACGCTTTCGCCGATATTTCGCCGGTTTTTGAAGCTGTTATGCCTGCAGGAACAAGTGATTCGAAACTGTCACACATTCCGGTTTGGCAAAATGGATTGGTTACGATGTGGCCGATGATATCGCTGGATGAAATGGATACCCCGCAGGCCGAAGGACCCGCGGTGCTGCGGCTGCGCATGCTCGAGCTCAAACATGGCTTGCGCACCCGTATGATGACCGGTGACGCGCGTCGCGAGGCTGAATGCGCCATGAAGGAGATCCAGCGCGCCGTGCTCGACCGTCCGCATCTCAGCTTTGCCGACCTGGTCGCGAAGGTGCAGACGTTTAGCGAATGCGAATCCTCCCACGCCCCGCCGACGCGGAGCGAAGGCCGCCTGCTCCCTTAATACAACGCGTTTCTCCTCAAGCACCGCCCGACGGGTTCAACTTCCGGCTTCAAACCGGCGGTGGGCTATGCAATTGTCGTCGCGATGGCAAAATCACAATAATAAGCTTGAGGAAACAATGCCTAGCGCCCTTTTCACGCCGATCCAGCTTCGCGACCTGACCTTGGCCAACCGCATCGTGGTTTCGCCCCTGTGCCAGTTCAGCGCCGTCGACGGCAACGCGACCCCCTGGCACGTCCAGAACGCCGGCTCCTACGCCATCTCCGGGGCCGGCCTGGTGATCCTGGAAGCGACCGCCGTGAACGCGCAGGGGCGCATCACGCTGCCGTGCCTGGGCCTCTATTCCGACGACAACGAGGCGGCCTTGACCGCGCTCGTGCAAGGCGCCCGAGTATTCTCCAAAACCCCGATCGGCATCCAGCTCTCCCATGCCGGCCGCAAGGCCTCGACGCGGCCGACCTGGGAACTGGCCAAGGGCCATAATCTGAAACCCGAGGAGGGCGCCTGGCCGCTGGTCGCTCCCTCGGCCGAGCCCTTCGCCGAAGGCTGGCCGGTGCCGAAGGAACTCGACGCGCAGGGCCTCTCCGAAATCCTCGACGATTTCGTCGCGGCGACCCGCCGCGCCGAGCGCTGCGGCTTCGACATGATCGAGGTCCACACCGCGCACGGTTATCTGTTGCACCAGTTCCTGTCGCCGCTGTCCAACCATCGCGCTGACCGCTATGGCGGCACGATGGAAAAACGCATGCAGTTTCCGCTGGAAGTCATCGCCGCCATGCGCGCCGCCTGGCCGAAGGGCAAGCCGATGGGCGTGCGCGTGACCGGACGCGATTTCAACGACGGCGGACTGGAGCTCGACGATGCGGTGATGTTTACCGCCGCGCTGAAAGAAATCGGCATCGATTACGTGACGCCGTCGGCCGGCAATGTCGCGCCCGGCATGAAACTTCCCAGGATCGAGCCCGGCTATATGGTGCCGTTCGCCGAATATATCGGCAGCCGCACCGGCATGCCGACGATGGCCGTCGGGCTGATCGTCGAACCTCATCAGGCCAACGAGATCATCGCCTCAGGCAAGGCCGACATGGTCGCCATCGGCCGCGCCTTCATGGACAATCCGCGCTGGGGCTGGCATGCCGCGGCGGCGCTCGGCGACGAGCCGCGGATTCCGCCGCCGCACAACCGCGTCAACCCGAAGGTCTGGCCGGCCTTCGAAATGCTGCACGGAAAATCCGGCCGCCTCGCCGAGGGCATGGGGCATATGACGCGCGAATGAACGCCAGCAATGTCCGGTGAAACGCCCAAACGTCTTCCCATCGCCCGTGCGTTATCCCATCGCAATTTCGCGATCTTCGAAGGCGGGCTGTTTCCGAGCTATCTCTCCGGCTGGATGCAGCGCGTCGGCGCCGGCTGGCTCGCCTGGGAACTGACCCACTCTCCGGTCTGGCTCGGCATCATCGCCGCCGCCGATCTCGCCCCCATGCTCGTCCTGGCCCCGCTTGCCGGCGCCTGGACCGACCGGGTCAACCCCCTGCCGTTGATCCGCATCGCCCAGGCGCTGCTGCTGTTGCAGGCCGTGCTGATGTCGCTGCTCACCGCCACCGGCTGGATGACGATCGAGGTTCTGCTGGTGCTGACGATCTACTCCGGCCTTGTCTATCCGTTCCATTCGACGGCGCGGCAGTCGATCATTCCAGCGACGGTGGCGCGCGAGGACTTCGCCCCCGCGATCGCGCTCGATTCCGCCTCGTTCCACTCGACACGCTTCATCGGCCCGGCCATTGCCGCCTTCATCATTCCCGCCTATGGCGTTCAGGGCACATTCTTCAGCCATGTCCTGGGATCCACGCTCTGCCTGACGACCTTTCTCATGCTGCGCCTGAAGCCGCCCGACCGGTCGCAATCGCGCGGCCGCAATCTGTTCGCCCAGGTGGCCGACAGCCTGTCCTACGCGGCGGGCCATGGCGGCCTCCGCCCCATGCTGCTGCTGCTGGCATTCACCTCGACCTTCGTGCGGCCGCTGCAGGACATGCTGCCCGGCTTTGCAGGCGACGTCTTTCATGGCGGCCCGCGCGAACTCGCCTGGCTGTCGTCAAGCGTCGGCATCGGCGCCATGGCCGGTGCCATCTATATCGCCATGCGCGGCAGCCTGGCCGGCCTGACCCGCGTGACCATGGTCGGCTATTGCGGCACCGGGCTGGCGGCGCTCGGCTTTGTCGCCACCAATAATCTTTGGATCGGCGTTCTCTGCTGCGCCGGCATCGGCTTCTTCCTCAATGTCATGTCGACCAGCATCCAGTCGCTGATGCAGTTTGCGGCCGAAGATTCCATGCGCGGAAGAGTCATGTCGCTCTACCTGCTGATCTACCGCGGCATGCCGGCAGTGGGCGCCGTGATCATCGGCTTTCTGGCAAGCACGTTCAGCCTGCGTATCGCCGGCGGCGTGGCCGCGGGCATCTGCCTGATCTACATCGTCTCGGTTCTGCCGAAACAGGCGGTAATCGCCAACAGCATGGAAAATCCGCCACCCAGGCGGCCGGCGAAACCCGACATAAACACCCCCGCGTGAGCGGCGCCAAGTGGACACGGCAGCCCACTGGCTCCATGATGGGATGAACAACAAAAAGGAGAATGTAATGAAGGAATGGATGAAGATTGTGCCGGCGGACGAACGCAAGGCCTATGAATCCGGCGGGTTCATGAAACCCGGCGAGATCGGCGAGCGCACCGCCCTCATTGTCATCGACGTGACCTATGGCTTCACCGGTTCGCCCGGCCTGACGATTGAACAGGCGATCGCCGAATTCGGTCCCGCCTGCGGCCCGGTCTCATGGGAGACCATGCCGCGCATCGCCCAGCTCATCACGATGTTCCGCGATCTCGGCCGCCCCGTCGTCTACACCCGCGGCGACGCCTATGACGTGCTGTTTACGGGCCGCGCCACCAAGAGCAAGCGCGTGCAGGACTACGATCCGAAATTCAACGAGTTTCCGCCCGAGATCGCGCCGAAGGACGGCGAATGGATTCTCGACAAGACGAAAGCCAGCGCGTTTTTCCAGACACCGCTCGCCAGCTATCTGGTCAAGAACCAGATTGACACGATCATCGTCTGCGGCGTCTCCACATCAGGCTGCGTGCGCGCCTCCGTCGTCGATGCGTTTTCCAATGGATTCACCACATTCGTCGTCGACGATTGCTGCTTCGACCGCTCGCAGTTCGCCCATGCCGCCAATCTGTTCGACATGAATGCCAAATATGCGACTGTGGTCTCGCTCAACGAGCTGGAAGTGTCGCTGCTCGGCAAGCAGATGGCGCCGGCAGCGGCAAAGTAAACACGCGGGAGAACGTATCATGCGCTACGGAGTATGGACACCGCTGCCGCATACGATACGCCCTGAGCCGGCAATGACTGACGCCATACGCGAGTCCGCGGTCCGCGGGCTCGCCAATGGACCGGACAAGGCTTTTACGTTCGCGGCAAATCTGATCCGCCGCGCGGAGGAACTTGGCTACGAGACGACCCTTGTCGCCGAGCGCTGGATGGGAACAGACCATCCGGCCTGGATGCTGATGTCCGCTCTGGCAGTGCTGACACACAACATCGAACTCATGGTCGCCGTGCATCCGGGCATTCTCAATCCGCAAGTGGTGGCGAAATTTGCCGCCTCACTCGACCGCATCAGCGGCGGGCGCGCGGCCCTCAACATTGTCAACGGCTGGTGGAAAGAAGAATTCGATACCTTCAGCAACGGCAAGCTGGAGAAAAGCGAGGACGAACGCTACCGCCGCATGGACGAGTTCATGCAGGTGATCCGCGGTCTCTGGACACAAGAGAAGCTCGATCACCATGGTGAGTTCTACACCGTCGATAATCAGGGATTGCCGCTGAAAACCGTGCAACTGCCCAATCCGCCAATCTATGCGGCAAGCCGTCACGACCCCGGCAAGAACGCCATCGCGCGCAATTGCGACTACTGGTTCGTCGATTACATTCCCGATCGTCGCGAATGGCGCAACAATGTCGATCGTGTTGCTGCCGACATTGTCGATATGCGCGCTCGCGCGGCAGCCCATGGTCGCGACATCAACTTTGGCATGTCATGTCATGTGATCTGCACCGACACGATGGAAGAGGCTGAACAGACGGCGACCACGCTTGAAGAATATGGCAAGACCAACAACCTCTCCTTTATTTGTGCGAAGGCAATGGGACCGGGACTTGTCGGCACGCCGGACGTCATAGCGCGACGCATCGAACAGTTTGAAGCCGCAGGCGTCGGCACGCTGATGATGCATTTTCACCCCATGTACGAGAGCATGGAAAACTTCGCGCACAAGGTCATGCCGCTGGTTGGGAAACAAACAGCATATGTGCCGTAACGATTGAAAGGACGAGACCATGGACGACGCCGCCGCTGCCGGACAATCAGCCGATCACTTCACCGATCAATTCACGCCCGCGCGCGCCAAACTAGGCCTGATCATTCCGGCCGTGAACACGCTGAGCGAGCCGCAGTTCCAGCATTTTGCGCCGGACGGAATGGGCGTTCACGTCATGCGCGCCCGCATTTCCGGCAGTCCGTCCGACACGCTCGCAGACCTGAGCCCTGCGATCGAGCAGGCTGCGGACATCCTGACGGACATGAGCCCCGACATGATCGTCTTCCACTGCACCGGCACCTCCATGAAGGAAGGGACAAGGGGCGATCGCGGCCTGATCGACCTCATCGAAAAGCGCACGAACCGCCCGGCCTGCTCGACCATCGGACTTGTCGTCGAGGCCATGCGCGCACTCGGCATGTCGAAGGTCGTGGTCCTCAGCCCGTACAAGACGAACAGGGATGCGATTGCCTATCTGGCCGAGGTCGGCATTGAAACCGTGAACGATGTGGCGCTCGCCTGTGCCAGCGGCGCGGACTTCGTCAGGATCACGCCGCAGCAATGGGTCGATCTGGCGCGTCAGAACGACCGCCCGGAGGCCGACGGCATCTTCCTCTCCTGCACCAACACAACGCAGATCGAGGCCGTCGACGCCATCGAGCGCGCCCTGGGCAAGCCGGTCGTCAATTCCAATCAGGCGGTCATCTGGGGCGCGGCGAAACGGCTGAAGGAGCAGCTCGGAGATTATTGCCTGGCCCCGGCACTGGGTAGTCTGGTGCGCGAACATTGAGGGGCAGGCTATCGCGCAAGTTGACCTGAAACGGGCGGACTGCGAAAAGCTCGCGAATGCGCGGTTTGAACACCATCTGGGAGTCTTTCAAGCAGGAACGGCAGATCTGGCCGCTGCTGATCATGATCTGCTGCACGATGATGGGCAGCGGCATGGTCGTGCCGGTGCTGTCGCTCTACGCCGCCTCCTTCGGCGTCACCAGCACCCTCGTTGGCATGCTGGTGACGATTTTCGGTGTTGGACGCCTGCTCGCCAATTTTCCCTCGGGCTGGCTCAGCCAACAGACCGGCCGGAGGCCGCTGCTGGTCGCCGGGCCGTTGATCATTGCAGTCGGCAGCATCGGCGCGGCTTTGACGACGGATTTCGTCCAGCTGTGCTTCTGGCGCTTCGTCCAGGGCGTCGGCTCCGGCATGTACCTGACGGTATCGCTGGCAGCCCTCGCCGACCTCTCGACGCCCACTACGCGCGCCCGGCTGGTCGGGCTCTATCAACTCGCGCTGCAGATGGGCGCAACCCTGGGCACTGTCTTTGGTGGTTATGCGGCAAAGTTTTTTGGCCTCACGGCTCCGTTCTGGGCTTTGCTGGTCATTTCTCTCGTGACGGCTGTTCTCGCGATCTTCAGTTTCCAGGATACCAAAGCCGCGCCTGTGCATAGTCTTTCAGGCGCATTGGGGAGCGGCAAGCGCGGCATGTTCAGCGGGCCGTTCATGGCAATTTCCTTCGTCAGCGGCGTCTCCTTCTTCACCCGCACCGCCTGCATGTTCCAGCTCATCCCCCTGATCGCACAGGATTCGTTCGGTCTCGACGTTTCCCGGATCGGACTGGGCATAGGCATCATCGCCGTCACCATGATGACGATGATGCCGTTCAGCCAAATGCTGATTCAGAAGGCCGGAGCCCGTATGGCGGTCGGCTATTCAATGATCGGCATGGCCATCGCCCTACTCGCCGTCATCGCCGGAGCGCAGCAATACTGGTTCTGGCTGTCCATGGTGCTTTATGGCGTGTTTGGCGGCCTCAACGGGCCGGCCATCGGCGCCTATTCCATCGCCATCCTGCCGCGCCGGCAATATGGATCGGGCATGGGCCTGCAGCGAACGCTGAGCGACATCGGCTTTGTGGCGGGCCCGGTCGTCATCGGCCTCATCGACGATTTTTCCGGCATCGGCCACGCCGGCGGCATCATGTCGAATGCAGCGCTGCTCGTCGTAGCGACGCTCATTTTCCTGTTCGTCAGCAGCAGGAAATCGGCTGCGGCCACAGAACGGTAAGCTGCGACGTTACCGCTTGGCTGTCGCCGGCCTTTGCGCCCGCAGCCAGTTCATGCTGTCGACGATCCACTGGCTCTGGATGGTGTGACCGCCATCGTGCAGGCAGAATTCGGCGCCCTTGCTACCCGAACAGGAACCCGCGCTCCATGTGCGACAGGTCAGCACGTCGCGCGTCGACACATGGTCCGGCTCGGACGGACAACCGTTGCGCGCCAGCAGGCGGCGAAAGCTTTCGTTGGAATCGCCCTGTCTGAACTGGCCGTTGCGCAGGCTGCGCCCAGCGAGAGGCACCGTCCTGTCCGCCGTGCCGTGGATGTGCCGCAGCGCCACCGGGCCTCCGGGACAGTCCGTCGGCATCGGCTCCCAATATGAACCCGACATCGGCGCATAGCCTGAGAACGCATTGCCGAGCGAGCAGGCGACATTCCACACCATCGACCCGCCGACCGAAAAGCCAGACGCGAGCAACAATGAATTATCGACCGGGAATCGCTTCTTCACATCGGCAAGGACCGCGGCCGTATAGGCGATATCGTCGCGGCTGCCGGTGAGCTTGCCGGGGAACGACCACGAGCGGTTCTCGCCATCCATCGCAACGAGCAGAATGCCCGCGTCATCGAGCGACTTCTTCATATAGGGGTCGGCGATCGTCACCGCCGCGCTGTCGCTGTGGCCGTGAAAATAGAACACCACCGGCAGCAATGACTTGCCGTCCCAACCGGCCGGCGGACGGACGAAATAGGACCCGCCATCCACATCGCAGGGCGACACATCGGAGCATGCCGAGGCCTGCGAGGCGAAGGTCAGCCCCAAAATCAGCAGGCACGGGGCGCCCGCCCGTATGACCCATCCGCGAACCATCACCAATGTTCCCTCCGCTCCGAAGGAGCCTAATCTTCGTGCAAACAAAGGCAAGCGACGGTGGATCATAGACCCGGATCAACTTTTAGGCTCCCCAGTTAACGCGCCGCTCACCCGAACGTGACTGTTCGCAAACGGACGTGAAGCGGGATCGTCGCGCGATTCCCCTACACTCAGGGCGGATTTCGGGCAGTTGACGCGAGGGACCGATGGCAGCGCATTTTCAAGCGAAGCGGACGCCGGTCCGCGTGAAGAAAATGCGCTCGTTGAATAAACGAGACACGCCTTTCCGATCCGTGGGATCGGAAAAAGCTATCGCCGATCGATATTCCGGACAACATTCCAGCATGGACGAATGCGCCGTCTCGCTGTTTGCGGACACGACATTCCATTTCGCCGCGCACCGGCCCGAAACGACCGAAACGCTGGTCAACGCCCTGGTGCTCGACCCTGAACTGCCGGCCGCTCATGCGCTGCAAGGCTTCATCAATGTCCTGCAGGGACGGGCCGGCCCGGCGCTGCGCGCCTGTGAGATCTCGGCCCGACTGGACAAAGCCATTCAGGGACGCCGCGCCACGGCTTTCGAGATCAGACTGTGCGAAAGCCTGCGCCTGGCCGCCGGTGGCCAATGGCGCGGCGCGGCGGACCGCCTGGAAGCAGCGGATGCAGCACGGCCGGATTTGCTGTCGTTCAAACTCGCCCATGCCCTGCGCTTTATGGCCGGCGATCAGGCCGGAATGCTGCACGCTTCAGCCCGCGCCTTGCGCACATGGGATGAATCCGCCCCAGGCTATGGGTTTGTTCTTGGCTGTCATGCCTTCGTCCTCGGAGAGAGCGGCGAAAGCAGCGCCGCCGAACGGATGGCGCGCCAGGCTTTGGCGCATCAGCCCGACGATGTCTGGGCCCAGCACGCGCTGGCGCATGTCTTTGAAACTGGCGGGCGGCTGGTTGAAGGGATCGCCTGGCTCGAACAGACACGCAGCTCCTGGTCGCACGCCAACAACTTTCGCTTTCACATGAGCTGGCATCTCGCATTGCTGCACCTGACGCTCGGACGCCAAGCGAAAGTCCTCGAGCTTTATGATCGCGAAATCTATCCGCAGCCATCGTCGGATTTCCGCGACATCGCCAATGCCATTTCGCTGCTGTGGAGACTGCGCCAGGACGGCGTCGATGTCGGCGACCGCCTGGCCGTTCTCGCAGAGGGTGCACGACAGCGGATCGGCGATACCCAACTTGTTTTCGCCTCCCTGCACGATCTGCTCGCCCTGCTGGCCTTTGGCGATGCAAAGGGAGCGCGACAACTGATCGATCGCCTGCGCCTGTGCGCAGCCAGCCCCAGCGATCAGGGCAGAGTCGCGCGCGACATCGGCATTCCCCTCGCCGAGGCCCTGGAAAGCGCGCATGCCGCCGGAATGATCGGCGCTGAATTCGGACGATTGACCGGCCGCATGCAACAGTTGGGCGGCAGCCACGCCCAGCGCGACGTCTTCCTGCGGACGCTGATCGGCTTCGCGGCCGACGCCGGCGCGAAAAGTCTGGCACAGAAGCTGCTCGCCTTCCGGCATACGATCAGATCGCAGGATCGCTTCTCCCGCGCGGTGCTCGCCCGCCTTCATCCGCATTCGCAGACATTTGAGTTAAAGGCCCACGCCGTGGCCTGACGGCGGCACAAGCATTCGTGATAGGGCGCGTCTTGATGCCTTTTGAGAGCCATGTCATTGACATAAGCATGTCTGGAACCGTCAGATGACCAGCATTGCGATGCAGCCGAAGGCCAGGATCAGGGACCCGCGTCTCGATTTCTTTCGCGGCGTCGGCATGTTCATCATTCTGGTCGCGCACATGCCCGAAAATCTGTGGGCGGAATGGATCCCGGCGCGGTTCGGTTTCAGCGATGCCGCCGATCTTTTCGTCTTCTGTTCGGGCATGGCGTCGGCCATCGCCTTCGGCGGCGTCTTCGCCGCGCGCGGCTGGCTGATGGGCGCCGCGCGCATCCTCCACCGGGTCTGGCAGGTCTATTGGGCGCATATCGGCTCGTTCGTCGTTGTCGTTTCTCTCGCCGTCGCCGCCGACCGCTGGACCGGAACGCATTTTTACACCAGCGAGCGCATGGGCCTCGATCCGTTCTTTGCCGACGTGCAGGGCAATTTCGCCAGGCTGGCGACGCTGACGTATATCCCCGACTGGTTCGACATCCTGCCGATGTATCTCCTGCTGCTGGCGATGATCCCCATCATCATGGCGCTGGCAGCCGTCAACCGCTGGCTCGTCGCGGCTTTCGTTCTGGCGCTGTGGGTCTCGGCCAATGTCTTCGGCGTCAATCTCGTCGCCGATCCGACAACCGGGCGGATGTGGTATTTCAATCCGCTCGGCTGGGCGCTGATCTTTTTCACCGGCTTCGGCTTCATGCGCGGCTGGCTGCCTGCCCCGCCCGTGGACAGACGGCTCATCATCGCCGCGATCGCTCTCGTCGTCGCCCTGGTCCCGCCGTCCTGTCAGTTGATGTTCGCCTGCGATGGCGGCTGGGGCGCCTCGATCGGCCTCGATGGCGCCTATCGCACCCTGGCGGAATGGAACAGCAAGACGAGCTATGGACCGCTCCGCTATCTGCACTTTCTCGCCACCGCCTATCTGGCCTGGATCGCCGTCGGCGAAGGCGGACGGCGCCTGTCCGGCCCGTTCACCGAGTTGATGCGGCGCGTCGGCCAGCAGACGCTGGCGGTTTTCCTGACCGGGCTATTCATGTCGCAGGCCTGCGGCATGCTGCTCGACTGGCTCGGCCGCGGCTTCTTCACCACGACGGCCGTCAATCTGCTCGGCATGGCGGTGCTCACCGCGGCGGCCTTCATTGTCGGCTGGTTCAAGTCGACGCCGTGGCGCGCAGCGAGAACACGCGCCGATCAACACACGGCGCAAGGCGTATCATCAGAAAGGCCACCCTCATCCGACCCTCGCATCGCAAGGGTCGGATGAGGGTGTCTCCTCGTTCAGCCCGCGTGCGGCAGAATCGCGGCTTTCACTTTCTTGAAGCGGGTCGACCAGCGGTGACGGCTCTGCTCACGATCGACGACGTTCTGATCGAGAACCCAGTTGAGCTGGATCGCCCGGCGCGGGCCGGAAGACGGCTTGTGGCCGTGCCATGAATTGTCGGAACGGCGGAACGCCAGCAGGGTGCCGCCATAGGGTGGTACTTCGGCCGCATAGGCTTCGAGATCGTCGCCGGAGCGCAGCACCCGCAGGCGCCCGCCGTCGGCCTCCCACTTCGGGTTCATGTAGAGCAGGACGGTGATGATCTTGGTGCGGGAATCCGTATGGATTTCCCCATCGGTATCGCGCACGAAGCCACGCACCGTATACATGGTCGGGCGACCGGTGAGATCGATGCCGAACTTGTCCTCGATCGCCTGCCGGAATCTGTCGCCATCGAGTTCCGCCATCAGGTCGGCGAAAGCGCCCTCGATCTTCAATTCCGACGGCGGATGCGATCCGGGGCCGGGCACGTCCGGAAAATCGTCGCTGACTTTGGCGAACAGCTCCGGCGTGATGAAATCCTCGACGATCAGATAATCATAAGGATCGCTCTGCAGCGGCGTCCGGTCGAGTCGGTCGTAATTGAGATAGGTCATGACATATCCAGTGCAGACTTACAGGGAATAGGCCGCAGCCACGCTCAGCGCCTGCTTCATATCCCCCACGGAAATCGGCTTCTTCAGCCCCTTCGTCGTCGCCTTGAGCACCGCGGACAATTGCGCGCTGGCGCCTTCGAGCTTGAGCGGATCGTCTTCCAGCCCTTGCACAACGGCGCTTTTGAGTGCCGCCATATCACCCGGCTCGCCGCCGCTCTGCACCGCAAGCGCGATCGCCAGCGGCGCGAAGGCATCCATCCGCGAGCGCGCCAGGCGATAGATATTGATGAACCTCAGCACATGCCGCGGCGACCGCCCCGCGACGTCGGAGAGCGCCTCGAGCAACGCGGCCTCGCCCTGACGCATCGGCACGTCAAGGCTCGAAACCGAAGCGTCGAACAGCGGCAGGCCCGGATCGCCGCGCCCGGCGCCGTTCAGCAATCCCCTGACGAAGGTTCCGTAATTCACCTGCGCCGCATTGGCCACATTGAGCGGCGCCTGCACCAACTTCGACAGCCGCGCACGCCCCTCGGCGCTGGCGCCCAGCGTCGAGCTGTCGGCTGCAACGATGGCGACGAACGGGCTGTGCGCCAAAGCCTGCGTTGCTTCATCGAGAAAGCTCAAAGCGCCCGGACCATCGAGTGCATCGACATTGTCGATCGCGACGACAATGCGCTGCGGCGCATGGGCATTCTTCGAGCCGGTTTCGAGCGCCCGCAGGAAACTCCGGGCGTCGCCGTCGCCGGCCGGATTGGCCTTGGCCGCGAAGGGCGAAACCGGCATGGCGGCAGCGCGGACGCCCTGGGCAACGACAATCCGTTCCGCCTCCTCGGCACGCCGCGCCTGTGTCTCCACATCCGTATTGAGGTCGTCGACGAGCCGCGCCTGATTGGCGACGAGATGATCGAGATCCTGCCGCCGCGCATCCATATCGGCCTGCAGATGGCTGACGCCGCGGAAGATCGGCGACACGAAGCGGAAAGCCCGCACCACATTCAGCGCCACCATGGCAAGCGCCAGCCAGTTGCACAGCGAGCGCAACGTGCCGAGCCAGCCTGCGTTGTTCTGAATGACGTTCACCGTCGGCTGCAGGCCTTCACCCAGACCGCGCAGCCAGGCGATCCACGACGGTTGCGAAGCTTCTGCGTGGCCCAGCGCCCAGGCGAGCACAAAGAAGATCACCGCCCAGACCAGCAGTTTGGTCTGGCCGCGAAACGCCCACATGGCATGCAGGAAAGTGGTGATGCGGCCGGTCAACCCACCGCGCTCCGCGACATCGCGCACCAGGTCCTTATAGGTCGCGACCGGATCGCCGCTGTCGAACCCGAACGAACGCAGACGGTTCTCGATCCGGCTGCGATTGCTGCGGGCGTAGGAGTCGATGCGCGAGCCGGATGTCTGGTACAAAACGGTTTCGGCCAGCCGCGCCTTGCGGCCCGACAATTCGTGCAATTGCTGCCGTTCGGCATCGAGCTTGCGGCGCAATTCGATCAGCCGCTCGCTGGCCACCCTGGCGGCGGCATGCGGATCGATCGCGCCGGCGGCGACTTCGTCGGCGAATTTGGCGAAAGCGCCATCGGCCGGCGGCTTGCGGAGGGCGTCGAAGATGGCGGAGGCAAGCGCATTGGCGACATTGCCCTGGGCTTTCGCGGCATCGATCCGGGCCACGGCCAGGCGCGAGATGAACGGGGTCTTCGGCCCGAGCTTGGCGGCCGCATCGCGCAGGCTTTCGACCATGGCGACCAGCCGGTTGAGCGCGAAACTCTTGCCCGACCCGGCGGGCCCGAAAACACCGATTGTCAGCGCGCCTGATGTTCCGGTGTGGGCGGCGAGTTCCGCCAGGCCGGTCAGGGCCCCATCGAGGCCAAACGCATCGGCGCCCTGTGGCGCATCGGCAATATAAGGACGATAGCGCCCCGCACTTCCCGGAACCTCCGGCCCGTCCAGCTTCGGCGTCAGCGCGGCTTTTGCGGCCTGAATATCAATTGCGGGAGGAAGTTGGGTGGAATCGCTCAAGAAATGTCTCCCGGACCGGTGCAAGAAGGTAAGATTCTGCTGCGCGCTCTTTTAACATAACGGGTCCGACCCGATATAGACGCAATATGGCTCATTCGCGACAATGCCGGCATGCAGCCGGCCGCGCTGCCGCGACAGCGCTGGACCCGCAGGCGGCACGTCGCTACAACGCTCGCAAATTCCAGTTCCCAACCAACAGGATATGACGCCTATGGCGCGCCAGTTCATTTATCATATGCAAGGCCTCAACAAGACCTGGCCGGGCGGCAAAAAGGTGCTCGAAAACATCCACTTGTCGTTCTATCCGGACGCCAAGATCGGTGTTCTCGGCGTCAACGGCTCCGGCAAATCGACGCTGCTGCGCATCATGGCGGGAATCGATACGGAATTCACCGGCGATGGCTTTGTCGCCGAGGGCGCCCGCGTCGGCTATCTGCCGCAGGAGCCGCAACTGGACGAAAGTCTGGACGTGCTCGGCAACGTCATGCTGGGCGTCAAGGCGAAGAAGGACATTCTCGATCGCTACAATGAGTTGGCGATGAATTATTCCGATGAATCGGCCGACGAAATGACCCGTCTGCAGGACGAGATCGAGGCGCAGGGGCTGTGGGATCTTGACAGCCAGGTCGAGCAGGCCATGGACGCGCTGGGCTGTCCGCCGAACGATTGGGAAGTCAACAAACTGTCGGGCGGCGAGCGCCGCCGCGTCGCCCTGTGCCGTCTGCTGCTGGAAAAGCCCGACCTGCTGCTGCTCGACGAACCGACCAACCATCTCGACGCCGAAACCGTGAACTGGCTCGAAGGCCACCTGCGCGACTACCCCGGCGCCATCCTCATCGTCACCCATGACCGCTACTTCCTCGACAATGTGACGGGCTGGATTCTCGAACTCGACCGTGGCCGCGGCATTCCCTATGAAGGCAATTACTCCGCCTGGCTGCAGCAGAAGCAGAAGCGCCTCGCCCAGGAGAGCAGCGAGGACAAGGCGCGCCAGCGTGCGCTGGAAGCCGAATCCGAATGGATCGCCTCTTCGCCGCGCGCCCGCCAGGCCAAGAGCAAGGCGCGTATCCAGCGCTATGAGGAACTGCTGGCGAAGCAGAACGACAAGGCGCCGACGACCGCGCAGATCATCATCCCGGTCTCCGAGCGGCTCGGCAACAATGTCATCGACTTCGAGCACTTGTCGAAGGGTTTTGGCGAGAAGCTGCTGATCGACGACCTGTCGTTCAAGCTGCCGCCCGGCGGCATTGTCGGCGTCATCGGCCCCAACGGCGCCGGCAAGACCACCCTGTTCCGCATGATCACCGGCCAGGACAAGCCCGATTCGGGCACGCTCACCATCGGCGACAGCGTGCAGCTTGGTTATGTCGACCAGTCGCGCGACAGTCTCGACGACAAGAAGACTGTCTGGGAGGAAATCTCCGGCGGCAACGACATCATCTATCTCGGCAAGCGCGAGATCAACTCGCGTGGTTACTGTTCCACCTTCAACTTCAAGGGGCCGGACCAGCAGAAGAAGGTCGGCATGCTGTCGGGCGGTGAACGCAACCGCGTCCATCTGGCGAAGATGCTTAAGAGCGGCGCCAATCTGCTGCTGCTCGACGAGCCGACCAACGATCTTGACGTCGAGACCCTGCGCGCGCTCGAGGAGGCGCTGACGGACTTCGCCGGCTGTGCCGTCATCATCTCGCATGACCGCTTCTTCCTCGACCGCATCGCCACCCACATGCTGGCCTTCGAGGGCGACAGCCATGTGGAATGGTTCGAAGGAAACTTCCAGGACTATGAGGAAGACAAGAAACGCCGCCTCGGCGCCGACAGTGTCATTCCCAAGCGCTTGAAATATAAAAAATTCGCGCGCTGAGGCGTCACAGCCGCGACACCATGACGTGAAGCCTCGCGGGCCGCGCTCTTGACGCGGCCCGCGGCTCGTGGCGGGAATGCGCCATGCGCCGCGCTTTTGCCTTTCGCCTGACATCCCTGCGCCTGGGACTGGCCATCCTGGCGATCCACGCCATGCTGGCGATGGGCTTCGTCGACGCCGTCACGCGCAGCGCCGCAGCCTCGAGCCTGCCGGCAGGTGTCGGCGTCATCTGCCTGTCCGACTGGTCAGGCAGCCCCGACCAGCCGCCGCCCTATCATTCCGGCCATGACGGCACGACCCAGTGCCCGGCGGCCTGCATGCATCCGGTGGCCTTCGGCGCCGCCGCCCTTTCCTTCGACGCGCCAGAGCGCGTCATTACCTTTGCCGAGCCGCCGGACTCTGACCGCTCGGGTATTCAGCCCTCTGTGACCGGCCGCGAAGGCGCGCCCGTGCGTGGCCCTCCGGCGATGGATCGCTTGTTCTCCTAAGCATCCCGAAAGGCCGGCTCGCCGGCCATCCATCGCTATTCAGGACCATAATCCATGAAAACCGTTCACATCGCGGCTTCTGCCGCCACTCTTCTGCTCGCCTGCCAGACGGCGGCGCTCGCCCACATCACGCTGGAACAGCGCGAGGCCAAGGCTGGTTCGGGCTACAAGGCCGTCTTGCGCGTGCCCCATGGCTGCGGCGGCTCCGCCACGACTTCGATTCGCGTGCAAATTCCCGAAGGCCTCTTTTCGGTGAAACCGATGCCGAAACCCGGCTGGACACTGACGACGCTCAAAGGCGCCTACGGCAAGACCTACAGCGAGCACGGCAGCAGGATCACCGAAGGCGTCAAGGAAATCACCTGGAGCGGCGGCAAACTGCCCGACGACAACTACGACGAGTTTATCCTCGCAGGTTCGCTGGCTCCCGATCTGAAGGACGGCACGACACTATCTTTCCCCACCGTTCAGGAGTGTGAGAAAGGCTCGGCGCAATGGGCGCCGGTGCTCCGCGTGGCAGCCACTGCAATGGCCCAGAGCACGGACTATACGATCGGCAAGATCAAGGTCTCGACGCCGTGGGTGCGCGCGACGCCGAAGGGCGCGCCGGTCGGCGGCGGCTATCTCAAGATCACCAACACCGGAACCGAGCCCGACCGGCTCATCGGCGGCACCTTCCCCCTCTCGGGCAAGGTCGAATTGCATGAGATGAGCATGGACAACGGCGTCATGAGAATGCGCCAGCTTCCCAACGGCCTCGAAATCGCGCCGGGCGCCACCGTCGAACTCAAGCCCGCCGGCTATCACATCATGTTCCAGCAGTTGAAAGAGCCGATCGTGCAAGGCAAGCCGATCCACGGCACGCTGGTCTTCGAGAAGGCCGGCACGCTGACCCTCGACTGGGCGGTGAGTCCCATCGGCGCGTCGAGCGCACCAGCCGCAGCAAAGAGCGGCATGGGTGACATGGACATGGGCGGCATGAACATGGACGGACACGCCGGCCATCAGCATTAGTCCGTTCAACTGAACGACGCCCATTCTTCCGCGGAAGAAAGGGCGTCGTGTTAAGCGATGAGGGAGGCCGCCATGCTTGCGCGCGCTCTGCAGCGGCTTGACGGACGCAGCTAAAAATGTTCTCTATATGTTCTATACCTAATTCATTGATTGTCGACGCCTAAACATCGACATTTAGAGAATTGATTCGCCAATGGAGACATCCTTGCATCACGCTGCTTCCGAGGATCTCTTGAAGGTCGTAAAGAGCCGTAAATTCAAGACGATCTTGGCTGATCCACCATGGCAATTTCAGAACAAGACAGGAAAAGTCGCCCCGGAGCATCGGCGTCTCAACCGATACGGAACGATGACACTCGACGATATAAAGGCGCTTCCCGTGTCGAGTGTGGCGGCTGATACCGCGCACCTTTATTTGTGGGTCCCAAACGCGCTTTTGCCTGAAGGCATCGAAGTCTTGCGTGCCTGGGGCTTCCAATACAAATCAAACATCATCTGGCATAAGATCCGCAAAGATGGCGGCTCCGATGGACGCGGTGTTGGATTCTATTTTCGCAACGTCACGGAAGTTATTCTGTTCGGCGTTCGGGGCAAGAATGCGAGAACCCTTGCTCCGGGCCGGACGCAAGTCAATCTACTCGGCACGCGTAAGCGCGAACACAGCCGCAAGCCCGATGAACAGTACGACATCATCGAAGCTTGTTCGCCAGGTCCATATCTAGAACTCTTCGCGCGCGGCGCGCGACCGAAATGGACGGTGTGGGGCAATCAGGCTGACGAAAACTATCAACCTTCTTGGGATACTTACGCAAATCATTCGCAAGCACATCGCGTAGCAGCGGAATAGCTAAGCGTCCTTGTCGTAGAGTTTGCGACTAATGCCAAACACGATGATTGGACAGCCACCTCCGCCACCACCTTCGATTTTTGGCAACAATTTTCCCATGTGTGTTGTGGATTGACCATAACTACTGCCACGTCCGAGTTCGTCAACAAGTGATTGAAGCTCGGAACAGCGGGTAACAATTATTCCCACTTCAACTGCACGCAAGTCGAACAGTAGTCGAAAATTATTTAAGTCGCGATCATAGAATGGATCTTTGTTATTCCATTCAATTTCCAAAGCGATCTTATCTTTGTAACAATCAATCTTATGGGTAGGTGACGCATACTCATCGTCGTCGACCTTTATAGCCGTTTTGAAGAGCTTTTCTGACCACCCTAACTTATATAGTTCGCCATCTATGTAGCGAGAAATAGGGCTTTTATTGCCTCCAGCCTTTATGATCTCGCTCTTTCGCAAGCGAAAGCCGCTTAGCACTCCTTGGATATCGGCCCACGCATCAGGATGCGCGGTTTGCATAACGCCTGTAGCGTTCCGCCATTCATACACCTCGTATAAATCCTTAATAGACTGAGGCACCAAATGTATCGTGCTCATATATTGCCTTCCATACACAAAACCTCACGACCAAAAATCGTTGGAATCCTGAATACACCTTTTGGCGAAAGACTGAACACGAGCATGTATTGTTCTTCATAAGCAAAAATTCAAGACTAAGATCTTTAGCCACGGCGAATACTGCTTTCATTACCGCCTGAACGGCCGCGATTTCCCGCCGCGCGATCCCGGCCGCCCGCCCGTGCTCTTCGGCCGCGCTTCGCCGCCGCCGAAATTGTGCGGGCCCATGTCCTCGTCGGTCGGCTTGTGCGGACGGCTTGCCGGAACATTCGCGGCCTTGCCGTATTTGCGTTCGCCCTGGTAGGCGCCGGCGCTGTCTTCCACCGCCTGCTGGCGGGCCAGCGGATCGGACGCGATAGCAAGTTCGGTCGCCTGCAACCGCTTGATCTCGTCGCGCATGCGCGCCGCTCGCTCGAAGTCGAGGTTCGCCGCAGCCTCGCGCATTTCGCGCTCGAGATCGGTGATCGTCGCCTTGAGATTGTGGCCGACAAGAGAAGTCTTCGCCTGGCCCGCATCGACGGTGACGTGATCCTGCTCGTAGACGGAACCGAGAATGTCCTGGATGCCGCGCTTGATCGTCTCCGGCGTGATGCCGTTCTCGGCATTGTAGGCCATCTGCCGGTCGCGGCGGCGCGTCGTCTCCGCCATGGCGCGTTCCATCGAGCCGGTGATCTGGTCGGCGTAGAGGATGACCTTGCCGTCGACGTTGCGCGCGGCGCGACCGATGGTCTGCACCAGCGAGGTCTCGCTGCGCAGGAAACCCTCCTTGTCGGCGTCGAGAATGGCGACGAGCGCGCATTCGGGAATGTCGAGGCCTTCGCGCAGCAGGTTGATGCCGACCAGCACATCGAAGGCGCCGAGCCGCAGGTCGCGGATGATCTCGATGCGCTCGATCGTGTCGATGTCGGAATGCATGTAGCGGACGCGCACGCCGTTCTCGTGCAGATATTCGGTCAGGTCCTCGGCCATGCGCTTGGTCAGCACGGTGACGAGCGAGCGATAGCCCTGGCCCGCCACCTCGCGCACCTCGCCGAGCAGGTCATCGACCTGCGCACGCGCCGGGCGCACGATCACCGGCGGATCGATGAGGCCTGTCGGACGGATGACCTGTTCGACGAAGACGCCGCCGGTGCGCTCCATCTCCCAATTGCCCGGCGTCGCCGAGACATGCACGGTCTGCGGCCGCATCGCCTCCCATTCCTCGAAGCGCAGCGGCCGGTTGTCGAGACAGGACGGCAGGCGGAAGCCATATTCGGCGAGCGTCGCCTTGCGGCGAAAGTCGCCGCGATACATGCCCCCGATCTGCGGCACGGTGACGTGGCTCTCGTCGGTGAAGACGAGCGCATTGTCGGGCAGATATTCGAACAGGGTCGGCGGCGGCTCGCCCGGCTTGCGGCCGGTGAGATAGCGCGAATAGTTCTCGATGCCGGCGCATGAGCCCGTGGCTTCCAGCATTTCGAGGTCAAACATGGTGCGCTGCTCGAGACGCTGCGCCTCGAGCAGGCGGCCGCCTTTATAGAGTTCCTCGAGGCGCTGCTTCAGCTCGGTCTTGATGCCGGCGATCGACTGGATCAGGGTCGGGCGCGGCGTGACATAGTGCGAATTGGCGTAGATCTTGACGAATTCGAGATCCTGCGTCTTGCGGCCGGTGAGCGGATCGAACTCGGCAATGCTCTCGATCTCGTCGCCGAAAAAGCCGATGCGCCAGGCGCGATCTTCATAGTGCGCCGGAAACACTTCGATCGTATCGCCGCGCACGCGAAAGATGCCGCGCGAGAAATCGCCGCCGGAGCGCTTGTACTGCAGCGCCACCAGATCGGCGATGAGCTGGCGCTGGTCGATCTTCTCGCCGAGCTTCAGCGAGAAGGTCATCGCGGTATAGGTCTCGACCGAGCCGATACCGTAGATGCACGAGACCGAGGCGACGATGATCACATCGTCGCGCTCCAGCAGCGAACGCGTCGCCGAATGGCGCATGCGGTCGATCTGCTCGTTGATGGAGGATTCCTTCTCGATATAGGTGTCGGTGCGCGGAACATAGGCTTCCGGCTGGTAGTAATCGTAATAGGACACGAAATACTCGACCGCATTGTCCGGAAAGAAACTCTTGAACTCGCCATATAACTGCGCAGCCAGCGTCTTGTTGGGCGCCAGCACCAGCGCCGGCCGATTGGTGCGCGAAATGACCTGCGCCATCGTGAACGTCTTGCCGGAGCCGGTGACGCCGAGCAGAACCTGATCGCGCTCATGCAGGTTGACGCCTTCGACAAGCTCCTTGATCGCCTGCGGCTGGTCGCCTTTCGGCTCATAGTCGGAAACCAGCTTGAAGCTGATGCCGCCTTCGGATTTCTCAGGCCGCGCCGGACGATGCGGCGTCCACGGCTTGCTGCCGCGCAGGTTCGGATCGCCCTGCTCGAGCAGATCCTTCAGGGAATCGACGGTTGCCGTGGCGCCCGTGAGCTCCGGCCCACGTGACCGCGACTTCTGCGTCTGGGCCGGCAGGAATTTCCTGGCCAGATCGGAATCGAGCCCGATCGCTCCGGACGTGTCGAAGGCCGCCTGCGGCCGCTCCCCGAAGCCGCCGCGCGGCTCGTTGAGCGCGGGATTGAGGAGGGTCGCCAGATGCTCGTCCAGCGGCTTGACGTCGGGCTTCGACGCCTTGGCGCGCGTCGGACGCGCGGCATTTTTCGGAGATTTCGCCATTCCCCCAATATGGGGCGAGTCAGGCGCGGAGAAAAGGCATTCGGGCCGGTTTGCGTGAGGATGCTGCCAGTTTCAGGCAGCGCGAACCCCGGAAAAAATGCGGTAAAGATAGCCGGCGGCGAGCCCGGTCATCGCCGTCGCCACCACGTGTTGCGGGCCGGCGCCGAGCATTTGCATGCCATAGGCATAAATGCAGCCGCCGATGGCGCCTCCGGCCGCATAGGCGGCCGGACTGGTCACCTGCACGAAACGCAGCGCCAGATGGGAAAACATCAGCGACGTCACCGCGATACGTGCTCCGCTCATGAGGCCGTAAAGCATCAGCATCAGCAGCCAGGATGCATCGCCATAGCCATTGATCTTGACGCCCGGCATGAATTCGACCGGCCCTTTGGCGGCCACGATATACAGGCCGGCCTGCAGGAAGGCACCGGCCAAGCCCGCCAGGCTCGCTGCCCAGAACGACCATGGCACGACACCGCCGCCGCGCTCGATGACCTCCTGCTCGCGCCGGCTGTCCTGCATCATTTCCCGTGCAAGGGCGACGAAACTTTCGTCGATCGGCCGCGCCGCGTTCTGGGCCGGCGGCGACGGATCTCCCATCGCCGCCCTGACGGAGAGCGGCGGTGACCGGTTGGAACCCCGGCGGCCGAAAGCTGTGGCCTTGACCTGTGGCATCGCAACAGAAATACCCGTCGAGCGTTGCATATTGCTTAATGTTTTCGGGACATTGCCGAATCTAGGACTTAAGGCGAAGGAATCGCCGGCCAGGATTCCCGCCGGCCGGGCGTCGCTTGCGGATGACTTCCGGCGAGGTCTCTGAAATATTGGTCCATGCACCTCCTTGCAAAGCAAAGCTTCCGCCCCCCCCGACCTGTCCCCGGCAGGCACGGCCGGCGAAGCCATCTGCGCATGTTTCAAGCCAAGACCCGCCTCCACACTCGAATGGATCCGAGCCCTGACCCATGTCGCAAAGCAAGTCGCAACTCGTGTCGCCTGAAGCCCCGTCCGCGCCGCGCAAGGTCCTCACCATCGCGGATGCCATCGCTTTTTTCGTCGGCATCGTCATCGGTGTCGGCATTTTCCGCACACCGCCCATCGTCGCAGCCACCACCGGCAATGAATACCTCTTCATCGGCGCCTGGATCGCCGGCGGCCTGGCAACCCTGATCGGCGCGCTCTGTTACGCCGAACTTGCCGCCACGTTTCCCGATGCGGGCGGCGAATATCAGTTTCTGTCGCGCGCCTACGGCAAACGGCTTGCCGTTCTGTTCGCATGGGCGCGCGGCACGGTGATACAAACCGGCGCCATCGCGCTGGTCGGCTTCGTCTTCGGCGATTACGCGCAGCAATTGCTGCCGCTCGGACCGCACGGGCCGGCGATTTACGCGGCGCTGTCGGTCATCCTGTTCACGGCGATCAACGTCATCGGCACCCGGCCTGGAACCGGCACACAAAAGCTGCTCGAGATCATGACCGTACTGGCGATCATCGCCGTCATCGTAGCGGGCTTCGCCGGCGGCGGCGGCGAGACGAAGCCGGCGGCGCCCGACGCAGGCGGCGCACTGGGCCTTGCCATGGTGCTGGTGCTGCTCAGCTACGGCGGCTGGAACGAGATCGCCTATCTCTCCGGCGAGATGAAAGACGTCCGCCGCGACATGACGCGCGCCATCCTGATCGGCACCGCCGTCGTCACACTGCTCTATGTAGCGATCAACCTCGCCTTCCTGAAAGCCTTCGGCCTCGGCGGCCTGGCCGCCAGCAATGCGCCCGGCGCCGATCTCATGTATCGCGTCGGCGGCGGCGCCGGCGTGGCATTGCTGTCCATCACCGTCTGCCTGTCGTCGCTGAGCACATTGAACGGGACCGTATTCACCGGCGCCCGTGTCTATTACGCGTTGGGCCGCGATCTGCCGCCGATCCGCCGGCTCGGCGTCTGGAATGAACGCGGCGACAATCCGGTGAACGCGTTTATGCTGCAGGGCGCCATTTCCCTGGCCCTCGTCGGTTTCGGCACCATCACCCGCGACGGCTTCAGCACCATGGTCGACTATACCGCGCCGGTATTCTGGTTATTCCTACTGCTGACCGGCATCTCGCTGTTCGTCTTCCGCCTGCGCGAACCCTCGCGCGAACGGCCGTTCAAAGTGCCGCTCTATCCGCTGACACCCGCCATCTTCGTCTGCATCTGCGCCTATCTGCTCTATGCGAGCCTCGCCTATACCGGCTGGGGCGCGCTGGTCGGCATCGTCATCGTGGCCATCGGCCTGCCGTTCGTCTGGTTCGGCGTGCGCGAAGACACCCCCTCTTAAACCCTTCTCCCGCCGGGCGGGAGAAGGGTTCACAGCAATATCTTCACAGAATAGCATGCGGCGCAAAGCACGACGTGTTGCCGGTGATCGCCGATGGATCCTCGCGAATGCCGATGCCGCAGGCACTGTCACCGACGATCCAGCTTCCGATGATCGTATGCAGGCCATCGAAGCGCGGCGCCATGGCGAGCTCCTGCAGGACATAGCCTTCCGCGCCATAGGTGCCATCCGACTGCGCTGCGACCCGGCCGCGATCGACGATCTCCACATTCGCGCCTTCGCGCGAATAGAGCGGCTTGCGCACATGGTTGCGCGCCAGGCTGGCGGCTTTTGGATCATTCTCGAAATAGGCCGGCAGCAGATTGGGATGGCCTGGCGCCTTCTCCCACAGCAGCGCCAGAAGCCCCTTGTTGGACAGCAGTGCCTTCCAGGCCGGTTCCATGAAATCCGTCGACGACATGGCCGCCGAACGGCTGAATTCATCGCCGAACATCCATTCCCACGGATAAAGCTTGAACAGGTGGTCGATCGGCTTCATCGCCATATCGACGAACCGGTCACCGCTCAGACCGATGTCGTCGATATAGATCGCACTGGTCGATGCGCCGGCCTGAACCGCGCAATCGGCCAGATAGCTGATGGTGCTTTCGTCTTCGACATTGCCCTTCATGCAGGTGAAGTGCACATGCTGGCCCGCTGCCAGCTCGCGCCAGCGGTCGATCAGCCTGTCATGGATTGAGTTGAACTGATCCGCGTCGGACGGCAGCGCCCCGCGATCACGGGCGTTCTCGAGCCAGTGCCATTGCACGACGCCGGCCTCGAACAGGCTTGTCGGCGTGTCCGCGTTATATTCGAGCAGTCTCGCCGGGCCGCGGCCGTCATAGACGAGATCGAAGCGCCCGTAGAGCGAGGGATCCCGTCTTTTCCAGCTCTCTGCGATCAGCGGGCGCGCGTGCGCAGGAATCCGGAGGCGATCGAGCTTGGCCTCGCTCGCGACGATGCTGTCGATGAGATCGACGCACATGGCGGCAAGCTCTTCCGAAGGCGCTTCGAGGTCATCTTCGATCTGCCGCAGCGTGAAAGCGTAATAGGCTTCGTCCTGCCAATAGGGCTTGCCGTCGATCGTGTGATATTCGAAGCCGATCTCGCGCGCGTAGTCGGCGAAATCCGGCCGTGGCGCGATGCGCATCCGTTTCACCGCGTGCTCCTATTAATAGAAAGACTAACCGCCACCGGAAGCATGAAATCCGCCGGTCGAACCGAAGCCGCCGCGCGCAACGAGTGCGCTCGAAATGCCTGACGTACCCGACGAATGGCCGGAAGACCCCCAATAGGTTCCTGAGGAAGACGAGCCCCAGGAGGAAAAATAGCTCCTGCCGCCGCCGCTGCTGCTGGAGCCTGATCCCTGCGGGCAGGTCTGGTCGCCGTTCGGATTGGGCTGGCAGTCAGATTGCCGCTCCCAGGATGAAATACCGAAGATCGTCATCGCCCCCGCGGCGACCAGCCCGATCGTCAACCCGCGCTTGCGGATCGGCGAAGGTTTCGGCGCTTGCTGCCCGGCGCTCGCCCCGAGCTTCGGTGGAACGCGGCTCGCCTTCCGCCGCTCCTCATCAAGCTGTTTCGACGATTTCAAAGCCACCGGCGTGATCTCCGCAAGCTCAATCCCAGCAGGGTCATGGTGTCATGCAACTGGCGCTGACGATGCCGACGGTCAGCGAAACGCTGCCGAGCCAGACCGCGGCTGCAATGGTGTTCTGTTCGATGGCCTTCGACAGATTCTTATGGGCAAGGCGCGCAAGGCCATAACCGACAATCTGCACGATCAGCGAGACCAGAGCCCAGATCGAGAAATCGACAATGCCAGCGGAACTGCGGATCGCCGCCGTCAGCGGAATGGCAAAACCGATGAGGCTCATGCCGAGCGCGATGGCTGCCGACGCATTCTGGCTTTCGACGATCAGGTCGAACTCCCGGTGCGGCGTGATCCAGGTGTAGATCAGCAGGAAAAGCGCGCAGAAGCCGATGGCGGCGACGAGATAGGCTGCGAACGCCGGCAGGCCGTGTAGTGATGAAATGATCACGAAGTGCTCGCTTGAAAGGAGTGCGTCGTCACAAGCCTAGCCCGGTTTGGCCGTGTCCTCCAGTTAGATTTCGCACATCGCGAGAGCGGCTTATGGCTTATGCTAGGCTGCTGCCGGCGTTGTCGGGACTTTATGCCCGCCCTGGATTGGCCGGATCGAAGCCGTAATCGTAGGTGATCTCCTCGCCGTCGGCGATGTCGCGCAGGGCCTGGATCCACACGCCGCCACGATGCATGAAGGCCTCGGCATTGGGCGTCAGGGAGTGGTTGATGTAGATCGATTCGTTGCCGCCGATCAGCCCGTCGACATAGTGGCTGTCGAGCTTGAAGAGCAGCGTATAACCAATCGAATTGTAGAAACGGTCACGGCGGCGGCCTTCCTTCAGGCCGAGCTTCTGGCCGGTGTATTGGATGATCCAGGTGCCGGCGGCTATTTTCTGATCGGCGAAGAGGCCCTGTCCATGGATGGTGGACGGCCCCAGTCGGGTCTTGACCTTCTTCGCCATCTTTCCTCGCGTGAATCCTTCTCCCGCTCCGCGGGAGAAGGTGGCCCTTGCGCAGCAAGGGTCGGATGGGGTGTATCACGGCCTCGCTCTCCTCCATCTTGCAGTATTTCTTGTGGTGATCAACGCTGCGGCGCGCAACCAGATCGGAGAACGTTCAAACATGGATCGACCCGCACCGCCCTCATCCGACCCTCGCGATGCACGGAAGAAGGAAGACGCGCTCAGTTGCCGACAACGATCTTGCGCAAATGCTCGACCACCTCGGGCGGCGAGGCGTAAAGGTCCTTGATGACCCGCTCGAGATCCTCTCCGCTTTGCGGCGCCAGTTCACCAAAGCCCATCTTTGCGGTTTCCTCGACGAAGGCCGGATCCTTGAACGTCGCCATCATGCCTTCGCGCAAAACGGCGAGCCGGTCCGCCGGAATGCCGGGCGGTGCGTGAAACGGCCGGCCGAGCGCGAGCGACGCGGCCCCGGCGCGCGCCACGGCCAGCCTGTCCGGATCCTTGACGATGTCGGGGATGTACGGCACATCCGGCATGTTCTTTTCCTTGTGCGGCCCCCATTGCGCGACGAGCAGGGTTTTCTTGTCGCGGATCCAGTCAGGCCGCGCCTGCATCGCCGAATTGTAGAAATTCGGAAAGGCGTCGACCTCGCCCTTCTCCATCGCCAGCAGGACTGGGGCCGATCCGGGGTAGCCGGGTATGAGTTTCAACTTGAGACCCAGGGTCTGCATCAACAGCCGCGCGCTGAAGGCCGGATTGGAGGCGATCGCTTCCACCCCGACCGTAATTTCGGTATTGCGGAGCTCATCGATGGTCGTTGCCGCAGCCTTGTGCCAGACCATGAGGACACCCGTCTCATAATTCGGCGAGCCGAGCCAGCCGAACTTGCGCGGATCGAAGGCCGCCTGGGTGTTGCCGACGAGGGGTTCGAACGGAATCGAATTCTGCATGAGGCCGATGATCGAGCCGTCTTTCTCGGCAACGGAATAAATATAGTTGGCCTCGCGAATGCCGCCCGCGCCGGGCATGTTGTTGATGATGATCGTCGGATTGCCGGGAATATGATTTCCAAGGTGACGCTGGACGGTGCGCGCGATCGCGTCATACCCGCCGCCGGCCGACGACGGCACAACGATCTGGACCGGATGCGATTTGTAGAACTCCGCGGGCGAGACTTGCGCCAGCGCAGCATGCGACGCAAACGATGCGCAAGATGAAAGGCACGCGACAAACAGCAAGCGAATCGCTGGCTTCATGGACTCATCCTCCCCTCGAATCCGTCACCGCCGCTGTTTCGCCATCGGCCGCTGCGGATTTTAGATTTGCGGGGACAGATTGCTACCGCGCGCGCCGCCTTGCAAGAGCCGGACAGATCCTGAGATCAAGCCGCCACCGGCGCGACGTCGACACTCACCGAAAGCGAGTTCTTTCCGGAGCCGACAAAAACACCGCCCACCGGCGAGACGTCCGAATAATCCCGGCCGATCGCCACCTCGATGTGATCGTCTGCCACGATCAGCGCATTCGTCGGATCAAGTCCGATCCAGCCGAACTCGGAGCCGCACCAGACGGAGACCCAGGCATGCGATGCATCGGCGCCGACAAGGCGGGGCTTGCCGCGCGGGGGAATGGTCCGGATATAGCCGCTGACATAAGCGGCCGACAGCCCAAGACCGCGCAGGCCCGACAGCATGACATGCGCGAAATCCTGACATACCCCGCCGCGCTCCTCGAACACTGTGGCAAGCGGCGTCGAAATGTCGGTTGAGCCGGGATCGTAACGGAAATCATTTCGGATCCGCGTCATCAACTCGATGGCTGCTTCGAGCACGGGCCGTCCCGGCGCAAAGCTATCGCGTGCATAGCGGGTCGCCGGCGCGTAAGCCGGCACATAGCGGCTGGAGTAAACGAAATGGACCGGAGACGCCGCATCCAGGGACGGTGCATTCAGGACATCGCGGGAGATCTCTTCCCAGGGCCTTGTCAGCGCGCCCGCCGGCGCCTGCTTGCGCTCGACAATAATGCGGGAGCGCGCCTCGATATCGAGTTCGCTGTGAGGCAAATCAAGGCGCACGACATGCACCCGGTTGCCGAAAAAATCGACCCTTTCGATGATCTCGGCGGGCGTAGGCTTGATGTCGAGCGCTGACGAGAGCACCTGCTGGCCCGGCCCCTGGCGCGGCGTCAGGCGCAGCCTGCTGTAGCCGGACGCGACGGGAGACTCGTAGCTGTAGGCTGTGACGTGCGTAATCTCGTAGATCAAGCTAGACCTGTCGGCTTTTCGTCGCTTGGCGTATTCGCCCCGTGCAGAAAATAGCGATCGGCAATGGCGCCCGCCAGATCGATCAGCCGGTTTCTATAGTCGGTCATCGTTTCCGTCGTCAGCATATTCGCCTGCGCGACCGCCATGTCCGTCTTCAGCTTTAGCGCGATCTGGCGGGGCACTTCCAGCATACCGTCTTCGCGCAGCACCGGCAGACTGGCAAGATGCTGTTCGATCTGCGCCACCTGGAATGCAACCGAACGGGGATTGAACGGGTCCAGCAAGGCCATATCGCGCACCGGCGCCAGAGAGGCGCTGACGAGATAGCGCGATCGATAGGTGATCTGCGAATCGATCAGATCGAGCAGGACGTCAAGTTGTTCGATGCTGGCGTCACTGTCGGCGAAGGTCTGCACCGCGCGCACCGTGTTGATGCCGCGTTCCATGCGGCGTCCCATATCAAGAAAGCTCCAGCCGGCGACACGATTGACATTCTCGTTCATGAGCCCGGAAATCGCGGCGATCACATGCAGGGCCTGTTCGGTCTGCTCCAGCATCTGGGCTTCCGAGGCATTCTCCTGCACGGAGGTCCGCAACCGGTCTTCGAGCTGGCCCAACAGCTGCAACACATCCTGCGACAGGCGTTCCCGAATGGAAGAGGCGGCCCTGCGCGCTGAGATCGTATTCAACAGCGCCGATCCGTAGCTGTCCTCGTCCTGCAAGGCGGCGCGAACCACACTCCGGGGCGAGCGTTTGACGGCCTTGGGCGGCACCACCTCCCATGACACGAGCAGCCGTTGCAATCTGTCGATCGGCCGCAACTCTTCCTTGTCCTGCGGATCTGGGTCCATGAAGCGGTTGCTGAGGCTGCGTATGATGCGCAGGATCGCTTCTACGCGTTCAAGATAGCGCCCGAACCAGAACAGATTGTCGGCCGCGCGACTCGGAAGATTGCCAAGCAGCCGTACGATGGCGGCGCGATCGCTCGACGGCAGAAGCGTATCCATCTCGACGGGCTTGTCCGACAGCACCCACACGTCGGCGGATTGTACGCCGCCGCGCATCGTGACAGCGCGTGCATCCGGCTGATCGGAGATGCGGCAGAAACCGCCGGGCATGACTCTCCAGCCGTTCGGCGTGGCCGCCGCGAAGATGCGCAGCACGAAGGGCCGCGGCGCCAGTTGGCCGTTGTCCCAGGCCGGCGTTGTGGACAGGCGCACGACTTCCTGGCCGACATAATCCATGCCGCGGGTTTCAATGGCCCTGACGAGCTTGTCGCGCTCCGCAGGCGAACGTTCCGACGCCAGCGCGGTATATTGGCCGTCAAATCCCGGCAGTTGATTCGAGAACGCACCGGCCACCGCCATAGTGTCGAGATCGGCGAGCACTTCGCGGCGCTGCGTTTCCTGTCCGCACCACCAGGTGGCGATATTGGGCAACAGCAGGTCCTCGCCCAGCACATGGCGTGCGAGCGACGGCATGAACGCCAGCAGCGCGCGCGCCTCCAGCAGCCCCGCACCAGGCATGTTGGCAACCGTCACCTTGCCGCCGCGGATCGCTTCCAGCATGCCGGGCACGCCAAGCCGCGAGGCGGAGTTGAGCTCCAGCGGGTCGCACCATTCCGAATCGATACGCCGCCAGATCACATCGGCGCGCTTCAGCCCGGCAATCGTGCGCACATGGATCTTGTTCTCGGCGGCGACCAGATCGCCGCCTTCGACGAGCAGCAGGCCGAGATAGCGCGCCAGATAGGCCTGCTCGAAATAGGTCTGGCTCCATGGGCCAGGCGTCAGCAGGCAGATGCGCGGCTCGGCGCGTTCGCCGGAGCGCGCCAGCCCGTCGCGAAACTCGCGGAAGAACGGCGCCAGGCGCTGCACGTTCATGTCGCGGTAGAGAGCGGGAAACGCCTGCGACGTCACCAGCCGGTTTTCAAGGGCATAGCCCGAGCCGGAAGGCGCCTGCGCGCGGTCGCCAAGCACCCACCAGCGCCCGTCCGGCCCGCGGCCGATATCGGCGGCGTAGAAATGCAGCCAGCGGCCGCCAAACGGCTTGGCGCCACGCAACGGCCGCAGGAATTCCGGCGAGCCTGCCACCGCCGCGGCCGGCAGCACGCCGTCGCTGACCAGATGCCCGTCGCCATAAAGATCGGCGAGAACGCGTTCCAGCAGGCCGGCGCGCTGCACGATGCCAGCCGAAATATCGCGCCATTCCGCATCGGAGATCAGCAGCGGCAGGCCGCTGAGCGGCCATGAACTCTCTTTGGTTTCGCCATACGCGCGATACGACACGCCGATATCGCGCATGCGCCGCTCGGCCGTCGCAAAGCGCTGATCGAGGTCGTCCTGGTCGAAATGCGCCAGGGCATCGAGAAACCGGCGCCAATGCGGACGCGGCGCGCCGTCCGGCCCGATGAATTCATCGGGTATGCCCGGCAGCGGTGCATAATTCTGCGTCCACGCTTCGCTGCGGCGTGGCGGCGTGGCTATCCGCACATCGGACATGAGTTCGTCAGCCAATTTTCCTCCGCAGATCCAATGTCAGCGGAAATTCCCCGCCCGGTTCCTCGCGCGGAAACTCGATCCTGCCCGGCGTATGCCCATGATCCTGAAAGCGCGCCAGGCGCCGCGCTTCGGCCTCATAGGAATTGACGGGAAAGGTTTCATAGTTCCTGCCGCCCGGATGCGCCACATGATAGACGCAGCCGCCCAGCGACCGTCCGTTCCACAGATCGATGATATCGAAGGTCAGCGGTGCATGGACGGGAATGGTCGGGTGCATGCCGGACGCCGGCTGCCACGCCTTGAAGCGCACGCCCGCCACGCCTTCGCCGGACGCGCCGGTCGGCGCGATCGGCATCTGCCGGCCGTTGCAGGCGATGACGTGACGGCCGGGAACGAAACCGTTGACCTTGGCCTGCAACCGCTCCACCGAGGAATCGACGAAACGCACCGTGCCGCCCGCGGCCCCCTCCTCACCCAGCACATGCCAGGGCTCGAGCGCTTGCCTGATTTCAAGCGTGACTCCGCCATGTTCGACCTGGCCATAGACTGGAAAACGGAACTCGCGCTGGGCAACAAACCATTCGGCGGAAAAATTATAGCCGACGCGGCGCAGGTCTTCGAGCACGCTGAGAAAGTCCTCCCAGACGAAGTGCGGCAGCATGAAACGATCGTGCAAGGCCGTGCCCCAGCGCACGAAACCACCATGCTGCGGTTCGCGCCAGAACCAGGCGATGAGGGCGCGCAACAACAATTGCTGCGCCAGGCTCATGCGCGCATCCGGCGGCATTTCGAAGGAGCGGAATTCGATCAGGCCGAGACGCCCCGTCGGACTGTCCGGCGAATAGAGTTTGTCGATGCAGATTTCGGCGCGATGGGTATTGCCGCTCGTATCGACCAGAAGGTTTCGGTAGAGGCGATCGACCAGCCAGATCGGAAACGCGCCCTGCCCCGGCATCGGCGTATTGGCGAGGGCGATTTCGAGCTCGTACAGCGAATCGTGCCGCGCTTCGTCGACCCGCGGCGATTGGCTGGTCGGCCCGATGAACAGTCCGGAGAACAGATAGGACATCGCCGGATGGCGCTGCCAATAGAGCACGAGGCTGCGCAGCAGATCAGGCCGCCGCAGGAAGGGAGAGTCCGGCGGCGTTGAACCGCCGAACACGACATGATTGCCGCCGCCCGTTCCGGTGTGGCGGCCGTCGGTCATGAACTTGTCGGCGCCAAGCCGCGTCAAACGTGCATCTTCATAAAGCGACGTCGTCGTTTCGACGGCGGCGCGCCACGATGCGGCCGGATGGATGTTGACCTCGATGACACCCGGATCAGGCGTCACCTTGATGACGTTGATCCGCGGATCGAAGGGCGGCGCATAACCTTCGATATGCACCCTGGTTCCCTTCTCCTTCGCCGCCATTTCGATGGCGGCGAGCAGTTCCACATAATCGTCAAATTTTTCCAGCGGCGGCATGAACACGCAAAGCACACCATCACGGACCTCGACGGTCAAAGCGGTGCGCACGGCACCCTCTATGGGCGATTGCTCGATGACCGTTTGCCGGTCGCCGGACTCACCGCTCGCAACGCTGTACACCTGCTGCAAATGCTGGGGATCGGCCATTTCGCCGCGTGGCTCCAGCGGATCCTGCTCGTTCGTATAGGGATAGGCAGCCGGCGGTACCCAGGGCAGCGATCCCATCGGCAGGCGCAGACCGATCGGCGAATCGCCGGGAGCAAGAAACAGCTTGCCGCGCCGCAGCGACCAGCGCTCGCTGCGCCAGCGCGGCGCAGCCTGCGCGTTCCAGCGCTGCACCGGCAGCACGAACCCTGTCGGCGTCGACAGGCCGCGCTCGAAGGTGCGCACCATGCGGGCGCGCTCCTCCGGCTCTTCGATTTTCGGGTCGGCCGGATTGACGTTGACCGGCAGATTGCCTTCGCGCACCACCCAATGCGCCGTATCTTCGTAAGCCGGCAAAACACAGTCCGGCTCGACGCCAAGACGCACCGCGAGATCCTCGGCAAGCTCTTCGGCATTCTTGATGACGGCATTGGCGCTATCGCCGAAGCTTGCAATCAGCTCCGCATCGCCCCACAGCGGCTTGCCGTCCTTGCGCCAGTAGAGTGCGAAGGCCCAGCGCGGCAGGCTTTCGCCCGGATACCATTTTCCCTGGCCGTAATGCAGGAAGCCGCCCGGTGCGAAACGCTCGCGCAGGCGGCGGATCAACTCGTCGGCCTTCTGTCTTTTCGTCGGACCGACAGCCGCGATGTTCCATTCAGGCGCTTCGAAATCATCAATCGAAACGAAGGTCGGCTCGCCGCCCATGGTCAACCGCACGTCCTGCGCGAGGAGATCGCGGTCGACAGCCTCGCCCAACGCATCGAGCGAGTTCCAGGCGTTCTCCGAGAACGGCAAAGTGATGCGCGGTGCCTCGCGGATGCGATCGACCTGCATCTCGAATTTGAATTCGACATTCGCCGGATCGACGACGCCGGTGATCGGCGCCGCCGAGCGGTAGTGCGGCGTCGCGCAAACCGGCAGATGGCCTTCGCCGCACAGAAGTCCCGATGTCGCATCGAGACCGATCCAGCCGGCGCCGGGAATATAGACTTCGGCCCAGGCATGCAGATCGGTAAAATCGCGATCCGTGCCTTTCGGTCCGTCGACCGGATCGACGTCGGCTTTCAACTGAATGAGATAGCCCGATACGAACCGCGCAGCCAGACCGAGCTGCCGGAATATCTGCACCAGCAGCCAAGCGGAATCGCGGCATGAACCGCTGCGCAGCGACAGCGTCTCTACCGGCGCCTGCACGCCCGCTTCCATGCGGATGACATAGCGGATGTCGCGCTGCAATTGCGCGTTCAGATTGACGATGAAATCGATCGTTCGCTGCGGTCTGGCCGGCAGACTTTTGATGAATTCGGTCAGCAGCGGGGTTGCCGGCTCGGTCTCGAGATAGGCGGCCAGTTCGACCTTCAATTCGTCGGGATAGGCGAACGGAAATTCCTCGGCATAGGGCTCGATGAAAAAGTCGAACGGATTGATGACCGCCATATCGGCGACGAGATCCACCGTGATTGAGAATTCGCTCGCCTTCTCGGGGAACACGAAACGGGCCAGCCAGTTGCCGTGCGGGTCCTGCTGCCAGTTGATGAAATGATTGGCCGGAATGACTTTAAGCGAATAGCTCGTCACCTTGGTTCGGCAGTGCGGCGCCGGACGCAGCCTGATCGTCTGCGGACCGAGCGACACCGGCCGGTCGTATTTGTAGCTGGTGAGGTGATGGAGAGCGACGCTTATTGACAAGTTGTTGTTTTCCCGAGGCTGCCGTGACCGGTTCAAACAGGCAAGCTTCGTGCCCGTATCGGGACGAGGCCGAACGCCGCCACGCTGAAATCATCCTTCTGCATAGCCCCACTGGCCGTTTCCGGCCACCTCATCCTAGCCGGCAGCCCGGGCCTGGCCGGCATTGATCTGCTCGAATGCGTCCTCGACCAGATTGACGTGGTCGAGCATCGCCGCATGGGCGAGGACCGAGTCGCCCGACAGAATGGCGTTGACCACCCGCTCGTGCTCGAGATGCGACTGAATCAGCCGGTCCGGCACGCGGAACTGCGCCCGCCGGAACGGATCGAGCCGGCGGCGCAGCGACACCGCGAAATCCTGCAGGGTCGGATTGTGCGCGCCGGCGTAGATCGCCAGATGGAAATTGCGATTGGCTTCCACATAATCGTCCTGGGCATTGTCGTTGACCATTTTCGCCATGGCCTCGTGCTGCGCCTTCAACCGCCGCCGCTCGATCGGATTCATGGAAAGCGCCGAGAGACGGGCGCAAGTCGCCTCGATCTCGCCCATCGCAACGAACAATTCGTTCAGCACGTCAGCCGTGATGCTGACGACGAACGCGCCCCGGCGCGGGCGCATCTCGATCAGGCCCGTCGCCGCGAGTTGACGCAGCGCCTCGCGGACGGGGGTGCGCGAAACCATGAAGCGCTCGGCCAGCATCTGCTCGTCGAGCCGCATCCCCGGCGGAAATCCGCCGGCGAGGATTTCGTCCGCGACCTCAGCCGCAAGTTTCTCGGTGCGGGTTCTGCCGTCTGCCGTCATCGGCGTGGTTCCCTGCGGTCCGCTGCGATTCGCCTGCTTAATCACCGATCAAAAATACCGCAAATTTGTGCACGCGCGCCAAAAGTATAGGCATGCAATTTTCCATATTTGTATGCAATATTTATATACCGCATGCAATAGCGCCCGCCAACGACGGCGACAAACGCAGGGAACACGATCCATGGACCGACGCGATTTCCTTAAATCAACAGCAGCAACCGCACTTGCGACCGGCATCGCCGCACCGGCTGTCTGGTCTCCCGCAAAAGCCCAGAGCCGCCAGGAAACCCTTCTCGTCGTCTCCGAAAGCGGCCCCAACAACATCGACATTCACGGCGTCGGTACCAATGTGCCGGGCTATGAAGTGTCGTGGAACTGCTACGACCGGCTGATCAGCCACGAGATGAAGACAGGTCCCAACGGCGTCCCCTATTACGACCGCGACAAATTCAAGCCCGAACTCGCCGAGGACATGAACGTCGGCGACATGTCGGCGACCTTCAAACTGCGCAAGGGCGCAAAATTCCAGGACGGCACGCCGGTTACCGCCAAGGACGTCAAATGGTCGTTCGACCGCGCCGTCACTGTCGGCGGCTTTCCCACGTTCCAGATGAAGGCCGGCTCGCTGGAAAAACCGGAACAGTTCGTCGTCGTCGACGACCAGACGATCCGCGTCGACTTCCTGCGCAAGGACAAGCTGACCATTCCTGATCTCGCCGTCATCGTGCCCTGCGTGATGAACTCGGAACTCGTCAAGAAGCACGCCACCGCCGCCGACCCATGGGGCCTCGAATATACCAAGCTCAACACCGCCGGCAGCGGCGCCTATAAAGTCACCCGCTGGACGCCGGGCACCGAAGTCGTTCTCGACCGCAATGAAGAATGGGCCTGCGGCCCGCTGCCGAAGGTCAAGAGAGTCATCTGGCGCATGGTGCCCTCCTCCGGCAACCGGCGCGCATTGCTGGAACGCGGCGATGCCGACATTTCCTACGACCTGCCGAACCGCGATTTCGCCGAGATGAAATCCAACGCCAAGCTGAATATCGTTTCGATCCCCTATTCGAACGGCATTCAATACATCGGCATGAACGTCAACAAGCCGCCGTTCAACAATCCCGTCGTGCGCCAGGCCATCGCCTACGCACTGCCCTATCAGAAGATCATGGACGCGGTCATGTTCGGGCTGGCCAAGCCGATGTTCGGCGCACCGGCTGGAACAGCCACCAAGGTCGAGTGGCCGCAGGCGCACCAGTACAACACGGATATCGCCAAGGCGAAGCAGCTCCTGAGCTCGGCCGGCTATCCCAACGGCTTCGAGACCACGCTTTCCTTCGATCTCGGTTTCGCCGTCGTCAACGAGCCGCTCTGCATTCTCGTCCAGGAAAGCCTCGCCCAGATTGGCGTGCGCGTGACGCTCAACAAGATCCCCGGCGCCAACTGGCGGACCGAGCTGAACAAGAAGGAAATGCCGCTCTTCACCAACGTCTTCTCGGGCTGGCTCGACTATCCGGAATATTTCTTCTTCTGGTGCTACGACGGGCAGAATTCAGTGTTCAACACCATGGGCTATCAGTCCAAGGAAATGGACGGCTATATTGCCGGCGCCCGCACCGCAGCGGCGGCCGGCGACACGCCGGACTACGACAAGAACGTCAAGAGCTTCGTCGATCTCGCCTTCAAGGATATCCCGCGCGTGCCGCTGTTCCAGCCTTATGTGAACATCGCCATGCAGAAGAACATCGAGGGCTATCAATACTGGTTCCACCGCCGGCTCGACTACCGCACCTTCGTCAAGGGCTGAGGGAAGCCGCAAAAGCATTTCCGGTCGAAGTGGATCGGAAATTGCTTCAGCGATCCAGACACCAGAGGCACGACCCCATGCTGCGCACCATCGGCCGCCGCGTCGCTACCGCTATACCCAGTCTGATCGGCGTCATCATCGTGACGTTCCTTTTGACCCGCGTCCTGCCCGGCGACACGGCGTCCTTCTTCGCCGGCCCGGCGGCGACACCGCAGGCCATCGCTGAAGTACGCAAACAGCTCGGCCTCGATCGCTCGCTGCCTGAGCAGTTCGCCAGCTATGTGGTCAACCTGGCGAAAGGCGACCTGGGTAACTCCCTGACGACGGGACGTCCCGTCGTCACCGAGATCGCCGCCCGCCTGCCGGCTTCGGCGGAACTGACCCTGCTCGGCCTGCTTCTCTCCCTCATCATCGCGGTGCCGCTCGGCATTGTCGCCGCCGTCCGGCAGGGATCCTGGATCGACCATACCTGCCGCATCGTCGCTACCGCCGGCGTCTCGCTGCCGGTTTTCTTCACCGGTCTCATCTTCGTCTATGTGTTCTACTTCCTGCTCGGCTGGTCGCCCGCGCCCCTGGGCCGGCTTGACGTCTTCAATTCGCCGCCGCCGACCTATACCGGCTTCTACCTCATAGACGCCCTGATCGTCCGCGACTTCGAGACCTTCCGCGCCGCCCTGTCGCAGATCGCCCTGCCGACGATCACGCTGGCCGTCTTCTCCCTGGCGCCGATCGCCCGCATCACCCGCGCCTCCATGCTCGCCATACTGGCGGCGGAATTCATCCGCACCGCGCGGGCCAGCGGCCTCAAATCGTCGACCATCATCATGACTTACGCCTTCCGCAACGCCATGCTGCCGGTCATCACCACGCTGGGCATGGTGTTCTCCTTCCTGCTCGGCGCCAATGTTCTGGTCGAGAAGGTATTCGCATGGCCGGGCATCGGCTCCTATGCGGTGGAAGCGCTGATCGCCTCGGATTTCGCCCCTGTCCAAGGCTTCGTCCTGACCATGGCGATCCTCTACGTTCTTATCAATCTCTGCATCGATCTTCTCTACAGCGCCATCGACCCGCGCGTGAAGGTGGAAGGATGACGATACTTTCCGAGGCTCCTGCCGAGACGAAAAGGCCCGCCGCCAGCGGCCTCATGGCGATGGTTCGCCACACCCAATACGTCCTGGCGGAGAACCCCGTCACGGCCGGCTCTTTCGCCCTGTTCATCGCCTTTCTGATTGCCGCGATCCTCGGTCCCAGCATCGTCCCCTACGACCCGCTGGCCAGCGACACGGCGGCGGCGCTGCAATCGCCCTCGGCGCACCACTGGTTCGGCACCGATCAGCTTGGGCGCGACATCTTCAGCCGCGTCATCGTGGCGACCCGCCTCGACATGACGATCGCCATCGCCTCCGTCGTCCTCGTCTTCCTCCTCGGCGGCTTCGCTGGCATCGCGGCGGGCTTCTACGGCGGCTGGACGGATCGTATCGTCGGCCGCATCTCCGATACGATCATGGCCTTCCCCCTGTTCGTGCTCGCCATGGGCATCGTCGCCGCGCTCGGCAATACGGTGACGAACATCATCGTCGCCACCGCCATCATCAACTTTCCGCTCTATGCGCGGCTGGCGCGCAGCGAAGCCAACATCCGCCGTGAGGCGGGCTTCGTTCATGCCGCGCGCCTCTCCGGCAACAGCGATCCGCGCATTCTCATGTGCTTCATCCTGCCCAACATCATGCCGCTGATGATGGTGCAGATTTCGCTCACCATGGGCTATGCGATCCTGAACGCTGCCGGCCTGTCCTTCATCGGTCTCGGCGTGCGTCCGCCGACGCCGGAATGGGGCATCATGGTCGCTGAAGGCGCCGCCTTCATCGTCTCGGGCGAATGGTGGATCGCCTTCTTTCCCGGCGTCGCGCTGATGCTGGCCGTCTTCTGCTTCAACCTGCTTGGCGACGGCCTGCGCGACATCGTCGATCCGCAGCGACGCACGTGAGGACATGATGACAGTGAGCTCCGCAACCGCACCTGCCATTCTCGACGTTCGCGATCTCACCATCGAATTCGCCACCCGCCGCGGCACCGTCCGCGCCATCGAACATGTCGATATCTCGCTGGCGAAAGGCGAGACGCTGGGCATCGTCGGCGAATCGGGTTCCGGCAAATCGGTGACCTCCTATGCCGTCATGCGCATTCTCGACCGCGCCGGCCGCATTGCCGAAGGCTCGATCATGTATTCCGGCGTCGACGTCGTCGCCGCCAGCGAAGACGAATTGCGTGACCTGCGCGGTCGCGAAATGGCGATGATCTTCCAGAACCCGCGCGCCGCGCTCAATCCGATCCGGCAGGTCGGCCGGCAGATCGAGGATGTCCTGCTCGAACATGTCCAGACGACGCGCGGCGAGGCCAAACAGAAGGCCATCGAGGCGCTGCAACAGGTGCGCATCGCCCGGCCGGAAGAACGTTATCACGCCTATCCGTTCGAACTCTCGGGCGGCATGTGCCAGCGCATCGTCATCGCCCTGGCGCTGGCGTGCCGGCCGCAGCTCCTGATCGCCGACGAGCCGACGACCGGTCTCGACGTGACGACGCAGAAAGCCGTCATGGACCTCGTCGTCGAGCTGACGCGCGAGCGCGCCATGTCGACCATCCTCATCACCCATGATCTCGGCCTCGCCGCCACCTATTGCGACAGGATCGTCGTCATGGAGAAGGGCAAGGTCGTCGAGACGGCTCTGTCGAAAGACATTTTCAGCAATCCCGGCCATCCTTACACGCGCAAGCTCATGCGCGCGACGCCGCGCCCCGGCGCCGGCCTGCGCGATCTTCTGCCGCTGGAGGCTGCAACCGCGCCGCTGCCGGCGCCGGCACCCTCCACCGGCGAGGTCCTGCTGCGCGTCGAAGGCCTGGTGAAGGAATATCCCCGCCAGGACACGAGCGGGCTGTTTTCGAAATTCTTCGGTAAGCAGCAGGAACCGCAGGCACCCTTTCGCGCCGTCGACAACATCGGCTTCGAGGTCCGGCGCGGCGAAACGGTGGGACTGGTCGGCGAATCCGGTTGCGGCAAATCGACGACCTCGATGATGGTCATGCGGCTGCTCGACCCGACGAGCGGCAGGATCACCTTCGCCGGCGAGGATATCTCCGCCGTGCCGGCACGGAATTTCGCCACCAATCCCATGCGGCGCCGCATCCAGATGGTGTTTCAGGACCCCACCGAAAGCCTCAACCCGCGCTTCACCGCGGCGCGCGCCATTGCCGATCCCATTCTGCGCGGCAAAAGCATGAGCCGGGATGCCCTTCGCGCCCGCTGCGAGGAACTGGCAGGCCTCGTCGGCCTGCCGCTCGAATTCCTCGACCGGCTGCCGCATCAATTGTCCGGCGGGCAGAAGGCGCGCGTCGGCATCGCCCGCGCCCTGGCGCTCAGCCCCGATCTCGTCATTCTGGATGAGCCGACGGCGGCGCTCGACGTTTCCGTTCAGGCGGTCGTCTTGAACCTCCTGCAGGATTTGAAGATACGCCTCGGCATGAGCTATCTTTTCGTCAGCCACGATCTGCATGTGGTGAGATTGCTCTGTGACAGGGTCATCGTCATGCGCGCGGGCAAGATCGTCGAAGCAGGAACAGCCGAACAGGTTCTGGAAGCGCCGACGGCGGAGTATACGCGCCAGCTCATCGAAGCCATTCCCCATCCGCCCGTGTAACGGCGGAAGAATAGAGAAAGAGTGAGAGAAAGTTTGCCAAGTAAAATCGAGATGAATGACCTGAGCTTCGATCTTGCAAGCCTGCGGCAAGCCTATGCTGCCGGCGCCGATCCTCAGGAGATCGTGAAGACCGTCTACGCACGGATCGCGGCAGCAAATGATCCCGGGATATTCATCTCGCTGTTTGATGAAGCCGTTGCCCTTCAAGCGGCGCGCGCGCTCGGCGCTTACGACGCTGGCAAGCCGCTCTGGGGCGTGCCTTTCGCCATCAAGGACAATATCGATGTCGCCGGATTGCCGACCACCGCGGCCTGTCCCGATTTTGCCTATACGCCGAAGGAACACGCCTTCGCTGTCGCGCGCCTCATCGAGGGCGGCGCCATCCCGATCGGCAAGACCAATCTCGATCAGTTCGCCACCGGCCTCGTCGGTGTCCGTTCGCCCTATCCGATCCCGAAGAACAGTTTCGATCCGGCTATGGTCCCCGGCGGCTCAAGCTCAGGGTCTGCCGTCTCCGTCGCGCGCGGCATCGTCAGCTTCGCACTCGGCACGGATACCGCGGGCTCGGGCCGCGTTCCTGCGGGGCTGAACAATCTCGTCGGGCTTAAACCGACTCTCGGTGCGGTCTCGACACGCGGTGTCGTGCCCGCCTGCCGTTCGCTCGATTGCGTCTCGGTATTTGCACTGACCGTTGCCGATGCCTATGACATCTATCGATGCATGGCCGTGTTCGACGACCGCGATTCCTATTCGCGCCGCTTCGCACCGGGCGTCCTGTCGCAGCCGCCGGCCATCCTGCGCCTGGCAATTCCCGATGCTGGCAGCCGCCATTTCGGCGGCGATGCTCTCGCCGAAAAATCGTTCCTGCGCACGGTTGACGACGCTACGGCACTTGGCGCAACCGTGGCCGAGATCGACTTCTCGCCGTTCTTTGAAACCGCACGTCTGCTCTACGAAGGTCCCTGGGTCGCCGAACGCTATCAGGCGGTCCGCGCCTTCATACAAGGCAAGCCCGATAGCATGCTGGACGTGACCAGACGCATCATCGGCGCTGCGGAAAAATTCTCGGCCGCGGATGCCTTCGGCGGCATCTATAAACTGATGGACCTTCGCCGCGCGGCGCAGAAAACCTGGACACATTGCGACATGCTGATGGTCCCGACCTATCCGCGCCCGCGCTGCCTCGCTGATCTGAAAGCCGATCCGATCGGACCGAACAGCGAGCTTGGAACCTACACCAACTTCGTCAATCTTCTCGACATGTCGGCGCTTGCAGTACCCACGCATTTCCGCGACGATCAATTCCCTTCCGGCATCACCCTCATCGCACCCGCGGGCCAGGACGCTCTGCTGGCGTCTTTCGGCGCGGTCCTGCATGAGGCAACGTCGGTGCCCATGGGCGCGACCGGCAAGCCGCGCCCCGCAAAGGCCAAGGCCGCCAACCGCGCCATGGCGCATGAGATCGAACTCGCGGTCGTCGGCGCGCACCTTTCGGGCATGGCGCTGAATGGCGAATTGACGAGCCGCAACGCGCGTTTCCTGCGCGCCGAGAAGACCACGGCCGATTACCGGTTGTTCGCCCTGCCCGGCGGACCGCCGGCGAGGCCTGGCCTGTTGCGTGTCGCGGCCGGCAAGGGCCATGCGATAGAGACCGAAGTCTGGGCGCTGACAGCCGAAGCCTTCGGCTCCTTCGTCGCCGGCGTGCCGGCGCCGCTGGCGATCGGCACGACACGGCTCGCCGATGGCACGACACCGAAAGGCTTCACCGTCGAGAGCGAAGCAGTGATCGACGCGCGCGATATTTCGCAATACGGTGGCTGGCGCGCCTATATGGCGCAGAACGTCTAAGAGTGAGGCTGCACCGGCATGAACAACAAGCTGGACGACAAGTTTGATATCGACGCTTTCATTTCATCATCATGCGCCCTGCTTGACATCAGGCTCACCGAGGAATCGAAATCCATCGTGCGCATGAACCTTGAGGTCGCGGCGAAGATGGCCGCCACGGTCGGCGCCTTCCCCATGGACGAACGCGAAGAACCAGCCCCGGTGTTCAAGCCATGAGCGCGGATTTCAGAGACCTTGCAGCCCATGAGATCGCGACGGCAGTGGCCGGCGGAACCCGTTCGGCCCGCAGCATCGTCGAGGCCAGCCTTGCCGTGATCGAAAAGCAGAATCCTGCGTTGAATGCGTTCACCGCGGTTCTTGCTGAACGCGCCGTTGCTCGCGCCGATGCGATCGACAGCAGGAGGGCGAGCGGCGCCAGCCTCGGCACGCTGGCCGGCGTCCCCTTCTCGGTGAAGAACCTTTATGACGTCGAGGGCGTGACGACGCTCGCCGGCGCCAGGATCAACGCCGACAACGCCCCGGCGACAGCTGGATCCACGCTTGTAAAGAAGCTGGAGGCGGCGGACGCTGTTCTCGTCGGCTGCCTCAACATGGGCGAATACGCTTATGACTTCACCGGCGAGAACGCTCATTTCGGCCCCTCGCGCAATCCGCACGATCCGAGCCATATGGCCGGCGGCTCGTCCGGCGGCTCCGGCGCCGCGGTCGCCTCCGGCATGACGCCGCTGTCGCTCGGCTCCGATACCAACGGGTCGATCCGTGTGCCTTCTTCTTTCTGCGGCCTTTTCGGCCTCAAGCCGACTTACGGTCGGCTGTCGCGGGCGGGAACATTTCCCTTTGTCGCCGCCTTCGATCATCTCGGCCCTTTCGCACGTTCAGTAAAGGATCTGGCGCTGGCCTATGACGCCATGCAAGGCCATGACGACGGCGACCACGCGCAGCAGAACCGTCCGCTGGAAACAACCCTGCCATCGCTCGACCAGGGCTTGAGCGGATTGCGCATCGCGCGCGCAACCGGCTACTTCGCCAAGGGCGGCGAGCCTGTCGCCTTTTCCGCCGTCGACAAGGTCATGCAGGCGCTCGGCTCGCAGCAGACGATCGAGATTCCGGAAGCGGGCCGCGCCCGCGCCGCCGGCTTCCTGATCACCATGGCGGAAGGCGCCAGCCTGCATCTCGAACGCCTGCGCACGCGCCTGGACGATTTCGATCCGGACGTGCGCGAACGCCTGATCGCCGGCGCCATCCTGCCGGCCTCGTGGATCGTGCAGGCGCAGAAATTCCGGCACTGGTATCACACCGAAGTCCTGAAGCTGTTCGAGCATGTCGACGTCATCGTTGCGCCGGCAACGCCCTGTACGGCGCCGATGATCGGCCAGAAGACCATGGTGCTGGACGGCGTCGAAATGGCGGTGCGTGCCAATGTCGGCCTGTTCACCCAGCCGATTTCATTCATCGGCCTGCCGGTCGCTGCCGTCCCCGTCTGGTTCGAGCAGAACCGCCTTCCTATCGGCGTGCAGATCATTGCCGCGCCCTGGCGCGAGGACATCGCCTTGCGTGTCGCCCATGCCCTCGAACGCTCCGGCGCCGCGCGCGCGCCTGTTGCGCGGCCCGCCGTTTGAATCAAGGAACGACCAGGTGGAAATCAACAATCCGGAAACCGTGCGCGAAGTCGAGGAAGCCTTTGAGCGTTACGAGATCGCACTGATGGACAACAATGTTACGGTGCTCGACGATTCCTTCTGGAACAATCCGCGCACCATCCGCTACGGCGGCGCCGAAAATCTCTATGGCTATGCCGCGATCCAGAAATTTCGCGCCGCACGCACCGGCGGCCGTTTCACACGCCGCATAGACCGCCTCGTCATCACCACCTACGGCAAGGATTTTGCCACGGCGTCATTGCATCATCATCCGGCAAACGCACCGGGCAAGGTCGGCCGGCAGATGCAAACATGGGTGAAGATGCCGGACGGCTGGCGTATCGTGGCGGCACATGTCAGCACCATCGACGATCCGGACTGACCGCGTCGGATCAAGATGGAGCTATCGCCGCGCAGACATCCTCGCTGCCGGCAACCCAGCCGAATATGCCGCCCTGCGCCTTCACCATATCCAGCGCGACTTTGTGAAACGCCGGGAAATAAGAGGCGCAAGCATCGGCGACAGCGATGCAACGGAAGCCGCGATCGTTGGCTTCGCGGATCGTCGTATGGACACACACCTCCGTCGTGACGCCGCAGACGAGCAGATTGACGATCCCGCGATTGCGCAGCATGGCCTCTAGATCGGTCTGGTAGAAGGCGCCCTTGCCCGGCTTGTCGATGACCGGCTCGTCGCCTGATGGCGCCAGTTCCGGAATAATGTCGTGGCCCTGTTCGCCGCGGATGAGGATGCGCCCCATGGGTCCGCGCGCGCCGATCCGCAATTGGGGCTCGGCGCGTTCCACCTTCGCCGGCGGCGCATCGCTCATGTCCGGGCGATGCCCTTCGCGTGTGTGTAAGACAAGCAGCTTGCCCGCACGCGCGGCAGCAATCACCCGCCGGCATGGCTCTATGGCGCTGCGCAGCAGGCTGACGTCATTGCCGAGTGCGGCACCGAACCCGCCCGGTTCGAGAAAATCGCGCTGCATGTCGATGACGATCAGCGCCGTGCGCGCCAGGTCGACGCGCAATGCCGATGGTTCCGCCTTGATCACCGCTTCGCCCATGCCAGCCCCTCCAGCATTTTCCGATTCACGCGAACCGGCATCCACTGAGCTTGAAAATAGTCCAGGTTTTACGGTGGCGAGCAAGCACTGTGCCAGCAGCGGAAGCAGGAGCGGCTCGAATGAGGGAACCTATCGCCGGCGGCCGCCGTTACCGCTGAGGGCTTGAAGCGGAGCTCGCCACCGCGCGGCGGCAATGGAAAAGACCAGGGCGTGGATTTACAGGAAACCGAAAAGCTCTCAGCCGGCACCGTGAAGGAAGGAACACGGGGCACAATCGTCGTCACCGACATTCCCGCGCGCCTGGACCGGCTGCCGTGGGCCCGGTTCCACTGGCTCGTCGTGGTCGCCCTCGGCATTACCTGGATTCTCGACGGCCTGGAAGTCACCCTGGCCGGTTCCGTCGCCGGCGCATTGCGGCACAGCCCGACCTTGCAATTTTCCGCCGCCGACGTCGGACTGGCCAACAGCGCCTATCTCGCCGGCGCCGTTGCCGGCGCACTTTTCTTCGGCTGGCTCACCGACCGGATCGGCCGCAAGCGGCTCTTCAGCGTCACCCTGCTGGTCTATCTCGTGGCTACGGCGGCGACTGCCCTCACATGGGATCTGCCCAGTTTCGCGCTGATGCGATTTTTCACCGGGGCCGGCATCGGCGGCGAATACAGCGCCATCAATTCCGCGATCCAGGAGTTGATTCCGGCGAGGCGCAGGGGCTGGACCGACCTTGCCATCAACGGCAGCTTCTGGGTCGGCGCGGCCATCGCCGGCCTCGGCTCGATCTTCCTGCTCGATCCACGCCTCGTCGAACCCGAGATCGGCTGGCGGGTCGCGTTTCTCAGCGGCGCCGCCATCGGACTGGCCATCCTCTATCTGCGGCGGTTCGTTCCTGAAAGCCCGCGCTGGCTCATAACCCACGGCCACCCCGACCAGGCGGATGTCATCGTCACCAAGCTTGAGGCTGATATTCTGCACCAGGGCCATGTCCTGCCGCAGTCGACGGAGAAGATACGCCTGCGCACCCGCCGTTCCACCGCCTTGCGCGAGGTGTTTCATACGCTGTTCCGGCTCTATCCACGTCGTTGCGTGCTGGGCCTCGCGCTGATGAGCGCGCAGGCCTTTTTCTACAACGCGATCTTCTTCACCTACGCCATGATGCTCACCGATTTCTATGACGTGCCGTCATCCAATGTCGGCTGGTACATCCTGCCCTTCGCACTCGGCAATGTGCTTGGCCCTTTGCTGCTCGGACACTTCTTCGACACCGTCGGGCGCAAGCCGATGCTCGTCCTCACCTACGCCGCATCTGCCGTGCTCCTGGCGATCACCGGCCTGCTGTTCCATCAGGGACTGCTCGATGCGACGACGCAGACCCTGTGCTGGAGCGTCACTTTCTTCTTCGCCTCCGCGGCGGCATCGGCCGCCTATCTGACGGTGGCCGAAAGCTTCCCGCTCGAGACCCGCGCCCTGGCGATCGCGATTTTCTACGCGCTCGGCACCGGCATGGGCGGCGTGATCGCGCCCGCGCTGTTCGGCATCCTGATCGAGAGCGGATCGCGCGGGCAGGTGCTGATCGGCTATCTCATCGGCGCCGGTCTCATGGCGCTCGCTGCCCTGCTGGCGGCATGGCTGGCGATGAACCACGAACGCCGCCCCCTCGAATCCGTGGCCCCGCCGCTGTCCCTTGAGGACTGAGTTCCAAAATCCCCGGACGGCCCACACATCGAAACCGCCGGTTGCTCTTCCCGCTCCGATCCTGAATGATAGCCGCTGGACTCATGACAAGGGCGGGCGCACCGTGGGACGGGGCGCATGCAAGACCTTGCAGATGCAGCGGGAGGGAAAATGTTTCGGCTGATCGCACGCACGATATCCACGCTTGCCGTTCTGGCGATGGCGCAAATCCTGGCTTCGCCGGGCCAAGCCCAGACTGGCCAGGCGCAGAACTGGCCGCAGCGCCCGGTGCTGCTCATTCTGCCATTTGGTCCAGGCTCGGGCGCGGACATTGCGGCGCGGCTTCTTTCCGACAAGCTGCAGAAAATATGGGGTCAGCCCGTCGTGGTCGAGGGACGGCCCGGCGGCGATGGCCTCATCTCCGTTCGTGGCGTGGTCAACGCGAAGGACGACCACGTTATCTTCTTCGGTCCGACCAGCGCCTATGTCGTGCATCCCTACGTCCATGACAATCTGGGCTACGATCCGCAGACCGATCTCCAGCCCATCGCCGGCGTCGCCAAAGTGCAGATTGCGATGGCGGTGCCGAAGAGCCTCGGCGTCGGCAGCCTCAAGGAACTGGTCGCCTATACCAAGGCTCATCCGGAAAAGCTGAGCTATGGCGTCGCCCCCGGGTTTTCGGAGTTCGTCTTCAATGGGTTCCTGCGTGAAAACGATTTGAAGATGGCCAAGGTGCCATACCGCGACATCACCCAGTCCCCGCCCGACCTCGGCCTGGGCCGCATTCAGCTCGTGATGATGTCCTATGCGGCGATGCGGGCGCAGGAGCAGGTCGGCGACATCAAGGTGCTGGCCATCAACGACACCAAGCGCTCGGCCATCGCCCCCGACATTCCGTCGGTCGTGGAGGCCGGATTTCCGGACCTCGTCGCCAGCCCGGTGCTGGGACTGATGGGACACCGCGACATGCCGCTCGACGTGCGCAAAAAGGCCGCCGCGGGCGTTCTCGAAGCGCTCAAGGACGAGGCGGTGATTGGGGGCTTGGCCCGTTCCGGCCAGCCTGTCGCGCCGATGGGCGTCGAGGAATTCGCCGCCGCCGTCAAGGAGCAGCACCGCCAGGTCGCGCATATCGCGCAACTGCTCCACATCGAGAGAAAGAAATGAGCGCGTCGAGGCTCCCGCCCAGCGAGCGGCGAACCTCTTGATCTTGTGCATCCAAGTCCTACGTCTCAGGCACTGAATCGATCGCGCGCTTCATAACCGTGTTGTGACGCGCATCGCGGACGAGAGAGCGATGCGAACACGCCTGCTATCGATTGTAAGACGCACCAAGGTTGCCATCCTGTCCGGCGCGGCCGTCACCTATCCGATATGTGTCGCTTTCACCTGGCAGCAATCGTCATCGCTTTTGTGGAAGCTGTTCATCAATGCCACCGCGGATCTCCTTTCCGCCGTTCTGTGGCCGGCGACCTGGTTGACGTGGATCGTCCTGCGGTCGGCAGGATATGTGACACCCCTTCACACCGTGTTGGGACTGTAGGAGCCCGCCACTGGCGTGGCGGAGCTTTTCAGCAGACGCAGGTAGCGCGATGACCAGTGTGCCCGGAAGCATAACAGTGACCGGAAAGTGGGTTGGCTGACGTTGCCGAACATCGATGTGGGATGAAGGTTGCAGCAGCGCTGCTGCCAGGCCGCCCTCTCCCGGAAGTCGTTTCGGACTTCGGGCAGGAACCAAGGTGGGTTCATGGTGTTAATGGCGTCTCAGAGCGAGACAGCCAGTGGCTCGATATTTCTTCGACATTTTCGACGCTGACGGCGTCAGGCGGGACGAGATAGGTATTGATTGCGCCAGCCGTGATGAAGCGCGCGAGCATGCCGTCCGGGCGCTCCCACAAATCACGCTGGATCATCATCTATCAGATGAGCGCCGGATCGTGGCCATCCAGATTCGCGACGCCGATGGCACATACATATTTCGCACATCCTTGACCTTCCTTGCGCACTGGCTCGCACCGGCCGGCTTTTAGAGTTCAGGCAGCCGGCCTTTGCGGCACCGACAGAAATATTTCGCTATATGGATGCTCGCGCTTGACCTCGCTGGCGCGCTGATATCTTCGTAGCGACAGAACATAACTTTCGGGAGAAATTGCCTTGGACAGGCCCCTGAACGCTGCCGCGGCACCATACGGCCAGCGCATTTTTCGCGCCGAACACGTCGGCTCCTTCCTGCGGCCTGAAGGCCTGGTCGAGGCCCGGCGCAAGCATCAGGAAGGAACCCTGTCGGACGAGGAACTCCGTGCCGTCGAGGACGCCGCGATCCGGGATGTCGTCAAACGGCAGGAGGAGATCGGCATTCATGCTGTCACCGACGGCGACTACCGGCGCCAGAGCTTTCATATTGATTTCCTGACAGCCATGAAGGGCATTGAATGGAAGCCGGCGCATTTCCAGCAGAGCTTTAAAGGCGGACCAAGCGAGGGCCATTCGCCGGCAGTCTTCGCCGTGACGGACCACGTCGAACATGAGCACGATATCGCCGTCGACGACTTCAAGTTTCTCAAGGGCGTGACCAGCCAGACCGGCAAAGTCACACTGCCCGCCCCGAGCTTTGCCCATTGCCGCGGCGGCCGCGATGCGATCGATCGCAAGGCATACCCTGAGCTCGGCCCGTTTTTCGATGACCTCGCAGCAGCCTATCGCAAGGAAATCGGCGCCCTTGCCGATGCCGGCTGCCGCTATGTGCAGCTGGACGAGGTTCACTACACATTCCTGTGCGATCCGGCGCTCGTCGCAGGCTTCAGGGCGCGTGGCGATGATCCCGACGCGCTCGGGCGCATCTACGCCAAGCTCATCAACGATTCCGTGGCAGGAAAGCCCGACGACATGCGCATCGGCGTGCATCTGTGTCGTGGCAACCAGCGCAGCTCCTGGGTTGCCCAGGGTGGCTATGAGCCGGTGGCCGAACTGCTCTTCAACACCGTCGATGCGGACGCATTCTTCCTCGAATATGACAGCGAACGGGCCGGCGGTTTCGAGCCCTTGCGGTTCGTGCCGAAGGGCAAGACGGTTGTCCTCGGGATCGTGACATCCAAGTCAGGCGAACTCGAATCACCCGATTTGCTGAAGCGCAGGATCGACGAGGCGGCACGCTACGTGCCGCTGGACCAGCTCGCGCTCAGCCCGCAATGTGGCTTCGCCAGTTCGGTGCCGGGCAACAAGATTTCCCAGGACGACCAGTGGAAGAAAATGCAATTGGTCGCCGACGTTGCGCGGGATGTGTGGGGCACAACCTAGAGATTTCACCACAACGGAAAAAGCTCGAGCACGTTGCCTGTAGCATGATGAGGAATTTATGAAGTTCGGAGTTCTCGACCATCTGGATTTCGGCGGCAAATCCGATCTCACCCAGCACTATGAAGATCGTCTCAAGCTGGTCGAGGCTCTCGACCAGTCGGGCTTCTATGGCTACCACATCACCGAGCATCACGGCACGACGCTTGGCGGCGCCGCATCACCGAGCGTCTTTCTATCGGCCGCCATTCAAAGAACAAGGTCCATCCGCCTGGGGACGTTGGTCTACGCGCTGCCCACCCATCATCCCCTACGGCTGATCGAGGAAATCTGCATGCTCGACCAGATGAGCGGAGGCCGGCTCGATATCGGATTCGGCCGAGGCTCTGTTCCATCGGAGTTGACGTATTTCGGTCTCGATCCGTCGGAAGCCGCCGCCATCTATACGGAGGCGCTCGAGCACGTGATCGAGGGCTTGCGCGACGGCCGCCTGACCGACAGCAAACGGTTCCGCTTCAACGGTATCGACATCAAGCTGCGTCCGGCGCAGCGGCCGCACCCGCCGGTCTGGTATGGCGTCCACTCGCCCGAAAGCGCGGAACGGGCGGCGAAGCTTGAATTTCACATCGTCTGCAACCAGGCGGCGGAGAATTCGGCAAAACTCATCCAGGACTTTCGCCAGGCGCGAGCCCGCATGGGCAAAGACCCAGAATCAAAGCTGATCGGTCTTCACCGCTCGGTCGTGGTCGCGCCCAGCGATGCCGAAGCCTCGGAGCTCGCGGAACAAGCCTATACCAATTTCATCGACAGCTTCCGCTACGTCGCCACGCGCCATGGCGTCGAGAACAAGATCAGCGGACGTGAGAACAGCTTTGCGGAACTGATGGCCGTCGGCCGCGGTGTCGCCGGCAGCCCGGAGACGGTCGCGGCCTATCTGATCGATCAGATCCGGCAGACCGGCGCGAACTACTGCCTCATGTATCTGGCATTCGGCAACCTGACCGCCGGACAGATCGGACGATCTGTCGAGCTCTTCGTTTCCAGGGTGATGCCGTTGATGCGCAAAGCGCTGCCCGCGGCTACGCCGGCTCTCGACAATGTGTCAGCCTGAAGGTTTGATGACGAGGATCAGTGCAAAGCGCCGGTCCAACAAAATGGGGGGAATATATGATCCGATCGCTTCTGGTTGTGGCCGCCGCCTTGCTTGCGTCACCAACGGCCGCCCAGACCTTCCCCGACCGGCCGATCAAGCTGGTTGTTTCCTCGGCAGCGGGCGGGGGCGCGGATCTCCTGGTCCGCTTTATCGCCGCCAAGATGCAGCCATTGGCCGGCCAGCCCGTGGTCGTCGAGAACAAGCCTGGGGCCAACGGCAATATCGCCAACGACTACGTCGCCAACGCCAAACCGGATGGCTATACGGTTCTGTTTGCCGCCAGTTCGGCGATCATCGCCAACCGTTACGTCATGAAAGACGTAACCTATGACGCGATGAAGGATTTCGAGCCGGTCGGGTCCGTATTCCGCGTCGGCATGGTTCTGACGGTTCCGCCAAACTCGCCGTACAAGACCGTAGCGGACCTCGTCAGCGCCCTCAAAACGAAGCAGAGCAAGATCCTTTACGGCGTTCCCACCACCAGCGTGCTCGGCGGCTCGGCGCTCTTCAAGATTGCCACCGGGACCAATGGCGAGGCGGTCAATTACAAGTCGATGCTGGATGCCTCGCGCGATGTCTCGAGCGGGGACATCGACTATTCATTCCTGGACACCACCCTGGGTGTCGCCCAGGAGCGGGCGGGGCGACTGAAGGTTCTCGCTGCGACGACGCCGACCAGGCTCGAGGCTGCCCCCAATGTACCGACCATGAAGGAAGCCGGCATCAAGGACTACGAATACATCAACTTCTGGGGGGTCTGGCTGCCCGCGAAAACGCCTTCGGCGATCGCCCAGCGCCTGAACGGCTGGCTGGGCGAAGTCATCAAATCTCCGGAGGGGAAGAAGTTCATCGCCGACAATGCCGGCGAGATCTGGCTCAGCACGCCGCAAGAACTTCGCGCCCAGATGATCGAGCACGACAAGCTCTGGCAGCGCATCGTGAAGGACAGCGGAATCACCCCGCAATGAAGCAGTTCGATTGCGCGAGATTGTTCGCCAGAATAGAGACTGTGCAAACAGTTTAACTCTTCTACCTCGCGCGTGTCGCTGTTTTATGCACCACGCCTGGAGCTCTCGGGGCCTCGCGCGACAAGACTGGTGCCTTTCCTTTACCAGGTTCACCGCTTATTTCGTGCGCCGGCATATCCATCTCGTGAATTTCGACGAGATCGGCGCGCAATCGCCAATTTACGACATGCTTCAAACGCTCGAAGCGCCTCTGCGCTGCGCGGACAGCTCGATCTGGAGTCCGCGCCTTCTCGATCTCGATGAAGCCTTGGGGACACTTGAATTCGTGCCCGTTCGAATTTACGACGCGCTTGAAAAAAGTTGCGCAGAACTTGGCCATTGTGCGAACTCCCGGAGGTTGGTTACAACCTTAATTTAAGGGGATCCAGCAAGCACGCCATTGATCTGGAGCAACGGCAACCCGCCGCACGCCGTCTTTTTTCCAGACGGCACGGGTAAAGACGCTAGCCAGCGCCTCAACCCCTTCAGCTCGATATCTGCCCCCGCACGACTATCCGACAAGCCAGATCAACTGCCGAAGCGTCGAACGGTAGCCGACTTTAACGAAAGCGCGCAGGTTCAGGCACAATAGCGCCGCGTAAATTTCAGCGCATGCGGAACTATCATCAAGCTCAACTCCAAAAGGAGGCGCCCTCGCTAAAGGGGGCACCTCCTACAAAGCGATTTGACAATGCGCGTCACTCGCTCGGGCACATGATGAGTTGCTTCCATTCAGGTCCGCCTCGAGTAGGAACCTGAATTCTGCTATCATAGCAATTCGGCGGAACAGGTTGCAATCCGACACGACCCGGCGTTGCCTGTGAGAATGCCGATGTCGCATTCAGTTGAATTGCTGCGGCAGTGATGATGCTCAACGCCGCGACGACTGACGCCGCCTTCCAAAGCTTGCTCATGGTAAACTCCTTTCTGGCATTCCGCTTCAACGGAGCGGAATAGAAAACCAATACAACTTCATGGCAGCTTCACATTGATATGAATCAACCTCACATTGCTCGACACTGGATGAGAGCTGGACTTGCATGCGCATTACGCAGTGCGCCGTCAAACGAGCAAGGGGGCTGCTTTCCAGAAGATCGTGGCTGCGCCAGCCAAGACCCAGTCTCGCATTCGCCTGTGACCGTAGGCGCCAGCGACCAGCAAATCCGCTGCGGCGGACTCAGAGATGCCTCGCGCAAACGCTCGCATATCCAAAAGCGAGCCACCGGCTCGATCCAGCCTAATCACCGATCGGAACATTCTCGTTGTTCAGGTGAAGACGGCTTTTTTGAATCAAACTTATGCGCTTCTGAGTTTTCCAACTCGCTCAGCTTGGCGACTTCGTCTGCCAGCAATCGCTTGATTGTTTCCCGCTTATGCGGGTCACTCTCATTTTGTAACCGGTCGCTAAATCGTTCGATGTTTTGCTTGATGATGTAGCGTTGCATGAAAGTGCTCCATGCTGCATTTGCCGGTCGAGCTTCCGGTCGCGCCGCTAGCAATCAGCCTTCCGTCGCGGAGCGCTTGGCCATCGACAGAGCTTAGCATGGGACAGTCGCAGGCCTATATCGACAAACGAATCGGCGATCTGCTGCCAGATATGACGCCATACGAGGCAATCTGCTGGGACCAGCAAGTACCTTGATGTTCCAAGGCTCGATCGCCGTACCGGCGGGCTATCCGGCAAGCACAGAAGAGCTTGATTTCTTTGGCGCTCCCTAGGGGACTCGAACCCCTGTTTTCGCCGTGAGAGGGCGACGTCCTAGACCGCTAGACGAAGGGAGCGGCGGGGCGACGGCAAGCATCTCGGCAAGCGTCGCGACCGAGGGGGCTCTATAGAGCAAATTTCGGCGATGGGAAACGGTATTTATCGGCGGCTGCGACCTTCCGGTCAGGACACACGGCCCGCCGTGGCCTGGAGGGCGCGCATGCGCTCGCCCACGCTCTTGCCGATCTCGTCCGCCTTGTCCGCCTGGGCTTCGAGCGCGCCGGCAATCCGCGTCACCTCGGTGCCGATGTCCGAAATCGCCTGGCGCAGTAAGGCGTCATCGCTCGTGCCGGCAGCGGCAACGCCATTGACGGCAGCCGGTTTCGGCGCATTGCGGCGCAGCTCCGCAAGCTCCTGGCGAAGGGTCTGGTTGTCCTTGCGCAGCATGTCGATGGCGCCCTGCAGGGCGTCGCGTTGCGCGCGCATGTCCTGCAGGCGTTCGGAAGCCAGCCGCTCGGCATCCTTCAGGATGGTCGTATGATTGTCGATGCTGGCGCGCAAAGCAGCCTCCTGCTCGCGGGCGGCCTCGACCAGCCGCTGCTGTTCGGCAAGCTGCGTGGCCATGCGCGAACGGGCGCGCTGGCCGGCGCGTGCCTCTTTTTCAAAAGCCTCGAGGCGGCGGTTCGCTTCATCGAGCGATGCCTGCAGCAGTTCGCGTTTCGCGTGGGCGGCCGATGCATCGGAGCGCGCGAATTCGCGTTCGCGTTCGAGCATTTCGCCGGCGGCGACCTTGTCCGACAATTGCAGCTGCGCGCTATGCAGGGCACGCCGCATCTCCTCGAGATCGAGCTCCAGGCCTGAAACCCTGGTCTCCAGCCCGCCTACCGCGGCGCGCTTTTCATCGGCAAACTGGTGAAGCTCATCGTGCTTGCGGCCGAGATCGGCAAGGGCTTCGCCGCGGCGGTCGGCGAGACCGGCCGAATCAAACAACTCCTTCTGCAGAGCCGCCAATTCGCCGCGCGCTTCACCCACCCGCCGCTCCGTGGCCGCGAGTTCGGCACGCAAGTCGTTCATGTCATTGTGCGAGGCCAGCAGCTTGGCATCGAGATCGACGAGGGCTGCCGCCTGCCGCCCCAGTTCGCTGCGGTCGACAGCGCTTGCTGCGATCAGGCGCTCGTTCTTCTGTTCGACGCGGCGCGTGGAGGCGGCGAATTCGGCCCGCAACTGATCGCGTTCGGCGACGATCTCCGCCATAGACAGCGGCATCTGCATTTCCAGCCGGCGCGTCGACAAACGCATGGCCCGCCGCCAGAAGGCTGGCAGAAACAGCAGCGTCAGGAGTCCCGCGAACAGGAACCCCAGCGCGAAGATCATGAGCTGTTCGATCACAGGCGCAAATACCAGACGAAACAATGGCCCGGACCATGCCACGCGCTATGCGGGAAAGCAAAGGCCGGTCAAAGCCCTGTCGGGGCCATCCCTGCAACTATCCGTGAAGGCCGGAGGTTTGCCGCCTAGAAAGGATTCCAGGTCGACTGCGGGGTAAACTTCAAATAGCCAAGATTAAGACCCAGCCGCGCCCCGACGCCGGAGCGGATCGGCGCCAGGACGACATTGTCGGCGGTCAGCGCCGTCATGCCGAAGCCGCCGATGAAATAGGCCGACCCGTCGACCCCGCCGAAGCGCTGGTAAATCGCCTGGGTGGCCGGCAGGTTGTAGACGAGCATCATGGTGCGCGATCCCTCGGCCCCGGCGTCGAAGCCGACTGAGGGGCCCTGCCAATAGACCTTCTGGTCGCCGGCATTGCGGGTATACATCGTGCCTTCGCCATAACGGGCACCCGCCACGAAGGCGCCGCCGGCCTCCTGGCCCAGGATATAGGCATTCGGCTGGCCCCAGCGCCGCGTCGCTTCCTCGACGACGGAGGCCATTCCGCGGGAAATCGTGCCGAAGAACTGATGTCCGTTGTCGACGAGTTCCTGGGTCGAGAATTTTTGCGGCCGTGCCGCCTGTGCCAGCGCTGCGATCGGTGCGCCGGCCAATGTTGCACCGGCAGCGCCGGCAGCCATGCGTGTAAGGAAATCCCTGCGGGAATGCGATGGCATTGTCGTCCCTCGTCTTTCGTCCGGAATCCGGCCAATTTCAACTTCAGCCCGAATTCCGGTGAATCTACGGTCTAATCTTGATCCGCCAATGGCGGCGCAAAACCTCCAATGGCCATGCCCCACCTTGCCCCACCATGGTTAACGAAACATTGCGTCCTGGCCTCGAAATGCATGAAAGATTGGCATGGCACGGACCGCAAACGGCATTTCCCCTTGGCATTTCGATGCGCTATAGCACCCGCGGGCCACGGCGGCATCACCCGAGCCGCACGCAGCATCGGTACTCAAGGAGGAAACCCTCGCCATGCGTTATATCGACTGTTTCAACCATTTCTTCCCGCAGGCGCTGTGGGACAAGATGATGGCGACCCCGGGTGCGGCAGCCGACATCGGCGCGCGCATGCGCGGCGTCCCGGCGATCTATGACCTCAAGCGCCGCAAGGAGGTCTGCGACATGTTCCGGGGCAAATACGACTACACCCAGGTCATCTCGCTCGGCATGCCGCCGCTGGAGGCGCTGGGCACGCCGGAGCAGGTCGAGGAATTCGCCAAGCTCGGCAATGACGGCATGGCCGACCTCTGCGTCAAGGAGAAGGACTATTTCTGCGGCTGGCTCGCCTCGCTGCCGATGAACTCGCCCAACGCGGCCAAGGAACTCGAGCGCGCCTTCAAGAACGGCGCCTGCGGCGTGCAGATCCACTCCAACATCAACGGCAAGCCGCTCGACGAGCAGGAGTTCCGGCCGATCTTCGAGATCGCCGAGAAGAACAACAAGATGGTGTTCCTGCACCCCTCGCGCGGCGCCTTCGACCTCGCCGACTACAAGACCGAGAAGAAGTCCAAATACGAGATCTGGTGGACCTTCGGCTGGCCTTACGAGACCTCGGTCGCCATGGCCCGTCTGGTCTTCGGCGGCGTGATGGACGAGTTCCCGAAGCTGAAGGTCCTGGCCCATCACCTGGGCGCCATGGTCCCCTATTTCGAAGGCCGCGTCGGCCCCGGCTGGGATCAGCTCGGCAACCGCACGACGGACGAGGACTACAAGACGCTGCTCAAGAACATGAAGCGCCGCCCGCTCGACTACTTCAAGGACTTCTATGCCGACACCGCCGTGTTCGGCTCGAAGGCGGCGACCGACTGCGGCCTGGCCTTCTACGGCTCGGACCGCGCCATGTTCGCCTCCGACTGCCCGTTCGATCCGGAAAAGGGCCCGGGCTATATCCGCGACACCATCGCGATCATGGAAAAGCTGGACTACAGCCAGGAAGACAAGGAAAAGATCTGCTTCAAGAACGCCCAGCAGCATCTGGGCATCAAGTAGGATTCCACGCATTGAATCGGAACGGACAGGCTATATGAGCCTGTCCGGTTCCCTTCCCGCCGTTGCTTAAGAGTCGCGAGCGATACGATCCAAAAGCTCTGTCAGGAGATGCCGCTCGCCGTCGCTCAGAACGGATGTCTGATCCAATGACGCGCGAAAGCGCCGCAGCGCGACATTAGGGCCCGAGCCCCGCGGGGAGGTCTCTGTTTCGGTGATCGCGGCAAGAACCGCCTCGCGCGCGGCGACCAAGCGGCCGCTCGTCAATGACGGCTTTAACGTCGATAACTTTCGCCATCGGCATATCCCTTCCCTATCAACATTCATATGTAGCTTAAACTGCCACTTTCGCTTTGGCGCGAGCCGTCCAACGGCTCAAAGCCTCATGCGCCTCCCGCGCATAGGCGGCATCCTCGCGATCGGTCGACGTCCGCACCGTCAGTTCCAGCCGCAGGCCGTTCGGATCGAAGAAATAGATCGAGCGCACGAAGCCGTGGTCCGTGACACCGATGACACTGACGCCATGTTGCTCGAGGCGCTGGCGCGCAGTCAGCAGATCGGTTTCCGAATTCACCTCCATGGCGAAATGAATGACCCAGCCCGGCGTGTTTGGAGATGGCGCCGGGGACTCGCCGTTGCCAAGATCAAAGAACGCGATGTTCGATCCATCCGCCATTCTGAAGAACAAATGAACATAGGGCGAGTGTTCGCCCGTACTCGGCACAGTGTCGGCTTCGATGACGTGAACAAGCGGCAGTCCAAGGACATCCTCATAGAATTGACGGGTTTCCTCGGCGTCCCGGCAACGCCAGGCGAAATGGTGAAGCCGGTTGATTGCAGGGACATTCGATTGCATTGGCGAACCTTGATGTCAGTTGATGAAACTGAAACGGCACCGTAGCAGGACGTCACCTTTCCGTGTGTCACGGAAACACGGGACAGGCGGCATCGCCCCCGTCACGCCCTTGACGCGGCCTGAGAACTCCGCTCACTATCTCTGTTTCAGTGCTGACCATCGGCCTGTAGAACCGTGTCAATGCGCGCAGCGCGGCTTATCGGGAGGCTGCCGAATGCCTTATATCCAGCGACATGCGCCTCTGCGCCAGGAAGATCTGTCGATAGACTCCATCGGGCCCGTCGTGATGGCCATCGGGACCTCGCAGTTTCCGGAGAAGCTGTTCGCCTCATTGACGCGGCTGATGCCTGTCGATCACTGCGCCGCATTTCAGATTTTCCAAGTCGCCCATCCTGCGAAACGCATCTTTTCGGCAAGCCGCACGGATGCCGATTTCGCAATGCGTGCATCGCATCGCTATGCCGATGAATACTGGCTTCACGATCCCTGTCTGAAGACCCGCGATACCGGTTCTCTGGCGATATTGCATCAATGCTGGAACGCTATTCCCCACTCGGCCTTCCGGGAAGAATGTTACGTGGCCCCGCAGGTCGTCGATCGGCTTTCCATTCTAATGGGACTTTCGGACGGCGACCGCATACTTCTGAGTATGTTTCGCCATCGCAAGACAGGTTTCTTTTCGGAATGGGAGACTGATTCGTTGCGGAAGATGGCCAGGGTTCTCGTGGCTTGCGTGGTCAAGCACGCATCGTTCGCCGGCGCCGTTCAAACCCCTGCAAAAACCTGTCTCAGCAATCGCGAACAGGCGGTGGCCGACCTTCTGATCGCAGGGCTGACGGTGGACAGCGTGGCGAGATCGCTGAGCCTGTCTCCCAGCACGATCGAAACGTATCGAAAGCGCCTCTACGCGAAGCTGGACGTCCGAAGTCGCGTGGCGCTGGCCTCACGAATTCGGGAAATATCGCAGGCGCAAGCAACCGACCCTTGCCACCCGGCTAAATTTTGAATAATTGTTTCGTATGAAACAAAACAACTAAGGAGTGGAACGGACCATGTTGCCCCGGCGATCCGTCTTAACCCTGCTGTTCATGGCGCTGTTTTCAAATGGAATAGCCCTCGCGCAATATCCGTCCCGGCCCGTGCGCATCGTCGTGCCGTTCCTTCCCGGCGCGGCGCCGGATCTGTTGGCACGCCTCGTTGCCGACGGTCTTTCAAAGAAGCTGGGCCAGCCCGTCGTTGTCGAAAACAAATCCGGCGCCAACGGAAACATAGGTGGCGAGGACATCGCCCGGTCTCCGGCCGACGGCCACGCGCTCCTGTTTGCGGTGCAAGCCTCGATCGTCATCAGCCCGCATCTCTACAAACTGCCCTACGATCCCCTGAAGGATTTCGTCGCGGTCGCGAGTCTGGCATCGAATCAGTACCTGCTGGCGGTCAACAACGATCTTCCCGTGCGAACGCTGAATGAATTCGTCGATCTGGCAAAACAATCCAAACAGCCCTTGATCTATTCATCGAGCGGCATCGGCAGTCAGCAGCACCTGGCGATGGAGATACTCATGAAGCGCGCGGGCATCCCGCGCATGGTGCATATCCCCTACAAGGGCGCATCAGCCGCAGCCGCCGCCATGATGGCCGGTGAGGTTGTGGCCGGATTCTCCGGCTCCGCCGTCTACGAACCCGTCAAGGCCGGGCGGTTGCGCGGCATAGCGATGACCGGGCGGGCGCGCTCGGAGACGCTTCCCCAGATTCCGACCATTGCGGAGTCTTACCCCGGCTACCAGGTCGAGGTCTGGTTCGGTCTGATGGCGCGAACCGGCACGCCCGACGCGATCGTGTCTCGCCTGTCCGAAGCCGTTAAAGACCTTCTGGCGCAGCCGGATTTCGTCAAACGGATGCAGTCGAGCGGAAGCGTCGATGTGCTGGATCTGCCGCGCGCGGAATTCGCCGCTCTGATCCGCGCCGACTATGAAAAGTATGGCAGGATCATATCCGAACTCGGCCTCACCGGATCCTCGGAGCAATAATGTCTACACAGAACTCTCAACAGGTGGCGGGGAAACCCGATACATCGGGCAAGCTCAACCTCCAACGCTTCCTGCCGTATCGGCTGGCCGTGGTGGCGCGCGCCATCAGCAATGAACTTGCCGAACGCTATTCGCGGGATTGCGGCATATCCATACCAGAATGGCGCGTGATCGGACATCTGGCAGAGGTCTCGACGTGTTCGTCGGGAGATATCTGCCAATGGACCGCCATGGATAAAGCCACCGTCAACCGCGCAGTCACCCGCCTGGTGGCCGCGGGGCTCATTCTTGCCGACGTTTCGAAGAAGGATCGCCGCCTGAACGTGTTGGCGCTCAGTGCAGCCGGCAAGGCGATACATCGCGTGATCGTGCCGCTGGCGCTGGATGTCGAAGCGCAGCTCCTGGACGCGTTGGATGCGTCAGAGCGGGACATACTGTTCCGCGCCATCGAAAAATTGGGCGTGCGCATCGAGAAGGTTCGCCGGGATCGCGAAGCTGGCGTCAAGCCGCGCACCCCTCGCCCCGTATCGCCGGCAAAAACACCGAAGAAAGGAACACCCCGGCGATGAAGATCGACGTTCATGCTCATTTCGTCGATCAGGCCTACCTCGACGAACTGCGAACCAGCCTGGGGTTGCACGCCGAGCAGACGGAGGACGGCAAGACGCTGTGGCGCCAGAACGGCTTTACGGTGTCCTGGTCGCGTCCGGACATGTTCGACATCGATGCACGCCTGCGCCGGATGGACGAACTCGGCATCGACATGCGGGTTCTCTCCCTCAGCACTCCGAGCATCTATCAGTGGAAGGGCCGCGACCAGATCCGCATAGCCCGGGCGGTGAACGACGTTCTTGCGCAGATCTGCCGAAAGCATCCGGACCGGTTCATCGGCCTGGCGACATTGCCGCTCGACAATGTCGAGGCGGCCCTGAGCGAACTCGAGCGCTGCGTCGGCGAACTCGGCATGCGCGGCGTCGCGATCGGCTCGAATGTCGACGGCGCACCCCTGTCCGATCCGCAATTTGAACCGCTATGGCAACGTCTCGACGCCGGACGCTTGCCTGTCTTCGAGCATCCCATGTTCCCGAAGGACACGGCCGACCTCCAGGAGTTCGAACTGCCCTTGCGCGTCGGCTTGATTTACGAAACGACGCTTGTCGCCACCCGGCTGATCTATGCCGGCGTCTTCGAGCGCTATCCCAATTTTCCCTATATTCTGGCACATACCGGCGGCGCGCTGCTGATGGTGCTGGAGAGGCTCGATAACGGATATCGCCTTTTCCCGGACTGCCGCCGTTTCATATCGCGCCTGCCAAGCACCTATGCAAGACAGCTCTACCTCGACACGACCGCGTTCGACCGCGAGGCATTGATGCTTGCTGTCCGCACCGTCGGGGCCGGACAGCTCGTGTTCGGGACGGACGATCCCTACATCGGCGCCGACACCGCTCATGTCGACCGGCTTGATATTTCGCCGCAGGAGAAGGCGGCGATCTTTGGTGCCACAGCCGCCCGCCTCTTTGGAGTGAAATCGTGAGCGGTGCAGCAGCGCGGACGATCGGTGAGACGCCGACCAGGAAGATCGTCTTCGTTCCCCGTTACCGCAGCGACGAATTTCTGCGGCCGGGCGATAGCTGGCTGGACTACCGTCCAGTGATCGCCAACTCGCCGCAGGAACTCGCCGACGAACTGCCGGATGCCGACGTGCTCGTGGTCGGCAATCGCTCTTATGACGCCGATCTCGCCGGAATTGTCCGGCAGCGGGGGACATCGCTTCGCCTGATTCAATTCTCCACATCAGGGCTTGAGCGCGGTCTTCGGTTCGGCTTGCCGGACGGCGTCACTGTCGCCTGTGCACCCGGCGTGAAGGCCTCCAGCGTCGCTGAGCACGCCCTCGCCCTGATCCTTGCAGATTTTCGTCGTCTGCGTCCTGCAGCTGATGCGCAGGCGCGGCTGGCATGGGACAGAGCCGGTTTGAACGAGCAATGCCGCAATCTTGAGGATGCCGTCGTTCTGGTCATCGGCATGGGAGCGATCGGCCAGGACGTCGCCCGCAAGCTCAAGGCGTTCGATGCGGAAGTGATCGGCATCAACAGATCCCCGAAGGCATGTCCCCATGCGGATAAGGTCATCGGTCTCGGCGACCTCGACCTTTATCTTCCCAAGGCTGACGTCGTGGTGCTCTGCGCCCCGGCCCATGCCGAAAACATCGGCCTGATCAATCGCGCCAGGCTCCGTCTGATGCAACCGCGCAGCCTTCTGGTCAATGTCGCCCGCGGCGAACTGATCGACGAACGCGCGCTCGTCGAAGCCCTGCAGAACAACTGGATTCGCGCGGCAGCCCTCGATGTCGCGGAGGAGGAACCGCCGGCAGACAATAGCCCTCTTTGGTCATTGCCGACGGCGACCCTGACCCCGCACATCGCGGGCTCCGGCAAGGGCGGCTACAACAGGTTTCGCTCTCTGCTGCTTGAGAACCTGCAACGTCTCTCCGCCGGTGAGACCCTGCTCCATACGATCGATCGCAACCATCGAAATTCCGGAACCTTTCAATGACTCTGCACGCTCAATCGGCAGCTCTTCCCAGCCAGACACAGGTGCTGGTCGTCGGCGCCGGACCAGTCGGTCTGGCATTGGCGCTCGACCTGACCCGTCGCGGCATAGCATGCGTGCTCATCGACAAGAGCGACGGCATCATCCGCTATTCGAAAATGGGTGCCGTTGCCGTGCGCTCGATGGAATATTGTCGCCAATGGGGAATTGCCGACCAGGTCAGGAACTGCGGGTTTCCGGCAGATTTCGAGCTTGGTCAGGTCTTTTGCACAAGCCTCACCGGTCATCTGATCGGCAAGAGCGCACCGACCTCGGACGGTCCAGAGGCGGCGCTTGCCAGTCCGGAACTCAAGACGCGCTGCCCGCAGCTCTGGTTCGATCCGATTCTGCAGAATGCCGTGCGCTCATTGCAAAGGACGACCCTGCAGTACGATTGTGAGCTTCTGTCCTTCACTGAAACGGCTTCAGGCGTAAGAGCGACTGTGCGAACAGGCACATCGTCGCAACCGCAGATCATCGAAGCGCAATATATGGTCGGCTGCGATGGCGCAGGCAGCCATGTGCGGCGTCTGCTCGGCGTCCAGATGAAGGGCGAGGACGTCCTCAACTACTCCGTCGGCGTTTATTTCCGCTCATCCGAACTTTTGAAGCTGCACGATAAGGGACCGGCCGAGCGTTACATCTTCGTGGGCGAGGACGGAAACTGGGCTCACCTGACTGTCGTCGATGGCCGTGAGCTCTGGCGGCTGACGGTCATGGGCGGCGATAACCGCATCGACATGGAGACATTTGATTCACAGGCCTGGGTTGACCGTTGCATCGGCAAGACTGGCGCCCCATACGAAATCACCGCCGTCCTGCCCTGGCGCCGCAGCAAGGTCGTGGCCGAGCGATTCCGGGTAGGCCGCACCTTCCTCTGCGGAGACGCCGTCCACGTCATGTCGCCCAACGGTGGTTTCGGCATGAATACCGGCATTGGCGATGCCGCGGATCTTGGATGGAAATTACAGGCTGTTCTGGAGGGATGGGCATCGCCTTCCCTGCTCGACAGCTACGAGGCAGAACGTAAACCCATCGGCCTGCGCAATACGTTTGCGGCCGCAGGAAATTACGCCAAGATTGCCACAGCCATCGATTGGTCGCTCATCGATTCCGACACGGAAGCAGGTGCCCGCAAGCGCGCTTCCGTCGGATCGATCCTGGTCGAGGCGGCGAGAGGCAATCTCGACAGTCTCGGCATTTCGATCGGCTACCGGTATGAGAACTCGCCGATCTGTGTTTCGGACGGCACGCCTCCGCCCCCCGATGATCCCTACGACTACGTTCCAACCAGCCGGCCCGGCCACAGGGCACCGCACGCCTGGATCGGGAAGGACCGTTCCACTCTTGATCTGTTCGGCGACGGCTTTGTCGCCCTTCGCTTTGGCCAGGACGCGCCGGATTTGACATCGCTTGCACAGGCCGCAGCGTCCCGGGGTGTCCCGCTTCGCATTCACATGATCGATGATCCGGATGTGGCGCGGCTTTATGAAAAACGCCTGGTCCTGGTCCGCCCCGATGGGCACGTCGCCTGGCGCGGTGATCAGGCGCCTGCAGATCCGGCACGTGTGATCGACATCGTTCGGGGAGCATCACACGTGATGAATGCGCAGGATCATTCCGCGAATGCCGGCTGACATCGCCAAGCCTGCCGGACCGGATGAGGACGACGCGGCAGCACGGATACGAGATGAGCGAAACCGGCAACGGTTTCGCTTCGAAACAACGAAGAGGGAGGGACGTGTCATGAAGCGCCTGTGGGTGCCCGTCGCGGCAGCACTTTTTGCGGTGTCGGCTTTTGGAAGCGCAACCGCGCAGACCTATCCAGCTCATCCGATAACGCTTATCGCACCTTACTCTGCCGGAAGCGGTATCGACATCATGGCGCGAATGCTCGCCGAGAGCATGGGCAAGCAGCTTGGCCGGCCGATCATTGTCGAAAATCGTCCCGGCGCCGGCGGCAACATCGGCTCTGACGTCGCCGCCAAGTCTCCGCCTGACGGGTATACGTTACTTATTTCCAGCAACAGCATCGCCGTCGCCCCAGCCCTCTACAAGGGGCTTGCGTTCGATCCTGTCCGAAGCTTCGCTCATGTCGCGCGGATTGCGACCGGCAGCATGGCTCTGGTTGTGAACCCCAAAGCATTGCCGGTCAGAAATCTCAACGAGTTGATCAATACCGCCAAACAGCAGCCGGGCAAATTGAACTACAGCTCCGCCGGCAATGGAACGCCGCATCATCTCGACATGGAACTACTGAAACAACGTCTGAACCTCGACATCGTACATGTTCCCTACACCGGCGCGACAGGCGCTTTGAACGATCTTCTGGCGGGTCACGTCCAGATTGGGATGTTCCCGGTCAATGTCGTGGTGCCGTCGGTGAAGAGCCAGAACCTGCGTGTCCTCGCCGTCTCGAGCAAAGGCCGGGCGTCGCTTGATCCTGATGCTCAGAGCTTTGAGGAACTCGGCCTCAGCGATCTGGACCTGGATGTGTACTATCTACTGTCGGCACCCGCGAATACGCCGCAGGCCATCGTGACTCGCCTGAACGAAGCGATGCGGGGCGCTCTGGAGGAGCCGGACCTTCGTGCTCGATTTGCAACACTGGGGCTGGAGCCCTCCCCCGGCTCTCCCGCCGAGATTACCGGGCAGATAGAAAAAGATGTGCCGCGATGGTCGAAGTTCATCGCCGACGCCGGCATTCAGGTGGAGTCCATGCGCTAGACCAGATTTGCAATCCGCACACGACCTTTTCCATGATCAGGGCACTGTCGTTCTTCGCATAGCGGCTGCCGCAGCAGATCACATGCAGGCCCGCATCCGCGAGCGACGTCGGCATCGGCAAGAGCTGCAGGGTCGATGCCGGATGCATGAAAAGGTAGACCGTATCCGACGGCCTGTCGCGCGGCAGCAGGCGCTGGTCCTCGAGCACCGTTCGCCCTGGCTGCCGACGAAGCCATAGGTTTCGGTCATCTTCACGTGTTCGGCGAAAGACAGGACGATCGGGATCCTGTCCCATACGCAGCGCGATGCGGTTCAGATATATGTCCTCGGGCAAAAGGTTTGATACTGTCCTAGCAGCATCCCTTTGATGAGCTGTCCCTGAAACACAGGACGATCTCCGCCGTCCCGGCGCAGCTCGCCGACTGCCTGTACAATTTATGCTGCGCTGCGAAGTGATGCTGTGCTTGGTGACACGATCAATAACAACTGCTATGCTTGAGTGGGATTGGAACCCGCACATGGGAGTATCGGATGCGCATTGACGGGGCCAAGCGCGCGTCAATCTTTTGCATTTGCGATTCTGGCGGCAGTTGTCAGCACGAGTTCCGCAACGCATCCCGACAAGCCAGCTCATTTGAATTTGCGAAAGCCGGCAACCTGCATTTGAGGCTCCACCCGGCAAATCGCTTTGGATAGCCCGGCACAACAGTTCAGGAAATCAACTGGCTGACGCGAGAATTCATCACGTAGAACTAGGAGAGGTTACATGACTGGTCCCGTAGACGGCGTTCCCACAAATCGTCGAAACTTCCTGAGGGGCGCGGCCCTGGCAGGCGCTGCTCCTGCCCTCGCCACGATCGCCCCCGCGCAAGCAGCGGTTCCGGCCGCCGCCCGCCCGCTCCCCTCGGCCTTGCCGCCCACCGCCCAGCGCATTGCAGCTGAGGTCGGCAATCCCGAAGCCGAAGGCAACCGAATTGGTGGCAAGGCCGGCTCGGACTTCATGGTCGATGTCATCAAGACGCTCGACATCAAATATACGCCGTCGAACTGCGCCTCCAGCTTCCGTGGTCTGCATGAATCCCTCATCAACTATGGCGAAAACAAAAGCCCGGAATATCTGAGCTGCACGCACGAAGAGTCCGGCGTCGGCATGGCGCACGGTTACTTCAAGATCACCGGCAAACCGCTGATGACCATGGTGCACGGCACCGTCGGCCTGCAGCATGCGACCATGGGCATCTACAATGCCTTCTGCGACCGCGTGCCGGTCATCATCATCGCCGGCAACGACCTTGATGCCGCTTATCGCCCTCCCGGCGTGCCGACGTTTCACTCGGCGCAGGACATCAACGCGATTATCCGCGACTACACGAAATGGGACGATACGCCCGTGTCGCCGCAGGCGTTCGCCCTGACCATGGTGCGTGGCTACAAGGTTGCGATGACGCCGCCTTTTGGGCCGGTCTCCATCTCGCTCGACGCCGGCATTCAGCAGGAGCCGCTCAGCGAACACCACAAGGATCTCTATATCCCCAAGTTCACCATGCCGTCGCCGCCAGCAGGCGAAATGGGCGCGGTGAAGGAGGCGGCCCGCCTGCTGGTCAACGCGGAAAACCCCGTCATCATCGCCGATCGCTCGGCGCGCACCGCCGAAGGTGTGGGTCTGCTTGTACAACTGGCCGAACTGCTGCAGGCGCCGGTCGTCGACCAGGGAAATCGCATGAATTTCCCCAACACGCATTACCTGTCGCGCGCTCCCGGTGTCATCAGCACGGCTGACGTGATTCTCGGTCTCGAACTGTCGGATTTCTGGGGCACGGTCAACGCCTACTCCGACAACGGCGTCAACGGCATCGGCGAAAACGGGACCAAGATAAAAAAGAACACCAAGCTCATCAGCATCAATGCGTCCGAGCTGATCACCAAGTCGAACTACCAGGACTTCCAGCGCTTCCAACCGGTCGACATTGCGATGCCGGCCGACGCGCAGGCGACCCTCCCCGCACTGATCGAAGCGGTGAAGTCCGCCCTGACGGCGGACCAGAAGCGCGCGATCGAAGGCCGCATCGAAAAGGCCAAGAAAGCCCATGCAGATGCGCGCAACCGCGAACTGCAGACGGCTGCCATTGCCTGGGATGCAAGCCCGATTTCGACCGCTCGCCTCTGCATGGAGACCTGGGCCGCCATCAAGGACCAGGATTGGTCGCTGGTCGCCTCGGAAGGCAACGTCTCGAACTGGCCGAACCGCCTGTGGAAGATGGAAAAGCATCACCACTGGATCGGGCGCTCTGGCGGCTACGGGGTCGGCTACGGCGCACCTGCTTCGGTCGGCGCGGCTCTGGCCAACCGCGATCTCGGACGCTTCTCCGTCTCGATCCAGTCGGATGGTGACTTGATGTTCGCCCCCGGCGTGTTGTGGACCGCGGCGCGTCACAAGATCCCGCTGCTCTCGGTTATGCACAACAACCGCGCCTGGCACCAGGAAGTCATGCACGTTCAGCGCATGGCCAGCTTCCGTGACCGTGCGTCAAACTACGGCAACGATCTGGGTCCGATCGGAACATCGATCATGAATCCGGATATCGAGTACCACAAGCTTGCCGAATCCATGGGCTGGTGGGCGAAGGGTCCGATCAAGGACCCGGCGGATCTGGGGCCCGCCCTCAAGGAAGCCGTCGCCGTCGTCAAATCGGGGCAGCCCGCCCTGCTCAATGTCTGGACCCAACCGCGCTGACCGGAGAAACGTTTAATGACTAACTTTAAGATTTTTGCGGTCACTGTGGCGGCGACCTTTATCAGCCTTTCCGCGGCACAGGCCGGCGATGCGGAAAAGGGCAAGGCTACCTTCATTCATAAGGGATGCTATGAATGCCATGGCTTTGAAGGTCAGGGAGGATCGGCGGGTCTTCGCCTCTCCAACACGCAACTTCCGGAGGACGGCCTGATCGCCTTCGTGCGCGGCACCAGCGGCGCCATGCCGCCGTTCTCAAGCAAGATCATCTCTGATGCCGAACTTTCGGATATCTACGCCTATCTTCAGTCCCGGCCGAAGCCCGCTGATCCGAAGTCCATTCCGCTGCTTGCAAACTGACGTGGGTCGGTCCGATTGAGTGCATGCCGGCCGGAAAGTAAAATAGCAAAACCCGCCCTATGGGCGGGTTTTTTTCAATTGAACTCGCACGGCAGCGCAGATGGTTACTGCTGCAGATTCGCGGCCTTGATGACGGACGTCCACTTTTCGATCTCGCTCCGCCAGAACATTTTTGCTTTTGCTTCGTCCATGGCCATCGGCTCCAGGCCCTGTTCGACAATCGCCTTCTGGAAATCCGGTTTCGCAGAGATCGTCTTGAGCGCCTTGTCCAGGGTCGCGATCACGTCAGGCGGCGTTCCTTTCGGCACCAGCACCCCGAACCAGGATAGCACCTCGACGCCTTTGACGCCGCCTTCCGCCAGGGTCGGCACATCCGGCAGAGGCTTGAACCGTTCCGCCGCCGCAACGCCAAGAGCCCGGACCTTGCCCGTTTTCACATTTGCAACGTGGATCGCGGCGGTGTCGAACATCATATCGGTTTCACCCGACAAAATCGCGTTCAAGGCATCGGCCTGGCCGCGATAGGCGATGTGAGTAATTTGCGTGCCGGTCTGCAGCTTGAAGAGCTCGGATGTGAGGTGGATCGTGGTTCCAAGACCGTTGGAACCGACATTGTATTTTCCAGGATTGGCCTTGGCGTCCGCCACGAGCTCGGCGACCGACTGAACCTTCACCTTCGGGCCGACGATGAGCATATTGGGTGTGCCTGCAAACACGGCGATCGGCACCAGGTCGCGCGGGTCATACGACGGGTTCTTCTGCAGGGTCGAGGTGATGACGGAAAAGCCTCCGCCGATAGCCAGCGTATATCCATCGGGAGCCGACCGCGACAGCTGTTCGGTGCCGAGATAGCCGCCACCACCGCCGCGATTTTCAACGATGACGTTCTGCTTGAACGCGTCCTGAAGGTGCGGCGCGAGCAGGCGAGAGATGATGTCGACCGTGCCTCCCGGCGGCGCCGGCGCGATGATGCGGATGAGCTTGCTTGGATACGTCTGCGCCTCGGCAGCGGCCAACGGGATGACCGCGGCGGCCGCGATAGCAGCGACAGCCAATATAATTTCCCGGCACTTGGACACCATATCCCTCCCCGTGCTTGCGCTCATCGGACTTCGGCGCGCCGCTTCGTTTGCTTATGCGTACCAGACTCTTCGCCCGGTTTGCAAAGCACAATTCGAACCCAAAAGGGAGCATCGGCGTTGGGCAGAAAATTCTTGAGACTTTCTTCCGACACCAAAGTGGGAAAATCCCGCAAGGCGCCTGGCGATCGGCGATGAAGAAATCGACATCGCTGCGACACTGACGCTCCATCGAGGCGGGGAGATTGTTGACACTGCCGTGGCGTGAATCGAAGATGAGCCGACAGATGGGGGGAGAATATGATTTCTGCAATACGTGGATTTGCACGCACGCTTGGCGGTGTTGTCTATCTCAGCCTGATCTTTCCTCATCTGGCGCAGGCGGAAATTGTCGCCAGGGATGCGCGGTGGGAACGCGTGGCGAGCGGTGGTGAAGGGACTGCCGAAGGGGTGAATGCCGGGAAAGACGGCGTCATCTATTTCGACGACCTTACGCCGCCGGGAAAAATATTTCGATATGATCCCCGTACCGGCAAGACAGAAGAGGTGATGTCGCCAAGCAATATGACGAATGGCATGCATGTCGACCGTAATGGCGACCTGCTGTTGGCTCAGGGCCTGCCGGGGTCCCAGATGCTGGCCAAGCGCAACCTTGCAACGGGCCAGGTCACCAAACTGGCGGATGCTTACGAGGGCAAGCGGCTGATTTCGCCCAACGACGTCACCTCCGACGCCAAGGGACGCATCTATTTCACGGATGGCCGCTTTAATCAGACTGCCGAGCCTGAATCGCCCAATGCAGTATATCGCCTGGATCCGGACGGAAAGCTGGCCCGTCTCACCACGGATGTGGGACGCCCCAATGGAATAGAGGTGTCGCCTGATGGCAATCGGCTATACGTTGCGGTCACCGCATTGGCCCATCTCAAACCCAACCCGTTGAATAATGGTGGCGACAAATTCGGCATCACCAAGGGCGGAATCGTCGCTTATGATTTGAACAGCGATGGGGAAATATCCAACGGCCGCACGTTCTACCGAACCGACAAGGCAGCATCCGATGGCACCGCCATGGATGTCGCCGGCAATCTTTATACGGCAGCCAACGACCGATCCAATGGCGCCAAGGAAATCGTCGTAATCGCGCCGGATGGCAAAGTCCTGCAGGAATTGCCTCTACCGGCGGAGGGGCTCCCGGTTCAACTCGGCTTTGGACGGGGCGAAGACGGCGCGACGCTTTACCTTTCCACCGCGGCGCCCTGGGGCTTGTGGAAAATAAAGACCAATCAAAAGGGATTTTACCAGGATTAGAGCATTTTCGAGCGAAGTGGATGCCGGTTCGCGTGAAGAAAATGCGTCAAAACAAAAACCTAGAGCTCGGTTCTGATTCCATCAGAACCGAAAGAGCTCTAGCGGGGAGAGCGCTTTTCCTCAACCCGCATCACTCCACTCCGAAAAGAGGCCTGGCTCGCACGATGACCGTTTCCGGAATCTTGTAGATATCCGTTACTGTCTTGACGATTTCCTCTGCCGACAATGGCGCGACGACCGCATTCAACTGCTTCGCATCCGCCAGGAAGGCTGGATCCTCCATTGTCTCCCGAAACGCCTTGCGTAGCGCCGCAAGGCGCGCCGGCGGCACGTCCGGCGGGGCCATGACGGGCCGCCCGTAATACCAGGGGCCGGCCAGCAGGAGGAGAAGCTGCCTGTCTTCTTCCGTCTTGGCCAGATCGAAAGCATTGGGGATGTTCGGCAGCGCCGGATCGTCGACCATGCCGGCACGAAGCACGATCTTGATCCGGCCGCTTTCGTAAGCCTGCCAAAGCGTCGTTTTCAGTGAGGACGCCATGAGCCCGCAGTGCCCTGCGACCTCGCCCTTTTCGGCGGCGAAATTCAGGTCGTTCATCGAGCGATAGCCCGGGACCAGTTTGAACTTTAGTCCCAGCGTGTCGGCGAAAATGCGTGCGCCAGCGGACGTCGAGCCACCCACCGATGTGCTGCCCATGACGAATTCGCGCGCCTGCAGGTCTTTAAGCGCGACCTTATCCTTGGTCCAGACTCCGCAGGTAAAATAATCGCTGGCCACGCTGCCGATCCAGTTGATTGTGCGTGGATCGAAACGCGCGACGTCCGGTCGCAGCAACGGCATTGTGGTTGCGACCGGAATGATCAGTCCCAGGACGGTCCCGTCGCGCGGCGCCACATTCTGAATGAAGTTGAGAGCGTTCAGGCTGCCTGCGCCCTGCATGTTCTGCACGGTCATCGAGGGCTGTCCCGGAATATGGCGGTAAAAATGGCGAGACAGAAGCCGCGCATAGAAATCAAAGCCGTCGCCTGGGCCAGTGCCGACGATCAGCCTCGTGCTTTTGCCTTTGAAAAACGCAGCCTCGTCCTCATTTGACTGCGCCAGAGCACTGTAGTTCAGACCGATCGCAACGCAGATACCGACCAGCACGCGGCCCATGACCATATGACATTCCCCCACTTGTTTTGAGTTCTCCGCTGCGCGCAGGCTGATTGCACGCAGCAAGCCCGCACCGTTCTAGGCGGCAGCCGCGGCGGCGGCGTTGGGCAGGTTCAGAATCCGTCTCGCATTGTCGACGAACAGCTTCTGCTTCTGCGCATCCGTCAGATCGAGTTCGTCGAGAAGCGCGAGGCATTCGGCCGGCTCCCAACAGGGATAGTCGGTGCCGTACATGACGTTGTCGATCCCGTAATAGTCGATCGCGAAACGGATGCCGGCCGCATGGGGCGAAACTGTATCGGTGTACATCTTCCGCAGATAGTAGCCGGCAGGCTTGGCGAGTTTCGCCGCCTTCGTATTCTTGTCCATGCGCCCGGACTGATAGGGCAGCGCGCCGCCCGTATGCGACATCACGATCTTCAGGTCGGGATGCCGATCGAGCGTTCCCGACAGGACAAGGCGCATGGCCGCAACACTGACCTCCATCACACGACCGAGCGAGGAATGCAGGGTGCCCCCATAGCCATTGAGCATGTTGTTGAATATGGCGTCGGTCGGATGCAGGAAGACCGGCAGCCCAAGTTCGGCGCAGCGTGCATAGAAGGGCTGCAGACGTTCGGCATCGATGCGCGGATCGGTCCCAATCGAACCGGGCATGTTGACGCCCATGAGGCCGAGGCGACCCACAGCATCTTCAAGTACGTCCATTGCCACCTTCTCATCCTGGAACGGAATGGCAGCACTGGCGAAGAAACGCCCAGGGTGGCGGCGTTGCGCTGCCGACATTTCCTCGTTCCATTGCACCGCAAGGTCACGGCCTTCCGCGATAGGCAGCACAGAGAAGAACACCGAGAACGGGCCAATGGACCCGACCGCATCGACGTGATGACCGAGCGTATCCATGTATTGGAACTGCGCGTCGAGATCGTACCACTCGCCACCGCCGAAGAGCACGCAATCGATGTCGGCCATGAGCGTCGAGTTGTAGCCACCGCGCTCATTGGGCCGGGAGTATGGATACTCGGTGCGCTTGCACATGGCGTTCAAGACGGAGCGTGGCCACCAATGGAAATGCGAGTCGATTATGTGCATCGCTTGCTCCTCACCTTCGCGTTATTTTTCGATAAATGTAATCTCATCACGGTTCATTGTCATCCGCGGCAGCCGCTTGCCTCATTCGCGAGGGATGCCGAGCGGCGGCACAATTGCAGCCCATTTCGCCTGTTCACGCTTGAAATACTGGGCGAAGTCGGGGCCGGCGAGGTTGCCGGCCTCGATCCCCATCGACGACCATGACTTCGCAAAAGCCGGGTCCTTCAGCACCTCACCCATTTCGGCGGCAAGGCGGTCGGAAACCGCGGCAGGCGTGCCCGCACGCAGGAAGAGGCCATACCAGAGAGAAATGTCTAGATCGACGTTCTGCTCCTTGAAGGTTGGCACGTCCGGCGCGAACGTCGTGCGCTTCGGCGTAGTCACCGCAAGCGCCCTCAGGGAGCCGTCAGCCAGGCGCTGCAGCACCGGGCCCGTGTCGGACATCATCATCGCCACCTCGCCCTTGATGACGGCATCGAGCGCCGGGCCGAAGCCGCGATAAGGCACATGCGTCATAGTGATGCCGGCGCGCCGCGCAAGGATCGCCGCGGCGATCGCGGGTGTCGAACCGGGACCGACCGAGCCATAGGCAAACTTGTCGGGCTGGCTCTTCGCCTCGGCGATGAACTGTTCGAGCGTCTTTGCGGCGACCTGCTTCGGATTGACCACCATCACGAGCGGCGTGGATCCGACGAGCGCCACGGGAATGAACGCGGTATCGGGATCAAACGGCATGCTCTTGAGAATATGCGGATTGACGGCCAGGGTGCCCATGGGGCCGAACCAGATCGTATATCCATCGGCCGGCGCAGCAAGCACCATGTTGGCGGCGACGAGTCCTGTTCCGCCTGGCCGGTTGTCGACGACGACAGGCTTTCCCAGCCGCTTCGAAAGATCGTCGGCAACCTGCCTTGGCATGATGTCGGACACCGAGCCTGCGGCGCCCGTGGTGATGATGGTGATCGCCCGCGTGGGATAGGTCTGGGCGTGCGCATGCGACAGCAGCCCGGCCATTGCAAGTCCCGCAAGTGCCGCAAGAGATGAAACCTTAATGCGCATTCTTCTCCCCCTCATTCCCTGTCTTCTTCAATGCTTCGTGCAGGCGTTTTTTCGTTGCGGCCAGCGCGGCGGTGGATTGCAAGGCATCGGCCATTTGCACGCGCAGGGCTTCCGCCTTGCCGGCGTAGGCAAAGCTCAGAAGATGACGATGCTTCGCAACGAGGTCGGTATCCGAAAGCGGGCGATCGGGATCACCCAGGGCGACCTCTTCCTCGTGAACAAGGATCCGCCCCGCTGTCTCGACGGCGATCCGGGCCGGCCAGTGCCTGGGATAGATCGCGTCGAAGGCCGGTTCTGCCGCCACTGTGATGCGGCCGGCAAAGTCCAGGATCGCCGGATCGGTCATGACCGAAGATCGCTCAAGATCCCAGAGCGCCTGCGGCCTCAGGGCCGCCAGCGCCATCTGAAAGGCGGCGCTGACATAGCCGCTCGAGCGCGACGGGGTGATCGGTTGCGAGATCATCCTGCTGTAAGCGGACGGCACGCTCACCTGAATACGCCGGATCGAAGCCGGATCGAGACCATTGGCTAGCAGCGTCTGCAGCGCGGTGGTCGGCGCCAGGGCCTGGCGCGCCGTCGAGAACGGCTTCATGCTGAGCGCGCCGGCCATGCTGACCTCGCCAAGCTTGTCGGCAATCTTCGACAGATCGGCGCCGATGCCTTGCGCCGTTCCCAGCCAGTCCGCATCGAGAAGCGTCGGATCGCCCTTGAAGCCGACGCCAGCAGCATCAGCCGCCTGCACGCCATTGGCGACGGCCGTCTTGATCAGCACCCAGCGCCCGCTTGGCGTACCGGCGAAACGGCCGATGCGGCCGGACGACGCCATCAGAGCCAGAGACAGGGCATGCATCGTCTGGTCGACAGTAAGACCGCGCAGGCGGGCGCGCGTGGCAGCCGCACCCAACGGGGCAGCGAAGCATGTCGGCCAGATGCCGCGATAGAGGGCATTGGGCCCGTCGATGGCGAGGCCGAGGCGAATCATAAGTTCGATGCCGACAGACACGGCACTGACAACGGTCTGCGGATCGCCGGGCCGCCCGTCGCACAGCGCCACCGCGACAGCGACAGACGAAGGCGTCGTGCAGGAAGCAAGATGGATGTCGTCAACTTCCGTGCTGCGAATGATGGCGGTGGCAAGTCCCGCGCGCTCCGCCTCGGTCTGCGCGGCAAGCGTCAGCAACGCCCGGCCTTCCGGCGATCGCGCGCCGGCCATCAGCGCAACACAGGCATCGACGAAGCCTGCCTCCAAACGCCCGTGATTCGTCGGCGGCAAGGCGCCGTGAACGAATTCAGCGATGCGCTGAAGCAGGTTCAAGCCACCCCTCCTGCCGAACGATCAAGTACGGAAAGTCTGCCATCGCGATCGGTGAGAACGAGCGCGGACGCAACGCTGCCGCCATCCTCATCGCAAAGGCCCGCATGAAGCGAATAGACCGTGTCCGTCGCAAATGGCGTCGACACGCCGGTGCGGATCTCGCTGCCCTCATTGAGCGATGAACCGATGCGCCGGCCGAAATGTCCGGACAGAACCGGATGCGGCGCGGCAATTTCGGCAGCAGGCACGGCGCCGGCGATCTCGCCGAGCGGCCTTCCCGCAGTGACCGCGGCCAACAGGGCATCGAGTTGTGCCTCGACCGTCCGGTCAAGCGGCTCTGTCCCCACCTGCACGTAAGTATCGGCCCAGTAACCCAGATATTTGACCGCGATGTATCCCAATCCCTTTTCGGTTCGCGTGCTGAGGCCGGGCGCAAAGGGCTGCAGGGTGCGGCCATTGTCACGGCTGACGAGGGTGCGCACGTCCTGGGCGGCATTGTCCCGTGCCGTCCGCTCCGCAACCAGCGCGCATGTCTCGATATCGGAGCCGCGCGCCCACTCATCCTGAAACGCCTGACGGGCACGTTTGACGATCTGCGCCGCCTCCTTGATGACGCTGATTTCGCGCGGACGCTGGACCGTGCGCGCCGTCGCCGCCACGTCATCGGCCGCCACCAACGGCAATGCCGCGCCAAGGCTGCCTGTGATCTGCTTCCACAGCAGCGGCGTCGCTTCGGCGAGGCCGATCGTGCCGATTGGACCATCGGACAAGGTCGCGCGCCATTGCTCGAACCATTTCCATTCCCAGCCCGATTTGACATCACCGATCCAGGTCATGGTCTTCATGGCTGGAATGTCGCGCGAACTCATGGAGGCAAGCAGCACGGGTTGGCCGCTCGCCGGGAACAGGGCCATGGCCCAGCGCATACGCGGAATGAAATTGGTAAACCAGGCCAGCGCCGCATGTTCCCTGGCGTCACCGTAGACCAGCATGCCGCTCCAGCCGTTTGCGGCGATGGCATCGCGGATGACGGCGGTGCGCGCATCGAATTCATCGCGCGGCAGACGCTCCTCATCCCAGAGGTAGGAGCCCAGCATGATCGAAGGATGAACGGTCAGCATCGCAAGCTCCTAAAACGCCAGAACGTCGAGTTCGGCGTCCTTCTCCGACAGGGAGATGCCACCGTTGTGGGAGATGACGATGGATTCCCCGCACATCAGATAGCCCGTCTCCGGGATGTACTGATTGGGATGCATGACGAACACCATGCCCTCTTCCATCCTGTTGGTGCTGTCGACGGTCAGATCGCCAGGCAGGTTGGACGTGATGCCGAGACCGTGGCCGCGCACCCGCATGTAGGGCGGGCGGCAATAATCGCCGTATCCGGCCTCGACCAGCGGCGCGTTCATGGCCTTGGTGACATCCGCAACCAGCGCGCCTGGAACCGCCGCTTCCATGCCGCGCAGCATGGATTCCTTCAGCAGCGCATACTTGTCGCGCACCATCGGCGATGCTTCGCCCAGAACCGTGGTGCGGCAGATCTGAACGAACTGCCCCTTGTAGCAAGGCGTGATCTCGCTCAGGATGATGTCGCCACGATCGAGGATGCGACGCCCCGCGGCACGCACTGCGAGATTGTGCTGCGAGGCGCTCATCAGCAGGAAGTTATCTTCCGCACCCAGGCGGCGCATGTGGTCGTAGATGTCGGCGGCGAGCTCGAACTCGCGCATGCCGGGGCGCACAACTTCGAGCAGGCGGCGGTAGCCGCTCTCGGCAATGACATTGGCCTGGCGCGAGGCGTTCAACTCGTCCTGCGTGCGGATGCGTGCCATCTCAGCCGCAAGGCTATCGAACGCTTCCGCGCGTCGCAGACAGGCGAGAACCGCATCCGATAGCGCTTTCGATTGCTTGGTGAGCGCAACAGTAGCCACACGGCCGGACTTCACGGCACCGAGTGCATCGGTCAGCGTTTGCGGAAAGGCATCGGTGGCGATCACGCGGTCGACGGAAGCGATCGCGCCAACACGGTCGCTGTCATAGGCGGGTTCGACAATCAAGGTCGAAGGACCGTCCTTCGCGATGATCACCGCGCTGCGGCCGATCGAGCGGATGTCGGTGAAGACATAGACGGAATTCGATTCCAGAAAGGAGTTCTGACCGTCGGCGCAAGCCAGCATGGCGTCATAGCCGTGTTCCGCCAGCCAGGCACGCGCCGCTTTCAAGCGTTCGTTCTCCACAGTCATCTCCCTCTCCCTGCCCTATTCCGCCGCTTCGGCGCGCCGGCTGCGCAGAGCCCTGGTTTTCGCCGCATCGATCTCCAGCGTCTGCGGCTCGATCACCACGCCGTAGTCCAGCTTTGCCCGCTCGACACTCACCAGCCCCTCGCGCACGTCCTCGAGAACGGCTTCCGCCTCGCGTTCATAAGGATCGCCCCAGCCGCCGCCGGCGCCGGTGCGAATGGTGACCACCGAACGCGGCGGCACGGTGCGCATGACCTGGTCGATCGGCGCGCCTTCCAGCTGATCGGGAAGCTGCAGCAGATAATCGGCGCCGCCGCCGGCCTTGCCCTGGTCGAGCCCCCACGGCGGGCACTTGCGCCGGCGCGGGCGGGCCAGGTTCCACTTGCCTTCGACGAGATTGCGCACGCGCACATCGATGCCGAGACCGCCGCGATAGCGCCCCGGCCCGCCGGAATCGGGCCGCAGCGCTCTTTCCTCGACGAGCACGGGTGTCTTGATCTCCATGGTCTCGATCGGCGAATTCTTGACATTGCCCTGGCAGACGGAAACCGCGCCGGACATGCCGTCGCCATTGGGCCGCCCGCCCCAGCCGCCGCCCTCGAGGCTCTGCAGCACGAAATTCGCACCGCTCTTCGGGTCTCGGCCCAGGAAGACGATGGAGCCGCCGAGCAGGCCATGATGGGCCGCCGGGATGCGATCGGGAATCGCCGGCGCGAGCGCCTTGAATATGGTGTCGACCACGGTCGGCACGATCAGGCTCCATCCGCCCATCGGGGCGGGATAGCGCGCCATCATGATATTGCCCTCGGGGATCACCGATCTGAGCGCCGCGAACGAGCCCTCGTTGACCGGGGCAGCGGGCTCCGTCAATGCCTTGTAGGCGACACGGGTGCCGGCGAGGGTGCGCGAATTCAGCCCGCCGACCCGCTGTCCGGAGCAGCCGGACAGGTCGATCGTCATCTCGCCGTCGGCGACCGTCACACGGGCATGGATACGGACCGGCTCGGTGGTGACGGTATCGTCATCATAGAAGGATTCGGCCTCGTAGACGCCGTTGGGGATGGTCCTGACGATGTTGCGGCAGCGCGTTTCCGTCTCGCGGAAGATGGTGCCGATCGACGCTTCGACCACCTCCGGCGAATAGCGCTCGACGAGTTCCTCGAGACGCCGGATGGCCAGGCGGCAGGCGGCGATCTGCGCCCGCATGTCGCCGATGGAAGATTCCGGATAACGGATGTTGTCGCGGATCATCTTCTCGAGCGTCTTGTTGAGCTTGCCGGCCTCATAGATCCGCATCTGGTCGATCTGCAGGCCTTCGAACCATGGATCGGAGACCGCAGGAGTAGCGCCGAGCCCGGTGCTCATGCCGCCGACGTCGATCCAATGGGCGCGTGTCATCGCAAAGCCCATCAGCCTGCCCCTGAAGACGAAGGGCATGTAGACGACCACATTGTTCAAGTGCTGGCCGGCGACGCGCTGGTGGTTGGTGATGAAGACATCGTCGGACGCGAAGCCATCCGGCCCCTCGCGGGCAACGATATCCTCGATGATGACGCCGAGGTCGGCGACGAAATGGGAGACGCCGCCGACGTTCTGAGAAATCAGCCGGCCGCCGGCATCGGTCAGTGTGGTGCAGAAGTCGCAGACCTCGTAGATCATCATATTATACGAGGTGCGCTGCAGGTCGGCGGCCATTTCATTGGCGATCGCCGGCAGCGTATTGCGAATGACTTCAAGCGTGACAGGATCCAACACGATGCGCCTCACGAGCCGACATGGATGAGAAGGGCGCCGCCGCCTGCAACTTCGCAGCGATCGCCTTTGAAGAACACCGTGGTGGTGCCGTATTCCTGGATCATTGCCGGTCCTTCGATGACATAGCCGGCCGGCAGGGTTTCACGCTCATAGACCGGACACTGGACGGGAGCGCCCGGCCCCATCACTGCCTGGCGGAAGCGCGGCTTCGGCTCGGCCGCAGCCGGCGCCGGCATCGCCGGCTTGGTGCGGCGGGCGGAGGCCACCATCCTGATGTTGATCATCTCCACCGGCTCATCGCTGGCGCTGTGGGCATAGCGCTGCTCATGCAGGTGGTCGAATGCGGCGCGGATGCCGTCACAATCGGCCTTGCGCAATTGCTCGCGGCTGACCGGGATCGAGAGGCTGAACTCCTGGCCGACATAGCGCAGATCGAGCTGGATCTGCACGCCAGCGCCTTCGGCGCGGCACATGCGCAGCAGTTCGGCCTCAAGCTCGTCGACCGCGCGCAGGAGATCGGCAAAGTCGAGCATCGCGAGGGCAGCCGGATAGGTCTGCACGGCGTCGTGCCGCTCGTCCGCCATGAGCATGCCCATGGCGGAGAAGTGCGAGGGGAAGGCCGGAATGACCACCAGGGGAATCCGCAGATCCCTGGCGATCGCCACCGCATGCAGCGGTCCGGCGCCGCCGGATGCCACCATGGCGAAATCGCGCGGGTCGTAGCCCTTTTCGACGGAGACCTGGCGCACGGCGAGCGACATTTTCGCGACGGCAATGTCGACGATGGCGCGCGCGGCGTCTGCCGGCGCAAGGCCGATAGGACCGGCGACAGCCTTGTTGATGCCGCGCGTTGCCGCCTCCGCGTCGAGCTTCATCTCGCCGCCCAGAAACTCCCCGGCGCCGATGCGGCCGAGCGAAACATTGGCATCGGTGATGGTCGGCTGCGTGCCGCCAGACCCGTAGCAGATCGGCCCCGGATCGGAACCGGCGCTGCGCGGGCCGACCTTCAGGGCCCCGACCTCGTCGATCCAGGCGATGCTGCCGCCACCGGCGCCCACTTCGATCACATCGACCACCGGGATCATGACGGGACAGCCGCTCTCGTAGCCGCCGACGTAATAGCCCTCTGCCATGGCGGCGACCGAGTCGCGCACGAGGCTGGCCTTGGCCGTCGTGCCGCCCATGTCGAACGAGATGACATTGGCGTAGCCCAGCATGCGCGCGATCTCGGCGCCGGCGATGATGCCTCCGACCGGGCCTGATTCCATCATCATGACCGGCCGACGGGCGGCGATCTCCGGCGACATCACACCGCCGTTCGACTGCATGATCGACAGTTCGCCCTGGAAGCCATGGTCGTTGAGCGAGGATTCGAGCGTGCCGACATAGCCGCTGACTTTGGGACCGATGTAGGCGTTGACGGAGGTGGTCGAGATGCGTTCGTATTCGCGATACTCGCGCATGATCTCGTGCGACAGGGAGACATAGGCGCCATTCAGCCTGCCGCGCAGGGCTTCACCGGCGGCCCGCTCATGGGCCGTGTTGGAGAAGGAATGCAGGAAGCAGACGGCGACCGATTCATACCCTTCGGCATTGATCCTGTCGGCGATCGCGGCGACTTCGCCCCGATCGATCTCCTTGTGGACGGCTCCGCCGGCAAGCAGACGCTCGTCGACCTCATAGATGGCGCGGCGCGGCACCAGTGGCGCTGTGCGCTCGAAGAAAAGGTTATAGGCCTCCGGGCGGTTGCCGCGGCCGATCGCGTAGACATCGCGCGTGCCCTTGGTGACCAGGAGGGCGGTGCGCGCGCCCTTGCGCTCGATGAGCGTGTTGATGGCAACCGTCGAGCCATGGATCAGCTTGGTGATGACGCCGATATCCATGCCGCTGCGGGCAATGCAATTGAGAACGCCGCGCACCAGATTGTCGGGAGTCGTCAGCCTCTTCGCCTGATAGAGCCGCCCGTCGGCATCATCGAAGCCGACCAGATCCGTAAAAGTGCCACCAATATCAACCGCGACGAAAAGCAAGCGCTGCCTCCCCAATCATTTCGCCTATTTCGCAGCGGTAGCGGTCGTTTGACAATCACCGGGGAGACTTTTAGAGTAATAGCATAAAGGCTATTATATGAGCATTTCCGCCAGCGGCCGCCGCCTCGACGTCTTTCGGGCCATCATCGAGCGTGGCGGCGTGAACGCCGCTGCCGACTGGCTCGGAATTTCGCAGCCGTCGGTGACGGCGCATGTCCGTGCGCTGGAGAAGGAGCTCGGCGCCAGCCTGTTCCTGCGCCGCCGCGGCCATAAGAACGAACCCACGGCGGCGGGGGAAGCCCTATTCAGTTATGCCTGCCAGAGCGCGTCACATCGAACCGAGCTCAGCGATCAGTTGCGCAGGCTCGGGGCCGAGAGCGTCAATGTCCTTTCGATCGCGGTTCAGCGCAACGTCGCGAATTATGCGATGCCGCGCGGTCTTGCGTCTTTCCTGAGGACCAACCCGGCCGCCCGTATCTCCATCCACAGCGAGACCCAGGAAGCCGTCGCCGATCTCTACAAGTCCGGCCGCGTGGACGCGGCCATTCTCTTTGCGGACGGCAGCTTGTCGGACACGCCATTGATCATCGGCCGGCAGAAACTCGTCCTGGTGGCAAACGCCGGCCATCCCCTGGCCAGGCGCCGCAATATCCCGGTCGAGGATCTCGCCGCCTATGCCTTCGTCGGCAGTCTCGACAAAAGCCGGTTCAGCGGCCTGATCCGCCGGGCGCTCAATTCCATCGGGCTACGGGACTATCGTGTTATCCTGCACCTGCAGGATTCCGTGGCGGTCAAGAACGCCGCATTGCACGGCATCGGCATCGCCTGCACGCTCTGGAACGTGGTGGAGACCGAGGTTAGCGACGGCCGGCTTGTCCTGCTCGACATACGCCAGCAGTTGCCGAGCCTTCTCGTCGAAGCGGTCGTACGCCCCAACATCGATTCAATCGGCCTTTGGCAGTCGCTTCTCGAAACATTGAAACGCGAGCTGGTTGTCCCATAAACTCGTAAGCGACCGCGCTTTCGGCAGATGAAGCGCCAGGTCCAAATCTACTCCGCAGCATCGGGCAATCGGGCCGGAACGGCCGAGAACTGATTGTCGGCAACATATTGGTTCGCCGGCCGGGGAACACCGAGATGGCCGCGCAGCGTGTCATGCTCATATTCGGTCCGGAACAGGCCGCGCTTTTGCAGGATCGGCACGACCATTTCGCAGAAGTCATCGAGCGCGCCGGGAATATAGGCGGGCATGATCGTGAAGCCGTCGCAGCATTCCGCCTCGAACCATTCCTGCATGTAATCGGCGATGAACTCCGGCGAGCCCTTGATGACGTTCTTGGCGCGGGCGCCGGCGACGCGCTGGCCAAGCTGGCGGATGGTCAGGTTCTCGCGGCGCGCCATTTCCAGAATGCTGGCGTAATGCCCGCCGTCGTGGTCGGGCATCTCCGGCAGATAGGAATCGGGATCGAGCTTGGTCAGATCGATCTTGTGGCCCAGCATGGTGTTCAGCATTTCCCGGCCGACGATGGGATGGATGAGAGACTGCAGATAGTCGTAGTCCGCGTCCGCCTCTGCCTGCGTCGGACGGCAGATCACGCTCAGGCCCGGCAAAATCTTGCAATGGTCCGGGTTGCGGCCGTATTTCGTCATGCGGCCCTTCACGTCGTCGTAATAGGCTTTGGCCGCTGGAATGTTCAGATGCGGACTGAAGATGGCCTCGGCGAACATGGCAGCCGTCTCACGCCCGTCATCCGAACCGCCGGCCTGAACGAGAAGCGGATAACCCTGCGGCGCGCGCGGCACATTGAGCGGCCCGCGCACGCTGTACATGTCGGTCTTCCAGTGGAGATCGTGCCGCTTGGCCGGGTTGTAGTACAGCCCTTCCTTGGTATCGATAACGAAGGCGTCGTCCTCCCAGCTATCGAGCAGGCCAAGCACGATCTTCACGACCTCACGGGCCCGGACGTAGCGATCGTGATGATCGTAGGCAGACTGCTTGCCGAAGTTCTGTGCCTCGACATCCTGGCCGGACGTCACGATGTTCCAGCCGGCCCGGCCCGATGAAATATGATCGAGGGACGCGAACTTGCGTGCGATATGATAGGGCTCGTTCCAACTGGTCGACACTGTTGCGACAAGGCCGATTTTCTCCGTCACCAGCGCGAGCGCCGAAAGCAGGGTCATCGGCTCGAAATGCGCCACGAACTGCACCGAGCGCGAGATGGCTTCCACCGCCGCTTCGCGCGTCGCATTGGCATCGGCCAAGAACAGGAGGTCGAACTTGGCGCGCTCCGCAGTCCGCGCTATCTCGACATAATGCTTGATATTGAACGAGGCGTCCGCCTGCGCGCGCGGATGACGCCACGACGCGACATGATGGCCGGTGGGATTATAATAGGCAGCGAGGCGCATCCGGCCATCGGGATTCATCGGATCCTCCAGATCGAGTTATGAAACCTACATACCCTCCTGCCCGATCGTTTCCAAGGCCGATCGACTCTGCGCAAAAGCGCCATCCCGTGCCATCAGGACCTGACCTGCAGCATGGTCTTCATGGTGTCTCCGCAGGCGGGCTTCGCCAAGCCGAAATGGTCCCGCAACATGGTGCCTGAATAGGCCGTGCGGTAGATCCCGCGCCGCTGAAGTTCGGGCACGACCTGATCGACAAAATCATCGAACGCACCCGGAAAGTACGGCGGCATGATATTGAAGCCGTCCGCGGCTCCTTCGACGAACCACTTTTCGAGTGTGTCCGCAATCGTGATTGCCGAGCCGGTGAGGACCCAATGGCCGCGCGCCGCCGCCGTAAGGTTATAGAGATCGCGCAAGCTCATGCGATCGCGCTGCGCTTTCGCCAGCATCGCACGGGCGAAACCATGCGACGTATCGGGCAGCGGCAGATCGGGTATCGGGCCGTCAAGGGGATATTTGGAGATGTCGGTGCCGAGCCGGCCCGACAGCATGGCCAGTCCTTCCGTCGAGTCCACATAGCTCTGAAGCGTGTCGAGTATTTCTCGCGCATGCGCGTCCGTGCGCCCGACGATCGGCATGACGCCGGGCAGGACACTGACCTCGTCGGGATTGCGGCCGAAGCGGCGCACGCGTTCCTTCAGTCCGGCATAGGCCTGCCGGGCCTCCTCGAAATCCTGAACGACGGAGAAGACGACATCCGCCGTTCGCGCTGCAAGATCCTGCCCACGATTTGAGCCGCCTGCCTGCAAAATGATCGGCTGGCCCTGCGGACTGCGCCCGCCATTCAGCGGACCGCGCACGGAGAAGAAGCGGCCCTCGTGATTGAGCGTGCGAACCCTCGCTTTATCGACATACCGGCCCGTTGCCCTGTCCGCGACGATGGCATCATCGTCCCAGCAGTCCCAGAGGCCCCTGACCACTTCGATGAATTCTTCGGCGATCGCATAGCGTTGCTCGTGATCGGGATGCTTGCGGCCGAAGTTTCCGCCCGAGGCGGAGGATGCCGTGGTCACGGCATTCCATGCCGCGCGGCCGTTGCTGATGTGATCGAGCGAAGAAAAGACGCGCGCCACAGTGAAGGGATCGCTATATGTCGTCGACATCGTGGCGCCGAGGCCCACATGCGTTGTCGTCATGGCGACAGCAGCCAACATCGTCAAGGGCTCAAGCCGTACCGTATAGGAGGGATGGGAACCCAGATTGGCGGCGAGCCCGTCGCCGACGAACAGAAGATCAAAAAACCCGCGCTCGGCCGTCGCCGCGATGCGCCTCACGACAGCCATATCCTGAAAGCTGTCATCGGCACCCTGATAACGCCATCCGGCCGTGTGATTTCCCGTACCCAGTACGAAGACACCCAGGTGCAGCATTCTGTTCATGATGATCCTCGCGCGAGAAGATCCGATCATCGCATGAGATTGCGCGTTGGCAAGCTCAAGTCACGGCATCATGCTCTTATCTTGACAAGCATCCCTGCTGGGGTAGTTTTATTTGTGAAAGACATATGAACTAGCGCATGGCATGCGCTCCTTCGTCATCTTCTTAACCTCGGAGACACAAGCACCATGCGCTTGGGACAAGTGATCCTGACTCTGTTTCTGGCCGGAACGATCATCGGATCACCCGCCCGCGCGGCGGACTACCAGCGCAACGAAATTCTGAACTGGGGCGAAGGCGCGGCCGACACGCTTGACCCACACACCACGCGATCGACCACCGACGTCACGGCGAAGATCAATCTCTACGACACGCTCTACCGCTACGATGGGCTCGATCTGGTTCCCTCCATCGCCACCGGCCATACGGTCTCGGACGACGGTCTGACCTGGACTTTCAATTTACGCAAAGGCGTCAAGTTTCACAGCGGCAGCGAGCTGACGGCGGAAGATGTCGTCTACAGCTTCCGTCGCTTGATCGGTATGAAACAGGCGCCTGCGGCGCCGTTCTGGCCGATCCTGAAGAGCGAGAACATATCCGCATTGGATCAATCGACCGTACGCATGGTGCTCGACCGGCCTTATGCTCCGTTCCTGGCGGCGATCCCGCTGGTGGGCATCGTCGACAAGAAGCTGGTTGAATCCCATGTCTCCGGAAACGACTGGGCTGCAACATGGGTTGCCGGCAACGACGCGGGTTCGGGCCCCTACCGCGCCGAGCCCGACGGCTTCCGGCCCTCACAGATCTCGAAACTCACGTGGTTTCCCGACTACTTCCTGCCGTTCCCCGCGCACCCGATCAAGCAGGTCAACATCACGACGATAAAGGAGGCGACCACCCTGGCGCTGGCGCTGTTGAAGGGCGAGGTCGATGCCACCGACACACGCATCGGAGCCGAGTCAATCGCCAGAATTCGCAAGGGCGAGAATGTCAAAGTCAGCGCCGACGAAAGCATGCGCACCTTCGTCCTCACGATGAACAATGCGCGGCCGCCATTCGACAACATCCACTTCCGCAAGGCGATCAGCTACGCGTTCGACTACGACGGCTTCATCAACAAGCTGCGCGAAGGGACCGTCGTCCGCAATCCGGGTCCGATCCCGCAAAATCTCTGGGGCAATCCCAAGGACCTCGTTCCCTACAAGTACGATCTCACCAAGGCCAAGGAAGAACTGGAACTCGCACGCAAGGACGGCGTGGACTTCTCGCGTCCACTGACAGTTTATGGCTTCACCAATACGCGCGACACCTATCTGTCGATGCAGCTTCTGCAGAGCAATCTTCGGCCGCTTGGATTGAAGGTCGAGATCAAGGACACGTTCTTTCCGAATTTGGCCTCCATGGCCGCCAATCAGTCGACGGCTCCGGACATGTGGTTCCACTGGGTCAGCGCCTTCTTCATCGATCCATCGAACTGGATCGGTGAAATGTACGACTCGCAATTCCACGGTACATGGAAAGGTTCGGCCTTCTACAAGAACGAGAAGGTCGATGCCCTTCTGCGCCAGGCTATCGTCTTGAACGACAAGGAGAAGCGCCGGGCGTTGTACGAGGAGGCTAGCCGGCTCATTGTCGCGGATGCGCCCGCCCTGTGGATCTACAATGCCATTGAATATCGCGGGCTGAACAAGCGGGTCGACGGCTACAAGTTCTCACCGGTCGGGAGCGGCGCGGATTTTCGCCTTATGAGCCTGTCGCAGTAGGAGGCCGTGCGAATTCGAGGGAGCCGCTGAGAGCGAGGTATATGTGTCTCTTTTCATTGTCAGACGTCTCCTGCTCGCGATTCCGGCTCTGTTCGGGCTGGTGCTGCTCACCTTCATTCTGATCCATGCCGTGCCGGGAGACCCCGCTGCCGTCCTCGCCGGCGATCAGGCGACACCGCAGCAGATCCAGGCCTTGCGCGAGCATTATGGTTTCGACAGACCCATCCTGGAGCAGTTCATCCGCTATGTCTCGCAACTGGCGAGCGGTTCGCTGGGCGTCAGCTACATGACTCAACGCCAGATCAGCACCGAAATTATCGAGCGCATGCCGGCGACATTTGAACTGACCCTCTTCGCCATGACGCTCGCCACCGCGATCGGCATTCCACTCGGCGTGATCTCCGCCTATTTTCACAACCGCTGGCTCGATCACGTGCTGCGCATCATCTCCATCGGCGGCCTGGCGATTGCATCCTTCTGGCTGGCCATCATGCTGCAGTTCACCTTCAGCATGGAGCTCGATCTGCTTCCGGTGCATGGGCGCCTCTCTCAAGGGTTGACCCCGCCTCCCTTCGTGACCGGCATGATCGTCATCGATTCATTGATGGCGGGTCGCCTCGATCTGTTCCGCGACGCATTTGCGCATCTCATCCTGCCGGGCTTCGCGCTCGCCGTCGCGCCGCTCGCCACGATCATGCGGTTCACCCGCGCGGCCGTGCTGTCGACCTTGCGCCGGGAATATGTCTTCTACGAACGCGCGGTCGGTTATCCGCGCCTGGTCCTGATGGGCAAATATGTGCTGCGCAACTCGCTCGTCACGCCGGTGACGCAGATCGGCCTGCTGCTTGGCGCCATCCTCGGCAGCGCCGTTGTTATCGAGGCGATCTTCGACTGGCCGGGCCTCGGCAGCTATGCCGTCCTGTCCATCGCGACCGCCGATTACCAGGCGACGCTCGCCGTCGTCCTGATCGTCGGTTGCGTTTACGCGCTGATCAACATCCTGGTCGATCTCGTCCACGCCGCGGTGGACCCTCGCATCCTGGAGCAGCTCTGATGCATATCCTGCGTCTGTTCGCGCGCGACCGGGCGGCCCTCATCGGCCTCGTCATCATCCTGTTTGCTATTCTTCTGACGATCATCGGCCCCTTCATCGTGCCCTACCCTGACGATGCGTTCGAAGCCAACATTCTCTCCCGGCTGGAGCCCCCGAGCTGGGACCACTGGTTCGGCACCGACGATTTCGGACGGGACATTCTCACGCGCGTCATCCTGGGCACCGGCAACGCCCTTGGCGTGGCGGTCGGCGTCGCCGCGGCCGCCATGTTCGTCGGCGTGCCGCTCGGGCTTCTGGCCGGCTATCACGGCGGGCGCTTTGGCGAAGCCGTCATGCGGGTAACCGATGTCTTCCTGGCGGTTCCAAGCCTCATTCTCGCGATCGCGCTGGCGCAATTGCTGCACGCCGGCATCGGCGGCGCCATTCTCGCGCTCAGCCTGACCTACTGGCCGCACTTCTGCCGCAACGTCTATTCGGAAACGCGCAGCGCCAAGACGGCGACCTTCGTCGAGGCGCTGGAATCGATGGGAGCCGGCAGCACGCGCATCGTCTTCATGCACATCCTGCCCAACATCGCCTCGCCGATCATCGTGCGCGTCACCGTCGGCCTCGGCTACATCATCATGACCGCCGCGGTGCTCGGCTTTCTCGGCATCGGCGTGCCGCCGCCCACCCCAGACTGGGGTGCGGCCATCGCCAACAGCCGGCAGCATCTGCCGGAAGCCTGGTGGCTGGTGAGCTTCCCCGGCCTTGCGATCTTCCTCGCTGTGCTCGGCTTCAATCTGCTGGGCGACGGCCTGCGCGACATCATCGATCCGCGATTGAGGCGTGCCAGATGAGCGCTTCGGATCCATTGCTGCGCGTGGCGCAGTTCGCTCTTGCATTCCGCACCGAAACCGGGCTGGCCACTGTGCTCGACGGCGTCGATCTCGAGGTCGCGCGCGGTGAAATCCTCGGTCTCGTCGGTGAGAGCGGCTGCGGGAAATCGACGCTCGTGCGGGCCATTCTCGGCCTCATGCCAGCGGGCGCGCGCGTACTGGGAGGACGCATCGAGTTCGGCGGACAAAACCTTCTCGATCTCGACGAGGCGGTCCTGAGCCGCGACATCCGGGCCGGACGCATCGGCTTCATTCCGCAGGATCCTTTCCAGTCCTTCAATCCGCTCTTCCGCGTCGGCTCGCAGATGCTGGAGATCATGCGCTGGCATGCGCCGCCGGAGATTGGCCGCTCGCGCTCTGCCCATCGCGCCCGCCTTCTCGAACTCATGGAGCGCGTGCGCATTCCCGCGCCGGATACGGCGCTGAAGCGCTTCCCCCATGAATTCAGCGGCGGCCAGTTGCAGCGGCTGATGATCGCGGCAGCGATCGCCTGCAAGCCCGATCTCGTGCTCGCCGACGAGCCGACCTCCGCGCTCGACGTGACGACCCAACAGCAGATCCTCGCACTTCTGGAAGAACTGGCGCGGGAGATGAATACGGCCGTCATTCTCGTCACCCACGATCTGGGCCTCGTCGCGCAATATTGCGATCGGGTCAGTGTCATGTATGCCGGGCAGACCGTCGAAAGCTTTTCCCACAAACGCATGCTCGAGGGTGTGCGCCATCCCTACACGCGCCTGCTGCTCGACTGCCATCCGGACAGGGCCGGCGCGCTGCGAGGCATTCCAGGCATCGTGCCCGGCATCGCCCGCATGCCGCCGGGGTGCCGCTTCGGCCCCCGCTGTCCTGCCGTGCTTCCCATCTGCAGTACGCAACGTCCGAAGGCGGAAATGCTCGAAGCCGATCATTCCGTCCAATGCTGGGCCGTCAGCGGTTCCATAGCCGCAAGAGTGCCCGCCGATGCCTGATGTCATCCTTGAGGCGCGCAATCTGACGATGATACTCGGCGGCAAGGCCGGGTTTCTCCAGCGTGCGCGGCCGCGAACCCGCGCCGTCGACGACGTCACCCTGCAATTGCATCGTGGCGAGACTCTCGGCCTCGTCGGTGAATCGGGCTGCGGAAAGACGACCCTGGGGCGCACCTTGCTCGGCCTGTTGCGGGAGACCGCGGGAGAGATTCGACTCGAAGGCCAGCGCGTCGACGGACTTGCGCCGAAAGCCGCGCGCCGGGCGCGCCGCGCCATCCAATATCTGCACCAGGATGCGGTAGGCGCGCTCGATCCCTGGTGGAGCATCGGACGGACGCTGGGCGAAGCGCATCTGCTTTCCGGCGTTGCAGGCGACGAGGCTGTCATCGACCGCATGCTCGGCGCTGTCGGCCTCGATCTCGCCGTGAAAACGCATTACCCGCACCAGCTCTCCGGCGGCCAGCTCCGCCGCGTGGCCCTGGCGCGCATCATGCTGCTCGCGCCGAAAATCGTCATTCTCGACGAACCGACGGCTGGCCTCGATCTTTCGATTCAGGCCGCCGTGCTGCGGCTCCTGCAGGACGTGAAGACATCGTTCCAACTGACGAACCTGTTCATCTCCCATGACATGTCGGTGGTGCGCCTGATGTGCGACCGGGTGTCAGTGATGTATCGCGGTCGCATCATCGAATCCGGCCTGTCGCAGGATATCTTCGCCGCGCAGCGCCATCCCTATACCCGTGCGCTTGTGGCAGCGACGCCGCGGCTTTCGACGCGTGTTCCGGTCGTTGCCCTTGAGGGTGATCCGCCGGGCCTCGGCCAGGACATTCCCGGCTGCGCCTTTCATCCGCGTTGCGCCTTCGCCGTGGATATCTGCCGTACACAGAAGCCTGACCTGGAACAGGCCGAAACAGGGTCCAGCGTGGCCTGTCATCGCTGGCGCGAGCTTGCGCCGGCCAACGCCGATGGAGGAAAACAGGATGGAAACCTATCTGGGGCCGCGCCCGCCTATCAAACTGCCCGGTGATGCACGCATCTGCGTGAGCGTGACGATCGCCTTCGAGGCGTTCATGTACCACGGCCACTATGGCCATGCCTCCGCTAAGCCCGGAAGACCCAATCATTTCTCGCTGTCCTATGCGGAATATGGCCCGAAGGTCGGCTTCTGGCGCATTCTCGACAGCCTGAAGCGCCACAAGCTCCATGCCACATTCGATGTCGGCGGCCTGGCCGCCGAGCGGCATCCCCACATCATGCGCGCCATGCGCGACAACGGCCATGAAGCCGCCGGACACGGCTGGGCCAATGACGTGCATACGAGCGACGACGATCCCGACGGCGAGTTGAAATCCATCCGCCAGACGTCGCAGGCCATCGCAGCAGGCTACGGAGAGAAGCCCGTGGGCTGGGTGAGCCCGGGCAGCGTCGGCTCGGCGCGCACCATGCAATACATGGTCGACGAAGGCTTTCTGTGGAATGGCGACGATGCCTCGGACGATCTGCCGTTTGTTCGAAATGTCGGCACGAAGCCGCTGGTCATCCTGCCGCGCATCAACTTTCCGACCAACGACCTGATCATCTGGCAGAAGCCGCAGAATCCGCCGAGCGCCTATTACGAGGGCTTCAAGGAGACTTTCGATTTCCTCTACGAGGAAGGCCGCCGCGGCAGCCCGAAGTGGATCGACCTGCTGCTGCACTGTGACCTCGGCGGCCGCCCGACCCTGATGCCCATCTTCGAACGCGCCATCCAGTATGTGCAGGCGAAGGAAGGCGTCTGGTTCGCCCGCCGCCGCGATCTCGCCCAAATGATCATGGACCTCGAAGGGCCGCAGGCGAAGCGCTGAGGAGAGTGCGATGAGCGAAACAAACAACGCGACACCCGAAAAGGAGTTCGCTGCTCAGTACGTGGACCGCAACGCCCGCGCTGCGGCCCTGCTGAACGACAGCATCTTCTATTTCGGTGAACTCGGCATGCAGGAGCGCGAGACCAGCGCGCTGATGACATCGCTCCTGGAGGAGGGCGGCTTCAAGGTGGAGCGTGGTATCGGCGGCTTTCCGACAGCCTTCTGCGCCACCTACGGCTCCGGCTCGCCGGTGGTGGCGGTACACACGGAATACGATTCCAATCCCGACAATTCGCAGCAGCCCGGCGTTCCCGAGCCGGCCGCCATCGTCGAGAATGCACCGGGCCATTGCGAGGGCCACAACTGCAACGGTTCCGTGCTGGTGACGAGCGCCCTTGCCGCGAAGGCGGCGATGGAGAAGTTCGATTTGAAGGGAACGCTGAAAATATTCGGCGCGCCGGCCGAGGAGCAGCTTGTCAGCCGTCCCTATCTCGTCCGCGACGGCTATTTCGACGATGTCGACGTGGCCTTCACGCCCCACATCGGCGCCCAGTTCGGGGCCGGATACGGCCTCGTCCAGAGCGCCCTGATCTCGGCGATCTTCACCTTCCACGGTGAGACGGCCCATGCCGGCGTGTCGCCCTGGAAGGGACGCGACGCCCTCGATGCAGTGGTGCTGATGGATGTCGGCATGGCCGAATATCGCGAGCACATGTTGCCGGGAACGCAATGCCAGCGGGTGATCACCAATGGCGGCCAGCAGCCGAATGTCATCCCGAAAACGGCGGCCATCTGGTGGTACTTCCGCGCGCCGGACGCCAAGGGCGCGACGGCGGTCTTCGAGCGGGCGAAGAAGGTCGCGGAAGGCGCGGCCATGATGACGAACACGAGCGTCGATGTCGACGTGCAGAGCGCCGTCTGGCCCGTCCGCGGCAACCAAACCCTGGCGGAATTGATGCAGGCGGAATACGAACGCATCGGCCCGCCGGACTGGTCGGCAGAGGAGGACGAACTGGCGCGAACGCTGCAAAAGCGGGCCGACGTGCCGGTCGAGGGGCTCAGCCGCAAGGTGACGCGCATGAAAGGACCGGCCGGGCAGAAGACATCCGCCAATGACGCGGGTGACGTCTCCTGGAAGGTGCCGATGGTGAAGTTCTACTTCCCCTCCAACATCCCCAACATCAACTATCACCACTGGGCCGCGGGCGTTGCCCTGGCGACGTCGATCGCACACAAGGGCGTCGTTGCAGGATCGAAAGTACTGGCTTCCGCAGTTCTCGAATGTTTTCGAAATCCCGATGTCGTCTCGCAGGCCAAGGCAAGCTTCGCGAAAGAAGTCGAGGGCAACGTCTTCTTCAGCATGTTGCCCAAGGACCAGAAACCGCCGGTGCAGCTCAATTTCGCCGAAATGGAAAAGTACCGCCCGGCGATGCGCGCGCATTATGTCAAGGAGCGGCCGCACTACGTTTAGGCGGCCCTTGTTCGCTCAGCATCGACCCTTCTAGAGCCGAAGGCTCGCAACACGGTCTGTGTGGCTGACGGCATAGCGTCCGCCAAGACGGCCTGAAACTCATCGCTTGACCGAGGCTCGAGCACGAAGGCTAGAGCTTTTCGGTTCTGATGGAATCAGAACCGAGCTCTAGGTTTTTGTTTTGACGCATTTTCTTCACGCGAACCGGCATCCACTTCGCTCGAAAATGCTTTAGTATACGGCCATCCAGGTCGAAAAAGTGAACAGCCCCTGACCCGTTACCTCATCCTGCTCACAACAATTCTTGCTTCGAGCCTGGCATTCGTCGACGGATCTGTCGTCGCTGTCGGCTTGCCGGCCATCGGAAACAACCTCGCCGGAGCATCAGCGGAACTTCCATGGGTGGTCAATGCATATCTGCTGCCGCTCAGCGCTTTGCTCCTCTTCGGTGGCGCGCTCGGAGATCGTTTTGGCAGGAAATCGATCCTTGTGCTTGGCGTGGCCACGTTCGCAATTGCCTCCGCGTCCTGCGCCTTCTCGCCAACCCTCGGCTGGCTGCTGGTTTCCCGAGCGCTCCAGGGGATCGGCGCGGCGCTTCTTTTGCCCAACAGTCTGGCGATACTCGGACAGACGTTTCAGGGCGAGGCCCGTGGGCGCGCGGTTGGTCTATGGGCGGCGACGGCTTCCATGGCCAGCGCCTTTGGTCCCGTTCTAGGCGGCTGGTTGATCGACACGGTGGGGTGGCGCGCCATCTTTTACATCAACCTGCCTTTCGCGGTCATCGCGATTGCGCTCGCCCTCCTGTTCGTTCGCGATCAGGAGACAGACAAGACGGGACGGCTCGATTTGCCGGGCGCATTGCTCGCCACCGGTGCCCTTGGCGCAATGGTGTGGGCGCTCACGATCGGAGCCGGTCCGCGGGGATGGAGTAGCGCGTCGATAACTTTGCTGAGCGCGGGAATTATTCTGGCAGCAGGCTTCCTGCGCCAGGAAATGGCTCGGGGCCCCGATGCGATGGTGCCGCCGGCACTCTTCGAATCACGGTCCTTCGTCGGATTGAACCTTGCAACGTTGATGATCTATGGCGCCCTGGGCGGGTTCTTCGTGCTCATCCCGTACCTGTTGATTGAGGCTGCCGGATACCCCGCCACCACAGCCGGCGCGGCGCTCCTGCCGTTCTCGATCATCATGATGGTCGCGGGCCCTTTCACCGGGGCTTTAGCTGGAAGGATTGGCGCGCGATGGCTGCTGATTGCCGGTTCGCTCACGGTTGCGGCAGGCTTCCTCCTGGGGTTGCGGATCGGCCCCGAAGCCGCCTATTGGAGCGAGGTCTCCCCCTGTATCCTGCTCACGGCCATCGGCATGGCGGCGATTGCCGCTCCGCTGACGACGGCTATTCTCGCCTCGGTCGATGATGCCCACGCGGGAGCGGCGTCGGGCATCAACAGTGCGATATCGCGAGTTGGCGGTCTCCTGATCACGGCGCTGCTTGGAAAGCTATTGGCCGAACGATCGGACATGCTTCTACCCGGCTTCCATCGCGCGGCAATCGCCTTTGCCGGCCTCGCCATTGCGTCGGCAGTCTGCATCGCCCTCACCGTTGACCGAAGCCCGCCGTCGCTTGAATCGACAGAGTCCTAGAACAAAGGATTCTCGTGAGAACGCAGGAAACCGATGCCAGTCACCCGGTCTTGTTACGCCGATCACTGTACCTCGATCTTGCCGATGCGCACCGCGTCCTTCCAGGCGCCGAGCGCTGTCTCGAAATTTGCTTTGTAGTCCGCGGCATTCAGGGGACGGGGGGTTGCGCCCTGCTCGGTCAGGAATTTCTGTGTCTCGGGCATGTTGGTGATGTCGAGCGTCCAGCGCTCGAGTTGCTGCAGCATCTCGGGAGGCGTTCCTGTGGGCGCCCAGACGCCCCACACGGCAACGATGTCGCCGGTCTTCGCGCCCGTGGTTTCCTTGAGTGTGGGAATTCCCGGCAGGTTGGGGGATTGCGAGCCGGACGAGGTGGCGAGGATCTTCACGCGGTTCTGCCGTGCCTGACCGGTGGCGTAGACGACGTCGGCGAAGGCAAAGTCGATCTGCCGGCCCGTCACGTCCTGGACCGCATTCGACGTCGCCTTGTAGCCGACATAGGTCGCCTCCGCGCCGATGGCATTGAGGTAGAGCGCCGCCGCCGCAATGGCGCTACCGGTGGCTGCGCCATAGGTGGCGCGGGCGCCTTTTGCCTTGATGAACGCGGTGAGGTCCGCGACGGAGTTGATCCCGGCATCGGGAGCGACAACCAGAACGAACGGTGTCTCGGCGAAACCGGCGATAGGGACGATATCCTTCTGCACGTCGATCGGCAGTTTATGAAACAGGGAGGCATTGCCGGCCGTGCCGACGGTGGCGGAGAACAGAAGCGTCAGTCCGTCCGGTTTGGCGTGCCCGGCAGCTTCGAGCGAAAGATTGCCCGAGGCTCCGACCTTGTTCTCGACGACGAACGTGCCGCCGGACAGTTTGCCAAGCTTTTCCGCATACCAGCGCGTCATGATGTCGGCGCCGCCCCCGGCAGCAAAGCCGAGCATGATGCGCACCGGCCGATCCGGATAGGCAGCAACCGCCGGCGCGGATTGGGAGAACAGAACAGCGGTGGACAGGCAGGCAGCTGCGATGCGGGCGAACATGACGTTTCCTCTTGGCCGACAGGTGATGTGTATTTTCAGCCGCCCATCGCGGCTATACTGCAACAATGCCACCGGCGCACCGGAAGAGGCAAGCGCCTGCCGCGATTTGTCGACACAGCCCGAAAGGAAGTATGACCAGACCTGTCATTGTCATCGTCATGGGAGTTTCCGGATCCGGCAAAACCACTGTCGCGAAATTGCTCGCGACTGCGCTCGGCTGCCGGTTTCAGGAAGGCGATGACCTGCATCCAGCCGCGAATATCGAGAAAATGCGCAGCGGCACGCCGCTGACGGATGCGGACCGATGGCCGTGGCTGCGGACGATCGCTGAAGATGTCGACGGTTGCCGCGCGCGCGGAGAGTCCATCGTGATGACCTGCTCGGCGCTGAAGCGCTCTTACCGGGACGTCATTATCGGCGATCGGCCGGATGTAACGCTGGTCTACCTGATGGGATCGCACGATCTCATCCGCCGCCGCATGGAAGCAAGGCCGGCGCATTTCATGCCGGCGGCGCTGCTCGACACGCAGCTTGCAACCCTTGAGGAGCCTGCGGCGGACGAGCATCCGATCACTGTGGATGTCAGCGGCCAGCCGGCCGAGATAGTCGCCGAGATCATGCGCCGGCTGGAACAAAGACGACGCGGCAATCGCTGACGAACCATGCCCGTTTCGGTTTGATCTGGCGCAAGGCCGGATCCGCTGCCGTCTCTAGTCTGAACTCTTCAGATGAGGAGACCGACCATGCCAAAGATGATGAAGGCTGCAGTGGTGCATCAGTTCGGCAAGCCACTGGTCATCGAAGATGTGCCGGTTCCCACGCCCGGCCCCGGCGAACTGCTGGTCAAGGTCGTCGCCTGCGGCGTCTGTCACACGGATCTGCACGCTGCCTCGGGCGATTGGCCGGTGAAACCGGTGCCGCCCTTCATTCCCGGCCATGAAGCCGCCGGTGTGGTCGCCGCGCTCGGGCCGGGCGTCAGCGATTTCAAGATCGGCGATCCGGTCGGCGTGGCCTGGCTGCACGATGCCTGCCTGCGCTGCGAATATTGCCAGACGGGCTGGGAAACGCTGTGCGAACATCAGCATGACACAGGCTATAGCTGCGACGGCGGCTTTGCCGAATATGTCATCGCGTCGGCGGCTTTCGCCGCGCGGCTTCCGGCCGGTATCGACTTCGCACAGATAGCGCCGATCCTCTGCGCCGGCGTCACGACCTACAAGGGATTGAAAGAGACCGAAGCGCGGCCCGGCGAATGGGTGGCGATTTCCGGCATCGGCGGCCTCGGCCACGTCGCGATCCAATATGCCAAGGCGATGGGCCTGAAGGTTGTAGCGCTCGATGTCGCTGCGGACAAGCTCGCCCTGGCGCGGGCGACGGGCGCCGATGTCGCCATCGATGCCCGCTCACGCGATGCGGTGGCCGATGTCCTGAAAGCAACCGGCGGCGGTGCACACGGCATTCTGGTCACGGCCGTCTCGCCGCCGGCATTCTCGCAGGCGCTGCAGATGGTGCGCCGCAAGGGTACCGTCGCCCTCGTCGGCCTGCCGCCGGGCGAGTTCCCGACGCCGATCTTCGATGTCGTCTTGAAGCGCATCACCGTGCGCGGATCCATCGTCGGTACCCGCCGCGATCTCGACGAGGCGATCGCCTTCGCGGTCGAGGGCAAGATCAAGGCGGAAATCACCAGGGCGCCGCTCGGCGACATCAACGCGATCTTCGCCAGACTCAAGGCAGGCAAGATCGAGGGCCGGATGGTGCTCGATCTCACCCTGCCGATCGAGGCACAGGCGAAAGCAGCCGACGTCGCTTATAGTTAAATTGGCCGGACGCAAGGCCGTCCACGCAAGGCTCGACAGACGACGGCCCCGTCCGGAAAATGGAGCGCATGCGATGCTGGAATACACCCTAGAGGCGCGCCGGATTGATGCTCACGGCAGTCTTGCGACCGCCAAGCGCGCAGAGGTCGTCCTCGACACGGACATGAAGGGGCGTCAGGATGCGCTCAACCCGGCCGAACTGCTGCTCGCCGCGGTCGCGGCTTGCATGATTAAAGGCGTCGAACGGGTGGCACCGATGCTCAAGTTCGAATTCCGTAGTGTTGGAGTGAAACTCCACGGCGTTCGGCAGGACAGCCCGCCCAAAATGATCTCGATCGACTACGAGATCATCGTCGATACGGACGAGAACGACCGGCGGCTCCAACTGCTGCATACCAATATCCGCAAGTTCGGCACGATCTCGAACACGATTGCCGAAGCGACGAAACTGGAAGGAACCATCCGCCGCAAATCGGCGGTATGAGCCGCAGCCATTGTTTTTCTCCAACGCTGTTCATCACTAGCAGGCTGCTGAAAAAGTCGGATCGACCGTCTGTTTGGGCCTAAAAATTGAGTACGGACTGGAATCGAACCGTGAACGGATAGGAATCAAAAAGTTTGAAT